>NZ_RHON01000002.1 GCF_003946505.1 Companilactobacillus mishanensis | reverse complement strand
GTAGTACTACCTTGTCCAGATTCATACATTGAAATTGCCTCTAATTTTTGGTCAATCGTATATTTGGCCATAGAAAAGCACCCTCCTAATTGTCTCCAATTAAGAGGGTGCACTTCAGAAACCAGAAGGTCTCCATCTTTTTATTATTAATAAAAATATTATAGTCTCTTGTTTAATTCTTTACCAAGTTCTTCAAATCCTGGTTTGCCAAGTAATCCGAACATGTTCTTCTTGTAAGCTTCAACACCTGGTTGGTTGAATGGGTTGATACCATTCAAGTAACCAGAAATTGCAACAGCTGCTTCGAAGAAGTAGATCAAGTATCCTAATGTAAATGCGTCTTGTTCTGGAATATGAACACTCATAACTGGAACGCCACCATCAGTATGTGCTAGAACAACACCTTCGTATGCACGCTTGTTAGCAAAGTCCATTGTCTTTCCTTCAAGATACTTCAAACCATCAAGGTCTTCAGCTTCCTTAGGGATTTCAATGTCGTGACGAGGTTTGTCGATCATAACTACAGTTTCCATCAAATTACGACGGCCTTCTTGAATGTATTGGCCAAGTGAGTGAAGGTCAGTTGAGAAGTTAGCAGATGAAGGATAAATACCTTTTTGGTCTTTTCCTTCTGATTCACCCATCAATTGCTTCCACCATTCTCCAAAGTATTGTAGGTTTGGTTCGTAGTTTTCAAGCAATTCTGTTGTATAGCCTTTACGGTACAAGATGTTTCTTAAAGCAGCATATTTGTATGCTTCATTTTTGTTTAAGTCAGATGATGAATAATCTGTACGTGCTGCTGCAGCACCTTCCATCAACTTGTCGATGTCGATTCCGGCAACGGCGATTGGCAATAGACCAACAGCTGAAAGTACTGAATAACGTCCACCGATATCATCAGGAACAACGAATTCTTCGTAGCCCTCTGCATCAGATTCGCTCTTCAAAGCACCCTTAGCACGGTCAGTTGTAGCAAAGATACGGTCTTTAGCACCATCTTTACCATACTTTTCAACCAATTTAGCTTTCAAAACTCTAAATGCGATTGAAGGTTCTGTTGTAGTACCTGATTTTGAAATTACATTGATACTAAAGTCACGATCTCCGATAACTTCAAGTAAATCAGACAAGTAATTAGGAGAAATTGAGTTACCACAGAAGTAAACTTCTGGAACATCTCTCTCATTTTTAATATTGTAGAATGATGAGCTCAAGAAGTCGATTGCTGCACGGGCACCAAGGTATGAACCACCAATACCGATACCAACAAATACTTCTGAGTTAGATTGAATTTTTTTAGCCGCTTTTTTGATACGAGCAAATTCATCTTTGTCGTAATCAACAGGTAAATCTACGAAACCACGAAAATCGTTACCAGCACCAGTACCGTTACGTAACTCATCGTCAGCAGCCGTAACCATTGCTTGCATTTCACCAAGTTCGTTGTCATGGACAAACTTACCTAATTTTGAATCATCAAATTTAATATGTGTCATTTCTTCTCCTCCATATCTCCAAAAACTAGATTAATCATTTTTAATCAAAATTTCAAACCTTTTATATGTTTTTTCACAATATGACAAATAAAATATAACATGAATCCGATTGCAGTACCAATCGTGTTGAAAATTACATCATCAATATCTGAAATTCCCGTGCGTAAAATAAATTGAAAAATCTCGATTGAGACTGATATTAAGGCACCTATCAAGACTACCCGCCAAAAGCCTCGATTTTTCTTTCCAAGAATTGGTATGAAAATTCCGATTGGAATAAACCAAACAATATTTCCGTACAAATTATAAATAAAATCGACGATCGATTGTCCTTGCGCCAACTTAAAAGTTTGGACTAACGGCTCCCAATTGACGTCTGCCAACGATCGATGCCAATAAAATTTGAACTGCCAGAGAAAATACCCATCCCTAAAGACAGTCAGTGAAAATAGCAAGAACAAATAGAAGGCAAATATTGCCAGCCAAAATTCATGATTTTTCGTAGTCTGCTGATGTCTGACCTTCAGCCAGATGATTCTAATAATTATAAAAAACAGCGTGTATAATATAGCTTTGTCAGCAGCATAAAATGAAAGTCGAATCAACGGAAAATGATTGATTCGATCCGCATACAGGTTCGCGATGTAATTATATAACGGTCCTAAAAATATCATTTTTTTCATTCTTTCCCATTTTTGACTTATTACGTATTATACTTACAACTAAGTATTTTACTTCTAATTATTTACACACATAAAGTAATTTTAAAATATATAAAGGATTTTTAAATGAATAACATAAAAAAGTTTTTAAACACACGGTTGGGTTTTATGACCATGTTGATCGTGTTCTTGTGGATAAAATCTATTATTGCTTATTATGTAGATTTCTCTTTAGGAATTGCCGATGTGATCCAGCATTTAATTTTAGTCATCAACCCTATCGCCACTTCCGTTTTTCTACTAGGAATAGCGCTCTATATCAATAAATCTAAAGTATCATATATCGTTATGGGTGTGATCTATTTCATTGAATCGATACTACTTTATGGAAACATTTTGTATTATCGTGAATTCACTGACTTCCTATCATTCAATACGATAACCGGTGTTGGTAAAGTTTCCAAAGGACTTGGAAGTAGTGCTACCAATTTGATTGCTCCACACGACTTTTTGTTCTGGATCGACCTAATAATAATTTTAGTATTGTTCCTGACTCATTTCATAAAGATGGACCCTCGTCCATTCAGAAAATTGAACGCCTTCGCGGTCTCAATGATCGGTCTCATGTTGTTCTCACTTAACTTAATGTTGGCGGAATGTAATCGACCACAACTTTTGGGGAGAACTTTCGATAAAGCCTATATCGTTAAATATCTTGGTTTGAATGCTTATCTTGGATATGACTCAATCAAAACTGCCCAAAATAGTCAGGTTCGTTCCACAGCTGTTGGTACTGATATGGATAACGTTCTACAGTACCAGTCGGACAATTACGCTGCACCGAATCCAAAATATTTTGGTAAAGCAAAAGGTAAGAATATCATCATCATTCATTTGGAAAGTTTTCAACAATTTCTGATCGGTATGAAGGTAAATGGACAGGAAGTCACACCATTCTTGAACAGCCTTTACAATGATAAAAACACGATGTCGTATGACAATTTCTACCATGAAGTTGGCCAAGGTAAAACAAGTGATGCTGAGACGATGTTGGAATCTGGTCTCTTTGGACTTCCTGAAGGATCATTTTTCTCAAGTCTGGGAACTGACAACACTTTCCAAGCGGCACCGGCAATCCTTGGTCAAAAAGAAGGTTACACGAGTGCTGTTTTCCATGGAAATATCGGAACATTCTGGAATCGTAATGATGTCTACAAGAACATGGGATACAATTATTTCTTCGATTCAAGTTACTTCAAGCAGACTAATGATTCGAGTTTGGAATACGGCTTGAAGGATAAATTGTTGATGTCCGAAAGTGTGAAATATCTCGAACAAATGCAACAACCGTTTTATGCAAAATTCATCACGGTCACTAACCACTATCCATTCCCTCTTCCTGACGAAGATAATGATGGATTTGTTCGTCCAGATACTAATAATGATGCAGTAAATAATTATTTCGCGACCGCACATTATCTGGACAGTGCTGTTCAAGAATTCTTCCAATATCTTAAAGATAGCGGCATTTATGACAATTCGATGGTAGTTCTCTACGGTGATCATTACGGGCTCTCTAACAGCCAAAATACGGCTCTGGCACCACTTCTGGGATACAACACTGACGATTGGAACAATTTTGATAATACACAGCTACAACGTGTTCCATTCATGATCCATATGAAGGGTCTCAAAGGTGGGATCAACCATACTTATGGTGGTGAAATCGATGTTCTTCCAACCCTGCTTCATCTAGCTGGTGTAAATTCTAAAGGTTATATTGAAGTAGGAACTGACCTACTTTCCAAAGCTCATGACCCTGTGATTGCCTTTAGAAATAAGAATTTCGTTACACCTAGCTATACTGTTATTAAGGGAAACGATGGCGACTATGTTGTTTATAAAAATAAAACTGGTGAACAAATGGATTTGAATACTGATCCAGCTTTGAAGAAGAAAGTCGAACGTTGGCAAAAACAAGTTAACAAGAAACTGCAGATTTCAGATACAGTCAACAATAAAAATTTGTTGAGATTCTATACTCCAACTGGATTCACTCCGGTTGATCCAAAGAATTATAGTTATCAGAATCAGATCAACCAACTTATCAATACACGTTCAGCACTTGGTCTGAAATCCACAAGTATTTATTCTAAAAATAACAATCAATCCACAACTTCAATGTACAGGACCGATGCACCAGAAATCGGAACAGATAGATCACCTATCGACAGTTGGGATTATGTCAAAAATTACAATACAAAAGACTAACCGCGAGGTTAGTCTTTTTGTTTGTTGATATTTGTCATGTTGATAGGTACTAGATACTTGTCAAAATCTTCTTCACTCAAATAACCTAATTTCATTGCTGCAGCTTTTAAAGTAGAGTTTTCTTTATCTGCCAATTGTGCTATTTCAGCCGCCTTATGATAACCAATATGTGGTGATAAGGCAGTAACTGTCATCAATGAATTATCAACTAATTCCGTCATTCGTCCTTGATTGACGGTCAATCCTTTGATCAATTTTTCAGTGAACATCTCTAACGTACCAGTCAGTACATCACAAGATTCCAAGAAAGTTTCAATGATTACAGGTTTGTAAACATTCATTTCAAAATTACCTTGGCTTGCTGCTGTCGAAACTGTCACATCATTACCCATTACCTTAACCGCAGCCATTGTTAAAGCTTCAGCTTGAGTTGGGTTAACTTTACCGGGCATGATTGATGATCCTGGTTCGTTAGCTGGTATATTCAATTCGTCGTACCCCGCGCGAGGACCACTAGCTAAGAATCTGATGTCATTGGCAATTTTCAAAAGATCACCGGCTAATGTTTTGATAGCAGAATGAGTAATAACCAGTCCTGAATGAGCACTTAAACCATAGAACTTGTTACCGACAACAAATTTTTGTTGATACTTATCGGACAATTCTGAAACCATTTTTTCATCAAATCCTTCAGGTGCATTTAAACCTGTCCCAACTGCTGTCCCACCAATCGGCAATTCTAACAAAGTGTCGGAAATAGTCTGCAAGTAATCTCGATCATGTTTCAGAATACTGATCCAGCCGCTGATCTCTTGCCCAAAGGTCAATGGAGTTGCGTCTTGTAAATGAGTCCGTCCAATCTTGACGACATCCCAATATTTATCTTGCTTAATTTCCAATTCACTGATGATGCTTTCAACTACCGGCAACATTTTTTCCACAGCTTGCACAGCTGCAACATTCATAGCAGTCGGAAAAACGTCATTTGAACTCTGTGAATGATTAACATCGTCATTTGGTGAAATTTCAATTTTCTTATCAATACGCATAGCAACATTACTGATAACTTCGTTAACGTTCATGTTAGTCTGCGTACCTGAGCCAGTTTGATAAACATGAAGTGGAAAATCGTTCATCAATTCGGGATCGTCCAGTTTTAAAATACTTGCAACTGACTCCTGGATCAATTCTGCCTTGTCTTTATCCAAGACTCCTAGATTCAAGTTAACTTTTGCTGCTGCACTCTTAATGGCCAACAAAGCACGTATGACTGAAGTTGGCATAATTGGTCCCGTGATAAAGTTATGGCGGCTACGCTCAGTCTGAGGGCCCCACAATGCCTTTACTGGTATCTTAACTGGACCCAAAGTATCTTCTTCAATACGATAATCACTCATATCAATATTCACCTCATATTTTTTTAGACGAGATTCAAAGAAACAATTCTCTCAAGTTGATTCAATTGTACAGAAATTGCCAACAATAAAAAAGAGTTTGGATTTTACTCCAAACTCCAGTAAGTCTATTCATGAACAACTTTATGCTCGTAACCTTCATCAAAGAACAAGACAGTAAAGGTCGTCCCCTGATCAAGTTTACTTTTGACTTTTATTTCTCCACCATGATTTTCGACCAATTGATGGACAATCGACAATCCCAATCCTGACTCACCGTATTTACGATTCTTACGTGATGGATCAGCCTTGTAATAACGGTCCCAAATATTTTTGACTTGGTCTTCAGACATCCCCACACCTGTATCTTGAACTTTAAAGACAGATGCATGGCGGTCTTCAGCACGATATCCATTGACTGTGATTTCACCATGATCAGTAAATTGGATCGAGTTTTGAATGATATTGAACATGACTTGAACGAATCTATCGTAGTCAGCAAAAGTATTCAAGTGCTCCTCTGGAGTCTCAAGATTCAACTTATCATCTGAATCTTCAGCTTTTTGTTGCAGTTGTGACACGATATCAGCCAATGGCGTATTGGCATCGAAGACACGCTTTGCCAAAGTGATCTGATTTGTTCTGATCTTTTCGTAATCCAAATTTTCATTAACCAAACGAATCAAACGATTGGTTTCATTTCGCATCAATTCAATACTTTGGCCTTTAGATTCTTCAGGAATGGCATCATAAGCCAATCCCTCTAAAAGTCCATTAATAGTCGTCAGAGGCGTTCTCATTTCATGCGAGGCATCTGCCATAAACTCTTTACGTCGTTGCTCTTGACGCTTGATTTCAGTGTCTGACGCTTCTAGTGACTTAACCATGCTATTGAAATCGTCGGCAAGGTCATCTAATTCGTCCCTATTCTTACTTTCGATATGAACAGAGAAATCATTATTAGCAACCTTTTTGGTAGCACTACGTAGTCGGTTGATACGGTTGACTTGATATCTCGACAACAAGAAACTCAAGATTATCGCTGCTAACAATGAAATAAGCAATGCAATATAAAGTCGATTATTTATTTGTCCAATATTAGTCTGGAGTTGACTGACATCTGATCCAGCCCAAACAACAGCGACCAACTTACCGTTTTGGAACCACGGCATCAGCACATAAACGTAACTGATATCAGATTTACCCTTTAAATTGGGATTGCCTTCAGTATTTCCAGTGCTCTGAATATTTCTAATAGTCTTACCATGTTTGAGTTTTTCCCAATAAGATTTCTTTAACCCCAATTGTTTGCCCGCAGGTGGAGCTGGATAAACTTGCTGGTTATTGGGACTAAAAATAGCAAATTGGACATTACGATTTGACAAGACCTGTTCCACAACTTGAATATTCTCACCAGTTATATTGTGCATCCTACCGGTAGTCGGATCAGTCTTTAGCGCAATTTTTTCTAGATTACTAGCGTAACCTTCCAAATCTTGATAAGTCCGATTATATTCCCAAGTCGTTGAGGTACTGGTAACTGAATACAAAATAATCCCCAGTGTCGTCAAAATAACGATCAGGAAACTTAACATATTCTGATAAATTAATTTCATTCGTCCTACTTAGCCTTTACTTCAGAGTCGTCAAACTTGTAACCAACACCCCAGACAGTCTCAATAACTTGTGGTCCGACTTTTTCTATCTTTTGACGTAACTTTTTGATGTGAGCATCAACAGTTCTTTCTTCACCAAAATAGTCGTAGTCCCAGACTTGTTCCAATAATTGTTCACGTGAGAAAACTCGTTTTGGCTTACTTGCTAGAGTTTTGAGCAAATCAAATTCCTTAGGTGTAAGGTCTGGGATCTCCTTGCCATCCAAATAGGCTTCACGCGTATCAGAATTCAATTTGAAGAAGCCTGTATCAATATCGAATTCGTTATCGTCGGCTGAATCGTCGGCGCCTGCTGGGACACCATTCTTACTTGCTTCTTCAGCAATATTTTCACTACGACGATGAATAGCTTTGATTCTGGCAATCAAAGTTATCGGACTGAATGGTTTTGTAACGTAATCGTCGGCACCAAATTCCAATCCCAAAACTTGATCACTTTCACTATCACGAGCAGTTAACATGATTATTGGAACAGTCTTTGAGACCTCACGGATCTCTTTGGCTACTTCCATACCATCTTTTCCAGGTAAATTAAGATCAAGTGTGATCATATCCCAGTCGTCTGGGCTTTCATTGAACAAGTCGACAGCTTCGTTACCGTCATATGCAAAGGTTGCATCCCAATTTTCTTTTTGGAAAAACATTCCCATCATTTCGGATACAGACTTGTTATCTTCTATCATTAGTATTTTCATTGACATTATCTCCGTTCGTCGATTGTGCTAATTGACTATACATTTTTGTATAACTTGTTAATATGTAATAAGTGACTATTTTAAATTAGGTTGGTGATCTTTTGAAAAATAACTATAAAGGAACCGTATTTTTCGATTTAGATGGAACTCTGATGAACAAAGAATCTCAAATCGACGATTCCGTTGCTGAAGCAATTGAACAACTTCGAGCAAATGGCTACTTACCAGTCATCAGCACTGGACGTGCAACTAATGAGCTGCAACATGTCCTTAAAGCAACTGGTATTGACTCATATATTACTTTAAATGGTGCTTATATCCAATCAGAAAACCAAATTATTTATGAAAGCAGTTTGGATGACGAAACAATTGAATCTGTTATGGCTGCAGCAAAAGACTTTGGTGACATCATTGCTATGCACTCTTCTCAAGTAACAAAACTACATTCAGACGCACCAATCGTTGAGGAATTCTATTCTTCAGTCCATTTGGCAAAACCTGAGCTAGATCCAGAATTTTACAAGAAGACAACTATTCCAATGATCATCGTTATCTCCCATAACGGTCCACAGAGATATCAAGAAATGTTCCCAGATTTGAATTTCTTTAAAACTGGTGATTACTCCATTGATACTGTAAAAAAAGACGTATCAAAGATGCATGGTATCAAACACATGTTAAAAGGATTGGATTTGGAAGACAAACCCGTTTATGCGTTCGGCGATGGAGCTAATGATGTTCCAATGATCAAATTTGCTGATCACAGCGTTGCCATGGGTAACGGTATTGACGAGGTCAAAGAAATAGCCGACTTCATAACAACTGACAATACTGATAACGGTATCGTCAACGGACTAAAACATTTTGATTTGATTTAAACCAAAGCTAAGGCAATTGCCTTAGCTTTTTTTATTTGATTACAACAACTTTGCCCATCATGTGGCCTGCCTCGACCATCTCAGTGGCCTTTTGAAGATTTGCGGCATTGAAGCCTTTGACACACTCAGTCATTGTTGACCTAATTGAGCCGTCATCTAGACCTTTTGATAATTTTTCCAAATATTGTCCTTGTTCTGACATTTCATCCATATTGAAGAATGCTTTAGTAAACATCCATTCCCACTTAAAGTTGACAGATTTTTGTTTCAAATCACCAATCTTGGATTCATTTAGATTAGTGATCGTCGCAAATGTTCCAAACGGCTTGATCAATTCAACGATTTCATTCCAGTGCGGATCGTTATCGCTTAGTCCAATTATGTCATCAACAAAATGGAATCCAAGTCCTCTGACTTGCTCAATCAAATTCTTATGATGATCCACTACATAATCTGCACCAAGACTCTTGACCCATTTTACTTTTTCATCAGTTGAAGCCGTGGCAATTACCTTGAGACCAGCTTGGTGTGCCAACTGGATGGCAATTGAACCAACACCTCCGGCACCATTAATTATCAAAGTTGTTCTATCACTATTATCTTCATTCGGATCTATATTTAATTTCTCATAAAGTAATTCACTCGCTGTCAAAGTTACAAGTGGCATAGCAACACTGTGTGCTATATCAACTTTTTTAGGTGCGAGAGCCACCAATCTTTCATCGATCAATTCATATTCTTGATAGCTACCGTCACGGCTGTAATCTCCAGCGAAAAAGACAATATCTCCTACTGAAAATTTAGTAGCCTTTGGACCAAGTTTAGAAACCCTACCATATCCGTCATAGCCCAAGATTTTGGGACCAGTTAGGACATCGTCTAGTTGTTTACGTGTGGCAATATCAACTGGGTTGATAGAAACACCTTGAACTTCAACTAAGATATCGCGATTCTCAGGTTCAGGTATTTCTTGATCAAATTCCGTTAAACTTTTCAAATCATTACTAGTCATTCCAAAAATTTTCATCGCAAATACTCCTTTGTACCTACATTCTACAACAAAAAAAGGAATCTAACTTTGTAGTTAGACTCCCTAATATAAATTATCCAATAATTTCTACTGTTGCACTTGTGATTCCGTATGAAGGAACCATGCTGTTTGGCATAGCAACGTCAATTTGTTGAGGATTTGCACTGGCAAATGTTCCTGTATCGTTAACAGTCTTATACCACACATCCCCTTGTGCAGTTGTAATTTTAATTCTTGTACCACGAGGTAACACGCTCAAGTTAGCTGCGACACCATCATAACCCATGCCTGATCCAAGTGAAGCTGGATCGTAGAAACTAACTTTGAATGTACCCATACTTTGAGTAGCAGGTTGTGCTGCTGCTTGTACTTGTGGTGTTGCAACTTGTTGTTGAACAGGTTGTGCAACAGGTTCTGGTTGAGCTACGGGTGCAGCTTCAACAACTGGTTCTTCTTTTGGTTCTTGAACGGCTTTAAAGTCGTTATCTTTTTCGCTACCTCTGATACCAGGAATAACTTCCTTGTTACCAGGTAATGAAATTTTCTTATTTAACTTGTTTTTTGTGGCCTTTGTGTTTTTTAGGTTTTCTACGTTTAATGTATCCCCTAAGTTAACGTTCTCGATTTTTGTATCATTATTATCAGTATCGGCATAAACATTTGCTGAATATCCCATAAAACTTACTAACATTAATCCTGAGAAAAATAAGGCTTCTAATTTAAATTGCTTTATCAACTAATCCCTCCGGTTTTGTTGTATCAACAGAGAGACACTATACAAGATTTATATTTCATTAATATTACAGCAACAATAAATAAAATTGCGCAAATGATGTTTTTGTAACATTCTCGTAATATTATTTAATCTGGTGATAATTATTTATAGTATTTTGAGTTATTTTATTTTTTATGAATTTTGTTATGACCTTGCTGTAAACTTCACAATTGAGTGTTTACTATTTTTACACGTCACATTTGACTGGCTGAAAGCTAATATATCGACAAAAGCACAAGCATTAATAGAAAATAAAGTTAACATATTAAAAAAATATTTGTTTTCCGAGAACAATCATTTGTTTCAAGATTTTTTTAATGCTAGATTGAAATAGTAGTAATCAAATAAATGGAGGTAAGTATATGTCAAAGAAAATTGCTGTTATCGTCGGAAGTTTAAGAAAGGGTGCATACACAAGACAAATTGCCAATAATTTGGTACCTTTGTTCCCCGAGGATTATGTTCCTGAATTCGTTGAAATTGGAGATCTACCACTTTACAACGAAGATATTGATGTTGAAGGTAAAACTCCTGAAGAATATACAAAGTTTAGAAATAAGATGAAAGAAATGAGCGGTGTCCTATTCGTAACTCCAGAATATAACCGTTCTATCCCTGGTGGACTAAAGAACGCTATTGATGTTGGCTCACGTCCATACGGAGAAAGCATTTGGGACAAGAAGCCTGCAGCTATCGTCAGTGTATCTCCTGGTGCTATTAGTGGATTTGGTGCAAACCACATCTTACGTCAATCACTTGTATTCTTAAACATGCCAGTTGTACAACAACCTGAGGCATACCTAGGTAACGTCACAAACATGCTTGACCAAGATGGTAAAGTTTCAGAAGGAACTACTACATTCTTCCAAAGCATTGTTGATTCATTCGTCGACCTATTGAACCGCTATTAATCAGTACTCAAAAAGTCGTTAGGAAAAATTTCCTAACGACTTTTTTTATTCGAAATATTTACTCAATTTCATACCTGCATTGTAAGGTTGTGGCGATTCACTGATCAATTCAGCAAAACGATCAGTTTTCATGACTACCTTTAAAATATGCATTGCAGATTTTTGTAGATCACCAATATATAAATTATTATTATCTTTCCAATTTCCAGTAATAATCAAATCGTTAGGAGTAACAATTTGAGCTTCGCCAGATAAAATCATGGCTTGCAAATCATCACTCATATTTTCTGCTTGCGCAATATGAATTTTAACGAAGTCTGTACCAGAAACATCTGGATCAAAGTCATTCCATAAATCAACTGTAGCTAGCTTCATACTAGCAATATCAAAAATATCTCGAGTCTTGATGCTTCCATCGTCATTGAATTCAGGTTCAAGATCTGAAATTGCAGCTAGTAATTTATCTTGGCTTACACCTGGCATTATCAAGTCATTTCCAGCATGCATACTGGCAACTGGGTCGGCTAAACTGAACCAGTCAGTCATAACCAATCCTTCAAAATGCCATTCATCACGCAGAATATTGGTTAACAATTCATAGTTTTCACCAGAGAAGGTCCCGTTGACCTTATTGTATGAACTCATAACTGCCATTGGTTGAGATGCTTCAATTGCAATTTGGAAATTCTTCAAATATATCTCTCGCAATGCTTGTTCACCTATGATACTGTTTCCAGTATTTCGGTCAGTCTCCTGATTATTACCAAGAAAATGTTTAACCGTGGCTCCAACGCCTGAGTTCGATTGAACTCCTGAGACCTCAGCTGCAGATATCATACCTGACAGAACTGGATCTTCGGAGTAATATTCAAAGTTTCTACCACCTAATGGATTGCGATGAATGTTCATTCCAGGTGCCAGCCACATGGTGACGCCAAATTCCTTCATCTCAATGCCGACTGCTTTACCTAATGAACTAACCAAGTTGGTATCCCAAGTTTGTGCCAACATAGTCCCTATTGGCCAGGCAGTTGCATACTGATCATGAACTTGACCACTCTCGTCTTTGTAATGCCTATCCAATCTCAATCCAGCTGGACCATCAGCATTGACAGTTGCCGGTATTCCACGACGTTCGTTGCTAAAAGTCTCACCGGCAGCACCATGAACTAACCCAGCAGCGTTACCAACGATACTTCCCATATCTTCAGGATGAAGAATTCCTTCATCTAAATTGACTAACTCTTCGTCAGTAAGAGTCGCAATAAACTCTGTCATTGCAATCCTATTTTTGAAAACATCAATCAACTTTCTTCCATTATAATTATTAGTTCTGAGAATTTTTTGCTTTTTACCGTTTCCTGGCAATTCTCTTTCAGCATTTATATAGGAAGAAACTTCATTCTCATTGTGATATTTTACCGTTTCAGTATCCTCAAAGTTAGCCGCTTTAAGTAGAAAGTAAGGAACTCCAACAGTACGTTCAAGTTTTACATTATTGCTTCTCAATATAGTAGGATCTTTTTCAGAAACGATTTTTGCGTAAAGCTGTTGAACAATTACTTCCTCATCAAGCCTGAATTCTCCAACAACTTTCGTATTACGAGAGCTGTTCCCCATTCTGATAATATATACGCCCGGAACCAGTACTAATGCAGATTTTTTCTCGTCATAACTAGCCAAGTTTTTAGTTGGAATAGTTATATTTAAATCTTGAGACTCATCGCTGTGTAAGACTTTAGTTTTCTTGAATCCTTGTAAACTTTGATAAGGAGTTGGAATGTCTGTTTGCGGATTGGAAACGTAAACCTGGACAACTTCACTACCTCGGTGATCATCCCCAATATTATGGACATTCACATCGACAGAAATTTGTGACTCGGAAACTTTGACTTTTGTAGCATTTAAATAGAATTTTGTATAACTCAATCCATAGCCAAATTCGTAACGTGGCTCAACATTGAAACTATCAAAATAACGATAGCCAACATATATACCCTCTTGATAATTAGGATTCTTCTGGCCAAAACTATTTGATGAATAGTAATCCTCAAAATTATATGCCCAAGTATCGGTCAGCTTTCCAGATGGAGTAACTGTCCCATCTAATACATTGGCGATAGCATTCCCTGCTTCCATTCCGGGTTGAGATACTAACACGACACTATCCAACAAAGGACAACTGTCAACGAACGAGGTATCGATTACACCGCCGACATTGAGCAAGACAATACTATATCGATAAAATTGACTCATGCTCTGAATATTGGCCAACTCATTTTCGGTAAGTTGATAATCTCCCTTTTCGTTCTTCCTATCTTGACCTTCACCAGAGCTTCGAGATACAACATATATTCCGATAGTTGCTCGACTGAAGTCACTGATTTCGGGATCGTCCATACTGAATGCTGGGGCAAGAACTGCCAATGGCGAACCAGCAAATTTTTGATAATATTGAGATTTATTTTTTAGATACGATTGTTTGAAACGATTTAGCCAACCTTTTGAAGAGACCTCAAATCCGTGTTTCTCCAAACCGTCCAAAATACTAACGACGGAACGTTGATTAACATCACCAGATCCAGTACCACCCTTATAAGTTTCGAATGCACCACTACCATATAAAGCGACCTTTTTATTGTGAAGTGGCAAAACATTATTCTTATTTTGGAGTAAAACTATTCCTTGTTCAGCAGCTTTTTGAGATAACTTAGCGTTATTTAATTCTCTACTAGACATTTCACTTTTCAACTAACTCTCTCCTTTGGGAAAATCTTCTTAATAACAAGTTTACACTTTATGAGCTCAAAAAAAGAGTGGTGAGGGAATTATCCTTCACCACTCGAAAATAATTTTGTAATTAACTTAGGAAGTCTGGTTGCTTGTATGCAGGGTTCGGATACTTGTAGAATCCTTCTCCTGTAGCAACTCCCATCTTACCTTTATCGATGTAATCATTCTTGATCATGTCGGCCAATTCCTTGTATTCAGGATCATTCTCGGCTGCATTGGCAGTAATGTCATAAGCAGTTTTGAGTCCAACAATATCAAGAATACCAAATGGACCAAATGGTGCCTTAGTTGCAAGCATCCAAGTCTTGTCGATGGTCTCAATATCAGCAACACCTTTGGCTAGCAACATTTGAGCTGCATCTAGCAAAGGAACCAGCAAAGTATTCAAAACATAACCTGGTTGCTCTTTTTTTAATTCAATTGGAATCATTCCGATTCCTTTGGCAAATTCAACGACTTCATTATAAATATCCTTGTCTGTCCATTGAGTTCCCATAACTTCGGCAGTATTATTCTTCCAAATTTCATTAGCAAAGTGAAGTGCTAAGAATTTGTTCTTTCTGCCAGTTAAATCTGCGAACTGACTTGGAAGCAAAGTTGAAGTATTTGTTGCAAAAATCGTTTTTTCTTCGGCAACTGATGACAGCTCTTTATAAAAGCTCTCTTTGATATCCATTCTTTCGGGAATAGCTTCAATAACTAAATCTGCGCCCTTTACTGCCTTTCCAAGATCAGTAAAGTAGCTGATACTCCCTGGAACTGCCTCGGCGTTCTTCCTAGAAGTCGTAAGGTCATTTATCAAGGTGTCTTTCAAATTAGGTAAAATTGTGCTTTCATAGACACCATTTTGCAAGAAAACCGTGAGATGTTCTGATTGATCCTGTACTTCCGCTTTGTAAGTATCAACCAAGCCATGCATCCTATCTTTTGCTTTGGCAATAACGTCATCATTAATATCGTAGATCGTAACATTGTAGCCTCGGAATGCAGTTTGGAAAGCTATTTGACTTCCTAATACACCACTACCAGCTATTGTGACATTCTTTATTGACATGATAAATCCTCCATATTGAAATTATTATATTAATGAAAGCGATTACAGTATAACTGGTATTTTGTGAAAAGGGCAAATAAAAAGCTCTCCAATAGGATGGAAAGCTCACAATGTCTTAAATATTTTTTCTTGATCTAAAGGCGTAATAACCAATTGCTAAGAAAATAATAATGTATACAAAACTTGCAATAATCATTGAATTTGTACTCAATTGGGTCATTTGATGCATTTCTGGAGATTGTACTTGTCGTCCCACATTTAGCATATTTAATGGGTTCCATTTTAACCAATCCCACTTTTGAATTGCCAATGTTTGAAACATTGATAATACTGATGCTCCAAAGTAGAATACTATACCCACTGATACTGAGACAGCTGAGTTTTTGAATAATGTCGAAATCATCAGAACTAAACTTAGAACGATCCATGTGACTAAGAAATTACCAAGTACATTCATTAACATTGCAGAAAACAATGAATGATTGTTGATAGTCATATCAAAAGTAACATCTGGGTAGAAAATGAATTTCAAAAAGACGGCAACAATAATAGTCATTACAAAATAACAAATATTCATTATTAATAATGTCATCCACTTGCTGATCAATATCTCGGTACGAGAATATTTACGATAAAGCAAATTCTTAATAGTTCCAAATTCAAACTCTTGAGTAATAATTGTACTTCCCGCAAAAATCATCAAGTATACGACCCAAGTTAGGCCAGAATAGAGATCAACAAAATACGCTGCACTATCTATCGCCGTATCCCCTGACTCTGAAACATTCTTGATCATGATCGCTGCGAGAAACATAAATACGATAGTTATGATTGGTAGTATGTATGTGGTTTTTCGTTTACTGATTTTATATAATTCTTGTTTTATTAGTGTTGTCAAAATATCCCCTCTACTTTTCGTCGTCCTTCAAAATTTGTAATAATGAATCCTCAAGTACCGCATTTTGATGCTTAACATCATTAATATCAATTCCAGATTCAACTAAAAGACGGAGAATTTTGGCTAATGTAACCTCTTTATTTTGTTGAATAATAACTTTATTTTCATCTGCGACTGCATAATTATTTTCTTTCAAAATTTGACGAGCTTTATTGTCATCAGAAGTTTCAAGAATAATCAATTTCTTGTCAGCATGAGTAATTTCATCGATTGGAGCATCGGCAATAATCTTACCTTGTTCGATCACAACGATATCATCAGCAATTTTGCCAAGTTCACTCAAAATATGACTAGAAATCAAGAACGTTGTGCCTGCCTTTGCTTGCTTAACGATAAGTTCGCGAAGAAGTTTATTGGCTTGAGGATCTAATCCATTCATAGGTTCATCCAAAATGACAAACTCTGGTTTGTTGACTAATGCCAAAGCAATTCCCAATTTTTGTTTCATACCAAGTGAGTATGACTTGGCTTTCATTTGAATGTATTTGGTCATTTCTAATTCTTCAACTATTTGGTCGATATTGCTCTCCGCATTAGCACCGGTCGCATATAGCTTTAAGTGTTCTCTACCAGTCATGTAAGGATAGATTCCAGGATATTCGATCAATGCTCCGACTTTTTCTAAAGCCGGGTGGTTATTGATGCTGATCAGTTCGTCCTCAACTTTGATCTGACCACTATCTGTTCCTATTAATCCCAAAACAGCTTTCATTATCGTCGACTTACCTGCTCCGTTTGGACCAACTAATCCAACAATATGACCCTTTTTAATGTTAAAACCAACATTATCTAGGGCAATTTTTTTACCAAAATGTTTATTTAATCCGCTAATTTCTAGAATGTTGTCCATATAATCCTCACTTTTGTTCGTTGTGTTACTTGCCTAGTATATCAATAACTAATAACTAAAACCGAGCTTTAACTAATTTAAATTTATTTATGTCTATTTTTTAGAATTACTTTAAACACTAATAAATTTAACAATACAATAATAAGTATTAAAAACAGTGCAATGACAATCTCACTCATCCAAAAGCCTACACCAAAATTATGCTCTAAAAATTTTAATAATGGATCATTTAATATAATGAACAATAATATTGTTATAATTATCTCAATGGTCGAAGTATTCATTTTTTAGACCCTCCAATTCAACAATTATAACAAAGAAACTTTTGAGGTGAAAACATGCTCGAATCAAAGCATATTGCAGTTTTCGTTACTGGCGGAATTGCTTCATACAAAGCACTAAATGTGGTAAGAGAATTGATTAAAAATCGTGCAGACGTTCAAGTTGTGATGACTGAATCAGCCACCAAATTCGTCACACCACTGACATTTGCGACACTGAGCAAACATCCAGTTTTAACCGACAACTTTGTCGCTCAATCAAGTGAAGATGATTTCATCCCCCACATCAAATTGGCTAGATGGGCTGACCTATCTGTCGTCATACCTGCAACCGCAGATGTTATCGGTAAAATGGCTAACGGTATTGCTGACGATTTGACTACGACAACTTTGATGGCAACGGATTCACCAAAACTTGTATTTCCTGCCATGAATACCAGCATGTGGAACTATCCTCCCGTCCAGAAAAATTTAGAAACACTGGTCAATATCGGCGTCAAAGTGGTTCAACCCGACAGTGGCTTCCTTGCTGAAGGAGAAACTGGCAAAGGACGTTTAGCAGATTTGCCTGAAATCATGAAGCATATCAACAATGCAATTGATTCAGATGATTCACTGGCAGGACAAGATATCATTGTCACTGCAGGTGGTACGAAAGAACCGATTGACCCTGTTCGCTACATTGGTAATCGTTCTTCTGGAAAAATGGGAATTGCTCTGGCAAAATCCGCAGCTAACAAAGGTGGGAATGTCACGCTTATTACAACAGTCAAAAATGCCGAGCTTTCGTCGAACATTAAGGTAGTACAAGTTGATTCAGCTGAAGAAATGTTGACTGAATTGCAAGCTAGATTTGCCAAGACCAATGTACTGGTAATGGCTGCTGCAATTTCCGACTTCAAACCTGTCCACGTTTCTGACCAAAAAATCAAAAAGAATGACAATCAAGAGACTTACACAATTGAACTGACCAAGAACCCTGATATTTTGAAAACGGTTGCTAAAGATAAGAAAGAACAATTCGTAGTCGGATTCGCCGCGGAAACTCAGAACTTACTGGCTAATGCGGAAAAGAAATTAATTTCTAAGAATGCTGATGTCATCTTGGCTAATGATGTCTCTCAAAGTGACGCCGGATTCAATGTTGATACTAATCGCATTACACTTTTGTCCAAGAGTTCAGATCCCCAGAAGTGGGAATTAATGACCAAACAACAAGTGGCAGATAAATTCTGGGATTACTACGTTGCTTTAAAGAAATAAAGTGATCACCATCAATTTCAACAATTAGGAGCTAAATATTTATGCTATTTAACTTGAGCGAATCGAACTGGTCAACGCAAGATTACAATTTATTTTTAACAGAATTAGAAAGTTTAGGAGATGCCAAATTTCGTAAACGTGCAGAAACCATCGTCCGTACCGGTTACCAAGTTTTGGGAATATCGATGAGTGAATTGAAAAGTATCGGTAAAGAAATCAGTAAGGGAAACCCTGATGCTTTCTTGAAAATTGCTGGTACCGAAAACTATGAATCTGTAATTATCCAAGCATATGTGCTAAGTAATATGAAACTAAATTTGGATGAATTTACTAAACTTTGTGATGAGTATCTAAGTAAATCAAACTCATGGGCAACTTGCGATATGGTGATCCATTTTAAACAAGTCACAAAATTCCGAGATGAATATTACCAGACTATAAAGAATTATCTTCATAGTAGTAATCCCTGGCTTCAACGAAGCGGACTAGTATTTCTTCTAAAATTCTATAATCTGCCTGAATACAACGATAACAATTTGAAACTTTCAACCGAAATTAATAGCGACGATTATTACGTTCAGATGGCGCAGGCATGGCTTTACGCTGTCATCTTCCCTAATAATCAAGAAAAAATTTATCAGATAATTAAATCTGACCCAACATCTAAAATGGCAAAATTGACTGTTCGAAAGATCAAATCATTGCGTCACACAACAAATGAAGAAAAAGAACAACTAACAGCTTTAATAAATTAAAAAATGACGCCTAAACTAGTGTTTTCACCAGGACAGGCGTCATTTTTATTTATTCAGGTTTTCCCATCAACAACCATAATACTAGGTAAACTGGAATTCCGGCAAACCATGATGTCAATGTTAATACGACGTATAACAGACGTCCGACGGTTGGGTTCCAGCCCCATTTTTCACATAGGCCGGCAATGACCCCACCGAAAACTACGTTTGTACGTGATCTTTTAATTGGAATAATATTCATTCAAATTGCCTCCTCTTAGTCTGGATCTTCCATTAATAACCAAAATATTAGATATGCGATGATACCTGGTACTGCTGGGGTGATTGCTAGTAAAACCCAGATGACACGTGCTAGAGCAACGTTCCATCCAAAGTGTTCTGAAACACCGGCAACGACTCCGGCAAATATTTTATTATTTTTAGATCTTTTAATTGGAATATGCATTTTGATTTCCCCTTTTTCTTTATATATACATATTAAAATATTGAGTAAAATTAGTACATTTAAATTGCTTACGATGACCTTACAATATTGTCACTTATTTCGTTGTGACAGATACTTGACCAGATCCACTATTAATTACAAATTGAGCATCTTTATTATCATTGTAGTCGTTGGATTTCTTAGTTCCATTAAGTTTAAATGTTCCAGTTTTCACTGATGCCTTGAGACCAGGACTACTAAATTTGGTGAACGACGTTTTACCATTCTTTTTAACTAATTTACCTGAATCTCTCACGTTTAAATCATTACTCAATGTCGTCCCATTAACATGATTGATTAGCAAGTTATCAGTAGTTAAATTATTTAGTTTCAGCGTACCATTCAATTGGTCAACTTGTAACTTCTTAATATCCGTACTATTTTTCAGAACAATAGTAATTGCAGCTGACTTGCCCACTTCCAAATGATGTTTAGCATAATCATGCTGAATTAGATTGAGTTTTCCAGACTTAACTTGTACTTCAAATTGATCAGGGACAATATTTTGAAATTCAATTTTATTTTGAGTCCCCTTTTTAATATTGACTGATGCTGTTCTAACTTTCAGATTGACTGCTTTAACATCCCCACTTACTTGAGTTGTTTTGTTCTCAAGTTTTGAAACTGAAAAACTATTAACATCTATTCTATTACCACTTGCACTTATCAAAACCACTGCAAGTGTTAAAACTACAACAACGATAATTACCCCTAAAATTATTTTCTTCATTTGATTTCTCCTCGTTTGAATGAATATATTTTAAATTCATTCATCATCTTTTAAAAAAAATAACTTTCTCAAGTTATTTTAAAATCACGCTTAGTATTCCTTCAATTAAATCGTTTAATAATTGATAGTAATCTTTAGTTTGAATCTCACTTTGATGAAAGTCGATCACAGTCAATGCATCAAACAAGCTGACCATTCTTTCCTTACTCATGCCATCCTTGATCAAATCTTCTTCGATCCAACGGTCAATCAACTTCATTAAGGTTGAGTAGATCAAGCTATCTTCGACAGCTGAAGAATTCTGCTCAGCTATGATTTGATTCAACTTCTGATTATTGAACCACTCTTGCAAGATTGCATTGTTACTCGATAACTTGAATATCTGGTCAATAACTTCTCGGATAAGTTTGATTGGATCATCATCTAAATTAACTTTCTCCATGATTTGTCTCTTAATATTTTCATTTTCGAAATTATAGACATCAACAAAAATGTCCTCTTTTGATTGAAAATATAAATAGAAAGAACCAACTGCTACATCGGCTAATGCTGCAATATCAGCAATACTAGTCTTCTTGAATCCTCGTTCTAAAAACAATACGTGAGCTGCATCAAATAATCTCTGCTTCTTATCATCCATCAAATCACCACCATTTTTATTACTGAATGAATTATAGATTGATTCATTCACAAAGTCAAACAAAAAGAGCTAGGTCTCCCTAGCTCTCAATATTATTGCAATACTTTATAATTCCAAGCTGCTTTTTCATGACCCTTGTAATACTTGTCAACTAGCTTAGCAATATCATCAGAGTGATAAGCTTCAATAATTTTCTTGTATGTTGGATTGTTCTGATCTTTCTTATTTACGGAAATGATATTCACGTAAGGTTTTGATTTGGCAGTAATTTGTTCACTATAAACAGCTTTATTAGCATCCAATTTTGCGTCACTAGCTACACCACTGTTAACAACAGCTGCAGTTTCATCCCCAAGTGTACGTGCTGTCTGTGTAGCTTCTATTTCTGAAATCTTTAACTTCAATTTATTGTCTTTAATATCTTTAACCGTTGGTAATTTAACATCCTTCAAGGTAATTAGACCGGCGCTTTGTAATAGTGTCAACGCACGTCCCTCATTAGTTGCATCATTGGGAACAACGATTTTATCACCTTTTTTAAGTTCACTTAAATTACTGATTTTCTTTGAATATAATCTCATTGGAGCAATGATAGTTTCACCAATTGAAACGATATTTGTATGATGAGTCTTGTTCCAGTCATCTTGGAAAATGTATGTTTGGAAGGAATTCAAATCGATTTCTCCCTGATCCAAGGCTGTATTTGGTTGATTGTAATCTGAAAATTGAACAACTTTTATCTTGATTCCATCCTTGGCAACTTTTTTACCGACAGCTTTTAATATTCGATCGTCCGAGCCTGTAATTCCGATTTTGACAGTCTTAGTTTTATCCGCAGAAGCTTGACTACCACAACCTACTAAAATAAATATTGATAATGCGGCTATTAGAATAGCACCAAACTTTTTAATTGTATTCTTCATTGATATATTCTCCCCAGAAATTTTTTATAAAAAAAGTCGCTCCTATACAAAATATAGAAGCGACAGTCGCGGTACCATTCTACCCTAGGAAAAGCTTACACTTTCCCCCTCATTAACGTACGAAATCATACGTGTGTACTGTAAAGGGTACCGACCATTACTTCTTTATCACATCGACTCAGAGTACCAATCACAGGTCATTTTCATTTGATTCGTCTACCACATCTCAGCAAATTGTGGCTTTCTTGATCGGAAATCAAATTACTTCCCCTGCTCATTTTGTTTAATGTATTAATGTTCCAATTTCTTAACGGCAAAATCACCGATACCTTGAATAATGAAGACCAATATCAAGATGAAAATCATGGAAACAAATGTTACGTCGTTCTCAAATCGTTGGTAACCAACACTGATGGCCATGTTACCAAGACCACCACCACCAACGGCACCAGCCATGGCAGTTAAACCAATCAAACTAATCGTTGTTAGAGTTCCTGAACGAATCAACTCAGGAAGTCCTTCTTTCAAATAAACTCTAAAGATAATTTGCATTGGTGAAAGCCCCATTGCTTCAGCAGCTTCGATAACACCTTTATCTACTTCAACCAAAGCCAATTGAACTTGTCTGGCAAAGAATGGTGCAGTACCGATGATCAATGGTACTAGCGCACCCTTAGGTCCGATAGTTTGACCAACAACTAATTTAGTAAATGGTCCGATAACAGCTAGCAAAATTACGAATGGGATAGAACGGAATAAGTTAACTAGTTTATCCAATGTTTCGTAGAAAGCTTTGTGAGGTGTAATACCATCCTGTGCTGTCGTAACTAATAAGATTCCTAAAATAATACCGATAACACCGGCAAATATTGCGGAAATAACCGTCATATAAAGTGTTTGCCAGATTGATGTAACAAATCCATTATCACCGTACCAATTGGCAACCACGTTAGGAAAATACGTATTGAAAAAATGTGACATAATTATTCTCCCTCGCTTTCTTCAAGATTTACTTCTTTAACATTTACGTTGAGATCATTCAGATATTTGATTGCTTCAACAACTTTGTCATCGTCACCCTTTAGAGCAAGTATCATGATTCCAACAGTTGTCCCTTGTAAACGTTCGATATTACTGAATAGAATATTAGCTTCAACATTGAAACGTTTGTAGATACCAACAACCAGCGGCTCGTTAGTAACATTACCAATATAGTTAAGTTCAACCACTCGTCCAGAAATTGAATTAATAAGTCCACTCTCTTTGATTTCGTCAAGAACCTGTTTGACTTGGGTAGATGTATTAACGAAATCCTTAGTAAGCTTTTGTTTAGGACTACCGAAAATTGTCAGGAGGTCACCCTCTTCAATCAACTTTCCGCTTTCCATAACAGCAACACGATTACATACTTGTTTGATAGCATCCATTTCGTGAGTGATGATCACCACTGTGATGCCAAGCTCTTTATTTAAGCGACCCAACAATGTCAAAATCTCAGTTGTTGTTTTAGGATCCAGGGCACTTGTAGCCTCATCTGAAATAAGTATTTCAGGATCATTAGCTAAAGCACGAGCGATACCAACACGTTGTTTTTGACCACCGGACAATTGTGAAGGATAGTTATTTGCACGGTCTGACAATCCAACTAGATCCAATAAATGCTCAACTTTTTCCTTACGTTCTTTTTTAGAAAGTTTTGAATCACGTAGAGGAAAGTCCACGTTACCGAAAACTGTCAATGAATTCATCAAATTAAAGTGTTGGAAAATCATTCCGATATTCTTACGAGCAACACGAAGTTCCTTTGCACTCAATTTAGTCAAATTCTGATTATTAACAATAACCGTTCCTGAAGTAGGTTTTTGAAGCAAATTGATAACACGTACTAACGTACTTTTACCAGCTCCTGAATAACCAATAACTCCAAAAATATCACCTTTGTTGATATTTAATGAAATATCTTTAACTGCTTCAACCGTCTTACCTTCGCTATGAAAAGTAACGTCGATATTTTCTAGTTGAATAATTCCGTTTTTCTCTACCATTAAATTACTCCTTCACTAATTTTCCTAAAAATTCATCAAAGAAATCAATAAAATCAAGATAATCTTGAATTCTAATATTCTCATTTGGTGCGTGTGCACCGGCTTTTGCATAACTGACACCAGTAGAAACAATCGGTGCTTTCGCATATTTATTTACTAAATACATTGGACCAGTGCCCGGGCTAGAAGGTAAAGCTTCAACTTTATCTTTCCCGCTGTAAAATTCTTCCGCAGTTTGAATCAAAGTATTAACAATGGGACTATTCAAATCCCAACGATATCCTTTTTCACCTAATAGATAAGTAACTTTGATATCTTTAAATCCTTGTTTTTCCAAATACTTAGTTAATTTGTCGAATAAGTCATGTGGATCTTGATCAGGTACTAATCTGAACTCCAGCTTGGCTTTTGCAGCCTTGGGCTCAACAGTTTTCACACCTGAACCCTCCCAGCCTGAACTCAATCCTTCTATATTAATAGTTGGACTGAAGGTCAGATTATAGTTAACTGACTTATTTGCTAACAATGGAACTGTAAGTCCCCATTTGGTCTCAAAGTCAGGAGTTATCGCATCATCAACTAACTTCTTTTCAACTTCAGTGGGTTCTCTGACATCATCATAAAATCCTGGAATCTTGATTGTTCCATCTTGGTCACGAAGTGAATTTAAAGCCTGTGTCAATCTCCATGTAGCACTATCGACGACAGCGGCGAATGATGAATGTAAGTCAATATCCGCAGATGTGGCTTCCAATTCGAAACACAAAACACCTTTATTACCACCTGTAAAACTGAATTGTTCATGTTCATTCTTACTTCCAGATTCCCAAATGACCAAGTCAGAAGACAACTTATCTTGATACTTCTCTAAGTATTTTTCTAAATGTTCACTGGCTACTTCTTCTTCACCTTCAACTAAGAATTTCACGTTGCAAGGTAAATCGCCATGTTCATCACGATAAATATTTAGAGCGGTAATCCGACTGATCAAATCCGCCTTACAGTCAGAAGCTCCCCGGCCAATAAATTTATCATCAGTGATTTTTAATTTGAATGGATCAGAATTCCACAATTCAAGTGGTTCTTCTGGTTGAACATCGTAATGATTATAAATGAGAATCGTTGTATCGCTAGGCTTTTTGGACTTTATTTCGGCAAATACTACAGGATGATCAAAATCATTCCAAACTGTAGCTTCAGCACCAAAATCTGATAACAACTTTCTCAGAAATTCAGCTGTTTCTGGAATAGATTGTTGCTTAGCAGAAACAGATGGAAGAGCAATATAGTCCTTCAATTGTGTGATTGATTTTTGAATTAATGGATCTGATAATTTCGACATTCAAATTCCCCCTCAAAACAGATTAGAACTTATAATTCCAGGCTGGTAATGTTGAACCCTTGTAAATTTCTTTTAGCTTGTTTTCAATGAATTTCGTTTGATATGCTTTGACAACTTTCTTGTATGTTGCATTGTTCTTCTTATCTTTAGTAGTAGCAATAAAGTTAACGTATGGTTTTGATGCCTTTGTTATCTTCTCGACATAGATAGCTGAACTTGGTTTCAAACCTGAATCTTCAGCAATATCGTTATTTACCACTGCCATTGAAACATCTGATAATGAATGTGCGGTTTGGGCAGCATCCAAAGGAGTGATTTTTAAATTCTTTTTATTTTCAATAATATCCTTAGTGGTATGTAATGAAGCCTTTTTTAGTTTGATCAAACCAGCTTGCTCAAGAACTCTTAATCCACGATCTTCATTAGTTGAATCACTTGGAATAGCAACCTTGGCTCCATCTTTTAGTTCTTTAACACTCTTGATCGATTTTGAATAAATTCTTTGAGGTGCAATATAAGTATCCCCGATTGAAACGATATTTCCTTTATTTGCTTTGTTCCAATCATTCATAAAATGATAATTCTGGAAAGCATTGATATCGACTTCACCTTGAGTTAATGCCTTATTAGGTGTGTTGTAATCTGTAAACTCAACCAATTTCAAATCTATTCCTTGCTTCTTTAACTTTTTAGCAAGTGGTTTCCAGATTCTATCGTCTGATGCCATAATCCCAATTTTGACAGTTTTATCACTTGAGCTTTGATTTCCACATCCCGCAAGCACGAATAATGCAAGTGCTGCACTGAACAGTAGTAACAGTTTAATAACTTTCCCGAATCTTTTCATTTATGATTCCCCCGAATTATTTCAAATTCAAATTCCAGGCCGGAATTGCGTTGCCACCGTATACTTTCTTAATAACTTTTGCGGTAGCTTTAGACTGAAACGCCTTAACGACCTTCTTCAAATTCTTATTATTTTTATCTTTGCTATCCGCTGCGATCACATTGATCCATGGTTTGGATTTTTGAGTGATCTTCTCACAGAAAACTGCCTTCTTTGGATTCAATTTGGCATCACTAGCGACATTTCCATTAACGACAGCTGCATCAACATCGTCCAACGAACGAGCAGTTTGTGCAGCATCCAATGTCGTGAATTTCAAATGCAATCGATTAGAAGTTATATCTTTAGTAGAAGGTAACTTTTTATCTTTCAGTGTGATCAATCCAGCTGATGCTAATAATTGGAGTGCACGAGCTTCATTAGATGTATCATTTGGAATCGTGATCTTGGCATTCTTTTTCAATTGACTTACTTTAGTTACCTTATGAGAATACAAGGCTAAAGGTTCAATGATAGTATCACCGATCGGTACGATATGAGTGTGGTGTGACTTGTTCCAAGCATCTAAGAAATATCTATGCTGATAGGCATTTATATCCAAGCCACCCTGTGCTAAAGCTGTATTTGGTTGATTATAATCAGAAAAATCAGTGATTTTTATGGTTATACCTTCCTTTTTAACTTGCTTTTGAACTTCTTTCCAAATTGGTTCATCTGAAGCGTTTATACCAACTCTGACAGTGTTACTTGAGTTGTGAGTTCCACAACCTGTCAAAACTAAGATAAACAATGCAACAATTACTAATAGTGGAGTTTTCCACATCTGATAAGACTTTTTCATTACTTTCCCCTTAAATCTGAACTAAATTTTCTGTTTGAATATCGGCCAATATTCTCGGATCTTAACTAAATTTGGTATAAATAGTCGCCCCCTTGAGGATATTATCAACAAGCAAAATTATAATCTAACAAAAAAAGTCGCTCCCACATAGATTCATATGAATCTAGTTAGAAGCGACTTATCGCGGTACCATTCTAATTTGAAGTAGACTTACACCTACCTCCTTAACAACATACATCGAAATATATGCGTGTATTATAATGGATACCACCCATTGCATCTTAATCCCTTTGGACTCAGCGCACCAATCACAGGTCATTTTCTCTTGAATCATCTGTTCTCTCTCAGCAAACGAGAACTTTCTGTAAGTCAGAATCCAAATTACTTCCCCTGATCAATTTGTTTAGTTAATAATTTGTTACTTATCGTTGAGTTGATAATACAATTTGAAAATTAAATTGTCAAATTTAAATATTAATTTTCAGAAAAAGTATATTAATTTTCTCTTAGAATTTCATATTCCATGCTGGTAACGTTGTATCTTTGTATATTTTCTTAAGATTCTTAGCGTTTGATTCTGTCTGATATGCTTTCACGATCTTCTTGTAAGTTGCATTATCTTTATTCTTTTTAGTAGTAGCAATCACATTGACCCAACGTTCAGATTTTTTGGTGATCTTTTCAGTATAAATGTCTTCTTTAGCTGGTAATTTGGCATCTGCAGCAATTGTATTGTTAACAATAGCAGCAGTAGCATCATCCAATGAATGAGCTGTCTGAGCGGCATCTAGTGGTGTTACCTTGATTTTCGTATTGTATTTAGTGATGTCTTTTACAGTTGGTAGACTGGCCTTATCGAGCTCGATAAGGCCTGCTGACTCTAATAACTCCAAGGCACGGCCTTCGTTAGTAGCATCATTTGGCAAGGTAACCTTATCGCCATCTTTTAAATCTTTGATAGACGAAATTTTTGTTGAATAAACACGCAATGGAGCGATAAATGTTTTCCCAATTGGAACTAAGTCTGCATTATGCGCCTTGTTCCAGTTATTTAGGAAGTATATGTGTTGGAACGCATTGATATCTAATTCACCTTGTTCCAAAGCTTGATTTGGTTGATTGTAATCATTGAATGTTACAAGTTTAAGATCAATATTTTGTTTCTTAAGTTTCTTTTGAATAGGTTTCCAAATTGGTTCATCCGATGCCATGATTCCTACTTTGACAGTCTTTTCTGACGATTGACTGCCACATCCTGCTAATACAAAGATTGAAAATGCTGCTATAACAATGAATAAAACTCCACGTAACTTTTTCATGTTTGATTCCCCCTATTGATTATCTTTTTAAAACTAAAAAAACCGCTCCAAAACAAAAATTAATTTGTTTTAGAAGCGGTTTCCCACGGTACCATTCTAATTTGGAACAACCTTACAGTTGTCCCCTTAACAACGTACATAAATACGCGTGTACTGTAATGGGTACCGACCATTGCCACTTTATCCTGAGGATTCAGCGCACCAATCACAGGTCATTTTCGTTTGGTTTATCGACCCTCTCTCAGCAAATGAAGGCTTTCTGTACTTCAAAACTTAAACTACTTCCCCTGATCAAATTGTTTGGTAATTAGTTTTAACTTTTAAGATGAGTCAAATATTAAACACATCCAATAAGATTGTCAACAGTTTTATTAGAATAAATTTTAATTTACTAATCAAATTTCTAATAATTGAATATTAATTTCATTTTGACATTCCGTGCAGTATCCTGATCCAAAAGGATTTCGGCCGTTACGTCAGCGTTATGAATCTCAATATTTTAAAATATATATTATTTATAAGAATCGTTTTTCACCCTAAAAATTAAATAAAATGATACTCTATAGGTGTATTAAAGATTTGATTTGCGAAAATTTTAGGAGGTTCACTTGATGAGCAAAAATTTTTACCGATTTTTTCTCAAGTATTTCCAAAATATTCAAAATCCTTTAACACCGGATTATATTTCGAACCATGTAAAAATTCTTCGCTATTCTAATAGAGCATTCAAAAAGGAGCCTCCCTAAGGGAAGCTCCTTTATTATTTATTCACTTGAATATTAACGAACTACTTCAACAGTAGCTGATGTAATTCCGTATGAAGGAATTTGGTTGTTAGGCATTGCAACGTCTAATTGATAAGGATTGCTGTAAGCAAAGTATCCTGTATCATTAACTGTTCTGTACATTACTTGGCCATTTGCCAATGTGATCTTCAATTGTGTTCCACGAGGGAAGATTGAAAGGTTAGCGGCTACACCACCATAACCCATGCTTGATCCAAGAACTGCTGGGTCATAGAAACTGATCTTAAATTGACCTCTTGAAGTTGTTGTACTTGGTGCTGAGTATGTAGATGAGCTTTGTGTTGTTGATTGTTGTGCTTGTGTGTTTTGAACTGGTGCTTGAGTTTGTGCAGGTGCTTGAACTTCTTCTTGTGGTGCAGGAGCTGGAGTTTGTGCTTGCACGTTTTGTTGTACTGCAGTTGTTGTTGGCAATGTAACGATATCTCCAGGGAAGATAAGGTCAAAGCCACCAACTACACGGCCATTTGCTTGTTCTAATTCTGCAATTGTTACACCGTTGGCAGCAGCGATACTCTTATAAGTATCACCTGCTACGACTGATACGTGACTGCTATCTATTGTAGTAGCAGCTTCTGAAGTACTTGTTTTGATTCCTAAAGCTGTTAGTGCCATAGCACTTACGAACGCGATTGATAATACTTTTTTCATGAATTATATACATCCTTACTTTTTCTAAATTTCTTTAGCTATCTTTAAGCTATGAGAGTTATAATAGCAGGCCAATGTTACATAACATCGCAAAGCAAGTTACAGTTTAACTTGTTTTATGTAACCTTAGTAATGTCAGTGAAACAATTCATGAAAATGGCTCTGCAAACGTTGGTATATCAACCATCTTTTCAGTTGCTCATTTTACAATTTTAGTGATATATTAGTATTTATGAAGAAAAAAATACTGAAAATGACTGGAAAAGTAGTTTTAATGCTGATTGCATTGGAACTTATTGCCTTAAGTATCAACATGTTTTATGAACCAAGCAAGGTTGCTGCAGGTGGAGCAACTGGTATTGCCATCCTATTATATGAAGCGGTCGATGTCCCAACATCATTCTCCGTATTTGGGATCAACATTGTAATGCTAGTAATCTCCTACTTCTATTTAGAGAGAATGACAACCGTTAAACTCATCTTTGGAAGTTTCGTTTTACCTTTGTTCCTATTAATAACGCCTGTGATCAATTTGATACCACATCCCTTCACTTCCGTAATAATAGGAAGTATTATATTCGGGATCGGTCTGGCTATCCTTTATACGCTAGATATGTCTAGTGGTGGCACCACTGTTCCACCGATGATCATCCATCGACATTTTGAAATCGATAAATACATTAGCTTGTTTGTCATAGATGGTATCGTTTGTATCGGAAATATTTTCGTTACAGGTTGGGTATCGTTTGGATTGGCTGTCATGTCAGTAGCAATATCGAGTGTCGTTATCAAGCTTTGTACAATGTTTGAAGATAAGTATATTAACTTTTAAATTGTATGCAAAAAGGTCGAAAACCAAATGGTTTTCGACCTTTCTTTATTTTGGATCGTACTGAATGTTTCCAGTAGTTTCATGATCCAAATCTAAATTCTTACGAATGAAATCAGTCGCACGTTGCAATTCATCCTTTTTGACTACTTCCATACTTTGTTTATTGATCTGTACACCTTGACCTTGTAAATGAGTTTCTTCAGTTTGGTCTCGAACAGAACGATAGTCTTTGGCCAAAGTCGTTAATTCATCAAAAGTTAAATCAGTTTGTGTATGATTCGAAAGTGATTTAATAAACTGCTGATTCAACAAACTTTGGATAGAACTGCTTTTTTTAAGTAAGGCAGTGAACACTTGTCTTTGACGTTTCTGACGACCGTAATCGCCATCAGGATCGTCGTAACGCATTCGAGAGTATGCCAATGCTTCCTTACCGTCCATGTGTTCATTCATCCCACCAGCGAAACGATAGCCTTCATATTCAAAAGTAAAGGTAGGAGTAACATCCACCCCACCAGCTTGATTGATAACCTTTTCCATACCACCCATGTTGATAAGAACATAGAAGTCGATTGGAATATTCAACAACTTCTGAACAGTAGTAATAGCAGTCTTAGTTTGACCAACCGAATAAGCAGCATTGATTTTGGCTGGTGATTCTTCAGGATATCCAGGAATTTTAACTGCAGTGTCACGAGGAATACTGGTAATAGTTGTTTTATTAGTATTAGGATTCAACGTTAAAATCATCATACTGTCAGTTCTACCCTGGTAATCACGTCCTAAAGCTCCAGTATCAGTACCCATAAGCAAGATTGAGATAGGTTTTTTCTTTTTAAGTTGAGAGTTAACATCTCTGTCCTTTTTAACTCCAACAGGTTTAAATGAACTGTTCACCGAATTCTTGATGCCACGATATGTAGTTGTACCATATGCGACGCCACCAATGAACATCATCAAAAACAAAGCAATGAAGGAGTTTCTAAGTAAGTGCTTCTTTTTCTTTTTATGCATAAATTAAGATTTTTTCCTTGTTGTTTTTAAAAGTATTTTTGCTTGAATTATGATTTTTGCTCTTAATAAAACTAATAATCCAACGTAAAATAGTGAGCCAATGATTATCTCCATGAAAAGTGACAACCAAGTTTGTTTCAATAGTTGGTTCAAGAAAACGATTAATACAAACATCGCAATTCCGGCTATGAAATATTTATATCCGTCTGTAAAGAGCTTTTTAAATTCTATTTGCTTTCTGACGTAGAATAGTTGATAGCCAGTAACAGCAATCTCGGATAATACAGTGGCGATTGCCGCACCCAGTGCACCCAATAATAGAATCAAAGGTATGTTAGCAATTAAGTTAACTACTGCACCAACAACCACAGATACAGTGAAAGATTTTGTCTGTTTAGTAGGTAAGAGATATTGAGTACCAATTGCGTTGCTCCACGCAATCAAGACAATTACAATCGATTCAACCAGCATAATTGGAATTACTTCGTTGAACTTCGGAGATAAAAATAGTGGCACAAGTTTTGAAGTAATTGCAGCTAATCCGAGGGACATGGGAATAGATATAGCCGTGACGAAAGAAAAACTATCATACAAATACTGTTTGGTCCGAACGTGATCACCTTTTGCAAAAGTATTGGCAACGCGAGGAAGCATAACGGTACCCGTCGCAGTTACAACTGCAAGTACTACTTTGATTATTTTGTCTGATTGATCAAAGTATCCTGCAGATTGTACAGATACTAATGAACCCAACATAGTTTTGTTTAATACCAAATAAACTTGAGTCGCAATTTGAGGAACAAATAGAATTAAAGATGGCCAAACATGACGAAGTGGATTTAATTGTTTGAATTTTGGCCATTCAATAATGTTCATCAAATTAGGAAATAATAGTAGATTTCCTATTAACGTAGATATCGAAAGGATCAAAACATAGTTAATAAGATCATTGGAAGTTTTTACAAATAAAAATATGCAAATCACTGTAATGATTTTAACAACAATATTACGCATTACAGTTATTGAGAATTTTTCCAATCCCATAAAGAACCAGGAAATATCAAAAGCCACCGCCAAAACAGTTATTGACTGTACCAAGTAATAGGTTTTATATTGCTTAACCAAACAGAGAAAAACCATAAATAGTATTAATGAAATTAGCATTGTCAGAATCCGAACAATGAAAATCTCAAAAAATGTCTTTGATAATTCTTCTTTACACTCTCGAATAAATGCAATTTGCCGGTTGGCATACAGTCCTATTCCGAGACTGCCAAGCAAGATAAAATACTGAACAATTGAACTTGTGTAGGCATTGACTCCGACACCCTTAGGACCAAGAACTCTCGCTAGATAAGGTGTTGTGATCAATGGGACAATCAAGACAAAAATTTGATAAAACGCATTATAGAAATAATTCTTAACTAATTTCATTAATTAATCGTTTCGAACTCACGTTTAACAACTTGGAGCGCTGCCATAATCGTTTGATCCATATTGTAGTATCGATACTGACCTAATCTACCACCAAAAATAACATTGGGACTTTCTTCCCTGGCCAATTTAACATACGAAGAATATAGTTTTTTATTTCGCTCATTGTTGATTGGATAATATGGATCATCCCCTCGATTCCATTTCTTGGGATATTCACGAGTAATTACGGTTTTTCCTTTCTGACCTTTTCCAAATTCAAAATGCTTGTGCTCAATAATTCTGGTATATGGAGTTTCCGCATCGGTGTAATTAACCACGGCATTTCCTTGATAGTTATCGGTATCGATAACTTCATTCTCGAATCGTAAACTTCGATATTCTAAATCACCTAAGCGATAATCAAAAAATTGGTCAATCATTCCAGTGAAAATAATTTTGTAATCCGAGTTCAAGTACTCTGATCTTTTATCAAAAAAGTTACTGTTCAGTTCGACATCAATTTTGTCATGACTCAACATTTTTTCAATAATTTGAGTATATCCACCGACCGGAATACCCTGATACGGATCATCAAAATAGTTATTGTCGTAAGTAAATCTAACCGGCAATCTTCGAATGATGAAGGCAGGCAACTCTGTGGCTGATTGTCCCCACTGCTTTTCTGTATAACCCTTAACCAACTTCTCATAAACATCAGGACCAATTAAAGAAATAGCCTGTTCCTCAAGATTTTTTGGATTTTTTTCTAAAACATAATCGTGTTTTTGAGATTCAATTTTTTCTCTCGCTTCAGCAGGTGTTATCACACCCCAAAGCTTATTAAATGTGTTCATATTGAATGGCAAATTGTAAATTTCACCATTATAATTGGCTACCGGAGAATTAATATAGTTGTTAAACTCAGCAAATTGCTGGACATATTCCCAAATGTTTTCCATTTTTGTGTGGAAAATATGAGCTCCATATTGGTGAACTTGAATCCCTTCAATTTCTTTGGTGTAAACGTTGCCACCAATATGATTGGACTTTTCAATCACTTTCACTTCATGATTTCTTTTTGCTGCCTCATGAGCAAACACCGATCCAAACAATCCGGATCCAACTACTAGATATCTCATATTTGTTCCTCTTTATTGATGTACTTTCTCTATTTTAGGATTGAAGGCAAAGCCACTGACCATGCCTTTAATAATGGTTTTAGATCTCATCAATTTATTAGTGCTTTTTGAAAAACAAATCTGACCAACTTCTTTAAAATCTTTTAAAGTGGTTTTCCCCAATTGGATTTTTGTTGAGTACATTCTGGTTGTAACAATGGTGTTTCGGTATTTGTAGAAGTATCTTCCCATTCTTCAAAATCATCACCAAAATCTTTTATTTCAGATTTCGAAAAACAAGAGTTGGGCAAATTATTTCTATTGAAAAATGCGGAAGCCAAAATAATTAAAAAAGGATTGTAGGCAAATTCTAGCAAATGATTTTCAATTGCAGCGGCAACAAAAATCGTTAATAGTACAGCCAACAAATATTTATCCTGAACTTTTTTTACCATGAAATATAAGACAATCAATACTAATATCAAACTGACAATCCCATACATCAATAAAAATCGTAAATACATTGAATCGATGAAAACATATTTGGTTAAGAACGGGTTGAAGTTTAATCCTGACGGACCTCCAAGACCATTTTGAACAATATTTGCCCCGAATAAATGCAATCCATACTGAGATACAACTTCATGCACGATTGATAATCTACCTGATAATGCTTGATTTAAATTATTCAAAAAATCATTTCCAGGATTATAAATTGTCGTTAAGAAAATCATCGTTACAGCACCAGCAGTCGGCATCATTCGTGTAAAGTTATTTAATAAATTTTTCTTGTCACATCTTACTAAGTACATGGCTAAAGCTAAAAGAATCCCGCAGATAAAATTTAACCTAGCATTTGTTTGGGTATAAACTAAATAGCTAATTCCGATGACTAATACAAAATCAATAATTCCAAATTTTTTCCCACGTAAGTATGAAAAACTACACAACAAGTAAAAAATATGTGAAGCAAAATCGGTTGGATAGATAATTCCCAAGGAAGCTCTACTCAATCCATCTCGATAAAACACATAATTGGGAATTATTCCTTTTAATGCACCAAAGACGATTGCAATAATTAACACCAACGAAATTACGAAATATATTTTATTGACTAATTTTGGATCCACATTTCGACTTGATGCCATGAAGATGAACATTGTAATTAATGACCAACTACCAGACTGTCGATAAGATACAAAGAATACAATTAGCAAAACTAAATACAAGAAGAATTCTTTAATTTGATATTCGTTAATTAGTATTTTTGCAGTATAAAGAATGATTGAAAATGCAATTACCATTTTGCTAAAAAATTCGATTGGTAAAGAATATGAAATAGATGAAGTACTTAAAATTCCAAGTATCAAAACAGGAACGTATCCACAAACAAACAGGATTCCATCTAATTTATTAAGTTGAATTCGATTTAACATATAAACTTGTTCCCCTGTTCTGCTGTAAAAATAGACATACTACTTTTCAATGGGTGGATTAAAGAATAAACCCGCTAAAGTACCCTTAATCAATACTTTAATTTTTAGCATTTTATAATTATTACTTTTCACTAAAATATTGCCTAATCCCACGACTCTTCCACACAGTGATCGACAAACTCTATATAACCCATTCTTGCGACTCAAATATAAGCGATTCCGATAATTGTAAAAATAGCGTTCTATCCGAGCCTTATTGGCGTTTTCATTTAAAATATCGATACCAACATTCTCATTCATTTTGTGAATAATTCTGGCATTTTTTACCTGAATTCCCAGCAAACCATTCTTATTGACGCGTTGAGTATATTCAACGTCATCTCCCCAAATAAAGAAATCAGTAATTGGATAACCAATTTTCTCAATTGCAGTTCTAGAAAATAGAATTGCGACAAATGATGCTTCCGCTACATAATTATATTCAGAATTAGTATGTGAATTCCTTGAAAACACGGGAATATTCATTTGAGCTAAAGTTCCGTCAATCCAATAAACCTGACCAGTAGCAAATCCAACTTTGCCTCTCTCGCTTTCTATTCCTTGTACTAACAGTTCTAAGGAGTCTGATTCTGGAATCGTATCATCATCCATGATCCATGCATAATCACTGGTACTTTCTTGTATGAATTTTTTCAATCCATAATTGAATCCACCTGCTCCACCGAGATTCTTTTTTAAATTAAATGCTGTCACGTTTTCCACTCGGTTTGCCAGATCATGGACATACTCACTAGTGCCATCACTGCTAGCGTTGTCAATTACATAAATATTTTCCAAATTGAATTCAGCCAGCTTATTTAGACATTCCTTGAGTTTTTCAATTCGATTGTACGTTACTACAACTGCATCAACTGTCATTCACAGTCCTCCGAAATTTGTTTTATTCCTGTATTGCTTTAATAAATGTTAAAAAGTAATTGTCACTATAAAATTTACTGATGGAATTCTTAATTTCAGATGTATCTTGGAAACAAATTTCCCGATTTGTAAACTTTTGAAGTCCTTTCACAAAGGATGCCTCATCCTTATCTGGCACCAAAACACCATTTTTGTCATTGATAATATCTGAGGGCCCTGTTGAACAGTTAAAAGACATTACAGGAATTCCTACTGAAATTGCCTCATTTAAGACCATGGGTAATCCCTCAAACCTCGAAGTCATTAGCAAGCAATCCATTGTATCCATATTTGACCAAACATCCACTTGAAAACCTTGAAAATGAACTTTATTGCTGATGCCTAATTTTTCAGCATAGTTCTTAACCTCAGCATTATTACCACTACCAAAAACATCTAATGTCCAATTACTTTCAATTTGAGAAAGGCAATTCAAAATACTACGCATATTTTTTTGTCCATCGAGCATAATTCGACCTACATATGCAAACTTACATGGTTGCGCATTTTCTGTACGCCTGACGGTAATTTCTTTTCGCATAATTGGGTTAAATATTACCTTTACCTTGTCAGGGCTAATCCCTAAATTAATAATTTGTCTGGAAATACCAGTGCTGATGGCCAAATGACCATCAATGGGTTTGATCAAAAATTTACGTATCTTTTTGATGCTTAATGAGAAATGATACCAACTCATCACCTTATAATTTGAACGAGTGATTTTTTTTATAACATACAATAAAAACCAAATAAATGGTTCTGTTGAAATTACGACATCCGGTTTATCTTTTTTAACTTCGTTAAATAAAATAAATGGAAGTAAAAGGAGATATTGGAGGAACCTCACTTTAGGAATATTTGTCAGCCAAATAATATGCTTGTTATCAACTTTCTTTAACCAATTTCCATTTTTGTATCCACCAATGGAAGTTACTTTTAATTGATAATCCTTTTGCTCAATTTTTTTGTATTCAGAATACAGATTACTAATAACTGTTTCTGTTCCACCAAATCCTGTCATATACGGAATAAAAAGTTGTATTTTCTTCAATCGATCACTCCTTTAAAAGTGAGTTCTTTTACTTAAACCAAACTTTCGTAAAATCAAATGCATCGCTTTGGTTAACTTCTTTTCACCGTTTACTTGCATCCAATCATGTTCACAATAGTTAATATTATTTTTTTTGATCCAAACATCCATCAAAACCTCCGAGACATATCCAAAAACACGTGATTCTTGTTCAGAATAATCTTCGACATAAATATTTTCTTCAAGCTTTTTTAAAATATCAAAAAGCCATTCACAATAACTATTAAAAATTTTCGGTTTCATAATGAACATATTAAACATATGTGCACTGGTTGAATTCATTACAGTGTCAAACGAAGACAAATACGAATTGTGATATTTTTCAATAATTCGCCTAGTCATCATCAAAGGTTCTTCATTATGTGCATGTATATAATGAAGGTAATTTGTCTCAACATAATATTTCCGTAATTTTGGCAAAATCACATCATAAGTTTCGAAACTTTTCTCGATGTCTTCTTGTGATAATAGTTCAGTTTTATTTTTCACAAAAAGCCGTCGATAATGAACCAAACCTACTGCTTCTGCATTTCCCATGTTTTTCCATGCCCAATAGATGGCTGTCAACTCATTATAATTAGGATTCTTTTCGGAAATATTTTCACCAACGTCATCCCTTTGATAATTAATATCCTCTTGGTAATTTTTATAGGATCCTACTAAAATCGGCATATATAATTCATTTGATGGCATTTCCGCCTTTTTATGTGATGCAACCAAAACTTTGACGTTATCCAAGTATGTTTCCCTTTTCTTTAAGATTAGTAAGCCCCGCGGCATTTAAAAACGCTAATTAGATTACCAATCATGATTTTAAAATCCAATTTTGCACAGGCCTTATCGATATATTCCATCTCGATATTTGCCCTTTCTGGGTATCCTACGTTGCAACGGCCTGATGCTTGCCATAGACCCATGGCACCAGGTTTAACTGATAGTAATTTTTCACGATCATATTCTTTAAGTTCTGCCTCAATCACAGGTCTTGGGCCAATCAAACTCATATGACCCTTCAAGATATTTATGAATTGAGGTAATTCATCAACCGATGTTTTTCTGAGCAAACGACCTAAACAAGTAATTCTTGGATCGTGTTCAGGTTTTAACTTGTAGTTATTTGCCACATATTTTTTATATAATTCTTTATCTTCTAGTAATCTTGTCTCAGCATTAACAATCATCGAACGGAATTTATACATACCAAACTTTTTCCCGTTTAATCCAATTCTGACTTGCTTATACAATAGCGGTCCACGATTCCCTTTACAGCAAATGTTTGCTATCAAAATGATCAGAAAAATCGGGCTGATTCCCACTAATGCAATGATGGATACGGTAATATCAATAACTCGTTTAAAGAAAAGATATAATGTTGGTTTTTTTGTAATGTAACTATTAACTTCCTCTGTATTAAAATATTCCATATTTTTACCTATTAAATTTGGTCTAAAATAACCAAAATTTCTTTTTTGTCATCTCTTTTATTTGTTTGAAATTAACTGGTCCAACATTTTCACCATTGATAATGTCTTTAGCATTCTGTTTAAAAACTTCAGTTTTTTCAGGGTACTCTTGGTTAAGTTTGTCAAAAGCATCCTTCATCAGAAAGCGACGTCCCTGAAAATTATGGGCATCAGAAGAAAAGACAGTTCCTAAATTTGCCTGGATAATTTTTCCGGTTAATCTTTCAACTTCTTGGCCAAAAATTCCTAAGTAACTACCAGCTGTAATTTGAGTTAGACATCCCTGAGAAACTAATTCATATAATTTTTCAGGATTCTTCTGAATTATCACGTTTCGCTCCGGATGTGCAATTACCGGGATAATTTGTCTGGAGACTAATTCAAAAATTAAATTAGATGCGTAAGTTGGAATGTCACTGTGAGGCAATTCCAATAATAAATACCGATTTGCTTCATCCATAAATAGAACATCATCCGTCTCTATCGCATGAATTAGTTCGCCATTAATATGAACTTCTTGGCCACAAAAAACTGTTAACGGAATCTGTGCTTCATCAATACATGTTTGAAATCTAGCAACTTTGTTTAACAGTTCTTGTTTATGATTCAAATATTGCCTATCCATATGATGTGGCGTTAATAATATATGACCGACACCTTGATCAACCGCCGCTTTTGCAAGTTCTAAGGCAGTTGATAAATCCGCTGCTCCATCATCTACGCCTGGCAAAATGTGACAATGTAGGTCAATCAAGCTCATTTCGTAACTCCATAATATCCACCGTATTTAGTGCCATAATAGCTTTCCATTTTTTCTTGAGAAACTCGATTCATAATTGCACCGAGTATATTTGCATGGACCATATTTAAGGCATTCTTCGCGTGGATCACTCCACTTTTTTCAGCTAAGCCTTGCGGAACAACTAAAACAACCCCATCCACTTTGCTTGCTAACACCTGCGCATCCGTAACTGAGTTAACAGGTGGCGCATCAAATATTAATAAATCAAACTGATCTTGTAATTCCAAAAATAGTTTCTCGACACGCTTACTTCCCAATAGTTCCGATGGATTGGGTGGAATTGGCCCACTTGGAATAACATACAGATTTGGAACCATCGTTTTTTTAATGATTTCTTCTAAACTTGTATTTCCTAATAAGTAATTTGAAATACCATTTTGATTATTGATATCGAATGTTTTGTGTATCGTTGGTCGTCGAAGATCTGCATCAATTAAAACAACCTTTTCTTCCTGCTTTGCCCAACTTACAGCGACATTATTGCTTACAGTTGATTTACCTTCAGAAGGTGCAGATGAAGTGAATAGGATTGATTTTAATTGTTTATCAATAGACGAAAATTGGATATTGGTTCTGATGGTATTAAACTGTTCCGAAATCATGTTATTCGGCTCATTATAGGTAACCAGTCCAACTCCATGCTTCAAACTAAATTCGTCTAATCGTTTACGCTTCTTTTTGAATGGAAATACCATTTCTAGACCCTCCTAGTATTTCGATTTTGGTTTGTTCCGATAACTAACTTTGCTTTTTTTCGTTTCACATTTTTAACAATGTCTCGTTGTTTTATTTCGCTCACAAAACCAAGATTACGCAATCCTAAGTCATCAGTTATAAATCTTTCTGATCTTACAGTTCGATCATTTAGTTCTATTAGAAATGCCACAACGATACCCAAAAGTATGCCTATTACAATCCCTGCAATGATATTAATTGTTTTCCTTGGACTAACAGGCTTATTCGTTATATCTGCTTCCGAAACGATTGAAACATTATTAATACTCATGATTTTTCCAATTTTGTTTTTAAAGACCTTAGCAATTTCATTGGAAGTCTTAGCAGCGGTTTTGGCATTACTCAACTTAGTAGTAACCGAAAACACTTGAGAATTCTGTGAACTGTCAATCTTAATAACTTTCTTTAACTTAGAGACTGTACCTGGATAACCTGGCTTATCCTTCATCACTTTATTTACTTCACGTAACACTGTAGGACTTGTGATGATATCCTTATACGTACTGATCATTTGGACGTCAGCTTGGGCTTGTTGAAATTGTGCTCCCTGCATTTGTGAGGACAACTTCCTATTTACAAGGATCTCAGTTGTTGCACTGTACTTAGGAGTTATTAGATAAAATGATGCAAAGGCGGACATTAATCCCACAATTATGGTTGAGAATAAAATGGCCTTTATGTGTTTACGAAGTATGCGCAGAATTTGGAGCATACTAATGGTTTGTTCAGATTTCACTGAATACCTCCGAAAATATATATAGTTGAAATGTACCTAAAAAGTTAATTACTCTACTTGTTTCCCTAAATTTAATCCGTTTCAATTCGAACGTCCATTCGAATTTGACATAAACGCTCATGAAATCACAAGGTAGATTTATAAATATTATTTCCCTTTTAACTCAGTGATATAGACCAATCTACCAGTGTTTGTGAGTGTACTAAATCTAAGTGAACACAAAAAAAGCCCAACCTTATAGGCTGAGCTTGAAGACTCTATTATTCTTTTCACATAAAACTGTTCGCATACTAACAACAATTTTAATATATCAGTAAATTAACTGCTTTGTTCCATCATATATAATGCATTCCAAATAATTTCGGAAATTTATCAAAAAGAAAATCTTCCCAAAAGTATATTTTTTATTTTTCATTTGGCTAAAGTTCAACTGAACTTTATGTACTATTCATTTTCTCATTGTTACCAAAAAAGGACAAGAACTATTTGGAGAATACTTACTAATAATTCTTGCCCTATTACAATAAAGCACATTGGAACTACATAAATTGTGCTTGTTTCGGATATTGTATTATTCAATAACTAAACTGTTGGGCTTAAAAACATAAATAGATTTATCGAATTGACTGAAAAAACTAGTAATTAATTAAAAATATCTGTATGCTATTCAGTGCAGGTAGCCTACCTGTGATTCAAAAGTGGCAGCTAGCACATTCCAAGATCCGTTGCATAGCTGTCCGAGGTCCCACATCAGGATGATGTGGGGCCTTTTCTTTTTGTCAGCAACCGACGTTAAATAACTAGACAAAAAAATACAGTAATCAGAAAAACTGATTACTGTATTTTTAATATGGAGATGAGGGGAATCGAACCCCTGTCCAAGCATAACGCTATGTAAACTTCTACACTCATAGTTGTACAATTTAAAGTTTCGCCACTATGAACGCCGCACAACCTGGCTAGCCACAGCGGCTAACCCTGATTAATCTCTTTTTAACTTGTTCAGGCGGGACAAATCAAACGTAGCTCAATTAATTTGAGACCCGGCTCTGACCCTTGAGCAAAGTCAGACGGATCACGATTAGACTGTTTTTAGGCAGCTAATGCGTAAGAGTTATTATTTTTTGCAGTTATAATAAACTGGATGTTTTTACGGAACATGAAAACCGAAGTGCAGCCTACATGCTATTACACATGTCGAATCCAGAACATCCCCGTGATATTCCTTATTAATACTAACTGATATTTATTACTTAATCAATCAGCAACGCTTATCTTATAACTTGCAAGCTCGCATTACAAGGAATATATAAAATTAATCTACTCTGGGTCTTTACCAAAAACTCGATCACCTGTCCAAGTGATCATTCCACCTTCAACATTGACACAATCAAAGCCTCTAGCTGTCAAATTACGGCTGGCTTTTTTACTATCAACACCCGAGTGACAAATGATATAGACTTTGCCAGTTGGTGAATAGTCACCAATTTCTACTCTAGGAATATTTACTGCACCAGCAATGTGTCCTTCATTGATATATCTTTCTGGACGACGAACATCGATAATTGTTGGATCGGTAGGCATAACATCCTTAATAAAATCATCTAATGGCATACTCTTGATTCTTGTAAATATTGACATATCTCTTCCTCCAAATTATTATTTTGAAATTCCGATAATCACATAATTTAATAAAACTACTATATTGAAACTGGTCAAATTATATAGATACAATGGTGAAACTTGATTTGTCGGTACGATTGCAAAAGCAATGACCCACAAGAGTACCAGAAACATCCAGATATAACTTAACCAACTGTTCCATTTTTTGTGCTGGACAAATTTCATGATCCATCTGATCAACAACACAAGCGCGATAAATATCAGGATCCAGAAGACTATCTCTGTAATGTATACAGGATAGTTTTCATTCATAAAAAGTATTTGTCTCATAAATCCCAATCTTGTGTTGTAAAGTGTGTCGAGCTCGCGAGGAGCCCACAAAAATACCAGCTGCAACAAAAACAAAACTACCATGATAATACGTCTTGCTATTTTCATTTATTCCCCTTTTAGCTACAAATATGAGTTTAACGCCGACACTAGTTCCAGATTGATTTGTGTCAATCCAGGAACATCGGTCACTAAATTGATTTGTCTATCACCACTAGGATCCATCACTATCAGGCCTGTTGAAAAGTCAGCCCGTTCGTTATTCGTTGTGACAGTTTCAGTCTTGAAATAATCTGGTTTAGTTATCGCAAAGGCTGTCAACGTATCCCAATTGATGAACCCATCCAGTTGCCAAATTTTTTGATTAAACACCATCCAATTTGAAAGTGTCTCGTGTAACCATGTGTTTTTATCATCATCACTGGACTTTAAGAACCTAAAATCAGAACGCAGAGTTGGCTTATCTGAAATGTATTGTCCACTGACAATTGTCAATTTAGTGGATCCTTTAAAGACGCTCTCAAATCCTGCGGGACAAATGGAAAAATTTAATTCATCCACATGGATATTGTTAATGAATAAATCATCAAATCGGCCACCCATGATTACTATTTGCGCAACCTTGTCATAGAAATTCGAATCAATGTCTTGTGCATCTTTCATATTTCTTAAACTACCAGTAGCTAAAATAGTTATTTCTCCAGGATATTTATTGACCTGTTCGACTAAATATTCCGCCGCTGGTGAAGTCCCCTCAGTGTCCTTCTCATTACCTAAATAGTATGGTATTTCGAGTGAAAACATATCGATCATTTGACTAGTCTGTCGTTCAACTTGCTTAACAGTTCCATTACCAAACGTCAAAGTTAATCCCAAAATATCAATATCAGACTGTTTGTTCAAATATAGAAGTGCCAATCCATCATCGACATCTTTCTCTTTGAGTCCCATGGTATTATCACAATCGTAAATTAATTTCATAGCAACTCCTGTACGGTTTTATTATCAAGCTGTTTCAAATCTCTCTTAAAATCAACATCAAGCAATGCATCAGTTAGAAAGCAACTCTTATGGGCCTGTTTGAATAAAGTAATGGTAGTTTCCAAGACACTGTTAGTACTCCAAGAAATGTCTGCATCTAGAAATTCGTCCGAATCATGATCGTTAGTCCCAAAGAGATAATAGCCGCCATCAAAGGTTGGTCCGAGAGTCACATCATGGTCAGTTAAGCCATCAAAGGCTGATCTAACAACATCCGCAGTTAAACCAGGAATATCACTTCCCGTTAAAACAACTTTGTCATAACCCATTCTTTGAACCGTCTTGATGGCTGTACTCATCTTATTACCTAAAATCTCGCCAACTTGTGGAAAGGTCTGGATATCGGTGGGAACTTTTGATAAAAACTCGTTCTTAATTCGTTCATCATGTGCTTGGTATACCAGGAATACATCGGCTAAATCTTCTAAGCTTTCGCTCAATTCGATAATATGCGTCAACATCCGTGATTGTATTCTCGAAGAATCCTCTGGTGTTAGATCTGGCTGCATTCTAGTTTTAACAAAGCCTGCCTCCGGTATTTTGGAAAAAATTATATAAGCGTTCTTACTCAAACTGTCACCCCATATTTTTTAAGTAAAGGTATTGCAAAATCAGGTTCTAAAAATGATTGTGAAACATGTAAAATATCCTCGTTTTGAATTGGTTTTTCATCATACGTTGCTACTAACATACCACACCACGATAACGCCCTCAGCAGCATGAATGGCATGTACAACTTTAGACTCTGCTTAACTTCATCAATTGATTTTTTGGTCAAATTACAATAACGATTCAAAAATAAATCAACTTGTTCCTTAGACAAAGTTTCTGTTGTCCTGAACAGCGTTGTAGTCTCGACCATAAATTGAGATAAATCTTGGACATAACTGCTGATGACTGGTTTTTCCCAATCAATCAACCATCCGTAGTCATCTGTTATCAAAAAATTTCCTGAGTTAACTTCTGTATTGACTAAGCAAAGCGGCTGTGACTTGAAGTATTCGTCGGCATTATTTTTCTCACACCAATTCTTCAAATCGAACAGTATTTTAATTTCTTCAGGTTCCAACTTGTCAGTGTTGGCGACAGGTTGTAATAACTGTTCAGCTTCTTTGATTCGATCTGAACAAATACTCTGTTCTATCTTTAATTTTGAAATATCATTTTGCGACATATCCAAATTATGAATTGAGGCAAAAATTTCAGCTGCCATCTTCAAATCTCTCTGGTAATCCAATGGCCTACCTGGCAAATATTGCTCGATCAAGATGTCCATGGGAAAATCTTGTTGGGAATCATCCAAGTAATATGCAACCGGAGTATGTTCACTCGGTTCCAAAATTTTCAAAGCATCATACTCGTAACGTGCTTGTTTTTGGACGTTTATTTGTGATCCATAATTGATCCGGAAAACTAGCTTTTCCCCGGATGTATCTTCAATCAAATAGTTTCGGTTGTACTCACCTTGAGCTAGAAAGGAAACAGATTTTAAATCGGCGAAACCGATTGATTCTAATATTTGTTTGTCATTTAAATAGTCTGAAATATTATCGATCATTGATTCAGTCATTTATTTTTCCTTTCTATAATAAACTTTACTCAATTTTTCAGGACTAGTACCACTCCAATACAGCATTTTGAAAAATTGCATTTTAAAGAATGATGTTAGTTTTCCCTCGGAACGATATTTTCTTCCACTAGTCTGAATCTGGTCACTAAACTGGGTAAATGGTACGCCAGTCTTCCCCAGCTTCATGCTAAGTTCCATATCTTCCATCAATGGTTGGGCTGGGTAACCACCAACAAACTGATACAGCTTCTTATTGATAAACAGTCCTTGATCACCAAAGATTTGCTTTCCAACTCTTGCTCGAAGATTTGATCCAAATTCCATTATTTTGTAAAAACTGGTATCTCGGTCAAACTTCAAAGTAAAGAAACCGATCATTGCCGATGTATTTTTCAAAGTAGAAAGCGGAGAGCCTGATACGAACACAGAATCAGCATGAATGAATAATAGATTTTCACCCATAGATGAATCTGCACCATATCGTAATTGTACGCCACGGTTAGCTTCAGGTGAGGACAAATATTTTACAAAACTAGGTAAAAATCTGGGGCTGTTACGCGACTCACCATCCACAATAATGACTTCGGTATCCGTTAAATCCCAATTCTCAACTTGGCTCAACAGTTTTGTTAAGCCCTCGTCATCCCTAAATGTGGGAATTATAATCGACAACCACATCTAAAACACCTTCGGAATCTTTTTAAAATAAAATGGATAATTGTGATCAACTTCAACGCTATCAGTAGGCAAATTCAGAAAAATCGTCTCACCATTTACCTCAATAATCACTTGTTCATTTTCACCAAACCAAGCTTTATTTAAAACTTTTCCAACAAATGCTGGATAGCTAGTCTCATCTATTTTTACTAAACCAGAATATGGCAGATATAACTGACCTTGTTCAGTCTGCTCAGTCTCAACTGGTCCAGAATAAACATTCGATTGGAATCGATCATTGTCAATTTCTCCAGAAATCAAATTCGATTGTCCTAAGAATTTAGCAACCTCGATACTGTTAGGAGATTGTTCCAAGTCACGTGGAGAATCGACTTGTTTGATGACGCCATCTAATAAAATACCAACTCGATTTGATAACAAATATGCTTCAGTCTTGTAATGAGTTACAAAAATTATCGTCAAATGGAATTTCTGCTGCAACTGTTTTACAAAGTTCAGCATTTCTTTACGTAATCCTTCATCCAAACTAGAAAATGGTTCATCCATCAGGAGTAATTTAGGATTCAAAATCAAGGCTCTCGCCAAAGCAACACGTTGCTGTTGACCACCTGAAAGCTCATCCGGATAACGTTTTGACAACTCAGAAATATTAGTGACTTCCAAAATCTCTTGAGCACGTTTTTTGATTTCCTTTTTGTTGACTTTATTCATTCTCAATCCAAAAGTAACATTTTGGAAAACTGTCATATGTGGAAACAATCGATAATCTTGAAATACCATAATTCCTTTAGGATCATTGTCATCATCCGCAATAAATTCACCAGAACTAGGCTGATCTAACTGTGCCAAGATATTCAGAAGTGTCGTCTTACCACTTCCCGAAGGTCCGAGAATCGCAAAAATACTATCTTCAGGAATCTCTAAATTAATGTTATCTAGTATCTTTTGTTTACTTTTAACTTGTGACAAATTTTTCAGATAATAGGTCATTCTGCACGGACCTCCTTTCTTCTTGGCGTGATCAATACATCAATTATGTACAGTGGAATCAAAGTGACCAACATAAACATAATCGCGTAGATAGCGGCAATCTGATATTTTCCCGATTGTGTGAATGGAAACATTCTGACTGACAACGTGAGAAAATTTCCATTACCGATCAACAACGTCCCCAAATACTGAGTCATTGAAATTATGTAACTCATCATGACAGCACCCTGTAAACCTAATCGGCTCAACGGTAACGTCACATGAATAAATGTTTGTCTTGAAGAAGCCCCCAAATTCAAACTAGCTAACTCATATTTATTCTTCAGAACGCTTAGATTGTCGACCAGCAACTTGATGGCGTATGGCAATGCAAATAATGTATGAACCGCTACCACACCAAAATAACTGCCTTCCAGTCCAAACTTGATCATGACGAAATCCATATTGGTCAACACAGCGATACTCGGAATTATTAAAGGCAAATAAATCAGCACATTCAAAAATGATTTTCCTTTGAAATCATAATAAGAGAGCGCAATTGCTGTTGGGTACGCAATAACCAAAGTTAAAATAACTGTCCCAATGGCTAATGTGATACTCGATGAAAGTGAAGACAGTAATTCATGATTGGAAAACAACATTTTGAAAACATAATTCATATTAAAAGTCTGAGGCCATAAATCTGGATAATGCCAATTGGTCCCGGCCGACAAAACAATGATCACCATCAGTGGCATCAAAATAACCAATAATGAAATCATAAATATAAGGTATCGATTAAGTCGTCTCATCTGACACCTCCGTTATGACCACCTGGAAGTTTTCTTGAAATCAAAATTGCTACAGCCGCAATTATGATTGAAGCCAATGAAAGCACTAAATTCAAGCTCATGACGTGTGGTATCTGGGTAATGTCGCCTTGAACGTACAAATCATAGACATAAACTGGCAAAAGCTCCTTCTGCTGGTTTCCCAACAAGAAAGGAACTTCATATGAACCAAAATTAAATGAAAAGTTGATGATAAATGCGTTCACCAACGCTGGCTGAACTAATGGTAAAGTCACATGCCAAAAAGTCTGCCATTTTGAAGCGCCTAAATTAAGGCTGACGGCTTGGTACTTTGAACCAATCTGTCTCAAAACCAATATCAAAGTGACAATCACGTATGGCGTTTCTTTCCACAAATAAGTCAGGAAAATTCCAATTTGCTTCTGGTCATTTAGGATCAACGGAAAATCAGAATATGACTTTATCAATCCTAGATGAACTAACAAACTTGGTATTAATCCTGTTTGGCTCAATAACTGCAAAAGTGCCAGCACAATAAATATGTGTGGCAACATTACAGGTAATTGGGACACTTTATAGAAGAATCCACTTACTCTACTATTTTTCTGATTGAAATAATTTGCTATTATCAAACCCAATGCACAGGCAAATAAAGCACTGATAATTGCGAAAACCATCGTGCGAAGACAAATTGTCAGAAACATTTTGTCATGAAAAACATCCAGGTAATTATTCAAACTTATTTTTGTTTGATCAAGGATCGGATAATAACCCAGACTGGTAATAAAGGATCTGATGATCGCACTGACGAAAAATAAGATAAAGAACAAATAAAATGGACTAAGCAACAAAACTAATTTCTTTTTAGTCAGCATTCAAAACATGTTCCTTCCAGAGTTGCTCAATAATTGGAATCTTCTTACCAGAAACCTCAGGTAAACGTTTCTTAGCAAGATCATTTACTGGAACAGTATTATTGGTATCGTCTGAATTATTCAACTTGTCTGTCATAGCTGAAGGCATTTTATCTGCTGAATAAGGTGAAACAACCGCCCCATACTTCAAACTAAGTCTAGCAGTTTGAGCTTTTTCACTGAGCATCGTATTGATAAGAACGATGGCTGCAGCCTTTTGTTTAGAAGTCTTTGGAATTGCTAGATAGTTGAAGTTACCAACTGTTCCCTTATCAAAGACAAATGATTGGGCATCGTCAGTAAATTGGCCATCTTGTTTTTGAGTTGCGGCGTACATTTGATTATATGAAAAGTCCATGGCAACTTGATGATCAGCGAACATCTTATCTAACTGAGCAGTTGTTTTAGGATAAGTTTTACCTTGTTGCCATAAGTAAGGCTTGATTTCATTCAAATAGTCCAAACTTGGCTTGATAACTTTATAAACTCCCTCTTTTGTAGCAGGAGCATCATTAAGTTTTTTATAGCCAACTGTTTCATAAATAATATTACGGATGAAGGCACTACCAGTGAAATCTGGAGGAGCAACGTAAGTTAATTTACCAGGGTTGGCTTTTGCCCAAGTCATCAACTTATCAGCGCTAGTTGGGTAGTCGCCCTTAAACATTGACTTGCTACCGATCATAACTAGCTGTGCATTTCCGTAAGGAATTTCCAAATGATCAACCGGTGTCGACATATCTTTTGTTACGTCGGGATCATTAGGATCCATATATTTTTGCATATTAGGAATCAAACTAGACTTCACTGGTCCAGCAAGTAATCCTAACTTTTTAGCATTGTAAAAATTCTCACCGTTGATCCAAACAACGTCCATGTTACCGGAAGTCTTGCCGGCTTCTTTTTCAGTTGTCAATTTGTTAAGAATAGTATCAATATCCATTGGAACACGTTTTAAAGTGATTCCCTTATCTTTCATCATTGGTGTAACAACTTTATCGATCCACAAATTCTGTGTATCTGAACCACCAAATCCATAATAAGTAACAGTTTCCCCTTTTGCTTCTTTCAAAGCAGACTTGTAGCTGTTAGGTAGTTTTTGAGTCTCACTGTCTTTATTGCTGGAACATCCAGCTAAAATAAAAATTGGCATTAGAAATGCCAATAATTTCTTCCCTCTCACAAGAATCCCCCTTAAATCATTTTTTTATGCTGTGCAATTTTCTTTGGTACATATGTTAATAGGAACAATACAATTCCTAATATTGTAAATTTAATTGCTAATTCGAACGACAAACCTTGGGTCAAAATATCCGATGCCATGTATGCGTAAATGAAGCAAGCTGGCAACATTGTTATCCCAGAAATAAGTGAAAATTTCCAGAATCCCATTGGAGTCAGTGCATACGCATAACTTTGTATCGCATAAGGAAAAATGGGAACTAAACGTGTCAGAATTAAAAATGCCACGCCGTTCTCATTTACTCCGTTCATTATTTTGTTAAATGTAGGCTTATCACCGTACTTCTTAACGACTGCATCTTTTAATAATGTCCTACCCAGAATAAACGAAATACTGGCACCGACAGTACTACCGATAACTGTCAACAATCCACCAATAAAACCTCCAAAAGCGATCCCGGCGACTACCGCCAGCATCCCTCCTGGTAACATAAATACTGCAGTTACGACACTCAATAAAATAAATGCAAAGTACCCAATAAAGCCCTGATTCTGAAACCAAGTTTGCATAGCAGAAACGTTGTGTAGTTCGTCGATCAGGCCTGTTTTATAGAAAATAAACACACCGATAGCAATTATTGCTACAAAAGATAAAACTTTTTTCATCTCATAACCTCACAATTACTTAGTGACATCTACACTCCGTTTTGCTTGTTTATTCAACATTACTTTTCTAACTACCAATGAAATGACAACTAGAAGAATAAATGCAATCAATGCAATAAACATCATCATTTTGCTTCCATCCAAACTTCCACCAACTAATGAATAAACAATTGTAGCTGGTAGTTGTCCAATTCCGGTAGCAATCATGAATTTTCCAACTTTCATATCTGTGAAACCAGCACCATAGCTAACCTCATCAAACGATATGAAAGGTAATAGACGTAAGATAATTATCGTATAGTCCCCATATTCATCAAAGAACCCGTCCATTTTTCCAAGTGCATTCTTAGTAATAATTTTTTCAGCAAATGGTCTACCGATACCTCTTGCAATGTAGAAGCACAACAATGCTCCCAACATAGCACTTGCCCAAGATAAGGCTGCACCGAAGTACCAGCCATATAAGTAAGCATTGGCGAAGGTCAATACAAACGCTGGCAATGGTGCGAGGACAGATTGAAAGACCATCAACAATGTAGAAATCAATGGACCCCAAACACCAAAACTATTGATATAGTCTCGAAGACCTTTGATATCAAGTTTGGCCAACATAATACTCATCTTGTTGATGAAATCGTGATAGCCAGGAATTACATAATAAAGTCCAACTAGTAGTACTAAGAAAACAATTGTTACAACTAAGCTGATCTTACTCTGTAAAGTTAGCTTTTTGATTTTATCACCAGAAACAATTTTTGCGACCGGATGAAGACGACTATCAATAAATAGTGCTATCAACCAAACCAACAAAATTATTCCGATAACTGCAGCAGTCCAAGGTAACGACCATTGAGCCTTAAACAGCTCTCTGATAGTAGCACCTAATACCGTCACGAATCCTTGCCAACCAAAAACCATCAATAATAGTATAAATGAGACAATCGTTATTCCCAACGTTTCTGGAAATCTAAAAATCGCCCAATTCTGTTGTAATTTTTTACCGTAGTACATGTAACATAAGTAAACTATGATCGCCACGATAGGTATGATCCAACCTAAAGACATTCTCATTTGAAGCCAAGTTGACTTCCATGCTAATAAAGCACAAAGAATACCAATGACGACTCCATTATAAATAACTCTTAGTCTCGTCATCATTTTTTACTCTCTTCCGAAAACATTATTTAACTTGCATTACGACTTTAAGGTTTGAACCATCCTTAGGAAGAACACTTGATTTACCAGTGAAATGTTCACCATATTTGTATCCGTATTTAGCACCTGAAACGATACCTACAGGACAACTGTCAAAGCAGAGTACACAACCAGTCTTAGCTTTGTTATTAGTCTTCATGTTTCCACCAAACTTGAAATCAAGTTTCTTGAGATTCTTGTTGTTTACTTGAACAGCCTTTTCAGCTTTAACACGTTTGCCATTGATAACAAAGAATACTTTGATACTTGAACCCTTTACTTTTGAACCTGCTTTAGACTTCATATCTAAGTTGTCACCAGGTTTAGCACCAACTTTTTTCAAATCGTTATAGATTTGTTTTGGAGTAGCATTTGTCTTTAGTAATGATTTGTTTCCATTTGAACCATCAACATTAACAATTACGTGTCTTGTTGGTTGTGTGAAGTATGTACCATTAACAGTAGTTAACAATGTAACTTCTTTTTTCTTCTTGTTGTATTGAACAGGATGACTCGATGTAAGTGAGTTACTCTTGGCTGCTTGAACATTAGCAGTTGTTCCTAATGCAATCCCGAAAACTAATAATAAACTGGCAATAAAGCCAATGATTAAACTATTTTTCTTCAAAATATTTATCCCCCGATTTTATTTAAGAATTTTGAAATCTTTAGAACCTGGATTACCTACTTGTACTTGATACTTAGAAGCATCTTTTTGATGTGCTTTATCCCAAGCATACCAACCACCATCAAAGACATGGACGTTCTTCCAGCCAGCCTGATATGTGATGAAGAATGCTGTTGTTGCTCTCCAACCAGTACCACAATAGAAGTAAATGTTACTTGTTGGTTCAATTCCTGCTTTTTCCCATGTTGGAGCAATTTGATCAGCAGATTTAACAGTACCGTTCTTGTTTAATAAGTAAGCTACATCAGCACTTGTCTTACTTGATTTAGCGTAAACAGCACCTTTTGGTTCACCCTTATCTTTGATGTATGAGTAACCACTAGTCTTACCAGTGAATTCTTTCCATGATCTAGTACTTGCTAATTTCAAATCTGGATCAGCTTTTTGAAGTTTCAACATTTGTTTAGGTGTCTTAACTTCGTATTGAGCATTTGCTGGAACTTTAGTACCGAACTTCTTGGCAGCTTTAACTGACTTAGCAGCACCCTTTTGAACTTTCAAATCAGTTTTCTTCCAGCCATTGTATCCACCGTCAACGATTTTGATGTTCTTAACACCAACCCAAAAGGCAGCGAAGGCTACACGTGAAGCAGCATTGATATCAGTTGAATAGACAATCAATGTAGTCTTACTTGTAACACCATTTTTCAATAATAACTTTCTGATTTGCTTTGCAGACAACAAGTTCCATTGGTTCTTTTCAGATTCAACAGAGTTTGTGTTTACATGGATAGCACCAGGAATATGTCCCTTTTTGAAAGTAGAATCATTTCCATATGATGCTTCGAAAATCTTGTAATCTTTAACATCAGTCTTATTATTAATAACCTCATTAACATAATGTGGACTGACGAAAACTCTAGGACCATCTGTCTGCTCAGTATCATCCTTTTGTGCGTAGTACGAATCAGCGGCGTTAACTGGCTTTGCATTCGCACCAAAAATGATCAAAGCGATTGATAAAAATAATGTCGATAAGATCAACATTAATTTAGAACGTTTATTCATTTCTCTTCCCCCAAGTTGATGGAAATAGCTTTCAAGACCATTTACATCGTATTTATGATAAACAATAAATGTTATTTTCAAAAAGTATTTTAAAAAACATTTATTGCCAACGCTTTCATTATATAAGTGTATTTACATCATTACAATGTGAATTCTTTAATTTAGTGAAAATGCGATTGTGATAAATGAAAAATCAGTTTGCAAATCCCGTTATTAAGGAATTTATACAAACTGATTTATTATTTTGTAATTAATATTTAATATTGAAAATCATTATTCATTCAAATGTAAATCTGCTAAATCATTTTTCAACCGTGAAATAGGAATCTGTCCAGGTGCAGACGCTTCTCCTGCCGTTGCAAAGGTAACACAAGAGCCAAGTAATTCACCAGAAATGCGTGATATTTTACCCAGGTCTCCCATCGACATTGTAATAATAGGAAGAGTTAATTTTTTATTTGCCTCGTTTGTTGCTTCAAGTAAGGTCAAGACATCTGTACTTGATTGTGGCATTACTGCCATTTTGGCAATATCTGCACCGATTTCTCCCATGGTACTTAACCTGTTGATAATCACGTCTTTATCAGGAGTTTTGGTAAATTCATGATTACTCATTATTGTGACAATACCTGACAATCTGGCATCATCAACGATTTGCTTTATCGATGATTCATCGTGAAAAAGTTCGACGTCAATTGCGTCCGTCTGCTTAAAATCGATAATATTTTGACAGATTTCAAAATAGGTCTCGTCACTTAATTCCACTTGACCACCTTCAGAACGGGTTCTGAAAGTTGTCAACAAAGGAATATCGTTCAGATCATCTCTTAACAATTTGGCAACGTCATGCAATTTTACTTTGTTTGTTACCTCATCGAAGAAATCAATTCTCCATTCGATCAGATCCGGTCCTGCTGAAACAGCTGCTTTTGCTTGTGACAAAATATCTTTTTCATTACGACCAGTAATCGGAACAGCAATTTTTGGAACTCCCTGTCCAAGAACTATTCTTCCTAAGTTAACGCCTGACTTAGCCATTGATTTCTCCTCTTTCTGGATACATTTTATGAAAATAATAAATCATGAATATACTCAACTGGCATATCTTCACCAGTCCATAATTTGAAAGCTTGTGCTCCCTGCTCAAGCATCATCCCTAATCCATTGAAAACATGTTTCACACCAGCTTGCTTTGCGACAGTCATTAGTTTAGTTGTCCTAGGTGCATAAACCGTATCAAAGACAATCATATCAGGCCTAAACCAAGTTGGGTCTTCTACCAAAGTCAAATCCTCCAATGGTTTCATGCCAACTCCAGTTGAATCACAGTAAATAATTGAATCAGCAATTTCTTTTCTAAAGTCTTCTTTATCATCGATATCATGAAGTGTTGCCTTACAGTTTGTCTTTTCATTGATCATTTCAACGTTACGTTTAGCATTTTCCCAAATAGAATCTTTAGCATTAAATATTGAAATTTCTTTAACACCATCTAGTGCAGCTTGTACAGCAATAGCCGTTCCCGCACCACCAGCTCCAGCAAGTGTCATTTTTTCACCAATAATATTCAGATTCTCATCCTTTAGAGCCTGCATAAATCCAGTTCCATCAGTTGTATAACCAGTCAGAACACCATTATCGTTGACAATGGTATTCACAGCACCAATCATCTCTGCTGCTGGATCAAGCTTATCTAGTAATGGAATCACCTTTTGCTTATTTGGCATTGAAACATTTGAGCCTCTCATGTCCAAAGTTCTAATCGCATTGATTGCATCAGGTAATTTATCATTGGTTACGTCAAATGCGAGATAAACATAATTTAAACCCAGTTTTGCAAAAGCATTATTGTGCATTGTTGGTGACATCGAATGCCGAATTGGATATGCCATAAGCCCTATTAAAATTGTGTGACCATCAATACGTTCTGTCATAATTATTACTCCTATATGTATATATTAGTTATTTAATTATATAAATTTGCTATGTCGTTATATTTTATCTATGATGAATTTGAGGTATAACATTATGAATTTACGACATTTGATTTTCTTTAGAGAACTGGCTAAAACACAACACATGTCAAAAGCCGCTGAAAATCTAGGCATTTCACAACCTTCTTTAAGTTATGCAATGGACAATCTTGAAAAACAATTAGGAGTCCCCTTGTTTAACCGTGAAGGCCGTAATATTAAGCTATCCCGTTTTGGTGAGATTTATCTACCATACATCAATAGCGGATTAGAGCAGATCGAACATGGTAATGCCATTTTGGAACAATCCCTCAACAAGGATGAGGGAAATATAAAATTAGGCTATAACAATTCTCTTGGGCATCAATTGATTCCAAGGCTTGTTGCCGGATTTAAACAAGATGACACAGCTCAAAAAATCTCTTTTGAACTCACTAAAGAGCACGCCAATGAACTGTTTGGAAGATTAGTGGCTGAGGAATTTGATTTTGGTTTGTCAACACGCTATAAGAAATCTGAAGATAAATCAATTACTGATCAATTGACTTTCACGCCATTGATTGAGCAAGAAATTAAAGTTGCCGTGCCGATAGACCATCCCTTAGCTGATCAAACTAGCGTTTCAGTTTCAGAAATCGCTAAGTATCCACAAATATACTTTTCAAAAAACAGTGAACTCCGTCAACTTATTGATAGCATCTTCAAAAAAGCAAAATCAACTCCTAATATCAAACTAGAAGTTGAAGATGAAGACGAAGCCATCGGATTCATCCAATACTACCAAGGAATTTCTCTGATCCCGAACATGCCCCAACTAGACCAAAAGCAGATCAAGCTAATTCCATTAAAGGATAATGACATTAAGTGTCAGTACTATTTGGTTTTGAAAAATAATACATTCTTAACACCAGCAGTTACGAGATTTAAGGATTTCATTATTGAATACTGCAAAGTAAATTATACCGATAAAAATAAAATATTATAAATCATTATTTTAAGTTCGTAACTTTTCGCTAAGTTGTGAACTTTTTTTATTGAAAATTAGCTAGACGCCAATCGCCGATTTATTTCGAGTATTCAAAATCACTACCACACTACATAAAACACCAATCACCGCTATTACACAGTCAAAAACCATGATTGATCTAACGCCGTTATTGTATAAGAACCCAGTTATAACCGGGATTGTGAAAGACGATAAACCACCAGCTGTGTAATAAATACCGGTGACCATCCCTTTTCGCTTAGGAAACAACTCACTCATGATAGTCAATCCAACTTGTAATACACCACCAGCAGCCGACGCACCAACCAAAAATGATCCAATCAAAATCACAGTTGGATTCAAAATTGCGGTCATAGTTGTCAAAGTAACGAATGAAATTACGGTACTTAACAACATAATATGAGTTCCTTTAAGCAGATGTCTACTTGTCAAAATCGTGGTAATTATCACTCCAACAATAGAGCCCATACTATAAATACTGACCAAATATCTGGCATGTGCAGTATTCATATTCAAAGCCTCTTGACCATATTTAGTCAACCACTGACTTACCAAATAAAATGTCGACATTGCAATGTAACCATAAACCGTTAAAGTCACAGCATTAACCTTTTCTACAACAGATAATTTAGATTTTGAATCTTTAAATTTTATACCAGAAACATCAACGTCAACAAACTTTGCTTTTCTAATGAATAAATAATTCAATGCCAAAACAGCAGCACAGAAAATAAACGAATATCCGTACCAGAGATTGAAAGCTTCCAAAATGGTAACAAAAATAGGCAAAATCAATTCCCCAATAGATGCAAAAGCCTTTATTAACACATTAGCAGTTGTCGCATTGGTCGGAAATGTCTCCATTAAAGCCGGATACGTTCCAGAATCCAAAAATGAATTTGCCATCCCTGCTAAAATACCAAAGAAGTATGCCACATAGACATTGGGACTCAGGACAATCCCGATAAAGAATGGAATATACGTCAAAATACCCATCCTCACAAATAATTTTCGACCATATTTATCTGAAAGTAATCCAGAAAAATATAAGACTAAAAGACGTCCAAATCCCAAGGATGAAATAACCATCGCAACTTTTGCATCAGAAACATGCCATTGATCCCCAAGGACATTCATATTCTGCGCCAAAATAACAATGGCCATACCATGTATCAAATAATTCAGATAAAGATGCCAACTAAACTTAACTCGCTCCGTTCGATCCAAAACCCCACCCCTTAATAAAATCCCCGATTGCTTTTTCTATTGTAAATTATGGTTAAATTCCTTGTAATTTTAGAGAAGAAAATAGTCTGATTATTAGAATGTCTTTTACAAACATTCTTAAAACTAGCTGTTAATAACAATTAATCGGATCCACAACTATTATCGTAGATTAAAATATCTTAACAATTAATTAGAACAGTGTGAACCTTTTATTGCAATTAATTTTCATTTGACGAAAAAAAAGTAACAAATCAAGAATAGTTGATTTGTTACTTTTTTTCTAAAGAGTGTCATATAAGGACCAACAAATTTGTGTTTTATAAGTACCTTTCTTATTTCTCCCATTCAATTTTAGAAGAACTCCGTCATCTTTACTCCAATGATCAGTGATTTGAGTTGATTTCTTTCCCGGTACAACCGAAGGACCAAAATCAATCATTGGACCACTTTCCAGAAAATCAATATTGCCGGCTTTATGTTTGAAAATTAAATCGGCATCTAATTGTTGATTAGTATTTCCATCTTTGGATAAAGCCACAGCTTCCGCATAAAGCTTCCAAGGATTCCCAGTAGATCGATTATCAATAACTTCAACCTTCCAACCCTTTTTACGTCTTACTAGTTCATCCTTATAACCTTCGTTTATCTGTTGAAAATATACTTCTTCGCTTACGTCTCCAAATCGCAAATCACGGCCGACGTTATATTCTAACTTTACCGTCCTCGAACGTTCTTTGGTTTGATTATCGACAGCGTAAATTTCTAAAATATTTTGACCTATTTCAAAATTTCCTTTGTCAATTTCGATGTATGCAGCTTTTCCACGTTCTAATCCTGTAATGGTCTTTAAATTAGTTTTACCTTTAATTTTGTAGTAAAGAGTTGTATCAGGCAATGCCGTTAAATCATTCTTATTAACATAAACTGCTATCTTTTGATTTTCCTTAATAGATTGTAAATCTTGAAAATTCTTTCCTTCAGCAGGATCAGTCTTAATGGTTAACGAATTTTGCACAATATCAAATTCATGGGTATCCCCGTCTAATATCAAATATTTGCTTTCAAACCTACCATGTGCTGATCCGATATTATTTCCTAGTGTCTGAGCATTAGCATGAATCCTAATTGTAGCTGTTTTAAGTTTTGAATTCAGATTTCTTTGAAGAACATAAGTTAATTTTGAATCTTTTTGATTAAAACTATCTTGACTTATAAACTCAGTTTCTCCACCCGCATATATTACTTCAGCTGACTGAAATTTCACTTGTGATGGTAGTGTAATTAACGATTTGATTTTTTCCCAATCCTTGGGTCCATTTTGATAATTCAGCTTATAATTAAACGTCAAATCGTCACCTTCGTAAACTGACTTAACCCCATCACTAATTACCTTATTCTGCGTATCGTCTCGTATACTCGGTTCCACATTACCTGATAAGAATGAAGGTACTGATTCAAATATTATCAAGTTATTTTCAAATTCATCTCCAGTGGAACCTGTGAATCCCCATCTTAGCCTATTTGAAGCTGGCGTTTTAAAATGGGCCAGATCCACCTTAAATTTATGCTCCATAAGACTTGAATTCGGATTGAGTTTACTACCATCAATGTTCTTATCATTGAATTCATATTTTAAATTTGCATGTTTACCGTCTTCCAAATTAGTCCATGTAATAGTCATATGATGCCACGTTCCATCGGTAAATTTTCCATAAAATTGACCTGGCTTACGAGGTGCCGACTCTAAATTATAATGTTTAAACAAAAATCCGAAATCTCGTTTCTCATACGTATATTTGTCATCGGGATATTCCATATCAATATGTTGATTAGGTTGTCCTGATAACTCGTAATCAAAACTATTTCCCGCTTTGATATTTGCGGGCACACCGCCACTACCCATACCTGTATATTTGCTACCACCTAAATCCGGAAAAGTATCGAATTCAATGGCAAAACTATTTTGAATTGCTGTATTTGCTATATCTTGTTCTGTAAGATTTTTTCCCTTTACATAATCATATCCCCAGACTCCAAGAGTTTGTCCAGTTCCAACTTCACCGGTACTATATTTTCTTCTCGAAATGGCTTTTTCTTCACGAGGATCATTTTGCAATACAAATGCCATTCCGTCACCAACTTGTCCATATCCACCATTTCCAAAATACAACCACATAGACAAAGTCTGAGGTCTTTTATTTGAACTCGAGATATCAATATAATTAGGTTCCAGCTTCTCCAGTTTGTCATCTGGATTTGAATCACTCCAAATGGCCCCAGTTTGTCTTGGTCCGTCAGTTACTTGTAATATACTTGATAAACTTCGTTGAACAGAATTTCCATCCAATATCTTGGCATTATTCTCAGGAAACTCTCCAAGTTTAAAATAATCAGCAATATTCAATCCCATGGGAGCGGTGCTCAAAGCATTTTGCAAGTCCCCATTACTTGAAATATTTTGATCTCCAGATTCACTACCATCTCGTACGATAACCGGCCGTTGAACCACATAGCCTGACTTCCGCGTATTATCTGCTTTAGAATTATTAGCAATTAATGCAAAACAAAAAAAACAAAAAACAGCTATCACGCTTCCTATAAAAAATACTTTATCCTTTCTATTCTTTTTCGTAGGTTTAATTGTTATTCACTCCCGAATTTGCGAGACTTTTTCAACTAATATTATAGCTTACATATTTACTAAAAAGTGAATTTAAATTCTTATATTACGTACTAGTATATACATCAAATTACATGAATCTGGTCATATTCGAACACAAAAAAATAGAGCCCTCACGGACTCTATTTTTTATTAATCTTTATAAAATGTATCTCTAACGGCATTTGTAACTGCTATCTTAACATGAGCATACGACAATCCACCTTGAATATATAGTGAATATGGTGGTCTGATTGGTCCATCAGAAGACAACTCTATTGTTGATCCTTCGGTGAAGCTCCCGGATGCCATGATTACTTCATCTTCATATCCATCTTGATGACTTGGGATTGGATCTACGAATGAATTCATTGGTGAATAATGTTGAATGGCGGCGCAGAACTTGATCATTGGATCTGGATCTCCAAACGAGACTGTTTGGACGATATCTGTTCTTGGTGCATCCCATTTTGGTGAGACGTTCATTCCCATTTCTTCACACAAGGCTGCAGTGAACACTGTCCCTTTCAATGCTTCTCCAGTTGTATGTGGTGCTAAGAAAAATCCTTGATAGAAGTCTCGCAAATATCCCCAAGTTGCTCCTTCGCCTTTTCCTGCTCCAGGAACTGTTAATCTTGATCCCGCGCCATTAATTAAATCTTCATGTCCTACGATATAAGCTCCACTTTTGACAATTCCTGCACCAGCATTTTTGTAAAGAGAGCCGGCCATGATATCTGCTCCATAAAATGTAGGTTCTTCTAATTCTGAAAATTCTCCGTAGCAGTTGTCGACAAAAATGATTGCATTTGGCAGGATGCCTTTGACAAACTTGATCATCTTGGCAATCTTTTCAACTGTAAAACTATCACGAACAGCATAGCCACGTGATCTTTGAATTGCGACTACCTTGATATTTTTATCAGCTTTCAAATCTTTTTCGGCAGTTTGATAATCTACTGAGCCGTCCTCCAACAATTCGGTAGCTTTAAAGTTGATTCCATAATCTGTCATTGTTCCTTGGTTATCACCTGCGATACCGATAACTTCTTGAATAGTATCGTAAGGTGTTCCTGTTAGGTAATACAAGGTATCTCCAGGTCTCAACATACTGAACAAAGCTGTAGAAATTGCATGTGTTCCTGAAGCAAATTGTGGACGAACTAGTGCATCGTCAGTTTTGAAATAACCTGCATAGATTTTCTCAATTTTGTCACGACCGATGTCATCATATCCATAACCAGTCGAAGGAACTAGATCTTCCTCACCTACTTGGTTCTCTCTAAATAGGTTCAATACTCGTTGCTGTGTATATAAAACTTGTTGATCGATCTCCTCAATTTTTGGTTGGATCATATCTTCGACTTTTGCTATTTTATCACTTAAATCCTTTGGTAAATCCTCTTTCCATGACAATGCCATGTATAAATTCCTCCTCAATTATTCAGGTAACACTTCTGCTTGAACCCGAATTTTTCCCTCTTTATCTTTATTCCAATAAACTCCTTGGATTTCTGGAACGAATCCTGGAAATTGTTCGATTGCTCCAACTAACACTTCAAAATACGACTGGTCTAACTTTTGCCATTTTTCGCCGGGCGCAACGATAAACACTCCTGGTGGATATGGTAACGCTCCTTCAAGTGCAGTGCGACCCACGATTTCATCCAAATTAACTAAGGTACTCTTATTTTTCATAAATAATTTATCCGCGTGTTCTGGAGAAAACTCGTAGTCTTGCATATCTGGTTTACTAAATAGCTTCTGTTGAAGTCTAAACGTACGATTGCTGGAATAATACTCGTGCATTTCCTGACACAATTGTTTCAAAGTATATCCAGCATAACGGTCTGGGTTAGATGCTGTTAACCGTGGCATCACTTTTGATAACGGAGCATCGTTCAAATAGTATTCTTCAAATTTCAAAAATGCGTTCAATAATGTATCCAATTCTTCGTCTGTATCACCTGGTACTAGCAAGAATAGTAATGAATTCAAATCATCCTTGGCACGGATGATTCTCTGTTCAGTTAAGTATTCTGCAACGACTGGACCAGGAATCCCTCGATCTTCATATTCAGCATTCTCGATATCTATTCCAGGCGTTATAACGGTCAGTTTGAGTGGATCCAACATTACTTGACCATCAGCCACCTTCTTGAATCCATGCCACTTATCAGTTGATTTTAAGTACCAGAGATCTGGATTCGTTGCCAATTCTTCAGTCGACATATTTTCGAATCCGTCTGGAACCAAAGGTTTGAATAACTTGGAGCGTTGTAACAGTTTCTTTCGCCATTCAATACCTTGTCGCAGCGTTTTATCCCACCACATTTTATTACCCTTACCACTAGTTAGAAAGGCGTTAACAGTAAGTGATGCGTATATAGGATATGAATAGCTCGACGTTACGAATTTTAGATACGCGTTGTTGAAATGCTTGTGGTCAATGTATCTATCCTGTCCTTTTAAGTGACTATCTTTTTTCAAAATTTGCGATGTCTGTGCTAATCCTGCTTGCTGTTTATGCAGTGATTGTGTAACCAAGATACCAGGGTCGTCCGGGCCGTAATCATATGAAAGTGGTGACAAGTGTTCCATGATAGGAAGAAATTGTTCAAATCCACCCCAGGCACAATCGAATAAGATGTAATCACATAATTTACCAATCTTATCGATGATCCACTTGGCGTTATAAAATACTCCATCATACGTTTCAAGTTGTAACACTGCCAATCTAAAAGGACGTTTCGCTTTGGCTTTTTCAGGATCGACCTTTGCAATTTCAGCCCGAAGTTTATCCTCATCTAAAAATTCTGGGTCCATCTCACCAATTAAACCTAGTGGATTCCTGTCAGTTGGAATATAAACTGGTTTAGCTCCACTCATGACCAAAGCGCTGTTATATAGTGATTTGTGATTATTTCTATCGAATAATACAAGATCCCCTTCAGTCAGGGCGGCGCTGGCGCAGATTGAGTTTGAACTTGTCGTTCCATTTGTACAGAAGTAAACTTTGTCGGCGTGATATGTCTCAGCTGCCTTTTGTTCAGCATCAAGTGGTGTGCCTTCGTGAGTCATCGTATCTCCGAGTTCAGCGACAGTATCACTGACATCGGCGTACATTAAATTCTTACCAAAGAAACGATTGAATATCACCCCAGCCGGATGTTTTTCATAATATTGTCCGTTATGATGCCCCGGTGTAGTAAAACTAATTGGCTTATCTTCCGCAAAATTAATTAAGTCCGTTAAAAATTTTGGTACTGCATCGTTTTCATAAATTTCAATTTGTCTTTCAATCTGAGTTTTAACTTCTGCTTCATCCAGATCCAAGTCGACCTCGATTACAGGAACGTTCAACCCAGATTCATCCAAAAGACTGTCAGATGTTGCTTTTGCATCTGCATCTTGCCTTGAATAAACAATAGCGGCTAACTCGGAAACTTCAATATTTTTAGCTAAATCTATTTCTTCCCACTCAGTTGGAAGAAATCTATTTACATCTTTTGTGTGTGCAATTTTCAGAAAATTCATACATTTCTCCTATTTTCTTCAATTATTTTCAAATAAAACTATGCAAACGACACATTATTCCCTACAATTGTTTTGGAAATAATTTAATTATTATGCAATACCAATTATGTTACAGCTTTGATTATATATATCTGTAGAGGTACTACACAAGTGAAAATCTATACTTCTTCAATTAGCCATAAGCCTCCAAATATGAAAATGCTGATTTAATCACTTTTTCATAAATATTGGGGGAATTAAATTGAACGAATTAGAACCAACAAAAAAGCACTATCTAAAGTGGCAAGTCATCGCACTGATCGACTTTGTTACTATTATTAGTTTTGAAAATATCTTTTATCCATTTCAAAATCAGGGATTATCTGTTGTAATTTCTTGGATCTTCCTATTATTCGCGTATGTTATTCCATACGAATTGATTGTTAGTCAATTGAGTTTAACTTTCGATAACCAAAGCGGTGGTCTTGCTTCATGGGTCCGTCGTAGTAGCAGTGACCGTCTTGGTTACTGGACTTCATGGATGTACTGGGTACAGAGTGTTCCCTACATCGTTGACGTTTCCAACTCCGTCATCGTTTCATTCAGTTGGATGTTCTTAGGTAACAACACGCTAGATAAGAGAATGTCGACATTCTGGTTTGGAATGCTAACTTTCGCTATTATTTTGATTTTTATCTTGCTAGAAAATGTTTTCAAAAATTCTCTAGAAATATTGTCACTTATCGGTGGTGGCGCAATGTTCATCATGTCTGTACTTTTCGTATTGTTAGCTGGTTATTCAGTTATGCACGGTACACACATTGCTACACAACCCTTCAACTGGGGAGCATTCATGCCAAACTTTAGTTTGAAATACTTCTCAACTACCGGATTATTGATTTTCGCCATGTCTGGTGCGGAACTTGCCGCTCCATACATCGTCCAAATGCGCGATCCAAAACACGAATTTCCAAAAGCAATGTGGTTATTGGCTCTAATGACTGCCTTCCTGACTATCTTCGGAACGCTGGCACTGGCAATGTTCTTCAACGCTAACCACATCCCACATGACTTCAAAATGAATGGTCCTTACTATGCCTTCAGTTTATTAGGCCAAAGCTTGGGATTAGGAAAAATCCTGATGTATATCTTTGCGGTCGTCCAAGCAGTATTCATGATGGCTCAATTAGCAGTCTTGCTTGATGCATCCAGTCGTGTCTTTGCCGGTGATGTTGCCGACAAGTTCATGCCAAAATGGATGACTAAGAAAAATAAAAATGGTCGTCCAATTCACAGTTATATGATGACTTCTGGATTGAGTTTATTCCTATTACTTTTAACAGGTACACTTCCAAACATCAATACGATTTATAACTGGTTACTTAACATCAACGGTATCATTTCACCTTATAAGACCGCTTGGGTATTCTTCGCCTTTGTCGCTGTACGTTGGCAAACGAAGAAATTCAAATCTGATTATGTCTTTATTAATAATCGAACCGGAGCTTTACTAGTCGGTGGATGGTGTTTAGTCTTTACCTTTGTCTGTGCAACTTTAGGATTCATTCCTCAAGAAGCCAGCTTTGGCACCAAAGCATTTGATCATCAATTACTATTAAATATTATTACCGTTATCGTACTATTTGGTTTAGGATTCGTAATGCCAATAATGCGTAGACGTGAATTGAAAAAAGAAGCAGCATAATAAATAAGCCTTGGGAAAATTCCCAAGGCTTTTTCTATTTTATAGGTAAACTGAAAACAAAATTGGATTCTAACTCTTGTATCTTCCAACCCTGCTCAGTACGAATATATTTGCAATTATACTTCGCACACTCTGTCATAGTTGTCTGCTTGCCATCAATTTTAGCCTGCCAAGTAACCTGATTATATGTAACCCCATCTGCCGTATCACCGTGCAAATTAATAACACACTGACCATTTAGGTGATAGACAAATTTGAAGTCGAGACCAGGATCATTGAACATCTGATAAATATTGTCCTTACCGTTTACTTCAGCATTCACAGTTGTTTCATGAACTACTCTAAAAACAGCATCGTCTGTAAAATCCATCGTTTGACCTTCAACGTCTCCATCATCCGCACACGTCGATAATCGATTCATGATTTCTTGTATTTCCATTTTATCTGACATTTCTTGTAAATTCATATTCTCATCCCCTCTTAATTATTATTACTTGTGCTACAATTTTAATACACGTTCATTACTATTTGATGTTTTAATAAACAATTTTGTTTATTTTAAAATTAAAATAAGTTATACTGTTGCGATACGTCAAAAAGGGATAAGCTCAACATAATAGCTGACTACCACTATCACCGATCGCGGTGGTATTTTTTTTGAACAAATATACTTTGAGGGAAGTACAAGGGGGTTAAAAATGCAACTCAAGAATAAAAGATCCATTTATATTTTGATATTTAGTAACTTTTTGATTTGTTTGGGGATTGGATTAGTTATACCAGTCACTCCATTCATTAAAAATGAATTTCACTATACAACTTCTGACATGGGGGTTATGACATCACTTTTCGCTTTAGCGCAGTTCGTGGCGTCACCTATCGTTGGTCGAATTTCTGATAAAATCGGTCGTCGCCCAGTTATAGTTGTGGGTCTATTCACATATGCCATTTCTGAAGTCATTTTTGCCTTGGCAACAACCTTACCCGTCTTCAATATTTCCCGTGTAATCGGAGGATTGTCGGCAGCTATGGTTATTCCAACATCAATGGCCTTGGCTTCTGATCTAACAACCTTAAAAGAGCGTGCTAAAGTTATCGGCTGGCTATCAGCTGCCTTTAGTGGTGGTTTGATTCTTGGACCCGGTATCGGTGGAATGCTTGCCAATATCGATTACAAGACACCATTCTGGTTCGCTGCCGGATTGGGACTACTCAGTGCGTTATTTACTCAATTCTTCTTGCATGATGCAGAAAAATCCGAAGATGAGAAATCAAGAGATTTACGTGGTAATGAAAAAGGATTGGCAGCTTATAAAGCTATCATGACCGCACCATTGGTAATCCTATTTACAATGATTTTAATATCATCATTTGGACTTCAAGGATTCGAAAGTATCTATAGTATTTACGTTAACCAAGTCTTCAATTTCAACATCGGTACAATTGCATTGGTGCTAACTTTAAACGGAATAATATCGTTGATTTTACAAGTCAGCCTCTTCAGCTGGTTAGTCAACCGACTAGGAGAAATCAGACTCATTGGAATCTGTTTTGCTCTAAGTGCAATTTCAGTAGGCTGGATACTGTTCGCAAAGTCACACGTAGAAGTAATCATCGCAACATTGATCGTATTTTCTTCATTCGACTTACTCAGACCAGCCATCACAACCTTATTGACAAAAGCAGGCAAAGCTAACCAACAAGGATTGATCAACGGTATGAACATGTCACTAACAAGTGTCGGTAACATCATCGGACCACTAATGTCAGGTGCCTTAATGGACTGGAATCCTCACTCACCATATACCGTTGTAGTAGTAATTTTGCTACTGTCATTTATTTTTACATTCATTGTAAGAAAGTTCCCAGTATTGGCAACCGAAAACTAGTAGCAGAAAATTATCTAATATGATAAAATACCATGATATACAAAACACCGCCGGGTGTCATTACACTGAAGTATCTCTACAATTCCGTTAGGCCATAGAAGGAATTGTGGGGGTACTTTATTTTTTTGGAGGTATTTATGAATTGGATTTATTTACTATTGGCAGGATTATTTGAAGTAGTGTGGGCAACGACCATGAAAATGAGTCATGGTTTCACCAAACTAAATTTCACCATTATGACTATTGTAGGAATGATTGTCAGTTTCGCATTGCTAGCTCAAGCAACCAAAACTCTGCCTTTAAGTTTAGCTTACCCGATTTGGACTGGTATTGGAGCCGTCGGTTCGATCATAGCTGGAGTGATATTATTTGGAGACAAGATTTCGTTGTTGACTTGGTTCTTTATTGTACTTCTGCTGATCAGTATTATCGGAATTAAGGCCAGTGCTTAGTTTTCCGTCTCCAGGACTGAGATCACTACCCTGATTTCCGTCTCCAGGACTGAGATCACTACCCTGCTGTGCGGGACGGTCCGAGCCTTGGTCTCGTACCTTGGTTTGAAGTCTTACCATGGACCGGTAAGTCTCCAAACTCACCCGGTGGTGTAATGGCTAAAGCCATAACGCCACTCTCACAGCTGGTCCGTGTTCTCAGTCCTTCCGACTAATTTATTAGGAAACTTGAAACTAGTGTAAAAAATTTCAAACATGAAAAAGAGTTGTATCCTTTGATTCAATTGAGGATACAACTCTTTTTTCGTATGCATTTATGAATATAAATAGGACGCGGACCAAATAACATTCATCGAAAACGTTACTATGTAGCACTCGAATTCAGAACAAATCCAGTCAGGTGGCGAAGCACCACGGGGAATACGCCGTGCAATTTATCTTAGATCGGCGATAGTCCGAGTTTAGATAAAGGTTGTAAAAAAAGACCGCATTTTGGCTTTTTTTCAAGCCATGGCGTGCCCACCCCGTGGAGCGAAGCCACCAGACGGAATAATACTTAAACTTATCTTTCTTCATAATACAAAATTGCATATTGAAAAACATAACCACTAAGTCTACTATTTTCAGCAATTACTATTTAGTGGGTGATTTTATGACACAAGCACATGCTAACAGAAACCTGTTGCTAGTCGCTTTTATGTGGGGAACTAGTTATACCTTTATCAAAATGGCAATTGCGGGAAATATGCCACCATCAGTTATTAATGGATTACGTGGACTTATTTCAGCAATTTTAGTATATATATTTTTTCATAAAGTCGTTAACGACATGACATTGGAAGAACTAGAGCTTGGATCGATCGCAGGCTTATTAAATTTCGTAGTTGTCCAATTACAGTCAACAGGTCTGCAATTCACAACTTCAAGTAATAGCTCGTTTATAACTGCCACATATGTCATCTTTCTCCCATTCTTTACCTGGATATTTTTTGGAAAAACACCACCGAAAAAAATATATGTTTCAATTGTCATTTGCATGATTGGAATGCTTTTTCTGACAAAAATAATCACTAATGGATTAGAGATCCATATCGGTGATACTTTAACAATTCTGACTGCAATAGTCTTCGCCGGTCAATTAGCATATTACAGTTTCACAATGCAAAAAGTTCGGCCACAAAATATCGCATTTTTATTAGGCGCAGTCCAAGCAGTATTAGCCCTAATATATTCAACGACAATCGATCTGCAAAGACTACCCCAAATAAATTGGCAACAATCAATCATCCCAGTAATAATCCTAGGAGTAGTAGCAACTTTTGCAGCACAAGTGTTGCAAGTTTCCAGCCAAAAGTACATCGATACCGTAACCGCAGGACTAATACTAATGACAGAATCCCTATTTGCCAGCATAATCTCAGTAATATTCGGCTTCGAACCAATGACAAAACAGTTAATAATAGGTGGAACCCTGATAATAATCTCCACACTAATAGCAGAATTCGACATAAGAGGTCTAATAACAAGATACATAGTAACGAAAAAAAGAGTTCATTTCAGAAAATGAAATGAACTCTTTTGCTTCAAAAAAATAACATATTTATCAATAAAAATAGGACGCATACCAAATAACATTCATCGAAAACGTTGCTATGTAGCACTCGAATTCAGAACAAACCCAGTCAGGTGGCGAAGCCCCACGGGGAAAAACGCCGTGCAATTTATCTTAGCTCGGCGATAGTCCGAGGTTAGATAAAGGTTGTAAAAAAAGACCGCATTTTGGCTTTTTTTCAACCCATGGCGTGGCCACCCCGTGGAGCGAAGCCACCAGACGGAAGGATAGCGTCTAAACCAATCCCTGAGCCAACATAGCTTTAGCAACCTTTTCGAAACCAGCAATGTTAGCCCCTGCTTGATAATCCTTGTCCAAGCCATATTCCTTATCAGCAGCATCAGACATCTCATAGATATTTTCCATAATACCCTTCAAACGAGTATCAACATCATCAAATGACCATGACAAACGTTCACTGTTTTGACTCATTTCAAGAGCAGAAACAGCGACACCACCAGCATTGGCAGCCTTGGCAGGACCATAAATAACTTTATTAGCCTTGTAGGCAGCGATAGCTTCGGTAGTACTTGGCATATTAGCACCTTCAGCAACATACTTAACGCCATCTTTAACGATAAGTTTGGCTTCATCGCCATCGATCTCATTTTGAGTTGCGCATGGTAAAGCAATATCGTAATCGATATCTAGGTCCCAAACTGAACCTTCTGAATACTTAGCTGTTGAAATCTTTTCAGCATATTCCTTGATACGTCCACGTTCAACCTCTTTAATTTGTTGAACTGTTGCAAGGTCGATACCATTTGGATCATAAACATAACCATTTGAATCAGACACCGTTACAACTTTGGCACCCTCTTCAGTAGCTTTCTTCAGAGCATAAATGGCAACGTTACCTGATCCTGAAATCTTAACTGTTTTGCCTTTTAGACTGTCATTCTGTCCCTTGATCAAGGCATTCAAGTAGTAAATCAAACCATAACCAGTTGCTTCAGTTCTGGCAAGACTTCCACCATATTCCAAACCTTTACCAGTTAAAATACCATTTTGTGATCCATTCAAACGTTTGTATTGGCCGTATAAGAAACCAATTTCACGTCCACCGACACCGATATCACCAGCTGGAACATCCAAATCTGGCCCAATATGTTTTTGTAGTTCTGTCATAAAGCTTTGGCAGAATCGCATGATTTCTGCATCTGACTTACCTTTGGGGTCGAAATCACTTCCACCTTTACCACCACCGATTGGTAGTCCAGTAAGACTATTCTTGAATATTTGTTCAAAACCTAAGAATTTAACGATACTCAAGTTAACACTGGGGTGTAATCTCAAGCCACCTTTGTAAGGTCCGATTGCTGAATTAAATTGTACACGGAATCCACGGTTTACTTTAAATGAACCATCATCTGCTTGCCATGGAACACGGAATTGAAATGCACGTTCTGGTTCAACTAATGAACCTAAAATATTTGCTTTGATGTATTCTGGATGTTTTGCAAGTACTGGTTTCAAACTGTCCAGAACTGTAAATGCAGCTTCTTGAAATTCTGGTTGATTAGGATCACGATGCTTGATCGTATCCTTCAAATCTTTAATATAACCTTCAACGTCTGCCATATAACTACCTACCTTATTCATAGTTAGATTCTTTCAAATCATTCAATAATCCAATGTTAAAACACTTTCATCAAATTAATCAAATAAGTGAATGAATTTATTATAGCACCATATTAAAAAATATGACTTTGTATTAGAAAAAAACTAATTTAAATATGAATGCTTTTTGACAATAATTGTTGACACGGTGTCACTTTTCGAATATAGTATCAACTAATGACACAGTGTCACTTTCTTGGGAGGTACTTATGGTTTCAACAACATTCGAAAACTTGAACAAAGATAAAAAGCAAAATATAACCAAAGCACTATTAACTGAATTCTCACACCATCCCCTATCTGGTAGTAAGGTATCAAGAATCGTTGCAGAATCTGGTATTGCCAGAGGTGCTTTCTATAAGTACTTCGACGATCTGAATGATGCATATATGTATGTTTACGGTCAAGCGATGACTGGCATTCATAGCGATTTCAAACGTGAGCCAGGAATTTCATATTCACCAGAAAAATATCGTGACGAATTAAAAAGTTTCGTAGATCAAGCAAGTAACAGTGAATATTTCGATTTAATAAAAATGCACATTACGACTAACGAAGACCTGATCGAACATAACAAAATAAGTAAAGATGAAGATATTATGTTCAAGGCACATCTAGACGCAAAAACTTGGGCAATCGCTGTTTTAACTCACGAAACAATTAAATTGATTTTATTACATCCCGAGTCAAAAAAAGAACTCTTGGACAGATTTTACCAAGCTGTCTGCGACTTAAGTATTAAGGAGAAAGAATAATGTTTTTAGCACTCAAAGAAATCAAACATGAAAAATTAAGATACAGCCTTATTATCGCAATGATTGTCTTGATCAGTTATTTGATTTTCGTTCTGACAAGCCTCGCACTTGGATTAGCAAACGAGAATACTGAGGCAATTGATTCTTGGAACGTCCGTAGCATTCTGTTGAATAAAGACTCAAACATCAGTTTAGGACAATCGACAATTACAAATGAGCAAGCAGATGACATCAATCTGACCAAAAAGGATGCATACGTTGGTTCTGCCTCAGTTGTTGCAAAATCTTCAGGTCATTCACAAATTTCTTCAACTTATTTGGGATTAGATAAAAATCAATTTATCGAAAATAACCTCAAATTATCCAGCGGTCATAAAGTTAGAAATGATAAACAAATTGTCGCTGATGAAAAGTTTAAAGATAGCGGTTATAAATTAGGTGACAAAGTTAAACTCGATTCTTCTTCGGGTAAATTTACAATTGTTGGTTTCACCAAAAACGCCAAACTAAATGTTGCCCCTGTGTTGTATGGAACATTATCTGGTTGGCAAACTCTTAAGGGAATGGGATCAACAATGAAGGCCAGTGCGGTCGTTTCTAAAAACACAAAAGTGGATAATTCCAATTCAAACTTGAAAACATACAGCATCAATACATTCATTGATAAACTACCTGGTTACACTGCTCAAAATTCAACTTTCACCTTTATGATTGCCTTTTTGATGATCATCTCACTGATAGTCATCGCGGTGTTCTTATACATTTTGACGATCCAAAAACTACCAAACTATGCAGTTTTACGTGCACAAGGAATCCCCGCAAACGTCTTAGTTAAGACAACGATTTTCCAATCGATAATTTTAGTTTTGGCAGGATTAATTATTGGAACTATCTTGACGGTGTTAACGGCGTTACTGATACCAACGAGCGTGCCAATGAATTTCAACTTCCCAATGCTCTCGCTTGTAGCGCTTGGACTAATAATAACTAGCATTCTAGGGGCAATAATTCCGGTCAGAACTATTCTTAAAGTAGACCCCGTAACTGTGATTGGAGGATAAATTATGACAGCAATCGAACTACACGACATCAATAAAGAATTCGGCAGTGGCTTGAGCCGTGTCAAAGTTTTAAACAACGTTAATTTCAAAGCGAATAAAGGCGAACTGGTATTGGTTCTTGGTCCATCGGGTTCCGGTAAAAGTACCTTCTTAACAATCACTGGCGGACTTCAAACTGCTACCTCTGGCGACGTTACCCTGGATCAGAATAATATCAGTAAAATTTCAAAACGTGATATGGAAAATTTTCGATTGAATAAAATCGGTTTCGTGTTGCAAGCTTATAATTTAGTACCCTATTTGACCGTCAAAGAGCAATTTAAATTAGTAGATAAGGTCAAAAAATCTCATAACCTGGATAACGAACAACTAATGACTTTGCTAAAAACTCTGGAAATCGATGACCTCATCAACAAATATCCGAGTGAGTTATCTGGTGGCCAGAACCAACGTGTTGCAATCGCCAGAGCACTCTACACCGACCCAGAAATAATCTTAGCCGATGAACCGACTGCATCCCTTGATACTGGACGTGTAGACGAAGTTGGCGAATTATTACAATCACTGGCTAAACAACAAAATAAAGCAGTCGTCGTTGTTACACATGATCTTCGATTAGAAAATTATGCCGATCGTATTTATGAAATCATGGATGGTAGCATGACCGAACGTGTAAATTAAAGAGAAACCATTGCGGTTTCTTTTTTTTATAATAATAGTGGACAAAGTCCACCAAATGATTATAATGGACTTTGTCCACTAAAAGGAGAAATTATGTTATCACTTGAAGAAATTGCCACCATTCGTTCTTTTAATAGGAAATACACAACCGTCTTAGGACTGTTGAACCGACAAGTTTTTGATACCACGCTGAGTTTTACAGAAGCACGAGTTCTTCAAAAAATTGCTGAAATACCAAACATCTCACCTAAAAACATTGCCAACAATTTGGGATTGGATCCCAGCTACACTAGTCGGATTTTGAAAAAGTTAAATAAGCTAGATTTGGTTAACATCGTTGCCTCTTCTGTCGACGCTAGGTCTAAAATACTTTCATTAACAGCCGATGGAGAAAATCAGGTCAAGATTTTGGATGAGGATTCAAATATTCAAATCGAAGACTTGATTGCTGATCTTAGTCCTGCTGAACAGACTGAGTTATACCAATCATTCTCAACAATCGAAAAGATTCTATTTAATAAGGAGCACTAATCCATGTGGGAAGTAAAACAATTTAAAGATTTAACCAAAGATGAAATTTTCCAAATGTACAAACTGAGATCTGAAGTATTCGTAGTTGAACAAGACCGATTGTACCAAGACGTTGACGACATTGATTTAACTGCTTACCACCTACTTAATCTAGAAGATAATATTTTGAAAGCTTACGCACGTATTTTTCCAGAAGATGATCACATATCTTTTGGTCGTGTGGTCGTATCTAAACAAAAACGTGGAACTGGAATGGGTGGAAAACTAGTTAAAAAAATACTCGTGACTATCAAAAATGAATTTCCAAATCAGAATATTGAGATTCATGCTGAGGACTATGTCCAACACTTCTATGAGAAATTCGGTTTCAAAAGAATTGGTGAAGTTATAACTTTCAATAATTCTCCTCATGTCAAAATGGTTCTAAAAAATCAGCCTGCTTTGAAACACTGATATCAAGCTATTCATTTATCTATACTGTAATGATTCCTATTTAATAACGATTAATATCTATTGAAATATTCACAAAAAGATATATCATTAAATATAGATACTCGAAAGGAGATTATTTATGTTTATTAACAAAGAAATACCCGACTTTAATGTCAAAGGTTATCAACAAGGTGAAATCAACGATTACACTAAAAAAGACTTGTTAGGAAAATGGTCAATCATTTTCTTCTACCCTGCAGACTTCTCATTTGTATGTCCTACTGAATTAAGCGACCTACAAGATGATTATGCAGAGTTCCAAAAATGCAACGCTGAGATTTATTCAGTTTCTGTTGATAGTCAATTTTCACATAAGGCATGGGCTGATGCTACTGATACCATCAAGAAGATCCAATACCCAATGCTTTCTGACCAAACTCATCAACTTTCAAATTACTTCGACTTACTTGACGACGAAAGTGGTCAAGCATACCGTGGTGTATTCATCGTAAATCCTGAAGGTATCATCAAATCATACACAATCAACGCAATGGGAATTGGTAGAAACGCCGATGAAATTCTCAGAACATTGCAAGCTGCACAATTTGTTGCCGAAAATGGCGATGACGTTTGTCCTGCAAACTGGCATCCTGGTGACAAAACAATCAAGCCTTCAACTGACTTGGTTGGTAAAATCTAATTTAATCCAAACAAAAACTCTGATGTTAATAAACATCAGAGTTTTTTTGTTAATTGGTAACTTTTTTCAATCAAATTAGCTAGTTCTGTTTTTGATTCGATTTCCTGAATATCGACCGTCAACCAATGTATCTTGTCAAAGTGTTGACCTTGCAAAATATATGGAACGGCTTCGATCAAATCCGATGCCACTGATGGATTGGCTTTTAAATCTACAAACAGTTTGTCATCTTTAACGTAAACTAAAGCAAATATCTTTTTACTATCTTTATGGCGAACGGCGTGAAATATCATTTTATTACGGGTAAATCCATTAAACGGTTCATCCACACTAACATCCCTGTCTTCACTGATAAACTTGATCAATTCTACTTCAGTTAATTCCATCCTCAAGCAACTCCTCGATAGCACTTATGACCTCAAGTCTAACCCACCTATGATTGAGTATTCAAGTTTACCAATCTTAGCAGCACCAACTTTATTGTGATCGTTTCCGTAATCCATTTGCCATAAATGATTGTCAGTTTGAATATGATTTTCTGTGCAATAGGAATTAAGCATTTTTAATCCGTGTACGATACCTTCCCCAGTGTTTTCCACATAAATACTGATATACTTTCCGCCGTCCTTTTTCATTACTGGGATAAAAACTTGTTTTGAGTCAACGATGGTTTCTTTCAGAATTCTAAACCCTGCATCTGCATATCCGCTTGGATTTGTGACTGGTAAATCTGTTAAGAATCCCGAATCGCCCGTATCCATAACTGCCAATGAATCAAGCTGCTTATAAAATTCAGCAAACAATTCAGCAATCTCCTCTTCGGTGCAAGAGACAGTTTGACGTGAACACCAAAAGAATTTATCAAAGTTTTTTGTAATCATAGGTTGATATAAAACTACGTTCTTATCAACAGGTTTCTGTTCCAAACGTTGATCAATGACTGTTTGAATGTGCTCTAATTCATGAATTTTAGTTGAAACCCTCTCTTGTGCGCCTAACAATTTATCTGAAGTGGTTTCTTGTGAATTCTTGATTTCTCTAATTTCTTCGACCGACATCCCCAGCTTTCTTAGTCCGAGAATAAACATTAAATCATACAGCTGGTTGTATTCATAGTACCGATAACTTGCGTCTGTTTTTTCCGCAGGCGAAAACAAACCTTGTTCATCATAATAAATCAGCGTTCTTCGAGTAGTACTGGCCAACTTTGCCATCTCACTTATCTTTAACATTTAAACTCTCCTTTCAAACTGTGACGTTTCGTTACATTACTAATATTATCATTTATTAATTGGATCTTACATTAATCATTTGAAACAACAACTTGTCCTAGTGGACGATTCTTCTCCATTACGTACTCATGAGCATCCTGAATCTGATCGAGCTTGAATACTTTGGCAATTGGAATTTGTAAATGATTCTTGTTGATCAAGTCAAACATTTCATTTACTAAATATTGATCAACGTTAGTCGAATCGTAAACTGTCGCAAATTTTCCGGCTAAGTTTGTGAATGGATCAAATTCCTTCCATATCCACTCACCATTTACCATTCCAACCAAACTGTAGAATCCACCTTGGTTTACGTGTGACAATGTATCGACAGAAGCTGATACACCAACTAAATCGATGGCATTATCATACCTTTTATCAGTTTGAAGCTTGCCATCTTTATCTAAGATCACATCATTGGCACCCATTTTTGTGAGTTCTGGTTCACGTGCAGATTGTCTAGTAGTGCTGCCAACTGTGAGTCCCATAGCTTTTGCTAACACTAACGCAGCCATGCCGACACCAGTTGTACCACCACGAACTAATAATGATTGTCCTTTAGCCAAGTGCATTGATTTCAAAGCACCAAATGCTGTATAAAATGTTTCAGGAATACTTGCCAGTTCAGTCCATGAGCCATCAAAATCGACTGGATAAACGAAGTTATTTGGAATCAATGCATATTCTTGATAACTTCCATCAAAGGCACGACCTAATCCACCATTGAATGAAACAACCTTTTGGCCTTTTTTCAGATTACTGTTTTCTGCTGGTTGATAAACTTCACCAACAGCTTCAACGCCAATTACTCGTGGAAACTTAACTGATGGAGAACCGCCTTCACGTGTCAACACTTCGTATCTATGAACTGTGAATGCATGAATTTGGATAACCGTCTCATCTTTAGTTGCTTCTGGAATTGGACGTTCCTTAATGTCTAAAACCTCTGGCCCACCGGCTTTTTCAATAACTACTGATTTCATATTTATTACCCCGCTTTATTTATTAACTGACACAAGCATAAACTGTACCGTAACGTAACAGTCAAGTTATTATCAAATAAATTATTATTGACTGTCACCAAACGTTATAGTTTACAATTAAATAGTCGTAGCAATTGGAAATATTTTTCCAATGTTAAAATGAAATTAACTTTAATTATAAGAAGGTAAATTATGGGAATTAGGCATAAGAACTATATTCCGGATAACATCGAAGTTCGCGGAGCAAATGCCAATAACTTGAAGAATCTTGACATTGACATCCCACTGAATTCATTCGTCGCTATCACCGGGGTTTCAGGTTCAGGTAAATCTTCATTAGCAATGGATACCATCTACTCTGAGGGGGCAAGAAAGTATCTTAATGCGTTATCAACATACACACGTCGTCGAATCACCCAAGTCGGTCGTTCAGATGTTCGTGAAATAAAAAATCTACCATCAACAATTGCATTAAGACAACGTCCTACTGTTCCTGGTGTGCGTTCGACTGTTGGTACCATGACTGAAAGTCTGAATATTTTGAGATTAATGTTTTCACGTCTAGCTTCAGTTGAATGTCCAAATGGGCATCGACTCGATCCTACTTTAAAAATTTCTGAAATGATGGACTTACCTGGTAATGACGATGAGATGGGTATGATAACTTGTCCTACTTGTGGGGTCAAATTCATGGTCTTCGGCGCTGAAGATTTCGCCTTTAACTCAACAGGTGCTTGTCCTGAGTGCGAAGGTACAGGAGTTACCAGAGTATTGGACCAAGCCAAAATAATTCCTGATGAGACTCTTTCTATTAAAGATGGAGCTATTCGTTCATGGCGTCTACCTGGTCGCTCGCTTCAACAATCACTAGCCGAAAAACTTGGAGTCAGAATTGACGTTCCATTCAAAGATTTGAATGATAAGGAAAAAGATATCATTCTCCATGGAAAAGGCGTTAAGCGTGAATTGATCGTGCCCACCTCCAGTGGTAAAGCCTTTAAACTAAATTCTCTATACGAAAATGCTTTTGCTGCCGTCGAGCACAGTTTAAAGACTGCCAAAAATGAAAATACTTTAAAACGTCTCTCGAGATTTTATGACATCAAACCCTGCCCAGTCTGTCATGGAAGCCGTTTTGATCCTAAACTATTCACTAACCAATTAGTTGGCAAAAACATAGCTGAAGTCAGTTCATTAACAATCAGTGAACTCCAAAAATTTGCTCAACAAATTCTGGATTGGTTACCTGATGAAATGCAGTCACTTGGCAAGAATTTAGTTAACGAATTACTTGATCTTCTTTCACCAATCGATGATTTGGGACTAAATTACCTTTCATTGAATAGAGCTGGTAATAGCCTTTCAACTGGTGAATTGCAACGTATCCAGCTTGCTAGAACAATTCGCAATCAAATGACCGGCGTTTTGTATGTGCTGGATGAACCAAGTGTCGGATTACATGCGGCCAATGTAAATGGGTTGATCAAAATTCTCAAAGAACTAGTCCGTTTAGGAAATTCATTGATTGTTGTTGATCACGATACCAGCATTATTGCTGCCGCCGACTACGTTATCGAAATCGGTCCCGATTCTGGTGCTGATGGTGGCCGCGTTATTACGGAAGGGACCGTTGACGAGATCAAGAAAAACACCAACTCAGTAATCGAACCTTACTTGACTGGTACCGGCAATATCATCAGTCACAAACCTTCCAAAGACATCTTTGAAAAAGGAGAAATCAGTGTTGGCATCAGTGACCGCTTTAATATTCACAACATGCATGCTAAATTCGCCAAAGAAAGACTTAATCTAGTTTCTGGTATGTCTGGATCAGGTAAAACTACTTTGATTTTCGACAGCCTTATTCCTGCCTTGAAGCATGAAATTGATGGCGATCCAATGCCAAGTTATGTCAATGAAATCGATTCGGGCAATATCAAAAATGTGGTCACAGTCGACTCAGTACCAATCGGTAAAAATGTCCGTTCAACTGTCGGTACCTACACAAAAGTTTTCGACGAGATTCGTAAATTATTTGCCAAAACAGACGCTGCCAAAGCTAAGCATTTTACTGCCAGTCATTTCTCCTACAACAACAAGGAAGGTGCCTGCCCTAACTGTGGTGGTACCGGTGTAATTACCCTTGATATCCAATACCTGCCGGATATGGTGGAAACTTGCCCTGTCTGTAACGGTGACCGTTTTAAGAAGGATATTCTTGAAATAAAATGGAATGGGAAAAACTTGGCAGAAATATTAGACATGTCAGTCAAAGAGGCAATTCCATTTTTCAAAGATGACACTCGTATCCATAACATCCTTGAAGTACTAGATAATATTGGACTAAGTTACTTAAAACTTGGTGAAAGCACCCCTACTCTGTCAGGTGGAGAAGCTCAGCGTTTAAAGCTAGTAACTTATATGAAGAGAAATCAAAAAAACCAATTATTTATTTTCGATGAACCAAGTGTCGGATTACATCCAAAAGATGTTTCAGTTTTGATCGATGTAATGGACCAATTGATTGAAAACCATGCGACAGTAATTGTCATCGAACATGATTTAGATTTAATTTCAAACGCTGATTACATTAATGACCTCGGCCCTGAAGGCGGAATAAACGGTGGAAAAATAATTGCCACTGGAACTCCTAAAGATATTTGTTACAATAAAGAAAGCGTTACCGGAAAATATTTGAACCAACATTTGAATCTTTTTGGGTTACTCTAAAAATATTGTTTTAAGGGGAGAGTACAATGAAAATTAATGCAAAATTAGCTATTGTTTCTACCGCATTGGCATTATTTAGTATCGGAATCACGACAAATAACGCTTCTGCAGCAGCTAAGGCTAAAAACATGGTTTCTGTGGAAAAAGAAATCAAGAAAGCTTCACCAAAACACCCGATCATTTTTTCACATCGTGGTAGTCCATATAATAGTCCCGAACATAGTTTTGCTGGTTATGACCATGCAATCAAAGATGGTAGCCAATTTATCGAACAAGATGTTTGGCTAAGTAAAGATGGAAAACTTTACGTAACTCATGACGATAATTTGAAACGTACAACTGGACACGACATCAACGTTTCCACTTCTACTTCAAAGCAATTAGATAAAGTTAAATTAAGAAACGGTGAACCAATTCACCAACTAAAGAATGTTTTCGATCACTATAAGAAAAACGTTCATTACATCATTGAAGCTAAGAAGAATGATGGTGACAATACTGATACTGAAAAAGCACTTGCTACACAATTAGATAAATCAAAGATGAACAACAACGTTATCGTCCAAGATACTGATGTTAATGGTATCGAATTGATGCACAGCTTCAAGAAACAAAAAGATGTTCCATTCTTATGGTTAATGGAAGCTAGTGGCGAGGATCAATATCTTCAAGAAATTAAAGGTGCTCCTAAGTACATCAAGTTCTTATCACTTGATGCTGAGCAAGCTACTCCTGCTATTATGAAGGCAATCAACAAGCGTGGTATGCTTTCTGATTTATGGACTATTAATACTTACAACGATACTTATAATGCTGTTAAGGTTGAAAAGACAGATAGTTTGTTTACTAATAATACCAAGGAAACGAAGCATTTGGTTGACGATTGGAAATAGTGTTTGTCGTTGACTGCCGTCTGGAGGTTCCGTACTGAGGGGTCGTCACGCCATGGGCAAGCCAATGAGCCTCAGTACGGTCTCATTTGCTTGCCTTCTTCTAATTCAGGCTATTCGCCTTCATAAGAAGAATCTCACGGCGTTTTACCCCGCTGTACTCCACCTCCAGACTAGATTGGTGAAAAATAAATTTCCAATCTAGTTTGGCTTCGTTAGGTATCTGCTCCTTCTTAATAGAAGTGAATTCATTAATACACACAAAAAAGGTTCAATTCAAAGTATTGAAAATACAATGAATTGAGCCTTTTTTTCTGCATTTTATTATCTACTATTCATAGTCGCCATCATTTTTCTTAAATTTGTCCCGATTCTTCTCGAAAAATTCTGCGTACACTTTTACTTCAGGTAATTCATACCACTTCTTTATTTTAACTGGCACGGAATCTAAATCGTAGATTTTTGCGTAATCTAATGATAATAGAAATGGTGAATGTGTGGCAATTATGAACTGACATTTGAAGAATCTTGCACTATCATTTATAAATTTTACTAGTTCTTGTTGTTTTGCTGGTGATAAGGAATTTTCTGGTTCATCTAATAGATAGAGTTGATTTTCTTTAATTCTTTCCGCGAAGAAATGCATTGCGCTTTCTCCATTTGATCTTTCAGTTACATTTTTCTGGAGGTGTTCGCGTGCATATCTTGATTGAGTTTTTCTTCTCATTTCGATGGTCTTCTTTAATTCATCATAATCATCTAAACTTCGAAATTTGAAGTCACCATATTTATGATCCAGATAATCTTCAAAAATTTCTTCTCGGCGATTATCAATTCCTTGATTCAAAGCACGTAAATTCAACATGTAATTAAAAATTTCATCACTGGTAATCATTGAAGAATTCTCAGGTAACAATTTATGTGCGGTATACGAACACATCCCTAAATAATTTTCAAAAAAGCGGGCACGATTGTATAAAGTCCCACGTTGCAAACGAAGTTTCTCAGCAATAATATTCAACAAAGTAGATTTACCAGATCCGTTATCACCATAAATTATCGTGACAGGTTCAAATTCAAAATGATTGATTTCCTTGTTGGGAAAAATTTGAAACGGATAATAATCAGAGGATGCTCGACTTTTAAGGAACCGAAAAAAATTCCATTCCCTATCTTCATCAGGCAAAGTAAAATCTTCTAAATAAATCATCAAGTCACCCCCAACAATAGTTGTTTTAATCATACCAAATGTGTTCCAAAAAAAACGAACCCAGCTCATAAATTAAATGAGTTAGATTCGCTAACTTGTTTTTAAATATTTAAGAAATAAGAATAGTAACCTCTCCATAAATAAAAAATGTGGAGTTTCAGTTACTACATTAACAAAATTGGACCACTATCTAGTCTGGAGGTGGAGTACTGCGGGGAGCCAGCCGTGAAATGTATCTTAGCTCGGCATGGGCCGAGGTTAGATACAGGTTGTAAAAGTAGACCGCGTTTTGGCTACCTTTTCAACCCATGGCGTTCCGCCCCCGCAGTACGTAACCTCCAGACGGCAGTCAAAAACTATTAAAAATCAGTAGTATCGGGATCCGTTGCAACTCCAGCCAATCCATGAAGTCCATCAATAACCTTCATATCTGCATCAGAAACTTCGAAATCAAAAATATCCGTATTTTCTTTAATTCTGTCGGCGTGAACTGACTTTGGAAGTGGTAAGAAGCCATGTTGTAATGACCAACGTAATACTAGTTGAGCAACAGACTTGCCATACTTAGCAGCCATATCTTTCAATTCTGGGACTTGGAAAATTTTACCTGTGCCAAGTGGGCTATATGCCTCACTCAACATCCCGTGTTCATTGTTATATGCAACAACATCTGGTTGTAAATCACTAGGATTCAAGAAGATTTGGTTGACCATTGGTGCGACTGTGGCTGTCTTCAAAATTTCATCCATGTGGTGTTGTCTGAAGTTTGAAATACCGATTGCTCGTGTCTTTCCTTCTTTTAACAACTCTTCCATCGCACGCCAAGTTTCGGCATTAACTTCTTTCCAGTTGTCACGGAACTTAACTGGATTTGGCCAGTGGATCAAATATAGATCAACATAATCTACACCTAATTCTGACAATGACTTATCCATGGCTTTCTTAGTTGATTCATAGCCATGATCATCGTTCCAAAGCTTGGTTGTTAAGAACAAGTCATCACGTTTGATACCTGATGCTTTGATTCCTTCACCAACGCTATCTTCGTTACCATATGCGGCAGCAGTATCAATGTGATGATATCCAGCTTCAATGGCTGATTTAACACTTTCCTTGGCAACTTCTCCATCTGGAGTTTGCCATGTACCGAATCCTACGATAGGAATTTCGACACCATTACTAAGCTTGTATGTATCAGTTAAACTGTTCAAATTTGTCATATTGTACTCCCTCTCAAAAGTTTACTCATTAATCATAACAAAATGCTTAAAATTTTAACAAAATTATGGCACGCTTTTCCTCATGACCAATCAAAAACTTTTGAAATTAATTGTTGTGGTTATATGCCAAAACAGTCAATGGAGCGAAAATCACAACTACTAATAATCCAAATAACAATACAAGTAAAGCTTCGTGTGTCAATGTTCCGGTCGCTAATATCTGACGGATTGCTGTAATGACGTAAGTGATTGGATTCATGTATGCCAAGAATCTCATTACGCTATTTAATGAATGAATGGGAATAAATGCATTTGATACGAAGGTCAAAACTAACATAATCATTAATGAAAAACTTTGTACGGTCGATGCGCTTTTTGATAGTAGGCCTAATAATGCGAAGATCCATGACATTGACCAACCTGTAAATACTGCTAATAACGCACAAACTAGAACGCTACCAAAACCTGTTTCTGGTCTCCAACCTATTAAGTATCCAGTTGCTAACGAGGCTGTTGCAGCAATCACTAATCGTAAAATATCAGCAAAAAGTTGTCCAGCTAATGGTGCAATGTGAGCCATTGGTAATGATTTGAATCTATCGTAAATACCTGAATCTAAATCTTCTCTAATTTGTGAACCTGAGCCTGATGCTGCCGACAACATTGCTTGCATCAATATTCCGGGTACGATGGTTGGTAAGTATGCTTTGACACTTCCTGAAATTGCTCCACCAAATAGGTAACCAAACATGATCATAAACAAAACTGGTTGAATGATTACGTCCATGAGTCTGTCGGGATCATGAATCGTCTTCAATAAATTGCGGTAAGCCATGGTACTTGTATTCATTATGATGTTTCCACTGTGTTTTTGTACGTCCATTTTTCTTTCTCCTACTAATTAATTTTTACCAACTGTTAAACTCATGAAGACATCATCTAAAGACGGCTCTTCAACGACTAGATGACTGGTTGAAATATTGTCCTCATCCAAAGCATTTAAAACGGCAACTAATTGATTCTTTTTATTTAAAATCAAATCAACTTTGTTATCAGTGACTTTAGGGTTCAAAGAAAATTGTTTATTCAACATATTTTCTACTTCCTGGATTTTTCCATCATCATCGACAACGAATTTCAACTTAGTACCACCAACGCATTGTTTCAGTTCTTCAGGTGTTCCAATTTTTACAAGTTTCCCATGATCGATAACAGCAATCCTATCTGCCAATTGATCAGCTTCATCCAAATATTGTGTAGTTAAAATAATTGTTGAACCTTGTTTTACAAGTTGACGAATGGTTTCCCACATTTGTAATCTGGTCCGTGGATCAAGCCCGGTAGTTGGCTCGTCCAAGAATATTAATGCTGGTCTCGTTATCAAACTGACTGCCAAATCAAGTCTGCGTCTCATACCTCCTGAGAAGTCTTTCAAATTCTTATCGGCAGAATTCTCTAATGAAAATTCACTTAATAGTTCTTCGGTACGTTGCTTTGATTGTGCTCTGGTCAATCCATTCAGCCTGGAAAAAATCATCAAATTCTCTCTGGCAGTGATATCTTCGTCAACAGATGCGTATTGACCAGTCAAACCAAACATCGATCTGGCGTCCTTACCTTCTTTGGCTGTGTCATGCCCAAAGATTTTGATAGTCCCTGAATCCTGTTTTAACAATGTGGTTATCATTCTTAAAGTAGTCGTTTTACCGGCACCATTAGGACCTAACAGGCCAAATACTTCACCAGGTTTTACATCGAAAGAAATATCATTGACGGCGATATTATCACCGAACTTCTTAGTTAAGTTTTTTATTTCAATTGCATTTTCATTTGTCATAAGTATTGCCTCTTACTCATAATTTTTAATCAGGCTACCTGATTAGTTTCGATTATAAGGGCACCTGATTAATTAATCAAGTACCCTGTCTTTATTTTTTCAAAACAATCAGTATAATGATTCTTGGAGGCTGATCTCATGCCAAATATAACTAAACAAAAAAATGCAACAAGTAAACTCATTGAATTCAATATGGTTCGTCATATTGCTGAAGATGCCACTCGATTAGGACATTCCGACTACGATGACAATCAACCATTATTCAAGGGTCAAGGTAAAATCCTATTAGCCCTTTCACAAGAAGATGGACTTTCCCAAAAAGAATTGGCTGACAGATTAAATTTAACCGCCCAATCCACGGCCGAATTTGTCGGTAAACTGGTCAAAAAAGGTTTCGTCACTAAGGAAAAATCTCAACAAGACAAACGAGTTGTGATTATTAAGATAACTGATTCAGGTAGAGAAAACGCGCAAACTGCTACGGCTGAAATTCCCGATTATATAAAATCTCTCACTGATGAAGAACTTGATCAGCTTTCAGCGTTATTCACCAAAATCAATGCCAACTTATATGAACAGATAAAAGCTACCAATCCTACTTGGTTCAGTAAATTCCACAAAACAGTCACCGACACGGTTCGTGATTGGTTTCTATAAACAAAAAGTGTCCTCTGAGAACAATTCTCAAAGGACACTTTTTTTACATAATATATTTTTACTTCTCGATCCCTTTTCCAGAATACTCATCGATCAGGATTTGTTTCAATTCTGCAATCAATGGTTCTTTTGGATTAGCGAAGGAGAATTGATCTGCGAATGCTAATTCTGATAAGTCTTCAAGTTTTGCATCAAATTGTTTTTTATCGATCCCGTTATCTTTAAGACTTAATTTAACCCCAACGGAATGTGCTAATTCAACAATTTTAGCAATCAAGGCTTCTTTTAATTCTTCATTTGTAGTTCCTTGTAATCCGATGTATCTAGCGATTTGCGCGTAATCTTCATCGGCTCTGAAATGCTCATATTTTGGCCACATAGCGATTTTTGTTGGTTGCTTAAAGTTATACCTAATAACCTGTGGCAATGAAATGATGACTCCTAATCCATGTGATACGCCAAACTCGTTGTTCAAGACATCAGCTAGTGAATGTCCAACACCTGCAAAGGCATTTCCGAATGACATCCCTGCTAACGTTGAAGCATTGTGCAATTCACCCATTGCATCGACATCGCCATTGTAGGCTTTTTGTAAATTATCAACGACAAGTTTGAAAGCCTGCATTGCATATGGTCTGGTGTAATCAGAAGCCATATTTGAAACGAAGGACTCAACTGCGTTGTTCAATACTTCTAATCCAGCGATGGCAACGATATTCTTTGGCATTGATTCAATGAATTGTGAATCAATAATTGCTACATCAGGTGTCAAAGCATAATCTGCAATTGGATATTTAACTTGTGTCTTAGAATCTGTAATTGTTGAGAATGGTGTTACTTCTCCACCAGTTCCAAAGGTTGTTGGAATAGCAACGAATTGAGCTTTTTCTGGCTTAGGGAACTTGTAAGTACGTTTTCTGATATCGATGAATCCTTGCTCAGCTCCGAATAAGTCAACATCTGGATGTTCGTAGAATAACCACATATCTTTAGCGGCATCCATTGTAGATCCACCACCAAGTGAGATGATTGTATCAGGCTTGAAGATATTCATTTGAGTAACTCCACGTTGGACCATATCTGTTGATGTAACTGCTTCTACATCAGAAAATAGTGAATATTCAACTTCATGTTTTCTACGTTTTAATTCATCCAAGATCGTATCGATATATCCAAATTGAACCATCACTGGATCACAGACGATGAATGCTCTGTGGATACCTTCCATGTCTTCCAAGTAACGTACTGAAGTCTTTTCAAAGTATACTTTAGGTTGTTTGATCCATTGCATGTTATTTCTCCGTCTGGCAATCGTTTTGATGTTAAGTAGATCGAATGACGATACGTTGTGAGAAATTGAATTCTTACCCCATGAACCTGTTCCTAAAGTAAGTGAAGGAATCATTTCATTATAAAGATTTCCGATACCACCGATTGCTGATGGTGTGTTGACCAAAACTCTAGATGCTAACATCTTCACACCATATTCTGTGGCTAACTTTTCATCCATGGTATGAATTGAAGCAGTATGTCCAAGACCACCATAATGTAATAATGCATCTGCTAATTTTAAGGCTTCAGCGTGATCCTTTGATTTATAAACTGAGATAACTGGTGAAAGTTTTTCTCCAGATAATGGCTCTTTTGAACCAACTTCTGAAATCTCTACACCGATTACTTTGGTATCTTCTGGAATCTTGATTCCAGCTAATTTAGCAATTTTTAAAGCTGAAGCACCAGCAATTGGTCCTTTAACACCACCAGTTGGTGTAAACATTGCATCTGCTAATGCCTTATGTTCACTCTTTTTGATAAAGTAAACTTTGTTCTTTTCCATTTCTTTTTTAACTTCTGCGTAAATATCTTTATCTACGATGGCACTGTTTTCTGAAGCACATACCATTCCGTTATCAAATGTCTTTGAGAGAACGATATCATTTACGGCACGACGGATATTGGCTGTTTTTTCGATATATGCAGGTCCATTACCAGGTCCAACACCAAGTGCAGGTTTACCTGTTGAGTAGGCTGCTTTGACCATTCCGGGACCACCAGTAGCAAGAACACTTGCGACTCCATCATGATTGATCAAATATGAAGTTGCTTCCAAACTTGGTTTTTTGATCCATTGAATAATTCCATCAGGTGCACCGGCTGCAATTGCTGCATCTCTCATTACTTTTGCGGCAGCAACTGAACAATTTTGTGCTTGAGGATGGAAACCAAAAATAATTGGATTACGTGTTTTAACAGCTATCAATGATTTGAAAAGAGTAGTTGATGTTGGATTAGTAACAGGTGTTACACCAGCTAAAACTCCCAGTGGTTCTGCGACTTTGATCAAGCGGTGTTCTTTGTCATCTTCAATGATACCAACTGTCTTGTCACGCTTGATTGAATGCCAAATCTCTTCAGTCGCAAACATATTTTTGATGACCTTATCTTCAGTAACACCACGGTCAGTTTCTTCATGAGCTAGCTTGGCTAACTTTAAACTAGCATTCAATCCGGCAATTGCCATTTGATGAACGATATGATCAACTTGTTCCTGAGTATAATCGTCCATGATTTTTAAAGCTTCATGAGCTTTAGCAACCAAGCCATCGATCATTGTACTGACATTTTCTTCATCGGTTGTTTTCTTGTTCTCTTTTAACATTGTAAATCCTCCAAAACATTTTATAGTTTGTTAAATTCTTCACGTTATTTATTTCACAACCTATAATATCACGGAAAAAAATTAGTACAAGTATTTTCACTCAAAAAATGTAAATTAATCTTATGAATACGTTTTCATTAACATAATTATTATTATGTGTTGATTGAAGCCCCGCAACATAGTGATTTAATATTAACGGTTTGTAAACGGTTACATTATTCTTACATTTGAATTGTTCAAAATCACTAGTGTTATATTTCACAATATAGACTAAAAAAAGAGTGATGATCGATGATCATCACTCTTTTGATATTTAATTATTTTTCAGTAGCTGCGATTTTATCTTCGTATTTGTTTACGATAGCATTGATCAAATCTTCATCCTTCAAACCTGTAACTTCAGTTACAACTTCTTTAGGTGTTTTTTCGCTAAGTTTCTTTTGAAGATCGACACTCTCTGAATCTTTAGGTTCATCAAATGTTAACATCATTCCTACTGTATCCAAAAGTACGCTATAGTCCAAATTACGTTCCTTTAGTTCACGAATAGGACGGATAAATCTTTCGTCATATCCTAACTTACGAATTGGTGTACGACCAACTCTAAGAATATCATCTGAAATATATTTGTTTTGGAAACGACTCAAAATCTTGTCTTGATATGCTTTGTGTTCTGCAGGGTCAAAGTTCCACTTGTGAATCAATAGATCACCAGTTTCCTTCAAAGCACCCTTAACTTGGTCTAAGACCTTGTCATCTTGGATGGCATCACCAATTGTCTTATAACCAAGATATTCTCCTGTATAAGCAACTGTGGCGTGTCCTGTATTAACTGAGAACAATTTACGTTCGATGTATGGTTGTAAGTCTTTAACATATACAACTGAATCTAGTTTGATTTCTGGATGTTTCATTTGTGATTCATCAACGACCCATTCCTTGAATGGTTCAACTGAAACAGCCAATGGATCTTCGTGATGTTGGATTGGCACGATACGGTCAACGGCAGCATTAGGGAATCCGATATATTCATCAGCAAATTTCTTATCTTCGTCTGAAAGGTGTTTGTATACTTCACCTTTCAAGAATTGACTACCACCGATCATGTTTTCACATGCTAGAACATCCAATGTAGTTGTGTTGTTGTTTGCTTTACGTGCACTGATTCCTTGAGCAATCAAGTCAGCGATGAATGGCAAAATCTTTGGTCCAATAGCTGTTGTGACCATATCTGTATTTTGAATAGCTTCGACAACTTTTTCTGGATTGTCTTTGTTATTGATACCATCAACATTTTCAACATGAATCTTCTTGTGACCTTCTGCGGCTAGTTCAATATCATATTCATGACGTGAATCTAGTGCGTCAATAATTGTTGAGTTAACATCAACGAAATGAATTGAAAATCCGTTTGATGCTAATGTTTCTCCAATAAAACCTCTACCAATATTACCTGCTCCAAAATGTACTGCGTTGTTCATCCTAATCAACTTCCTTCAATAGATTAATAACTTCATCTTCTGATTGAGCATCTGCTAGTTTTTCGACATTTGTAATGTCACTGCAGAATAATGCAATTGATGATAGTAATTGCAAATGCTCACCATTCAAACCTGCGATACCAAATACAACGGTAACTAATTTTTCATCAGCTGGATCATCACTGAAGTCAACACCCATTGGATATTGAATAATTGAGATACCAGTTTTCTTGATGAATTTTTTACCATCCTCTGTACCATGAGGAATAGCTATGAAATTACCCATATAGACTGAAACGTCACGGTTTCTATCTATCATTGAGTCGATGTATCCTGGTTCAACATATCCGTTGTCAACTAACGTTTGACCGGCTTGTTTGATTGCATCTTCTTTAGTTTTTACCTGTTGATTCAGCTTGATAAGGTTCTTATCTAAAGCCTTCATCACGTCACTTCCAATCCTCTTGTTTAATTACTTCTAAAAATAACTTGGCTATCAATTGTTTGACCTGACTGCTGTTTCCCTCTTGATACGTCTGTAAATTTAATTCGTTATCTATGATCGAGCTAGAAATACTTCCTAGGATCGTACTGCTGAACTCTGTTACGTCTTTTGGTGCGACCATGAATAGACAACGTTTCAGTTCCATACTTTTTTGGTCCATCCCTTTGATAAGAATCGCAGTGGATAAATCATAAATTGCAAAGAATGGCTTTCTGACACCTTCATTAGTGGTATGGATCAATGCCATCGTCGTTCCTGGTAGTCCAACGGGAGCCTTCTGCATTCTCTGATACAGCGCAGTCGCTACCATATCTGGATCAGAAACAATTTCTGGTCTTAATCTACGTGATAGTAAAAGCAATGTTTGTTGTAAGTTGAACATACGATTATCGATTTTTTCAACAGCAACACGATCAAGAATTTGATGTGCATCTGCCAAATGCTCGTATAAATCATCCAACTCACCTAGTGCATTTTCACTATCAATAAATAAAGGCTTACTCTCACGGACCTCGACCACTCCGAACCTATCACTTAGAAATGTTTTGATTTCTTGTATTTCATTTTTCAATAGCAAGGGTGAAATTACTTTATAAGGTAATTTGAATCCAGGTAGAAAAATCGTAGACAGGATAATATCAAATTTTTTCAAATCTAAATGGTTCAATTCAGCAACTCGAGATACATGATAGTGGCTGATTTCTGGAACAGTTTTCTTCAATCTACTTTCCAAAACTTTGGCAGTTCCAATTCCATTCGCACATACAACTAATGCTGAAATTGGTTTAGCTTGCCGCTGCTGTTCAAACGATGAAGCAAAGTGAATCAAAATATATGCTGCTTCACTATCTGAAACTTGATCATCGAAAACATCATTAGCAGCCTTTTGGACTTGCTGATAAAGTTCCGGATAATTATTGGTAACATTTTGTAAGACAGGATTATTTATCTCAGGCAAACTGGAAACTTGTCGTTTTAAAGCAGTTCCAATATGTGCCATCAAGTCTTCAAACAACGTATCATCAGTCTTGAAATCATATCCAAAATCTGTTGAGACTTGTTGGATCAAACTTCGTACTGAATACGAAAGCTGTAAGTCATAATCATCTTGCAAAATATTATTTGATATCGAAAAACTCATTCCTTGAATTTGTTGAGCCATAAACTCTAGCTCCATTAAAGAAATACGATTACGGATCTCTTCATCAAATTCGTTGTATAAATCAATTGCCACTCGTTGATATTTGAAGATGGAACTTTTATCAACTTGTTTGAATTCCCCTACTAATTTATTGTTCTCAATTCTTTTAGCAGAGACTGTCAAAATAATCAGCAATTGTTTTAGCTGACTATCAGACAAATTTGTAAAATCACTTTTAACACGACTTTGTATCGCCTTGTTTGCTTGTTTTAATAGATGGAAATCTAATAGATTTATAAAATACTGTGAACTGTTTGACGAGATAGTCTTGGGGTTATCAAGATGGTTAACGAATTCGAAAAACTCGTATTCGTTGATCTCACTCGATAATATTCCACTCAACACTCGACGAACGTTACTTTCCTTACCTTCAACCAAAATACCCTTAGCTTTGATTCGAGAAAGAGTGAGTTCATACTCATTGAATATTGGCTCAATTGTTTTCAAATCTTGCGTTATCGTTGTGGCACTGACCTCAAATTCATCTGCCAATGCTTGCGTAGTAACAATATCCTCAACTGTTAAAAGCTTACATACGATTGCACTCTGTCTAGTCGCAACAGAAGTTAAAATAGTTTGATTGTTTGAACCCGTCAGGACCTTGCGCAATTCCTCGAAACTATCTTCGCTACCAACGAGATGATATAACCCGTCCATCTTTGTAAGCTGGATCGCCAAACGAGCAAGTGTAGTTTCCAAACTAGACAACTCACGGTAAATAGTTCGACGACTAACGTTTATACCTTTAGTTAAGTCGGAAATGTTTAATCCTTGTGGATTTCTAAGTAAAAGTAATGTTATCTCTGATTCACGATTTGATAAATCCATCTATTTTTTCATCCCTGCAAAATTTATTTCATTTCAGAAATAAGTTTATCATACTCAGGGGCATCCATTAGATTATCAACAACGAGAACTTGAACGTTCTTGAATGATAACTTGATACGTTTTGCAGTATCACGACTAGCAATAACTAGGACAGAATCTTCATCGTCAACTTCACCAACTGAAATATGTTGAACTTTAACATTTTCAATTCCGGCTTTCTTCATATTGTCTTTGAAGATCGAACGACCCATTGTTGCTGATCCAACGTTTTGATCATGATGGATAAAGTCAATTGTGTGAATCTTTGTAACATCGATATTTTGTAAACTATCGTCCTCTTTAGCAACTTCTTTCTTATCAGTAGTTGCTGTTTCCTCGGGCTTTTCTGTTTCTGTAGAACCTGATACTTCTTTAGTCTTCAAACCAGCAACGATTTCATCGTACTTAGGTGAATTCAAGAAGTTTTCAACTGCAACGTGCACAGCTGATGGAGTCTTAGTTAATGCTCGGTCAGCTAATTCGTCTTGTGTAACAACTAGTAGGCCTTGCTCATCTTTCAAATTGTTAATAGCTGTATTTGTAACTGATAAGTCCAAACCAGCTTTCTTAACTTTATCTCTCAAAATTGAAGCACCCATTGCTGATGATCCCATTCCGGCATCACAGGCAAAGATAATATGGTTAACTTCATTTGCTGTTGCTAAAATTGCTTTGGCATCATCTGTTGATGCTTGTGTACCTGATGCGTCTGCAGAAGCTTGTCCTTTAGCTGATGCTTTTTCACTAGACAAGGCTGCTTGACTAGCAGCTAAGTCACCATCTTCAGATTTATCTCGTTTCAAAATTACCATTGAAATCAAGAATGAGACGACGGTTGCTGCTGTGACACCGACTAAAATACCTATGTAATTCCCGATACCTTTCGGAGTCATTAATAGGATAGAAATGATTGAACCTGGTGAAGGTGAAGCTTTCAAACCTGATCCAAAGAGACTAAACATAAATGTACCTGTAACACCACCACCGATAACTGATAAGAACAATGCTGGTTTCATAAGTACGTATGGGAAGTAGATTTCATGAATACCACCAAAGAAGTGAATAATGGCAGCACCTGAAGCACTACTCTTGGCTGTTCCTTTACCAAAGAACATAAATGCCAACAATACTCCAAGACCTGGACCTGGATCTGGTTCTAGCAAGAATAGAATTGATTTACCAGCTTCAGCAGAAGCTTGAATTCCAAGTGGAGTTAGAATACCTTGATTAATTGCGTTATTTAAAAATAGGATTTTTGCTGGTTCAATAACCACGTTAGCTAGTGGTAATAAGTTATGAGCAATGATCCAGTTAACACCTACAGCTAAAGCTCCTGATAATGTTGAAACCAATGGTCCGATTCCGAAGAATCCGATGATGGCTAAAATCATACCTAGAATACCGGATGAGAAGTTATTAACTAACATTTCAAATCCTTGTTTAGTTCTAGGTTGTGCCCATGCATCAAATTTCTTGATACACCAGCCACCTAATGGACCCATTACCATGGCACCGATAAACATAGGAATATTAGTACCAACGATAACACCCATTGTGGCGATTGCACCGACGACACCACCACGGTGACCGTCAACTACATTACCACCTGTAAAACCGATCAATAATGGTAATAAATAAGTAACCATTGGTGTGATCATCTTGGCTAGTTCCTTATTAGGTAACCAACCTGAGGCCATGAATAAAGCTGTAATAAGTCCCCAAGCAATGAATGCACCGATGTTCGGCATAACCATTCCGGAAAGTTTGCTACCGAAACGTTGTAACTTTGTCTTTATAGAAGTCTTTTCTTTAGTTTCTGACTTCTTCTCAATATTGGAAGTTGCTTCCATATATTTGACACCCCTTTCAAGCACTTTAACCGCTTACAAGAATTAGTGTATACGCTTTCTAAAATCTCATCAACGAGAGCTTTGGCACAAAATTCTATGACAAAGTTTTGTCTAGACCAAAATTTTGATGAAAATCTTGACAGAATTACTGAAAGAAATTATAATTGGACTATACCAAAGTTAAAGAGCTTTTAAATTTGAAAGGGGAATTACATCGATGAAAGTAATCGTAGCAAATAACAATGACGTAGCCGGCAAAAAGGCTTTTGAATTAATTAAGGAAGAAATGGACAATGGTGCTAAGGTACTTGGCCTTGCAACAGGTTCAACTCCAGTTTCAATGTACAAATATATGGTAAACAGTGATGTTGATTTTTCAGGAATGACATCAGTTAACCTTGACGAATATGTAGGCTGTGCACCAGATGACGAACAAAGTTACCGTCACTTCATGCAAGTTAACCTATTTGATAAGAAACCATTTGCAAAAACATTCGTACCTGATGGTTTAGCAAAGGATCCAGAAGAAGAAACAAAACGTTATAACAAAGTGATTGCTGACAACCCAATCGACCTTCAAGTATTAGGTCTTGGTCGTAATGGTCATATCGGATTCAACGAACCAGGTTCTCCTTTCGATGTAGAAACAAGAAAAGTTCCATTAACTGAATCAACAATTGAAGCAAATGCACGTTTCTTCGACAACGAAGAAGATGTTCCTAAGTTTGCTTACTCAATGGGAATTGGTTCAATTCTTAAGAGCAAAAAGATCATTCTTATGGCTTTCGGTACAGAAAAAGCTGACGCTGTTAAAGGAATGATTGAAGGTCCTGTTACTAACGAATGCCCTGCTTCTGTTCTTCAACAAAAAGATGATGTAACAGTTATCGTTGATACAGACGCTGCTAGCAAGTTGGCCGATTCTTCTATTGATGAAAAAATCAACTAATTGTTTTGATTTAAGCTTCCGTTCACTTCGATGTGGATGGGGGCTTTTTTGTTTGTTTTGCTATGGACTTCCGCCTGAAGGTTACAAACCAAGGGTCGTCACGCTGTGGGCAAAAGGCAAGCCTAAAGGCGGTCTTGCCTTATTGCCTTCTTCTAGCTCCGGCCTTTGCCGGACCAAGAAGAATCTCACTGCGTTTTGCCCTTGGTTTTCCACCTTCTGGCTAGATTGTTAACATAAAAAATTGAGTCACTTCGTTCCTCCCTGCTGCATGGATGCATTTAGTTGATTTTGGGGGGTTGTTTATCCCACTTCGACTTGAAATTGGTGAACTTGTTTTTACTGCAAAATTACGACAAAAAAAGAGTTGAGAACCAAAATATCAGTTCCCAACCCCGTTCTGTTTACATTTACTATTTCAATAATGAATTGACTCGCTTGTCTAGATGGAGAAGAAAATCGATTTGGACTCAGTAGCGACATTTCACTAAATGTGCTTCGCACATTTAGTGAAAGAGTAAGCTTTAAGATGATTGCGTTTTGTGCAATTAGCTTAAAGTTGCTCCACTACGTTCCCTTCCTCAGTTGTTCGTTGGCGTAGCCAACATTTCAGAAGGTTGCGCACGCGCCGTAGGCGACGTACGTTCCTTAAAGTAAAATCGATTTGCATCCGGAATCGGCATCAAACCATCCTACTCAAGCAATTTCTTTCCACCGAAGAATACTGCACCACCTATAACAGAAGCGATTAAGGTCAGCTTAAAAATAAATTTTAGAAATTTTTTCATAATAAATACCTCACCTGAAATAATTTTTTAACGGAACATTGTCTTTGTTGCACGTGCCATTATCTTTGGATCCTTCTCGTAATGATGCATTGGTGTCATCTGTGATAATGGAATTCCTAAGAATGTGTAAACGGCTCTTTGAGCTGCACGATATGAATACTGCTCTGTAAATACCATATCGAATGGTTGCTCACAGAATTGGCTAATGAATGCTAAGTTCTTGCTGTGCTTTGGAACTACATCTGGACGATCTCCTACTGCACGTTGGTTGAACAATGCGCTGGCATATGGCATGTAAACTGGAATACAGTTGACGATGCTCTCTTTGATTTCATCCATGTGATTACGGATATTATCCTTGGCTGGATCAACTGATGCTAATTGTCCTAAGAACTCGTCTAGAACTTCTTCACCTGTCATTTCGATAACTGGTTTTTGAACAAAGTCACCGTTTCTACGTGGATACATGAAGTAGCCCCATAATACTGTTTCATTTGGTTTTTGTGCGTGGAAATGTGGTTGATGGTGAACAACGATTGACATTAATGGTGAACTGTCGATCCAAGTATTCAATGCATTACCTGGTTGTTGCTGTGTAATTCTAGCGATGTTTTCCAAAAGCAAATGGTTGTTTGTTGTAATTGTGAAACTGTACCATTCACTTTGAGTTCTGTCGTTGAAGAATTTATCAGGTTGTCCTAATGAATAGAACTTGCTTGCTGCTTTCTTCCAAAGCATGGCACTTGGAGCATATTCCATATTTTCGACAATTGGTTTGTCCCAGTCACCGATAGATGAACTATCAGTGATTGACCCATTAGTGTCGAAGACCATATCGTTTTCGGCAATATCAATGTGTCCTTCTTTATTATCGTTATCGACTTCTTCGTATTTGATTCCGGTAACAACAATATCGTCTTGCAATGCTGTGTCCTTGAATTCGAGATCTGTTACTTTACGGTTATTAATAAATGTAACTCCACGATCTTCCAAGTATTTACGCATTGGTAAAATTAAACTTTCATATTGGTTGTAAGGAGTTCTTGTTACACCTTCCAAAGTATTGATTCTGGTAAATTCAAGAATCATACGGTTCATGTAACGACGTAACTCCATGGCAGAACTTGCACGTTTAAATGCAAATGTTGTTTGCCACATGTGCCAGAAGTTCGTGTTCCAGAAATGAGGAGTACTACTCTTGAACCACTCTTCAATACTGATATTATTCAATTTCTCCTCGTCTTTTTCTGGCATCAACATCAATTTAGAAAGCAACATACGCTCCTTATTATTGAATTGCATATGTCTATAATTATCTTTACCAGGATTGATTCTTGGACCGTTTCGATCAATCAAACGTCCAACATCATGTGTTGGATGTGCGTGGTCAAAATTCAAAATATCGTCAGTTACTGTTTGGCCAGGATTGTCGAGTGAAGGCACAGATCTCATTAAATCCCATAAGTTTTCGTATGTTTCCTCATTAAGCATACGTCCACCTTTTGCTAAGAATCCTTTAGAATTGGATAGTGCTTGATTACTATATTCATCTTGATAGTCTGCCACCGCAGCACCATCATTGGCACCGTGCTTTTCCAGACCCATCATTGTAATTTGGTCACCCTTAAATCCACCGTCTCTGATCAAGTAAATTCCGGCAGCTAGATTACCGACACCTGTACCGATCATATATGCTTTTCTTGTCATAAAGTACACTCCCTTTCGAGGTATCTCTTTCAAGTAAAATATAATCAATATTTTTATGAATGTAAAGGCTTTCAATAAATAAAAAATTAAAAAGTTAAAAGTATGTACTTTATTTTTTGATTTTTGTATTTTTGGACAAAATAAAAAAGATTCGACATTTTGTCGAATCTTTTGTTTATTTAGATAATCTTAAAACATCACGGACAATCATCAATTCTTCATCAGTTGGAACAACTAGGCATTCGATAGCTGAGTCGTCAGCACTGATTTTACGCAATCCTTTACCATTTTCGTTTGCGTCTGAATCAACTTTCACACCCATGTATTCAAACTTCTTCATGATTAAATCACGGATCCATGAATTGGCCTCACCCATACCTGCAGTGAATAGGAGAACATCAACTCCACCCATTAGTGCAATATATGAGCCAACATATTTAACTATTCTGTTAATAAAGATATCAATTGCAAGTTGTGAACGTTTGTTTTCGTCCTTAGTAGCAATTAAATCACGCATGTCAGGAGATACCCCTGAAATACCTAGTAGACCAGATTTGTTATTCAAAATATCGATCATGTCTTGAGGATCTGACAACTTGAGCTTGTCCATCAAGAATGCAAATAATGAAGGATCGAGGTCACCTGAACGACTACTCATTGTGATACCAGCTAGTGGTGTGAATCCCATTGAAGTATCAACTGATTTTCCACCTTGAATAGCATCGATCGAAGCACCACTACCTAAATGCATTGAGATAATTCTTAAATCTTCGATTGGTTTACCTACAAATTCAGCAGCACGTTTTGAAACGTACTTGTGACTTGTTCCGTGAGCACCAAATTTACGAACTCCGTATTTTTCGTAGTATTCGTAAGGAATACTGTATAGATAGTTAACAGGATCCATTGTTTGATGGAATGATGTATCAAAAACAGCAACTTGTGGCACATCTGGTAGGATATCTTGGAATGCCTCAATACCGACTGCTTGACCAGGATTATGTAATGGAGCAAACTCTGCCAAATCCTTGATTTGTTGTAGAACTTTTGGAGTTACTAATGCTGAGTCTTTGAAAATATCTCCACCGGCAACTACACGATGTCCAACACCAGTTATTTCAGAGTAATCACTAATGATGTTAAGGTCTAACAAAGTCTTCAACATCTTATTAACAGCTGTTTTGTGGTCAGGGATATCTCCGATTTCACTAGTCTTTTGTCCATTATATTTTACTTTGAATTCAGAGTCTGAAAGTCCTAGTCGATCGACCATACCTTCTGCTATTACAGTTTCATCAGGAACTGAATAAAGCTTCCATTTCAAAGTTGAACTACCTGAGTTAACTGCGATAATTTTTGCCATTTTCGTCACCTATCCTTTAAAGTTATTACTTGCCCAATCTCTAACTTGATTTCTAAATCCTTCAAATTCCTTAACATTGTCAGTTCCTGGGATTGTTCCCATGAGAACGTTAGATGCCTGCTGTGCTTTACCACCATGTTTTTGCAAGACTACAATTGCCTTTTGAGCTTCCTTCGAAGCAAACAAATTGCCTGGTAAATCCAACACTGCTTGCAAATAAACATTAGAAACCATCCAAGCTGAAAGTTTCTTAGCTTGATCTGTTTGGAATATTGCTGATGGAACTATAAAAATACCAATTCCACCATCATTCAAATTATTCATTGTTTGTTCTATCAACAAATGATGAGCATAGGAATGTCCCTCATCTGCCTTGGTCTCAAATTTAGCCGCATTGTCGTCAACTGGATAATATCCAACTGGTAAATCAGCGATAGCATAATCGATATCAGTGATTTCCCATTCAGCAATTCCATCTTGATGATAAGCATCCAAATTCAAATTCATCACTTCAGAAAATGATTTAGCTAAACCAACTAAAGTCTCGTCATTGTCAATCCCGGCAGCGTTGATTTCAAAGTCACCCGCCAAATTCAATTGATCAATAAATTCTATCAAGAGGTTTCCAGTACCAATAGTAGGATCAATTAAATTGATTTTCTTTTGACCACTTGCGGTCAAAATCTCGAAAGCAATCAAGCTTGCAATCAATCCAATTGTATCTGGAGTCATTAGTTTATTTACTTCAACTTTATCCAATCGTTGTGCTTGAATAATATTGACAGTAATAGCTTGTTTTAACTGAAGCTGCGATAAATTCACGGCCTTGATTTGTGAATATAGTTTTTCTAACTCTGCAACAGATTTTTCATCAGGTGCACCATTCTCTACATAAACCTTGCCATCAGCTAGATTCGTCAATGTTTCCGCTAAGGCATCTGTGTAGGTGCTACTCAATGATTTCTGCAACAAGGTCGAAGCTTGGTTCACAAGGTCATAATAATCTTGCATTTCATTATCTTCTGACATTAAACAACCTCTTTACACATGATATTAAAATTTTAACGTTGATATTAACTTTATTCAAGCGTTTTCATCTTCCAAAAACTTTATATTAGCGGAATTATTCAATTCAGTTCTAATTTTCTGCTTATACCGTTCATCTAGGACCTGATAGTTATGAATCGTTTGTTGAAATCTTTGGTCAGCATACAAAATAACCATGATAGAAATTGTAAAAATAATAATCGTATTTAACAGGACAGTTCCACTTCTTTTATTCTTGAAATTGAACATTTGTAAAATACATTTCCGTTACGATAGCTTGTTTATTTGTGATTTTAAACATTAGATTGTTTCCTATTCTTGAAATTTTGAAGTTAGATAATTTACCAATGATCGGTGAGAATCCACCACCCACGGTCGTCCTTTGAATGACGTTATTACCATTTTTCATTTGAAAATATTTAATAGTATAAGTATTATTTTTTACATCGCTCTTGTGGTAAATCATTTTTTGAGAATCCATTTTGACCACGGTTATATTTGCAAATTCATTTTGAAGCTTCTCATTAATAACGTGCCACCGAATATTTTCACTACTATTGATAACCTTTACCTGATCAAATATTTTTAGACAACTTTGCAAGATACCAATCGTAATTGCTGCTACGAATAATGCTAAAACAGCCTCACTCAACATAAAACCTTGACGCCTACTTTTTAACTTCAAATGATTTACCATCTTGTCCCATGACTTTCAAACCAGTTTCATTTTGAGAAAATTGATACTTATTTCCACCGATGATCATAATGTGCGGAATAGACTTCCCTTTGAGATGCAATAACATAACCTTATGTGCACTAACTCGAGACTCCCAATGATTGATAGTCTGCCGTTCTTGTCCAATGGTTATTGCCAACGTTGCAATGATCAAAATTGATATTACAAAAGAAACTAAGGAATCCAAAAGTAAAAATCCTCGTCGTTTAACCAGCAATCAAAACACCCCAATCCATCTGAACAGTATATTTGTATCTCCTTTTGCTGTTTGTTGAGTCAAAATAAATCGTTTTTGGCGAAGTCTCACCGGATTTGTGCACTTCTAGGTGTTTTGAATTCCCTTTCAGTGTTTCTGGAACCTCTATAGTAGTAGTGCGATTATCGAAAGAAAATATCACCTTAGCTTCCGAAAAGTCTACATAACATCTTTTATTCGTTAAAAAGCTAGAGTTTAAAATATTTTGCCAGTCATCTTCAAATCTTCTGAAGAACATAGCTTCCTCGGTTTTCTGTTGATAATCTTTAACTTGAAGTGTACCAATGGTAATTAGCAAACAAGTAATAAATAAAGTTAAAACCGTCTCTACTAGTGTAAAACCCCTACTTTTTTGACGCTGAATTAATATCATCAACTACCCTGCCGTTTTTAACAATCAACTGTAACTTGTCAGCCTTATCATGCTGTTTTTGGGTAATTAATCCGTTCTTTTGCAGCGACTCTAATGAATCAATTTTAGACGTTTCAGACAAGTCAACCTGTGTCTGTAATGTAGTTCTAAAAGCTTCGTTTGAATTCTCAGTAGCTTTATCTTTTTGTTGACTCAAATTGGGCAATATCAGTAACATCAACATCCCTATAATAAATAGCACAATCACCATTTCAATCAGTGTAAATCCCTTTTTCTTACGACTATTAATTTTTTTAAACATATTAATTCATTCCTTTCATCATTCCATAGACTGGTAGAAGTATCATCAGATAGGTGACCAATATGACTATGGCAATTACGCCAAACAATATTGGCTGGACCATTCTCAATAACTTCTTCAATAATTGTTGTGTTTCTTCAAATTTTAATTGTGACATTAACAATAAATCTTGTGACAATTCTGACATGCCTCCGCCGAGTGAAATTATCATATCCAACTCCACTGGCAAAAGTTTTTCTTGCTTGATATATTCTCGAATTGATTTTCCTTTGTTCAAATCTTGCAATATCATCGTTGCCAAAACATTCTGGATCGAGCCTGACTTAAACTTTTGATTCTGCAAACAAATCGTTCGTAATGATAAGCCATTTGAAAGTTGCATTCCCCATCATTGTAAAATGGAAAATTGATAAAAGCTTCGATAGCATTTACCAACTACAGGTAGTTTTATAAGTATCTGGGCTCGCTGATATTCTGTTTTCCTCCTCAAATGAAAAATGAATCCTGCTAATCCAAAAACTAGTGTTGCTACAACTATTGCAATAACTCGAACTATCAAATCCAGCATTGCCGTATCTCCACCACTACTAAATTGTGGCATTATGAAGGCTTTCATCCCGATGATCATCAAGATCAAGAATCCGAGTATAAATACTAGATAAGTCATTAATTCTTTCAACTTAGATTGCTGTTTGGCTTTAGCTTTTAAAATCGCTCCGCATTGAACAATGGTTCCTTGTAAGCCACCATTCATTTGCGATATCACTAATTGATTTTCTATTACCGGGGATAGTTTTAGATGTCTCAAAGCTTGGGTGATCATCAATCCTTGTTGCAAATCAGAATATATATTTTGAAATATATCCTGTGACTTGTCCAAATAGCTCATACACTTGATTGCTTGATTCAATGAGAATCCATTTTGGAGTAGTTTGCCGATCAGTAGCAAATAATCTGATTGTTGTTTGGTAGTAATTTTATTACCCGTGAATAAATTCTTGGAAAACTTCTCCATTAATGATTCCTTTTTCTTGCGCATTTGTTAACATATCACTCCAATGATTATCCGGTGTCCCATCTCTCAAGAAGTCATCTATCGCATGATTATTGAGAAAATCTGCGAATAACTGTAAACGTTCTTCAAATGGTATCAACCTCTGATAGGTTATCAAGTTAACAGCATTCTTGATTTCAAACTCTGAAATGCCAAATTGCAGCAATCTCTGAATTACCGAATACTTGGATTTGCCATGTATCGTTGTCATCACTGTATAACCACATAATGCTGCCTGAACCGCTTGTTGAGCAGTCTGTTTGTCACGTATCTCACCGATGATCAATACCTCAGGACGATGCCGCAAACTGGTCTTGATCAGTTCTTCATAACTCATCCCTGTATCTTGGTTAACTTGCAACTGTAAAAAGCTTTCTTCAACGATTTCGATGGGGTCTTCAATACACATAACTTTTTTGTAGCGACTCAGATGCCGACCTAACGAATACATTAATGAAGTTTTTCCTGAGCCCATCGGCCCCGAAAAAATCATCATCCCTTTTTGATTAGATACTGGAATCAGTTTATTCAGGACATCAACATCTGATTGCGAAACATTCTCTTGTGGATAAATCAGACGAATGACCATTGATTCTCGATCCAGGAAATCACCGACTGACGAGATCCTAATGTGAATCTCAGTGCCGTGATATACATAGGTAAAAGAACCTTTTTGTGCCCTTCGTCTCTCTGATATATCTAACCCACTATTGAACTTCAAGAAATTCATAACTGAAAATGTCTCATCGTAACTTAATTCGGCAACTACATAATCAGTCAAACTATTCTTAGCCTCAATCGTGTATATTTCCCTCTTCGGAAAAAAGTAGATATCGGAAATCCGATTGGCACATGCTTCAGTTAATAAATTTTGAACCATTGTTTCTGCTGTCATATTTTTCACTCCTTTCTTAAAATTACGCAAAAAAAGACCAGAAACTTTAAAAGTTTCTGGTCTTTTATTTATTCACGATTATTCGTCGTCATCGTCAGCTGCTGCTGTATAAACTTCTGAAACATCATCGTCGTCTTCTAGTTGATCGATCATGTGTTCAAATTGTTCTTGTTTGTCCTCTGGTACTGGTGTTGTATTTTGAGGAATCATTGTTAATTCAGAGTTAGCTAACTCATAACCTTTTTCAATTAATCCATCACGTACAGCTGCAAATTCTTTTGCATCTGTATAGATTTCATAAACATCATCTGATGTTTGTAGGTCATCTGCGCCAAGATCCATGATATCAAGCAATACTTGATCTTCGTCTTGTGTGTTCTTTGTACGATCTAGAACGATATATCCTTTACGATCGAACATGTAAGCAACAGAACCTGATGAACCCATGCTACCTCCGTTACGAGTAAACGCAACACGTACTGAAGAAGCTGTTCTGTTCTTGTTATCTGTTAATGCTTCAACTAAAACTGCAACTCCACCTGGAGCATAGCCTTCATATGTAACTTCGTCGTAGTGTTCTTCACTACCACCTTCGGCTTTATCTAAGGCACGTTTGATGTTGTCCTTAGGCATGTTAGCTGCACGAGCTTTATCTACAATTAAACGAAGGGCAGCATTACTGTCTGGATCGGCACCACCCGATTTTGCCGCCATGAATAGTTCACGTGATAATTTTTGGAAAATCTTTCCACGCTTAGAATCTTGGGCATTTTTTCTACCCTGGATGTTATGCCATTTTGAATGTCCTGACATTTCTGCTTCCTTCTTTCACTTTTATTAGTAAACCGCCTAATATAATATCAAATATAGGCTGTTATATCAATACTCCATTGAGAATGGATGTCGCTTTTTATTATGTTTTTTTATCAAGAAAACCACTAAAACAGTTATTAATATTGCAACTAAAGCTCCAAAGCTGTCGAGTATGACGTCGGCAACTAACGGAGAACGCCCACCTGTCAATCCTTGATGGAATTCATCGAAGGCTGCCAGACCAGTTGCTGCCATCCATGGAACAAATATTTTCAAAAAATTATTCTTATAAAAGTATGGTGTATAAAGCCAAGCATAAAAATAATCCTAATAGAAAATAAGTCCCAAAGTGTGCACCTTTACGAATAAAGAATTCGACAAAATTGTAATATCCATCATTTTTTATCGACTGAAATTTTCCACCATAGTTAAAACCTATTTGATTGAAAAATCCCAACATTGGTTTACTAGAACCTAAATGTCTTTCCAAAAAAGGTACTGAAGTTTGTTGCTTGTAAGTCATGGATGAACTGATAAATAATACCAATTCAATGGCCGCAACTACTATCCAGTACCATTTTTCTTTTTGCTTAAGAGATTTATTCATCCTCTTGCTCCCATTTGATTTCGGAATTGAGTTTCTTAGCTTCCTTAAAGTAAGTTGAGTAATACGATGATTGAATTGCCCAGTAATATACGAAAACTGAGACAACTAAAATTATAACAAAGTCGAGTGGATATCTGATAATTCCTAATCCACCAAAGTCGGTACTACCTAACCAGGATATTATAGATAAGAATATCAAATGACAAACGATCCATAAACTTGCATACATCTTTGGCTTCAATTCTTTGAATCCACGACGATAGTCAAAGACTACATAGATAGGAAGACCAATGATAATAATTGCAATAACTTCTACAGTTGTTGGGAACATTGCCCAATAAATTGCCAAACTGATCAATGAGAAAGCTAATGGTGCTAAAATCTGCATCCCTCTGACACGAGTTGGACGTTTGAAATTAGGTGCCATTTTTCTCAAGCTACCAGCAACAACTGGTCCTGTAAGAAGTGAGATCAATGTTGTAGCTGAAACAACACGAGAAAGTAAGGTCCAGTTCTTGAACATCAAAATCATGATGAAACTAACGATAAAATCAATCAACAAGGCAATTCTTGGTGATGCGTATGGATTGTTGGTGTTGGATAAAAACTTCGGCATATGACGATTTTTTGGCATTGAGGCCAATGATTTACTTGCTGAAGCGGAGAATGCTAGTCCACTACCAAATGGAGAAACAAAAGCTGTGAAGTAAATCAAAGTTGAAAGCCAATATAAATTCAGCATAATTGCTAAATCAGCATATGGTGAGTTGAAATTAAGGTGACTCCAACCTGCTGCTACAAGTGAATGTGGCAATGAGCCAATGAAGACAACCTGTAATGAAATATAAATTACAGCACTGATAAATAGTGAAATGACGATCCCACGGCGAATATTGATATGTGGTTTCTTGATATCATTACCTAAATTGATAACCGTCTGGAATGCGACATAAGAGAAAATAATACCGGCACTACTGATAGCTAAGAATATTGATGAAGTACCATTTGGCATAAACTCATGCATGTTACTTCCCATATTTCCAAAATCAAAATGAGCACTGATCAGCGCAATCATAGTGATAATTGGCACGAAAATTTTGAAAATTGAAACAAGATTGTTGAATCTAGCCATAATCGTAACTGACCAGAAATTGATAAACATGAAAACCAGCAACATAATGGTTGCTGCAAAAATACCTCTTACTGAAAGTTGATCTCCATTCATTAAACTTCCAGTCCATTTTGCCCATTCCCAAGGCCACGAACTCATATATTGAACAGAAGCAACTGATTCGATCGGCATGATTGCCAATAGTGATAACCAATTTGCCCAAGACGAAATATGACCTAGAAGGGAACCGTGAGTATACATAGCAAATCTACTCATCGCCCCATCCTCAGGGAACATCGTTCCGATTTCAACATAAACTATTGCGATAATAAATACTAAGATGGCACCGATGGTCCAAGATAAGATGGCTGCTGGTCCTGCAACTTTTGCTGCTTGTGCAGAACCGAACATCCAACCTGATCCAATGATGGCACTCAAGCCAAACATGACCGTAGAAAATAATCCTAACTTCTTTTTATTCAAGTTTCCAGACCTTCCCAAATCCATTTATTAAATCAAAAAGGAGCCTCTTCCTCAAGAGACTCCTGACTATTAAAAAAATCTTTCTAATAGATTACCTAATCCCATAAGTAATATTACTCATATATTATATAACTTTGTTAGCGTTATCACAAAAAGAGTTGAAAAAAATTTATACTTTTTTGGCACAAAAAAAGATGACACTTTCCGTAGGTGTCATCTTTTTATACACAATATGTAGGTTTTTAAAAAAATAGTCACAATTACAGATTATCGCTAAGTTCAAATCTTCATATCACTAACCTTCTAATCTATTATGTCGTTTCTTTTTCTCATGATATTCTTTCTAAATCTTTACAAAGTGATGAGTTCTCTTCATCTGGGTCAATATTTTCGGTTTCACCGGCATTTTTTGTATATGCCATATAATTATAAGATTGTCGAACACGCTTAAAAGTTAGTTTGGGAAATGGCCCATAAAAGAGAGTACCAAACAGCGGAAACATGAAGATCCAATACATATAAGGTATGGGAATGAACACTATGTAAGTAAAGCCATAACAAAACACCATTAGTAGTATATTTACCATAAAAGCATTTGTTTTTATTTTGATTCGATGTGTGTTTGGAAACTTATTGATCATAGGAATCTTGTGCGCCTGATACAGTTCAGACAAACGTATAATCGCAAATGAAAGAATAATGCCAACTAGAATTGCTCCCCAAATGCCAAAAAAGTATGAGAACGCATTCTCTAACATTACGTTTAAATCAGTGAAATAACCCAGAGCAATAATAATTGCTAAACCTATTACAGCAATTCCAGATATGCTTGTAGGCTTTTCTTGTCGAAGTTTATCAACAAGTACTGGACTCACTTCTTTCAACACCCGCGTGTTTACTGGAAGAAGAAAGTTGTAAAAGCCGTATCTTGGTGAAAAGTTGTTTACAATAAAACATCGACCATCCTGTAACTCAATTAAATAATTTGGACCGTTATTTTTCATAGGATATGCCTTTAAAGGCGACCATTTATCAGATTCCACTCAATGTACCTCTCACCATGTTTATTCAACAGCCGCTTAACTTCTGAATTTCATTAGAAGTAGTGTCATCCAGTGGCTATAATTATTTATTTCAAAAAATAAATATATCAATAATTTATTGCATGCACAACTCTGCCATATTTAATAACTGCAGCTTTAACCAACTCACGCGGTATAAATTTAAGCACAAAAAAAGATGACACTTTCCGTATATGTCATCTTTTTGTTCTTTTGAGGAAGAACTATTTTAAAGAATAATTATTCAACGGTAACACTCTTAGCGAGATTACGAGGTTGATCAACGTTGTTTCCACGAGCCAAACTTGCATAGTATGCAATCAATTGTGCAGGAACAACACTGACGATAGGTGAAATCATTTCGTTGATTTCAGGGATGATAACTTGGTCACCCTTTTCAGCATATTGCTTGCTTGCAATAACTAATACGTGGGCTCCACGAGCAGCAACTTCTTGGATGTTACCACGTGTATGAGCCGCACCGACACCATCATTGATATATGCGAAGACTGGAGTGTCTTTTTCGATCAATGAGATAGTACCGTGTTTCAATTCACCGGCAGCAAATCCTTCTGAGTGAATGTATGAAATCTCTTTGAGTTTCAAGGCAGCTTCTAGTGAAAGTGCGAAGTCGATACCACGTCCAATATAGAAGGCATCATTCTTACCTTTGAGGTAGTCATCAGCAATCTTCTTGAATTTATCTTTTTCATCAACGATTGTTTGGATAGCGTTAGCAGCAAGTGCCAATTGTCCTTGTAGATCAAGATCTTGAGCAGCTTTGACACCTTTCAATTCACCCATAGCTTTAGCAAGTACAGCTTCAACGGCGATGTTTGCTGTGTAAGCCTTTGTAGAAGCAACGGCGATTTCTGGTCCAGCTAATAGTTCCATTGTGTATGTAGCTTCACGTGACAATGTTGAGTTAGGAACATTTGTCATAGTCAAACTGTGGAAACCAAGTTCATTTACTTTAACAAGAACTTGTCTACTATCAGCAGTTTCACCACTTTGTGATAGGAAGATAAAGAATGGTTTCTTTGAAAGTTTTGGCATATGGTAACCAAATTCACTAGCTAATTCAACGTCAACAGGAACGTCAGCTAAGTTTTCAAAGATATCTTTACCAACTAAGGCAGCATGGTAACTTGTACCTGCAGCAACGATATATAGACGATCAGCATCAGCAACGTCTTTCAACATCTTTTGATCAACGTTGATCTTCTTGCCGTCAAAGTAATGTGATGAAATCTTTCTCATAACAGCTGGTTGTTCATCAATTTCCTTCAACATGAATGTGTCGTATGTACCCTTTGAAATATCACTGGCATCAAGTTCAACTCTGTATGAATCACGAGTAACTTTCTTACCATCAAGTGTACTGATATTAACGCTATCTTTCTTCAAGATAACAACTTCACCATCATGAATCTCAACGAAATCATGTGTGCTGTCTAGCATAGCAAAGGCATCTGAACAAATTACGTTAAATCCTTTTCCTAAACCAATAAGTAAAGGACTCTTGTTCTTAGCAACCAAGATACGATCTGGTTCTTCTTTGTCGATCATAGCAAAGGCATATGAACCTTCGATAAGTGAAAGTGCTTTTCTGAAGGCAGCTTCTGTTTCCATACCTTCTTTAACAGCAAAGTAGTCGATCAATTGAACGGCAACTTCTGTATCTGTTTGACTGACAAATTTAAAGTCACTTAAATATTTTGCTTTAAGTTCAGCATAGTTTGTAATAACACCATTGTGAACAAGATAGAAGCGGTTATCTTCTGAATAGTGAGGATGGGCATTAGCAACTGATGGTTCACCATGAGTTGCCCAACGTGTGTGTCCAATACCAATGTCACCAAGAACGTCTTTTCCAACTTCTTTTTCAAGGTCACTGATTTTACCTGTTTCTTTTACAAGGAAGTCATTTCCTTTTTCATTATTTACATAAATTCCGGCTGAATCATAGCCACGATATTCTAGTTTTTCAAGTCCATTTAATAAGATGTTAGTTGTATTATCGTTACCAACTACTCCAACAATTCCGCACATAATTATAGATCTCCTATACTGGTATAGTTTATTCTTTAATATTGGTATAGGTCTGTTTACTGCCTATATCTTTTTAGAACAATTACAACTTTACTAATGTAACGGTATTATGTCAACTATTTATTAATATTTGTTAAAAAAATAACGAGAATGGTACATATGGTACAGACCGATATCGGTATTGGTATAAACCGAATAAAAAAAGAGATTGGCTTTTGCCAATCTCTTAATTAAACACCCATATCTTTTTTAACTACGTCTGCAATACGTTCTGTAAATGTGTTCACTTTTTCCTCAGTTGCAGCTTCGCACATTACACGTAATAATGATTCAGTTCCGCTAGGACGAACCAACACACGACCGTCTCCATCCATCTCTGCTTCTACTAATTTAATAGCATCTACGATGTCTTGATGGTCCTTCCAGTTGTTCTTGTCACTAACTGGAACATTGATCAATCTTTGTGGATAAATTTTCACTGGTTCGGCTAATTCTGATAAACTTTTTCCAGTTTCTTTCATAACATGAAGTAGATGGATACCTGTCAACATTCCATCACCAGTATTCATATATTCAAATAAAACAACGTGACCAGATTGTTCGCCACCAATGTTATAGTTATTTTCTCTGATTTCCTCAACAACATGACGGTCACCAACAGCTGTCTGAACATACTTCATATCGTTAGCTTCGATTGCTTTATATAATCCCATATTGCTCATAACTGTTGTAACAATAGTATCTTTCTTCAAACGGCCACCATCATGCATATATTTACCTAAGATGAACATGATCTTATCACCATCAATGATATTTCCATTTTCATCTACAGCAATACAGCGGTCACCATCACCGTCAAAAGCCAATCCGGCAATAGCATCTGAATCTTTGACCTTTGCTGCTAATTGCTCAGGATGTGTTGATCCAACGTGATCATTGATATTGATACCATCTGGATGTGAGGCCATGATGTCAAAGTCAGCATTTAGGTCGGCAAATAATGTACTTGCTAAACGACTTGTTGAACCATTTGCTGTATCCAAAACAATATTCATACCACTTAAATCATCAGAAATTGTTTGCTTCAAGAATTGAAGATATTTTTGAGCACCTTCAGGATAATCTGAAACACTACCTAATCCTTCAGCAGAAGGTCTTGGCAAAGTATCTTCTTTGGCATCTAAGAGTGCCTCAATTTCATCTTCAACATCATCTGGTAACTTATATCCGTCAGAACCGAAGAACTTGATACCATTATCTGAAGCTGGATTATGTGATGCAGAAATCATAATACCGGCATCTGCTGATACAGCTCTAACTAAATAGGCTACAGCTGGTGTTGTAACTACCTTCAAGTTCAAAACTTCGATACCTACTGATAAAAGTCCAGAAATCAAACTGTCTTGTAACATTTGTCCTGAAATTCGTGTGTCACGTGCAACTAACACACGTGGACGGCTATTTTCATTTTGAGAATGCTTAGTTAGTACATAACCACCAGCACGTCCCAATTTAAAAGCTAATTCGGGTTTAAGCTCTTTGTTAGCAATTCCCCTAACACCGTCTGTTCCAAAATATTTTGTCATAAATACACTACCCCCAACGTTTAATCTGCGTCGTTGTTTTCATCATTATTGTTATTTGTTGAATCTTCATTATCGTTATTATTATCACTTGATGTATTATTGCTTGAATTATTATTGTTAGAAGAACTTCCACTTCCACTAGAACCACGAACTGAAATAGAAACTATCACCATCTGTGGATCTGAAGAAGTTATCTGTCCTCTAAGTGCATCAGCAATATTAATATTACGCTTAGTTTCGTCAGTAATACCAGTTACGTCGACTGGAAGTTCGATCGAATTACCAATTTTATCCAGCTGACCTTGAGTACCATAAACTGTTACGGAATCAATGTCGCCATCAAAGGAGTAACTCATCCCTGATGGGGAGCTCCCCTTTTGGGTAAAATTTATGCTGACCTTCTTACTCGGTAAACTGATCGGTATCTTAACATGAACCGTCTGTGGCTCAAGTGTAACGTTCAGAGTCTTACCTTTTTTATCCAACGCTTGGACCAGAACTTCCTGATCAAACGTATTCTTTATACCTTTTGGCAAAATCGGTTTAACGACTAATTTATCGATTTTTTTAATATCAGCTGCTGATCCAGTAACACGAACAGTATCAGGAGAAACACTTGGCTTACTTGCCTCATATCCTGATGCTAGTGAACTCTTGCTGTACGAAACATTTACTGGAAATGACTTAGATTGTCGTTTCTGAATGTTTACATTCACGTACTTAGGCTTAATAGTATAAGTCAATTCAGAATTCAAACCATTCTGTTGGATCCTAACTTTGTGCTTACCTGGCAAATATTTTTTCAAGTCCAAATATAAACTAAAGTTTTGTGTGTTCTTTGTGGCAGTTACTAACGCCGAAGGTCCCTCAATCGTAATTTTTACGGTAGATGGATAGCCAGTAATATAGTAACTATCAGTATTGGCTTGAATGGTCAACGGAACAGTCATGGTTGCCTTAGTTGTTGCAGTCGATTGACTTGATTGATTTGAATCTCTAGTTGAGCCCACGCCGGGGGAACTTACACTTATGAAAAGCCAAAGAGCGGCACAAAGTGAAATAAAGGCATAGAAATAGTTACTATTTACTATCTTCTTCATCATTCTTATGCTTCCCCCTCTTCTTCCGGTTTCTCAAAGTAATCATGTCTAAAATAGAACGATTATTGTCCTCGGTAGATTCTGAAAGTTGAGCCTTCAAGTATTTCAAATAGTCCTCACGAGATAAGTCCAGCATCATGTGACCATTCTTGGTTATCATGACACCACCTGTTTCCTCTGAAACTACGATAGTAATTGAATCAGTAACCTCACTGATACCAACTGCAGCTCTATGTCTAGTACCCAGTTCCTTTGGAATCGTATTACTCTCTGATAGTGGCAGATAAGCTGCCGCTACAGCAATGCGATTTTTTCGAATAATTACTGCCCCATCATGCAGGGGCGTATTCGGAATGAAAATATTAATTAATAATGCACCAGTTACTTCAGCATCCAAATCAATACCAGTTTCGACATATTCTTCAAGACCAGTATTCATTTCTAAAGTGATCAGGGCACCAATTCTACGCTTACTCATATACTGAATAGCTTGGTCAAGACTTTCAATCAAGTGATTCTTAGTCTTACCTTCCTCGTTACTATTAGTACTGAAAAATGGCATTCGACCTAAATGCTCCAAGCCACGTCTAATTTCTGGCTGGAAAATAACTACGATAATAATTACTCCCCAGTTGATAAGTTGATCCATCAAGAACGAGACAGTATGCAGGTTCAATGCCCAACTGATTATTTTAATTAGAAAGATGACAACGATACCTTTTAGTAACTGAACCGCCTTAGTCCCACGGATCATCGAAAGTACCTTATATAGAACATACCAAACTACCAAAATGTCAGCTAAATTCGCAAGGTTTTGCAATGTAAAAATATTGCTTGGTATAAAATTCATAATTTTTACCCCTCTTAGCTCGAAATCAATTATAGCAAACAATTAGTATTATAAAAGCCTATTTAAAGGTCTATATAATCTTATTGTATATCGAAATTAATAACTTCTTCACTATAATTGATATTTTTCCGAAGATTATTGGCAGTCACACGACTAATTTTACCTTGCTCCAATAGATCCTGAACATAGGCTCTTTGATAGCTTAGAGCATTGACTTCGAGATTGATTCTCTCAACATTGAATTTCTCAGAATGGTTACGACGTTTACCCTGTAGTAATTCCAATCTTTCTTCATAATGTCTTTGGAAAACATATAACAGATTGTCATATGCCATCTCGCCATCATTTTCTTCTAGCTCACGGAGTTTTTCGAGAGCACGTTTTGCTCCAGCAACAGAAGCAATTACAGCTTCGTGGTTATATTGAATAACTTCTTCCTGTTTGACAAATGGTAGATGAATAAATCGTGTTAACTCACGAATCGTTCTACGGAAGTAAGCAATAAAGAACTCAGTTGTTTGATTGTATCTTTTCTTGACTAGTCCTTTTTTATACTTTTCAATTTTCTTAACGGCCGTATCATAACCATCTTCAGAAATTTTCTTGTTGTCATAAAGCTCTTCGACTGCTTCTAATTCACAATTGAAACAAACATCCCATAACTCAGCATCTTTTTTACCTTTGATACGCTTCTTGCTGATTGGATCTGGTCCATTAGACTTTAGTTGTAGATTATGCAAATTAAATACATATTCAGCAATGACTGTTGTATAAACCATATCTCTGTTATCAAGATTTTCAGCACGTAACTTACTGATGGTTTTTTCCAAGACAACTTTATTTGCTTCATTAGGAGTTAATTCAGTTTTAGTCGAAACGACTTCTGTATCATCAGCTTCATCATCTATATCAAGATCTTCATCGGTATTTATTGAGTTACCACGATATGTGATTGGTGCACTACTCTTGGTAATCAACGGAATCAAAATTGTTGCTCCAAGTAAACTGTAAATAATTACAGCACTAGCAATAAATAGTAACAAAGTTCTGGCTGGGAAAGCGGCACCGCTATTTGTAACGAATGGCAATGACAATACACCGACCATGGTAACCGCACCACGAACTCCAGAAATACCAGACATTAAACTGTAATAAAATCTAGTACCAGAAAAAAGATTGAAGTTAGTTCTATCTGATCTTTCAAAGAAAGTTGAATAGAAATAACTCCAGATGAATCTAATGACTACTAAAGCGACCCAAATAACGAAAGCAAAACCAAGCGCCTTGAAAGTATTCATGTTATCGTTATGGATCAATTCTTCCATCGCGAAAGGAATCTCGATACCTAAAAGAACGAACACAAATCCATTCAAAAGGTAAACTAGCATGTCCCAAGTACGTGAAGAAACCAGTCTGATTTCTGGACTGAATGCACCAGTTGTTCTGCTAGACGAAATATTCAAAATACCAGCAATAACAACAGCTACAACACCTGATACATGTAATAGATCTTCGGCAATATAGTAGATAATAAATGGAATCAAAATTTGAATAATAGCATGAAGAATCGAATCATCAACACCTTGGTTGATCAAATAAAGTCTTACACCATTGAATATCCAAATCATAACAGCTCCGGCAAGTGCACCAACGATTGCTATATAGAAGAAGTCTAGAGTTGCACTACGAAGCGAAAATACCCCTGTTACAGTGGCAGCAACAGCATATTTGAAGCAAATCAAACCAGATGCATCGTTGATCAAACTTTCACCACTGATCAGATGCATTAATTTATCAGGTAATTTAGCCTTTTTAGCGATTGATTGAACGGCAATCGGATCAGTTGGAGATAGAACAGCAACTAATGTGAATGCGGTAGCCCAAGGCAAACTTGGGACCAACCATTTCACTAATGCTCCACCAACGACCGTCGAAACGATTACCAAAATAATCGCATTACCCATAATTGGACCCTTTAATTTCCACAATTCTTTCTTGGGAAATCTGTTCCCATCATTAAAAAGAATCGGTGCAATAAACACTAATAAAAACCATTCTGTATTGACCATAATTTTTACATTAAGAGTCATTGCTGCAATAACGCCCGCAACAATTTGAATCAGACTGGCTGGTATAGAAACGAAATAGTGGCTAATTATGTTGGCCACGATCAACAATGAAATAATCAGAATGATTGTTTCAACTATTTGCACTGACTTCACCCACCTTTGTATCATCGCCTATGATCCGTACTTCGGTTTGTAGATCGATGTCGAAATCTTTTTTTATTGTTTTTTGGATCAGATGTATCAAATCCATATAATCAGTTGCTGTTGCATGATTTATGTTAACGATAAATCCTGCGTGTTTCATTGAAACTTGTGCTCCACCGATAATGTGTCCCTGCAATCCTGCTTTGATGATCAGAGGACCTGTGAAGTGGCCTGTAGGACGTTTGAATACACTCCCGCAGCTTGGGTATTCAAGTGGTTGCTTCGAACGTCTCAAAGCGTTTAAGCGGTCCATTTCGTCTTGAATCTGTTCTTTGTCACCTGGTTTTAGTTGGAAAGTTCCAGAAATGACGATTCCACCATTCTCTTGAATGACACTGTGACGATATGAAAAGTCCATTTGTTCATGAGTAAATGTACGAATTTTTCCGTCTGGTAACAATACTTCTGCAGATAGAAAAGCGTTCGTGATTTCACCACCGTATGCACCGGCGTTCATGAATACAGCCCCACCTACACTTCCAGGGATACCGGCAGCAAATTCTATACCAGTCAACCCAGCTTTTTGTGCAGCTATGGTCGTATCAATAATAGTTGCTCCAGCCTCAGCTGTCACTTGATTACCATTGACTTCTATCTTATTGAAGTTTGGCAAAATTATTACAACGCCTCGAATGCCACCATCTTTGATAATTAGGTTGCTAGCATTACCAATAATAGTGATTTTTACATTATTTTCTCGAGCAGTATTTACTATTTGAACTAATTCTTCACGAGTCTTAGGAAATGCCAAGGTGTCGGCGTTTCCTCCAGTTTTAGTGAAAGTATATTTACTTAATGGTTCATCATTTTTGAATTCAATATTAGGTAATTTATCTGTTGGAAAGTTCAAGTTACATCATCCTTTTTGTGTACATAAGCTATTACTAATTTTATCATAGACTATGTAACATAACGAATAATCGAGCATACTAGAATGCTATAATTGGTCGGAGGCTATTATGAAACTCATTTCGTGGAACGTAAACGGACTTAGAGCCGTTGTAAAAAAAGATTTTAAACAAATATTTGATGATTTGGATGCTGATATTTTTAGTATCCAAGAAACCAAATTACAAGAGGGACAAATTGATCTAGAACTAGAAGGTTACCATCAATACTTCAACTACGCTGACCGTAAAGGTTACTCAGGTACAGCAGTATTTTCAAAAACTGAACCCATCAAAGTAACTTACAACCTAGGTGTCGACGAATTAGATCACGAAGGTCGCACAATAACGCTAGAGTATCCTGATTTCTATTTGGTCAATAGTTATACACCCAATTCTCAGCAAAAATTAAAACGACTCGATTTCAGAATGAGTTATGACGACGCAATGAGAAAACATTTAAAATCACTCTCAGAAAAGAAACCTGTCCTACTATGTGGGGATTTAAATGTTGCTCACGAAGAAATAGATATCAAGAATGATAAAACTAACCATCAAAATCCTGGCTTTTCTGATCAAGAAAGAGCAAAATTTGGAGAACTATTAGATGCCGGATTCGTCGATAGCTTTAGATACTTACATCCTGATGAAGTTAAATATTCTTGGTGGAGTTATAGATTTAATGCACGTAAGAATAACGCTGGATGGAGAATCGACTACTTTGTCGTATCCGATAATGGCAAGTCAATGATCAAGAACGCTGATATTCTAAACGATGTCTTTGGTTCTGATCACTGTCCTGTTGAAATAGATTTAAATACAGAAGGTGAATAATATGAATTTCGTATCAATGGATTTCGAGACTGCCAATGGCCACCGGACCAGTGCCTGCTCATTAGCTTTAGTACTTGTTCGAGATAGTAAAATCGTGGACAGTTTTTATACTTTGATCAATCCTCAAGAAAATTTCAGTCCACGTAATATCCAAATCCATCACATCACGCCACGTGATGTCCAAGATGCACCAACATTTGACCTTGTATGGCCACATATCGAAACACTTTTTGACAGCTCACATCTTGTGGCTGCACATAATGCCAGTTTCGATAACAACGTTTTAAAAAGCACATTAAGTAATTACGGAATTTATCCTCCAAAATTCTTAACTATCGATACCGTTCGGACTAGTCGCAAGTTCTATCCGGAAATGCCTAATCACAAATTAGATACAGTTTCTAGAAGTCTGGATATTCAACTAAAGCATCATCACAATGCACTCGCCGATAGTATTGCCTGTGCTGAAATACTTCTCAAAACTGAACAACAATTTGGTAGCGAGCAACTAAAAAAGATGGTCAAGCTAACTAGCTAGACCATCTTTTCCATTATTTGAGTCTTTTTACTACGTGACCTAGTAGTGAATCCATACTTTTTATAAAGTTGGATCGCTGCTGGGTTATTTTTATACACTTCTAAAGTAACTTTTTTTATTGGTGCCGATTTCGACCATTCTAACATTTCCTCCGTTAGATATGAGCCAATACCCTGATGCCAAAAGTCTTTATCAACTACGATTCCAAATTCAGAACTCGCCTTGTCGATTTTTTCTAAACGACTGAATCCGATTATCTGATTCTCAAATATAGCTATCATCAATTCATCCAACTCTGATTCGTATATTTCATCTAAAGACTCACGTTCTTGTTCAACAGATAAATTTTTAATTGAATCATGCTCGATAAAATCACTCTGATCACTAACTCTATTCAAAAAATCGATCAACATTTCTGAATCGTCAGGAATAGCTTCACGAATAGTCAATTGGTCACTCATACAATGCCTCCAAAATCACGAGATGAATATTTATCACCGTGTAACTTAATAGTGATATCTCTATCATCTTCACCAGCGCGCTTTATATTGACAGAAATGTGATCCTCAGGAACCTCATCTTTAATAAACTGAGGCCATTCGACCACGGTCACACCATTACCATGAAAATATTCATCGAAACCTAAATCTTCATCCGGATTATTTTCCAAACGATAAGCGTCCATATGATAAAGTGGTAGTTTTCCATCTTGATACTCGCGTATCAGGGTAAAAGTTGGACTCTTGACGTTTTTCTTGATTCCCAGACCACGAGCCAAGCCACGTGTGAATGTAGTCTTACCGACTCCTAAATCGCCGTTTAATAAGATTACATCACCTGGCTGGATCAGTGTTGAGAATTTGTTTCCAAAATCTTCAGTTTCAGAATAAGAATGTGTTGTTAAATGATATTCGAGCATGTTCGACCTCAAAATTTAAAATTAAAGTGCAAGTGCAGCAGTTAAAATTGACAACTTGAATACATCATCAGCGTTACATCCACGTGAAAGATCAGAGATTGGTTTGTCGAGTCCTAATAGAATAGGTCCTACGGCGTCGTATCCACCGAATCTTTGAGCAATCTTGTAACCAATATTTCCGGCTTCAAGTTCTGGGAATACGAAAACATTTGCATTACCAGCAACTTTTGAATCAGGTGCTTTTTGGTTACCAACTGAAGGAACGAGTGCGGCATCAAACTGTAATTCACCATCGATAGGAATTTCAGGTGCTAATTTTTGTGCAACTTTTGTTGCTTCGGCTACCTTAGTAACTTCATCACTCTTGGCACTACCCATTGTTGAAAAGCTCAACATTGCAACTTTAGGGTCAATGTCAAATAGTGGTGCAGACTTAGCAGCTTGAACAGCGATTTCTCCCAATTCTTGAGCATTAGGATTGATGTTGATCGCACAGTCTGAGAACAAGTATCTTTGGTCACCCTTTTGAAGAACGAAGGCTCCACTGATTCTTGAATTACCTGGTGCAGTCTTAACAATTTGTAAAGCAGGACGCACGGTGTCACCAGTTGAATGGATCGCACCAGAAACCATACCGTTAGCTTTATCTTGATAGACTAACATTGTTCCGAAATAATTGTTATCTTTAAGCATTGTTTCAGCTTGTTCTTTAGTATTCTTACCTTTACGACGTTCTACAAAGGCATCTACCATATCATCGAATTCTGAGTATTCATTTGGATCGATAATTTGAATATCTCCCAAGTCTAACGAATTGTCGCCAGCTACCTTAGTAATATCTTCCTTGTTACCAATTAAGATAGGTTTTAAAATTTTGGCACTGTTTAGTTTTACAGCAGCGTTCAAAATTCTTGGCTCGTTACCTTCTGGGAAAACTATTGTTAAATTCTTCCCATCAATTTTGTTCTTTAAACTTTCAAATAAATCCATTTTCATTCCTCCATTTCATCGACAACCGTTGGTAATTGCCAATTGATTACCCTTTCATTATAAGATAAAAGCGCTTCATTTGTGCGAGAAAATGGTTTTGTTCCAAAAAATCCATGATATGCCGACAATGGACTTGGATGTGGGGAGCTAATAATTGTGTTCTTAGACTGGTCTATCAACGATGATTTACTCTTGGCAGCGTTTCCCCAAAGTATAAATACAACTCCACCTTTTTTGGACAAAGCTGAAATTGCATAGTCAGTCAATTGTTCCCAACCTTTACCACGATGTGAATATGCTTGACCCTTTCTGACAGTCAAAACTGAATTTAAAAGTAAAACTCCTTGATCTGCCCAAGCTTTTAGATAACCATGATTCACTGGTGTACATCCCTCATCAGATTCCAACTCTTTATAAATATTTTTTAAAGATGGTGGAACTCGAACTCCTGGCTCCACAGCAAAACTGCAACCAATTGCCTGATGTGGCTCGTGATAAGGATCCTGTCCCAAGATAACTACCTTAGCATCAGCGTATGAAGTCCATTGGAATGCTTGAAAAATATTATACATATTTGGGTAGATTGTTTGAGTTTCGTATTCTTCCTTCAAAAAATTGTGTAATTTATGATAATATTCTTGTTCAAACTGGTCTTTCAAGACATCCTGCCAGTCATTTTGAATCAATGTTTTCACTTGATACACCCACCTAACTAATGTAATTTTTTCAATAGAAATATGTTAATATGCAATTATAAGCATAACTCATTGGAGGTTTTATTTTATGATCAAAATTATCGCATCAGACATGGATGGAACTCTCTTGAACGATAAAATGGAAGTCTCATCACGTAATATCGATGCTATAAATGAAGCAACAGCCAATGGGATAGATTTTCTCATTGCTTCAGGTCGAGGACTATCCGAAGCTAAGCCATTTTTAAGAAACGAAGTTCATCCTGGATATATAACTTTGAATGGTGCCGAAGTATACAACCAAGATGAAGAACTTATTTCGAGTAATCCCATTTCCAGGAAGAGTGTCAAAACAATTTCTGATTATCTGAAGGCAAATGATCTGTATTTCGAGCTTATCACTGATAAGGGAATTTTTTCAAATAGCGAAGAAAAAAGTGTCAGCAGTCTCGCTGAATTGTTACATATCCTCAATCCAAATACGACATATGAACAAGCACTAACAGATACTAAGGAAAAAGTTAAACATTCCCAGACCATTTTCATTGACGACTTAAACGAAATTTTGGATAATCCTGAATATAAATTAATGAAATTTCTAGTTTTTGATAGTCGACAAGATGAAGTCTTCGGACCATTAAAAGCGGAATTAAGTAAAGACAAAGACATTGTTGTAACATCCTCTTCACCAAACAACGTTGAAATCAACAGTGTAGATGCTCAAAAGGGCATCGCTCTGATGGAATATGCAAAATCAAAAGGTGTAAAGCCCGAAGAAACTATGGCAATCGGCGATAACTTAAACGATTATTCAATGATAAAAGCCGCCGGAATCGGAGTTGCTATGGCAAATGCCGTTCCTGAGATTTCTGAAATTGCTGACCAACACGCTGACACCAACGTCAACGATGGAGTTGCTAAAGTTATCGAAGAAGTAATCAAAAAAAATAATACCGTAGGTAATTGCGAATGAACTTATACATACGCAAGGCTGATCTGATTTCTGGTAGCATCATGGTAGTTTCAAACCAGAATAAAGAGACCGTCTTTATAGCCTCACGAGACAAAAATGATCCATTTCAGATTCAATTATTCAATCGACTAAACCAAAAGATTGCTGAGATAAAGCTGAAAAATAGTTTTCTGCGGATCTTTTCAATTGAAAAAGAAGGCAAAGAAATTGCCACTATAAATGCCATCCCAATGTTAGATGTTAAATATGTTCATCTTGGCATCATCAATTGGAATATCGTTGGCAACTTGCCTCTTTCTGAATATCACGTTAAAAAGAACCGTGAGGTCATTATGGAAGTTACGCCCACCATTTTGAGTTTGGGTAATCAGGGCCTTCAACTGAAAATCAAAAATATTGAAGATTTAGAAGTTGGAACATTGATAGCAATATTCTTAGATAAATACATTAAGATGCCTGGACTACAACCGGATGACAAATTAACTGAATTACAATCAAAATCTAAGTTATCGTTTTTAAACTTTAAAATAAACAAAAAATGCTAAGACTCAAAATTTGAGTTCTTAGCATTTTTTATATGGCTTTTGAAGATTGATCATTATCACTCAATGGTACTTGGTTCAAATCAAATTGCATATGGTCATACAAATGACTACCAATATACAATTGGCCAACCTTCTTAAAACCTATTTTGTCATAAACATGTTTAGCTGGTTCGTTATCAACGTCAACATTGAGACTCAAAACCTTTTCTCCACGCTTCTTAAGCATATCGATAAAGTCGATCATTGTTTCAGTTCCGACACCCTGGTTTTGGAATTCAGGTGCTACCGCAAATGAATCCAAATACCATTCACCGGGCCAAGCTTCTTTGTCAGTAAATATCGAACTTTGATTGATTCCGTGTTGTTTAAGAATCTTCACCAATGGATCATCAATTGTTTCTTCAGCTTCCTCAGGATAACTGACAACAATTGCAGCCACTTTATCGTCTTTTTCATTTACAAGAATGTGATCAAGTCCGTAGCGGTAATTTGAAAGTTCGAAGCCCTCTCTAATTACTTGCTCCATTGTGTCATTACCAGCTTCTTTAAAAATATCTAATTCCATTTCATCGAAAATCTGGAATAATGTGGGTAATATCTGGTCGATATCTTCCTCTTTTGCGTTTCTAAACATCATTTCACCTCTCATAACATGATACATTAAGTCACTGTAATTACAAATCTTCATATGCCGTCATTTGTCTGCCTTCAATCTGTAATTTATTTTCACATTATTAACATCTGCCTCTTTTAAAGGCTTACGTCTTTGATATTTTGAATCAACAACTTTAGAAAAATTATCTAAAATTTTAGATGCATATTTTCCACTTAATGGATCAGTACTACCACCTATTGTTTTATCATCCAAGATTTCATAATCCCATAAATAATCTTGATTTTTCTTGTAACTCTCTTCATTAACAAAAAAGGAATAAGTATATCCACCAATCACTTTACTTGGTGCTATAAAAGTAAATGTCACACTTTTAATTCCCTCAAAACGTTTTACAACATCTTCTACAATCTTTTTCTCATTTTCTTTATGCAACTGTTCCTGACTTTGTTGTCTTTGCACTTCTTGATTATGAAGAAAGTCCTCAATTTTCAAGGTAATTCCTCCAATACAAATAATTAAGACCAGAATAATAATTAAGGTAATGATTCTTTTTCTTTTACTCATGTTTTCCCCTAATACAAAAAAACGTTTTATTACATAAAAATGAATAAAACGTTTAAATATTTAATTAGCTCCAAAATTAACTGTATGCAAGGAATTCATAAGTCTTCTAGGATGTTTCCTTACATAAATTGTTCTATCACTTCATAATATTTTACATGATTTCGGTTGATTAACAAATTAGTTACATAAAAAGGACAGACCATTGCTGGTCTGTCCTAAATAAAAGCGAAAATATTATAAAACTCGATGATTTTTTCATCTTGGAAGGTGTAATCTCAAGTTTTATTTTTTGAGGTGGTGTTTCAATTGCTGTCAACTTTTCCTGTCCTCTAAAAATAATATTAAACTATCAATTTACCTAATAACATCAGCACTATTCTATTAATGTTTTAAAACAACACAGTTTTGTAAAACTGCGTTAAATAGTCAAATGTGTTTTGACGATATTACCATAATCATGTAATTGTTGGATCACGATTTTCTTATCAGTTACCATTTTCCCATCTAACCATGTTGTCATCACAAACAAAAAACCGCCCATTAGGTAGTTTTCTGTCAGTAAAGGTGTATTTAATGGCAGTTCAAATCTATGAAACGATGCACTCAATATTCCTAACAAGTAATCCTGACGATTCATCAAGGTCGTTAAATGATATAAATTCAAGCAAAGTATCTTGTTTGCCAAAATATAATCAATTGTTGAAACAATCACTTCATCATAGTTTGTACATTCCAGCATTACTTTTCTGATGACCGTGTTCTCAAATAAATATAAATAAATATCTTCGATACAGTCAAAATGGTAATAGATTGTACTTCGACTCATTTTGGACGTCTTCGTTAGATCGGTGATTGTGTATTTTTCGTAAGCACACGATGATAATTGTGTTTCCATTGTATCCATTAGATGTTTCTTAGTTAGGTTCATCGTTGCTCCATATTATTAGACGTTTAATTATCATATCATAATCATTAGAAATATCCTATAAACAATATAATAAAAAAACGCCATCAAGCGAGTTTTCCTAATAACGTACTTTCGTAGCACGTTGGATTTCTCTTTCTTGATCACGTTTTTTGATTGTCTCACGTTTATCGTATTGTTTCTTACCTTCAGCAACTCCAATTAGGACTTTAGCAAAACCATTTTTAAGATAAACTTTCAACGGAATTACAGTAATACCCTTTTCTTGGACTGATCCGGCGATACGACGTATTTCTTTCTTATGAAGCAGTAGTCGACGATTTCTAAGTGGATCATGGTTGAACTGGTTTCCTTGATCGTAAATAGCAATATTTACGTTCTCAAGCCACATTTCACCATTTCTCGCTTGGACAAATCCGTCTTTGATATTCATTTTTCTAGCTCGAATTGACTTGATCTCAGTTCCAGTTAGTTCAATACCAGCTTCGAAGGTTTCGAGGATGTTGTAATCATGTCTCGCCTTACGATTAGTTGCTACTTCATTAGCAGATTTTTCATGATGTTTTTTCAAGCTCATCACCTGCTTTCGTATTTACCACGTCTCTTGTGATTGTTTTGGCCGCCTTTTCCACCGCGACCACTGTTTCCTTTACCGTTTCCGCGACTATTGCCACCTTTACGGTATGTTGGACGACTGTGACTTGCACGACGCTTCTTGAATTCAGCTTCACGTTTGTCAGCAGCTTCTTGTTCTTCTTTATTTAGAACGCGTTCAAAGTCAATTTTACGATGTTCAACATCAGCTCTAATAAGTTTTACTTTGATTGCTTGACCAACTTTGAAAATCTTACCAGTATTACGTCCATGCATCGACATGCTCTTCTCGTCATATTCGTAATAATCATCTTTCATATTAGAAATATGAATTAGACCTTCAACGGTATTTTCAAGTTGGATAAACATACCAAAACTAGTTACAGAACTGACAACAGCATCGAATTCTTCACCAACTTTGTCTTCCATAAATTCAGTCTTCTTAAGATCATCAACTGCACGCTCAGCATCGATAGACTTACGTTCACGACTTGAAGTATGTTCAGCAATTGGGCTAAGTTTGCTTGACCATTTTTCCTTCTCTTTATCAGTAAAGCCGTTCTCTGCATATTCATGGATCATTCTGTGAACGATCAAGTCAGGGTAACGTCTGATAGGTGAAGTGAAATGTGTATAGTATTCTGCAGCCAAACCAAAGTGCCCCAATGGATTGTCTGAATATCTAGCCTGTTGCATACTTCTCAATAACATGATCGTAACAACTGGTTCTTCAGGTGTGTCAGCAACTTTTGCTAATACACTTTGGAACATCTTAGGCTTGATATCTTTTAGATTACCTTTGACTTCGACACCAATGGCGGCAACGAATTCAAAGAAGTTTTTAACTTTTTCTTCATCAGGTTTTTCATGGACACGATATAAGAATGGAACGTGTTTCAAATTGTAGTTTTCAGCAACAGTTTCGTTGGCTGCCAACATGAATGATTCGATCATTCTTTCTGAAACACCACGGTTACGCAATTTAATATCGATTGGCTTACCGTTTTCATCAACAATGATTTGTGCTTCTGTTTCTTCAAAGTCGATAGCTCCACGCTCGTGACGCTTGTTGAAGAGGATTTCATGAAGTTCTGCCATATCCTTCAACATTGGAGTCAATGCAGCATATTGGGCAGTTAATTCTTCGTCACCCTTCAATATCTCGTTAACATTGTTGTATGTCATACGATATTTAGATTGGATCACACTTGGGAAAATATCATGAGAAATAACATCCCCTTGAGGATTTATTTCCATTTCACAAGTCAATGCTAGTCTATCTTCACCAGGGTTCAATGAACAAATACCATTCGAAAGTCTAAATGGAAGCATTGGAATAACTCGATCAACTAAATATGTACTTGTACCACGTTCATATGCTTCATCATCGATCGGTGAACCTTCACGAACATAGTGAGTAACATCAGCAATATGAACACCCAAATGGAAGTTACCATTTTCAAGTTTTTCAACTTCAACGGCATCATCGAAATCCTTTGAGTCATCCCCATCAATAGTGATAACTGTGTTCTTCGTCAAATCTTTACGTCCTTGACGGTCAGCTTCTGTAACGTGATCAGGAATTTCTTCAGCAGCCTTTAAAACTTCTTTAGGGAATTCTGGATTGATGTCATTATCAAGAACGATTGAAATAATATCGACACCAGGATCATTTTTGTTACCAATGATTTCTAATGCTGTACCTTCCATACTTTGTGGATGAGCGTCATTAGGATATTCATCGATAGACACTTGGACCATATCACCCATTTGTGGATGAAGGCCCTTATCTGAGATGAAAATCATATATGAAGCTAATCGTTTTTCATGACTTTGAATGTATCCAAAATGGCCAGATTTTTTAACCTGAACATCACTATATGGATGGAATTCTCCAACGATTTTATCGATCGATCGTTCAATAATTTTTGTAACTTTTGCTTCTGGACCTTTGTCATCCCATGGATTTGAAGGTTTAGTTATTTGAATCTCAACTTCATCACCATTGACAGCGTGAAGTGTGTGATTCTTGGTAACGAAAGCATCTGGTTCAACTTCGTCATATCTGACAAAACCGAATCCTTTTTCATTAGCTTTGAAGACACCTTCCAAAACTTGTGTCTGTTGTGTCATTTTGAATTCTTCTTTATTGGTCAAGGTAATCTTACCTTCACCTTCAAGCACAGCCAATGCTTTAACGACACGTTTAAATGCTGAGGCACCGTGCATTCTCAAAGCATCTTCTACTTGTTCAGAGGTATATCTACGATCCGGATTACTTCTGAAAAACTCAAGTATGTCGGCTATTAATTTATCTTCTTTATCAGGCATTTCTATCCTCAATATTTTCTAAAAAGTTTAAAACATCTTGCGATAATTCTTTATGGGCACGATTTATAGTCAGAACATGACCTGCATCATACCAATGTATTTCAGATGTTTTAACATCAGCGTCAACTTTAACCGCACCATTGCGGTCGACCATTTCGTCAGTCTTTCCTTGACCGATAAAAAATGGCTTATTGATATCTATTAATTTTTCGTCAACAGCATCTGTTGTTTCTTGTAATCCTGCTAAGAACCCATCGATACGTTGATCAATTTCTGTTAATTTTGTTTGAATCGTAGCACTATCCAACTCGTTTAGAGCATAGACTTTTTCTGAGTAAGTCAGAAATGCTGAACGAATATTTTTGAAACTTTTGTTGTATAAAGGAGAACCAAAGATACCACCAGCAATAATTTCTGGACATTCTTCGACGGCTTTTGAAGCAAAAATTGCTCCCAGCGATAGTCCAAAAATGTATATTTCAGTTTTACCTTGAGACTTCAAATATTCTATCGATTCATTAACTTGTTTCCACCAAGCGGTTGCCCCACCCTGATTGATTATGTCAAGTGGTTCACGTGTTCCGTGTCCCGCAAACATTGGCGCATAAGCGGAATATCCATTTCGCTCCAGGAATCGTCCTAACAATCTCATATCGTTCGGAGTTCCAGACAACGAGTGCATTAGGATAACTGCTTTGGGTCCATTATCAAAAAAGAATGGTTTTGGTGCAATAATTTTCATCTAAATTACTCCTTATAACAAAAAACCTCCTGAGATTCTCCAGGAGGGTTACTTGTTTAGTGAGATGATAAATATACTAAGACTAGCGCAAATACGAAGAAGAGTACTAGTAATACATAGGTAACTTTAACCATGAAGGCTTCGAATCCACGCTTCTTTTGGTTATTGAACAAGTCACCACCACCACCAGACAACGCATTCAAAGCATCTTGTTGCTTTGTAGGTTGCATAAGTACGGCAATGATTATCAATACAGATACGATTATAAGTAATACTTCAAAAAGATTATACACCGGCAAAACCCCCGTTCATGGTGTTTAAAGCTGAAATCACTCCTAAAACAATAACATAAAACAATTCAAAATTCTAGTCTATTCCATTGATAAGCTCAGTCAATTTTCGTTTTAATAATGAGCGCTTACCCGCGTTGACCATCATTACTATGCGGTCACCGGCTTTTATCATTGTATCGCCTCGCGGAATTATTTGGCTTTCCCCACGATAAATTGCAATAACTAAAATATCTTTGGGAAATGCAATATCACGGATATATTTTCCATCAATACTGCTACCTTCAAATATCGGAATTTCCACACGATCAGTCAAATGACTGACTCGATTCAAATAACTATCATTTATATTAAGTTTTTCCTTCAATGACTCATAAATTGGAGCTCCATTAAGCATATCCACCACAATGTATGCGACCAATGAAATCACTGCAAGTGGCATCAGATGTCCAAGTGAACCTACCATTTCCGTCACCAGAATTATTGCGGTAAATGGCGCTTTACCAATACAGGCAAAGTAACCAGCCATTGAAAAAATAATTAGATTGCTCTCAAAAGTCAGTGGTAAAAGTCCTACCTGATGCATAAATACCGCATAAATTGCACCGATTATGGCACCCAAATTTAGGATCGGCAAGAAAATACCACCAGGTAAACCAGAACCATAAGATACCATTGAGAATATAAATCTCAAAGCAAACAAGCCTATCAAAATCCAAAATCCAACTTTCAAATTATTCAAGTTGACGATCATATCATTTCCGCCACCGATAAATCTAGGAAAAGTCATTCCAACTGGAATCAGTAAAATCAGTGGAATCATTCCTTGTAGATGACGAGGAATTTTTGTTTTGGCATATAGACTTGGCATATATAATAGAACTTTTTGATATACACGTCCCATTAATCCCAAAACAATTCCTAGCAATAGTAAATGCCAATAATATTTGATCGGCAAACTCAATTTATAAGGAATGTTCAATACTGGTGTCAATCCAAATACATACAAGGCAATCAAATTAGAACTGACCGCACTTGCCAAAGCAGTTATCCAAACCATTGGTGAGAAGTTATGATAAACCTCTTCCAAAACAAACATCGATCCCGCAATTGGGGCATTAAATGCCGCCGCAAGTCCACCAGCAGCCCCACTGGCGATCAAAATACGCTTAGAAACTCCAGAATCGACTTTCAGGACAGTTCCAAATCCTTGTCCAACACTTGCCCCCAATTGAATTGCAGGGCCTTCACGGCCAAGAAATAGACCAGGACCAATACTCATGATTCCACCGACAAATTTACGCCACAGAATCGACCACCAATTGAGCTCTAATTCACCATCTAATTGAGCTTCAACTTGCGGAATACCAGATCCAGAAATATTGGGTTGTTTTTTCAACATCATGGAAACCAATAATCCAACCACCACAAGAAAAATCAACAATCCAACAATGAGCCAGCCATTATGTCGCGCTTGTATGAACAATCCTTGGAATGTTTTTAATAAGCTTCCGATCGACCACCTAAAAGAACTTACGATGATTCCTGTTAATACCCCAACGATAATCCCTTGCAGAGTCAATATTAATTTTTCACTATCAACCGAAATTGACTTCATCGACTGCCCCCTCATATTCAATAAACATAATTACACATTAAATTTCAAAATCTGGCATCTGATAAACAGATGGTGATTCGGCCTTGAAACCAGCTTCTAACAACTCAATATCAGTAATTGCTTCCTTGTCAGTAACTAGTTTGGGAGCATCATTAATCAAAGTGTCATAAGTTGCATCATAAAACTTGCCATAATCCCCGACAGGAGTTTTGATCTGCTTCTTGATCCAATCACCGTTGGAATTACGATAATTTGCTACACCGTAGTACATTGGACTATCTTCCCCAAATCCTTCACTACCTGGCATAATACCGGCTTTTAAATCATTTTCTTGTTGATCGGCACCATATTTAATAAATGAACCATTGGTACCATGGACGATAAATCGTGGATAATCACTAGCAACCACAAACTCTGCCTTAACTTTAACTTTGTTTTTCGTACCATAATGTAGATCCACATCAAAATAATTATCGACTGCATCTGCAACTTCATTATTTCTAATATCGTAGGCAACTGTATCAGGTCTTCCGAAAATAGAAACCATTCTATCCATTAGATGAATTCCTAAACCATAAAAAGTACCTTGCTCTTTTGTTCCAGAATCAGTAACTGTATTTGGACGATAATAATCAATATGAGATTCAACTTCGAGAATATCTCCGAGGAATCCTTGTTCGATAACTTTTTTAACAGCTAAATAATCGCCATCAAATCGTCTATTCTGATATGGCATAACTAGAACTCCGTTCTCACGGCCTAGTTTTAATAGCTCTCGAGCATGTTCAACTGAATCAACGAATGGCTTTTCTACAATCACAGATTTATTTGCCAAAATAACACTTTTAGCTAACTCATAATGTGTGCTAGCTGGCGTACAAATGGTAACTAGATCAATTTCTGGATCATCCAAAACATCATTCAAGTTAGTAGTAAACTTCGTACCTTTATCTTTGTAAGGTTGAGCCAATTTATCATCAACTGACTTTCTTGTATACACTTTTGCAAGTTCAAAGTCGGGTCTAATATTCAAATATGGTAAATGATATCTGTTTGCAGATTTTCCAAAACCAATAAACGCTATTCGTAAACTCATATGAAGTCTCCTTTTTTAAACACATACTATTACTATATAATTTTGAGCACAAAAAAACAGTCCCGAAGGACTGTTTTTAATAAACTAAAAATTATTTGTTCAAGTTATAGAAACTGTGGATACCTTTGTATTCAGCTTGGTCACCTAATTGATCTTCAATTCTCATCAATTGGTTGTACTTAGCAATACGGTCAGTACGTGACATTGAACCTGTCTTGATTTGACCAGCATTTGTAGCAACAACAAGGTCAGCAATTGTTGTATCTTCTGTTTCACCAGAACGGTGAGAAACAACAGCTGTGAATCCAGCTTCTTTAGCCATTTCGATAGCTTCAAAAGTTTCTGTAAGTGTACCGATTTGGTTAACCTTGATAAGGATTGAGTTTGAAACTCCCATTTCGATACCTTTCTTCAAGTAGTCAGTGTTTGTAACGAACAAGTCGTCACCAACTAATTGAACCTTGTCACCAAGTGCTTTTGTAACTTTTTGCCAGTCTTCCCAGTTGTCTTCGTCGATAGGATCTTCGATTGTGATAACAGGGTACTTGTCAACGATTCCGTCAAGTAAGTCGATGAATTCGTCTGTGCTCAATGAAGCACCGTTTTCGCCTTCACCCTTAAGGTCATACTTGCCAGTTTCTTTGTTGTAGAATTCTGATGATGCACAGTCAAAACCGATTGAGATATCGTCGCCTGGTTTGTAACCAGCTTTTTCGATAGCTTCAACCAAGATCTTGAATGGTGCTTCGTTGTTTTCAAGGTCAGGAGCAAATCCACCTTCATCACCAACGGCTGTGTTTAGTCCACGGTCTTTAAGGATTGATTTAAGTGCTTGGAATGTTTCTGAACCCATACGTACGGCTTCATGAACTGATTTTGCACCAACAGGTACGATCATGAATTCTTGGAAGTCAACGTTGTTATCAGCATGCTTACCACCATTAATAACGTTCATCATTGGTGTTGGTAGAACATGGGCGTTAGGACCACCAAGGTATTCGTACAATGGAAGACCAATTTCGTCAGCAGCAGCACGTGCAGCAGCTAATGAAACACCTAAGATAGCATTTGCACCAAGGTTACCCTTGTTTTCTGTACCATCTAATTTGATCATTGCGTCATCAAGAGCTCTTTGGTCAGTTACATCCATACCAATAACTGTCTTAGAAATCTTGTCGTTTACGTTTGAAACAGCTTTAAGAACACCTTTGCCACCAAAACGTGATTTGTCGCCATCACGTAATTCAACAGCTTCGTGTTCACCAGTTGAAGCACCTGATGGAACAAGTGCGCGGCCAAAGCCACCTAATTCAGTATATACTTCGACTTCAACAGTTGGGTTACCACGTGAGTCAAGAACTTCGCGACCTAAAATATCAGTAATTACAGACATAGATTATAAATCTCCTTTATGAGTTTTAATACAAATCAATTTTAACCTTTATGAAGGTCAAATTAAATATCATTTTATTTATTTATTATTTTTGAAAGTTAACTAATGCAAGGAATGATTCAGGATCCATACTTGCACCACCAACAAGTCCACCATCGATATCTTCTTTAGACATCAAATCTTTAACGTTAGCAGGTTTAACTGAACCACCGTAAAGGATACGTACTTTATCAGCAGTATCAGCGTCATACAAACTAGCAATCTTTTCACGGATTACGTGAACCATTTCTTGAGCTTGATCACTTGTAGCTGTTTTACCAGTACCGATAGCCCAGATTGGTTCGTAAGCGATAACTGATTTAGCTAAGTCAGCAGCAGAAATGCCTTTAACAGCATTTTCGATTTGACCAGTAACCCAGTCTTCAGCTTTTCCAGCTTCACGTTGTTCAAGAGTTTCACCACAACAGATGATTGGCAACATGTTGTTCTTAAGAATAGCATGTGCTTTCTTGTTGATGTCTTCGTCAGTTTCGCCAAAGTATTGACGTCTCTCTGAATGGCCGATGATTACATAATCAAGACCCATTTCTTGAAGAGCTTTTGGTGAAGTTTCACCAGTAAAGGCACCTTCATCTTCAAAATAACTGTTTTCAGCAGCTGTCTTCAAAGGTTGACCTTCAGCACCTGCAACAAGTGTTGTTAAGTCAATAGCAGGAGCTCCAATAATGGCTTCTACACCAGATTCTGGTAATTTACCTTTGATACCGTCTAAAAATTCTTGGGTTTCTTTAGGATTTTTGTTCATCTTCCAGTTACCCGCAATAATAGGTGTACGCATAAATTTAACACTCCTTTAATTATTTGTCTGAGATTGAATCAATACCAGGTAATACTTTACCTTCAAGGTATTCTAGTGAAGCTCCACCACCAGTTGAGATGTGTGTAAGCTTGTCAGCAATACCAAGGCTCTTAGCAGCAGCAGTTGAGTCACCACCACCAACGATTGTTGTAGCATCTGATAAGTCACCAAGTGCACGTCCAACTTCGAGTGTACCTTCAGCAAACTTGCTCATTTCGAATGCACCCATTGGTCCATTCCATACAACAGTCTTAGCACCCTTCAAAGTATCTTTGAACAATGCGATTGACTTAGGTCCGATATCCAATGCCATTTCGTCATCAGGAATATCAACACCATCAGTAGTTGTAGCAGCAGCGTCGTTTGAGAATTCTTTAGCGACGATGTGGTCTACAGGAAGAACAATTTTGTCGCCTGCTTTTTGAAGGAGGTCCTTAGCAAGTTCAACTTTGTCTTCTTCGAACAATGACTTACCGATCTTGTGGCCTTGAGCAGCCAAGAATGTATAAGCCATACCACCACCGATAATGATATGGTCTGATTTTGGAATAAGATGTTCAATAACACCGATCTTGTCTGAAACTTTAGCTCCACCAAGAATAGTTACGAATGGGTGTACTGGATTGTCAACAGCGTTACCCAAGAACTTGATTTCTTTTTCCATTAAGTAACCAGCAGCAACTGGTTTGCCAGCAGCTTTCATAGCTGTTGAGATACCAACGTTTGATGCATGGCTTCTGTGAGCTGTACCGAAAGCATCATTGATAAATACATCACCAAGTGAAGCCCAGTATTCGCCTAATTTAGGATCATTTTTACTTTCGCGTTTACCAAAGTCATTGTCGATATCTTGGAAACGAGTGTTTTCCATTAGTAAGATGTCGCCATCATTTAGTTCGTTGATAGCATCTTCTAATTCTTTACCTTCGTTAACAGGTACGAATTTAACTTTTAATCCGCTTAATTCTTGTAACTTTTCAGCAACTGGTTTTAATGACAAGGCTTTCTTGTCTTCATCACTCTTGATACGACCCAAGTGAGAAAGTAAGATCACTTTTCCGCCATTTTCAGCAACATACTTGATAGTTGGGATAGCGGCAACGATACGGTTTGTATCGCCAACAACACCATCTTTGATAGGAACGTTAAAGTCGACACGCATTAGAACTTTTTTGTCTTTTACATCAACGTCAGAAACGATAAGTTCGGCCATTATAAATCCTCCAATAGTTTTCCTTCAAAAAATGGCGGAAGGAGTTATCCTCCCTCCGCCAATTTAATACGTTAAATTAGGTTGTAAACTTTGTTATTTTAAACTATGAATTAGTTTAAGCTAGCAAATTTTTCAAGTGTACGAACCATTTGTGCAGTAAATCCTGATTCGTTGTCATACCATGCAACAGTCTTTACAACTTGGCCGTCACCTGAACCAACGATTTGTGTTTGTGTTGGGTCGAATACTGAACCAAATGATGTACCGATAACGTCAGATGAAACAATTTCATCATCGTTGTAACCGAATGAAGGGTTGTTGTCAGTATATTTCTTGATAGCAGCGTTAACTTCGTCAACAGTAACTTCTTTACCAAGTGTTGTAACTAATTCTGTAAGTGAACCTGTGATAACTGGAACACGTTGTGCATGTCCATCAAGTTTACCTTTAAGTTCAGGAACAACCATACCAAGGGCTTTAGCAGCACCAGTTGAATGAGGGATGATGTTTGCAGCAGCAGCACGTGCAGCACGAACATTACCTTTACGTTCTGGACCATCTTGAAGCATTTGTGTAGCTGTGTATGCGTGAACTGTTGTCATTGTACCAGCTTTGATACCGAATTCTTTGTTTACGGCATTAGCTAATGGTGCAAGACAGTTAGTTGTACATGAACCAGCAGATGCAATCTTAACGTCGTTTGTTAGGATGTCATCGTTAACACCATAAACAACTGTAGGCATTTCACCTGATGGAGCTGAGATCAATACACGTTTTGCACCGGCATCGATATGAGCTTGTGCTTTTTCTGATGATGTGTAGAAACCAGTACATTCAAGAACGATGTCAACACCGTCGTTGCCAACCCATTTAAGGTCTGCAGCATTCTTTTCAGCATATACAGGGATTTCTTTACCATCAACGATGATTGAGTTTTCTGTAGCTGTAATTGAATCAGTCTTGAAGTTACCATGAGCTGTATCATATTTAAGTAAGTGAGCAAGCATAGCAGGTGATGTCAAGTCGTTGATTGCTACAACTTCCAAATCACTGTCGATTGATGCAATACGACGAAATGCTAAACGTCCAATACGTCCAAATCCATTAATACCAACTTTTGTAGTCATACAAAAATTCCTCCTTCAGGAAAGTAAAAATATATTATATTTTTTTAAGGGTTATCCCTTAAAATCGATTGTGAGGCACCTTCATCAGTAATTAATATGGTGTGAGAAGGTGCATTTTTCATATATGCTTGAATTGCAGTAGCTTTAGATGCACCACCAGCAATCGCAATCACATATTTAATATTAGTAAGGTCCCGAACATGAAGTCCAATTCTAGGTACCTTATAGACAAGCTTACCATTTTGATCAAAGAAATCTCCAAATGCTTCAGCTACCGCATTACTAGATGAGATTGTTAGTTTATCCTCATCAGAAAGATTTCTTCTCTCAGCCATAACGCTCGCCGTTCCGATACTATGAACAACAACATTACACTTATATATTAAGTCAAGTACTGACTTAATTGAAGCCTCATTTTGGAGAGATTCAAAACTTCTCTCACTAATGTCTTCTGGTAAATATAAAGCCCTGTGTTGTCCGTGAGTTCTGTTGGCCATTTCGGCACACACACTGTTGGCTTGGATAATCACTGATTCTCCAACTCCACCACGTGCTGGCAAGAATAACAAATCGCGATTCTTAGAAAGACTTGGCGATAAGTTGCGCGCCACACGTGCAAGTGTGCTACCACCTGTAACAGAAATCAAGTTTTTACCTTTCGGTAAGATCGAACTTAGTAGTTGGTTCAGTCTCTGGCCAAAGGAATCGATCACACGATACTGTTTGTCTGAATTACCTGGCAAAACAATGCATCGTTCAATTCCTAACTTTTGACTTAATTGCTGTTCGATAAGTGCTGTACCCTGAAAGTCAGCTAGTAATTTGCTCAGTTGACCATTGGCTTGAATCCCCGCCTTGGTTAGAGACATTCCTGACTTGGATGAATTAATCAATCCTTGATTCTTCAAAAGGTCAGTCTCGGTTCTAAGGCTTCGTTCAGTAACATTGAGGTCATCTGCTAGGACCCGACGGCCCACCGGTTCCATTAATTTGATACTTTGCAGTATCCTGAAACGTTTTTCAACTGTCTTAATGAAATCGGGAGCAACCAAATCCAACAATTCTAAATCATCATTAATTGTCATTTGATATACTCCTTGGGACTAATCCTGTCCCTGTATGTCCTTTTGTGACCCATATACTCAAAAAATAAAAGCCCGGATAAACTTTGTTACCTCTCAAGCACAGTTCCTATTATAAACGCTCGTGCGAAGAATTCAAGTATAAAGTAGCCAAAAGTATAAGGTTTTTTTTATTTTTGCGTAAGATTTACATTTCAAATTTGTTTGAGATAATATGTTTATGAATGCGCCGCTAGTGTAATGGATCGCACACAGGATTCCGGTTCCTGGAATGTGGGTTCGACTCCCACGTGGCGCATATGTTTGTTGGGACATTTTAAGTCCACACTTGGTTACTATCGATTGATCGTGGCCTTTTTTATCACGTTTAATAGTTAATATCATGTTTTTATAATCGAAATAATATCGTCTCAATCAATTAATTGTATATCGGCTTGCTTATATCTTTTCCTATACTATAGTTATAAAATTATAACTGTATCGGGGAAATCATTTAAGTTTGATTTAAGGTAGCAACGGTATTACTTAACTAATACATAGGAAAGCGGGAATTGGTTATGAAACATAAGAAAACGTTATTATTAGTTGTTCTGTTAGCATTTTTAACAGTTATCGGAACAGCTTGTTCATCTAGTAGTTCGGACTCAAGTAGTAAATCTTCGACTTCTTTTAAGAAGACTGATACAAATGATTCAAAAAAAGATCCTTCTTTATCAAAAGTAACTAGTGAGGTTGAATCTAAATTCAAGCAATACAGTTATAAAGATAAGAAGACTGGTGTAACATTACGTTACAACTTATTCGTTCCAAAAAATTATAGTAAGGATAAATCATATCCGATGTTAACATTCATTCCTGATGATTCAGTCACTGGACAAAGTACAAAGACTGGTATCACTCAAGGATACGGTGGTAGTATCTGGGCGACAAATTCAGAACAAAAGAAACATGCTAGTTTCGTCTTGATTCCAGTTTTCGATTCATCAACTGTTTCCGGTGGAATGGGAGAATTTGGATCCAAAGTAGTTAAGAAAAATGTTAATACATACCTAGACTTACTAGATCATCTCGAAAGTAAATATAGTATAAACAAAGACAGGCTTTATGGTTCAGGTCAATCAATGGGTGGTATGACAATGTTCTACCTCAACGCTACTCATCCTAATTTGTTTGCAGCTACTCTTTATACATCATCTCAATGGGATGTTAGTCAACTTAAAAAACTAAAGAATCAAAAATTCTTCTATATTGCTGCTGGCGGAGATTCAAACGCTTCGACTGGTCAAAAAAATGTTAAGAAGATGTTGAAGAAAGATGGCAAGAAATATACATCCGTTACCTTGGATGCAACAGCTTCAGCTAAAACTAAGAATACCGCAGTTAATAAGTTGATCGACAAGAACGAAAAAGCCAACTTTATTACTTGGAAATCAGGTTCAGTGCTTAAGGATTCAACTAAAGGAATGGAACATATGGCATCGTTTGATTATGGCTATACGACTCCCGCTGTCCGTGACTGGTTATTCAATCAATCTAAATAGTTATATTTTTTTAGGAAATAAATTAAAGGAGAATACCAATTGGTATTCTCCTTTTTAGTATTTATCTATCTTCAATACCTGTGTGCAATTTGCGAATAAAAATGAAGCATGTTAGCAATAGTAACAAACAGGCACCGAAGCCTAATTTGATACCAACTAATTCCCCACTCATCGTTCCCATGTCACTATGTTTGTCAGCAATAGTAATAATAGCAATCAGTAACGCAGTTCCAAAAGAAGCAGCGACTTGTCTTAAAGTGTTGTATAAAGCTACCCCATCAGGAATTTGTTCGTTTGGCAAATATGACAAAGCTTGAGTCTGGATCGGTATCAACACTAGTACCAGTCCAAACTGTCTTATCGTTTGCCCTAATGTAATCATCAAGATTGAGGTCCCTGGTGTGACCAAAACTTGTAAAGTTGTTCCAATACAGTCAATCGTTATCCCAATCAAAACTAAAAATCTAACTGGATATTTGTCGAACAATTTTCCACTTATTGGTGACATGATTCCTGTCACCATCGCACCTGGTAATAATACCAACCCAGAAATCAATGCACTTTTATGGAAAACATTTTGGATCAGTATAGGTAATAAAATTGTATTTCCATACATGGTGACCATCAAGATCATATTTAGAATGTTGGCAATATTGAATTGTGTATGTTTAAAAACATTCAGATTAACAAAAGGATTGCTGGATCCCTTTTGGGTTTTGAAAAATAATGCGGTAAATACTAGACCGGCAATTAATAAACCTAGAATGTTCCAAGAAACAAAGTTGTATTCACCAATGTTAGAAAATGACCAGAGTAAGCACAATAGTGCAAAACTCGCTGTGACCATCCCTTTTACATTGAAAGTTAAATCCGTTTCTTTGGTAATTCTAGGTAACTGGAATACCGACAAAATGATGCTCAAAAGTGTGAATGGCATAGTCATGATGAACAAGTATCTCCAAGAAAAGCTGTCCAAGACCACTCCAGAAAGTGTTGGACCAATGATCGGAGCAAAATTGAATACCAGACCTATGATTCCCATGACACTTCCACGATGTTTTTTATCAGTTGAACGCATTGCCATAACATTGACAAGTGGATTCATGACTCCGGCACCAATTGCTTGGATCATTCTTCCAAGGACTACTAACAAATATTGATTAGCAATGGCACCGATTAAAGATCCAATGAAGAAAAATGACGAGAATAATAAGAATAGCATTTTGAACGAAAACTTTTTCATTAAATATGCACTGACTGGGATCATCAATGCATTTGCGAGCATATATCCATTACTCAACCACTGTGCAGAAGAATATGAAATATGGAATACATGCATAATTGGTGGCAGTGCAGTGTTCATCAAGGTCGAACTTAGCACGCCAAAGAAACTACCAAATAAAACTATAAATAATGAATTTCGTGTCCCCTTTTGCATTATTCTCTCCCTTTAAACATTAGTTGACATAAGCAACTTAAATAACTATATTTAATTTAGTTGCTTATGTCAACCAATGGAGGGAATAATGAAACAATCAGATATTGATAAGATTCGCCAATTCGATCGATTTTATACAAATGTATTAAAACTGACCGATAAATATCATCTGCATACCCACTACACACTCCTGGAAGCACGAATACTTTTGGAGATAAATGCCGGAACCAACACCGCAAATCAGCTACTGACCTTACTTAAATTAGATAAAGGATATTTAAGTCGTGTTTTGAAAAAGTTGGAAAACGATAAGCTGATTTCAAAGGAAGTTGATCCTAGCGACCTAAGAATCAAGAAATTAATTTTGACCAATGACGGACATGCTGCCTTGGATGTGATCAATAGTCGAGCAGATTCACAAATTGAGGGATTATTTGCGAATGTGCCTTCAGAAGACATAAATAATATTATAAAATCAATGGAAGAAATCCAAAACAAATTGAAAGAGTGAACAAGAAAAGATCATGGCAAATATTTATTTGAGAAAATCTACAATAGAAGATTTAGATTCAATCATGGAAATTATCGAAGAAGCACGGGCCCTACTAAAAAAAGATGGTAGCCCTCAATGGCAAGACGGATCACCTGATGTTGCCACTATTAAGTTGGATATTGAAAAACAAGAAAATTGGGTGTTGATGGTCGACGACAAAATTGCTGGAACTACTACTTTGATGACTGAAAATGATCCCAACTACAAAATCATTCAAGATGGAAGTTGGAACAACGATGACACCCCATACGTCACAGCGCACAGAGTTGCCATTTCAAATAAGTTTCGAGGGATGCATCTAGGAAAATTCTTATTTTCAAATTTAATGACCATCGCCATTGAACATGGATTTAAAAATTTCCGAATCGACACACACGAAATGAATAAAAGAATGCAAGGTTTATCAGTCAGTTTAGGTTTCAAAAAACGTGGAATCATTTATGTTGGGCCATCTGAAGATGATAGACGGATCGCATTCGAATTAAATCTTTAAGCCACTAGTTGTGAGAGGAAGGATCATTTGGAAACTAGACTAGACGACATCAGACCGGCTGATGTTGGAGATTATATGAAGGTATTTGCCTGTACGGCAGTCATGTTGCAGTCCGTATTAGGATTCGTGGTTGGTACTGAGCCATCAAATGACATCCAAATTGTTATTAGCTTCCTATATAATCTAGTTAAATTCACCGCGCCAGCATTTATTTTTGGAATCTTATATTCGACTATGCGCACTAATATGAACTCAGATTTGAAAAATTACCCACATTATTTAAAAAACCAATGGTCAGCCTTATTTGTTCCAACAATTTGGTGGACTCTAGCCTATCTACTAATATTTCCCACAGTCCAACAAATAAACCATTACAACAATTTAAGTAGTTTTCTATGGCAGTTTATCAACGGAAATGCGGCGCCCCATCTCTGGTACAACACTATGATGTTGCAATTCATCATCCTCATGCCACTGTTCTGGATGCTGGGAAGATGGGCAAACAATTCTGATTCCAGGGCACTATGGATAATCATTATTACCATCGTTGGATACTTTGCTTGGATTTATTTTTATGATTTAAAAGTATTTCATGGACTTGAATCAACAAATTGGTATCTACTCGATAGATTGTTTATCAGTTTTATCATCTATGGGATATTTGGAGTTATCGCTTGGATCTACCGAGAACAATTTGAAAACTTGATCAAAAAATCTTGGATTTTCATATTGGTCGCCTTGATTGCGACTTTTATCTGGACCAACAAAGAATTGTTAAGCTTTGGATTTCCATTAAAATTAGCCAACGCTCCATACTATAAGCCATCTATGACACTGTATTCACTTCTAGTGATTGGATCAGTGGCAACCCTAGCAATCAATCACCTTCGTAAAAATTCAAAAGTCTTACCAGTGTTTCATTTTTTGGCAGTATACGCATATCGTGCCTATCTATCGAACGTTTTCTGGCTCGAAATAATCTGGTTAATTTTTGGAAAAACGCTCGCTCAGTCACATCCAATTTGGTCAATTTTTATATGTTATTTTCTTACTTGGATATTATCGTTCTGTTCAGCTTATCTACTACATATCATCTGGTCCAAAATGAAATCTGGCGCCAAGCAAATCACAGCCTGATTTAACTATTTTGTGGGATAATTATTCAGTTAACAAATAAAACATATTTATTTTTATTTTATGAGCTTAGTTTGTTGACCCAATATAAATTATATGCTAAATTAGCACTGTACTATTTAGAGTGCTAAAAGTTAGTTAGCGCTAATTAATAATAGGAGGCAGTATATGTTAGTTCCTACAGTTATTGAACAAAGCTCACGTGGCGAACGTGCCTATGATATTTATTCAAGATTATTAAAAGATAGAATCATTATGTTATCTGGTGAAGTTAACAGTCAAATGGCCAACACAGTCATTGCAGAATTACTTTTCCTAGACGCACAAGACTCAGATAAGGATATTTCAATGTACATCAACTCACCCGGTGGTTCAGTTACCGACGGATTAGCTATTGTTGATACTATGAATTTTGTTAAATCTGACGTGCAAACAATTGCAACAGGTTTGGCTGCCTCAATGGGTAGTGTTCTTTTGTCATCAGGAACAAAAGGTAAGAGATTTGCTCTTCCAAATTCAACTGTCCTTATTCACCAACCATTAGGTGGTGCTCAAGGTCAACAAACTGAAATTGAAATTGCAGCCCAAGAGATTTTGAAGACAAGAAAGAGATTAAATCATATCTTGGCCGATAACTCTGGACAAACCTTCGAAAAACTTCAAAAGGATACTGATCGTGATAATTACATGACAGCCCAAGAAGCTAAAGATTACGGTTTGATCGATGAGATTATGACAAACAAAGCAGATAAATAATTTTTATAATTAAAGTAGAAAGCAAATTATTTTGTTTTCTACTTTTTTTGTGGAATGGACAATAAAAAATAATAAGCCTATTCTTAGTTTGAAGGAAGTAATTATCATGGAAGACAAGCAGATCCAAAACCCAATGAGTAGAAAGTTATTTGTCAGCACCCTGCTGGCAGGTACTTTTACCATGTCGATCAGTCAATCATCCCTCTCGACAGCCTACCCAACCTTGATGAAATTTTTCGGTGTCACCGCACCTACGATCCAATGGTTAACTACAGGTTTTATGTTGATCATGAGTATCATGATGCCAATCAGCCCCTGGTTGCTAAATAATATTTCGTTCAAAAAATTATTCCTGAGCGTTGTCGGAATATTTGGAATTGGAACATTAGTGATCATCGTATCCCAAAGCTTTGCAATGGCAATGCTTGGGCGAGCGTTAGAAGCTATTGGGGTGGGAATTTTATTCCCATCGTTTCAATCGGTACTACTAGCAATAACCCCGGAAGAAAACCGTGGTACAACAATGGGATTTGCCGGACTAGTAATGGGTTCCGCACTTGCTAGTGGCCCAATTATCTCCGGTATCGTCTTGAATTATCTGAAATGGCAAGGACTCTTTGTAATTTTTCTAATTATTATGGTTCTCATCTTTGTTTTAGGATCATTTTATATCAAAGACGTCATGCCACGTCATAAGATGAGATTGGACTTTCTATCAATCGTTTACTTAGTTGGATTGATTGGTCTACTTTATGTCGTCAATCAAGCCGGCAGCACGCACAGTTTTGGAACTAGCTTATTGATTATTTTGATAATCAGTATTGTTCTGACCGGATTATTTATTTATCGTCAATTAACTTCAAAGGAACCATTACTCGATTTGAAAGTTATGAAGACATTCAATTTTGATTTGGCAATTTTACTCACCGGATTTTCATATATTTCATTGATAGTTGTTACAATTATCTATCCACTTTATTATCAAAACATTTTACATACATCCGTTTTGATTTCAGGGTTAGCCCTAGTCCCACCAGCAATCTTGTTAAGTATCTTAAATCCATTAACAGGTAAATTGGCTGATAAAATTGGTTTTAAGCCTACCTTACTCTCCGGAATGTCAATGATCGTCGTTGGCTGGTTCCTATTATTTGTTATCAACATCAAACTTGGCATCTGGCCAATGATTCTGATTGCCATGTTGATCGAAGGTGGAAATGCTTTCGTTATGATGCCAGCAACAACATTAGGTGGTAATTCATTACCCGAAGATCTGATTCCACATGGTACTGCGATTATCACGACGGTTCGTCAATTACTAGGATCATTGGGTGTTAGTTTAGCAACCTTGATTCTAGTAAGCAGTAATCAAAATCATAACCTACCAGCAAACGAAGGATTAGCCGGATATCACAGTGTATTCACTTTCTTCTTCGTACTTGCACTAATTGGTTTAGTATTTGCCATCATGGTCAAAGATTACAAAAAGTCTCCAAAAACACAAAAATAACACTTCATTATGAAGTGTTATTTTTTTATACTTTAGCCTCTTCAGCCATTTGATTTATCTTACGTAATCGATGATTGATACCAGATTTTGAAATGGAGCCACTTGGTACCATGTCACCCAGTTCCTTCAAGGAAACTTCAGGATTATCTAATCTCAAAATTGCAATCTCTTGTAATTTCATAGGTAAGGAATCTAATCCAATTGTGTCACGTAGATATTTAATATTCTCAATTTGACGTTCAGCTGCTTCAACTGTCTTGTTGATATTAGCATTTTCGCAGTTAACTAAACGGTTAACTGAATTACGCATATCACGGACTATTCGGATATCCTCGAATTTTAGCATTGAATTAGTTGCACCAATCAATTGCAGAAAGTCGGCGATACGTTCTGCCTCTTTCAAATAAACGATATACCCATTACGACGTTTAGTCGTTCTTGCATTCAATCCAAAATGATTCATCATTGTGGCGATATCGTCGTTATGAGATTCATAGAGTGAATAAATTTCCAAATGATAACGAGATGTCTCAGGATTATTGACACTACCTGTGGCCAAAAATGCTCCACGTAAATAAGAGCGCATTCTTTGGTCCTCTCCTAATATGTCAGGAGTTACATCAGTATTGATCGACAAACCTGTTTCATCAGTAATACCTAAGTCTTTCAATACTTTTTCTGTATCACGTTTCAGACGAACAAGATACTGATTGTTCTTCTTCAACTTCATTTTTTTACGAACTAATAGCTCAGATTCCATTCCATACTTTTGTTTGATCAATGAAAAAATTCTTCTCGCAATTGCGGGATTTTCGGTTTGTACTGACAACACGAAGTGATGATTTTGTAAACTTAATGAACCATTCATTCTGATCAGAGCGGATAACTCAACACGAGCATGCTCTGGATGGACCTCTAAGCTAGTGAGTTCTTTCTTAACCTCACTTGCATAGGAAGCCATGTTATCTCACCTCATTTTTTCTATTCCCTGTTTGAAATGCTAAATTAAGAATTTCATGGGCAATCTTGTCTCCATCATGGAATGCACCGTGATCACGCAATTTGAGAAAATCATCAGAAATGACTTTACATCCCATTTTGCGTAGTGATTCAAAGTCAGGCTCAACTTGATTAATATATTCGTCGTACTTTTTACGATCCATGTACCCCTTGGGAATTGGACGGGTGTTGACTAAAACAGTGTCAACAAAATTAGCACCTAAGTGATCATCTAAGACCTTTACGTGATCAGCATCAGTAAAGCCTTCTGTCTCACCAATCTGCGTCATAATATTACAAATATATACTACTTCCGCTGGTGTCTGTTTGACCGCTTCACCAAGCTGTTTGATCATCAAGTTAGGCAGAATACTTGTAAATAAACTACCTGGTCCTAAGACAACTACGTCAGCTTGCATGATCGATGCCAAAACTGGCAACAATGTCTTGGGCTCATCTTCAGGATTATCTGAATTTGTTACCCAGACTTTTTTGACGTGTTTACCTGAATGAGTGATTTCATGCTCCCCTGACAAAGTTGTTCCGTCAGTGAATTCTGCATTCAGCGTCAATTTAGTATTTGAAGCTGGGAAAACATTCCCATCGATACGCATCATTTTCGACAATTCTTGAACTGCATCAAAAATATTCGGTGTCATTTCACTCAAAGCTGCAATTATCAAGTTTCCTAATGCATGTCCTGAGAAAAAGTCATCATCACTCTTGAAGCGATGCTGGAAAACTTCTAGCTCTGGACTTGGCAAATCAGACAATGATGCCAATACGTTACGGATGTCCCCTGGTGGCACAACGTTGATATAATTTCGAATTATACCTGACGAGCCTCCATCATCTGCCACTGTAACGATTGCGGTGATATTTGCATCTTCTTTTCGTAAACTGTTCAATACAACTGGTAAACCAGTTCCCCCACCTATAACAACAACTTTTGGACGACGTCCTTTTACGACTCGTACTATCCTATTTGCTGCCATTTTGAATAACCTTCTTTTGAGATTTGTCCATATCACGGTGTGTGATATCTACATAATATTTTTCTTTCAAATCTGTACCTAATCTTTGTGCAATAGCTACTGAACGATGTTGTCCACCTGTACAACCAACTGCTATCGTCAAACTTGTCTTACCTTCTTTTTCATATCCAGGCAAGATATCTTTCAATAGTCCATAGAATTTATTGTAAAAATTCTCTGTTTCTGGACTATCCATCACATAATCATAAACTGGTTTATCCATCCCTGTTTGGACTTTCAATTCAGGAACATAGTAAGGGTTTCTCAAAAAACGAACATCCATTACTATATCTGCATCGATTGGTAAGCCATATTTGAAACCAAATGACATTACCTCTACGTGAAAGGTTGGAACTTCTGAACTCTCTTGGAAATTAGCAAAAATCGCTTCACGCAATTGTCTTGGTGACAAGTCAGTTGTATCAATTACGACTTGGGCACGAGACTTCATTTCACCGAGTAATTCACGTTCTTTTTGGATTCCATCCAATAGACGACCTTCCATGGCTAACGGATGGCTACGACGTGTCTCTTTATATCTTGAAACCAGTTCCTCATCTGATGCATCAAGGAACATGATCTTCATTTCGACCTTTTGATCTTTTTCTTGCTCATCAACTTGCATTTCAGCTAGCATTGAGAAAATTTCATCATAGAAGGCGCGAGATCTAATATCAACAACTAGAGCAACTTTACTGATAGTTCCTGATTCATGCACCAATTCCCAAAATTTTGGAAGTAAATTTGGTGGCATATTATCTATACAAAAATATCCTAAATCTTCAAAAGATTGCATTGCTACAGTCTTTCCAGCACCGCTCATTCCGGTAACTATGACTAAACTAAGTACCTTTTTTGACATTAGTGCACCTCACATTCAGATACTAGCATAACATTACAACCCGGGCGTGTCTATTTTAATGTCATCTGAATAATATTCTTTTATTAGAGTATAATGATTGCCATAAATAAATCGTTTGTCTGTGGAGGTTTCTTAATTGAATACTGTCTTCCTGATACTACTCCTTGTTGCTGCTGTCGTCGCAGCTAATGCTCTTTTTACTAAATTCAATGTAATTCCCGCTGCTTTCGTTCAAATTGCTGCAGGTTTGATTTTGTCATTATTTCCTATATATAAAAATTTCCATCTTGAACCTGAGGTGTTCTTATTAGTAATAATCTCGATGTTGATGTTTAACGACGGTCAGCATACTAGTTTAGGACGTTTGACTAGGTCATTTGGAACAACATTCTCTTTGGCGGTCGAATTATCAGTTGTTTCGATCGTCATTGTTGGATTTTTGACACATCTCCTTATACCGAGTTTGTCACTAGCACTAGCATTTGCCTTAGGATCAATTATTACTCCTACTGATGCCGTTGCAGTTTCTTCAATTACCAATAAGGTCATGGTCCCGACCGAAGTTATGAATACCTTGGAAAATGAATCACTCTTTAATGATGCATCAGGTATCGTAGCAATGAATCTACCAATTGCTGCCGCTGTTACTGGAAAATTTTCAGTCTGGCATGGACTGGGCGACTTCTTCTTCGTCTTCTTCGGAGGTATCGTTGTTGGGGCAATATTGGGTGCCATCATCGTTCAAATACGTATCCGACTAATTAATAATCGTGTTGATATGCCTTCCGTGATCGTCCCCTTCACATTACTGACACCGTTCGTTGTTTATCTTTCTGCTGAAGCGTTAGGTGTTTCAGGAATCTTGGCCGTTGTTGTTACCGGTCTTTTCCATGGTGTTCAACAGAACAAACTTAGACTGACGACATCATCACTACAAATCGTCATGTCATCCACGTGGAATATTATTTCTACTATCTTGAATGGAATAGTTTTTGTTCTATTGGGACTTTCGCTGCCAAGTGTTATTGCCAGCTTGCGTAGCCGAGGAACTTCATCGGTAGCAATATTGATTGGTGTCGGAATCCTACTATACGTTGTCATGACTGTTTTGAGATACTTATGGACCCGATTTGATCTTGCCAGAATCCGAGCTTGGGACAAACATGATAAAAACAGTAATAGTATTGTTCTTGCCCTAAGTGGCGTTCATGGAACTATTACTTTGGCCATGGCGTTTTCTTTACCATTCACACTAAACGGCAGGCCATTTACATATAGAACCGACATGATTTTTATTGCTAGTGTTGTGATCATAACTAGTTTGCTGGTCCCAACAGTTATCTTGCCACTAATGCTTCCAAAACAAGTTTCTAAAGTATCAGAAGTTGCAATTGCTGATGCTAAAGGTTCAATGGTTACACATGCGATCCAATTAATAAAAACAAAGTATGGCAATACTGCCGCGGCTAGCCAAGTTATCAACATATTGGATGGTCAACGAACAGTTGATGGTAAATTGAACAAGAATAAATTAGACAAACTATTTGAGGGCTGTTTTAATGCCGAACAACTTGCTATAGATAAAAATCTTGCAGATGGAAAAATAACAAGTCAGTACGCCGACTTATACATGAACGTTGCTCAGAGAACCATGATGCATTACCAGCAGAATGGTTTCCAGAAGTTCAAATTTGTATTTAAGTTCAGAATTGGCCAAAGATTATCCTTGTCTGAAGATGCACGCAGAAAACGTAAAGAGTTCAAGAAAATGAAACCAAACGGGATGAGTAAGGAAGAATTGATCAGACGTAATAGGAGCATGTGGACCAAAATGAGATCTGTTGAAGAAATCCCATATTCCAATGTAATCGACTATCTAAACAAAAACACGACCGAAGATAATGCCAAAGAAGTTAGCGTGGCACGTCGTGCTTATGATGAAAGACATCGTCGTCTTTCTGGTCAAGGTGAATCGATGCAAGATGAACAAAACGAATTGTTAATTGAAGCATTCCAGCAAGAATACAATTTCATCCAGAATCAAGTCGCTAGGAAAGTTTTTGACCGTGAATTAGGCAACGCACTTTATGAACAAATTTCTACAGATCAATTAGTTTACCTTCAGTCAGTAAATGACGATTAAAAAAAGACAGTTATTTCGGTTTTACAGGTACTGCAACCATTTTTTGCAACAAATAAATAAAAGCACTATCTGATTTTTATTGGGTTACTGATAATCGGTATTCTACCGGTGATTGGTAACCCAATTTTTGTAAAATACGTTCATTATTCCAAAATTGGATGTATTCATCCACCATTTCAATTACAATTGAATTTGAGCCTATTGGCTCGTTGTTTATGTAGAACGTTTCAGACTTTAGTGAGGAATGAAACGATTCTATCAGGGCATTATCAGCTGGAGTTCCTTTACGGGACATACTTCTGATGATGCCTTTTTCTCTGCACTCATCAAATACTTTCCTTGATGTATATGTGGATCCTTGATCACTGTGAAGTATTGTTTCCTCGCCCAACTCTGGTAATTGTGCAAGAGTACCAAGAACCAATTGCTCATCAGGATGATCTGATATTTTATAAGCAATTATTTCATTGTTAAATGTATCCATGATTGTTGATAGATAAAGCATGCACGTGCCAAAAGGTAGATACGTGATATCTGTCGTTAATTTAGTTAATGGGGTATCGGTATCCCAATCACGATTAATTATATTATCAAAGGTTTTGAAGGGATTTCCTGACCGATGTTGTACCTTGATTTTTACTTTACAACCCCAATTATTTTTGGACATTATTCGTCTCACTTTTCCTTCAGTACAAGCAAATGAAACTTTAACCTTATTGAATACTTTGCGATAACCAAATCGGAAGTGAGCTACTTTACAAACTTTATGAATTTCTTGCTTCAGTTCTTTGTTTCCGGGTTCTTTTGGTTTGAGATTCCTATAATAGGTGGATCTTGCAATACCTAGTATTTCGCAAATTCTCGCAATCGGAATATCGTGACTTAGTTCTGTGATCATATTGATGGTGGATTGATTTACCACAACCTTTCCTTGATTAAATATTTTTTTACGACAGTTAACTCTTGTTTCATTGCTTCGATATCTTGTTGGTATTGAATCTCTGATGACTCACCGGCGTTACCTTTTCGGTATTTATATTGCTTACCTGGTTCCTGTCTAAGTCTGTAATAATCGCATTTCGCACATATTTGCGCCAAGTGTGAATAAGTCCATCACTCTTTAAACCAAGCCTTTGAACAATTTCTCTTCCCGACATTCCGGTATTTAGAAGCCTAACTGCCTCCAATTTTGTTTCATATGAATATCTATTGTTAGTCAAAATAAAAACACCTCCGAGATTTATATTATCTCAGAAGTGCTTTTATTTATCTGTTGCATATTATAGACTCAGTACCACAATCGATAATAACTGTCTATTTTTTACTTCTTATCTTTTAAAGCATCTTTTGTACGTTTAGTATCACGTTTCAAAATTGGTCCTAAATACTGACCAGTGTAACTCTTCTTAACTTTTGCAATATGTTCTGGTGTTCCAGTAGCGACAACATTTCCGCCACCTTCTCCACCTTCTGGTCCAAGGTCGATGACCCAATCTGAAGACTTGATAACATCTAAGTTATGTTCGATGACCAAAACAGTATTACCTTCATCAACAAGTCTTTGAAGAACATCCAATAAACGTTTGATGTCGTCTGTATGCAATCCAGTTGTAGGCTCATCTAAAATATAGAAGTTGTGTCCATTAGACTTCTTGTACAATTCAGAAGCCAACTTCATTCTTTGAGCTTCACCACCAGATAATTGTGTAGCTGATTGACCTAGTGAAACATAGCCAAGTCCTACATCAACAATTGTCTGGAGCTTTCTTTTGATTCTTGGAATATTACTAAAGAAATCAAGTGCTTCTTCAACCTTCATATTCAAAACATCTGAAATGTTCTTGCCCTTATAAGTTACTTCCAAAGTCTCAGAATTATAACGGGTTCCATGACAAACCTCGCAAGGTACGTATACGTCAGGTAAGAAGTTCATCTCAATTTTAATGATTCCGTCACCACGACAATTTTCACAACGTCCACCTTTAATATTGAAAGAGAATCTTCCCTTTTTATATCCACGTAATTTTGCTTCATTTGTTTGTGAGAACAAATCTCTAACATCATCAAAGACGCCAGTATACGTGGCAGGATTACTTCTTGGAGTTCTTCCAATTGGGCTTTGGTCAATGGCAATCATTTTCTCAAGTTTATCGTAACCAATTATTTTCTTATACTTACCAGGCTTTTGAGAATTACGATTCATCTTCTGTGCCAGTGCACGCTTCAAAATCATATTGACTAAGGTTGACTTTCCAGAACCAGACACACCAGTAACTGAAATAAATTTACCAAGTGGAAATTTAACATCAATATTCTTTAGATTATTTTCAGCAGCGCCTTCGACTTCAACGAAGTCACCAGAACCCTTTTTGCGTTCCAAGGGTACTGGAACAAATTTCTTACCAGCCAAATATTGTCCAGTTAGTGATTTTGGATTATCCTTCACTTCTTCTGGAGTTCCAGCAGCAACAATTTTACCACCTTTTTCACCAGCACCAGGTCCAACATCAATCAAATAATCCGCAGCCAACATTGTGTCTTCATCATGCTCGACAACAATTAATGTATTACCGAGGTCACGCATTTTCTTAAGTGAACTGATAAGACGATCATTATCACGCTGATGTAATCCAATAGAGGGCTCATCGAGAATATACATGACACCTGAAAGATTAGATCCAATCTGTGTAGCCAAACGAATACGTTGAGCTTCACCACCAGAAAGTGTTCCGGCAGATCTAGACAATGACAAATACTCCAAACCAACGTTGATCAAGAAAGAAAGTCTGTCTCTAACCTCTTTCAAAATTGGTTTAGCAATTACTGTATTCTGTTCACCTAAAGTTATTGAATTGAAGAATGGTAGTTCATCTTTGATAGAAAGATCTGAAACTTCAGCAATATCTTGGCCTTCAACTTTGACTGCTAAAGCTTGACGATTCAATCTCTTACCATGACAAACAGGACAAGTAAGTTCAGTCATATACTTACGCATAACCTCACGTGTAAAATCAGAACTTGTCTCATGATAACGACGATCGATATTTTTCAAAACACCTTCAAATGGAACATCAACATCCCTGACGCTTCCAAAGTCATTTTCATAATGGAAGTGGAACAACTTGCCATCTGATCCATTCAGAATCAAATCTTTTTCACGTTTTGATAGCTTATTGAACGGAGTATCCATATTGATCTTAAAAGTCTTACATGCTTGAGCAAGCATTTCTGGATAATATTGAGAACTAATTGGGTTCCATGGAATAATGGCCCCTTCAGCTAGACTCTTTGATGGATCTGGAATTACAAGGTCCATATCGACTTCTAGCTTCATTCCTAGACCATCACAGGCCTCACATGCACCAAAAGGAGCATTGAAGGAGAATAATCTTGGTTCCAACTCTCCAACTGTGAAACCACAAAGTGGACATGAATTCTTTTCAGAGAAAACCATCATGTCACTACCAATAACATCGATGTTCATGTATCCATCTGATAATCTCAATGCTGATTCAACAGAATCAGTTAAACGAGATTTGATATGGTCATTAACAACGATTCTATCAACGATAACATCAATATCGTGTTTCTTATTTTTATCCAGTTCAATATCTTCACCGATATCTCGAGTCTCACCATCAACTCGTACACGAACATAGCCTTGCTTTTGTATTTGAGCAAGAGCTTTTTTGTGTTGTCCCTTTTTGGCACGAATAACTGGAGACAGTACTTGTAATTTAGTACCTTCGTCTAATTTTAAAACTGCATCAACCATCTGTTGGGCTGATTGGCTAGTGATCACCGTACCATCATTAGGACAAATTGGAGTCCCAACTCTGGCCCACAGTAAACGTAGGTAATCGTTTATTTCTGTAACTGTCCCTACAGTCGATCGAGGGTTCTTTGAGGTAGTTTTTTGGTCAATAGATATAGCTGGACTTAACCCATCAATAGAGTCAACATCTGGCTTATCCATCTGTCCTAAAAATTGTCTAGCATATGAAGAAAGACTTTCAACATAACGTCTTTGTCCTTCAGCGTATAACGTATCAAATGCTAATGAACTCTTCCCTGAGCCAGATAAACCTGTCATTACGACCAATTTATCTCTAGGAATAGTCACATCAATATTTTTTAAATTATGAGCTCGTGCCCCATGAATTACTATTTTATCGTTCAGCATTCCTTAATCCTCTTAATTCATTTCTGCCTTTAATTCTAGAATTGTATCACGTAAATTAGCAGCACCCTCAAAATCAAGTTTCTTAGCTGCTGATTCCATTTGTTCGGTCAAATTATCGATCAATTCATTCTTTTCTTTCTTACTCATATCTTCAAAGTTCAAATCATCTTCAACAATTTGTTCCTTCTCAGATTCCGAATTATCGACCTTATGGAACATTGTAATTGCATCGCGGATCGGCTTAACAATTGTAGTTGGTGTTATGCCATGTTCTTTATTAAACTTCATTTGGACTTCACGTCTGTGTGCAGTGTCATCTATCGCACCTTGCATAGATTCGGTTATAGAATCAGCATACATAATGACTCTACCATTTTGGTTTCTTGAGGCACGTCCAATAATCTGAACAAGTGAACGTTTGGCACGCAAGAAACCTTCTTTATCGGCATCCAAAATGGCAATCAATGAAACCTCAGGCACATCGATACCTTCACGAAGTAAGTTGATACCAATAAGCACATCAAACTTTCCAAGTCGCAGATCTCTGATAATTTGACTACGCTCAATAGTCTTGATATCACTGTGCAAATATCGGACTTTTATACCTAGATCTTTAAAGTAATCGGTTAAATCTTCTGCCATCTTCTTAGTCAAAGTCGTGACAAAAACACGTTCATGTTTTTCAACACGATCGTTTATTTCCGCGACCAGATCATCGATTTGTCCCATGATCGGTCGGACCTCGATTACCGGATCTAGCAATCCAGTTGGACGAATAACTTGTTCCACTTTATTCGGAGTTCTATCTAGTTCATATGGACCAGGTGTTGCAGAAACATACATTATCCTTTTGACATGAGTTTCAAATTCTTCCAGTTTCAATGGACGGTTGTCCAATGCACTTGGAAGTCTAAATCCATAATTTACTAGCATTTCTTTTCTAGCTCTATCACCGTTATACATACCACGGATCTGAGGCATGGTAACGTGAGACTCATCGATCATAATATTGAAATCGTCAGGGAAGAAATCTAACAACGTAAATGGAGGCTCTCCCTCTTTACGTCCTTCCATGTGCCGAGAATAATTTTCGATACCAGATGTATATCCCATCTCACGCATCATTTCGATATCATACTCAGTACGTTGCTTGATACGTTGAGCTTCAAGAAGTTTACCTTCTTTTTCAAACTTAGGAACTTGAACATCCAACTCATGTTGGATTCTTGTCAAAGCTTGTTCCATGCTGGCATCACTGATCATAAAGTGAGTTGCAGGGAAAATACCGATGTGGTCCATTGATCCAATGATTTCACCAGTCAAGGCATTCATTTCAATAATACGGTCGATCTCATCACCAAAGAATTCAACTCGAATAGCATTATCATCTCTTGATGCTGGGAAAATATCCACGACATCACCACGAACACGGAAACGTCCACGTTGAAAATCGATATCATTACGTTCAAATTGGTTCTCTACTAATTCTTCAAGTAACTTATTACGTGATATCTGCTGACCGACTCTTAATGAAATAATACTGTCAGCATATTCTCTTGGATCACCTAAACCAAAGATACATGAAACTGAAGCCACAACAATAACGTCATTACGCTCAAGCAAAGAGCTTGTGGCCGAATGACGTAACTTATCGATTTCATCATTGATACTAGAATCCTTTTCGATATAGGTATCACTTGATGGAACATATGCTTCTGGTTGGTAGTAATCATAATAACTAACAAAGTACTCAACAGCGTTATTGGGGAAAAATTCTTTCATTTCACCATACAGTTGTCCAGCCAAAGTTTTGTTATGAGAAATAATCAAAGTCGGTTTATTAAGATTCTTGATAACATTGGCCATGGTAAAGGTCTTACCGGTACCAGTGGCACCTTCAAGAATCATTTCTTTTTCACCATTTTCAAAGCCCTTAGTTAGCTTATCGATGGCTTGCGCCTGATCACCAGCAGGTGCATATTTAGAAACCAAATCAAATTTATTGTCATCTACTCTATCTATCACTTTTTAACCTCCAGAGCTAAAAAATACATCTAACTCAAACAAGAATTAGATGTATTTGCGTTAGAAAAGATTATATCGTACATACATATTAACATACCGAACATACTTTCGCTACAGTTTAGCTTTGCTTTGAAAAACGCGGCACAGCAAGGAAAATTAGCAATCCAATTAGGAACAAAATACTTAATGATGCAGCACCAATTGTGGATTTACCAGTCATTTGTGTAATAACTGCAACAATCAGTGGACCTAAAACTGCTGAGAATTTTCCTAGAATATTATAGAAACCAAAGAACTCGCTTCCGGACTCTTTAGGTATTATTTTACCAAAATATGCTCGACTTAAGGCTTGTAATCCACCCTGACTAGTTCCAACTAATATTGCTAGAACCCAGAAGTCCGTGACTGTCTTGAGTCTCAATGCATAAAGACAAATTACAAAATAAACAATAATTCCAATGATAATTCCAGTTCGAGTTGAAGTTTTATCAGCTACCCATCCGAATAGCAACGAAAATGGGAAAGCTATCAACTGCACTGCCAACAATACGATCATAAGCATTGTTGTATCGATTCCGATATCCATACCGATTGATGTCGCCATGGTAAATATGGTATCGACTCCATCTATATAGAAGAAATATGCGACCAGGAACCAAGCAACTTGTTTGTACTTACTGATATGTTTAAGCGTCTCGAATACTCGCTTTAAACTGCCAGTAACTGGATTACTTGTCGGTTGAACCGAATACTTCTGCTGAACATTTTTTTGAAGTGGAATGTAAAAGATGATCCACCATACGGCAGCCACGATGAAACTCCACCTGGCTACGCCATAACTGCTTAGCATGCCAAATCCATTGGTTAATTGTAAAACTAAAAATAATATAAACGCCATAACTCCACCAAGATAACCAAATCCATATCCTACTGAGGAAACTTGATTCATCTGTGTATTATCAGCAACATCCGTTAGGAAACTGTCATAGAACAAGTTTGCCGCGGAATATCCGATAGCTGACAACACATATATGGATATAAGTGTTTGCCATTGGCTCGATGGTACCAGTGCTAAAGCAACAGTCGCTAAAATACCGATCCAACAAAAAACATTCAGCAATCGCTTTTTATATCTCGGATAATCGGCCAGTGCTCCTAAAAAAGGTGCGAGCAGTGAAACTAATAAGGTTCCAAAACTATTGGCATATCCCCAAAACGCCGTTGCATTTGCTGCACTTACCCCGTTCCCTTGAGCAATTGATTTGAAATATATCGGTAGAACGGCGGTCGTGACAATTATTCCATATCCGGAATTGGCCCAATCATAGAAGACCCAGCCCCATTGTTGTTTATTTAACTTCAAGATGACACCCCTTTATTTTTGTAGAACATCCTCTATGCAAGTACCTGGTAGTCCTTCATCGAAGCTCAATCCCAACAATTTAGCAAATGTTGGTGCCTCATCAACTAAATCGGCTTTGGCAACTGTGGTATTTTTGTTCACTGCTGGTCCATTGAACAATAACGTTGTTTGATAATCGGTTTTTTCTGGATCATAACCATGGACCCCGTTATAACGGTCCGATTGTCCTAACGTTGCAGGATCAACTTTTTCAACTACTGTAGGTCGGTTACTTTCATCTGTGAAATAGTAGCCTGCTTTTGCTTCTACCATCAATGTACATTCTGGGTCAGCACCACGTTTTGCCGTTTCATCTTTCGTATACACTTTTTCGACACCTTCAACGTGTTCAACTAAATCACGCAATTCATTTATGTGGTCAAAATTTTTAGTGTAAATATAAGTTGAACCATCACAAGTTTTTGCCATTGCTGACCAGTCCTTGCCGAAGGTTTGGTCATCCCTTGGTTTTAGCCAATCCTTCTTTGCAAACAATGTATTCAAATGAATCATCTTATTAACATTTATCTGATAATGATCACCCAATATTACAAAGTTAGTATCATCAAATGTGCCAGCTTTTTTTGTTGCATCAATTATCTGCTCAACATGCTTATCCAAACGATGCAAGGCATCCATCGCTTCATCTGAACGAACACCATAACAGTGCCTCATGCTGTCCATATCAACTAAATGAATCATAGTCAGATTTGGTTTCTTATTTTCCAATGTATCGACTGCACAAGCTGTGATAAATTCATCCAATTGTGGCTGTTTGATACCATTTCTCAACTTACCATATTTGTGATTCATTTCGAGTAAGAACATTGGAGAACTGGCTTTCAAAGAAACCATCACTTGATTAGTCCAAATTCTATTAGGAAAAATTTCTGCCAGATTGTAATTTATTTTACTTCCAGCTGTTACTGGCCATAAAAAGGCAGCTGTCTTCATACCCTTTTGGCGGGCCAAGTCATACAAAGTTGTCGACTTAACATCCTTTTGGTACCAATACCAATCGGGTGAGCGTCTTTCTGGTTGAATCTTGGTATTATTGACAATTCCATGAACGCTTGGATATTGTCCCGTAATAATAGTCGTATGAGACGGATAAGTAAGTGTTGGATAAATACCAGTAACAGACTTTACCCAAGTTCCTGTCTTCATTAATTTATCTAAAGTAGGTAATGAATCTCGATGTTCATTAAGATCCCTATACCCCAATGAATCCAATGAAATTATGACCATATGTTGATTAGTCGCCAAAATATAAAATCCCCTTTTAGAAAACAAACTCAATAACAATTATTATATCTCAATTGACAGATCGATGTCATAAGGTTCACGAAACATAAAAAAATAGATGTGAGTTTTATTCACATCTATAATTGAAACTATTTTAATTTATATAATTAGCTAACCACTATCAATGATTTGATAGCTTCACGATTTGTCATTGCTTGATAAGCAGCATCAATATCATCTAAGTCAAATTGCTTTGTAAACACTTTTCCAGGATGAATATCTCCATCTAAGACAGCTTTGAGTAACAACTCTTTATCATATGTTGTTACAGATGCTGGACCACCAGCAACAGATACATTACTACCAAATGATTCAGTCATATCCATCTTAGGTTGATGTGGCAAGCCAACACGACCAACGATTGCACCTGGACGAGCAATCTTCATTGCTGTATCAGTTGCCAATTCAGTTCCGACACATTCCAAAACTGCATCGGCGCCAGAATTATTTGTTAACTCCATGACTTTAGCAATACCATCATCACCACGTTCGGCAACAATATCAGTTGCTCCAAATTCTAAGGCTAACTTTTGACGATCTTCATGACGACTCATGGCGATAATTTTACGTGCACCACGCATTTTTGCAGCAATTACACCACATAATCCCACTGCACCGTCTCCGACAACTGCAACTGTATCACCTTGTTGTACGTTAGCAACACGGGCAGCATGATAACCAGTAGCCATAACATCAGCTAAACTCAACAAGGAATTTAACATTTCGTCGCTATAATCAGCAGGTTTTCCAGGAATTTTTACCAACGCCCATTCACCATGTTGAAATCTAACATATTCAGCTTGAACACCGCTACTGAAATTATCAGTATGATTCTGACAATCTCCATCAAATCCGGCTAAACAAGCGGCACAATGTCCACAACCGTGAGTGAATGGTGCAATTACAAAATCTCCTGGAACAACGGTAGTAATATCACTACCAACTTCTTCGACGATACCGATTGCTTCATGACCATTGTTTTGTGAATTTGCATCTTTATCTTCAAAACCACGATATGACCATAAATCAGATCCACAAACACAGGTACGGACAACGTGAATAATAACATCATCACTCGCCTGAATTTGAGGTTTCTCACTATCCTTGATTGCGACTTTTCCTGCTTTAACAAATACAGTATCCTTCATTTTACTATCTCCCAAACTTAGATTACTATTCCCAACTATCGATTTCTTTAGCAAAATCATCTAATTTTTTGGCAGCATTATCATCACTGTCACTTGTGATTCCTATATAGAACTTCATTTTTGGCTCAGTACCTGAAGGTCTAATAGCCACCCAAGTTCCATCTTCCAAAATATATTTCAAGGCGTCAGCTTTTGGTAGGCCAGTGTCTTTAGTTCCAGCAGAAGTTATATCTGTTCCATTGAGATAATCTAAGGATTCGACAACTGGTACCCCATCAATTTCTTTGAGTCCTTCTTCACGGAATTCTTTCATGATTTCTGCCATTCTAGCTTTACCTGACACGCCATCAAAAGTCTTAGAAATGGTTTTTTCACGATAATATCCAAATTCTTGATATAGATCTTCTAAGGCATCATAAATTGTCTTACCTTTTGATTCATAATAAGCAGCAGCTTCAGCTAATAAAATAGTTGATTGCATAGCATCTTTATCACGAACAAAGGATTTTACAAGATAACCATAACTCTCTTCAAATCCAAATAAGAATTCATGGCTTCCAGTTTCTTCGAAGTTTTCAATTTTCTCGGCAATATACTTGAAACCAGTTAAAACGTCATACATTTTCACGCCATATTTTTCAGCAATCTTAGTTGCTAATTCAGAAGAGACAATCGATTTAACGACTGCACCATTATCTGGCAAAGTACCGGTTTCTTTTTTAGCTTGTAACAAATAATTTAACAAGACAGAAGCAATTTGATTACCTGTCATTAATTTGTATGAACCATCTGGTTGTCTAACAGCAGCACCTAATCTGTCAGCATCCGGATCAGTAGCAATCAAAATATTAGCATCAATTTTTTTGCCACGTTCAATTGCCAAATCAAATGTCTGAGCAAATTCTGGATTTGGAAACGGAGTTGTTGAGAACTCAGGATCTAAGATTGCCTGTTCAGTGACCATACTGAAGTTCTCAAAGCCTAAATCTTGAAATACTCGAGGAGCAATCATTTTTCCTGTTCCATGAAGCGGTGTATAGACAAACTTCATCTTATGGCCAACTTCTTTGATCAAGTCATGATTTACAACAACTGTATCTAGTTTTGCCAAATAATCTTGATCAACATCTTCGCCAATCAGTTGCATCAACTTTTGGTCTCGTAATTCATAAACGGTCTTAACATCTATGGAAAATAAATCTTCAGCTTTTCTAACAAATTCGGTAATTTTATCAGATTCAACAGGAGGCATTTGACCACCATCAGGACCATAAATTTTGAATCCATTATATTGCTTAGGATTGTGACTAGCGGTGATCATGATTCCCGCATACGTATGCAAACTTCTGACAGCAAAAGATAATTCTGGAGTGGGTCTCAAGCTATCGAAAACATAACTCTTGATGTTATGTGCACCCAAAACCTTGGCTGACTCAATTGCAAAATCCTGTGAGTGATATCTTGAGTCAAAACTGATCGCTACACCACGTGATTTTGTTTTATCGTCCAATGTGTCCATGAATAATGCCAAACCTTCAGCTGCTTGTCTGACTGTATAGATATTCATTCTGTTGATTCCGGGTCCAATAACACCTCGCATACCAGCAGTTCCAAATTCCATGGGTGAATAGAAAGCTTCTTCAGCTTCCTCAGAATTATTTTTTAAATCATTTAATTTTGACTTTAACTCTGGATCCAATTCAGAATAATCAAGCCAACGTTTCATATTTTCTTGCCAAGACATGTTTGACGGTCCTCCTACTTTGTAAGTCCTTACATTACATTATAGCAATCAAGGCCAATAATAAAAATGAATGTCACCATACTAACTGAAAATAATTAAATCTAACTTAAAAAGGGTACAAAAAAAGAGTTCAGGTCATCCCTAAACTCTCACTTATTAACTATTTTGAAGTTACTTTTGTATCTGCATCTGACAATGTTTGGATGTAATTGAAGGCTTCTTGTCCAGCAATTCCACCATCACCGACAGCTGTAGTGATTTGACGCAAGTCTTTCTTACGAACATCACCGATAGCATAAATACCAGCAACTTTAGTTTTCATGTGGTCATCAGTATCGATCCAACCAGCATCATCCAAAATTCCAAGTCCTTTGAATGATTCTGTCATTGGTTGAATTCCAACATAGATAAAAGCACCTTTAGCGGGAACAACATGTTCTTCACCAGTTTCTTTATCTACATAACGAACACCAGCAACTTTATCGTCTTCATCAACGATTTCTTTTACGTCGGCATTCCAAACAAATTTAATTTTATCATTTTTAAATGCACGATCTTGAAGGATCTTTTGGGCACGCAATTGGTCACGACGGTGAATAATTGTAACGGATTTTGCAAGTTGAGTTAGGTAAACTCCTTCTTCAACAGCAGAATCTCCACCACCGATAACAGCAACATCTTGTCCCTTAAAGAAGGCACCATCACAGACAGCACAGTATGAAACTCCACGTCCAGATAATTCATTCTCTCCAGGAATACCGATTTTCTTGTATTCAGAACCGGTTGCAATAATTACAACACTAGTTTCGTAATCTCCATCATCGGTATGCACAATTTTTTTAGCACCATTGTCCTCGATTGATTCAACAGCACCATATCCGAATTCAGCTCCAAATTGAGTTGAAGAATTGAACATCTTTTCACTTAGATCTGGTCCCAAAACTGAATCAAATCCAGGATAATTTTCAATTTCGGCTGTGTTATTCATTTGTCCACCGTAAATACCACGGTCCAAAATCATAACTGACAAATTAGCACGGGATGCATAAAGTGCTGCAGTCAAGCCCCCAGGACCTGCACCAATAACTACTACATCGAAAGTTTTCATTGCGTTACCTCCTTAACACTCAACAAATATTACCATTTTTATTTTAAATTGCTATTAAATTGCTCACACTTTTTCAACATACCAAGGAATATCATTCTTACGACGACGATATATGATCAGAACGATTGCGGCGATAAGCAAAATAACTGAAAGTACTTGTGAAACTCTAACACCGGGCATGATATACAAACTGTCAGTTCTCATCCCTTCAACGAAGAAACGTACGATTGGATACCAAACTAAGTAACTTAAGAATACTTCACCACGTTTGTAAAGCTGCTTACGATGTCTTATGGCAAGTATTATTATTAATCCTACTAGATTGGCCATCGATTCGTAAAGGAAAGTGGGTTGACGATAGGCTCCATTAATAAACATTTGCTCAACAATGAAATGAGGTAAATGTAATGACTGCAAGAAATCTAACGAGGTCTTGGCTCCAAAGGCTTCTTGATTCATGAAGTTACCCCAACGACCAACTATTTGACCTAACATTACAGATGGTGCTGCAATATCAAGCATCAACCAAACTGAGAGCTTTCGACGTTTACAGAGTACTAGTAAAACAATAAATGCCGCAATCAATCCACCATATATCGCGATACCACCGTGCCAGATTTTAATTATTTCACCTGGATTTGCCATATAAAATGGTAATTCAAAAATCACATAATAAATTCGAGCACCAATCAAACCAATTGGAACACCAAATAATACTAGATCCAAAATATTGTCCGAATCAATGCCACGACGAGTTGCTTCTCTCATTGCCATAATTACTCCAACTAGAGCACCTAGAGCAATTATGATCCCATACCAATGTATTTCTAAATTACCTAAATGAAACGCAATTGGATTCAATGCAAGTAAAGTCATTACTTATCGTCTCCATCATCGGAATTTTTTTGACCATTTTCTTTGATCAAAGATCCCAAGTTTTCTTCAAATTTCTTTGTTGCATCAAAGCCCATTTTTCTAGCTCTAAAGTTCATAGCAGCAACTTCAATGATAATTGAAATATTACGACCAACTTTAACTGGAATAGTAATTTGAGGAACACCAACATCAAAGAAATTACGAGTCTCTTCCATTGAACCTAAACGATCATAATTTTTATCTGGAGACCAATCTTCCAGGTTGATGATCAATTGAATATCACTTGAAGAACGCACTGCACCAGCACCAAATAAGTTCATGACATCAATAATTCCAATACCACGAATCTCAAGCAAATGATTCAAAATTTTTGGCGCTTCACCGACAATTGTCTTCTCATCTTGTTGATAAACATCTACACGGTCATCAGCAATCAGTCGGTGACCTCTTTTAACAAGTTCCAAAGCTGTTTCACTTTTACCAATACCTGAATGACCAGTCAAGAGAATACCAATACCGTATACGTCGACTAAAACACCGTGAACAGATTCTCTGGGTGCTAATCTTTCATCCAAATATTCGGTGATCAAACTTGAGAGTCTAGTTGTAGGTAATGCAGATCCAATAACTGGGACCTTATGTGCTTTCGCTGCCTTAAGTAATTCATCACTAGGAGTGATGTCACGTGCAACCAACAATACCGGAGTATCTTCTCTACACAACTCCAACATGACCTTATAGCGATTATTATCAGTCATCGAATGTGAATAGGCAGATTCTGTCTGTCCAAACAATTGAATACGTTCACTTGGATAGTAATCAAAATAACCTGTTAATTCGATACCGGGTCTAGAAATATCACTCGTCGTAATCTTTTTATCATCGAGTAATTCTTCGCCACCGTATACTTTTAAATTATTATCTTTTACTAAATCAGTAACAGTTACAAAATTTGCCATACTCTAACCTCTCCAACTCTTTTTATTAATTCTATCATCAATTTGCATATAAAAAAAACGCGTCTATCCGCGTTTTTGAAAATTGTCTCTAGCAAAACCATTAATAATTGAATTACAGATTGCCATGATGATTGCAACAACTAAGGCAGAACCAAAGCTACTAAAATAAAAACGACCAGATAGCAATGCTGATGTAATTTCTAAAGTGATAGCACTAATCACAAATGAAAACAGTCCAAACGTCAAAAATGTTATCGGTAAGGAAATAATGTGTAATATAGGCTTCACAGTCCAGTTCAACAACACCAGGATAAAACTAGCAATGATTGCAGTTGCAAGTGTGTCAACTCTGAACATATTTGGCAACAATGCAGCTATTGCTAAAAACAATAGTGTATAAATTGCTGTTTTGATCAATAATCTCATTATCTTTCATCCTCATCATTTCTTCTTTTCAGAATTTGTTGATCTTGCATGAGAATGGAGCCGATGAAACGGATTATTTACATTATGTCTAAAACTTGCCCTTTGAATATTTCTTTTTTCAGGAATCAATAAATAACAGGCAATATAAACAACGATCGGCATAAAGAAACTATATGGAATCAATACAATAAATGCTAACCGTATCCATGTAGAGTCTACTCCAAAATATTCTGCAAGCCCCCCACAAACACCGGCAACAAAACGATCTGTAGTAGATCTGGTCAAACGTTTCTTCATGGTTTCCACCTCAACTTGTTAGAAAAATATATAACATTGTGACGGAAACTTCAAGCTACTATTCTTCGGTATCAGTCACATGCTTCTGACTTAGTTCTACCACATGTCCAGTGTTCAGGTAAACAACCCATTCACAAATATTTGTGGCATAGTCACCAACACGTTCCAAATAACTTTCAACTAACATATATGAAGAACCACTAATAACATTGTCTACAGACTGCTGCATATCCTTGATGCACATGTCATTGATCAACTTACCTCGCTTGTCGATGTCACCGTCTTTTGCAGCAACGTCTTCAGCCATTTGTCCGTCTTCTTTTAGATAAGCTTCCAATGAATCTTCAACGATACTTGTAGCCATATCACCCATTTCAGCAATCAATTTCTCAATTTCTGGAATACGAGTTGTCCCCTTAACTCGAATCGTTTCTTGAGCGATACTTACAGCATGATCACCCATACGTTCAAGATCTGAACTGGCTTTCAATACGGTAACGACCATTCGTAAGTCAGATGTAACTGGTTGTTGAAGTGCAATCATTTCAAATGACTTTTTCTCCAAATCGACCTCACGCTTATTGATAAAACGGTCGTTTTCAATTACTTCTTTTGCCAAGGCCTTATCGTGGTTAATGTAGGCCTTAACTGATTTCATAATAGCTTCACTGGCCATCATGCCCATTTCTGAGAATCTTAAATGTAAATTATTAAGTTGTTCTTCAAAAGTACTTCTCATTCAATTTGCCCCCTTATCCAAATTTACCTGAAATATAGTCCTCAGTTTGTTTTTCTTTAGGATTTAAGAATATATTCTTTGTAGCATTTACTTCAATTAGCTCACCGTTCAAGAAAAAGGCTGTTTTGTCTGAAATTCTTGAAGCTTGTTGCATATTGTGAGTGACAATAATTATTGTATATTTATCTTTCAAAGTTAACAACATATTCTCAACTTGCGATGAAGAGATTGGATCCAAAGCTGATGTTGGTTCGTCGAGCAGGATAATATCCGGCTTAACTGCCAATACACGAGCAATACAAACTCTCTGTTGTTGCCCACCTGAAAGTGATAAGGCACTTTCATTCAACTTATCCTTTACGTCATCCCAAACAGCAGCGTTTCTTAAACTTGTTTCTACTGCTTCATCCAAAGTTGCTTTGTCTTTAGTCCCAGCTAATCTCAAGCCATAAACAACATTGTCGTAAATCGAAAAAGGAAACGGATTGGGTTGTTGGAAAACCATTCCAACTTGTTTTCTTAATTCAACTGTATCGATATTTGGTGCGTAGATATTTTTTCCATTTAATTCAATATTACCAGTTATAGTAACATCAGGAATCAAATCATTCATTCTATTTAAACAACGCAGATAGGTTGATTTACCACATCCAGATGGTCCGATCAAAGCAGTGATCTCATTCTCCACGAAATCTAAATTAATACCTTGTAAAGCTTCTTTTTTTCCATAAAATAAATGGACGTCTGATGAAGTTAATATTTTTTTTGCTTCAACCATTTTTGTCTTCCTTTATCCAAAGTGTCCAGATACATACTCTTCCGTTGTTTCCATCTTAGGTCGAGTAAATATCTTTCGAGTTTCATTAAATTCAACAACATGACCTAAGTGGAAGAATGCAGTGTAATCACTGATTCTTCCGGCTTGTTGCATATTATGTGTAACTATAATAATTGTATATTTGTCTTTTAAACTCAACATCGTCTCTTCAACGTTAGATGTTGAGATAGGATCTAGTGCACTGGCAGGCTCATCCATCAATAAGATATCAGGTTTCATGGCAATTGCTCGTGCAATGCAAAGCCTTTGCTGCTGTCCACCTGAAAGTGACAACGCACTCTTACCAAGATCATCCTTGACCTGGTCCCACAATGAAGCTTGTTTGAGCGTCGTTTCGACAATCTCATCAAGCTTCTTTTTATCATGCAGACCATGTCGTTTCAAAGCAAAAGTAATGTTGTCATAGATTGATTTCGAAAACGGATTGGGACGTTGAAAAACCATGCCGATGTGTTTTCTGGTTTCATAAATATCAACATCATTCTTGTTGATATCAAGTCCACGATACAAAATTTGACCTTTGACCGTGGCTCCAGGTACATTATCGTTCATTCTATTCAACGACCTCAAGAAAGTTGACTTACCAGAACCAGAAGCACCGATCAGTGATGTGATTTTATATCTTTGAAACTGAAGTGATGCTTTGTGCATTGCTTCTTTTTCGCCATAAAAAACTTGAAGATCCTTGGTTTCCATAGCAATCTCGTGTTCATCTTCATCCAAATGATAGATATACTGTTGATTTAATTTTTGTTCGTCCATATTATTCTCCAGTCATCTTTTTATAAACCAAGTTTCCAACGTAACGAGAAAGCAGATTGAATATTAAAACGGCAATTATCAAGACAGCTGATGCTCCAGCTGAAACTTGAACAGCATCTGGAATCAATCCTTCAGAATTGACTTTCCAAATGTGGACCGCCAAAGTTTCCGCAGGACGGAAAAGATTCAACGGACTTGTGATACTGAAAATATTAAAGTTTGAGAAATCAAGTGGCGGAGCACTTTGACCAGCTGTATAAATCAATGCAGCAGCTTCACCAAAGACTCTTCCGGCACCAATGATCATACCGGTAATTATTCCGGGTAAGCTATCAGGTATGATTACGTGAATGACAGTTTCCCATTTTGAAAGACCCAAAGCTAAACCGGCCTCACGTTGTGATTGTGGTACGGATTTTAATGAGTCTTCAACATTACGAGTAAGAATAGGTAAATTGAAAACTGTTAATGTCAACGCACCAGACAAGATAGAAAATCCAAATTTAAAACTAATTACGAAAATCAAGAATCCAAATAGACCAACAACGATTGATGGCAATGAGCTTAATACTTCAATTGAAATTCTAATAACTTCAACGATTTTATTTTTTCCAGCGTATTCTGACAAGAAAATACCGGCAGAAATAGCGATAGGAATAGATATAAGCATTGACAGGATCAATAAGAAGAATGAGTTAAAAAGTTGGATACCGATTCCACTACCAGCTTGAAAAGCCTTTGATCCAGAAGTTAAAAAGTGCCAGTTAACATAACGTAGTCCACTTCCTAATATGTATAGTAATAATCCTGCAAGAATCAATACGATTATTCCAGACATAAAGTAAATGACACCTGTGGCAATCTTATCTTTTGTTTTTTCGTTAAACATTAGAGCTCACCTCGCTTAGCAATCGCTCTAATAACGAAGTTGAATACTAATGACATGATCAGCAATAGCAAGGCTAATGACCAAAGGGCATTATTAGCTGTCGATCCTATTGTTGTATTTCCCATGTTCATTGTTAGAACACTTGTCAAAGTTGATGAAGGTGATACTAGGTTTTGTGGTAACAACATCGCATTACCAATTACCATTTGAACTGCCAAAGCTTCACCAAAAGCTCTAGACATACCAAAAATGACCGCAGTCAAAATCCCAGGTGTAGCTGATCTCAAGATAACTCGAGAAATTGTTTGCCAACGAGTTGCACCCAACGCTAATGATGCTTCACGATAGTATCTAGGAACGCTCCTAAGGGCATCTACGGACATTGACGTAATAGTGGGTAGTATCATAACAAAAAGTACAAATGACCCTGCTAGGATACCAAAACCACTACCACCAGCGATGTTTCGTACAAATGGAACAACAATTGTCAGTCCAATGAAACCATAAACAACTGATGGAATACCAACTAGTAATTCAATAACTGGCTGGAGTATCTTCCTTCCCCATTTTGGCGATATCTCGGTCATAAAAATTGCCGCTGCAATAGCAAATGGTGTACCTATCAAGGCAGCAATAACAGTAACTGCAAACGAGCCAATAATCATTGGTGCAGCACCAACAATAGGATGACCTGCACTATCTAATTTATTTGGTGTCCAAACTGAATGAGTCAAAAAATCTATTGGATTAACTCCATCTTTAAAGAAGATAATTAATCCTCTAGATGCAACAAATCCAATAATTGTTACAACCAAAATAACGATAATAGCAGTGAAACTAAAAGAAATTATCTTACCTTTAGTCTCCCTTTTTGCTGATACTGATTTTTTAAGTAAACTTTCCCTAATCGGATCCTTCAATTATCTTCCCTCCTGAGAAACAGGCGTAACATTACCCTTCGCATCTTTGTCATATTGCATATCATTTATAGGAACATATCTTAATTTTTGAACAACATTTTTTTGAACATGGTCAGTCATAATATAATTCAAGAAATCTTTCGTCATACCAGTGGCTTTGCCATTAGTATACAAATGTTCATATGACCAAATTTTCCATTTATTCGTTTCAATATTTTTGATGGTAGGTGCAATATGATCAACTTCCAAAGTTTTTACAGAATCATTTAAATAAGGCATTGCTAAATAACTGATTGAACCAGCTGTGTTGTCAACAATTTGACGAACCATACCACTTGAGTCTTGCTCTTGAGAACGAGCGAACGGAGTGCCATTCATAACATCATTCTCAAATGAAGAACGTGTACCACTACCGTCTGCACGATTAATGATAGTAATTCCAAGATCTTGGCCACCAACTTGTTTCCAGTTAGTTATTTCACCAGAAAAAATCTGACGCAATTGTTTTATTGTTAATGAATCTACCTTCACATCTTTATTGGTTATCGGAACCATCCCTACAGCACAAATACGGTGATCGACCAATTTTGAAGAATCGATATCACTTTTTTGCTCTGCATAGAGGTCAGAGTTACCTATATTAACTGCACCTTGCTGGATTTGGCTCAATCCGGTACCGGTACCTCCACCTTGTACATTGACATACTGATTTGGGTTATCCTTGGTAAATTCTTCTCCCGCTAACTCGACTAATGGTTGTGCGGCAGAAGAACCTACTGCTGTGATAGTCTCTTGTCCATTACTACCTTTGCATCCAGTCAACACAAAGACAGCAGAAAAAAGCAGGACAAATAAAGCGACAACTCGTTTTTTCAATATTCTCACCTCTATATCGTTCATATTAATATATGGATGTATATTTTTTGTATATATTTGTGGAAACAAAAAAGATTGAGAAAAAAATTCTCAATCTTTTTAAACTTTATAAAGGAATTTCGAATGTAAACGTTGTCCCTAATCCTAAATCAGAATCTATTGTCAAATTACCGTCTAAATTGTCAACTGTCTCTTTAACAATAGCCAATCCCAATCCAGTACCACCAGTTTCTAAACTACGTGATCTATCGACTCGATAGAATCTTTCAAAGACTCTATTTTGATCATCTTGAGAAATGCCGATACCGGAGTCCTCAATAATAACCCGTAGTCGGTTTTCGATTTCGTCATGATGAACAGCAATCTTGATGGTTCCGTTTTCCTTATTATACGAAATTGCATTTTTGATTAAATTATTCAAAATTAAATTAACTTTAGCTCGATTGATGGTTACTTCTTTATTGCCAAAGAAGCTTTTCTCAACTTTAAGATGATGTTTATCGATCGACACTTCCATACTTTGCAAAATTCGTTCGATGTCAGTTTCCATATCAACAAGTTCTGTTGAATCATTATCCTTTTTAATTTTAGATAATGAAAGGATATCCTGAATCAACTCCGTCAATCTAACACTTTCGTCATGAATGATTTTCAGGAAGTGCTCACGTTTTTCAGGATCATCTTGAGCACCATCAAGTAGTGTTTCAGAAAATCCTTCGATGGATGTTATTGGTGTCTTCAACTCATGACTTACATTATTTACAAAATCAACTTGCATTTGTTCCATATGACGGCTTTCCGTCAAATCATACAGAATAACTAATACTTGCTGATCAAAATCTTCTCGTGTATGAACCAAATGAATAACATTTGCGTCAACATATTTTTGAGAATTTCCAACCAGTTGGATCTCTCGATGGTAATTTTTATTCTTACGCAAAGAATGTTCGATCATACGGCTTAAGCCATATGTCTTAACATCCTCAATAAAAGGATGAATATCGTCGGTAATATTTTCATCTAGCAACGATGCCATCGCTTGATTATGTAACAAAACTTCACCCTGAGAGTTTAGCAGCATAACACCAATAGGCAGATGTCCTATCAATCCTTTAAATCTACGTTCACGAAGTTTTGCATCTTCTCTAAGCTGACTAATGTCTTTATTGATTTGATTAGTTTGCTCAACTAATTCGTATAGATCGTCATCTGGTGACAAAATGAGTGAAGAAATTTCTTTGTTCTTTCGAACACGTCTCAAGTTATTCGTCACACTATCAATATCTTTTTTCAATATTTGACGTTGACGATAATAAATTATCACGATTGTATCAACGATTATAAAGAACAAAATCCCAATAAGTGTAAATGTTAATGGGTCTTGATTCCATAAACGAGAATATTTTTTTGCAACCACATAATCGCCATTGTTATAACGGTAAAACATGGTTCTATTACCAAAAGATCTGTCGGTGGCATATTGTTCACTCATTGAAAAATTACCACGATGAATTAAATCTGAAGCCTTCTTTGAAAGAGTGCCATTTTCTTTGATGTTCACATAAGTTAAATCTGTAATATCAGCCGATGTGCTTGGCTTGTGATTTTTCCTCAATTCATTATATGAACTTACTTCATCTGAAAAAGCCGCACGTTGCGAATTTCCAAGAATATTATCAGCAAATAGTGCTAATGCCAGAAAAAGGACAATGGAAATGATGATTCCAAATATTGGACCTAACCTTCTTTTCATCCCTACACCTCTAAAATATAACCGAACCCATGGACGGTTTTTATTATTTGCGGATCTTTTGTTTCCTTTTCGATTTTATCACGTAAATGGCTAATTTGGATATCGACCATCCTAATTTGTGAATTAGAATTTATTCCCCAGACACTTTCAAATATTTGGTCACGGGAAACGACTATTCCTTTGTTCTTGATCAGAAATGCCAGTAACTCAAATTCTTTTCTTGTCAGTGGTATATCGACACCATCCATATCAAGACTTTTTAATGATTTGTTCAATTTAAAGACTGTCTGTTTACCTGAAGATTTTCCCGATCTACGCAGAACTACTTCGATTCGTGCAAGTAACTCCTTGACGCTAAACGGTTTAGTTACATAATCATCTGCTCCACTGATCAAACCCTCGATTTTATTTTCCTCAGTATCAACAGCAGTTAAGAAGATGACAGGTGTAGCATCCCCTTTAGCTCTGATACGTTTTAAAACATCAATTCCACTAACTTTTGGCAACATTTGATCCAACAATATCAGGTCAAATTTTTCTTCTTCGACCATTTCGATAGCTTGCTTACCATCAGTTGCCTTTTTCACATCATAATTGTTGTTTTCCAAATTATAGTCGATCAACTCCAAAATTGCGGGTTCATCATCAACTGTTAATATTTTCTTTTTCATGATTAGTCTGGGTTATCCCCTTGTAATTTCCATTGTAAATAGGCGTAAATAAATTGGTCCAAATCTCCGTCCATAACCGCTTGACCATTACCTGTTTCATAATTAGAGCGATGGTCCTTTACCATTGTATATGGATGGAAAACATATGAACGGATTTGAGAACCCCAACCGATGTCCATTTGTTCACCTTTGATTTCAGCATTTCGCTTAGCTTGCTCTTCTTGTTCTTTTTGGAAAAGTTTAGCTTTCAACATACTCATAGCTGTTTGTCTATTTTGTAGTTGTGAACGTTGTGCTTGTGAACTGACGACTATCCCAGTCGGAATATGTGTGATCCTAACGGCTGATGAAGTCTTATTGATATGCTGTCCACCAGCACCTGATGAACGGAAAACGTCAACTCGCAAATCATCGTCGTTGATTTCTACATCGATGGAATCATCCAATTCCGGCATGACATCAACCGAGGCAAATGAGGTATGGCGTCTACCTGCAGAATCAAATGGTGAAATTCTGACCAAACGATGAACTCCACGTTCAGAGCGCAATAAGCCGTAAGCATTTGGTCCAGTTATCATGATGGAAACACTCTTTATTCCGGTCACGTCACCTGGTTGGTAATCTTCAAATTCTACTTTAAATTCATGCTGGTCTGCCCAGCGTTCATACATTCTAAGTAACATCTCACCCCAGTCTTGTGATTCGGTACCACCAGCACCAGGATGTATTTCTAAAATTGCATTGTGCGAATCATATGGTTCAGATAACAACATTGTTAATTCGTAAGTCTGCATTTCTTTATTGATACTTTCCAAGTTATCCTCTAATTGTTCCATCAACTCGGGATCTTCATCTTCTTGGTACAATTCTGCCAAAACAGACAGATCTTCAGAAGATTGTTCAAGGTTCTTGAAATTGTCATACTTATCTTTTAACAAGTTGTTCTCATCGATCAGTTTTTGGGCTTTCTCATGATCATCCCAAAAACCATTTTGAGTCATCCGAGATTCGTTCTCGGCAATACTCTCTTCCAAATTTTCTAAGTCAAAGAGACCTCCGGAATTGATCGATTTTTTCTTCTATTTCGGAAATATTACTTTTTATTTCACCAAATTCCATATTTTCACCTTTGTATAAAAAAAACAGGCCAAGGCCTGTTTTTTATCTTTCCATATTTTGTCTAATTTCAGCCTTCATGAATAATCTAGTTACGTCATATTCGATGTCAGAGATCATTTCCTCAAACATACGATATCCTTCTTCTTGATATTCAACTAATGGATTAAGTTGTCCATAACCACGGAGTCCGATTGATTGACGCAATTGATCCATTGCATCAATATGATCTGTCCAGTGTTCATCAACAACACGAAGAATAACAACTTTTTCGAATTCTAGCATTTGTGCTGGATCTCCAAGTGAGTCTGCTTTTTCATCGTAATTCTTGTGAACTAAGTCCATAAGATATTTCTTGATTCCATCAGCATCACGCATTTGAATATCAACAACACTAAAGTTTTCATCTGAAACAATTGCTGCTTTAGCAAAATCAACAATTGCTGGAAGATCCCATTCTTCTTTTTTACCTTGAGTATGAACATCAACTTGAGCATCAATTGTACGTTCGATCATTGGCATTAATACCTTGTCTAGATCTTCGTCTTCAGAGATAACTTCCATTCTCTCTTTATAGATAACTTCACGTTGTTCACGCATAACATCATCATATTGCAAAGTATTCTTACGTGTATCGTAGTTATTACCTTCAACACGTTTTTGAGCTGACTCAACTTGACGAGTCATCATTCTACTTTGGATAACTTGATCATCCTCTTCAACACGAAGTGCTTTAAGAATATTCTTGATTCTTTCAGAACCAAATCGTTTCATCAAGTCATCTTCAAGTGACATGTAGAATTGAGTAACACCAGGATCACCCTGACGTCCAGATCTACCACGAAGCTGGTTATCAATACGACGTGATTCATGTCGTTCAGTACCAATAACAGCAAGTCCACCTAAATCAGTAACACCAGGTCCAAGTTTGATATCAGTACCACGACCAGCCATATTGGTAGCAATAGTAACCGCACCACGTTGTCCGGCGTTCATAACAATTTCAGCTTCCTTAGCATGGTTCTTAGCATTAAGAACAGCATGTGGAATGCCTTTTTCATTCAATAATTTTGAAAGATATTCTGAAGATTCAACGGCAACAGTACCAACCAACATAGGTTGTCCTTTTGCGTGACGTTGTTCGATATCTTTAACAACAGCAGCAAATTTACTCTTCAATGTAGGATAAAGAACATCATCTTTATCGTCACGAATAACAGGTTTGTTAGTTGGAATAGAAACAACTTCCATGTTATAGATTTCTCTAAATTCTTCAGCTTCTGTTTTGGCTGTACCAGTCATACCAGAAAGCTTGTCATACATACGGAAGAAGTTTTGGTAAGTGATGTTGGCCATTGTCTTTGTTTCATCTTGGATCTCTACGCCTTCTTTAGCTTCAATAGCTTGGTGTAGTCCATCTGAATAACGACGACCTTCCATAACACGACCAGTAAATTGATCAACGATTTTAACTTCGTTGTCTTGAACAACGTAGTCAATATCCAAATGCATGATTTCATTGGCACGCAAAGCTTGATCCAAATGGTGGTTCAAGACAGTGTTATCAATGTCATACAAGTTATCCAAACCAAAGTAATCTTCAGCTTTTCTAATACCAGTTTCAGTTAAACTGATTGACTTTGTAGGCCAATCGATCTTGTAGTCATCTTCAACAAGAGTCTTAACAAATCTGTCCGTACGAACGTACATTGCTGTAGATTTTTCAGCAGCACCAGAAATGATCAAAGGTGTTCTAGCCTCATCGATCAAAATTGAATCGACCTCATCAACGATGGCGAAATTAAGTGGACGTTGAACCATTTGTTCTTTGTAAACAACCATGTTGTCACGAAGATAATCAAATCCTAGTTCACTGTTTGTTGAATAAGTGATATCGCAGTTGTAAGCTTCACGTTTTTCTTCTGCATCAAGTTGGTTAACGTTCAATCCTACGGTCAAACCTAACCAGTGGTATAACTCACCCATTTCTTTAGCATCACGGCCAGAAAGGTATTCGTTAACAGTAACAACGTGTACACCTTTGCCTGCTAAAGCATTTAAATAAACTGGTAAAGTAGCTGTTAAAGTTTTACCTTCACCAGTTTTCATTTCAGCAATATTACCTTCATGAAGTGTAATACCACCAATTAATTGAACTCTAAAAGGATATAGTCCTAGAACTCTTTTAGCACCTTCACGGGCTGTAGCGAAGGCTTCTGGCAAAATATCATCCAATGTTTCGCCCTTTTTCAGTCTCTCTTTAAACTCAGGTGTCTTAGCTTGGAGTTGTTCGTTTGACATTTTACCGTAATCATCAGCTAATGCTTCGATTTTATCGGCAATTCTGCCCATACGTCTAACTTCTCTTTTATCGCTTTCGACCCATCTTCTTAATGGATTTGCCATATTTGTATATCTCTCCTAAACGTTATAAACATATCTACTATTCTATCATTATTTAATGTACTTTTAAACTTAATCTTGTGATAAACGGAAAGTACACTTCCAGAGTTTTTATTCTACACCTTATTTTTAAGCATGTGGACTATTTTGCATAAGTTAAGGATAACTAAAAAAACGCCCATCTATGATTGGCGTAATACTGGAGTTAAAACACATATTAAGTTTTATTTACATAATTTGTGAGCATCAAAAAAGGTCTGGATTCCTCCAGACCCCAAGTTTTATTCGTTTGTTTCGATCAAGCCATATTTACCATCGTTACGTTTGTAAACAATGCTTGCACCGTTAGTTTCTGAATCTTCAAAAATGAAGAATTCGTGGCCTAACATTTCCATTTGAAGTACAGCTTCTTCTGCATCCATAGGTTTCAATGAAAGACGTTTTGTTCTAACGATTTGTGACTCGTCTTCTTTGGCATCCTCAGGTGATACATCATCCAATGGAATGTCCTTGATGCCTGGTTTTTCACGGTCTTTACGGTTAACCTTTGTCTTGAATTTCTTGATTTGTCTCTCAAGCTTGTCAATTACTAGATCGATACCTGCATACATATCGTCGTTCATTTCTTCAGCTCTCAAAGTAATATATGGAAGTGGTATGGTAACCTCAACCTTTGTTCCTTTTGATGGGTAAATCTTCAAGTTGACATGGGCAATAGGATTACTATCTTCGCTGAAATATTTTTCCATTTTAGAAACTTTCTTTTCAACGTAATCACGGATTGCGGGTGTTACTTCAATATTTTCGCCACGTACATTAATTGTTAACATAAAAACCTCTCCTTCCGGTGATAAGGAATCTTTAGAGCTAAGATCACTCCTCACATTGATTATATAATTGTATGAGCAAACTGGCAACGGTTTCACTAGCGAGATAATGAAAAAGTATAAATATTTTGAAAACCAGCCATTTCCAAAACAGCTCTGGCATGCAGTAAAGTCCGGCCTGTCGTGTATATATCATCCAAAATCAACATTTTCATGTTTTTGTCCTTTTTCCGAAAATCAACTTTTAATTGAAAAGTTTGTGGTGTATTCAAACGCTCCAGCTTATTCTTTTGTGCTTGAGGTCTGTCAGCATCTTGCTTCAGGAAAACTGACTCTAATGAAAAAATATCTTGATACAATTCATATACAGGGTCGAATCCACGATCATCAAAATGACTTGGACTGCTTGGAATATAAGTTACCAAATCAAATTTGTGTCGCAACGCCCAATGTCTGATCTCATGTGAAAATAAATCTGCCATTAAAACGTCACCATATCGCTTATATTTTTTAAAATAATCATGCATAAACTGATTATACCCATAAATCGCAAAATGTTGATTAATAATTTTATGATTTTCCTCCCAATCAGTGCAATCATTACATATTTTTAGAGTTGTGATTTTACTGCATCGCGAACAAACCTCGAATTCCGAAAGTTTGACTAACTGTCGATTACAAAAATCGCAAATTGAACGATCAGATATTTGAGAAAAAGTTAATATTTCAGACACTGATAGGTTTCTAGTGATCTGCTGCCCACAATTTAAGCAAATCACTTCTTTCTAGCCTGCTTATTTACCGATTTAATTTCATCACAGGCCAACTTGATCTGGCGAGAATAATAATTGTAATAGAAATGAACTTCATCATCTGGTGAATCCTTTGAGCGTCCTGCTCGACCTGCAATTTGGATCAATGCCGTTTTCGAAAATTCTTTGGCATCAGCGTCGATCACAATAACTGTGATTTGATGGAAGGTCACGCCTCGTTCCAAAATTGTTGTTGTCAGTATCGCTTGTACTTCATCATTTCTAAACATCCCTACTTTATTGATTCTGTCAGCATCCTTAGAACTAACTGAAACCATTTTTAAATCTGGAAAAGATTTTCTAAGATTACTTTCGAATTCCAACATTTCTGGGATACGTGGGAAAAACAACATAAATTTTTCATGCAGTTTTACTAGTTGTTCAATTCTAAATTTCAATCTCGGATTTATTTTCGTAAAGTTACTGGGTTTAAATAATAGATGCGTTTTAGGTTCAGGTAGCGGATGCTGATGAAACCGCTGATACATTTTAGAAAGATTGAGATTTTTTGCATCTACTCTGTTTAACAAATGTAACGGTGGAGTGGCGGATAAGTATACATTCATTCCGTTTGGCTTTTTAGATTTCTCGATTGCCCGTTCAAGCATGATGTCCCCTGCGAGTGGAAATGAGTCCACCTCATCAATTATCAATACGTCAAAAGCCTGCTCAAATCTAATCAACTGATGCACTGTAGCAATCATTATTTGCGTACAATGATATTCTTCGTCCGAACGACCATGAAACAAAGCTATACTTGTATTCTCAAAGGCAGCCTTGATCCGTGGGAATAATTCAATACAGACATCGATTCTTGGTGAACAAATCGCAATCCTTTTATCATTCTTAATTGCCTCCGCAATAAGTGGAAAAATCATTTCGGTTTTTCCGGCTCCAGTAACTGCCCAAACTAAATGATCTTCAGATTGATAAAATGATTCGATCAGCTTCATTGAGATTGTTCGTTGCATTTCAGTGAGTTGTCCTCGCCACGTCAATGGAAAACTTTGTTGACCAAAAGTCACTTCATTGTTTGTTATGATTAATTGATCATCTAAATATATTTTCCCAAAATTAAGACAGCCACGACAATAAACTTTCTTCCCCTTGAATATGTCCGTTTGAACCCGTGTCCCACATCTATGGCAAATGTCATCGACAAATGCGGGTACACAACGACTACCATTCTCCAAGATTTGACTAGACTGTACTTGTGTTAGTAATCTAGTATCAATGATTCTTCCACCATTTAATTCACTAATTTTATCCATACTTATAATTACGCAAAAGGAGCTAATATTTTTTTGGAAAATTTTAAAACGATTGCTCATACTGATTCTTATGAAAAAGACATTAAGAAATCTAAATTCATCGTACATTTGGCACAAACTAACAGTGAACAGGAGGCTAATGAATTTATAGCTAAGATAAAAAAGCAAGAATCCAGCGCAACTCACAACTGTCATGCCTTTATTGTTCAAGAAAACGTATTGATCGAGCGGATGTCTGATGACGGTGAACCTAGTGGAACTGCTGGATCACCGATATTAAATGTTCTACAACAACAAGAAATGTCCAACGTTACTGCAGTCGTGACTAGATATTTCGGTGGTATCAAGTTGGGAGCCGGTGGTCTGATTCGCGCATATTCTTCAACAACTGCTGAAGGAATCAAAGAAATTGGTTTAGTCGAAAACCGCTTGCAGCAAGGCTATCATCTAAACATTCCATATCATCTTTATGATAAATTTGAAAACTACGCCAACAATTCAAAAATTCTGCTGGAAAACAAGCAATTTTCTACTGACGTTACAGTTGATGTATTCCTTGATTTGGAAACTCAAAATGTGATCATTCAAGATATTACTGATCAATTCCAGAATCAGATAAAATTTAAAAAAACAGATCAAGCCTTTAAACAAATTCCTATTAATGCAAATTAAAAATGAGTTGAGTAAGTGTAAAAACACTTTACTCAGCTCATTATTTTTTCTCTAAACGTTTAATAAATTTTTGAATTGAATGTAATAATGGTTGTCGATTATCTCCCATTAATCCAATGGACTCGACAAACATCTCAAGCCCCAGTAGTAACGCTATCGTTAGCAACACGCTGCCCCAGAAGCTTGATAATGGATATAGCAATGAAATAAATGCAAATACCAATGCTAAACCGTAAATTACTAATACTGTTTGACGGTGAGATAATCCTAATTGCATCAAGCGGTGATGTAAATGGTGTTTATCTGCCTGCGTTATTGGCTTCTTATTCAAGAAACGACGTAACATCGCGTATACGGTATCTGTGATTGGAACACCCAAGATAACCACGGGAATCAACATTGTAATGAAAGTTACGTTTTTCAAACCTTTCAACGAGAACACAGCAATCATAAACCCTATGAACAGTGCCCCGGTATCACCAAGGAATATACTTGCCGGATGGAAGTTGTGCGGTAGAAATCCGACCAATGCGGCAACTAAAGCGAAAATCCATATTGCAACATATACATTAGTAATATTCAAGAAGAAGTAACCAACTATCCCCATCGTGAATAGTCCAATAATCGAAACTCCAGTAGCCAATCCATCAAGCCCATCAATCAAGTTAACGGCATTGGTTATGGCAAGTATCCAAATTATAGTTATTGGGAAACTCCACCAACCAAGTTTGAAGGAACCAATGATTGGTAAGACAACTTCGTTCATTCTTATTCCAGCAAGGAAATAAATAACTAATGATGCGACGAAGATACCTGCCATTTTAGCCTTTGGAGACAATTCTCGAATATCGTCAATGATACCCGTTAACACGATAATTGTTTCAGCTAAGAAAACACTGAACAATTCATGCGAAGGAAACTGGTTTCTCAATAAAACAAAAGTCGAAAAGGTAAACGCAATAAAAATAGCCAAGCCACCCATAGTTGGCATTGGTTTTTTGTTTACTCGACGTGCATTAGGGTTATCGACCGCACCCAAAATATATGCAAGTTTTATTACAAAGGGAGTTATTACAGCTGACAGAATCATTGTCAAAAATAACTTCACTATCACACTAAACATACTTGTTATACCCCCAAGATCCACTTTCCAATAATAGTTTAATTATACATTAACGATAGGCAATACTAAAAAGAATTTTAAACAAAAAAAAGAATGGTCAAATACCATTCCTAATTTTCTATTTTGCTAATTCAACTTTTCTAACCTCACGAACAACTGTGACCTTAATGTGGCCAGGATATTCGAGGTTATCTTCAATTTCGTTTTTGACATCTCTTGAAAGAATTGCTGCTTGATCATCAGAAATTTCTTCAGGTTTTACCATGATTCTGATTTCATGACCAGCTTGAATAGCATAACAGTGATCAACACCTTCATGCTTATTAGCGATTTCTTCAAGTTTCTCCAAACGATGAATGTAGTTCTCCATTGACTCGGATCTTGCGCCAGGTCTTGCGGCTGAAATTGCATCAGCAGCAGCAACGATTGTTGCAATGAGAGAAGTTGGTTCAACGTCCCCATGATGTGAAGCAATTGTATTGATAACTACTTCTGGTTCTTTGTACTTCGTGGCGATATCTACACCTATTTCTACGTGAGATCCGTCAACTTCACGGTCGATAGATTTACCGATATCGTGAAGTAACCCTGCTCGTTTTGCTAAAGTAACATCTTCACCCAACTCACCAGCCATAACAGCGGATAACTTAGCTACTTCGATTGAGTGACTTAAGACATTTTGACCATAACTAGTACGATATTGCATACGTCCAATAATTTTGATTAAATCTGGATTTACGGAACTAATTCCTAGACTATAAATAGTTTGTTCACCAAGCTCACGAATACGATCATCCATTTCCTTGCGCGCTTTATCGACCATTTCCTCGATACGTGCTGGATGGATACGACCATCTTCGATAAGTTTTTCAAGTGCCATACGGGCAATTTCTCTTCTTATTGGATCAAATCCACTTAGAGCGACTGCCTCAGGAGTATCATCAATAATCAAATCGATACCAGTTAAAGCCTCGATGGTTCTGATGTTACGTCCCTCACGACCAATAATACGGCCTTTCATATCTTCGTTTGGCAATGATACTGTGGTGACTGTTGATTCAGAAACAGTGTCAGCGGCGCTACGTTGAATAGCGGCAACAATCAATGACTTAGCCTCTTTATCAGCATATTGCTTAGCTTGTTCATTACTTTCGTTAATCATTGAAGCTCTTTCATGAGTAAGCTTCTTGTTTAAATCATCCAAAATTATTTTACGTGCTTGGTCTCTAGTCAAATTGCTTACTCTCGTCAATTCCGCTTTTTGTTCATTGAGAGTATCGGTCAATTGTTTATCTTTTTCATCAAGTTCATTTTCTTTAGCGGAAATATTGTTTTCGTTTCTTTCGATGTTTTCCTCACGTTTTTCCAACGATTGGTCTTTTCTATCCAAAATATCTTGTCTTTCGAGAATACGATCTTCTTGTTTCTTAACGTCTTTACGACGATCATTCAAATCGTTTTCTGTCTTCTCACGATATTTATGTGCTTCATCCTTGGCTTCAAGTAAAGTCTCTTTCTTTAAGGATTCAGCAGACTTTTTTGCATCTGCAACAATATCTTCAGCTGTCTGTTTAGCTTGTGAAAGTTTTTTTTCGTAAGAGTCTTTACATAGTGCATATCCGAAAAAGGCTCCAACTACCAATGTTATTAAGGCAAAGAAGAGGGTTATGACAGCATTAAACATGCCATCACCTCCATCTCTTTTACTTTTTAATTTGTTTGTAAAATCTTAGTATGTTACAAAATTTTTACATACAACTTTATATTATAGAATAAATTCCTTCTGTCAACCAAACAAAAAGCAAAAAAAGAGCCCTAATTGGACTCTTTCTTTTATTTATCAGCTGATTTAGGAGTTTCCACATCTAATTTAATTTCTTCTGCGGAATCCTTTTTTTCTGCTTTTGTGGTCTTTTTACTATCTTTTGTTTCATCTTTTTTTGAATCAGTCTTTGATTCTTCATCAGAACCATCTTCTGACTCATCGTTGCCATCCATATTGTATGCATCACGAACACGTTTACGGATCTCATCCATCTTATCTGGATTATCGACCAAGAATTGTTTGGCATTCTCACGGCCTTGACCAATTCTTTCATCGTCATATGAGTACCATGAACCAGCTTTGTTTACGATATCCTTCTCAACAGCCATATCGACCAACTCACCAGTCTGTGAAATACCATGACCATACATAATATCAACAAGAGCCACTTTGAATGGTGGAGCAACCTTGTTCTTTACAACTTTGATTTTAGTTCTGTTACCGATAACGTCGCTACCATCTTTGATCTGTTCAGCACGACGTACTTCAAGTCTAATTGTTGAATAGAATTTAAGAGCACGACCACCTGGTGTTGTTTCGGGATTACCGAACATGATACCAACTTTTTCACGGATCTGATTAATAAATAAAGCAATAGTCTTTGTCTTGTTTATTGAACCAGAAAGTTTACGTAATGCTTGTGACATCAATCGAGCTTGTAATCCAACATGAGCATCCCCCATGTCCCCTTCGATTTCAGCCCTTGGAACTAAAGCAGCAACGGAATCGACAACAACAATATCAACGGCACCACTGGATACCAAGGCATCAGCAATTTCCAATCCTTGTTCACCAGTATCTGGTTGAGATAATAGTAAGTCATCGATATTAACGCCTAATGCAGTGGCATATGCAGGGTCCATTGCGTTTTCTGCATCAATATATGCTGCTGTACCGCCCTCTTTTTGAACTTCGGCTACAGCGTGTAGCGCAACAGTAGTTTTACCTGAACTTTCAGGTCCATAGATCTCAACGATTCTTCCTCGTGGAAATCCACCGACACCTAATGCGTTATCTAATGCTAAAGAACCAGTTGATACAGTCGAAATTTGGGTGTTCAAATCATCACCCATTCGCATGATGGCACCTTTACCAAAATCCTTTTCGATTTTCTTTAAGGCAACATCCAATGCTTTTTGTCGTTCATCTTTAGCCAAATTGTTTTCCTCCTAATGCTTTCATCACTAGTAATAGTATTAGTAAATCACCAAAAAAGCAAGAAAAAAGCAAACATCTGTTCGCTTTTTTTCTAAGCAATTCTTTGAACGAGAACAAAGGCTGAAATGACAGCTTTTCTACGAATTGCATTACGGCTGCCTTCAAAGTGGAATTCTTTAACTTCCACAACGTCAGTATCTTTGTCGTAAACTCCGATAAATACAGTACCAACACGATTACCTTCTAGCTGTTCGGGTCCAGCAACACCGGTAACGCCCATACCAATATCTTTGTCCAATAACTTAGCAGTAGATTCTGCCATCTCCTGAGCAACAGGCGCACTAACAACAGTGTGAGTATCAATAATACCGTTAGGAATGCGCAACAGCTTTTCTTTCATCTTATCTGAGTACGTTATATAGCCACCCTCATAGATTTCGGATGCACCCGGTACGTCAGCAATGGTTGACTGAAATAAGCCCGCAGTAACACTCTCAGCAGCTGTGATCGTCTTACTATGCAGTAACAGCATGTTCACAGTGTCTTGAGGTATTGTTTGATATTCCGCTGGAATTCCTGCTTCAAAATCGGCAGCTTCAATTTTTTCTCGAAAATCTTCAAATCTTTCTCTATCCATTGTTCTCACTTCTAAATTACGTTTTATTTTTTAAATAAATCTTTGCTTTGAATAAAATAATCTACACCTGAATATAAAGTAAAGAATAAGCAGATGTATAAGAAAATCTCACCAATTGGAAATGGGTTAAAGATAACGTTGTGAAGCAATAGGAAGATAATTGCTAACATTTGTGTTGTTGTCTTGATCTTTCCTGGCATTTGAGCGGCCATTACTGTGCCACCCTCTTCAAGAACTAACATTCTTAATCCAGTTACAGCTAACTCACGGCAAACGATAATGGCGATAACCCAAGCAGGTGCCATTTTTAATTCCACAAGGAAAACAAATGCTGTCATCGTTAGCATTTTATCTGCCAGTGGATCAGCAAATTTTCCGAAATTTGTAACAATTTTATTTTTACGGGCAATTTTTCCATCAGCTAAATCTGTTAAAGATGCAATGATGAAAACTATTGCTGCAACAACATGATTGACCGGAATCAAATCATTTAAAATATAAAAGTCGCCCCAATTGCTCCATCCAAAAGCTAATAAAATAATAAATACTGGAATTAAAATAATTCTAAACATAGTTAACTTATTTGGTAAGTTCCACTCCATTGTTAGACCCCTCCGTATTATTGAAAATGAAGTACCCTCGGGTACATATAAACAAATGGCGCCGACCGTTTGAGTAGACACCATTTTAAGACTTAACCTTATTCGACGTTAAATGTTAGTGTCCTAACGATAGTTGAACTATCACTAGTTGATCCTAAATCAACATTCTTTCCGGCAATTGAAATTTTTGTATTATGTATATTACCTGTGTGGATCGCGAACTTCTTAGTGTCGGAAGTAAGTTTTGTAGATTTTTTATCTCCATCACTAATTGCTTCTTGCCATGTTGGTGTTGTGTCTGAACCTACAGTGTATGAGATCCAAGCTTGACCACCATCAGCAGTTACGACCACATCGGCATCTTTGCCAGCAGGCAAATTCTTAACAGTATATGTTCCTTTAGTATCAGATTCCTTAATACTAATTGATTTAGTCTCTGATGCAGACTTCTTCTTAGTAGTTGTTGTCTTCTTGTTACTATTACTGTTGGATTTTGAAGAAGATGATTCTTCTGTATTGTCTTTTGGAATTGTCACTTGTGAAGAACTTTGACTTCTGTGCACCATTCCAAAAATAATCACACCAATGATAATAACAATTATTACACCGACAATGATTTGGGGAATGTAATTTCTCATTCGTGAAAAAATTGAGTCAGAACTGTCAGAAATAGACCTTGTTTTCTCTTCGTCTTTACCTTCATTAGGTTCATGAGGTTGTGAATCAGGGATTTCTGCTTTGTATTCCTCTAGCAACTCATCACTGGGAATTCCAACGGCGTCTGAATATTGTTTTATAAACGCACGTACATAAAAATCGCCAGGAAGATGATCAAATTGACCTTCTTCAATAGCAATTAAATATCTCTTTTGAATTTTAGTGACATTTTGCAAGTCATCTATTGTATAACCCTTTTTTATACGGGCATTTCTTAATTTTTGGCCTATTTCGTCCATTTCTTACCACCGATTAACTAATTTTTATAAGTATACCATATCATAATAATAATTCGCGACATTACAATAACCATCCACCGGCGAAATAAATCGTCTGTCCAGTTAAGTAATTCGACTTCATACATACCAAATACGAAACTAATTCTGCAATTTCTGAAGAGTTCGCCAACCTATTTGCTGGTATTTCTTCACGAACTGCTTCTAAGTCTTGAGTAGAAAACTCGTTGTTCATCTTTGTGTCAACGGCACCTGGTGCGACAACATTCACTGAGATACCCAGAGAAGCTACCTCTTTAGAATACGCGTCGGCAAATGAAGTCATAGCTCCTTTTACAGTACTATAGACAACTTCCATTGCTGATCCGATTTTTCCATATATCGAACCAATAAACACGACCCTACCATGATGCTTCTGTGCAAGTTTTTCTTGTAGTTCTTTCAAAATCAATATTGGCTGTTTGATATGAATATTCCATAACGAATCTAGTTCCTTTTCATCCATATCTACTAGCAATTTATAATATGTATTTCCTTGAGCAAAAATTATTGTATCTAAGTCAAACAATTGAGTCGTCAATTTATCTACATGATCTGACTCCATGTCAAACTGGACGGGAATAAAATCTTGATGTGGATACTTATCCGAAAGTTCTTGATAGAGGTTCAATATTCTGTCTTTATTCTTATTGTAATGGAGATATAGAGACCAACCTTTTTCTGCCAAATTCTTTGCTGTACTGGCTCCGATATCACCAGAACTACCCATTACTAATGCGTACATTAATCTTTACCGTCCGCTAATAAGTTATAGTAAGTAAAATTATCATTCTGAAATACTTCATCAGCTGAATTTAAAACTTCATCCAAACTGATTGAGTCCAACAATTGGACTAACTGCAAGTAATCCACATCGTAAAAATACAATTCTGCCATTTGATTTGCGATAGCATCTGGTGAATTCTGGGCAAACAGATAAGCTCCTATTGCATCACGTTTGATTCTTTCAAATTTATCTTTAGTCAGAACGTCCTTCAATTTGTTGTCTAACAAACACTTATGCAAATAATCTTGAAATTCTTCAGGTTTGTTAGTCGACCCACTGATAATGATAAAGCAATAGTCATTTTCTGCAACCACATTGTAGGAAAAACTATCGTCAATTATATCTTTATTGGTCATATCTTGATAATTTTCTGAAGACTCACCAATTAGAGTTTCCATGATCATATTTAAAATATACTGAAGTTTGACCAAATCATATCCACGTGAATTAGTGTCAACACGAATACCGAACGCAGATCTACTTTGGCTGATATTCATCTTACCTTCTGCGCCAGGACCAATTTCAACAAAACTATTTTCGGCCGTCTTCGGACATCCTTTGTCTGTCTCGAATGGTGACTGCTCCACAATATCGACTACCTTATCAAAATCCACATCTCCAACAATTGCTAGGCTCATGTTATCTGGTCGGTAATTTGTCCGATAAGTATCTAAAAGATTCTTGGCATTTATTTGTTGTAATGTTTCGGTCGAACCTGCAATATCAGCAGCAATTGGATCTCCTGGATATAGCTGTTCCAAGATTCTTTGTTCAAGGACCCACTCTGGCATGTCCAAATACATTTGAATTTCTTGATTGATAATGCCACGTTCCGAAGCAACATTTTCTTCAGTAAAGTGTGGATGTTGGAATAGATCCAACAAAATCTTTAAATTATCATACGGGTTCTCAAGTGTTTGAAACAAATAAGCGGTCTTAGTGTAACTAGTATATGCATTGGAGTTAGCACCATATTCGGCAAATTTTTCAGAAACATCATAACCTGGTTTGGCAAACAATTTATGTTCAATGAAATGAGCAATACCGGCTGGTAACCTCGAACCATCTGCCAACTTGGTATTCACTGAACCAAAATTAGCCATGGCTACACTATAAATCTGCTTGTATCCCTTGAGTGGAACCATTTCAATTTCAAATCCATTTGGCAATTTCTTTGTAAACTTTTGTAGTTTTTCCGCCATACTAATCTCCAATCAATTCATATTGAGCAATACGGTGCATATGTTCAGCTACAGACTGGATATTATTTCGATCTAGTTTGTTCAACTCAGCTCTAAACGATTTGTCATCAAGCAATGTCTTGGGATAAATAGTCTCCCAGATACTCCTCATAATGTAGTGCTGAATACTATCTGAACCAATCTCTCGTCTGGTAAACAATACCTTCTTGGCATGCTCTATCTGGCTGTCTGTAAACTTACCATTCTTCATAAAATCAATTTGTTTTTGAATCAAATCAATAGCTTGATCAATATCTTTTGCATCTAATCCACTTTGCACGGTCAACAAATGGTCTGTTGCTTGGTATGAACTAGAAACTGAATATGCCAAACTATTTCTTTCTCGAACTTGTAAAAATAATTGCGACTGGTCATCGCCACCAAAAATCAAATTCATGGCTTGTGGTGCTAAATGACTGAATCCTTTATCAAGTTTTTCAGTAACGTAGGCGATAGATAAACGACTTTGGTTGATTGATTCATGGTCTAACTTCTCTGCAGGAGATTTAACTAAATCATCAAAGTTTGGTAATTGAATCTTAATATCGGTTCTTTCACTTTTCAAACTCTGACCAAGCAAACTGTCTCGGATAAGTTTGGAAATTTCGGTTGGATCAACATCCCCAACAACATTGATCAAAATCATATCGTTCTTGATCACGTCTTTGTAATATTCATATAATGCTGAATTCTCAAGTGAATCCAGTTGTGTAGCATCACCGAATATCGGTATCTGCTTATTGGGATTGTTGTGATTCACCAATTTGAACAATTCCAAAACACTGACAAGATCTTTGTTATCACCCACGGCATCTAAATTAGACATCATGTTTCGCTTTTCGATGGTAAAAGCTGTGTCGTCGAATTCATTTGTATTTTTCAGGTTAGGATTAAAAATAATTTCAGATAGAACTTCAATATTATCTTGTATTTGACTCTTATCGCCAATCAAAAACTTAGGATCGGCAAATTCAACACTGAATCCCAGGTCATTGAAATTTAATAATGAACGAGTGTACGCATTGATTTCAGCACCATACAACTCCATTTCACGATCATTTAATGACTTAAAGCTTGGATATTTTTTAGATGAATTACTCAAAACATTGGCGAGCAATCTTCTCTTTGTTGATTCATCTTTTGACAATGGACGTAAAAAGTCGATTTGAATTTTAATTGTTCTAAACTTATCCAACTGATTTACGTTCAGTACAACATTTTTGGCTAAGATTTCTTTCACTTTTTCACCTGTTTTTCTCGAATTGCTGTCAATTGTTCTGGTGTTAATAATACCTTTCTAGGTTTACTACCCTCAGATGGTCCAACAATTCCCTTATCTTCCATTTGGTCTACGATTCTTGCAGCACGATTGTATCCAATTTGAAATCTTCTTTGTAACATCGATACACTTGCCGATTGTTGTTGAACAATCATGTCAACAGCATCATCCCAATATTCGTCATTTGGTTTGCTGTTTTCTTCATTGCCTTCTTCGGAAACATCTGTCGGTATCATGTCTTCATTATATTCAGCTTGTTGTTGCGCACTGACAAACTTAACGACGTTCTCGACTTCCTCTTCAGAAATATATGCACCCTGCAAACGAACTGGTTTACTTTTACCAATTGGTTGGAAAAGCATATCTCCTCGACCAACAAGTTTCTCGGCACCAACAGAATCCAAAATTGTTCTTGAATCGATACCTGATGAAACGGCGAAAGCTATTCTTGATGGAATATTTGCTTTGATCAATCCAGTAATAACGTCAACTGATGGTCTCTGAGTTGCAATAATAATATGCAATCCAGCAGCACGGGCCATTTGGGCTAGACGAACAATGGCAGCTTCAACTTCGTGACCAGCTACCATCATCAAATCAGAAAGTTCATCAACGATAACGACGATAAATGGTAGTCGTTCCATCTGCTTGTCTTTAGGTGCGGTTTTGTTATATTCATCAACTTCATCGTTATATTCACCAATATTACGATGATTTGTTTCGGCAAATAATTTATAACGGCGTTCCATTTCAGTTACAGCTTTTTGTAAAGCACCAGCGGCTCTTCTTGCATCAGTAACAACTGGTATCAATAATTGTGGAATTCCGTTGTAGACATTCAACTCAACCATCTTTGGATCGATCAAAATCAATTTAACTTCGTTTGGTTTAGACTTCATCAGTATACCGGTGATGATTGTGTTGATTGCAACAGACTTACCACTACCAGTAGATCCGGCAATCAATAAATGGGGCATTTTAGTTATATCAGCTTCAATAATATTTCCTGAAACATCTTTACCTAATGGCACAACCAATGGATCAACTTTATTCTTTTGGTTCTCAGTAATGTCTCTAAATGACACAGCCGAAGTAGTCTTATTTGGAACTTCAATACCAACAAATGACTTACCAGGGATCGGTGCCTCGATACGAATATCTTTTGCTGCCAAAGCTAATGCTAAATCATCGGCTAAGTTAACGATTTTTGAAACCTTAACACCAATAGCAGGTTGAACTTCATATTTAGTAATAGTAGGTCCTAAACTAGCTTTTTTGACATCTACATCAACACCGAAACTCTTGAATGTACGTTTTAATTTATCTTTGTTTTCATCGATCAGTCTCACTTCAGCACTTTGATCAACTTGTGGGACCTGTTTCAATAAATCTGGTGATGGCAATTGATAATCGTCATCAGAAACATTTTTTTGTTCAAATTGAGCATGTGGAGTCGGTAAATCTTTTTTATCATTTCCATCAATACCGAAGGGTTTTGACATTATTTTTGCCTCACCTGTATTTGAAGCTGGTTCAGGTGTTGCAGTTTTTTGACCGGTTGGCATATCAATGTGAAAATCCGATTCAGCTTCAGGTTCAGGGGTTTTATCTTCACCGTGAGCAAAACTGTTCACATCTTGATATTTATCATCTTCACGATCGATTGGCTTTTCTTTCTTTGCCGGCTGTTTCTTAGGTGCAGCTTTTTTGTTATCCACATAGTTTGTATAACTACCCGAAAACGAGTTTTTAACACTTATTAATCCATCACGAACATGTTTCATCAGTGACTTCGTAACGTCAGAAACTTGTTTCATCGTTACATTAAACAACATCAAAATCCCCGCTACTACGAAAACACCAGCAACTAGATTAGTTCCCCATCCAGAAAACAGCTTCATAAAAATACTGAATAGATAAGAACCGACCATCCCTCCACCGACTGAATGGCTGACACTTGAACTGGACATATCTGCACTTAAAGTATTCCAAGTTATCAGATTATAATTGTGATAAAGATTCAACTTGGTAAACAACATTGCGTGCAACAAAATAAGGGTTCCTAAGTACGTGAATAGAAATCCAAAATTTCGCTTAGGATTCATTTTTGGCATTTTCCCAGTCGCAATTAGAAAAGCACCAGTGAAAATACTAATTATCAAAAGTACTTGATAACTGTCACCAACAAAAATTCGATAAATATTGTCATAGAATTTTCCAACGATTCCCAACTTAAACAAACCTAAGATTGATAAAATTATCAAAATTAGGCCAAATATTGATTTGAACAATCGAGTGTTATTTACATTTTTTGTTTTATTACTTTTATTTGTTGTTCTTTTTGGCGTCTGTTTAGACTTTCTTCTAGCCATGCGTACCTCGCCTTATGTTATTCATCAATAAAAATTATACAGTTACATAACAACTGTTGAAACTAAAAAAGCGCATTTCTGCGTTTTTTTTACTCTTTCTTATTCTTCTTTTGTAAATCCTTCATTGCTTCGTTAGGTTCGACCGTATCTGAAGGTGAAAAGTTAAGTGAGACCCCGTGATTTAATGTGATTGCTGTTATTTGATAAGTTATGGTTTCGATATATTCAACCAATGGACGAGAAATTTGTTTAACATCCTTATTGGAAATATCTTCTGGGTTACCATGAAAGTCTATCAACTGTGAAACTTGACCAATCAATCCAGATACTTTAAATGGTGCTCCCTGAGGGTGGATCTCAAAAGGAATAACCACTTGAACGATTCTTCCTTCAGATTCATCCATTGGTTCGCCATTGTTATCCTTCAATTCTGGATGATCGATAGTGATTTTCAAATCTTGTTTGACTTCTTCGTCAGGAGCAACTAAATCGTAATGAAATGATTGAACTGAAACTGGTCCTTTTTTTGTTTTCATTTTTCTTTGCCTTCTAGTCTAATTTGTCATGTTCATAATGATGTTCTAATTCTAAGCCTTGGAAATTTTGTTGACGCACTGCTTCATAAATTACTAAAGCACATGTATTAGAAAGATTCAAAGCTCTGATATTATTACTCATTGGAATTCTCAAACACTTGTCTGGATTATCACGCATAAAGTCTTCTGGTAAACCAGTTGTCTCTTTTCCAAATAAGAAATAGTGATCTTTTGAAGTATCACTAAAGTCTTGATCACTATATGTTTTATCAGAGAACTTCGTAATCAAGTATAAATACTTATCGTCTGGAATTGAATTCAAAAAATCATCCAAATCGTCGTGATAACTAATATCGACTTTGTCCCAGTAATCCAAACCAGCACGCTTCATGTGTGCATCGTCAGTACTGAATCCAAGTGGTCGAATCAAATGTAATTTTGTGTTAGTACCGGCACAAGTTCTGGCAATATTTCCAGTATTTGCTGGCATGAGTGGTTGGTAAAGTGCAATATGATTTGTCATTATTATCTCCTTAAAATAAAAAAACGCATACCCTCGGTGAAAATCACAGCAAAGGCGTGCGTTAGTAAGCTTATCTATTTACTTGCTTTTATCAAAATTGCTTCTGATAAAAACAAGCAATGACAAAGTTTATAAATAGTATAGACGATGATTTTCACGCAATCAATAGAAATATGAATTATTTGTGATTTTTTTGAGAAGGATCAAGTTTTTCCGGATCATTTTGTGCTTCTGTTTTGTTCTCAACCGGAGTATCCGCGGCTGTTGTGACCGTTTCTGCCTCCTGCTCAGCTTCTTCAGCAGAATACCAATTTGAATTCCGTTTGAACCATCTGAAAATTCTAGTACAGATTATCTTCAAAATTGCGAAAATTGGAATACCAGCAATCATTCCGACCAATCCATACATTCCAGCTGAAACTAATAGGACCAAGATTGTCGTAACTGGGTGCATCTGCATCTTGTTTCCGACAATAATTGGTGATATCACACGAGTTTCGATAGTCTGCTCGACCGCAAAAACGATCAAGACTTTCAAAACCATTGCTGGTGCAATAAATGCCGCAATAACTAATGATGGCAATAATGCCAGTGTCGATCCAACATAAGGGATCAAGTTTAAAATCCCAGCAACGATTCCGAGTATCAATGCGTATCGTTGCCCAATGATCAAATAACCGACGAAGAACATTACTGCAACCCAGAATGCAACTGTCAATTGTCCAGTAATATATGAGCTAAGTGATTGGCTGATTTCAGAAAGCATTTCACCAGTAGATTTCTTTACTCTATCTGGGACAAACTTGAGAACAGATTGTTTGAACTTCTTATCGTCTTTAAGCATAAAGAATAAAATAAATGGTGCTGTTAACAGTATCATAACGACGTTTGTTACGATTCCCACTGCAGAACCAATATTGTTAAAAGTTTGTGGAAGAATATCATTCATTGACTTGGAAACACTCTTACTGAGATTAGTGTTAGCTTCAACAAGGCGTTCTCTGACGCCTGACATTTTCGGATCCGCAAACATTTTCTGTAAACTCTTATTTAAGTAGTCCCAATAGTTAGGCCAATTTTTTATCAACGAATCAATTTGGCTCTGAACGAACGGAATCAAAGACATGATTCCCCATACTAATAAGGCAGCGATAATGATAAAAATGAAAGTAATTGAAATAATTCGGTTAACATGAAACTTTCGTTCCAAAACATTAATTAGTGGATTTATTAGATAGTATAAAACTAAAGCCAAAATAACTGGCGGCATCGTTATACCTAAAATTTGCCATAAAGGATCAAAGACAAATCCAATTTTTGAAAATAAAAAGATAATTAAAAAAACAATTAGGACATTGATCAGAAAAACCGTGGCTTGATTATTCAAAAACCAACGGTAAAACCAACTTTTACCCTTTTTTGAGGTCTCTTTCATTACTTGCCCCCGTATTAATATTTGGTAATTACCATTATACTGTATACTATACACGTTTGGAGGTAAATTTTATGCTAGAAGATGTTCTACTTAGCGGTTACACGCGAAAAACTGGTAAGGGTGTTTACAAGTCTCAACTCAATACTGAGACTGGTGAACTAGCTGATCCGGAATTGTATTTGAATTTGGAGAGTCCAACCTATATTGATGTTACAAATGACCTCAAACTGGTCGCCTTAGCTAAAAAAGGTGACAAAGGTGGAGTGGTACTTTATGACATCAGTGGCGAAACTCCCAAATTGTTAGATGAACAATTTAACGAAGTAAATTCACCATCATTTATTAAATTCGATCCAAGTCGCAATTTGATTTTCAGTGCTTATTTTCATTTAAGCAAAGTAACAATTGATAAAATAACTGACGATAACAAAATCGAACGTCAGTCAGAAATCAATTTCAAAGGTACTGGTCCAAGACCTGAACAAGATCAATCAAAACCACACTACAGTGTTTTAACACCAGACGGTAAATTGATCATCTGTGATTATGGAACCGATAGGATCCACATTTATGATATCTCTGATCCTACTGACCCCAAAGTATTGAACGATTATATCGCTCCAGCAGGTTATGCTCCAAGACATCTGGTATTCCACCCAACCAAGCCATATGTTTATGTTGCCTGTGAGTTATCATCCAAAGTTCTCGTGCTAAAATACGAAGCTGAGACTTCTCGCCTAACACTTGTGGACGAAGCATCAGTCGCAAAGGATGAACAGAAAAATACTACTGCTGCAATTCGTATCACAAAGGACGGTAGATTCTTATATGCTTCAACCAGAGGTGCTGATACCATAGCTACATTAGAGGTCAGTGAAGACGGCAGTCGCTTAAAAGAATTAGGTACAGCCAAAACAAACGGTAAAGGCCCAAGAGATTTTGAACTCGACCCTTCAGAAAAATATTTATTAGCAGCCAATCAAGATTCTGATGATTTAACGCTATTTAAACGCAATCCTAAAAAAGGAATTTTAACAATAACTAAAGATAATATTGGAATTCCGGAGTGTGTATGTGTACACTTTATCTAGTTTCAGATTAATTTAGGAGAAAAAATATGTTCATTGAAATAATAAAAACTATTATTTTGGGTATCATTGAAGGTTTTACTGAATTTCTTCCAATCAGTTCAACTGGTCATTTGTATTTAGCAGATGAATTCGTAAAACTGAATGAATCCCCAGCATTTATTCACATGTTCATGGTAGTTATTCAATTTGGTGCTATCCTGGCTGTGATTTTAATTTACTTCCACAAACTAAATCCATTTTCACCGAAGAAAAACAAAGTTGAAAAAAATCAAACTTGGAAAATTTGGTTGAAAGTATTGATTGCTATCCTCCCTTCTGTCGTAATTGGTTTACCACTAAATGACTGGATGGATGCACATCTAACTAGCTGGCAAGTAATTTCAGCCACATTATTGATTTATGGTATTTTATTCATCGTCGTAGAAAATTACTTCAAGAACAAGACGCCACAAGTTACCGATTTAGATTCTCTTTCATACAAAACAGCATTGGGAATCGGACTATTTCAAGTACTTTCATTAGTTCCTGGTACTTCACGTTCTGGAGCAACAATTTTAGGTGGTATCTCAATTGGTACTTCAAGATTCGTTGCAACTGAATTTTCATTTTTCTTAGCTATTCCAACAATGTTTGGGGCCAGCCTTTTGAAAATCGGAAAGTATTTCCACAATGGTAATACATTCACTGGTGATCAAACGATAATCCTACTCGTTGGTACATTTGTATCATTCGTCGTAGCGTATGCTTCAATCAAGTTCTTACTTAACTATATTAAGAAGAATGACTTCAAGGCATTCGGTTGGTATCGTATAATCCTTGCCATAATCGTAATCATCTACTTTGGCTTATTAAAACAAGCATAATTTCTGAACATGACTTTTTATAAGTCATGTTTTTTTATTATCAAAATGATTCTAGGATAAAAATGAATTTGCTATATTATGATACGATGTATTAGATTTTCAGTTTAATCAAATCACACAAATTATATATATTAAGTTCAATTAAAACTTCAAGGAGGACTATATTTATGTACAAAGAAATCGCCGTTGAAAATTACACCAACATCCCTCAAGCCGTCATGGCAGGAGCCAATAGAATAGAATTAAATGACAACCTGGCTGTCGGCGGAACCACTCCCAGTTTGGGTGTTCTTCAAGAAACTAGTAAGTACTTGCAAGAAAAATCTATCCCATTAGTTGAAATGATCCGTCCTCGTGGAGGAAATTTTGTCTATAACGATATCGAATTAAAAATGATGGAAACTGATATTTTTCAAGCCCAAAAGTTGGGAATCGATGCGGTTACTTTTGGAGCATTGACTCCAGATGGCGCACTAGATGAAGATGCTTTGGAAATGATGATTGCTGCATCATCTGGCATGCAGGTAGTCATCAATATGGCTTTTGATGAAATTGATAATAAACACCTTCAGAATTCATTGGACTGGTTGATCGACCACGACGTTGATCGCATTTTGACTCACGGTGGTCCCTTATCTGACTCAATCGATAGTACTCTGCCAACCATCAAAAGTTATATAAAATATGTTGATGGAAAAATCGATATTCTTCCTGGTGGTGGGATAACATCTGAAAATTGTGATGCCATTGCTGCTGAACTTGGTGTCAACGCGTTACACGGGACAAAATTAATTGATTTAGGTTAAAAAATAGAGGAAACATTCAAATGAATGCTTCCTCTTTTTTTCATGATCCAACAAAATGTGAAATAAATACTCCAGCAATACTGAAGTAAATCAAGACACTAGTCAAATCACTAAGTGTTGAAATAAATGGTCCACTGGCGACAGCTGGATCGAATCCAAAGCTTGCCATCATCATTGGAATCAAGCTTCCGGCTAAGTTGGCGACCATAATTGCTGCACACATTGCCAATCCAATTACGAAGCCAAGAACGAAATTGCTCTTCCAAATACCAACTATTAAAAATACTGACACCCCTGTGACAAAACCAGTCACAAATCCTGTCAATAATTCTTTACCGATCAGTTTGAAGAAATCGCTCTTGTCGATCTCATCCACGGCCAATCGTCTGACCGCAACGGCCAAACTTTGAGTACCGGCGTTACCAGCAGTACCAGTGATTGTTGAGATAAAAACTGCCAGGATACTTGCTTGGGCAAGTAATCCTTCATAATGATTGACTAATGTTGCGGTGAACATTGAAAGTAATAACAAAGTTATCAACCAAGGTAGACGCTTTGATGCGGCTTTCAATGGTCCATCATGCTCTGATTCATCAACGTTAACGGCAGCCAAACCAGAATAATCTTGTTGAGCTTCGTCATCGATAACTTCAATAACATCATCAACAGTGATAATTCCGACCATATGATTAGCGTGATCAACAACAGGAACAGCTAAGAATTCATAATCTCTAAATACTTTAGCAACTTCTTCCTGCTCTTCATCAACATTGACACTAATGATGTCAGTATTCATAACGTCTCTTAAATTTACTTCGGGCTTTTGTAAAATCAAATCACGCAGTGACATGACACCGACCAAATCTTTATGATCATCAAGCAAATAAAGATAATAAATGGTTTCGGCAGTCTCTGCGAATTTTCTTAGATCCTGAATCGCCTCGCCAGCTTTGATACTTTCGTTAAATTCAACGTAGTCGGTAGTCATGATACCACCAGCAGTCTCAGTATCGTAATGCAACAATCCACGAAGATTGTTGGCATCTGCCTTTGGCATTTGTTCTAAGAATTCATCAACATGTGATTTATCCAAATGTTCCAGAACATCAGCTGCATTATCATCGTACATATAGTTCAACATGTCAGCAGCGTATTTAACGTCCATCTCTAGAAGAAAATCTGGAATCTCGGGTAAATCATCTTGAAGTGTATCAAACATGTCACCCATTTCATTGGGTTGTAAAATTCCATATAACTTTTGTCTTTCTTCTGCATCTAAGGTGAGATAAAAAGTACTTTGATCATAAAAATGCATATCCAGATAGGTTTTTCTAAATCGTAAATTATCTTCCTTATCCAAATATCCTTTTAAAAGATCAAACTTTTCATGAAGTTTTTTTTCATTTTCATCCATATTTGACTCACCCCCTTAAAGTATTTCGAAGATATTTCATATCATCTGGTAATGGTGCTTTTAGCTGCAATAATTCATGTGTCACAGGATGCACAATATTCAACTGGCTACAATGTAAAGCCTGTCGATCGATCAGTTTCTCTTTACATTTACTGTACATGAAATCCCCAAATATCGGGTGTCCAATAGCTTTCATGTGTACTCTAATTTGATGGGTCCTCCCCGTCAACAATTTGAGTCTGATCAAGCTGCCATCACGATATTTTTCTTCAGTCTCGTAAAGAGTCTTTGATTCTTTACCATTCTCGTGGTCAATATTTCTCAAATAAAATGCTTCACTATCAATTCCGATTGGTAGATCAACTAACCCTTTTTCAGGTGAAATTTGACCATAAACAATTGCTAAATAATATTTTTGAAACTTTTCTGAATGTAAAATCTGATCCAGCATTGAGTGAGCATAGGAGCTTTTTGCAAACACCATAAGTCCTGATGTATCACGATCAAGTCTAGTGACCAAATGTATCGTACCATTTTCATGCTTGGATTCCAGATAATATTTTACTATATTTGCCATCGTTTTACTTGTTAATGCTTTAGCTGGCAAACTAGCGATCCCTGGCGGTTTGTTGATCACCAAAAAATAGCTGTCTTCGTAGACAACATTGAGTTCACCTGGCATTGGCTTGATCAAATCTGATGGTTCCTCATAACTCATGACCACAATGACTTTATCACCAGTTTTTAAGTGAAAGTCAAAATGACGTTGTTTATGGTTTACAAAAACCATCCCACCGTTATTTTTAAGATTATGTAACTGACTACTTGAAAACTTGTGATGAACTAAAAATTTTCGAACGGTCTTCTTATCAGACTCTTGAACAGTAAAATTCAAATAACGTCTAGTTTTCATCTTGACCTAAAAACGCTGTTTCTACACGAGTCCAGAAATGACGATGACGGTATTGGGCAAATTGTGCTCGACTCTCGCCTAATTTGATCTTTATGCATTCAACATCACTCAACTCAACGATGATTCCATCAAAATTGATCACATAGTCTTCAGCATCTTGAGGATACAAATGAACTACCTGATTTTGAGGAATTATTATGGGCGATGAAATTGTTCTGTAGACACGATTGTTGATCGAAGCAATTTCGACCATTTGGAAAACATTTATTTTGGGATGGATCAGTGCGCCACCGACAGCTTTGGAGTATGCGGTCGATCCTGTTGGAGTAGAAAAGCACAAACCGTCTCCACGAAAACTTTCAAAATATTCTCCATCGATATCAACTTGTGTCTTCATAGTCAATGCTGAAAGTCGACGAACAACAGCTTCATTAATGGCAATTCCACTACGAGTTGAACCGTCTTTCATTTCGATTTTTGCATCAATAAGTGGATAGCTAGTCGAAGGAATATCTTCTTGTGCAGCGATTATTCTTCTGACTAGTTCATCGATCTCTTCATCTGTCCAATCTGAATAAAACCCTAGATGGCCAGTATGTAGAGCGACGAATTTAACTTTATCCAAATGTGAAGCATAGGCATGAAAAGTACTCAAAAGTGTTCCATCCCCACCAACACTGATTACGAGTAACGGATCCTTTTGATCCAGATCCATCCCGCTAGCAATCAACTCATGCTTTATTTTTTGTGCAGCAACAACTGATTGCTTTTTTCTATTATTATTTACCCAGAATTTCATTTTTTATGCGACCCCGTCGAATTATTAACATCACGTTTTCTATCAGTAAAATACTGCTGTGCATCTTGAATTTCTTCTCTGATTTTAGACATCTCTTCATCAAGTAAGAAAGATGCTTCTGCAGCTCGTTTGAGCCTCTCGTTTATTTCTTCAGGAAAATCACCTTGGTACTTGTAGTTCAGAGAATGCTCGATAGTTGACCAGAAATTCATTGCCAATGTTCTAATTTGAATCTCAGCTAGAATATTTTTCTGACCAGTTGCTAATTGAATCGGATATTCGATAACAACATGGTATGAACGGTAACCACTAGACTTGCTATTAGCGATATAATCACGTTCCTCGATAACTCGCATATCTTCTCTTTGGTGCAGTAATTTTGCCACATCATAAATATCTTCTACAAACTGACATTGTATTCTGATTCCAGAGATATCTTGCATATCTTGCTCTAAAAGATCTTCAGAAATATAACGTCGTTGCATTTTCTCTTTAATACTATCGACAGTCTTCACTCGACCAGTAACAAATTCGATCGGAGAATGCTCATTTTTTTCTAAAAACTCTTTACGCGCATTACGGAATTTCAATTTCAATTCATCAACTGCTTGCGTGTATGGTATCAAAAACTCATTCCATTTAATTTCAGACATTTTGACCTCACTTTACTATTTAAATATAGACTAAACCGCTTTAATATTCATCTAAAAATAATTTTATTAAATATAAGCCGTTTGTTTTACATTTTCTCCAGATAGCTGTTAGAATGATTTTGCTAAAGAGATGGAGGGAAATAGCGATGTGGGAAGTATTTTTGTATATAAATCCCTTATGTTCGTTCTGTTTGAAGGTCGAACAGTCGATCATCGACTTCACTAGAAAAAACAATATAGATACACAATACCATTTTGTAACTACCAGCAATATGGAAACTATCAACGATTATATGATATTGAAAGGTATGAAACCCTGTGACTTAGAAGGAAGAATCGGGGTTACTCAGGATGTCTACGACGCCTCACTCTTGTACAAGGCAGCTGCCTGCCAAGGAAATAAAAAGGCTCGCAACTTACTGATGAATCTTCAACAAGAGGTAAATACCAATCAACGTCCTTACAATGATGAAACCATTAAACTTGCTGTAGAAAAAAGTGGTCTCGACTACAAAGCTATTATGACTGAAAAAAGCGGTGACGCTGTTAAAGAAGCCGTCAAAAAAGATCAAGAATTAGCTTGCAAGATGCATGTCGAAAAAGCACCAACTGTTATTGTTTTTGATGATGAGGATCCGACGAAACCAGGGGTAATGATAAATCAATTTGGAAGTGAAACTTCCGAAGAAATTATTAACGAGAACTTGATTGCCATGCTCGAAAAAACTATGCCACACCAGATTTCAGAACCAAAGTCAAAGTATTATACAAATGATTCGATTATAAATATAGAGAGATATAGGAGATAGTTAATTTTAACTATCTTCTTTTTTTGTCTAAAAGTGGTTGATGCAGACGCTTGTTTTCCATACCACAAGTGACTGCCCATTGTGGATTTTGATAAATTGGCTTACATGCCGTAAAAAGTTTTCCAATCAGAAATTTTTCAACTGTTAGCTCATTTCTTTGATAATAAGCAATTTTGAAATTCTTGAACTTTCGACTGTTTAATCTTTGGATCCTTTCCACTTGGACATCTGTGATTGCCAGTTTCTTACTTGGTCTCAAATGAGGTTTAAAATTCAATAGCTTCGTTACCTCACTAGCTTTAAAAATTCTTTTTCCACTGCTTATTTTACTGAATGGGCCATTGAATCTGATTTGATAAAACAATTGGAATTCCTCATTGATGGGATCAAGCATCACAACATAGAATCCCCAAAAAACATTATAAGAAATAAACTTCAGATGAGCTTTGGTGATATTCTTTTGCAAATAATCTCCACCTAGTATCCAAATATTTTCAAGATCTGAATCGTAATAGCTCTTGACCCTTTTACTCAATTTATTGACGTCTATCTTGGCACACTGATACTCGACGACAGTTTTTTTGTCGATCAAAATATCCGGTCTCTGACTGATTTTATTGAGATAAACTTCTGACTCGATGTTTGGATAACTCAGCTTTTTCAAAATCTCAATAATTAAACTTTTACCTTGTTTATGTATATCTCTTTCATTAGTATCATTATCAATTTTATTTTCATGTCTAAAGAATGGAGTTTCAGATGTAAAAATCAATTTGACTGGTAATTTACATCTTGGGCAGAAATATCTTTCTTGTCCATTACATTCGATTGCGTTGATCAATTTTTGTTCATCATTTAATGCTGCGTACATTATCTTCACCTCGAGATAAATTACGCAGGAATATTAAAACTTTTCCAAACAAAAAGGAGTTGGGATGCTATATCCCGAACTCCTTAAATTTTAATTTCTAAACAACGTGACGTTCGAAAGGATCTGAACTGATTCCATCTTCAAGAATCTTCTTTGACCATTCTTTAGCTGAGAACAATGAGTGGTCACGATAGTTACCACAACTGTATTTGTCTGTTCCTTGAACATCTTTCCATTCGATCTTGTTAGCAATTTCGTCGAGAGCACCCTTCAATGCTTCGGCAACTTCTGTTGTTGAGTGTTCACCCCATGTGATCAAGTGGAATCCTGTACGACATCCAAATGGTGAGCAATCAATAACGCCTGATAGACGATCTCTTAATAATCCTGCAAGTAAATGTTCAATTGTATGAAGTCCTGCTGTTGGAATTGCATTTTCGTTTGGTTGAACTAAACGCAAATCAAAGTTTGAAATTGTGTCACCTTTATCACCATGTTCTACTGTAATTAAACGAACATATGGTGCCTTAACCTTTGTATGATCCAATGTAAAACTTTCAACTTTTGCCATAAAATAAAATCTCCCTTACATGTTTATAATTCCATTTTAGTCTTAATTATTAAAATATGATAATGGTTTATTAACTTCGATCTTAGTTCCAAAGTATTTTTTCTTGATATACTTTTGAATTTGCTTATTATGATAAAGCTTAACTAACTTTTTATAATCCTTATTATTTTTATTCTTAGCTGCCGTCGCCAATATATTCACGTTATCTTTCGTGCTTTGATTCAAGCTTTCATGATAAAGAGAATCTTTCAATACATGTAATCCTCCGTCCATTGCAACGGTGTTTCCAATAACCACGACATCGACATCGTTCAAAACTCTTGGACCAGTAGTATCATCAATTTCCTTGAATTTTAAATGCTTAGGATTACTTGAGACATCTTTGGTATCACTCAATGCATCGAATCCCTTTTTCAAAGTTATCAATCCAGCCGATTGCAATAACTGCAATGCTCTTGATGTATTGGCTGGATTGTTTGCAATAGCGATAGTCGTACCATCTTTAATGTCACTGACCTTCTTAAATTTTTTCGAATAAATACCCATAGGTTCCAAATATGTTGTACCTAACGCTGCCAATTTACTCTTAGGATTTTCTCTATTGTAAGCTTGATAGTAAGACCAAGATTGGAAGGCATTAACATCGATTTGTCCTTCAGTAGTCCCGTTATTCAACTGTGTTGGATCTGTTATCTGCTTCACAGTAATGTTAAGTCCAGCTTGTTTTGCTTGTTTACTCTTGGCAATATGTTCCCAAATTTCAAAATCTGATCCTTGTGAACCGACGGTGATGTTTGAATTATTTTTACTGGAATTGTTTCCACAACCTGCTAATACGAAAACTATTAGTACAGTAATGATTCCAATAAATAAGCCACTATATCTTTTCATAATCTACTCTCTCCCCCTAATAAAACAAAAAATCGTCCCTACAATGCAGAACTAGTCTGCTTGTAGGGACGATTTGACGTGTTACCACCCTAATTCGTATATTGTTTACACAAAATACCTCAACGACACAAAATTATGTCCGGGATGATATCGCATCCTTGCGTGCTTTTGGCTTTCACCTAGGCAAGACTCAGAGCTCATATTCGAATCATTTTTCGTTCCGTCCTCTCACTATCTAACGGTCGCTTGTAACTACTGACTGATTCTACTCTTCTCTTCATCGTCTAATGAAATTAGATTTGTTTTAATTGATTGGTGATTAATTTACACTTACTGAAAATCTTTGTCAACCTGACATTGAAGTTTTCCACAAAAAAAAAATAGAGACAGCAATTTTGCCATCTCTAATAAAAGATTTTAATCTTTAAAATAATATCTTGTAAGTTCCAAAGCTGTTTTACTCATTAGTTCTTTACCATATTCTGATAATACGGCAGCGGTAACTTTAGTTCTGTAACTGTACTCACTTAGTAACGCTAAGACGTCATTATACGTCATCGTATGCATTTCATCTGTAAATAATACAAGTTGTAGGTAGTATGAACCTTTATATTCCCATAAATTAGAGATACCACTCTCTAAATGAAGAATATTAGCAAGTTGAATATAATCTTCAAAATTCTTAAATTCTGCGATTATTGTCTTAGTTGGTGTATCTGGATCATTCAAATATGGTGCTGTATCAGCGTCATACTCTTCATGTCCCAACTCGTTAGTATTCATAGGAGTCAATTGATTATCCTCTGTTCCGTCAACGAGATCACTATCCAATGGCAATGAACCTGTGCCGTCGTCATCGCTTGACTTACTAATTAGCAATTCCAAACCTTGCTTATTTGGCAATATCTGGAAAGTAACTGGTTCGTTGTTTGAAAAAGTGTGGTTCTTGTCCACCTCATCCAAAATACTATAGAAAAACGACTCGATCTGCTTCTTATTACCAAGCAAGTCGAGAACGGTTACCCCACGATCCTGCAAATCCTGCGTACTAAGAATGACTCTGATCGTATTTTCATTAATATGATCCATTTCCATCATCGTCACCTCAATTCTGTATCTACATTTTAACAGTCTTGGAAATGTTGTAAAGTAAAGAAGCTCTTAAAAAAACAAAATGAAGAACCTAATTTCTGCGAAATTAGATCCTCCATTATTTTACAAGCTGCTTAATCCTATAAGCCTGCCATAAGTTGAGCTTTTTGTAGCTCCATAGTCCGAACACTTCTTGGTAAAAATCTTCTGATTTCATCTTCATTAAATCCAACTTGGAGACGTTTGTCATCCATAATAATTGGACGTTTCAATAAACCAGGGTTTTCTTGAACTAATGTCAATAATTGATCAATAGTCAAGTCATCCAAATTAGTCTTTAGATGTTGAAAAGCTTTGGAACGAGTCGAAATGATTTCTTCTGTTCCATCTTCTGTCATTTGTAGAACTTGTTTGATTTCTTGTTTATTTAAAGGTTCGGAATAAATATTTCTTTCTTTGTAGGGGATGTCGTGATTTTCAAGCCATGCTTTGGCTTTACGACATGAAGTGCAACTTGGAGATGTGTAAATAGTTACCATAATAATCTCTCCTTTTTTCACTAAAGTGTGCCAAGGTCTTTCCTTAACACTATATATTGTATCTCAATGAAATTATAAAATCTACACTATTTATAATAAAAATAGCGAATATTCGTTCTGTAATTCATCTTTTGTGAAAGTATTTTTCACTGATAACACACGTTATATATAAGATTCACAATCTTTCATAAGATAAAATTAATTTCTAAGATAAGCAAAAATTAATGGTAATTGATATCAACCTACATAAAGACTTGTGCTATCTAGACTTCAACTTCGAGTCCAGTAAATGCATTAATTGTTGGAATTGAACCAGCATAATGCTGTGATTCCTTTAACATAGTATCAGCATCGATGTGCTGTGGAAGATGACTGATCATCAAACGTTTTACACCAGCAGCTTTTGCTAATTCTCCGGATTGCTTGGTAGTCATGTGCCACATTTTTCCTGTTTTATCTTCTGGAAAGTTTGTATCTGTGATCAATAACTCACTATCCTTTGAAAAATCAACGAGGCCATCGAAATATGCTGTATCTGAAGTATATACAATGGATTTATCATTTTTCGTTATTCTCATCGCATATGCTGGGACTGGATGGATCGTCCTGAGGAATTCAAATTTAAGTGAACCGATCATTGTTGGTTCATAATCATTGTAAGCGATACCTTGGCTAACGCCCTCCATTGTCAGTTGCGCATAGTTGACAAAATCTTGAGAATGACCGTATATAGACAGTAGATCATGCTTTCGATTTTCTTTGTCAAGTTGCCAATTGTATTGAAGAACACCAAGGTCGGCAGTATGGTCATGGTGATAATGGGATAGAACCACAGCGTCTAGTTGAAGCGGATCAATGTAATTTGATAATTCATTCAAAACTCCACTACCACAATCGATCAAGATGTTTTTACCTTCATCTTGAAGTAAATATCCGGAAGTTCCGATTCCCTTATAAGGATAACCACCATAAAATCCAAGTACTGTAAGTAACATATAAACCCTCCAAAATTTTTAGAAAGGATTTCAAAAATTATGAACATAACATTAAAGCTAGGCACATATAATTTTTTAAAAAATCAGCTAACTTCTGCTGATACTTTATTAAAACCCTTATTTGATAGTAAAGCAGACCATCTTTTAATAAAAGAATTAGCCACATCTGGTGAGTACAGAAACATCAAGGGTGACATAGATTCCTCAAAAAATTTGTATCTACTTGTATATATTAAACTGAATAATGAGCAAATTTCCATCTTTGAAGACAAAGTATTTTATAAATTTAAGGAGTTCGTTATCGAAAACGACGAACCTGCCATTTTTCAAAACCGAGAAGATTACCGTGAATATCTCTTAGTAAACTCCTTTTCAAAGGATGCAGAACTCAGTGACTGGAAATATCTCATCATGAAAAAGCTAAAAGACGGTCTTCAAAAGTCAAGCCAAGAACCACTTGGATTTTTCCAAAAAGCCTATATAAAAGCTAATTGATCCGCTGTTTGACGCTTCTCCACGATAGATGGAAAGTAAGGATTCCCACTAGGCCATATAGAGCAATATATGCCAGTCCAATCATTCCAAAGGACAAAAGTGACGATTGCTTCAATGCAACGTTAATGACAATTGCAGCGATAACTGATTGGGCTAAAGCAAAAATTATTGGGATCGTAAATAAGAAACTCGTTTCTCTTCTAACAATTTGTTTCAACTCGTTTTCAGTCAATCCGACCTTCTTTAAAGTCTTCAACTGACGCCATTCATAATCATCCTTTAGCAACACTTTTAACGTCAATAAGCTACCCAAGGCAATCAATAATGCAATACTAAATATAAATATCAAGAAAATAAATATACCTGTTAACTGACGAATTTGAATTCGCGCATTAGCCTGACGTACATATGGAACTTGATTGTATTCATTAGTATGCCAATCTCGATCTTCTGAATTTGGTATCTCTTGTAAACTAGATTTTTCAATATTTGATCCGACTTTCACTCTAATGGAATTCGGATTATTTTTTTTGTCGATTTTTTTGATGAACTTATGAGATAGCTTATCCGAGCCATGAAAGTCCCATCCGTAAAAAGTGTCGCTGAACTTTGTCGGCAATTTAGCGAAATATTCATCCGGAACAACCATAGCAATTTCAGAAAACATTGCACTACCAAAAGGATAGAAAGCACCGATTTTCACTTTGTTTATAGTCTGTTGATTTTGAATGATAACTGAGGACTTCGCATCTCTGTATTTTGTATACAGAGTTTGTGGATTACCACGAATCTCCAAGAACTGATGTGAATTTATTTTAGGATTGTTTTTCCTGATCATTTTGGGCATATTTCGATAAGAAGAATATGGCATTGCCATGACTAAACGTTGCTCATAATCTCCAGTATTTTGGTTATAAATCTGTCCAATGGTTTTCTTAACTGGTGAGGAATATTCCTTTTTCACTTTTGAACCGTTAGAATTCAGTTCATTTCTGATTTCTTTAGCTGTATTTTGATTAGCAGAAATTTCAAATGGATAGGAATTACTATAATCTGAATGCACAATTTGATAACCCATAAAACAAAATATTAATATGGTTAATGCTAAAGCAGATAATTCGGTTACAAACCAGATTATCGAAGTATTTTGTACTAATCTTTTTCGTAAATATTTATAAGCAAATAAATTGGTACCGCGATAAGAGAACGTCTTGATTTTTTCCAGTATTTTTAAAACAAGTGGTAAAAATCCATAATATATCAAGTATGATCCAACCAGGAACAGCAACATAACGACCATTACACCTGGTAATATTTCATCTAAAACATTGGTCTGCTTCGATTCTTGGATCAGTGGTATTGAAACAAACATCCCTATGAGAAATAACATTGCACCTAATATGCCTAGTAATGATTTGCAGAAGTCGTTTAAATGCAGTCTAGTTCTCTTAGAATTCTTGCGTTGCATCCAATAGACTCTCAATGCGTTGACCAAACTAAATATTAATGCAGATGTTATGAAAAATTGAAACATCATATGAAATGCTACCATCGAAAAATGGAATCTAAATTCCATCCGCACATGCATCAGATAAACCAGTAACATTCCAAAAAACTTTTGCAATATAACGGCGACCAGCATACCGATCAGCCAGGCAACAATTTGGACAATGAATGTTTGGATGAAAGCAATAACGGCAACAATATGCCGAGACATCCCTAATTTTTCATAGGTCATAAATTCTTGTCTTTGTTGTTTAACAAAAAAACCACCAACGTAAATCATGTAAATAAACGTAAAGAATGCAAAAATAAACATCATTCCTTGCATCAATGATTTCAAATTTGCATGCCAATTACGAACCATTTGTAACGATGGATCGTCAACTATTGTTGCCAAAACACTCAAGACTGTTATCGCAAAACTACACGACAGAATATAAATCAAATAGCTATCGCGAAAATTGTAAAGGCCTCGTCTAATTATTTTCAGGTACATTGAAGTAACTACCTCCTCCAATTGTTCGCTGCATGTTGATGACTTGCTCAAAGAAATCAGTTCTTTGACCAGAATTAACGATCTCAGAAAATACTGACCCATCTTTAATGAAGATTACCCGACTACAATAACTTGCTGTAAAAGCGTCATGCGTGGCCATAAGAATAGTCGTTTTCTCTCGTTGATTTATCATCTGCATATAATTGAGTAACACCGTCGCAGATTTGGAATCCAGACTACCAGTGGGTTCGTCAGCAAATAATATCTCTGGGTTGTTTATCAATGCTCTAGCTGCTGCAATTAGCTGCTTTTGACCTAGTGATAGGTCATCGATCGAGCGATTCTTTAATTCAGAAATATTTAGTAGATCATTCATATGTTCGACACGTTGCTTGATCAATTTTTTTGGTGCATGATTTAGGACAAGCGGCAAAATAATATTCTCTTGAACATTTAAAGAGTCTAGCAATTCAAAGCTTTGGTAAATAAACCCCATTTTTCTGCGACGATATTTGGCCAGTTCTCGATCATGTTGTTGAGTCATATCGATATCGTCTATCAAGACTTGACCGTGATCAGGGCGGTCATTACTTGAAATTATATCCAACAAGGTTGTCTTACCAGCACCAGATGGTCCCATGATACCAAGGAATTCACCCTGCTCAACTTCTAAACTGATATCCTTCAAAGCATGGACCGCATTCTTTTTTTTACCAAAATCTTTTGCAACATTCTTTACTATTATTTGCACCACAAATTTCCCCATTATTCCATTGGTATTGTTATCATTGAGATAGTGTCTACATTTTATCACGAGGATGGTTTCAAAATGGTCAAAATTATGATTATTGAAGATGACGCTTCAATTTCTAAATTAATCAGTGAAAACTTACAGAAATGGCAAATGGATTCCCACGTTGTTCAAAATTTTGAAACAATTATGGATCAATTCAAGGACTATCAACCAGATTTAGTTTTACTTGATATCAATTTGCCTATCTATGATGGCTACTATTGGAATCAAGAAATACGCAAGATTTCAAAAACACCCATCATAATAATCTCTTCAAGAAATTCGAACATGGATCAAATCATGTCTATGAATATGGGGGCTGATGATTTTGTTGAAAAACCTTTTTCCGTCGATATTCTTATTGCCAAAATCAATGCCTTACTACGTCGAACTTATGATTTCTCTAAGGATTCGTCAGATATTATCGAGCACAACGGCCTCAAGCTTAATTTATCGGATGGAACAGTTGAAATTGGTGATAACAAAATCGATCTATCAAAGAATGAATATAAATTGTTGCAACGGTTACTAAAAGACCAAGGAAAAATTGTTTCTCGTGAACAACTATTAAACTTCATGTGGGATGATGAAAGATTCGTCGACGACAACACCTTGACCGTCAATATCAATCGCTTAAGAAACAAATTTGAAAAAAATGGTTTGTCCAACTATATCGTCACTAAAGTTGGCCAAGGATACCTTATTCCGTAGGAGGATATTATGACATTTTGGAAATACCTACGTGACCATTTTCTTTTGGTATTATTGATTATTTTGAGTATCAGTTTTTTGGAAATAGTACTCTACCTTGACCCACGAATGCACTATCAACGTGGGACTCTGATCTACACTTGGATTTTAGCTATCATAATCGCTTTTGCTGGATTGATTTTCATGTATATCCGCAAGAATAATTGGTTCAAACAGCTAAATGAATACCAAGAGGACCTTTCAAAAGAACTGGACGGTGCTCAAACCAATGAGCAAAAATTTATTCAAGAAAAAATCAACAATATTGTTTTAGAATACAGAAATGAGTTGACCCAGCTATATCAAAATCAAAAAGAGCAACGTGAATATACTGAATCTTGGGTCCACGATATAAAAGTCCCTCTGGCGGCTCTCAAATTAGCTCAAGATAACGAGTTAGACCAAGAACTTATTTCAGAAGAGACCGACCAGATCGATTACCTAGTTGATCAGGCTTTGTACTTTGCTAGATTGAATAATTTTTCAAATGATTATTTGATTCAGGAACAAAATCTAAATGACATCGTTAAGTCTTCGATTCGAAGCAACAAACGTAATTTCATCAGTAAGCGGATCGGTATTGAAATGAATATCACCGATGACAAAGTTTTGACTGATGAAAAATGGTTAAGTTTCATTCTTAATCAAATTATTTCAAACAGTCTGAAATATACTGAGCAAGGTGGAAAAATTTCTATATTCACCACTAATACCAATAAAGAAATTAGTCTGCACATCAAAGATAATGGTGTCGGAATCGCTCCACAGGATTTGAGTAGAATCTACAACAAGGGATTCACTGGAACAAATGGGCGTCGCTCTGGAAGTAAAGCTACCGGAATGGGACTTTATCTAGTTAAAAATATGATCGACAAACTTGGTCATAAAATCAGTGTAAAATCCGAGCCAAATAAAGGTACAGAAACAATCATCACTTTCGTTGATCTGCCTTATTACGAAAATTAGACAGCAAAAAAGCACGCATAACCCATGAATGGTTCATGCATGCTTATTTTTTTACAAATTTTTACCAGATAAAGTCATAGCGTTTAATGCAACGATAACAGTTGATAGTGACATTACGATCGCACCAACTGCAGGACTCAAAACAAATCCGATTCCAGATAGAACTCCAGCTGCAAGTGGGATAGCAATGATATTATATCCAGCTCCCCACCATAAGTTCTCAACTGTCTTTCTATAAGTCTTTCTTGATAACTCGAGGAACTTGATAATATCGCTTGGATCACTGTTGTATAGCACTACATCAGCAGAATCGATTGCGACATCAGTACCAGCACCGATGGCAACTCCGATAGTTGCACTAGCTAAACTAGGTGCATCGTTGATACCATCACCGACCATCATTACATGATGACCATCCTTTTCTAAGTCTTCAATAATGCCATGTTTGTCTTCAGGAAGCAATTCAGCCTTGTATTCGGTAATTCCAAGTTGTTTCGAGAACGACTCCGCAGAGGCTTCATTATCACCAGTCAACATGATTGGGGTGATGTTTCTCTTCTTTAAATCACTGATAAATTTAGCAGAATTTGCTTTAACTTTATCACCTAGAGCAACAAATCCGATTACTTGATTACTTTTAACCAAGAAACTGACTGTATTCCCCTTATCAAGATAATTTTGAACGTCTTTGACATCATAAGTTAAAGATTTTTCATTCAAATATTTCATGTTTACTAATAGATATTCTTGGCTATTGGAAACACCCTTCATACCATAGCCTTTTAGTGCCTGAACATCTGAAAATTCGGCAGGTGTAACTTTTTGTTCTTCAGCTTTTTCCATTACACCACTGGCAATTGGATGACTTGAACCATTTTCCAAACCGGCAACAAGTTTCAATACTTCATTGTCTTTTAAGTTGTCATTTAATGATTCCAAACCGTTAACAATGAATTTACCTTCAGTTAAAGTACCAGTCTTGTCCATAGCAACATAGTCGATCTTGCGACTGTTTTCAACTGCTTGATTTTCACGAATGATCAAACCATTTGTAGCAGCAATCGAAGTACTGCGCGACATTACTAGTGGGATTGCTAAACCTAAGGCATGCGGACATGCGATAACTAAAACTGTAACTAAGATACTTAAGGCATTACTCATAGAGCCAACGATTGCCCAGTAAATAAATGCTACGATACCAACCGATAAAGCGGCATAGAACAACCAGCCAGAAACACGATCAGCCAATTTTTGTGTTTTAGATTTACTTAATTGAGCATCTGAAACCAATTTACTGATCTGTGATAAATAACCTTCTTCAGAAGTCTTTTCTACTTTGACTTGAATAGTTCCTTCACCATTGATCGACCCGCCAACAACTCTACTATCAATTTCTTTCTTAACAGCTTTTGATTCACCTGTGATCAATGATTCATTGATGTAACTAGAACCCGCAACGACCACTCCATCTAGTGGAACTGACTCACCAGCACGAACTTCAACAATATCGCCAGCTTTTACACTTGTAATATCACTATCTTTGAAGTCATTTCCTGATTGTAAATGAACTGTATTAGCAACTAATGCCGAAATCTTATCGAGCGCATTTCCAGCACTCATTGTTGATTGCATTTCTATCCAGTGACCTAACAGCATGATGACGATCAATGAAGCTAATTCCCAGAAGAAGTCCATAACTGGTGTCTTAGTTTTAACAATGTCATTCATTACAAAAGCGTACAAGCTATAAATGTATGCAACACTGATACCCATTGTTATCAAAGTCATCATTGCTGGGCGTTTGTCTTTCAATTCATATTTGGCACCAGTGAAGAATGGTTTACCACCATAGAAATAAAGGAAGGTTGATAAAACTAATACGATCCAATCTGACCCTGGAAACTGGAATTGAAATGGTAGATGCAGTCCCATGATTGGTGACAAGATAAATACTGGAATACCTAAAATCAGTGAGATCCAAAACTTCCGCTTCAGTTCCCCCATATCCATATGTATCATCGTGCTACCTACGGACATGTTCATGCCTTCCATGTTTTCGCCTGAATCCATATTCATATCTTTCATCATGCAGTCTCCTTTCCAAGGCAGTCACACTCAACTTCCTCTGGGGCAGAAATTATTTTTTTATTTAATAACGAGATAATATCATTTATATCGCTTTTAGAAATTTCAGAATTATTGATTAAATCTTCGATAGCTTGACCCTTTTTCATGCAACAAAGGCTATCAAATAAATTATTGACACTTTCGTGAATGGCATCTGATTCTTCAATCAACGGAGTATAAACATAAGGTCGAGACGCTTCGTCAGCTTTTAGAAAGCCTTTTTTCTGCAAGCGAATGATCAAAGTTTTTATTGTGGCTTCTTTCCAATCGGTTTTTCTCTGAAGGTACATGATTGCTTCTTTGCTGGTAGCTTGTCCTAAGGTCCAAAAAATCCTCATTACATTCCATTCGGCATTACTCATCGTTTCAACTTTTGTCATTGCCATCTCTTCCTTCGTTTACATCTGTAATCTTTACAAAACACAGTTTACAACTGTAATCGTACTTTGTAAAGAAAAAGACACATCTGAATTCTCATTCAAATATGTCTTAGAATTTCTATCTAATAGGACATGCACCGCCGGCACAGTCTGATTGGTCGACAAGTTCAATATCTTTTTTATCGTGATTATCATTTTCTTTAGCAAATTCTTCAGCAACGTCTCCATGGATCTCGGATAGTTTTTGAAGATATGTCTTCTTATCAATTGGTTCCTTAGGTGCTTGCTTGAAGTCAGCACCGCTATATGGAAGCAATGAAGTTGATTTTGTAGTATGACGATATTGACGCATCAAAGGAGCAATTTGGTCGCCCTCTTCTGGTTGGAAAGTAACAGTACAACTTACTGCATTATCTGACCAGTATGTTTGTAAGAAAGCTTGTGTAGCAAACTGTTCAGCAATTGAAACATTACCAGCTGATGCAAAATATTTTCCGTCAGCGTTGGCAGCTTTAACCGGGAACTCAACGCACATTGTGTGTTTAGTATAAACGTCAGGTTCAATCTTGTATCCACAAGCCTTCAGTGCTGGCAATAATGGATCAGAATCTTGGAATCTGATTCTTTGAATCAAATAACCTGCGTAATGGAAATGCATTCCTTCAGAAACTCCTGCTAATTTAGCAACTGTTCCTGATGGTTTTACAGTTGTGTGCTTGATTGAAGTATTGCAATCCAATGTATCTGAATAATCTTTATCAGCATCAACAACTGATTGATACATATCACTAACACGTGAGACAATTTCAGGATCATAAATTGGTTTCTTGATTTTAGTTCCAGTCTCTTTATCAACTGAATCTTCAAATCCGGTAACTACACGATGTCCAAAGTTTGACAAGATCCAATCTTGAATACCTGACATTGATACACCGATACGTCTGTTTTCAGCAATGGCATTTCTTGAAACTTCCCAATCGTAGCTACTGAATGTAACACGTTTAGTGAATCTTGTACCTAGTGTGAAGGCATCTTCTAGCTCCCAACCTTGTTCTTGGGCAACTTGTGGAAATACCTCAAATAGATTACATGGCTCACCATTACTCAATGAGATCTCACCACATGGGTTAGTTCCTTCAACATTAGGATCAGCATCTGGTTGGTATACATCAATAATACGACCATAATTCTTTGATAATTCCAAATTAACGATACCGGGTTCACCATTATGTCTAATTGAGTCTGCGACAGGTTCATAGTCGTTAAACATTGAATCTACGGCGACACTATTATTTGATGCCCAACGGTGATGATAGAGCTTTTCTTGGTCTTGTTTCATAGTAATGAAGTCATCATCTTCAGCTCCACCTAAAGCAAGCTCAGCTGAACGACGAACATTACCTGCAACAACAGTCTTACCAATCATATTTCCCATATCAGTACAGTCAACAGAAGTTAATCTTTGACCGACCTTATTATTCAAAACTTCGTTGATATCTCTGAACATTTCGATCAGTGGAACAGGACCTGAAGCAGTTCCACCAAATCCTTTGATTTTTTCACCTTGTGCACGAATATCAGTTATATCTAGTACCACTTGGTTAAGTTTCTCTGGATTTGTTGACTCAAAATGAGCATCGATCATATTAGCATTTCCAATTACCCAGCCTTCTCTTGTGTCAGGCAATTTGTAGAAACGGCTATTGTCCAAATCATTGTTTGCCATCCACTCGTCACGATCGACAGCACCTTCATCAATTGCTGCTTGGTAAGACTTACTTTCTTTGCCAATCAAAACGACAAGGTCTGTTTTAAAGTCGACAGCTGGAATCTGCTTAATATTGCTAGGAACAACAGAAAATCCAACACCGCCACCTTTCATCAATTGATCGAACATAAATGAATAAGGCATCGATACAGCTACTTGTTCTTTGTCCAAATAACTTGGAACAATATGACTTTCACCGTATTTTTGTGGTCTGATAGCGATGAACCAGCAGTTGTTCAAAGCATCACCATTTCTATCTTGATACTCTGTACCAGAAATCCAAAGATTTCTTCCTGATGGGGTGGCTGATAATCCATAAATCAGCTTGAATAAGTTCTTTGCTTCATCAACCAATGCTTCATAATCATCGTCAGAAATATGGCCACTCTTTAAACGAGGATCCAAATTAATGTTTCCTTCAACAACACGTTTAACAGTTTCATCCCAGTTTTCAGTACGATCCAATTCTGGAATCCAACGTGCGTATGTTCTCTTATATGTTACCCAACCGAGTTCTCCCCAGTGTGGTTCAATTTCTTCTTTGACTTGGTCAATAAATTCTTGACTTAGTGCAATTTTTGTTTTGATTATATCCATGAAACTCACCCCGTAATTATTTTCAATACCATATATAGTATCTCTTTAAATTTTAATTAACAATATGTTGTATGAAAATTATTTTTACGAAAAGTGACGTGAAACATTATTTATCAGTCGACCCATCCTATATGACGTCTATGTGTAACGCTGTCAAGCACAAATTATTTTGGTCAAAAAATTATTTTTTAATTCAAATTTACTGATAAATGTCAATACATTAATCAAATTTTATTGGTGCATTTTTTAGAAATGGTTTTCACTAATAATTTAGTTATTAATCTATTTAATAATTGTTATTTTATAAAAATATAGGCAACTATAAATCCATATGTATCAAGGCCTTAGGTTGATATTGCAATATGATTTATTCAATAACTTTTTGTGAAATTTACATGGTACTATAAAAAAATAGTGATTTATAGATTACTAAATTTTATTTTCAAAAATATGCGTTGATTTTATTGGAAAAAATTTGGAAGGAATAACCTGATGAGCATTTTTTTTAAGTTACGCATCGTTCGATCTTCACTGATTTTAGCTTTGATATGTGGGTTTCTATTAGCTATCTTACAAATAATTCAATCCGCACGCCCTATCTTGACCAATAGCAATAACTTCTCAGATTCCCCATATACCCGCTGGCTTTCGATAGACATGTTTTTTTCCGGTTCCATGATGTTCTTTATGTTATTGCCGCTAATCGCGTGTATACCCACTTCTATGCTTTTAAAAGAGGATATGGATTCCGGCTTTATACAACAAATTCAAATTAGAAAGCGAACTGACCACTTAATACTGGGATATATTTTAACTGCATTCTTGGGTGGATTCCTAGTAATAATGATCACTATGGCTTTCAATTTTGTGAGTTACTTTGTCTTATTACCAAACTTGAAGCCCGATAATTTATTGAACAGTAATTTATTAATCTCAGATCAGAATACCTTATTCGTATCGATGTATTATCGACATCCCCTCATTCATGCAATTGCGTCAATCATCTTTACCTCACTATGGGGTGGACTCTTTGCCTCATTTGCGGCTGCAATATCAATATGGTGTAAAAATAAATTCGTGGGACTTTTTTCTGGGCTGTTCTTACAAATTTTTCTATTTATTCTGAATATTATTATCAAATTACCGGACAATCATAGTTACGTACCTTTTGATTTTATCCGCGAAGAATCACCCTCATTTATTGATTTAAAAACAACCATGATATCAACATTAATAATGATCATTTGCACAACGATTCTAATATTGAAAGGTCGGTCTAAGAAAATTGTTTGGTAAAATTCTTCAACAACAGAAGGTTATTTTGCCTTCACAAATTAAAACTGGCGTCAATTTTTTTATACTTATAATATTGATCGGACTGGCAGGAACCAATCTCCTGACATCTTCGAATCCACTTTTTCTGGATGTATATACCAATATCTTTGATCCATTCCTTATTAGTTTAGGATTATTTCCCACAGTTCTGATTGCTTCGGTAATCAATCTAGAGTATCGAGTAAATGACGTATTGTTAATAAGAACTCATCAAGTAATTGCATTTCAGATGATGCTTAAATCATTTTTTATTATCGTCCCGCTATGGCTTTCATGGATATTAACTTTCTCATTCACAGTGCTTTTTTCAGAAGTCAAAACAATATTTTTACAAAATTTTTCTCTGATAATGTTTGCGAGTTTGTATGTGCTATTCGTAATAATCTTCCTAGTTGCAATTGAATTGAATCTATATCTCTTTACTAACTCAAAACTAGTTTCATTTCTAATCACGATAGCCATTAACTTTATTTCATTTTTCCTATACAAAGCCAAAATAATGACATTCATTTTTTACTTCTCAACACCTGAACTTGCAATTGATTTTGCTCAAAGAATGCTGCTAATGATAATCTTGATAACATTTTTAGGATTCAACATGGTCAAGCTGTCACTACGAAAGGATCTCTAATGCTACGTTTACTAATGAATCAATGGCTTTTCTTCTTCCAAATCATTAAGAAAAGACTATTTGTTTTTATTTCAATCGTTTGCATAGCTGAGATTTTAATAGGAATGCAGACATTTCAAAATCCAAATTTATCAGTGATAAGTCAATTCTTTGATGGTGTCAGTATCATGGAAATCAAATCACAACAAGTTCATCTGCCAGTACTATGGTTCTGCTATCTTTTGATCCCGGGTTTGATATTGATGAATAGTATTGATCAAGTCACTAAGTCTAACTCAATCAAATTGAGGGGATTAAAATTCAGTACTTTAGAATTGGGAGCTGTAAATTTAGTTTTGATCAGTTTGATTTCTCTTCTTTATACATGTTCAACTTTCTTAGTATTTTTATTACTGTTCAAAATTGATCCGGACATAATATTGAATCCAAATTCAATCATCAATAACCAATTGATAATATATTTAGCCAGCATCCTGTTCTTAGTGATATTCGTGCTTCTGACAGTTCAGTGTTTGATTGCTGTTTTTGAACCGAGAATATCAATTGTCGGACCCATCATAATTCTCATCTACACTATTTTTAATCCTAATAAATGGAATATTCTCAATAACACCATGTTGTCCAGATTTAACAGTCAGTTGAATATACAATTACTGCTCATAACCATGATTGTAATATTTACGATCTCAGCATTGTATCTTTATTTAATCCGCAGTTCCGATCTAACTTAAAGGAGAATCACATGAACTTTATCGAATTAGACTCAGTAACTAAAACTACGAAGAAACGAAACCTCCTCAATCAGGTTTCATTTAAGATTCAAAAGGGTGAGATTGTCACACTCGAGGGCATCAATGGTTCTGGAAAAACATTGATTTTAAAAGCAATTCTCGGCTTGATTCACACTTCAGGTCAAATCTCTGTTGCGAACTCACAAGTTAGGGTTGAAAATAAATATCCAATAGAAGCAGGTATATTGATAGAAAATCCTAGTTTGATTGAAGGTTTCAATGCCTTTCAAAATTTAGAACTACTTGCAAAATTGCAACCCAGAATTGAAAGATATGAAATTTATGACCTATTGAGAATTTTCCATCTTGATAAGGCGGGAAATGAAAAAGTTAGAAAATTTTCATTGGGAATGAAACAAAAACTTGGCATCGCACAAGCTTTACTTGGCCAAAATGAGCTTATCGTTCTAGATGAACCTACAAATGCACTAGACAAAGGAAGCATTGCTGACTTGATTACTATTATTAAAGAAATCAATGAATCTGGTTCTACTTTTATCATCGCAACTCATGACAGCAAGTTTATCGATGAAATTTCTACAAGACGTCTCTATGTCAAAGATGGTGAGGTTTATGATGAAGAGCAATAAGATACCTATTTTATTTTTCATCGTAACTTTGATGCTATCGGTTACCTTTGTTATCTCATACAATCGCATCAACGCTGATACTCGTGGACCAGTTAAAGAAGTGATGTTTTCAGCAAATAAATTAGTTAAAGCTCACAATATCAATTTTGAAATATTAGATGTAAAGAAAACCAATACCAATGACACAACTGAAATTGCAGTTTTGATGCACGTTGTGAGAACTGGAAATAGTAATTTTGGATTTAAAGCAAACAATAACAATTTCATTGAAAATGTCTGGCTGAATATACCTTATAGTAGTCAAGTCCATCCAGAACCCTTTCCCACGGACGAACTAGGACATCGCGTGACTTTTCACGATATACAAAATAAAAAAGATATGAAACTGATCCTTAAATTTCAGACTGACAAAAAGCAGCTTGATAAATCCAAAAATGCTCGAGTTTCATTCATGATCCCAAACGGTAAACATTACACAAAATATTCTTTGTTAATTAATTAACAATCTTTTTGATCGGGCGAGTATAATAAACTTATCAAGATGTGGAGGTCTCATTATGGAAGACAATATTTCATTGGTAAAGAAACAACTCTCAACCGTGATCGATCCTGACATGGAAATCGATATAGTAAATTTAGGCTTGATTTATGATGTTGAACTCAACGGAACAACCTGTGATGTTACTATGACAATGCCCACACGTAGCTGTAGATATGGAGAAAGCATTGTTCAAACTGTAATAAAAAGTGTTGAAGCGCTCGATTTCGTCGATAAATGCAATCTCAAAATGGTCTGGGAACCTGTTTGGACCAAGGATAGAATGACAAAAATAGCTCGTTTATCTTTAGGAGTTTAAAATAAAAAGACGTTGGCTGAGAAATCAGTCAACGTCTTTATTTTAGTCATCAGCATGAACATCAAATGATGATAATAGCATTTCCTTAACGCCAGCGGCATCAGGATCATGTTGCCCTTTATTCTTATCAAGAGCTCTAATTTGTTCCATGTCTTCGTTAGTAAGTTCAAAATCAAAAATGTTCAAATTACTCTTAATACGACTTTCATGCACTGACTTAGGAAAGACAATAATGCCTTCCTGGTTTTCAAATCTCAGAATAACTTGTCCGACATCTTTATTATACTTATCAGCCAATTTAGTAATTACAGGGTCATGTATCAAACTTTGATTACCCTGACCTAATGGAGCCCATGCTTCGAGTTTAACATCATCCTTATCAAGAATTTTACGTAATTCTTTTTGTTGGAAATATGGATTAAATTCAACTTGATTTACTGATGGCATTATTGAGAACTTAGGAACAAACTCATTCCAAATTTTTGGTGTCATATTTGAAACACCAATAGATTTCAATTTACCATCTTTTTTCGCATCTTCCATAGCACGCCATGCTCCTGGAACATCACCATAAGGCTGGTGGATCAAATAAAGGTCAATATAATCCAATCCTAATTTCTCCAATGAAAGATCAATTGCCTTCGCTGCAGCATCATATCCAAAATCTTGAAGCCATAGTTTACTTGTTACCCAAATTTGATCACGTGGAATTCCGCTATCTTTAATAGCTTGTCCCACCTCTGCCTCATTAAAGTAAGCAACTGCAGTATCAATATGACGATACCCAAAGTCCAATGCCTGTTTAACTGCTTTGTAAGTAGAACCATCACTTGGAATTTGAAATGTTCCAAATCCGATTACTGGAATTTCATTTCCATCGTTTAATTTAATTGTTGGAATACTCATATTTATTTCTCCTCTTAATGTAATTGTTTTAGCTTTGAACCAAATATCTACTTGGTCGTACTTGGAACAAGATGATCAGTATACTGCTTTATCTACACTTGTCACATTCTTATTTAATAACTGATCAATTCAAGTTCAAAACAAAACAATTATCTGTTGTTACTTTGTTTCCTTAAAACTCGAATAACTTTACTATAACTTTTTAAAATTAGTTTGAAAATTACCAAATAATTATGCTAGCATACGTTTAAATTATACTTGGAGGCAAAAATAATTTCATCTTGGCCTAAGGTATAAAAAAACACTGAGAAAAATTTTCTCAGTGTTTTTAATTAATTATTTTAAGTATTCTTCAACTAACTTCTTGTTATCTTCGTTTGTGATTGATTCATTAACTGCGCGGTCAGCCAAATCTTTAAGATCAGCTGTGCTCAATTTCTTCATCAAACTTCTTACACGAAGTACTGAAGTTGCACTCATCGAGTATTCATCAAGACCCATTGCGAGAAGTAGTGGAACCATAATATTGTCTCCAGCTGCTTCACCACACATACCGGCCCATTTGCCCTCTTTGTGTGCTGATTCAATAACATGTTTAACCAATCTAAGAATAGATGGGTTATATGGTTGATAGAGGTATGAAACATGTTCATTACCACGATCAGCGGCCATTGTGTATTGAATCAAATCGTTTGTTCCGATACTAAAGAAGTCAACTTCTTTGGCGAATTGATCTGCCAAAATTGCTGCTGCAGGAACTTCCATCATCATACCTAATTGAATTTCATCAGATACTTTGACTCCGTCAGCAACTAACTTAGCTTTCTCTTCTTCAAAGACCTTCTTAGCATCACGGAATTCTTGAAGTGTACCGATCATTGGGAACATAATACGTAATTTACCAAACTCAGAAGCTCTGAGTAAAGCACGTAATTGTGTTCTAAAGATATCTTGTTTATCCAATGAAATACGGATAGCACGATATCCCAAGAATGGGTTCATTTCTTCAGGAAGTGGAAGGTATGGCAAATGTTTGTCACCACCGATATCCATAGTACGGACAACGACTGGCTTACCTTTCATTCCTTCAAGAACTTTCTTGTAGGCTTCAAATTGATCATCTTCTGTTGGCAATTCTTCTGACTGCATGTACAAAAATTCTGTACGATACAATCCGATACCTTCAGCACCGTTATCAACTACACCTTGTAAGTCGTCAGGTGTACCAATATTTGCAGCGATATCGAAGTGTTTGCCATCAGCTGTAACTGTTGCTTCATCTTTAAGTTTTTCCCACTCTGCTTTTTCAGCAGCGAAGTCAGAAGCAAGTTTTTGATAGTGTTTAACATCTTCATCTGATGGGTCAAGAATGGCAGCACCATTTAGACCATCAAGGATGATTGTGTCACCATCTTTAGCATCCTTAGTTATTGAGTCAGTACCTACGACAGCTGGTAGTTCCAAAGAACGTGCCATAATTGCTGAATGAGCAGTACGTCCACCAATATCTGTAACAAAGCCCTTAACATATTTCTTGTTAAGTTGGGCTGTATCACTAGGAGTTAAATCATGGGCAACGATAATAACCTCATGATCAATCAATGAAGGATTAGGCAAATCTACGCCAAGCAAGTGAGCCATAACACGTTTTGTAACATCACGCACATCGGCTGCTCTTTCTTGCATATATTTGTTGTCTGTCATACCTTCAAAAATTGAAATGAAGTTATCAGATACATCTTTTAGTGCTTGTTCAGCATTAACTTTTTGATCTTTGATTTGTTGCTCAATGGCTCCAGTGAATTCTGGATCAGCTAGAATCATCTTGTGGGCATCAAAAACTTGAGCTTCTTCGTCTCCTAAAGATACTTTTGCGATATCTCGGATTTTTGTAAGCTCATCATCAGATTTAGAGATAGCATCGTTTAAACGTTTAACTTCGCCATCAACGTCTGAAACTGCCTTCTTGTCGAAAGATAAATCTGGTTGAACTAAAAGGTATGCTTCCGCAGTAGCAATTCCATCACTAGCTGCGATCCCTTTAATAGTTTTAACCATTATTCAGCAAGTCCTTCCTTTGTCATTGTTTCTGAAATAGCTGCGATAGCATCTGCAGCGTCATCACCGTCAGCTGTAATTGTAACGTCAGAACCTTGGCCAACACCGAGTGACATTACACCCATGATTGATTTAAGGTTAACTGATTTGCCGTTGAATTCAATATTGATGTCTGAGCTGAATTTACTTGCAGCTTGTACCAACATTGTTGCTGGACGTGCATGAATACCTGTTTCTGCTATAATATGAAAATCTTTTTTCTCCATAAGTAATTACCTCACCATATTCTTAAAATTCGTAGATACCTCTACAATATTCATTACTTAATTTACCATTATATAGTATCCTTCACAAGTCTTTTATACTATTTTAGTGGTCTCTAAGCCTTATCTCATAGGTCATACAACGCTTACAGTTGGGAACTCTTTCCTATTCGTTAATAAAGTTTTATTTTTTATGTTTTATTAGTAGATAAAAAAATTAAATTTTCCAAGACTTAGCACTTGCATACCCAGAGTGCTAATTGTATACTACGTTTGTATTCTGAAAAAAGGAAAGGTGGGGTGCAAGTGCTTTGTCAAAATTGTCAAAAAAATGAGGCAACAATCCACTTATATACAAGCGTCAATGGTAAGAGAACCGAAATTAATCTCTGCCAGGACTGTTATCAGAAACTAAGAAATGAATCTAGTGAGGGTATGAATAATATGGCAGAAAATCCATACGGCTTTTCAAGTTTTGAAGATTTATTCAACGCCATGAACGGCGGTGCTCAGCAACCTAATAATGGTTTTGAACAACAAGGTCCTCAAACACAGGCTGGAGGAAACGGTGGCAACAATGGTGGTCGCCGTCCTGGTAATGGAGTTCTAGATCAATATGGTGTTGACTTAACTGCTCAAGCCAAAAAAGGTCAAATAGATCCCGTTATCGGCCGTGATAAAGAAATTAACCGTGTAATCGAAATTTTAAATAGAAGAACTAAAAATAATCCAGTATTAATTGGTGAAGCAGGTGTTGGTAAGACAGCTGTTGTTGAAGGACTTGCTCAAAAAATCGTTGATGGCGATGTTCCTGAGAAACTTCAAAACAAACGTGTAATACGTTTGGATGTTGTTTCATTAGTACAAGGAACTGGTGTCAGAGGTCAATTTGAACAAAGAATGCAACAAATGATCACTGAATTGCAAAAGAACCAAGACATCATCTTATTCATCGATGAAATTCATGAAATCGTTGGTGCCGGTAACGCTGAAGGCGGAATGGATGCAGGAAATGTTTTGAAGCCTGCCCTAGCCCGTGGCGATATGCAATTAGTTGGTGCTACTACTTTAAATGAATATCGTACAATTGAAAAGGATTCTGCTCTTGAACGTCGTTTACAACCTGTTCAAGTTGACGAACCAACAGTTGATGAGACTATTCAAATTTTGAAGGGTATCCAACCTAAATATGAAGATTACCATCATGTAAAATATTCTAACGAAGCTATCACAGCTGCAGCTGAACTATCAGCTCGTTATATTCAAGATAGATTTTTACCTGATAAGGCAATTGATTTGATCGATGAGGCTGGTTCAAAGAAGAACCTTCAAATAAACCACATTGATATGTCGGAACTTGATAATAAGATTTCTGACGCAGAAGTTCAAAAACAAGCAGCATTGAGAAACGAAGACTATGAAAAAGCTGCCTACTATCGTGATCAAGTTACAAAATATCAAGAAATGAAAGACAGTGCTAAAGACGAGCCAGCTGACAAGTCTGTAGTTACTCAGAAAGAAATTGAGAAGATCATTGAAGAAAAGACTAACATCCCTGTTAGTGAATTGACTTCTAATGAACAAGCTCAATTGAAGAATCTTGAACCTGACTTGAAAGGTCACATTATTGGCCAAGACGAAGCTGTTAGCCAAGTTGCTAAAGCAATTCGTCGTAACAGAGTTGGTTTCAATAAGTCTGGTCGTCCAATCGGTTCCTTCCTATTTGTAGGACCTACTGGTGTTGGTAAAACTGAATTAGCTAAACAGCTTGCTAAAGAGTTGTTTGGAACAACTGATTCAATGATCAGATTCGATATGTCTGAGTACATGGAGAAATACTCAGTGTCTAAACTTATCGGTTCGCCTCCAGGGTATGTAGGTTACGAAGAAGCTGGACAGTTAACTGAACAAGTTCGTCGTAATCCATACAGTTTGATTTTGCTTGATGAGGTTGAAAAAGCACATCCTGATGTTATGCATATGTTCTTGCAAATTCTTGATGACGGACGTCTAACAGATTCTCAAGGACGTACCGTAAGTTTCAAGGATACTATTATCATCATGACTTCAAACGCCGCTCAAGGTGCTGAAGCTGAAGCAAATGTCGGATTTAGTGCTGAAAGTTCTGGCAATACACATTCAATCATGAATCAACTTTCTGATTACTTTAAACCAGAATTCTTGAACAGATTTGATGGAATTGTTGAATTCAATTCATTGTCTAAAGCAAATCTAGTTAAGATTGTTGATTTGATGCTTGATGATACTAACAGCATGATTGCTGATCAGGGTCTATCAATTCACGTTACAAAAGACGCTAAAGAGAAATTAGTAGATTTAGGTTATAACCCTAAGATGGGTGCTCGTCCACTACGTCGAGTTATCGAGGAACAAATCGAAGACAAAGTTGCCGATTACTACTTGAATAATCCTAATGATACAAATCTTGAAGCTAAAATCGTTGGTGGAGAAATCAAGATTGCTAAACTTGAAGATGCTCCAGCAACTGTAAAAAAAGATAAATAATCACGATAAAGTCGAAAGAACTTAAAAAATTCTTTCGGCTTTTTTATGTTTCCTTAAAGTTCCACCATCTCAAGCACTAGAGTCATTTTTTTGAAATATATTATGGTAGAATTACTGTAATCTAACCGCTATAGAAGGGATTATTATGGGGAAACATAGTAAACAATGGTTTGGTTCTCATAATAGGAAAGAGTCTATGGAAAATAATCTATTGAATAATGATCAAGTAAAAAAAATATCTCGCGATGATGTTGAGATTGAAGTTCATTATATTGATTCTCTAGGTAATCAACTAGCAGACTCAACTTATTTGACTGGCCATTATTTAGACAATTTAGAAATGCCCTGGAAAACTATTCCAGGATATGTTCTGTCCTCAATTAAGAACTTCCAACAATCATTCATTCCCAATGACGACGGAATATATTTGATTTATTTCACACAAATAGCTGCACCAGTTATCGTTTATCATCGAAATACTAAGGGCGAACTCATCGCTGATCCGCAGTATTTGACCGGTGATTTAAACAAGAGTTATCAAGCAGAACCACTTGAGGAAGCTAGAAACTTTCTAGTCGATTATCCTAAGAGTGTCAAAGGTCATTTTTCAGATAAAGTTCAAGAATACGAATTTATCTACGATACTATGCAAATGGCTGATCATGAAGTTCCAAGTAACCTATTTATTCAAACTAAAAATAATGTGCCAGTATATGAGCAACCTGCTGGAAAGCAACCACTAAGCCAGACTTTGCCATACGACACAACTTGGAGAGTTTTCAAAGCAGTACAGGAAAACTACAACGAAACTGTTTGGTACAACTTAGGTGGTAACATCTGGATCTCTGAGAAAGAAGAAATCAAAACTTTTACCATCGATCAATTCAACGAAGAACAAAAGTTATTGAGCAGCCCTCTTGGTGCAACCGTTAATAACATCAGCTTCACTTATACAGTCGTTGATAGCATGGACATTGAACGTTCAGTCAAAGTATTATTCTATGCCAATCAATACGTCACAGCATGGGAAACTCCTTATGGCACTATCGTCAGCAACAGATATCAAGGTGGCCAATCAGTTTTCGTCAAACGACTTATTCAGCTCGACAATCAAAGTGTTTGGGCAGAATTAGATGATGGGCATTATATGGAAAGTAAATATTTGAATCTATAAAGAAAGCTGAGAAAATTTTCTCGGCTTTTTTATGTGTTTAATTGGACAGACAAAATGTTGACAGCCCATATATATGGACCCACACTATGAAATGAACACATAACTCCCAAGCTTCTGCCCTTATTTAATTCAACAACAAAGTACCCTTCCTTACCGTTAGAACCTTGGAAGTCAGAAATACTTATTATTTTCAAATCTTTATTGTGCTGCAAAAATTGTCTGGTAGTATTATTTTTTGATCTATCGTATATTTTGTCAGTATTTATCTCTGAACTGACGACATTTTTTACTTGAAGCTCATAGTTCAGCTCAGGCAATATGATCAATAAAAAAACTGGTATAAAAATTCCAAAAGCTGCCCATAATAAAGCCTTTATGAAATGATTTTTGTTCATGCTGAACCCCGATGGTATTTTGGATAATGATATCTCTTAAAGTTAACTATCCAACAAATCTCAAAAATTCCAACCACGTTTTTGTCATAATACATTACAAGAAAATTTATACAAAAAAAAGACTTAATATCCGAATAGATCCGGAATTAAGTCTTTTTAAATTTTAACTTTTTCATATTCATCAATTAAATTTTGTATAGCAATATTATCTTCAGCTTTACCTACGGAGATTCTTAACCAGCCTGGACGTAATCCAGTTCTGATCAAATACCCATTGTGTAATAAATAAACTGCCAACTTATCGGCATCAGGATATTCAAAGAAAATAAAATTAGCTTGGCTTTGATAATGTTTAATATTCTTACTATCAAAATAAGCTTCAAATTCAGTTCGTTCTTCAGCATTTCTTTCGACTACATCTTGAACAAAATCAGTATCTTTAAACGCTGCAGTTGCCGCAACTTGGGCAACTGAATTAACGTTATATGGCAAACGTACCTTCTGGACTTGTTCAGCCACTTCTTTAGAGAACACGGCATACCCTACTCTGAAATTTGCTAGTCCATATGCTTTGGAAAATGTACGCATCACAACGATATTTGGGTATTTCTTAGTCAGATCCATTGCGGTCGCATTAGATGCTGTCACAAAGTCAATATACGCTTCGTCGACCAATACCAAAGTATCTTTAGGTACTTTTGAAACAAATTTTTCGATATCGGCAACCGTTTCAAATGTTCCTGTTGGATTGTTTGGATTACAGATCCAGACTAGTTTTGTCTTTGGTGTGATAGCTTTAAGCATCCCATCAAAATCGATTCCACCATTCGCCAATACTGGAACTTTATTGACGGTTGCTTCTTCGATTTCGGCGTGCAGTGCGTATTCAGAGAATGTTGGTGATGAAACTAATTCTTCATCCCCTGGCTCCAAAAACACTCTTGATAGCATGACAATGACTTCGTCTAGTCCAACTCCAAAAACGATTTGTTTGGGATCCAAATTGAACTTATTTGAAATCAAGTCACGTAATTCAGTTGCATCGCCATCAGGATACAAATTGCTTTCGTTATATGCCCAATTTACCACAGCTTTTTTAACATCTGGAGAAGTCCCATAAGCGTTCTCATTAGCAGATAAACGGACTAATTTTTTCAGTCCTAATTCACTTTTTAACTCTTCCAAAGGTTTTTCTGGAATATAAGGTTGGAGTTCTTTGATAACTTTTTTCATAAGTGCCTCCTATAGATCTTTGATTTCAGGACGATCTTTATATTCACTCATCAATCCTTCACGTTTGGCCAATTCAGTCTTGATTTGGTCGAAAGTTACACCTTGTTCAACCCACAACACGCATAGGTGATATAACAAATCAGCAGATTCGTAGACTAATTCTCCGTCTCCACGAGGTTTGTCAGGATTTTTGGCAGCAACTACTACTTCTGTCGATTCTTCACCGACCTTTTTCAAAATTTTATCCAGGCCTTTGGTAAATAGATAGTCTGTATATGAACCTTCTTTAGGATTCTTTTTACGATCCAATATCATTGCATATAATTCGTCCAAATTTTGCATATCAAAAATCTCCTTATTTTTTATCACTTATAACTGGTTGAAAGAAACAGCTGTAATGTCCGGTGTGGCAAGCTGGTCCATGAGGATGAACTGTTACCAGTAAAGTATCCTCATCGCAATCCAAGGTCATGCTGACAACATCCTGCAAATTTCCACTAGTGGCACCTTTATGCCACAATTCTTTTCTTGAACGAGACCAAAACCAAGTCTGGCCACTCTCAAGAGTACGTCTGTAACTTTCTTGGTTCATCCAAGCGACCATCAAAACGTCCTTGGTATCAGCATCAACGACGACCGTTGTTAACAAACCTTTTGAAAAATCTGGTTCAATCATCTGACAACAACTCCCTTTTCCTTGATGGCATTTTTAACATCACTGATAGTTAATTCTCCAAAGTGGAATACTGAGGCGGCCAAGGCTCCATCAACGTTTGATTCAATAAATACATCGCTGAAGTCTTGAACATTCCCAGCACCGCCGGACGCAATGATTGGTACGTTAACTGCATCATTTAGCTGTTGATAAAGGCTGATATCAAATCCATCTTTGGTTCCGTCCTTATCCATGCTTGTAACAAGCAATTCTCCAGCTCCAAGTTCTACTACTTTTTTTGCCCAAGCAATTGCCTCTAGTTCAGTTCTTTGTTTTCCACCGTGAGTGTAGACAAAATATTTTCCAGCATCGGGGTCGAATTTAACATCGATGGCAACTACGATACATTGATTACCAAATTTTTCGGCACCCGCTGTGATCAATTCAGGATTACTAACAGCTGCCGAGTTGATTGCAACTTTATCAGCACCAACACGAAGAAGTTTTTGAATATCTTCAACAGATGTCACTCCTCCACCAATAGTCAGTGGCATAAATACTTGCGAAGAGACTTCTTCAACAACATCGATCATAGTTTTTCTTTTCTCATTTGTAGCAGTGATGTCGAGAAATACTAGTTCGTCAGCACCTTGTTTCTGGTACTCTGCTGCAATTTCAACGGGATCACCGACATCAGTCAGATTGACAAAATTGACTCCTTTTTTTACTCGTCCATCATCAACATCAAGACAAGGAATTATTCTTTTTGCTAGCATTACTTTCCACCTCCGCAATATCGTTCAGAGTTATGGTTCCTTCAAACAAAGCTTTTCCAATAATCACGTCAGTAATTCCCAGAGCTTTCAAGTTGTGGAGATCTTTCAAATTTCTGATGCCACCACTTGCGACCAAATTAGCTTCTGGCAAAGCTTGTGTCAGACTCATCAATAGGTCCAAATTAGGGCCTTCCATGGTACCGTCACGGGCAACATCAGTCACGATGAATGATTTAGCACCAGCATCCATCATGGTTGAGATCAAATTTTCCATAGTTACAGAGGATTGTTCAAGCCATCCATTTACGGCAACTTTCCCATCTGTTCCATCGACACCGATGACGATTCTGTCGCCGCCATATTGTTTCAACAAGTTTTTGACCAATTCGGGATTTTCCAAAGCAGCTGATCCCATAATTATTCTGTCGATTCCTAAATCTAAATAAGCCTTGGCAATCTCAATATCACGAATACCACCACCTAATTCAAGAAAACCATTAAAATTCTCCCTGATTTTTGAAATGACATCATAGTTCTCGGGTTTACCAGTTTTAGCTCCGTCGAGGTCGACCAAATGAAGTTGTTTAACTCCCGATTTGATGATCTCTTTAGCTTGTACAACTGGACTAGGGTTGATCAAAGTTACTTGGTTGTAGTCGCCTTGGTATAATCTGACACTTTGTCCATTATGAAGATCAATTGCGGGAAAAATCATTTGTCGTCACCATCTCTTGAAATTTTTGTAATAAATCTAGTCCAACTTGTCCACTTTTTTCCGGGTGAAATTGCATGCCGATCACGTTTTTATTCTGAACAATACTAGGAATTTCGACACCATATTCAACACTTGCTACGATATATTTCGCATCGCAATTCGCATAATATGAATGCACAAAATAAGTGAACTGTCCGTCAGCAACTCTGAACGGACTATTTTTTTGTGCAGCTGCATTTTCATTCCAACCCATTTGGGGAATCTTTAGGTTGCCATTTTCCGGAATAGCTTGTACGTGTCCAGGTATCAGACCTAATCCAGCAGTTAATCCATATTCCTCACTGTCGTCAAACAACAGTTGCATCCCTAAGCAGATTCCCAACATCGGCGTACGTTGTTTAGCAACTTCTTTTAAAGTATCCACTAAATCACGTTTCTCTAATTCTTCCACAGCGGCCTTGAAGGCACCAACACCAGGTAGAATCACGGCCTCAGCTGAAAGTATTTCTTCTTTATCTGAAGTTAATTTATTTTCGATTCCTAAATAATCTAAAGCTTTCTTCAAATTACGGGTGTTTCCAGTATCGTAATCGACTATTGCAAACATTAGATCACACCTTTCGTTGAGTTGACTCCTATAATGTCAGGATTAATGGTTACGGCATCGCGCATTGCACGGCCGAATGCCTTGAATAAACTTTCGACTTTGTGGTGAGTATTTCTACCATAAAGAATTCTTGCGTGAAGATTCATTTCAGCAGCGAATGCTACAGCTTGAAAGAAATCTTCAACTGTTTCGGTATCAAGTCCACCTAGTCTTGGATTGACTAGATCTGCATCAAATACCAAATATGAGCGGCCACTCAAATCGACACTGACTTGTCCAAGAGTTTCATCCATTGGTACAAATTCTGTACCATAACGTTCAATTCCGGCTTTATCACCTAAAGCTTTTTTGAAGCATTCACCTAAAACAATTCCGGTATCTTCGGTCGTGTGGTGTGGATCAACATCCAAATCTCCGTGAGCTTCAACAATCAATCCGAAACGTCCATGTTTTGCAAATAAGTTCAACATATGATTCAAAAATCCGATACCTGTATCGATTTTGATACCACTCTGTTCATCGAGATTTAAACTGATTTTGATTTGTGTTTCCTGTGTTTTTCTTTCAATAGTAGCTTGTCTCATTGTGATATCTCCCTAGTCGTAATATTTATCGAAACGTGATTCGATGGCTCTAGCGTGGCCCTCAAGGCCTTCAACTCTTGCCAAAGTTGTGATTGCCTTGGCTTCTTTTTCTAGAGCTGGCTTCGTGTATTGTATGAAGGATGTTCTCTTAACGAAATCATATACGCCTAATGGTGATGAGAATCGAGCAGTACCACCGGTTGGCAAAATGTGGTTTGGTCCGGCAACATAATCACCTAGTGGTTCTGATGCATATTTCCCTAAGAATACAGATCCAGCATTGCGTATCTGATTCAAATATTGCGTTGGATCTTCAAGTTGAATCTCCAAGTGCTCTGGAGCGACAGTATTCATCAATGTGAACATGTCATCAATTTCTTTAACTACAGCGATAAATCCTTTGTTGTTAACTGATGCAGATGCAATTTCTTCACGTGGCAAGACTTTTAGTTGTGAGTCAACATTTTCACTGACAGCTTCAGCGAGTTTCTTACTATCGGTAACTAAAATTGGACGGGCCAACTTATCGTGTTCAGCTTGTGATAACAGGTCTGCGGCAATTTGCTTTGGATTGGCTGAATCATCAGCGATAATTCCAATTTCTGAAGGTCCGGCGACCATATCGATGGCAACTTGACCAAAGACTTGTTTTTTAGCAGTGGCGACGAAAATATTTCCGGGTCCAACAATTTTATCAACACGTGGAATTGATTCAGTCCCATATGCAAGTGCCGCAATAGCTTGAGCACCACCGACTTGATAAATTGCATCAACTCCAGCAATTTTAGCAGCAGCCAAAACCGCTGGATTGATACCATCTTGTTGTGGAGGTGTCACGATAACAACTTGCTCAACTCCAGCGATTTTTGCAGGTAAAGCACTCATCATAATTGTTGAAGGATAAGCAGCTGTACCGCCTGGCACATATAAGCCAACACGTTGTAATGGCAATAACTTTTGACCTCTTAAAACCCCAGGTTGCTCACTATCGACGAAACCTTTTTCGATTTCTTTTTTGTGGAAACTCGTGATGTTCTTCTTTGCTAAAAATAAAGCATCTTTTACATCTGGATCTAAGTTTTCATATGCATCATCGATAACTTTTTGACTTAATTTAAAATCTTTGATGTCGACCTTATCAAATTTTTTCTCGTAATCCTTTAGAGCATCATCACCGTTATCAATCACGTTATTGATAATTTCACTGACAGTGGCAACTACCTTGGGATCATTAAGTTGACGTGTCTTCATTTGGACCATTTTTTCTAATTCTGGTAGACTCTCTTCAACAATTTTCATTTATACTCGCTCCTCTTTATTTTCTTCAACAACTGCTTTTATACGATCAACAAAATCAAATATTTCCTTTGGATGTTGTTTCAAAGCCATCCTATTAACGACTAATCTTGTTGAAACTTTGTCTAAATAATCAAATATCTTGAGATTGTTTTCTTTAATGGTAGTCCCGGTTTCAGTGATATCAACGATTGCATCGGCTAATCCTGTCAATGGTGCCAACTCAACCGAACCTTCAATTTTAATGATTTCAACATCTTGTCCTAACCTGTCGAAATATCTCTTGGTAATCAGTGGATACTTAGTACCGATGATTTTTCGCTTGGCGGCATTGGGATCAAAATCCTTTGTGGAAGCTAAGACAAATTGACACTTACCGATATCCAAATCCAATAATTCATATTGAGAACTCTGGTGTTCAGTTAAAATATCACTCCCGACAATTCCAATATCAGCTGCCCCACGTTCTAGAAAAGTTGTTACATCAGGACCTTTTGCCAAAATAAATTCAAACGGCTGTGTTTCAGAATCAAATATCAACCGACGTTGCTTATTCCTGATTTGATCACAATTGATTCCTGCTTCTTCAAGAACTGGTATCACTTGTTTTTCAACTCGACCTTTGGTCAATGCAATTTTTATTCTATTCTCAGTCAATAGTTTCACCTTCCGTCATATCCACCAATTCAGCGTTCATTTTCTCTGCTTCTTCTTTTGCATCTTTGAGATTATCTGATAACGACAGTGTAGCGTTCGGAGTCTTGCTCAACTCTGACTCAGCTTTCTCCCATTGCGAATCTTCGAAATATATTAATTTCTTATTAACTTTAGGCATGCTGCCAACGACTAAATCGGTTATCAAATCGATATCGATTCCCATTCCGACGGCTGATTCACTAACATCCTGGAAGTTTGCTAGCAATTTATCGTAACGTCCGCCACTGAATAAATAGCCAGCGCCCGCTTTGGAGAACCCTTTGAAAGTTAAGCCGGTGTAATACTTTTGTGGTGCCCGGCTGCTCAAATCTATCGAAACTGTTTGTTCTGGTATTGTCTGTTTGATCCAAGCAACGGCATTCTTTAATTCTGAGATTCTAGTTTCCACTTCATCTGGTAGTTTGTATTCTTCCAGTTGATTGAAAATAACTTCCGGTTTTCCAAATAGTCTTGGCCAATTGAGTAAGAATTTATATTCAGATTTCTCTTTAAATTGCTCAATCAATTCCTCATATTTAGGAACTTGTTTGTTATACAATGCGTCGGCAATTTCATCCTGCAATTCATCATCAGAAGTTAATGTTGATAGAACACTTTTGGCAAAATCGGCAATTCCCAACTCTATCTCAACTGGTTCATCTAATAGTTGTGAACTCAATTGATTGATTAAAACCAGGCATTCGTATTCTGCCTTGATTGATGAATAACCAACTAACTCGATTCCTGCTTGAGTTAATTCATTGTATGAACCTGACAATCTACGACTGATTCTGAATATGTCACCAACATACGAAAATTTTTGTGGTAGCGATATATTAGTAGCACTGAGAAATCTGGCAATCGGTAACGTCATATCAGGTCGAAGAACGATTGTGTCACCTTCTTGATCCAATAGACGATACATTTGGTAATTGCCTAACTTGTAAGGTTCAAATACAGCCTGTTTTTCCAACAGTGGCGTGGATATTTTTGAAAAACCACGATTATTGAAAACCTCTTGGATCACTGAAATGATATGTTGTTTTTCTGAAGCTCTACTTCCAAACTCATCGCGAGTTCCCAATGGTAATAAATTATTTTTCAACATTTTCCAACGCCTCCGTATTTATTTTTACTGATCTTGTTTTTATAGTCATGTGATGCATGGAACGTAAGTGCCACCTTGTTCCTGCTGATACTCAATATGCGAGGCACTTGCGCTACGGTTATTGTGTTGGCTGCGCCAACGAACAACCATGGCAGAAAAAAATCCTCTTAGCAAATAAATGCTAAGAGGACGTAATAAACGTGGTTCCACCTCACCTTTGCTTGATCCTTGCGAATCAAACCTTATGTTGGCTGTGTCAACTGGGATAACGAACCATTTCGTCAAAGTTTACTTGATTCAACTTTGAAGTTATTCGTAGGTGTGTGTTCAATGATAATTTCAATTCCGTTTCCAGCTCCCGGAACTCTCTTCTTGAGTGACTATCATTTACTTTTCCTATTCATGACCTTTATTAAATTAAGATTAGTAAAATTTAATGTTCTTTAATTTAATGTTAATAATAGTCGGTATTATATTTAATGTCAATAGAATTTCAAGGATTTAAGTAAATGGAGTCCATGGCCTACTGATTCAATATCGTGTGCATCTGAACCATAAACTGCTGGAATACCAAGTTGTTGAGCCATGGATAGGACTTGCTTGCCAGGATAAAAGTCATTACATAATGGCTTATATAATCCTGCAAGGTTCAAATCTAATTCTCGCTGTTGTTGCTTAACTGTAGTCAATATTTTCATTACTAAATCAAGATTTTGTTGATCCAAGTCTTCGGTTATCTTGAAATGATCTTGATATTTTCTAATCAAACTCATATGGCCGATTCTCTGAGGACGATACTTACTTAGATCAGAATCGACTGACTTAGCGACTGTCTGGTAATACTGTTCAAATAAAGCTTGTGGATCATTCAACCATTGTTTGAATCCGTTGGCAAAATCATCCACTCCATTATCAACACACCAGAATTTATTATCAGTTCCTTTCATAAAGTGGACTGATAAAATACTTTCTTGTGTTTGAGGGCCATATTCCTCAAGAAATCGACGAGTGAAGTCTTCGAATCCTTCTAGATAATCTACTTCAAAGCCAATTGAGATTTGAATCTGTTCACTATATTTGGACTGAAGTGATTTCATTTGTTTTAAATATGGTTCCACTTCATCAAGCTGGATCGACGCTTCAGAAACTCCATCTTCAGAACCTTCATAACTTTCAGTGAAGTCTGGTGGTAATGGTGCATGTTCGGTAATACAATACTTCTCCATACCAAGTCCAATCGCACGTTGAATCATTTTTTCAACTGGTTCACGGCTTCCGTGTGGGCAAAACTCTGTATGCGTGTGTCCGTCCATCAACATCAAATCACTCCTTTTTGTATAGCTTACACTTAAAATTTGAAATTACTCAAGGCAAATATGATTGGAATCGTAACTAAACTAAATAATGTTGATAAACTCATTAAGGCAATAGCAGGAGCTGGATTCTGCTTTTTCTGTAAGGTAAACAGCACAATCAAACCTGCAACTGGGCACGCAGACATCACTACGGTCGTATAGAACGCCACACCTGTGACACCCACTAATTTCAACACGACAATTGCTATGACAGGATAAATTAAATTACGCAAAATTAAACTAAACCAGATATTTTTCTCAAGCATCTGCTTATCAATTTTGATGTTAGCAAAGCCTGCACCAATTACTATCATCGACAAAGGTGTATTGATCGAGCCAACGTATTTGACCACTTCATTGACTGTATACGGCAGCCTTAATGAAAAACTAAATAGAATGAGACCAATCAATATTGCGATGATATTGGGATTAAAAGCTATACTTTTCCAACTGATTCCTTCTTTTTCTTCTTTAGTCTCATGGAAAAGTCGGATACCGTGAGTCCAATTAAACACATTCCAAACAGCCAGTGAAACGACTCCATAGAAAACACCAGTTGGACCAAACAGTGCACTTATCAATGGAATTCCCATAAAACCGGCATTCGAATAAATACTGCCATAAATAGACATGTGTCGAATATTCTCATTTTTTACTCGTGAAAATAGAAAATGAGAAAGAATAATTTCAATAAAATAAAAGATGGCGACCCCAACAGTAGCTAACATGAAGATTTTGATACGGCTGGATGAAAAGTCCTGCTCAAAAGCATTTATGATCAGACATGGTCCAATCACATAAATTAATATATTCGTTAAATCTCGTGAAGTTTGAGCATGCATTAACTTTGCTTTGCCAATAATGACACCAACTAGCATTAATCCAAACATCAATAAAATTTGATTAGTAAGTTGTCCCAAATCCATAAAATCGACCCCTATTCGTACTACGTTAAAACGTTTATTAGGATAGCCAGATGTTAAGTATCATCCCTTGATCTTAAGCATCTGGTGGTAAAACAAAATCACAATAAATAAAAAATGTAGCAAATCCTATCGTTAAAACTAATCCATAAATCATTAATGACTTAATTTTCCAAACTATACCCATCACCAATGAATAAAGGGCAATTAGCATCAGACAATACATCTGCATTTCAATACTTTGAGTTAAATTGAAGGCAATAATCAATAAACTCAATCCCAGAATAAATTGTTTTTTGCGAGGATGATTTAGTTTCCATGCAATCAATAGAACTGGAATTATTTGAGGTATCAATACAAAGATTTCCCACGTAATGTTTCTAATTAGCATGGCACGAACTCCTTTTAAAAAGACATTACAGAGTCCAAGTTAGTAAAGCCAGTAGTATTCGTTCTCATACAAAAGTTCATTTCAATTATTAATTTTCAAAATACTCAAATACAATAAAAATATGCAGACTTAAAAATAAAAAAAGCCACTCAAAAGTTGAGTGACTATTTATAATACTTATTAAATAAACTAATTACATATCCGATAACTAATCCAATCAAAGCTGGAACGACCCAACCTAATCCTAGATTAGCTAAAGGAAGAATTGAATTGAAATGTAACATTGAATTGAACCAATTCTGGCCTTTGAAAGCAAAGCTCATCGCTTCTAATCCTGCCATAATTGCTGGAATCAATGTGAATAAGGTTGTCATTCCAAATATCCATTTAGACGAACCGATAAATGGTGACAAAATTGCCAATATAATCAATGTTATCGCCAGTGGATAGATGAACATCAACGCTGGTGTGGAATATTGAATCAAATTCGTCAATCCCACATTTGCAAAGACACATGGCAAGATGCTGGCAATTGCGATCAATACTTGATAAGAAATTTTTGGAAACATTTCATGCATCGCCTCACCAAAGGCAGTTATCAAACCAATTGAAGTTTTCAAACAAGCGACGATAACAATCAAGGCCAAAAGAATATTTCCAAAGTCTCCAAAGTAATAATTGAAGACTTGAGCTAACGTGATCCCACCATTTGCAGCCAGTTTAAATTGACCTAAACTCATTGTACCAAGTAGAGCAAGCAAAGTATAAATGATTCCCATTAAAACAACACTTATTGTACCAGCTTTAATGGTATCTTTAGCAATTGCCTTTGGATCAGTTATGCCCAACAAACGAATACCATCGATGACAACCACTCCAAATGCCAATGAAGCCAAGGCATCCATCGTATTGTACCCTTCGGTGAAACCAGACAACACAGGACTCTGAGCATATCCACCTTGAGGGGTACCATGAAAACCACCCATAGGTTTGACAAAGGCAACGATGATCAATAATCCCAACAGAATAAGAAAAATTGGCGTCAACCATTTACCAACGTAAGTCATGATTTTGCTAGGCTTACGAGCAAACCACCAGGATGCTGCAAAAAATAAAATTGAAAAGATAGCGAGAACAATTTTACTCATACCATCAGAAACAAACGGATCTAATCCCATTTGAAACGAAGTAGTAGCCAAACGAGGAGTAGCAAATAGAGGCCCGATAATCAAATAAAGTAAGACCGTAAAAATATAAGCGTAAGTCTTATTAACTTTTCCAGCCAAATCAAAAACACTAGCACTCTCAGTCAAACCCAGCCCAGCAACACCAAGCAAAGGCAAACCAATACCAGTAATAAGCAAACCAATGATAGCCAGCCAAACATTAGAACCAGCCTGTTGACCCAAAAATACAGGAAAAATTAAATTACCAGCACCAAAAAAGAGCCCAAAAAGCATAGAACCAATAAACAATAAATTACGAAAAGATAAACGATTTTCCATAAACAACCTCTCAAAACACTATCCTAAAATAATACCAATACACCACCATGTAGGCAATAAAACATTGTAACAATTAAACATAGACAACAAAAAAAGCCGACAACAAAAAGTCATCGACAGTATATTTCAATATTTTATAGATTATTCAGCAATCCGTCTACACCCCATAAAACGCTAACTCACCCAAAAAGGGTTAATGACATCTAGATGTAGAAGAAAAATCGATTTGGTCCAAGTAGTCAAATTTATCATAACCTCGGAACGAGGTTTAGATAAAGACCCAGTTTGAAGACCTTCCGAACCTTGGAAGGGCTCCAAATGGTGTCGACTACGTTCCGGACCAAGAATCGATTTTTCTTCGGAATCGGCATCCAACAACCAAACCTTACAACTTAGCAGTTAGCTTCACGTCAGGATACTTGTTCGCAAACCAATTCTCAGCAAACCTATTCTCAAACAAGAACAAAGGTTGGTCATCCAAATCCTTAACCAACATGTTACGAGTAGAAGACATGCTAGGATCAAGCTGTTCAGGGTCGATCCAACGAGCAGTTCTAGAACCGATTGGAGTCATAACGACGTCACAATTGTATTCGTTCTTCATTCTGAATTGGAAAACTTCAAATTGAAGTTGACCAACAGCACCAAGAATATAGTCATTAGTTGTATAAGTTCTATACAACTGAACGGCACCTTCTTGAACTAGTTGTTGCATCCCTTTGTGGAATGACTTCTGTTTCATAACATTCTTTGCTTGAACTTCCATAAACATTTCTGGAGTAAATTGAGGAAGATCTTCAAATTGAACTGACTTCTTACCAGTATAAATAGTATCGCCAATTTGGAAATTACCGGTATCGTACAAACCAACGATATCACCAGCAACGGCAGTTTTAACTTGTTCTCTCTGATCAGACATGAACTCGGTAGCGTTATTTAAACGCATAACTTTACCAGTACGTTGTAAAGTAACATCCATACCTTTTTCAAATTCACCTGAACAGATTCTAACGAAGGCAATTCTATCACGGTGATTTGGGTTCATGTTAGCTTGTATCTTAAATACGAAAGCAGAAAATTCTGGGTCATCTGGCTTCACGATTTCATCATTATCTTGTTCCTTATGTGGTGATGGAGCCGGAGCCATGTCCAAAAATGTATCCAAAAATGTTTGAACACCAAAGTTTGTCAAAGCTGATCCGAAAAATACTGGTGTTTGATCACCTTTTTTGATTTTATCTAAATCAAATTTATTTCCGGCCTCTTTGATCAAATCTACTTCGCCAACGGCTTGATCATAAACACCTTCGCCTTCTAATTCTTCATTTCCAGCAGGTAATTTACCATCTGTTAGTGGAAGATAACGGTCGTCGCCTACTTTACGATATAGTTCAACACGATTGTTGGAAATATCATAAAGTCCCTTGAGTTCCTTACCCATACCAATTGGCCAGTTCATGGCACAGCCTTCAATATTAAGTAATTCTTCAAGTTCAGCAATCAAATCAAGTGGATCACGACCATCACGGTCGAGCTTATTCATAAATGTAAAAATAGGAATTCCACGTTTTTTAACAACTTTAAATAACTTCTTTGTTTGTGGCTCGATACCTTTGGCTGAGTCAATAACCATGACTGCAGCATCAACGGCCATCAAAGTTCTATATGTATCTTCTGAGAAATCCTCATGTCCAGGTGTATCCAAAATATTGACATCTTTGTCATGATAATGGAATTGCATTACCGAACTAGTAACAGAGATTCCACGTTTCTTTTCGATTTCCATCCAGTCAGATGTAGCAAACTGACCTGATTTTTTAGCTTTAACGGTACCAGCAGAACGAATTACACCACCAAAGTAAAGCATTTGTTCAGTGATAGTTGTTTTACCGGCATCCGGGTGAGAAATAATCGCGAAGGTTCTACGTTTGCTGACTTCATTCTCTAATTGTTTTTGATCCATATTTGCTCCTTACTCAAAAAAAGAAATACTTTTAGTATTTCTTTTCGAACATATTTGTCATTACGGTTTTAACTTTATCTTTTGGAATAGTTACAATAACATTTTCTAGTCTCGAAGCGTTCATCGTTCCGGAAGTTAGTTTAACACCATCTTCCAATTCGATTGATTTAGGATGATTACCATCTGGAATTTCACCAACATTCATGATCAAATAACCAGCGATAGTATCCACATCGTCTTCTTCGATATTTTCTTCGAATAAATCATTAAAGTCATCAATTGAGAAACGTCCAACAACTGAATATTCAGTTGAACTGAGACGTTGATAATTCATCGTTGCTTGATCATATTCATCATCGATCTCACCAACGATTTCTTCAAGAATATCTTCGATAGTGGCTAAACCAACGACCCCACCATATTCATCCATGACCATGGCAATTTGAGTTTGCGTTGATTGCATTCTCAATAATAATGAATCGATATTTGTCGTTTCTTGAATAAACAATGGTTCAGTCATAATAGATTTCAAACTTATCTTATCAAAGCCAGAAATCCTAGCTTCTTTCAATAAATTCTTGATATGAACGATACCTACTATCGTATCTTTATCTCCACCATAAACTGGCACACGAGAATAAGGTTGCGATAAAATCGCATCGATATTTTCATCTAGTGGATCATTGACATCGACCATGAAGGCATCTGTTCTTGGAACCATGATCTCACGCACAGTCTTATCACTAAATTTGATAATTCCCTGCAACATTTGATACTCATCAGAATTAATTGTTCCACTCTGTCGAGATTTTTGAATCGTAGCTAACATTTCACTTCTCGAAATCTTGTCGTCTTTTTTACTGAAATCGATTGGTGTTATCTTCATCAAGAAGTTGATCGATATCGTCAAGAACCAGACGAAAGGTTTGAGTATTTTACTTGTAAAATGTACAACTGGTTCTGTAAATCTAGCCACCTGATATGGGCGGTGTAGAGCTATCTGTTTGGGATATAGTTCTCCCAACACTAATGTGAAGTAAGATAAAATCACAGTAATTAATATAATTGAAAGTTCTCTACTTCCTGGAAACTTTCCAATTACACCTTCTAATTTTGTACTTAAACTTGTGGCCGCACTAGCTGATGATAAGAATCCTGCCAGTGTTATTGCTACTTGAATTGTTGATAAAAAATTAGTTGGATGATTTATTGCTTGTAAAATTCGTTCAGCACGACGATTACCATTCTTAGCCTTATCCTCGACTGAAGTCTTATTTACTGAAACAATCGCCATCTCACCAGCGGCGAAGAAGGCATTGAGGAGCGTTAAGACAACAATTAAAATTAACTGTCCTATTATCGTCGCACCTGTTGGGTCATCACTCATTAATTTTTTCACTCTCTTTCATAGGAAATAAATAGATTCTCTAATTATAGCAGGTGTTAAACAATTCAACAATAACACCTTTATTAATGATAAAATAGAAACATTAGTATATAGGGAGAGATTCAAATTGTCTAATAAAAAAATCGTGGTCATTTATACATTCTTCTTTTTCATTCCTTACGTGGTCAGTCTAGGAATTGTTGGAATCGCATATAACGCTTTAGTCCTCCACGCCTTGACTTGGAGAGTCTTAGTTGGTGGCATCGTCGGTTCCTTGGGAATCTTTGCCGTAAAAGTTATTGCCCAACGTCCAATCCTGATCATGTATCGCAGTTCAACACGAAAAAGTCTGAAACGATTTATCAATTTCTTCATTCTTGAACGTAATAAATTAGTAATTTCTTTGAATTTATTAGTCGATTTTGCATTATCGATTGGAAGTATTTATCTTGTCGCAAAAATATTACCCATTGAACATATTTTAGGAAACTCAATCGGCTGGTTAGTACTGATTATGATGATTTCTCTTACTCTAGCTTCATATCTGGAATTTGATTCATTATCAATTTATACTGAGAAGAAAAAATAAAATATTAAATGCTTGACTTAATGAAATTCTAATAATATTCTGTAATCAACGAAACGTATGAGGAGAATTAGACATGAAAAAGTTTAACAACTCAAAAATGAATGCATGTTGCTGTGTAGTAATGCAAAATTACTATACTTATTCGACATGTCTAATTCCACTCAATTGATAAAAAGTAGTATTCATAAATCAAGGGAGCTGACAATTAGTCAGCTCCCTTTTTATTTTACTACGGAAAGGAGTCACCTGTGACTACTATAAAAATCGGTATTTTGAATCTGATGTACAACAAGATCGAAACCAACGAAAACTTCTACAAATCGCTGACACATGAGCATTCAGAAATTGAATTTACTTATTATTACTCAGCAACTCGTTATGTTGATCGTAAATTAGATCCAGAAATACTAGATAAAATGAGACCATTAAATCTCAATGAAATCGATCAGTTCGATGGATTCATCATATCTGGAAGTCCTATTGAAAAAATTGCCTTCAGTGATGTTACTTATAACAATGAAATAAATGATCTCTTAGATAAACTAAATAAACTGAGCATCCCTCAATTGTATGTATGCTGGGGTGCGATGGCAGCACTGAATCACCTATACGGAATCAACAAGAAAATTTTGCCTCATAAAGCATTCGGTGTTTTTCAAAATCACATCTTGGCAGATTCCGATTTACTGGATGGGATCAGTGATAACTTCCCTGCTCCCCACGCTAGATATGCGGAGATGGATCAACAGCAGATCAATAATAATCCACATCTAAAAATCAACGCAATCAATGATAAAGGATTGCTGTTCTTGGCAGAAGCTGAAAACAAACCACAGTCGTTCTTGTTCTCACATCTGGAATATCAGAAAAATGATCTCAAAAAGGAGTTCGACCGCGAATACGCAGCTCATCCTGAACAGAACCCGATCCAACCATCTAATTACTACTCACCATTGACTCAAAAACCAGTATTTGCTTGGGAAGATATTCAAGCTAAGTTCTTTGGAAATTGGGTCGAGCAAGTAATTACAGCTAAGCTCAAAGTCTGTTGCTAATGTCTAAAAATATCGAACCTAAGTATTCAAATAATGTATTACAATGACATTGTCGTAGATTAATTTTTTTAATAATGAGAATTAATATGGAGGAAAATAGCATGTCAAAAATCGCAGAAAATATAACTGAATTAATTGGATCAACACCTATCGTCAAATTAAATAAGGTAGTACCTGAGGACGCTGCCGATGTATTTGTAAAATTGGAGTTTTTCAACCCTGGTAGCTCAATCAAAGATAGAATAGCTTTAGCTATGGTCGAAGCTGCTGAAAAAGCTGGCAAGTTAAAGCCAGGTGATACTATCGTGGAACCTACTTCTGGAAATACCGGAATCGGTCTTTCTCTTGTTGCATCCGCTAAAGGCTATCACTTGATTATCATGATGCCCGACACAATGAGTGTTGAACGTAGAAAGCTTATGCAAGGTTACGGTACTGAACTTGTTCTTACACCAGGTAGTGAAGGAATGGGCGGAGCAATCAAACGTGCTCAAGATCTAGCCGATGAAAAAGGTTACTTCTTACCTATGCAATTCTCAAACCCTGCTAACCCTGAGATTCACGAGCTTACAACTGGTAAAGAAATCATCAGTGCTTTTGGAGACGATGGTGTTGATGCTTTTGTTGCCGGTGTCGGTACTGGTGGTACATTGACTGGTGTTAGCCATGCTTTGACAAAACGTTATCCTGACGTTACTTTTTATGCCCTTGAAGCTGCAGAATCACCACTTCTAAAAGAAGGTAAAACTGGTAAACATAAGATTCAAGGTATCAGTGCTGGTATGATCCCAGATACATTGGATCAAAAATCATATTCAGATATAGTAGAAGTAACTAGTGATCAAGCTATCGATATGGCACAAAAAGTTAGCCGTAACGAAGGCTTCTTGCCAGGTATTTCTGCAGGTGCTAATATCTACGGTGCCATTGAGATCGCCAAGAAATTGGGTAAAGGTAAAAAAGTTGTCACAGTTGCTCCAGATAACGGTGAAAGATATCTATCAACTGATTTGTTTAAATTTTAAAAAGAAAAGTCAAATATTTTCTAATCTTTAGCAACTTGTGAGAAAATAAAAAGCGTCTATTTTATGGGGGAAAACTATTATGAAAAAACGTGTCTTATTAATTCTTGCTACAGTGGCAGCATTGGTATTAGTTCTTACTGGTTGCAGCAACAGTAGCTCAAGCGAAACTAAAACTAAAGGGACTTTAACAATTGGTCTCGAAGGAACATACGCACCATATTCATACCGTGAAAATGGTAAGCTCACAGGATTTGAAGTTGAGCTTGGTAAAGACATTGCCAAAGAAATGAACTTAAAGGCAAAATTTGTTCCTACTAAATGGGATTCACTGATTGCCGGATTGAATTCAAACACATTTGATATGGTCTTGAACAATCTAGCTGAATCTAAAGATCGTAAAGCCCACTACATTTTTGCTCAACCTTACGTCAATTCACAACCTGTAATCGTTACAAAAGATAGTGATAATTCAATTACATCTGTTAAAGATTTGAAAGGTGTCAAAATGGCTGAAGGTACTGGTACCGACAACTATAACAATGCCAAGAAATTCGGTGGAGACATCGTTCCATCATCAGATTTCCAAACTACTATGTCAATGATCGACCAAGGTCGTGTTAAGGCAACTATCAACTCAAAAGAAGCCTTTCTAACATGGCAAAAAGATAGCAAGAGCAAGAGTGATAATTTGAAATATCAAGTTATTCCTGCTAAAGATTTGAAAGCTTCAAAAATTGCTCCAATGTTCAACAAGAAATCAACTAAGTTACGTGGTGACGTTAACAAGGCCATGGACAAGTTATACAAAGATGGCACAATGAAACGTCTATCAAACAAATACTTTGGTGAAGATATTACCAAGTAGTAGTTCTATCGAGGGGGATCAGATATATGTGGAACACAATCATAACTTCATTGCCTGAATTACTTTCCGCAATGATTCAATACACAATTCCATTAGCTTTGTTATCTTTCCTATTCGGATTGATACTAGCTGTATTAACTGCATTGATTAAATTTATTAAACCTAGCGAAAATAAGGCATTGAAGTATCCATGGTTGGTTCTACGCGCAATTGCTAGTTTTTATGTATGGCTATTCCGTTCCACTCCACTACTAGTTCAATTGTTTATTATTTTTTTTGGACTACCTAATGCTGGTATCCAGCTTGATCCATTCATCGCTGCTACCATCGGATTCTCATTGAATACTGGTGCCTACGCATCAGAAACAATTCGTTCAGCTCTAATGTCAGTTCCTCAAGATCAATGGGATGCTGCTTATACATTGAACTTCAGTACAACACAAACCTTGAATAAAATTATCTTGCCACAGGCAATCAGAATTGCACTTCCACCACTTTCCAACTCATTTATTGGATTAGTTAAGGATACTTCTTTGGCAAGTTCGATAACCATTTTGGAAATGTTCCAAGTCAGTCAACAAATGACTGCCAAAAACTTTGAGCCATTATTGATGTATTCACTAGTTGCCGCATTATATGCAATTATTTGTTCAATCCTGACACTATTACAACATTACCTAGAAAAACGTACGAATAAGTATGTCAAAGGAAGTGCTGCCTAATGATTTCTCTAAAACATATTAATAAATCATATGAAGGAAAAACTGTTCTTAACGATATCTCTGTTGACTTCCCAGCTGGGAAAACGACGGTTATCCTAGGACCTTCTGGTTCAGGTAAATCAACTCTCTTACGTTCGATCGACTTACTAGTCAGACCGGAGAGCGGGTCAGTGGAATTTCCAAATTTGACTTACGATTATTCCAAACCTATTTCTAAAAAAGATAGTTTTTCACTTCGTCAGAAAACAAGTATGGTATTTCAAAATTGGAATTTGTTTCCAAATTTAACTGTGCTAAAAAACATCACGACTGCTCCAATGACAGTATTAGGACAATCAAAAGCTGAGGCCGAAAAGCACGCAAAAGAATTGATCAAACGTGTTGGTTTAGCTGGACTAGAGGAACGTTATCCAAGTCAGCTATCTGGTGGTCAGCAGCAAAGAATCTCCATCTGTCGTGCCTTAGCGATGAATCCAGAATATATTTTGCTAGACGAACCAACTAGCGCCTTGGATCCAGAACTTGAAACTCAGGTTTTGAGAATCCTTGAGGAATTATGTAAACAAGGCCAATCAATGGTCATCGTGACCCACAACATGGATTTCGCCAGGCTAGTTTCTGACAAAATCGTCTTTATTGAAGATGGTACAAAAGTCTATGACGGCGATACTAAGGATTTCTTCGAGAATCCTACACCTCGTATCAAGGACTTTCTATCCGGGATCTCCATTGATCCAACAGTTGAAGAAAAATAAAAATAAGATGCCGAATGGCATCTTATTTTTTTATCTCTAGATATCTTTTGCTACAGCATATGCATCCCAAATTGCCTGCATAATATTGTCCACATGGCGTGAATCACCAAGTAGATATGTCTCTTTACCTGAGGTACTCAACAAGTCAGAAAAAATATTATTAGGCTTGTATCCCAATGCACAGACAACAGTATCACTGTTGATGGTCTGTTTATTTCCATCAGAAGTTTCAACAATAACATTAGTTCCATCGACTGAATCAACTTTTGTATTAAGTTTCAAATCGATATTGTTGTACGGAATCAGTTGTTTCAACATTTGATAGTTAGCAAATGACATTTTACCAACGCCACCGCAAATGTCGTCGCGCATTTCAACGATAGAAACATCTTTACCTTGTTTCTTGAGCATCAAAGCTGTCTCACAACCTACAAGACCGCCACCAATAATTGTTACGTGATTACCAATCTCCGTCTTCTTCAACAAAACATCGGCGGCTGTGATCATTTGATTACTGCCAAAATCGGGAATAATTGGTTTAGAACCGGTTGCAACAACGATTGTATCAAATGCGTTATCGTTGAAATCCTTCTTGGTAGCTGCAGAATTTAGTTTAATTTCAACGTTACCCATATTACTTAATTGACGTTTGAACCATTCGATCAACTCACGGTCATTTGACTTGAAATCAGGTGCTGAACCAGGTACGAGTTCGCCACCTAATTCAGAAGTTTCCTCCATCAAAGTTACATTGTGTCCTCTTTTACCGGATATCCAGGCAGTTTCAAGACCAGCGGGACCACCACCGATTATCAAAATATTTTTCTTCTCTAAAGGAACGGTCAGTCTATATTCAGCCTCCCGACCAGTAGCCGGATTAACTGTACATGAGAATGGCAAACCGTGCTCCAAACGAGCTAAGCAACCGTCTTGGCATGAGATACATGGGCGAATATCTTCCCAAGCATCTGCTTTGATTTTGTTTGGCAAATCAGGGTCAGCTAGTAGTGGACGACCAAACTCAATCAAGTCGATACCTTGATCCAGCGCATCATTGATAACTTCAGGGTCGTCCATTCTACCGGCAACACCAACAGGAATATTAACAGCCTCTTTTACTTGGGCACCAAAAGTGTTATAAATTCCTTTCTTATTGAAGTACATTGGTGGGTGATTCCAGAACCAAGCATCGTATGTTCCGGCATCAACATTTAGCATGTCGTATCCGGCAGCCTCAAGAATCTTTGCGGCTTCAAGACCTTCACTAATATCACGGCCCTTTTCCTCAAATTTTTCTCCAGGCATTCCACCAACCCTTAGTTCTTTAATGAAACTCTTTAGAGAAAATCTGATTGATACAGGAAAATCCTCACCACATTGAGCTTTGATACCCTTAACAATATCAGTTACAATACGAAGTCTGTTTTCCAAACTACCACCGTATTCATCAGTTCTTCGGTTAAACAAACTCATGGCAAACTGATCAAATAAGTAACCCTCATGAACCGCGTGAATCTCAATACCATCAAAACCACTCTGCTGGCAAATAACCGCACTCTTGACGAAGTCCTCAATCATGTGTGTGATCTCATCATGAGTCATTGCACGATGGATCTGTTTAGGATCAAATCTGTTTTCATTTTCGGATGGAGCCCATTTTTGTTTCGAAGCTCCTGGGAAAGAAGAACGGCCTGAACCTGCAGAAATCATACATATAGCTTTTGTTCCATATGAATGTATTTTATCTAACATTTCCTTTGATGTATTCATGAATACTAATGGATTCTTGATAGCACATGGTACACTACCATCCGCAAAATCGACATAGTCACAGCCAATCAATCCAACTGTGATCATACCAACGCCACCTTTGGCACGGCGGATGTACATATCTTGCGCATTCTTATTGAATCCACCTTGATCATCGGAATAGCTAACAAGTCCCAACGGTGCCATGACGGTTCTGTTATTGATAGTTAATCCACCAATTTTAGCAGGTGTAAATAGTCTTGATACATTACGCTTTTTGACGTCCTCGGTAACAATAACCATTACTTTTTCCTCCTCATATTTTTATCTACAAATTAATTAATATTGTTTACAATTACATTGTGCATTCTTTTACAAAGTATGTACAATTAGAATATAGGGATGAAAGTATAACCGTTTTATTATAGTAAAACTGTTTATTAATAGTAATTGTAATAAATATCAAAATCATTTGATTGTGAATAGTATTCACATTACGGGAGGCGCTTAAAATTGAAAAATGATAAGTTAATGAAGTTTCTCGAGGCAATTTCAAAATATGGAAGCATTTCAAAAGCTGCAAATAGTCTTTATGTGACCCAACCTTATATCAGTCAAACGGTCCATGAATATGAAAAGAAGTTCGGTGTTTCCTTGATCGACAGAGATGTAAAACCATTACAGCTATCGTATGCCGGTACCATCATGCTTAATTATTTGCGTCAACAAGAAAATGAGTATTCCTCATTGAAAACACAGATGTCTAGTCTGGCAAAGTATGCACACGGTGAGATTGTTATCGCAACAAATCAGCCATTAGGAAGAATATTTTTCCCAAAAATCATGCCAGCATTTATTGAAAAATACCCTGACATCCGAACCAGATTACTTGAGATGCCAACTTACCAGGCCGAAAAATCCTTAATAAATGGCGAAATTAATTTCTTCATTGGAATGCCAATTTATAACAAAAAGCTTATTTACAAGAAACTGTCAGAAACACCTATTTACATTTTGGTACCAAAATCATCTAAATTATTCGATCCCTCAAGAAACTATCCACCTGAATTTCCATACGCCCTCGAATCGATTCAAAACGAAAAGTTTATCAAAATACGTGGCGATTCACGTTACCAAGAAATGTTAGACCACTTCTTGATAGATAACGGAATCTCGATCAACATAACGACCGAAGTTGCCAATATGGATATTGCTGCTCAGTTGGCAGATCAACAAATTGGTTGTACTTTTATCGTCTCGCAAGTATTGCAACAAAACCTGATTCGTCCTAATGCACACCTTAACGTTTACCGAATGCCCACTAATTTGCTGAGCACGGATGTAGGCATTTCTTATAAGAAATCCGCAAACGTCATTGCACCAGTAAAGTTACTCGACGAATTAACTCAAAAATATTTAAATCCTATTTTGTAAACTAAAATGATAAGATAGTTTTAATTAAATCAAAGGGGAAATCTATGAAACTGACCAAACAAGAATTCATCCGCTATGGTGCGTTTATTGCCATATTTTTGATATTGATAATCTACCCTGCTCAAGTATTCAACTTATTTAAAGCTCTCTGGTCTGTGGCTTTACCGTTAGTAATTGGAGCAGCTCTGGCTTACTGTATCAACATTCTTAGTAGTATGTTCGAAAAATACTTTTGGCCTAAAGCTAAGAAAAAAATATGGACTAGTTTACGCCGACCAACTGCTTTGATTTTGGCCTTAGTCATCATTATTGCTATCATCGCTTGGGTCATGAGATTGGTTATCCCACAATTCATCGACGCTATCAGTGGATTCTTTACCAGTTTGCCTGATGTCGTTGATAAAATTAACAAGTGGCTCGACAACTCAAATAATGCCAACACGCTGATTGACCAACTTGAAACTACTAAAATTGATTGGTCTTCCATTCAAGCAAAATTGATGAAACTCATTTCTACTGGACTTTCTGGTGTATTCTCATCATCTCTATCAATTTTTGGAAGTATTTCTAAAGGTTTGTTCAATTTCATTTTGGCCTTCACCTTTGCTATCTACTTAGTAAGTGGTAAAGAAAGAATCGGCAATCGTCTGAATCGTGTTTTTGATGCATTTCTTCCTGCAAGATTTATGGAAAAAACTCGTTATGTATTACACATTGCCAATCAATCATTCTCAAGTTTCATTAAGGGACAAGTCACTGAAGCATTCATTCTTGGAACGTTGTGTGCACTGGGCATGTGGATCTTCAGATTCCCAAACGCATTGTCGATAGGTGCTTTAGTCGGAATGACAGCTTTGATTCCTATGATTGGTGCTTGGATCGGTGGCGGTGTTGGCTTTGTCTTGATTGCAGTCACATCCCCACTACAGGGTGTATTGTTCGTAGTATTTATCATTATTTTGCAACAACTTGAAGGAAACCTGATTTATCCTCACGTTGTTGGTGGTTCAATTGGATTACCTGGAATTCTTGTCTTAGTTGCCATCACGATTGGTGGTGGACTGGCTGGCATTGTCGGAATGTTAGTTGGTGTACCAATCGTAGCAACAATTTATCAATTGATTCGAAATGCTACTTTAAAAAAAGAAGAAAAATCAAATCCAACTATTACGGAAATATAAAAAGACTGCTGAAATTTCAGCAGTCTTTTTTTAGGATCGAGCAACCCATATTAATGGTGAGATAATTCCTTATATCTCTTCATCCAGAGATCTATGTAGGCTTGGGAAAAAGGACCTTTTCCCTTGTCTATCCAATCAATTAAAACATCAACATTATAATGTAGAATTTTATCTATCTCTGGCGGATAATTCCACATCTTGCTGTGTGCTGCATATTCATCAACATCAAGCAGACGCTTTTCACCGTCAGGAAATACCTTTACGTCTAAATCATAATCTATATATTTGATGGCTTCTTTATCTAAAGCAAAGGGAGTAGCCAAATTACAGTAATAAGAAACTCCAGTATCACGAATCATTGCAATAATATTGAACCAGTAGTGCTTATGGAAATATACAATTGCGGGTTCTCGAGTCACCCAACGGCGACCGTCTGATTCAGTGACTAACGTGTTTTCGTTACAACCAATTATTTCGTTCTCGCTTGTCTTTAACACCATTGTTTCACGCCAAGTACGATGTAAATGACCATCATGCTTGTAACTCTGGATTGCTACGTAATCCCCTTCTCTGGGTATTTGCATAACATGACCAGCTTTCAAAAACTTGTTCAAAAAAATTATAACAGAGCTGTGAAACGATTGAAAGAAAAGTTGAAACTAATCGTCACTTTGTAAAGCTTTCTTGATTGAGTCATATGAATAACCCTTACCCATCAAGTATTTGATCAACTTAGACGGATTGTCATAACGATGTTGGACCTTGTCGATCATCTTACGAAGATTTTCACTCTCCTCATCCTCGTCTTTTTCCAAATCAATATTGTCCATAGTTTGATTAATGATCTCAGGACTAAATCCTTTAGAATACAGGCTTTGACGCAGCTTGGTCAATTGTTGTCGGAAAGAGGCACGGCGATTCTTGTGGATTTGTTTTTTAGCAAACTCAGTTGCATTCTCAAGTAAAATATCCTGGTCAATCTCATCCATTTTCATTTGGATTATCGATTCAGGAACACCTTTTTGAAACATTTTTTGTTTGATTATTTTGGGACCATTGGCAGACGTGTTCAGTTGAGTGTTGATAAAACTTTGTGCATAAGCCTCGTCATCTAAATAATGTAGTTTTTCCAAACGTTCCAGAACATCATAGATTATTGGACTTTCATATTCCTTCTTATAGAGGTAGTCTTTCATCTCTTTGATGGTCCTTAATTGATAACTCAAGTAATTGACCGCATCGCCATATGCCTTATTGACGTTTTCACGATCTTTTATTTTATTGATTTCCTCATCAGTCAATTCAACATCTTTCATCAATCGAAATTCGATCAAAGTTGATTCTCCAACTGGAAATGCATATGTGCCGTCAAGATAAATATTGTAACGACCTTTTCTTTTCTGTGCTTGTATTTTGGTGACTTTTGTCAATTGCTCTACCTCGCATGTTATACTCAAGTGTAAGTTTAACGCAGATTTTCTCAAAGGAGAAATTAATGGATAATAATATTACTGAAGAACTAAATGTGGGCGACCGTTTCCCACTTACTATCAGAAGAATCGGAATAAACGGTGAAGGAATTGGATTTTTCAAACACGTTATTGTTTTTGTACCAGGAGCTGTCCCGGAAGATGTTATCGTTTGCGAAATCACTGAAGTACATACTCGCTTCTTAAATGGAAAAATTCATAAAATTAGAACTCGTAGCCCATACAGAAATGAAGATGTCACTCCACTTGCTGAAAAAGTTGGTGGGCTTGAATTTGCTCATATCAAATATGAAGATCAATTAAGATTCAAGGCTGACATTTTGCGTGAATCTCTGAATAAATATAAACCACACGCATACGAACATTATCGTATCAAGCCAACTTTGGCATCCCCACAACAAGAAAGATATCGTAATAAAGCTCAATTCCCGATTCAGGAAATTGATGGTGAGATCCGTTGTGGCTTGTATCAAAGTGGTACCCAAGACTTAGTTGATCTACCCGACATGCCAACTCAAATGGATCTAACAATGAAGGCAATCCGTAATATCGTCAAAATAATTAAAGAACTTGGATTGCCGGTTTATAATCCTGAGGCAAAATCAGGAATCATCAGCATGATCGTTATTCGTCAATCAGTTGAATTCAACAAATTACAAGTAACCTTCATCACACGTTCAAAGAAGTTCTTAAAAGAACACAAATTTGTTGAAGCTATCCGTGAGGCTATCCCCGAGATAAGCTCTATCTCACAAAATATCAACACTGAAGATCAAGGCGCCGTTTGGGGTGATGAGACTCGTCTTATCTGGGGTGATGAGTATCTTCAAGAAGACATCAATGGATATACCTTCAACCTCTCACCTAGAGCCTTCTTGCAACTTAATTCATTACAAACCGATAAACTTTATGATTTAGCAGCTGAAGCACTTCATCCTGCTCCATCTGACATTCTGTTAGATGCATACTGTGGTGTTGGTACTATTGGTATCACATTAGCAAAACAAGTTGAGCATGTTTATGGAATCGAAATTATTCCAGAAGCTATCGCTGATGCCAAAAAGAATTCAGAATTGAACGGCATTACTAACACTGACTATTACGTCGGTTCTGTTGATGAAGTTTATCCAAAGTTATTGGAAGATGACATTCATCCAAACGCTGTTATTGTTGACCCTCCACGTGTTGGGTTGGACGATAAATTGATCAAAACTATCTTGGCAAACCGTCCTGAAAAATTTGTTTACATTTCATGTAACCCTTCTACCTTAGCTAAAGATTTAACTCAACTTGTGACTAAATATCGTGTTGATTACTTGCAACCAGTTGATATGTTCCCACAAACTCCACATGTTGAAACAATAGTTAAGCTATCAAGAAGATAAAAATTGACGGGTTATAAAATACTTGTTAAACTAATATTACTAAAAAACAAATAAGGAGCCTTCTCAACTGAAGACGAATTCTACAATTCAAATATTGAAAGTTAATCCTGTCTAGGAGAACTTTGGTAGGCATTCATGGGAATGCTGATCCGATTTCTTGGCGCAGATTTTTATCACAATGATAATTAATTCCGCATCCCCATCAAACCGCTTATACCGAGGTTCTCTTTTTTTCTATACCCTTTTACACAAATTAAATTAAAGAGGATTATTAAATGGACACTGAAACTTATCAGACTGAATTATCTGAAATACAGCAGAAACATAATACTGAAAACTTCGAACAAGGCCTTTCTGAACAAGAGGCTGCCAAAAGATTGGCAGAGAATGGCCCCAACAAAATTGAATCACATCAGACACCTAAGTGGAAAATTCTACTTAGACAATTCAATAATATGGTCATCTATGTGCTGATAGCTGCAGTAGTGATCACTCTATTAATGGGTGAATACTCGGATGCTGCGATTATTGCTATCGTTGTTATCATCAACACTTTGATTGGTTATTTCCAAGAAACAAGTGCATCTAATGCTGTTGAAAAAATCAAAGAGATGCTTTCGACTGACGCTACTATTTACCGAGATGGTGAACGTACCGAAGTCCCTGCTGAAGAAATCGTTGTTGGCGACTCTGTCTTTTTAGAGGCTGGTGACAATGTCCCTGCCGATTTAAGAATTGTCGTATCTGACAACTTGAGTATTCAGGAATCTTCATTGACCGGTGAGGCCAATTCGGTTGAAAAAACTGAAGAAGCTATACCAGGCGATAAAGTCTCTCTGGCTGATCAAACAAACATGGCCTTCGCATCTACTGCTGTAACTAAAGGTAGCGGAATTGGTTTAGTCGTTGCCACTGCTGAAAAAACAGAAATTGGTAAGATTTCGACAGAAGTAAGTTCCGTTGAACAAAGAAAAACTCCACTGATGAAGGTGATCGACCGACTTGGTGCCAATGTATCTTACTTTATCCTGGCAGCAGCGGTAGTTATCTTCGTAATTGGTCTAATGTTTCAAGTTTACTCACTACCAGTACTCGCAATGGCCGTTGTAGCTGTCGTGGTCGGTACGATTCCTGAAGGATTACCAGCTTCGACATCAGTGATTCTAGCTAAAGGTGTTAGTGATATGGCTAAGAATCAGAACACAATCATCAAAACTTTGCCATCCGTTGAAACGCTTGGTTCCGTCGATGTTATTGCCACTGATAAAACAGGTACGTTAACCAAAAACGAAATGACAGTTACTGATATAGTAATTGATTCTAATGAGTATCAAGTTAGTGGAACTGGTTATGCTCCGGTTGGAGAGATCACTCAAAATGATCAACCGATAGAAATCGATGAAAAGATGCAACTCTTTTTAGAAGCTGGATATTTTGCTAATGATACACGTCTTTTACAAGAAGATGGCAAGTGGAAAATAAATGGTGAACCAACAGATGGTGCCTTCTTATCGCTTTATCATAAGGTCTTCCCAATTGAAGATAAATCACGTTTTGAACGTGTAGATATCTTACCTTTTGATTCCGATTTCCGTTATATCGGACAATTAGTTGAAGACAAAGCTAAAGATAGAATTCTATTCGTTAAAGGTTCTCCTGATAAAATTTTCAAAATGGCGCAAAAAGTTGACTCCAACTTTGATATTGAAGGTTGGACTCGTAAAGTCGAAGAATATTCAAAAGATGGTAAACGTGTAATTGCCGTTGCCTATCGTGACGTACCTGACAATGAAACTGACGTAACTCATGAACTGATCAACGAAGGACTGACTTTCTTAGGTTTAGCAGCCATAATTGATCCGCCACGTGACGAAGTTATTCAAGCACTTAAGGAGATCCGTTCCGCTGGTGTCGATGTAAAAATGATTACCGGTGACAGTGCTCTGACCGCAAAAGCTATCGGTGAAAAGCTTGGTTTAGCAGATGAGATCCATGCGATCACAGGACTCGAATGGGATGCTCTTAATGATGAAGAACGTATCATTGCTGCAGATAAAAATCAGGTTTTCGCTAGAACTACTCCTGGTAATAAAATTGAGATCATCAAAGCCTTACAAAAGAACAATAAAGTTACAGCTATGACTGGTGACGGAGTTAATGATGCTCCAGCTCTAAAACGTGCTGACATAGGTGTTGCGATGGGTATCAAAGGTACCGACGTAGCTAAAGATTCTGCCGACATGATTTTGACTGATGATAACTTTGCGACGATTTCAAATGCTATCCGTGAAGGACGTCGTATCTTCGACAATATTAAGAAAAGTATTCTTTATTTATTGCCGATCTCGTTTGCTGAAGGTCTGATAATCGCCTTCGCCATCTTAACTCGAGATGACATCCCTCTTCACCCAACTCAATTACTTTGGATCAACATGGTCTCCGCAATAACAATTCAGTTCGCCTTGATTTTTGAGCCAGCTGAAGATGGCATCATGCAACGACCACCACGTAAAACCGGTGCTAAACTTATGAATCGCCACGATGTTTTCCAAGTTACTTATATTTCATTTTTAATGGCAATAATCGGTATGATCGTCGACACTTGGTTCACAGGAATGGGTGTTAGCCCTGAAGTAACCAGCACAACTATGGTCAACGTGCTTATCGTTGGTAAGATTTTCTACCTATTTAGTATCCGAACTCCAAAATTAGCACTATCTAAAGAAATGTTCGTGAATAAAAATGCCTTCATCTTCATTGCTATCATGATGGTCCTTCAGGTGATTTTAACTTATGTACCATTTATGCAAGGAATCTTCCACACAAGTGCAATTGGAACAACAGAATGGTTGATTGCCTTAGTTGGAGGAATCATAGTTTTCGCAGTAGCAGAACTTGATAAGCTGATCAGATTAGACTTTAGTAAAAAAGTTAGTCAGTAATAACTAATGATTAAAATAAGTTTGACATGATATAAATATCTTGATAAACTTAATATACAAGGAAATAATAATTTAAAGAGAATTTGGTATAGCATTCTTCGGAATGTGAAAAAACAGATTTCTTGGCAGGCAATTTATCAGACAGGATAAATTACGCAACTGTCACCAAACCCGTTCTACCAAATTCTCTTTTTTATTTAATCCCCCACTTACTAATGAAAGCGAGGAATTATATGGCAAGAAAAATATATCAAAAAAGTATCGAGGAATTAAAGAAACAACACAACTTAACAGACTTTGAAAATGGACTTTCGACTGCAGAGGCTTCACAGAAGTTATCCGCAGATGGTCCTAACAAACTTGAAGAGATAAAAACTCCTAAATGGAAAATATTTTTAAGACAGTTTAACAATATGGTTATCTATGTCTTGATAGCAGCAATATTCATCACCCTATTTATGCAACACTACTCAGATTCAATCATTATTGGTGCCGTGGTAATCATCAACGCACTGATCGGTTATTACCAAGAAGCGAGTGCATCAAACGCAATCGACCGGATCAAAGAGATGTTATCTGACACTGCGACCGTTTATCGTGACGGTAAGCGTACAGAAATACCTTCTGAAGAAATTGTTGTTGGGGATGTAGTTTTCTTAGAAGCTGGTGATAATGTTCCAGCTGACTTGAGAATCGTTAACTCTGACAACCTGAGTATCCAGGAATCTTCGTTGACTGGTGAAGCAGATTCTGTTGAAAAAGATGCTGAGCCAATCATGGAAGATAACGTCGCTCTAGCAGACCAAGACAATATGGCTTTCGCATCCACTGCAGTAACTAAAGGTAGTGGTATCGGATTAGTTGTTGCAACTGCTGAAGATACAGAAATTGGTAAGATTTCATCTGAAGTTAGTTCAGTTGAACAACGTAAGACTCCGCTAATGCAAGTTATCGATAGCTTGGGTACGAAGATTTCCTACTTTATTGTCTTTGCAGCTATCGTTATTTTTATCATAGGATTCATGTTCGACACCTACGCACTGCCTATTCTGGCAATTGCGGTAGTTTCAATGGTTGTTGGTACAATACCTGAAGGGCTTCCTGCTACAACTTCCGTTATCTTAGCTAAAGGTGTCAGCGATATGGCTAAGAATCAAAATACCATCATTAAGACTTTACCTTCGGTTGAAACTTTGGGTTCAGTTGATGTTATTGCAACCGATAAAACAGGTACTTTGACTAAAAATGAAATGACCGTCACTGACATCATTATCGACCATCAAGAATATCAGGTCAGTGGTATCGGATATGATCCACACGGCGACATCACTCAGGATGGAAATAACATTGAAATCGACTCCAAAATGAAGTTATTCCTAGAATCTGGTTTTGAAGCTAATGACACTCATTTACAAAATGTCGATGGTGAATGGAATATTGTTGGAGAACCAACCGATGGTGCCTTCCTATCCTTGTATCACAAAGTCTTCCCTCACGGTGAAGAATCAAAATATGAGAGTTTAGATATTCTCCCGTTCGATTCTGACTTCAGATATATTGCCCGATTAGTGAAAGATAATAATGATAAGAAATATCTATTCGTAAAGGGTTCTCCCGACAAACTATTCGACATGGGCGAAAAAGCAGATTCAGGTTTCGACCGCCCAGCTTGGCAAGAATCTGTTAGAAAATTTTCTGAAGAAGGTAAACGTGTTATTGCCGTTGGATATAAAGAGATAAATGATGACACGGCCGAGATTAGTCATGAATTGATCACAAGTGGGCTGAACTTCTTAGGATTGGCAGCAATTATCGATCCGCCACGTGAAGAAGTAATTGATGCCTTGAAAGAAATTCGTTCAGCAGGTGTCGAAGTTAAAATGATTACCGGTGATAGCCCACTAACAGCCAAAGCCATTGGTGAAAAATTAGGCTTAGCTGATGAAATACACGCAATCACGGGTCCAGAATGGGACAAACTAACTGAAGAGGAAAAACTTGCTGCAGCTTTGGACAATCAAGTTTTTGCTCGAACAACTCCTGGTAATAAAATTGAAATTATCAGAGCCTTGCAAAAGAGCAACAAGGTAACTGCCATGACTGGTGACGGAGTTAACGATGCTCCTGCTTTGAAGCGTGCCGATATTGGTATCGCAATGGGTATCAAAGGGACTGACGTGGCTAAAGATTCAGCTGATATGGTTTTAACGGATGACAACTTTGCGACCATTTCGAAAGCTATTCGTGAAGGTCGAAGAATCTTCGATAATATCAAGAAGAGTATCCTATATCTTCTGCCAATCAACTTTTCTGAAGGTCTGATTGTGGCTTTCGCAATCCTAACTAAAAGTGATATTCCGCTACATCCGACCCAGTTGCTCTGGATCAACATGGTGTCAGCGATTACGATTCAATTTGCTCTAACGTTTGAACCAGCAGAACCAGGAATCATGCAACGAGCTCCAAGAAAATATGGTAGTAAATTAATGAGTAAACATGATGTTTTCCAGATGACGTACATTTCTATTTTAATGGCAGCAATCGCCTTAGTAGTTGATTCATGGCTACGTGGTCAAGGTGTAAGTGCCCTAGTATCAAGTACGATAATGGTCAACTTGTTAGTTGTTGGAAAGATTTTCTACCTATTTAACATCCGTACAAGTAAGTTTGCACTATCAAAAGACATCTTCCGCAATATGAAAGCTTTCTATTTCATTGGATTGATGATCGTCTTACAACTGATTCTGACATATGTACCATTTATGCAGACAGTATTCTACACACGTTCGATCGGTATGATGGGATGGGGATTAGCAGTTCTGAGTGGTATCGTAATTCTAGCCGTAGCTGAATTTGATAAACTCATTCGTTTCATCAAAAAAAATAAGGTAACAGAAGTTGAATAAACTTCCGTTACCTTTTTTATTTTAAAAAAATTAAATCATGGTTTCCCAGTCTTCTTCCCACAGAATACCCATGGTTTTCTCACCAGTGTGAACACTGATTGCAGGTCCAAGATGACTCTGCGTTACGCGAATATCTGGAAACATTTCGTGGATCTCATTGACCCAATTATTTGATAATTCTTCATTATTTGCATCGATGACAGTCGCGTGAATCTTATAATCTGCTTGTTCAGAGTACTTCTTCAATTCTACAAACATCATACGTAGTGCGCGTTTCATTGTACGTTCCTTGGCAATGGCAATGATTTTACCATCAGGATCAAATGTCAACATTGGTTTGATATTCAACAAGTTACCAACAACAGCGGCACGATTACTCAATCGACCAGTTCTCATCAAGTGCTTCAAATCATCGACCGCAAAATAAACATCCCTGGTCGAGCGCATTTTTTCAAGTTGAGGCATAATTTCTTCTGGCGTTTTACCCTCTTTTACCATTGCACCCGCAAGCAAACAGAGATCAGCTTCACCAGCACTGGCAACTAGTGAATCAAATGGGAAAATTTCAGCTCGTTCATAAGTTCTACAAAACATACGTAGATTGTCCATAAATGAAGTTATTCCACTGGAAAGATGAATCGAGATAATTTTGTCGAAACCTTGATCAACTAATCGATCATAGGCTTCTTCAATTTGCCCCATGGAAACTTGAGCTGTAGTTGGAAGTTCATCTTCGGTTTTCAAATAATCGTAGAAGGTATCCAAATCAAGTTCTTCAGTTTCCTTATATTGCTTATTTCCCAAAATTACAGTTATTGGTAAAACGGTGATTTGGTACTTTTCAATTTGCTCAGGTGTTAAATACGATGCTGTATCTGTAACCACGGCCGTTGGCATAAGTCCCGTCCTCTATTCCTATATTTTGTGAGAATGCGTGTCTAAATAATACCATAATTGACCAGTTTCTTTTATATTTTAAAAATTAATATTATAAGTAAATAAAAGCAATCTTGTTTCATTTTTAAGAAAGCGTTATCATAATTATTAAGTAAATATTTACTAAATATGAGGACAATTATGGACACAACAAAATTACTCAAAAACTATGAATCTACATTTTCATCAACACCGGAACATCTTTTCTTTTCACCTGGAAGAATTAATTTGATCGGTGAACATACTGATTATAACGGAGGAAATGTCTTTCCATGCGCAATCAGCCTCGGGACATATGCCGTTTATGGCAGTCGCGACGACGATATCATTCAACTTTATTCTGACAATTTTCCCAATCAAGGAATCGTCTCCTTACGATTGAACGACCTTGCTTATCGTAAAAGTGACGACTGGGCAAATTACCCTAAAGGTGTCATCAACAATCTGATGAACCGTGGTTACAATATTGACCATGGTTTCAACTTATACATCAAAGGAAATCTTCCCGATGGTGCTGGCCTATCCTCGTCCGCTTCGATTGAGTTGCTGATCGGTGACTTATTGAAAAGTGTATTTGATTTGGACATCAGCCAACTTGATCTAGTAAAGGTTGGTCAAGAAGTAGAGAACGATTATATCGGATTGAATTCAGGAATAATGGATCAATTCGCTGTTGGAATGGGTAAAAAAGATCGAGCAATTCTGCTTGATACAAATACGATGAAATATCAATATGCTCCCGTACAATTGGGCAATAACGTAATTGTGATCATGAATACCAACAAACGGCGTGAGCTTCAAGACTCAAAATATAACGAACGCCGTAGTGAATGCGAGGAAGCTTTGGCTAGATTGCAAAGCCAATTACACATCAATTCACTCGGTGACTTAACAATCGATCAGTTTGACCGTGCCAGCTATCTCATAAACGACGACACACTGATAAGACGTGCCAGACATGCAGTTTTTGAAAATCAACGTACCCTGGAGGCAGTTTCTTACCTCAACGATAATGACATCGAAGACTTTGGAAAATTAGTCAACGCTTCGCATGTTTCTCTACATTACGATTATGAAGTTACTGGTGTTGAATTGGATACACTAGTTGCTGCAGCTTGGGAACAATCAGGCGTCTTCGGTGCACGAATGATCGGAGCAGGATTCGGTGGCTGTGCCATTGCTATCGTTAACGAGAATCAAGTCTCTGACTTCAAAGAAAATGTCGGAAAAATTTATAAAGATAAAATCGGCTATGATGCAGACTTTTACATTGCTGAGATATCTGATGGACCAAGAGAATTATCACTTACAGGAGTGAACGCATAATGAATATTGCTGACAAATTTGTCGAGCTCATCGTTAAAGCTGACAACGATTATGAAGAACTAGATAATATTTATTTGAATAATAGAATCAGAGGCATGATCGGTGATAACATCGATGAAACTTCCGAATCAACTGATATTTTGGAAATCAGAGATAGATTGATCCAAACTGCTATCAATAATGAAAAAATAGCTAACGATCAAACTTCAAAAGAGATTCTGAGTGATCAATTGATGGATCTATATACACCTACCCCATCAAGACTGAATCACCGATTTTGGAATCTTTATCAAGAGTCATCTGAACAAGCAACGAATTATTTCTACAAGTTAAGCTGTGAAAATGATTATATCAAGACGAAAGCAATTGCCAAGAATATCTCTTATCCTGTAAAAACTGAATATGGAAAATTGGAAATTACAATAAATCTTTCCAAGCCGGAAAAAGACTCTAAAGCTATTGCCGCAGTCAAAAATCAATCACAATCAAGTTACCCCCAATGCCAACTATGTATGCAAAATGAAGGCTATCTTGGTCGCCCTGGATATCCGGCTCGTAGTAACCATCGAATAGTTCGATTTGAATTAGGTGGAGAAACTTGGGGACTACAATATTCTCCTTATGCATATTTCACAGAACACGCCATTTTCTTAGCCGGAGAACATCGTCCAATGGTTATCAATCAGCATACTTTTGAAAACTTGTTAGAAATAATAAAACAGTTTCCACAATATTTTGTCGGTAGTAATGCTGATTTACCAATCGTCGGCGGATCAATGTTGACACACGATCATTATCAAGGTGGTCGTCACATTTTCCCTATGATGCTGGCACCTATCGACCGTGAATTTGATATCGGAATTCCCAATGTTGATGCGGGAATCGTCAAGTGGCCTATGTCGACGATAAGATTGACCAGTAATGACCCAGATAAATTAGTCATGGCTGCAAATAAGATTCATCAAGCCTGGATGAATTATTCTGACGAGAGTGTTGATATCCGTGCATATACAGACGAAATCAGACATCATACTGTCACACCAATTGCACATAAAGTTGGTGACAACTATGTACTCGATATTGTTTTGCGTGACAATCAGACTTCTGAAAAATATCCAGATGGTATCTTTCATCCCCATCAAGATGTTCAACACATCAAAAAGGAAAATATCGGCTTAATTGAAGTTATGGGACGAGCAATTTTACCAGCACGTCTCAAAACTGAACTTAATGAGGTCGAAAAATATTTACTTGGACAATCAAATGACATGGCTTCTTATCACAAAAAATGGGCAGATAGTTTAAAATTAAAATATAAATTTAATTTTGATAATATTTCTGATATTGTTAAAAAAGAGGTCGGTTTAGTCTTTGCACGTGTCTTGGAAGATGCCGGCGTATTCAAGTGGAATGACGAAGGCCGTAATGCATTCGATTGTTTTGTGAAAGTCGTCAAGGAGGAATAAACAAACATGGCAGCAACATTAAAAGATATTGCCCAAAAGGCAGGTGTTTCCACCGCCACGGTATCGCGAGTTTTGAACCACGATACAACCCTATCAGTAACCAAGAACACTCGTGATAGCATCTTCATGATTGCTAAAGAGTTGAACTATAAGCGCTCATCTAAGAAGACAAATCCCAGTTTTCAAAAGCGTATCGCCTTAGTCCAATGGTATTCTGAGGAAAAGGAACAAGACGACTTGTACTACATGATGATTCGTGAAGGAATCGAGCAACGTAGTCAAACTCAACAATTCGATGTTCTGAGAGTCTTCCACAACAATATCGACAATATCAGAAATTACATCAACGGGATAATTGCTGTTGGTAAATTCAGCGATGATCAAGTTCAAGTTTTGGCAAATATGACTAACAAACTAGTCTTCATCGACGATGATCAATTTTATAATGGTTACGATTGCGTGGTAACGGACTTCAAAATGGGTGTCAAACGTGTTATCAATTTCTTCATGGAACAAAATATTCCAGACATTGGTCTAATCTATGGCGTTGAAGAAACTACCGATGGTAAACGTATCGTCGAGGATCCTCGTAAAGTGGCATTCGAAGATACAATGCGTCAGAAAAATATCTATAATCCTGAATTTGTTTTTAAAGGTGACTTCTCAAAAGAATCTGGCTATACCCAAATGAAACATGCTATTGAAGAATTAGGTTCAAATCTTCCTCATGCATTCTTTATTTCGAGCGACCCAATGGCCTCTGGTGCCTTACAAGCATTGCAAGAAGCTAACATTAAAATACCAGAGCGTGTCAGTATATTCAGTTTCAACAACACTTCTTTGACTGATTTTGTTAATCCCGAGCTCAGCTCAGTTTCAGTCGCTACCCACAGTATGGGTGGAACGGCGGTCGACTTATTGAAAGACAAATTAGAGAATACTGAACATACCGCGGCACGAATTGAATTAGATACAAAATTAGTTTTCCGTAAAAGTACAAATCAAGAATAGAAAAAAGTCAGTGGAAAAATTTCCGCTGACTTTTTTTCTTAAAAATTTATTCAACCATTATTTGTCCCATCATCCCGTTTTGCTCATGCTCGAGATTATGGCAGTGATACATATAAAGACCTTTTTCCTCAAATTTGAAAGTTAATTTTACGGAATCTCCAGGTTTTAAGTTAACCGTATCCATGTAGCCAGTTTCGTTCAAAGGTGGCTTGTGCCCGTTAATGGATAAAATTCTGAACTGTACACCGTGAAGATGGAATGGATGGCTCATGTTCATCATTTGTTTTTTATTCTTTACCGTCCAGACTTGTTGTTGTCTTACTTTTGTGTGGATATCGATTCGATCTGGATTAAACTGTTTACCATTTATTTCGACCATCTTGCTCATACCACTCAACGTTAGTGTTTGCTTATCAACGTCATGTGTACCAGCCTTGGCAGTCGCCATTTTCAACAAAGATTTGGGCATCCTTTTGATATTGTCAGTCCGCGTTTGCATTTTCAATGTGACGACAGGTATTCCACCAGCAACTAATTCAAGAGATTCACCATCTGGTATAGATGATGTATCAACCAAAACTTCAGCTCTTTGTGCTGGTGCTAATGTTAATTTCTTTATTGGATCCGGTTTTGATAAGAAACTACCATCACCGGCAATTTGGTACATTTTCTGATTATTTGATAGCTTAAAAGTGTAATTTCTAGCATTAGATCCGTTGAGTAAACGCAATCTTACAAACTTAGTAGTTACATTGATATATGGATTCAATGTTCCATTTACCAAGATATTTTCGCCTAAAGTACCGTCAGAATTGTAATCCTTTTTGTAATTGAATTGATTCTTTGAATCGAATGTTCTGTCTTGAACAACTAATGGAAAATCATCAACACCGTAGTTCTTGGGTATCTTCAGATTTTTACTTGTATTATCGCTGACATAAATCAGTCCAGCTAGGCCCTTGTATACTTGCTTAGCAGTTTGGCCACTTGGATGTGGATGGAACCAAAGCGTTGCCGCTGGCTGTTGGACTTTAAAACTAATATTTTTAGTTTTGCCCGGTTTAATCGGATCATGAAGGCCACCATCTGCTTTCCCGTCAATAATAGCGCCATGCCAATGGAAAGTAGTATTCTCGTTTAAATCATTTACTTCCTTTATATGGACAGTTTGGCCACGTCTTATCTTGATGACAGGTCCAAGATAAGTACCGTTGTATCCCAAGGTCTCAGTGCTACCACCATCTTTAAAATCAGTCGTACCGGATTTGGCAGTAACTGTATAGTACACATCGTTTTTAGTTTGCTTATCAGGCTTCAAAATTGGTGGCAGAGCCAATTCTTTCTCTGGTGCAGTAGATTTGACCAGATCAACTGAATGCTCCGTCATATGACCAGATTCGTCGTTATCCATCATTCCATTACCACTATTGCCGCCCATCATTGCTGCGGCGTATGAATTAGAGCTTGGTATAAATAGGAACGCTAATACTGTTGCAAATAAAATCGATAGTATCAATATCAAACTTTTCTTCATAAGTATTCCCCTAGCTTATTCGAATTTGTCCCCAATACTAGATACAGAATGTTAATGATATTGTATTACAGATTTATGTAATTTTAGTATATTTTGCATGATAGAATAAAAATAACAATTATAAAGGAGATTTCAAAATGAAAATCTATTTCGCTAACGGACTATTTTCACAGGCTGATCGTATGTTTAACGCTTATGTTGTTGATAAAATCCGTAATATGTCATCTGATATCGAGGTTTATTTACCTCAAGAAAATGGTGACATCAACGATAAAACAAAATTTGCTGACTCAATCAAGATTGCACAAGAGGATAACAAAGAATTATTAGACTCAGATTTAGTAGTTGCAGTTCTCGATGGAGAAATCATTGATATCGGTGTTGCTTCAGAAATCGGACTAGCTTTTGGTAAAGAAATCCCCGTTGTAGGGCTATATACAGACCTTCGTCAACATGGTGCAGAGAATCCTGAAAAGCTCAAAGCTGTCGCAGTTATCGGAGAAAACCCATTCCAATACGCAAATACTTATACCATCGGATTGATCAAATTAAACGGAGCTGTCGTCAATAATGTTGACTCCCTATTAGAACAAATTCGCAAATATCTATAATTATTTTAGTGTATTTTAAGTTGTCAAGTTTTCAATAAGATTACAACGACTTTACGTTATGATTATATCCACCTTTTTTAGCTTAATACGTTATATGATATTTCTCGTTAGATAATTTCAATTGTTTCTTTACATAATCTTAATTTTTACGGGAGAAAATTTATATAATGAAAGTTAAAAAAATCGTTAGCTCTATCGTCACAGTTGCATCACTTACATTTGTTGGAATCGGTGCCTCAGCATCAGTAGTTTCATCAAACGCACAAGCAGCAACAGTAGCAAACGTAGATATGCCACAAACAACTATTTACGTTTCAAATCCTAACGGAGCTACAATTTATTCAACACCAAACGCCAAAGGACAAGTCGGTGCATCAAGCAACGGCCTTTCAAATGGTACTGCATGGGCTACTTCTAAAGCCATGAAGATCGGTAACTCAACATATTACCAAGTTGGTAATGGTCAATGGTTACTAAGCACAGATGTTTCATTCGACGCACCCGTTACAAGTCTTAACAAAACAATGTACGTAAACGCTAATGGTGGTTCTGTAAATACATACAACTCTGCTAAAAACGGCTCATATGTTGGTTACGTTAATGACGGTGATGGCTATGCAGTTTTTGCCCAAACAACAGACGCTTCAGGTCAAGTTTGGTATAACTTAGGCCAAAACACATGGGTAAACGGTCAATATATGTCAGATGAAAAACCAGCTGAAAAAATCTCAATGAGTGCTACAGCTTATGACCCAGCAGTTTTAGGTTCAAGCATGGGTTACTCAGGTGTTGCTGCTAACCTTTCAAAATATCCAAAGGGTACACAACTTAAGATCACTTTAGGTGATGGTACAGTATTGAACAGAACTGTTAATGATACAGGTACATTTGCTTATAGCAATCCTAACCAACTTGATATTGCTATGCCTAACTCACAAGCACTTCAATTTGGTCGTCAATCAATTACTGTACAAGTAGTCTAAGCAAAGCTTAGATTACTTGTACAGCTTGGTCCTCCTTTGTGGCTGTGGCCACTTAGGAGGAGTTATGGGGTCGACGATTTATGGAGACTCCTTTCCATGGAACTTTTAGTTAGGCTCAGTGGCTTTGCCACCTAGCCTAACTTATGGGGTCGCCTCGGGCGACCGTATTCCATGGCACTATAATTCTATAAAACATTAAAGCAAAAGCAGGTAACTTCTATTCTGGATAGAAGTTACCTGCTTTTTTTGTTTGATTTTATTTTATATCGGTAAAATTCAAAAGATTTAAGTTCAAGCTCTTCAAGTCAAAATCATGAAACATTCTTTTTCTTCTAAAGTAAAACTAAGTATGCTTCTTCTTATTCCCTCTCAGGATTTCCCTCTAGCCTGCTGTCTTCTTTTAATATGATACGCCGCTCTTTTTGGGACTCTATGTGGCATAGCCACTTAGAGTCCTTACAATCGTCCCATAAGTTGGACTATGCGGCATAGCCGCTTAGTCCAACTAAAAAAGTGCGACCCCGGAGGGGCCGCACAGTGGAAAGAAGAACTTCGTGAAAACAAATTATACATTTGTCCTTCTTAATAAATGGATCCTAACAAATAATGTATTGAGTTTAGGCGACTTTAAAATAAAAATTTTAAAAGTCGATTGTATATTAACGCTTCATACTAGTTCCAGTCACGCCTTATTGTTGTAGCTCGCTACCATTAACTTGATCTGAAATATTAATTCCAGAAATACTTAACTGTGGTCTACACTCTTGGCAATTCATCTTTACCACGTCTTTAATTTATCATTATTTGTATACGTTTACAATAGTTTGTTAAAAGATTTTTAAGATGATTATATTTGATTGATTGTTGGGGATTTCTGATTGTTGAAATGGGTGGCTATTAGTGATGTTCTTTAGATCATTTCACCGACTTAAATACCTCAATTGTTTGTGCTAAAAATCGTAGTTCAAGTTCATGAAACATTTTTTGTCTTCTAAAGTAAAACTTAGTATGCCTCTTCCGTTTCTTCTTTAGATTTCTACCCGGATGACTGTCTTCTTTTAATATGTCATGCCGCTCTTTTTGGGACTCTATGTGGCATAGCCACTTAGAGTCCTTACAATCGCCCCATAATGTGGACTATGCGGCAAAGCCGCTGAGTCCACATAAAAAGACTCCGTCTCACGACGGGGTCTCAACTGTTTCGAAGTGGCAAGATGAAATCACACTGTAGTTTCATCAAGTTGAATCTTACTACTGAAAACAAATCTTACTACTCTAAACCATGTTTCGTGTTTCTTGTTCCATGTATCGTGTTTCTTATGTTACTTTCAAAGTGGATCCTAGCAAATCATGTAATGAGCTTGCGCGACTACTTAATTGAAGTCGATTTTATGTTAACGTTTTGTTGCTAGTTCCAATCGTGCCATTGTACCGTAATACTCTATAAACTTTTTGATCTAAAATCCTACCATCTCCAAACAGAAAAGTAAAACTTTAAAGCATTAATTTTTTAGGTCTACAGTCTTGGCAATTCATCTTTACCACGTCTTTAATATAACATTCACTGTAAGCGTTTGCAACTAATTAATTATGACTTTGGTAGATTCTTTCATTCTCTTTTATTTCACTCAAATAGTAGGTGCTTGTGATTGCTTTCACATCAGTCTTTTGCCCGTTCTCAAGCCCTTGACCGAATATTTCTTCGTATTCAGAAATATTTATTTTGTTTCTATTTTGAAGAATATTTTCGATAGTTTTGATGTCTATAGCATCTTTAAAACCTGGTTGGATTTTACCACTAAATAGCTCTCCCATTGAACCTGATCCGTAACTAAATAACAATATTTCTTCATTCGAATCTATATTTGCATTTAATAAATAAGACAATAAACTCAAATAAAGTGATCCAGTATATAAGTTACCAACTACCTTACCAAATTTGATACTTTCTTGATAACTAGCCTTCAATTCTGACAATTTAGCTTCGTCAATATTACCTTCTAATATCTTCATGGCCTTCGATCCCATTTTTGTATATGGAATGTGGAATAGCATTGCCTTAAAATCAGCAGCAGTTACATCATATTTTTCTTGGAATTGTTCCCAAAGTGTTGAGAAAAATTCGATATAGATTTGATTTGAATACTTACCTCTGGCAAAAGCAGTCTTTGAAAATGTTGGACGCCAGAAGTCTCCAACGTTTCGACTCATAAATGTAGATTTGTTTTCTAATTTCAAAATACGTGGGTCTGCACTTAATAACATAGCAACAGCTCCCGCACCTTGTGTAACTTCTCCTGGCGTGTTCAAACCATATCTTGCAATATCACTTGCGATAACTAATGCTTTTTTGTCAGGATTAGCCGCAATATAATCACGTGCTGTCTGCAAGCCGGCTGTAGCACCATAACAAGCCTCTTTTATTTCGAAAGCACGTACATCTGCTGGCAATCCCAACAAATCAGTCAAGAATAATGCGGAAGCTTTTGACTCGTCAACACTACTCTCTGTTCCAACTATCAATAGTCCAATATCGGACTTATTTGTATCATCCAAAACCTGACTGGCCGCTTCTGCAGCCATTGTTACTGCATCTTCATATGGCATTGGTACAGCTTGCTTTTCTTGACCGATACCAATTGTAAATTTATCTGGATCCTGATTTCTTGCTTTAGCCAAATCAACGATATCAATATAATTTTTTGGTGTGTAAAAGCCTATCTTATCAATTCCTATATCCATCTTTTCACCCATTCCTCAAATTTTCTAACAGACGCTTTGCTTCAGCTATTGTGTATTTCTTACTTTGATTCATAATTTTTGAAATTTTATTGATCTCATCACCGGTAGCACCAGCGGACACTGCTAAGGACTTGCTTTGCAAACTCATATGTCCAGCTTGAATACCAGTCGTTACCAGTGCCCTCAAGGCTGACAAATTATTTGCCAATCCAACTGAACCGATAATTGCTTGCAATTCTTGACTAGATTTTACTTTCATCATGGCCAAACTAAGTTGTGCCATCGGCATTGTTCTGATTGCCCCACCGACTGTCCCGACTTCAATTGGCATTTCCAAAGTACCAATCAACTTGCCATCGACAATTTTCCAATCACTAAACGGTGCATAATTTCCATTTTCAATGAAGTAACTGTGCGCCGCTGCTTCTTCAGCACGAAAATCATTTCCGGTAGCTAACAATACAGCGTCGATTCCATTCATGATTCCTTTATTGTGAGTGATTGCTCGCATTTTAGAAAATTTAGAAAATTCAGTCAGTTTGACTATTCGTTCAGCGACTTTTTGACCAGACATAGTCTTAGTCTTCAATTGTTCAAAGTCGACTGCGGCTGAAACTTTGACAACTTGGCTGACTCCACTATTCGACAAAATGCTGCAAAGAATCGTACTGTCGATCATTTCGGACACGTAGGGTGCAACTTGCTCCAAAATAGAATTGACCATATTTGCCCCCATCGCATCTAAAGTATCAACGCCAATTTTGACTTCAATACAGTCATCAACTAATTCAAAACTAGTGGAAACCACATCCCCACCACGCTTGATCAAACTTGGATGTGCGGCTCTTGCCAATTTTAGAATATCTTCTTTAGCTTTATTCAAGATATCGATTTTATCTGCAGTTCCATTTTCCAAAACAATTTGACCGTACATGATGTGTTGAGCAGTCTCAACAGTAAATCCACCACTGGCTTTAATCCGTTTGGCTGCATTAGATGCTGCAGCAATCACAGAAGGCTCCTCAATCACCATGGGAACGACAAAGTCCTGACCGTTGATCATAAAATCGGTCGCAAATCCATAAGGCATACCGAAAATTCCAATTTGATTTTCACTCAGACTATTGGCTATATCCTGACTAAGAGGTTGCTCGGACTTTAAAAATTCAACCTGTTCAGCATTCAAATAGTTATTCTTCAATAAATAATCTAGTCGTTCGTCATTTTTCATTTCGTATATTTTCATGATAATTTGATTCCGATGGCCATTCCCATACCACCACCGATACACAATGAAGCAATACCAGTATGTTTCTTTTCAGTTTGAAGAGAATTTATCAATGAGACGATCAAACGTGCTCCTGTGGCTCCAATTGGATGTCCTAAAGCAATGGCACCACCAAAGACATTCAATTTTTCTTCTGGAATATTGAGATCTCTGGCGACAGCAATCGTTGGTGCGGCGAAGGCTTCATTTATTTCGAACAAATCATAGTCTTCTTGCTTAACATCATAACGATCATAAAATTTGTTGATGGCATAATATGGAGCATATCCCATATATCTTGGGTCGATACCTTCTTCAACATATCCAGTAATTTCGGCGACATATTCCAAGCCCATTTTATCTGCTGTTTCTTTTCTCATCATGATCATTGCAGCTGCCCCATCGTTTAGAGGTGAAGAATTTCCAGCTGTGACTGTTCCGTCATCTTCAAAAGCAGGTTTCAAATTGGCTAGACCTTCCATTGTAGAATTGCCACGAATTGCTTCATCTTTTACCACGTAGGCATCCCCAACCTGGATAGGTAGAATTTCTTTGGTCAACTCATTGCGTGATTCAGCTGCCTTTTTTTGAGACTTCAAAGCATACTCATCTTGCATCTCGCGTGTAATATCATACTTTACTGCAACATTTTCGGCAGTCATACCCATAGGATAATTGGCAAATGCATCAATCAAACCGTCTTGGAAAAGTGTGTCTCCTTGTTTTTCAGAGGTCTCCATCTTACCAACTCTAGGTGAATAGAATGGTGCATTAGACATGCTTTCTACCCCACCACAAACAACAATGTCAGCATCTTCAAGTAATAATGCGTTAGTAGCTTCGTGGACGGCCTTCATACCTGAGCCACAAACCTGATTGATCGTCATACCAGTTGATTGAACTCGTCCACCAGCATTGATTCCTATTTGTCGAGCAACATTTTGACCAGAACCGGCCTGATAAACGTTACCGAAAATAAATTGATCTACACTTTCAGGATCGATCTTGTTATTGGCCAATAGCTGCTTAACTAGTTGAGTCCCTAGTTGTACGGAGGATATTTCAGCAAATTGTCCTCGAAATTTACCAATAGCAGTTCGTTTGGCATCAATAATTACAATAGAATCCATAAATTTATTACCTCTTTAATATTTGGTAGAATAACCCTAAGCTTAAATAATAATTTATATAGCAAATAAATACAACGATGGTGTTTCAATGCGAATAATTGATCTAATTCTGATGTTGAATGACTTCAAGAAAAATAATCGTGTTTACATCGAAGAAAAAGATGCTCGATTAGCCGTAGTCGATTTAGAAGTCAAAGAAGACGGCATTTATTTGAAATCTTCCACAAAAATACAAGGAATAAAAAATTGGGAATTTCTGTTACTTTTGAACAAAAAAGAATATTACACCCTGCCACTCTATTACGATGATGACCGCAAAAAAAATCACCAACAACTCTTTGGTTTCAGAGTTGCTGATGACTGTATTTTGTTAGGTTAATCTTTCTTTGGAGCTTTTTTGTCTTCTGCTTGAAGCTCTTTAGCTAACTCAATAATGTAAGGTTTCAATTCATCCTTAACTTCTGGATGAGTCAATCCATATTGAATATTAGTTTTAACGTAACCAAATTTATTACCAACGTCAAAACGATCACCCTTGAATTCATGGGCAAAGACACGTTGTGTTTCATTCATACGGTCAATAGCATCTGTTAATTGGATCTCATTACCAGCACCAGGCTTTTGAGTATCCAACAAGTCAAAAATTTCTGGAGTTAATAGATAACGTCCAATGATGGCCAAGTTACTTGGTGCATCTTCAACCTTTGGCTTTTCAACAAAACGTTTGACATTATACAATCCAGGAGCTTGTTCACCTTCGGGATCGATAACACCATATTTTGAAACTTCAGACTTAGGAACTTGCATGACAGCAATAGTTGAAGCGTGAGTATTCTCATAATCTTCAATCAATTGTTTTGTCAAAGGAACCTTATCTGACATCAAATCATCACCGAGCATAACGATAAATGGTTCGTCAGCGATAAATGAACGTGCTTGTGCAACAGCATCACCCAATCCATTTGGATGAGATTGACGACTGTAGTACAAGTTAACGCCTAAATCAGTAGTGTCTTGAACGACTTTTAGTAGTTGTGTTTTATTTTTAGCGGCTAAGTTTTGTTCCAATTCAGGAACTGAATCAAAGTGGTCTTCGATCGAACGTTTATTTTTACCTGTAATGATCAAAATATCTTCAATACCAGAAGCCTTAGCTTCTTCAACGATAAATTGAATAGTTGGCTTATCAACGATAGGCAACATTTCCTTTGCCAAAGCCTTTGTTGCTGGTAAAAATCTTGTTCCTAAACCTGCTGCTGGGATAATAGCTTTTCTTACTTTCATCAGTTATCTTCTTCCTTTTCATGCGACTTTAAATAATTGGTAAGTTTGCTAGTTTTTTCGTGAAGAAACGGTCCTTGACTTGCTTCTGCGAAGCCGACATTTACGGAATTTCCAAACAAAAAAATAGTTACAGTCATATTCATCCACAATAGGAATAAAATAATCGCTCCAATTGCCCCATAGTTGTTCCATGCCGTACCAAAATAATCTAAATAATACGAAAATAGTTGAGACAAAAGCAATATTCCCACTGTAGTTATTACTGTACCAAGCAAAACATAATGAATCCTTAAACGTACATTAGGTAAAAAATAAAATAAAGTAAAAACGATCAACATCATTATAACAATAGCGATTGGCCATTTCCAACGGGAGAACTCGTTTAAAAATCCGGCATCCAGACCAACTAAAGGAATCAGCCAATTAAGAAATGCCTGGCCGAAAGTGAAAATACCGATTACCGCTACGGCTGCTATAAGCATAACAAACGTGATCAGAAATGCTAAGGCTCTTCTGATGATAAAGTTAAAAAATGTTCTCTCATCAAATAAACTTGTCACATCCAGACCATAAGCTTGATTCATCGACATTTGTGCAATATTGGTACCACGTGAAATGGCCCAAACTGCCAAAACAACACCAATAGAAAGAATCCCGTTATTCGATTCTGACAGGACTTTTATTATCAGTGGCATTAAGTAGCTATGCAGATCTTTTGGCAATATAAATTCGATATACTCTATGACTGTAGGACGGTTCAAACGTAACAACGGAATCAAGTTTCCTACGATAATGACAGCAGGAAATAAGGCCAACAAAATATAATAAGTTATTGCTTTGGAGGCCATTGGTATGTTTGAGTCACCCATCGCTGAACCGATACATTTAGAAAATTTAACAACCTTTTCGGTCAACGAAATCTGACGTTTAAATATTGGGGTTTCTAAATGTTCTTTTTCTTTCATTTAACCAACCATTATTATAGTAAATATTTGGCATCAAATTCTGGATCTTGTGAAGTCAAAATCTTGGGACCATCTTTAGTGATAGCAAGAGTATGTTCATATTGAGCCGACTTTGAGCCATCTGCAGATACGAAGTATTCCCAACCGTCTTCTTTAACAAACTTGTCACTGATTTCCCAAGTTCCTAAGTTGACCATTGGTTCGATTGTGATAGTCATTCCTTCACGTAAACGTAAACCAGTTCCAGGTTCGCCATAGTGAGGAACGTTTGGTAATTCATGCATCGTAGGTTGGATACCATGACCGATCAAGTCACGAACATCCCCCATGTGGTTTTCATCTTCAACATAGTGTTGAATAGCATGGCCGATATCGCCAATTCTGTTACCAATAACAGCTTGATCGATACCGAGATATAAAGCTTTGTGAGTAACGTCCATCAAATGTTGGTCTTCATCTGAGATTTTGCCGACTGCATAAGTCCAGCAAGAATCACTTTCGTAACCATTCAAATTGACAGTCATGTCAACCTTTAGAACGTCTCCACTTTTTAAAATCAATCCTTTACGAGGAATACCATGAGCAACTTCATCATTAACACAAACACAAGTAGCGTATTTATATCCTTCAAAACCTTTTTCAGATGGAGTCCCACCATGCTCAGTAATATATTTGTCCGCAAAATCTTCAATTTCCATCGATGAAATTCCGGGCTTAATAATGTCGCGAAGACCGATATGAACGTTTGCTAGCAGTTCGCCAGACTTACGCATCCCTTCGATTTCACGAGCTGATTTTAATGTAATCAATTTTACATACCCTTTCAAAAAACAATGATATGAATAGTATAACATTTAAGTATAATTTCAAGTTAGATGGTGAGAGACATTATTTTTTGCTATAATATCTCAAGACTTTAATTAATGAGGCGACAATTATATGGTAAAAGTAAAAATCGTTTATGCCAGCATTACTGGTAACGATGAAGACATTGCATACGTATTAACAGAAAAATTTGAACAACTAGGTGCTGACGTGGAAATGAGTGAAGTTTCTCAAACAGATGCATCTGATTTTGAGGACTCTGACGTTTGTGTGATTGCTAGTTACACTTACGATCAAGGCATTGTTCCTGAAGAAGCTCTCGATTTCTATGACGATATGCAAGACTTAGACCTAGATGGAAAGGTCTATGGAACTTGTGGTTCCGGCGATACTTTCTATGAAGACTATTGTCGTGCCATTGATGAATTTGCTTCAATTTTTGAACAAGTTGGCGCAACTAAAGGTTCCGAGCCAGTTCGAGTTGAGCTTGAACCTGAGCAAGAGGATATCGATCATCTCGATAAATTTGCGGAAGAACTAATGAAAAAAGCCAAGGAAATGGACATGTAAGCACATGGACGTAATTAAAAAACATCGGGAGTTTTTAGTCTATTGTTTGTTTGGATTCCTCGCTTCACTTTTAAATATTGCAATTTTCGATGTCGCACACAATAATTTTAATATGCAGCTTTGGCTGGCTAATACTTTAGCTTGGTTTATTTCTAATACTTTTTCGTTTTTTGTAACGAAGATGTATGTTTTTAAAACTGAGATGAAGGACTATCCTAAGATGCTCCATGAGGGTATTTTCTTCTTGCTTTCCCGTTTGTTCTCATTGTTGTTTGATGATGTGTTTATGGTTGTGGCTGTTTTGGCCTTGCCTGTTAATAATTTGATCATTAAGGCTATTGATCAGGTGCTTGTGGGGATTTTAAATTACTTTATGTCGAAGCTGATTTTCAATTATAACAACCGTCGTTTGCGTGAGCGAATTAAGCAGTTACGGGCTCGTCGGAATTAGTTTGGTTTGGTTGGTGTTCACTGCCGATTCCGGAATCAAATCGATTTCTTCGGCTGGAACGCCCTGGGACGACTTGAAGCTAATTGCATAGTACGCAATCATCTCCAAGTTCGCCCTTTTCCTAAGTGTGCTTCGCACTCTAAGGAAAATGTCAGGGCTGAGCCGAAATCGATTTGATTCCTACATCTAGATTTGAATTAAACTTATTTCGTCGGTATCTGCTGGATTCTTGTTTTTTCGTTTATATAGAACATAGTTAGTTCCTTAAATACCATATTTGCTATTTAGATTAGATAAGTCGCTTGTTTCTCTCGCTTCTTATCTATTTTTTTATTAACAAAACCTTGATCTAAATCTGCTTACTTTCCTTCATTCTATCTTTGACCTATTTTGTTTTATCGTTTAAGATAAATATGTGAAAACGTTATCAATCGGAGGTTATTATGAAAATAGGGATTGTTTTAGAGACTAAGGAACATGAAAAGGCATGGAATGCTTTACGTTTTGCCATTACTTCTTTAGGTAAGGGTCACGAGGTTCGCATTTTCTTGATGGGTGAAGGTGTTGAAATTGAGGACATCAAGGACGACAAATTCGATGTTACTAACAAGATGCATGACTTCACTGAAAATGGTGGTAAACTTCTTGCTTGTGGTACTTGTATTATGAGCCGTCACCGTGAGGATACTACTACTTGTCCTATTTCAACTATGGTCGATTGTGTTGAAATGGTTGAATGGGCTGATAAAACTGTTACTTTTTAGGCAAACAAAAAGATTGGGATTTTTCCCAATCTTTTTTTATTCGACTTTATATTAATATTAAAACTAGACTAAATAAGTTCTCGAGGAGAAGAAATGGTACAGGATTTAACGATTGATTATCGTATTCTCATACCTGCTTTATTTTTTGTCTTTTTAACTATATTTATTATTTTCGTTACCTATCATTTAAGCTCTAAATTTCAAAAATGGTATCGCCATTTTAGCGGTGATGAAATTGTTTCATTCGTTTTTGCTTTAAATTTTGTAATTACTAGTGCCTTTTTAATTATTCGCTCTATTTTGCATTTCTAGCATAAAGAAAAGATTGGGAGTTTTCCCAATCTTTTTTTGTTTTCTATTCAAATTCGTTTGGTCTTGTTTTTGTTTGACCAAAGTAATAACTGATTGAATCTAAGATTCTATCTGATGCTTTTCCATCGCCGTATGGATTCTTGGCGTTGGCCATTCTATCGTATTCGGCTTTGTCTTCGATCAAGCGTTTCATTTCTTTTTCTACTGTGTCGGCATCTGTTCCTACTAATTTAAGTGTTCCTGCATCCACACCTTCTGGTCTTTCTGTGGTGTCACGTAAAACTAGCACTGGTTTGCCTAGTGATGGTGCTTCTTCTTGCACACCACCGGAATCTGTCATGATGAAGTAACTCTTTGATGCTAAGTTATGGAAGTCTACTACATCTAATGGTTCGATCAAATGTACTCGATCTACATCGCCTAAAATATCTTTAGCTGTTTTTTGAACCACTGGATTCAAATGTACTGGGTAGATCAATTCGATATCGTCGTGTGTTTCTACTACTTTTTTCATTGCTGTAAAAACTTGTTTCATTGGTTCACCTTGGTTTTCACGACGATGCATTGTAATCAAAATCATCTTTTTATCTGGATCGATGATGTCCAAGATATCGTGATGGTAATCTTCGTTAACTGTACTTCTCAAGGCATCAATGGCTGTGTTACCTGTGACAAAAATGCCATCTTCATTGTGGTTTTCTTTGAGCAAGTTAGCTTTACTCTTGTCTGTTGGTGCGAAATATAGATCTGCTAAATCGTCGGTCATTTGACGGTTCATTTCTTCTGGCCATGGTGAATATTTATTCCATGTTCTTAAACCAGCTTCAACGTGTCCGATTTTTGTTTGATGATAGAATGCTGACAAGCTGGCACTGAATGTGGTAGTAGTGTCACCGTGTACTAAGATAATGTCAGGTTCTTCTTTTTCAATGATTTCATCTAACATTTTCAAAACTAATCCGGTAATGCCACTTAATGTTTGGCGTTCCTTCATAATGTTCAGATCGTAATCTGGTTTTATTTTAAAAATTTCCAAGACAGAATCTAGCATTTCACGGTGTTGTGCTGTTACAACTGTGATAGTTTCAAATCTGTCAGAATTCTGTTTCAATTTCAAAACAAGTGGAGCCATTTTGATAGCTTCAGGACGGGTACCAAATACCGTCATTACTTTAATTTTATCCAAAATTATCACCTCAATAAACTTATAGAAAATTATATCAGAAATACTAGTTCGAACCTAGGGTATCACAATTTATCATACGATTAATGTTTAAATACTTTGATATAATATATTTATTTGAACTTTCAGGGGGAATTATGGTAAATATAGCTTTTCTAGTTTTTGTAAGCATCCTGACCACTATCACCGCATTCATGTTCGTTTTTACCATTTACCAAACAGTCACTAAGGGGAAAGATAATAGACAAGAATTGGGTTTTATGTGGTTAGTGCTTGCTTTTCTAATAGTGATATTATTATTTAGCTTAAGTAAGCTATTACATTTTAATTTTTAATCTGGTACGTTCCCATATTTTAATCAAGACTGTATGTATTTTCATACTGGGCCTGTTTTCATAGGAAAATGGAACGTTTACTGTAAATACTTTTATTAAATGTGTGTTAATTGTTTGGATTTTGCGCTAAAATGAGACATGTATTCTAAAGATGAATTTATTGGAGGACTTTCAATGGTTTTAACAAACGGAAACGAAATATTCAAAGCAGCACGTGCTGGAAAATATGCTGTTGGTGCATTTAACATCAACGACTTGGAATGGACTCGCTCAATCTTAGCTGCAGCCCAAGAAACAAACACACCTGTATTGGTTCAAACATCAATGGGTGCTGCTAAGTACATGGGTGGCTATGAACTTTGCCTACACCTAGTACAAGACACAATCAAATCAATGGGTATCACAGTTCCTGTTGTCATGCATTTGGATCATGGTAACTACGAAGCTGCTAAAGAATGTATCGAAGTTGGTTACAACTCAGTTATGTTTGATGGCCATGATTTACCATTCGACGAAAACCTTGCTAAGACAAAGGAAATCGTTAAATTAGCTCATGCTAAAGGTATTTCTGTTGAAGCAGAAGTTGGTTCAATCGGTGGTACTGAAGATGGTATCGTTGGTTTAGGTGAATTAGCTGATGTTGAAGAAGCTAAGACACTTAACGCAACTGGTGTTGACTACCTTGCTGTTGGTATTGGTAACATCCATGGTGTTTACCCTGACAACTGGAAAGGCTTAAGCTTTGACCGTCTTCAAGAATTAGCTTCAGTTATTGACACACCACTTGTACTTCATGGTGGTTCAGGTATTCCTAAGGAACAAATCATCAAAGCTGTTTCAATGGGTATCTCAAAAGTTAACGTTAATACTGAATTACAATTATCATTTGCTAAAGCAACACGTGAATACATCGAAGCTAAGAAAGATCTTGACATCGATGAAAAAGGTTATGACCCACGTAAATTGCTTGCACCTGGTGCAAAGGCTATTACAGAAACAACTAAGGAACGTATCGCTTGGTTCGGTACACCTGCTGTTAAATAATAGAAAATCTTCAAAACAAAAAGCAGATCTCAAAGATCTGCTTTTTTTGTGCGCTGAAAATTTGAATATAATTTTGAAAGTGATAATCTTAACAGTAAATTTATAGACGATTGGAAGTCTCCATATGAGTAAATTAATCGGAATTACTGCAGATGTATTATTGGACGCTACATCAGTGATCAATCATCGTGATGCGGACTTTGTACCTCGGTCAGCTGTCAATGCGATCCTTGCTGCTGGTGGAACTCCAGTAAGTCTTCCCTACTTGCCTGCCGACAAGGTTGATCCACTTATCAATTCACTAGATGGCATCCTTTTCACAGGTGGACCAGACGTCGATCCGACATTTATGGGTGTAGAACCTATCCCACAATTAGGCGCCACCGATAGAAATCGTGATATTTTTGAAATTGCACTCGTTAAAAAGGCGGTCGAACATAAATTACCAATTCTTGGCATGTGTCGCGGTGCCCAAGTGATCAACGTCGCACTTGGAGGAACTGTCTATCAAGATTTGTTGACTCAATACGACCAACCTAATCTTCTAAAACATCACCAAGATGCGCCTGGAGACTTACCAACACATCATGTAACAATTAGTTCGTCAGCACTGCAAAAAACGCTTGGAGGTACAGCATTCGTTAATTCGAGACATCATCAAGCTATCAGACAACCAGCACCAGGTTTAAAAATTGTGGCCACAGCTTCTGATGGAGTCATTGAAGCTGTTGAAAACTCAGATACAACCGTACAGGCAGTTCAATGGCATCCTGAAAATATGTGGGAAAATTACCCAGAACAGCTTAAATTATTTAAAGATTTTATTAACAGAATATAATTGGAGTAAAAAGATGAACGAAATTAGAACTAGCAACGACTTAAATTCAACAGTTTATAAAGATGGCCTTTATATTCGAACGACCGTCTTCGTTGACGAGCAAAATGTTCCACCAGAATTAGAAATCGATGAATTCGAAGATAAGTGTACGTATAACACTCTATATGTAAATGGTGCTGCCGCAGCCACAGCTAGATATTTTCCAACTGACGATAATGGCATCCACGTTCAACGTGTTGCTGTTCTGAAAAAATACAGAAAAAAAGGACTAGCTTCTGAATTGTTGAAACACATCATGAAGCAAGCCCAAGAGAACAGCTACGATTATATTATTTTAGGTGCTCAGGACCAAGCAAATGGATTCTATAAAAAACTTGGTTTTGAAGTCATTGGTGATCAATACCTCGATGCTGGAATCTTACATCACGATATGCGAATTGAACTTTAGTCTTTTCTCTTTCTATACGTTAATTTGAATGCAAAATTTATAATTAAATATACTATTAATGGTGCTAAGCAATAAATTAAAACCATAAAACTATTTTGTTGCTTAACAAACAAGAACCAGACTAGTAAAAATATTGTGCCTATAACGGCGACTGTCGGCACAATATAACGATATCGATTATCCACTGTTGCTTGCTTCTTATCGTTTTCAATTGACATAAAATTTCACATCCATTCTGGTGATTTATATAAATATCATAATATATAATATTATTGTAGCACCGCTATGTTATAAATGATATTTATCAAGCCAAAATTTTAGGGATTAAAATAAAAGATAGCAAAAGCCTATTAATAAGGCCTTTTGCTATCTTTTATTTTTTTATTCATTAAATCTCAGATGATGCTTTAAAGATGGAACAACAATTTTATCGGACCATCCGATGATAACTCCCTGAATGAAAACGGCTAGGATTGTTCCCAAGCCGACGGACTGAATATTACCCGTTATAACGAAGCAGATTATCATAATTACGATCGGTGGAGTATAACTCAACAATTGGCCCCACCCCGCTGATCCATGTAAATATTTAAATCTTAATAGATAAGCTAATTCGTCATTCGGATGTTGAATCAAATTACAACGTTGATAAATTGACGTTCCCACGGACACGCCAATTAGACCCAAAATATCCAAAATAATCCTAAGTATAACGTTTAATTGTGGCAATTCCAGTGGACCATACAGATAGGTGAAAAAGCCCACTAAATAACTGAATGGTAATGCAAATAATAGATTGGAAATAAATATATGCCCATCAAATTTTCCTAATAATATCTGATTTGTTATCGTAACTAAAACTGCATAAACAAATAAAGTCGTACCATAAGGAACATGAATCAAACTAGAAATATTTACCCCTGATGCCATCCAAACTGCACTTCCCATATTGCTTGAAATCATCAATGCATTGGCTGCTGCATCGAGGATAATTGCAAAAGTCAGATAGCCGAGCCTTCTTTTCATACTGTTATCGTTATTATTCAAAATACTCCCTCACTCTTTGAGATTATATTAAACGAATAAATAAAAAAAAGCACCGTCATGAACGATGCTTTATCAAAATAAAATATTTATCTGACATTTACATATGTTTTAACTTGGCTTGCGTCAACGTAAAAGCCATTTTCATTATCATATTGGTACAATTGTGTTCCATCACTCATAGTAACTTTTACTTGAGAGTTACGAATGATCCCATCTGGATTAAGTAGCATCAATAAACTGATACCAGAAAGAGTTTGAAAACCAATTGGTTTGTTGATTTCATAATAGAAATTGCCAGTTTCGATACGTGTTACGTGAGGCAACTCATATTGTGCAGTATTGTCAGCTTCATTTGTGGCGGCAGCGTTAGCGATTGGAGTAGCGATTCCTGTAGTAGAAAGCAATCCTAACGCAATAATGCTACCAGTAATAATTTTCTTCATCGAATTCTTCATAAAATTCACCTCAACATAATTGTAATATAGTTAAAGTAAATTGTCAGTGTTATACAAATTAATATTTGTAAGCGACAACTTTTCCATTAATGTAGTTAGCTAAATATACATCCGAGAGCTCCATACCATTTTCAGCTAGTTTCTTTTCGACCCATTCTTGGTCCTTGCCAATGATATCCATTTCGTCCATATTTACCTTACCGTCAAGGACAATGGGATATTTTATGTTCTGCTCATCCATCATAACTATTGTTAGTTGTCCATTTTGTTCAAAAATCGCCCGTTTAACTTTGCGTATATCGTTGACTCCAGATTGTCTCAATTTGAACGAAAGATCATTTGCCGAGAGACCGTTCTTCAAAGCTAGATCAACATTTATTTTCCCGTTGGAAATAATAACTTTCGGTGTCCCTTGAATGATTTTCTTAAATAAATTATTATGATTGGTCAGAAATTTAGCTATAAAAACAATCAAAGTCCAAATCAGTAAAACCATTGTAAATTGTAGTAATGAAATGGATTGATTGTAGATCATCCCACCAACAATACCACCAAGAACATAGTTTTGAAGCTGATCGATAGCACTTGTTGGTGCAATATTACTTCTTCCAAATAAGTTGATTTGGATAACCATGAATATAAAACCTATTGTAAATTTTAATGCTAAATCGCCATATGATAATTCCATATTTTCACCTACTTCTTTAGCGTGACATTGCTACTGTCAACTAAGTTTGAATTTGTTAATGTGTAACTACTTTGATTAGTATCAAAACTCACCCGATAAAACTTTTCACCATTTTTGATCAACATACCTTCGGTCGGAGATGCACTATTTGAATAGAGCTTCTTCACAGATACTTTTTTCTCCTTTGCAATCGATCTCATAAGCGTTAAAGTTTGGTTAGTCTTATTGCTAACATCCAGTTGTTTTTCATAGTTATTGTAATTAATACCTATAAACAAGACTGTCCCTAGTACGAAAATTAACAATAGATCACGATACTTGTTGTCATTTCTATTTCTAAAATATAGAAACCCTGTTACTAATAATGCCAGTGCCAAAGCAAATGTCACCGCAATAAATAAAAAGTTTGGGGTCGAATTTTGTTCCACTAAATATTCGTAAGAGTAAAAAGTCATACACGTTCCTCCAATGTCCATTAATATTATTTTAAGCTAAAACTGAGAAATTCGTTTTCTAAAATGAGAAATATTTGCAAAACTGGATAAAATAAGTCTAATATGATTGTTACTTGATTCTTAAATAGAAAAGGGAGATTGAATTTATGCCTTCAGACATTGAATTAGATAAAAAATATTATGAACACATCATTAGAAATTTGAATTCTCGTGAAGTTACGATGGAAGACATTGCTGAAATCGTAATTTTTCTGGAAAAAGACTACGTTCACGGTTTAGATCAAACATTAGCTATTCATGCTATTAATAAAGTCTTGCATAAACGCGAAGCTCAAAACGCAATCATGACAGGTATCGAGCTCGATATATTAGCTGAAAAGGGTTTACTTTCCTCACCAATGCAACGAATTATGCAAACTGATGAATCTACTTACGGAATCGATGAAAACTTGGCTATTACACTTGCGAGTCTGTACGGCTCCGTTTCAGTTACCAACTACGGTTACGTCGATAAATTAAAGCACGGAGTGTTGGGCAAATTGAATGACAAATCAACTGGTAAAATAAACGTCTTCTTAGACGACTTGGTGGGTGCTATCGCGGCGGCTGCATGTGGTTGGTTAGCTCATAATGAAAGCAAGGTTGCTGAATACTTTGCAACTGGACACTTAGATTAAGAAAGCAAATAAGCTCTAGAACCTCAAATATTTGAGATTCTAGAGCTTATTTTTATAGACTATCAGAAAATGACCAACATAATTTTGTTTTGTATTTACCTGATACTAAATTATTCTTATGGAAAATTAATTTTAGACCTCTGTCTTTACAACAAGTGATTGAGTTAAGCGGAGAGCCTTCCTGGCTTTCTTCAATAACGGCCTCACTTTGACCAAGTGTTGAGAAACTACCATCTTCCGAATAATAACGTAATTCAGCTGGTAAATCATTGGAATCACATTGAAACGGACACAACTGTGTCAGATTGATCTTTATTTTATCTTTGACACGTCGCTCATCATTCACTGTCAGAATTTCAGATTTATCATTATCAACTTTACCTTCAATTGGTTTTTCAGTTGATTGGATAGACTGTACTGTCCCAAAGTCTATATCACTGGGAACTGCACTCATCGCATTTTTTGAAAAATTCATTTCTATAGAATTGCCAGAAAATTTATCAGCTAATTCTTTATGTTGAGAATCATAGCCTATGACTTCAGAATTTGTTTTGAATTTATCGATACTATATTTTCCAGCGAAAAAACTAACATCGTAGTCAATTGGTTGACCAGAAATAAAGTACAAATTTGGAATTGTGATAACTTGATTGTCTGCGTTTTGCGTGTTCACAATTACGGAATAGTCATTGATTATTTGATTGCCAATTTTTATATCCTTAAGTTCAGCATTAGCTGGAATTTCAAGTTTTAGACTTCCACTTGCAAGTTCAGAATCAGAATTATCTTCAGACAAGGTTCCCTTCAGGTCCATTCTGTCACCTTCAGCAACTTTATTAAGAATGGTATTTTCAGGATTGTGATCATCAAAAGTGCTATTGGTAATTGTATTTGCAATCGAAAATTTAGGTTTTTCATCCACTAAAGGTGTCAAAATCAACTTCGCCTTGTTAGTGACAAACGGTTCGTCATCAACGTAAACAGTAGCTTGATACTTATCGTTTAAATTATCTTCACTCAACTTAGGAGTTGTATATTTGAGACTTCTCTTATTATTGGTAGTCACATCTTCAGATTTTTCAGCACCATTGCTATCAATATAAAATCTCTTCCATGAAACTTTATCTGGATCAACTTTGTGTCCCAACACCGAAAATGTTGCTGTCTGACCAATTGTTGCTGTCTGATCATCAAGCCCCCCACCAATTCTTATCTTTACGTAATTGCTCACTGAACTGCCATCATTGTTTTGAATAGTTCCAATTACTTTGACAGTTCCATTCTCATTCTTGTTGTTAGCAGTTACAATACCCGTTTCCTTATCCACACTTGCAAGATTCATCTCTGAATTGTCGATTTTCCAACTAATTTTTCCTGTGGCATTGATAGGATTTGTTTTAGCATGCACAAACGTCTTATCTTCATCCTGCTGATTATTAAACAAATAATTATCATCAGCTGTGACTTCTAAAGATTTTGCTGGGACTGGATTGGACATTGTTGTAATTGATGCAACTCTGGACCATTCTTCATGTTTGTAGAAAAACAATCCAAACCAAGTTACCTTTTGTTGATAATAAACAGTTCCGGCTTTATCGGGAGTCACTTCTAAATTCCTCTTTGACGCATTATTTTCAACAACTGTATTCCAAGTTTTCCCATTATCTTCAGTCTTATACCAAGAATATTTTGGTCTTGCCTGTGAATGCCAAAATCGTTCATTCGCTGATAAGGCTGAATCTGTATATAAAGTTTTAGTTTGACCAACGAATGCATATTTACTGTCCGGTTGAAGGTCATATCCAGAGGTGATCCATATAGATAAAAATTTTATCGGATCTCTTGATGGTTTTGCCATTGGAGTAACATCTGATGCTGCAACAGCTATGTCATCAGCATACGCAACATTCTGTGAATGTAATCCATCATGCTTATGGATGAAAAGGAACAACCCTAAAAACATTATTAATAATAAATATTTTTTACTTTTTTGACTCATTGAATACCCTCCCGTATCGCTCCGAATATGATAACAGGTGTCGAATAAAAACTCAATATGTACAAAATAACTGTGTTATATTTTACATCAAAATATTATTTTAACTTATTTACTATCTTATAAAAGACGGCTTGAGTCCCGCCACAACAAAGTTAAAGACCAATATAACTAATTAATTACAGGTTCATATATCAAAAGTTTAAATGCAATATTTGAACAAAAATTGCATTCATCACTTTTTAGCGGCATCCCATTTATATTTATTAATAAAATCAACGGCTTTCATAATTTTTGCAGTAAAAAAAGCTTTGAAATCTCAAATATTTGAGGTTCCAAAGCTTCTTTTCTATATGCTATTTACGAATGACCACTCTAATCTGGTTGTATATTTACCAGATATCAGACTACTTTTATTGAAAAACAAACGTAATCCTTCATTACTATCAGAAATTATCGAGTGTAATTTTTCACCATTTTTAGTGTCTCTGATAATCGTTCCATTCGTATCAATAGTCGATGAATTACCATTTGACCAATAATAACGAATACTTGCAGGCAGAATGTTATCTCCACTGGTGAATGGCACTACCTGAGTCAGCTTGACTTTTATATTGTCTTGAGACCGACGCTCGTCATCGACCGTCAACAATTCCGATTTATTATTGGCGACTTTAGCGTTGATAGGTATCCCTACCGTCGGAAAGCTCTGATGGATTCCATAATCAATATTACTTGGAATTACACTCATCGCATTTTTAGAAAAATTCATGCTCAAAGTGTTGCCAGTAAATTTGTCCGGCAATTCTTGTCCTTGAGAATCAAAACCAGTAACCTCCGGTGTTGTCTGGAAATCGGACATTGCGTATTTCCCAGCAAAAAAACTAACATCATAATTTATAGGTTTGCCCGTTAAAAAGTAGAGTTCAGGAATCGATACGATTTGTTTATCAGCACTCTTAGAATCATTAATAATCGAGTAATTCGTTACCTTTTGAGTTCCAATACGAACATCGTTCAATTCCGCATTTGCTGGGATTTCAAATTTTAAGTTTCCTTTTGATAAAACAGAATCAGGATTTTCTTCATTCAAGGTCCCCTTGATATCAATCCGATCACCTTCGGAAACTTTGTTGATTTTGGAATTATCTTCATTATGATCGTCAAAAGTGCTATTAGTAATCTCGCTTTTGATAGTGAATTTAGGCTTGGTATCTACATATGGAACAACAGTCAGCTTCGCCCTATTTGTCACAATTTTGGCAGATTTAATTATAATTGTAGCCTGATATTCGTCACCATTATTATCGATTGTTAATGGATTGGTAACATACGAAGAACCGTTTTCACTTTCTGTCGGCAAATCTTCACTATGATTTTTTCCTTTATCATCTTTATAAAATCTTTTCCAAGTAATTTGGCCCGCTGTGGCTTCATTCCCTTGAATTTTAAAAGTTGCATTTTTTCCGACAAAACTTGTCTGGTCTTCAAGCCCACCGCCAACTCGAATCTTGACATAATTACCGACAGAAGTGCCATCAGGATTTTGCATATATCCCATAACTTTTACAATCCCACTTCTACCTTCCTTGTTACTTGTAACCAATCCAGTTTTTGGATCAACAGTTGCTAACGATGGATCATTCACCGACCACGTCATATCACCAGTCGCATTTGTTGGCACAACTTTTGCATGAACTGAGGTAGTATCTGCTTGTGCTTGATTGCTATATAAATAATCATCATCTGCCGTAACCTCAACTGACTCAGCTGCGACTGCATCCGATAAAGTCGTAATCGAAGCTACTTTTGACCAATCGACTTCAGGAATCTCCAAAATCGTCGAGAAAGTATACCACACAACCTTTTGTTGATAATAAACTGTTCCAACTTCATTCGGTATAACTGTCAATTCTTTCTTGGCATCCTTGCCGTCAACGAGTGTCTGCCATGATCTACCCTGATCCTCACTTTTAAACCAAGTGTAATGTGGACTGGCAAAGGGATTTACGGTACGACTAAATACCGATAAGCCTGAATCAGTATAAAGTGTTTTAGCATTGTATGGATAAGTAAATTCACTCTTAGGTTGTAAATTATAACCGGACGTCAACCAAATGAAGAATAGTTTATCTGGTTTTGATGATGGTCTGTGTTTCGGAGTAACTGAGACTTCATCAGCATATACGATATTCAGACGTTTTATTGCATCGTGCTTATAAATAGATAAAAATGCTCCCAACATTAATATTAATAAAAAGTATTTCATCTTTTTCCCATTCATTTCGATTCCCCCAACTTTATCTCATGATATGTTAGCATATCTGACTGGTCAGGTTCAATATATACAAAATAATTGTATGATAATATACATAATTTTATTGTTTTTACTTATAACTATTTTTCTGAAACAGCACTCAGTAGTATGTGGCCCTTGAGTTTCACTGGTTTATCAGATGATAATCATAAAATTGCATTGGCGGGAAATATTTTGAACGTTTTGCCATTCATATCTACTTTGAAATAAATTCATTGCTTACTTTATATTTTGAAATGTTTACTGCACAAAAAAAGCCCGGAAATATATCCGAGCTCGAAAGAATTTTAAAATTTAAGCACTATTAACGATCGTCCAATCTAAGGAAGTTTCATATTGTCCATAATCAATTTTTCCATGATAAATATACAGCCAAATACTTTGGCCTTCATTTGCGCCGATTGAATTAACTTTATCTCCAGCAGCATTGTCTGAGATCAACATTTCATCCGGTGTCAAAACTGTGAAATTATCATCTGAATCGTAGAATCTCAAATCAGCATTGAGTTTTGAATCACCAAACTTGAATGGTTCTGACTGTGACAAGTATATTTTTGTTGCAACTTTATCACGTCGATTATCTTGAATAGACAACAATTCAGAGGCATCATTGTCGACACTTCCGTCAACTGGTTTTCCAACGTTTGAATATGTTAGTTCACCATAAGAAACGTTGCCAGCAACTGCATCCAATTTATTTGTTGTAAAGTTAACAGTAATGGAGTTTCCTAGAAAATCACCATCAATAGGTGTATCAGGATCTTCAAATCCCGATACTCTAGGTGTTGATGTATGAACGATCTTAGTGAAATCACCAGCTTTGTAATTAACTTCAAAGCTGTGTTCTTGAGTTGTTGAAAAATCAACATTATGCATCATAAGAAGTTGGGAACTAGGATCATCAGGATCATTTAGAATTGAATATTGTTCTTCCTGTCCATCTAAGTATGCTTTGGAGACCTCAGCACCAACAGGCAAATCAATGATAATTGATCCCAGTTTAAGCTTAGAGTTCACATTGGAATCAGAAACCGTACCACTCTCAGTCAACTCGTCACCGGCAACAACGTTATTCACAGTTGTATTGGCATCATTATGATCATCGTAGGAATGGTCAACAATTGTACTGTTGATTTTAACATCAGGAGAGTAATTGAAATTGACCGTCAACAACGCACTGTTAGTCGTGATGGATGTCGATTGACCACCGGAACTAATTTTCATAACGGCATAGAATTTTGTCCCGTCATCTTTGTAAGTAGTTTTGTCCGTCGTGTATGACATACTTGTTCCTGAACTTACAGTAGTATCCTTGCCATCAGGTGATATCTTGTGCCAGACAACTGAATCAGGTGCTTGGGCGAAATTACCTAAAACCTTGAATGTGGCAGTTTGGCCTTCATCAACTGTTTGATCATCTAACCCACCACCAATTTTTACTTTGGCAGTCCCAACAGCTGGATCAGTATCATTATTGGAAATACTACCAGTAATCGTAACTGTTCCAGATTTGCCAGAATTATTGGCAGTGATCAATCCTGTGTTAGCATCGACAGTTGCCAAATCGGGATTGTCGATTGACCAAGTGATCTCACCAGTGGCATTTTCCGGAGTTGGCGTACCATGCGCAAAAGTTGTCGCAACATCAGATTGATTGTTGTACAAATAATCATCGTCAACAGTAACGCCCAATTTCTCCGCTGTAATTGGATCAGGTAAAGTCTTGATCGTCGCAACTTTGGAATATGCATTAGGATTAACCAACGGAACGTAGAATAATTTATACCAACGAACTTCTTGTTGATAAGAGACGGACCCTTCTTCTGTCGGAGAGATCGTCAAATTCTTACCAGTCTCCCCCTTCATTTCGTTCCAGGTCTTACCATTATCAGTAGTTTTATACCAAGTATAATGGGCACGAGCACCCACATTTATTATTGCCTCCCAAAAAGATAACGCTGAATCAGTGTACAGCGTCTTAGGATGATCAACATATGTATATTGGCTTTGAGGTTGCAGGGCATAACCAGATGTTAGCCAGACAAACAAAATCTTCAACGGGTCCGAAGTCGGCCTATGATAAGGAGTAACAGTTATATCATCAGCGCGAACAGTAGCTTGTGAATTCCGTTGATCATTGCTTATATAACTAAACGAAAATACTGCAACCAAAACTGCAAGTATGAGATATTTCCATTTATTTTTCATCATAAATTGCTCCTTATGAATTCACCTCATTCTATCATATATGATTATAAAATTCATTATCTTCAATATTATTTTGCATATTATAATCTTTTTAATATATTTGATAAATATTAGAAATAAAAAAATACCTACAATATTTATAAATATAAATGTTGTAGGTATCGTATTTATTATTAAAAATTATTAGGGAGCATCTGTAATAGTCCAGTTAAGCGTTGATGTATAAGTACCTGTTTGAATAGCTTGATTAGAAAGCATTAATTCTAGACCTTGACCATTCTTTGATCCCACTGAAGGAATTGCTGCGTCATCAGAACTAGAAGCAACAGTTGTCGCCTCTTCTGTGATAGGTGTAGGAGTATTACCGCTTCCGTCATTGAAACTCAAAATAGCTTTTAACTTCTTAGTACCGTTCATGAACAAAGTATCTTGTTTCAAAGTGATTGATCTAGCTGACTTGTCACGTCTGTTATCAGTAACATTTAGCAAATTGTCATTATTTTTAACAATACCATCGACTGATTTTCCAACATTTTCATAAGTCAATGTACCAAAGTCAACGTCATTTGCTTCAAGTTGAACAGATCCATCAGTGAATATCATTTTGAGCTCATTTCCGTTAAAGATACCAAGATCCGCACCAGACGAATCATATCCCTGAACTTGTGTCAGAGAATGGAATGATGTATTACTTTTCTCGGTCGATGTGAAATCAAACTCATAGTTGTGAGTCTTATTGGCAGAGAAATTTAATCCTGGAGCAATAATGTAACTAACACCGTTCATTTGGCCAACTGAGTATTGCTGACTTACACCATCGACATAAAGATAGGTATTCTTAATATTATCAGGAACTTGAATCATGATATTACCAGTACTCAATTTAGAATTCTTATTTGCGTCAGTAATCTTACCAGTGATCTTAACATCATCACCATCTTGGATATTTGTTGCAGCTTGCTCGGTATTTCCGGTATTGTCAGTCATATCTTGGATTTTGCTGTTAATTGAAACATCTGGGGTCTTGTTGATGTTGACATTTAAAGTAGCTTTATTTGTAGTAATAGTATTACTGTGTCCGTCAACGGTTGCTTCAACTACTGCGTAAAACTTAGATTTATCGTCATTTGCGCTAGTTGCTGGAGTTGTATAACTCTTTTTATTTGCTGCATCAGATATTACAGTATCATTACCAGAAGCATCGACTTTGTGCCATGTGATTGAATCTGGTGTAGCACCAAAATCACCTTGGATATCAAATGTAGCTGTTTTACCTTCGTCAACGGTTTGATCATCAAGACCACCACCTATTTTGACTTTTGCACTTCCCTTAACTGTCGTTGCATTGTTATTATGCATAGTTCCTGTAACTGTTATTGTTCCGGACTTATTATCATTATTTGCAGTTATTTCACCAGTAGTCTTATCTATAGTAGCAAGATCAGCATCTGTTTCATCAAGTGCCCAAGTGATATTACCGGTTGAATTTGCTGGTGTTGGCGTGCCATGAGCATGTGTCGTAGCGGCCACAGGTTGATTATTGTAAAGATAATCTGTATCAGTTGTAACATCAAGTTTCGTTGCTTCAACAGGATCAGGTAATGTAGTTACTGAAACTACATTCGAATAATACGTCGGAACAGCAAGACTTCCAATGAAAGTCAAATAATACTTAAATGACTGTTGATAATAAACCACACCCACTGTTTTAGGTGTAACTTCTAAAGTCGCAGATGTTCCATCATTGTCCACGGTGGTCCATGTTTTTCCTTGATCTGTGGATTGATACCATTGAAAGTGATCATGTCCTAATACATTCAAATTAGACAGGACTGAATGGGCTGTTGCAGTAGTCAACGTCTTTGGATTATCCTTAAAAGTATACTGGCTTTCAGGCTGTAAACTAAACCCATCATTCATGTAAATACCAAACAATCCAATTGGTGGAAGGCTTGGTGAACCCTTGCCGGGTATTGACGTTGCTGCATGAACATCAACGTTAGATGCATTATCATGATTACCAGAAAATCCAAAAATTAATAGCACTGCAAACAGAGCTACCATTAAAAATCTTAGTTTTTTCCCTCTCATGACAGTACACCCCTTCCTATATTACTTAATTTTACCACATGCCAACGATTTGTTAATATTTGTAAAATAATATTTTAATCAAATAAACTAAATATTGCAATATTTTTGTTCCAAAACAATAAAAAGCCGATGAGAACAATGTTCTGATCGGCTTTTTGAAAATTATTTTTATACAAGTTATTAAGCTGTTAATTTCAATTTAGAAACGGCTTCCTCAATTGTTTTACCGTTTGCGTAGGAACTACTATTATGAGTATCTACCACAGTAAACAATTGAGTATCTGTATTTAACAATACACGATATTTCATATCATTTACCTTCTTTCTTGTCACAAATAACCTATAACTGGTTATATTAGCCCCTTTTTAAAATAAGTCAACAATTTTGTTTTATTTGGGTAATAAAATTTATCATTTACCTAATGAAAACAGATATACAATCAACAAAAAATCACGTTCATCGATGAACGTGATCACCTTTATTTATTCATATAGCGTTTCTGAAGAACATACTGAACTGTGTACGCAATAATTACATACAACCAAAAATAATTCAGACCCCATGTAACTACGGGCACAATCATAATTAAGGAACAGATTATTGCAATAATAATAAATATAGAACGATTACTCATTAGTCGGCACCTTTCCACATTAATTTTTTAAAAGGCAATCCATACTTAATATTCACTTTCAAACATTTGACAATTTATCTTATATTTAATTATCCAGCCATCTTATACTTTTGACCCTGGTTTTACGTCTATATTCATACTCATTTCTTACTTTTTCGACATGCAATGTTGTTGGAATGAAAACATCACGATCTTTTGACTTTCTAAGTCCAAAGACTATACAATTTTTTTCACTTGGACAAAGAAAAACTATATCTAGTCTTAATCGATTCGGTTTCATTTCTCTAGTTAACACACACGCATTTACATCCTGGTCATAAAAGATTCTATGTAAAAAATTGTATGAAAGCATTCTCGACAAGACCTGATGCCATGCTCTACTGGATCTAGAATTCTCCTTTGTTAAATTAAGATTATTGACATCTGCTATTAGTGATGTAGCACGTTTATTTCTTAGCTTGTTCCACCCCATTAGATGTCGAAAATCATTAAGATTAAATTGAACGACAAATGAACTCAACAAATTATAATTAGTTTCCACTTGGACCTTATGTCCAGCAAAATTACTAGAATAATCATCCAACATTGCTTTGAAGTTAATTTCCTTTTGCGACGAAATAATTATCCTATTTAGAGGTATATTTTCTGATTTGGGGTTCATTTATCTTCCTTAAAAAAAAGACCGTCCTTCCAGAGAAAGACGGTCAATAATTTGCGATACAGAATTGGAATAGTCTCCAATTGGGACTAGGGGTAGATTTAAGCTTCTACCTAGCAACACAACGTATCGCCAGCTGTCTTATTTTTAGACGATTAAGCAAGACCGATGATAGTGGCTTTGCTTCGCCTAATATCATAACAAATCAACACATGATTATCAATTTTGAATAACCCTAATATCCATTGAAATTATTATAAATTAATAAGTACATTTAAATAATAAAATATGGTCATTAAACCATTTTATTCTAGCTTTTAAGTGTGCAAAAGGTGTGCAGAAAGTGTACAGGTGTGCAAATGTTTGTGCTTTTAATAAAACATTTAAAACTTCATAAAGTGATAGGAATACTGATACAACAACATTTGTAACAATCATCCATTATTATAGAATATCTTTAATAAGTGTATATATGATCCCTCCCGGAATCGAACCGGGGACCTACTGCTTAGGAGGCAGTTGCTCTATCCTGCTGAGCCAAGGGACCAAAATGACAACATAAATATGTTGCCACCAAATTAGTTTAATGTAAAGGATTTGTCGGCTTGCGACGTTTTCCTTTATTCTTCTGATCACGTAAACGTTTCTTTTGTCTTGGTTTCTCTTTAGTCACTACTTTTGCTTTCTTGCGTTCATGATAAACTTGCTTATCAGTAAACGTACCATCGTGATTGAGAAATACTTTCTGAATATCCAAGTCATTGAAGGTCTGAATATTACGGAAATCGTGGCTATTACCAAATGTCACAACATCCCCAGATTTACCCATTCTTCCGGTTCTTCCGGCACGATGCAAATACTCGCTATTATCACGTGGAATCATATAGTTAATAATAGTAGAAACATCTTCAATATCCATTCCACGAGCGGCAACATCTGTCGTTAACAGCAAGGTGACTTTTCCGCTTGAAAACAGACTCATGGCATTTTTTCTTTGTTGCGATGACATCTTGCTATCTAAGACGACAAAGTTTGTCTTGGAATGGTCCAGGTCACTAACTGCCTTGTGCAAAGAACGAGAATTATTGAAAAATACGATTCCCAAAAACTTCTTATTATGTGCCATCTCACGAATCAGCACGTTCTTAATTACATCACTACCAGTATTTATGAAGTAATGCTTGATACCAGCTGTATATGAACGGTCGTATCTCTGGTCAATAGTCAAGAAATCCTTACCAAACCACTTTGCCATATCCTTATAAATATCATTCCCTGTGGCAGAGAAAAATGTCATTTGGACATCTGAAGGCATTTGATCCAGGGTATCACGAACAGATTCCAATTTACTTTCGTTCAACATTTCATCAGCTTCATCAACGATGACTGTTTGGATGTTGCCCAATTTTACTTTGCGTGCTTCAGTCAGTTCCTTGAGACGACCTAAAGTAGCAACCAAAATTTCTGGTTTCTCTTTAAGTTTTTTCAACTGGCGTTGTGGATTTGCACCACCAGTGACGGCTTGAACTGAGCATCCAATCAATTTAGCCAATGGTTGAATTACGGTTCTAACTTGAATGGCCAATTCTTGTGAAGGCTCGAGAATCAATACTTGCAAGCCATCCCCTGGAATAAGTGTCTCTAACATCGGCATAGTAAATGCTAATGTCTTACCTGATCCAGTTGGAGCCATAGCAACCATGTCATTACCTTCTTTAAAAGGTAAATAAACGGTTTCTTGGATTTTTGTCAGTTGTTCAAATTGTTTCTCTTTAAAATAATCTTGGTATAGTTTTGGTATTTCCAATTTTTATTTTTCCTTATCTGCTTTAAAAACAATACCAGCATTCATTCTGGCTTGTTCAAGCACGTGATTTACGATTCGTGCATACTTCATCAACTGTTTGTATGTAGTTTGATCATTTTGGTTAATAATTCTAGCGAATTCCACCGCTTCTGAATCCATTGGGTTGTCACTCTTGTCGGCAGGAATATCAGTAATATGTTTCTTTTCGTCACTAGCCTGGATTTTAGTAATATCGCCAGCACTGTCAAACAACAAAGTACGCTTGCCAAAATAAATTTCTGATGGCATAAACGAGTTTTTAGTTTTACCTACGATAATATTTACGTCAAAGTCGTCATATTTTAAAGTTAGACTTCCGCTACCGTCGACACCAGACGATAATATTTCAGCATCATAGTTGACTGCATCAGGTTGACCGAACAAAACAACTGCGTCATAAACTGCATACACACCTAAATCGTATAGCGCTCCACCTGAAAAATCAGTTGAGAACACATTGGGGTTTTGACTATCCAAATAATCGTCATAACGGCTAGAATACTTCATATAACTAAGTGTCGCACCACTCACATCAGCACGATTTCGATCCACGAAGTCTGATATTTTCTTAAAGATAGGTTCTTGTATATGTCTTGCTGCTTCAAGCACAAAGACAGATTTGGCCTTAGCTATTTCTTCCAACTCAGCAAATTCATGAATGTTAGATGTACTTGGTTTTTCAACGATGACATTCTTACCATTCAATACCGCTTGTTTGGCTTGCTCGAAATGTAAGCTATTCGGAGATGCAATATAAACGACTTCAAAATCTTCACTGGCAAAGAATTCATCCAAGTCAGTACTCAATCTGACATCATCGGCTTTAAATTTATCTGCAAAAGTTTTTGCTTTTGCTTCTGTACGTGAATAGACTCTTGATAGTTTAAATGATTTGGTCTCTTCAGTTGCCTCAACGAATTGTTGAGTGATCCAGTTGGTACCAATTATTCCTAACTTCAACATATAATCACCTCATCTATTAATTTTACTGATATTCTGCCCCAAATGCTACCTTTATATGTTATCATGTGAATAATGTCACAAATATATTTATAGGAGAATTTATAATGGAAGAAGGAGAGAACCAAGAAAATTTGAAACGAACGCTTGGATTCTTCCCTGCATTATCGACCGTAATGGGTCTTGTAATTGGTGGGGGAGTATTCTTTAAGATATCAAGTGTAACACAAGCTACTGGCTCGGCAAGTTTAACAATTTGGGTCTGGGTACTAGCAGGTTTTGTTACTATCATGGCTGGACTTACAGTTGCTGAATTAGCCGCTGCTTTACCAGTTGCCGGTGGTATCTTTAAGTATATCGAGCACATTTACGGTAAGATTCCGGCGTTTCTTTTAGCGTGGGCTCAATCGGTCGTCTATTATCCCGCGGCTATTTCAGCGTTGTCGATCGTTTTTGCTACGCAAGTTATTAATCTATGGGGGTTGTCAGCTAGTTTACAAATACCGATTGCAATCGCTGTAGCAGTATTTATCTTTGCTTGTAATTTACTCGGGGCTAAAGTCGGTGGTGGAATTCAGTCTGTGGCATTCATCGCAAAATTAATACCTATTGTATTGATTATTGGGGTCGGCTTATTCACACCATCAACTAATAACGTTTCGCTTTTCCCAGTAACTGCAGGTAGCCATCCTAGTTTCTGGACATCACTAGGTGGTGGTTACGTTGCAACAATGTTCGCCTTTGATGGTTGGATGAACGTTGGTAATATGGCTGGAGAAATGAAACATCCTGAAAAGGATCTAGCAAAATCTATTATTATTGGTTTATTAGGTATCACTTTAATTTATGTCCTTATAAGTTTTGTATTCGTTAAGGAACTTCCGTTTGGTAGCATCCCTGGAAATCAAAACGCCGCTTCTGAAGCAGCAATCAAGATTTTCGGTGGCTTTGGTGGAAAACTGGTTACTATTGGTATTTTGGTATCAGTTTTCGGCTCGATCAACGGTTATTCTATGACTGGTATGCGTGTTAGTTATGCTCTAGGTGAGGATGACAATATCGTCTTTGCAAAATTCTTTGGAAAATTAACTAAGAAATCACGTGTTCCTATGAATGCTGGTATCGTACAAACTGTCATTGCTATTATCATGGTATTTTTAGGTTCATTCGATTATCTGACAGATATGTTAGTGTTCGTTATGTGGATCTTCTCGATCATGATGTTCGTTGGTGTATTTATCTTACGTAAGAGAGAACCAGATTTGAAACGTCCTTACAAGATAAACTTCTATCCAATACCGCCTATTCTGGCAATCATCGGTGGTGGATATATCGTCGTCTATACTATTATTACCCAACCCACACTCGCATTATTGGGTATCTTATTAACATTAGTTGGACTTCCACTTCACTTAATACATGATCATAATAAGAAGAAATTGAAAAAAGAAACTGAATAAAGGAAATGAGTAGCTTTTATAGCTACTCGTTTTTTTTTAGCTTATAATCAAATTGAAATTCCATGTACACAATAACTGGGGGTGTCGACTTTGGAAGACTTATACAGGAATTCGTTCGAGAAAAAGTTGGTCCAATGGACTTTACGAATTCAGAAACTATTTATTTATCGAGTAATTCAGAGAACCGTTTTAACAATTTTTCCATTCGTATTGATTGGTAGTTTTGCCAAGACCTTTCAAGTTGTATTTCTAGGAGACGATGGATTCCTAGGAAAGTTGATGCCTGAAATCAACGACAATGTCTTTGAACAAATCGATGATGTGGTTTCGGCAATATCCAATTTGACCATCGGTTGGGTGTCAGTCATTGCCGTTTTTGCGGCAGCTAAATATACTGCTAAATATTACAAACGTGACGACCAACTAGCCGGCATTACCGGCAGTATCTCATTATTAATTATTGCGTACGTCTACTCAAAACGTAGTCCACTGGCTTTCCATAGCTCAGTTCTTGGCGTTAGAGGATTATTGTTTGCCATCTTACTAGGAATTTTTATTGGATATATTTTTAAACTGACTAGTAAAGAAGCCAAAAATTCAAAGTTCAAGGCGATGACAAGTAGTATTCTCAATCGTACTTTCACTTCAATGAAGTCAATTTCACTTATCTTATTGATATCGGTCATTTTCAGTGACTTAGTCAATATCACTTTTTATTCAAACTTGCCAGAATCAGTGTTGACCTCTATTAGCAGTACTAATCCAAGTACCGCACCACTGATGGAATTACTACATACATTTGGTTTTGGTGCCTATACTATTATTATGTCATTTTTAGGATGGTCGGGGCCCTACTCTGCCATCGAAACTAGTTATTCAGATCCAGCCTCATTGGCAAATTTGAGTTACGCTTTGACTCATCACACTGCTTGGGGCGCACCAAATCTTTTCAATGGAAATACGCTCTATCACGCCTTTGCCACTTTCGGAGGTACTGGAGCAACCTTAGCTTTACTGATTGCAATTCTCTGGGTATCACGCGACAACGACTTATTAACAGTGTCACGTTGGTCTTTGATACCTAGTATCTTCAACATCAACAGTGGATTAATGTCAGGTATTCCAATTCTATTCAATATCGTATTTCTCATTCCATTCTTCTTGGCACCGATGGTCAACATGCTGATCGCCGCTTTGGCGTTACAACTACATCTGATGCCACCTTCTGTCTACGCCGTTCCTGCAGGTACTCCTGGTCCCCTAATAGCATTTCTGGGAACTAATGGTAGCTGGCAAGCATTGATTTTCTCACTCATCACTTTGACTGTTTCAGTATTTATCTACTTACCTTTTGTAAGAATTGCTGAACGTGTAAAAACAATCGATAATCTAGACCGTGATGAAAGGAGTGCTAAGAATGAGAAGAAGTAATATCCACTCAAAAAAGGGATTTCGAGCACTTATTTTCCTATTTATTGCTTTGATCCTATTGGGCATCCCTTCATATTTTTGGACTAAGAAAAGTGTCTCAACATTAGCCGGCCGATACAATTCCCCACTTTCACCTATCATTATGATTCCAGGTTCGAGCGCTAGTGCCAATCGATTCGACGGTATGATCTCAAAAATTAATAAGAAATATGACGAACATCATAGTGTTTTGGAATTAACGGTCCATAAAAATGATACTATTACATATAAAGGTTCCATCAGAAATGGTGATACCAGACCATTCATTGTTGTAGGATTCGAAAATAACGATGATGGTTATGAAAATATCAAAAAACAAGCATACTGGTTTAACATAGCTTTTGAAGCATTGAAGAAGCGTTATAAATTCAATAATTTCGATGCTTTTGGACACTCAAACGGTGGACTAATCTGGACTTACTATCTAGAAAACTATTTCGACGATGACACTATCGACATTAATCGGATGTTAACAGTTGGTACTCCTTACAATTTCGAAGAAGTAGACAATTCCAAACGGACAGAAATGTTGAATGATTTCGTCAAAAAACGTGACAAGTTACCAGCAGATTTATCGTATTATTCAGTTGCTGGTACTAAAGGTTATACCGATGACGGTATCGTACCCATTGGTAGCGTGGACTCCGGGAAATATATTTTTGAAAGTGTCATTAAGCACTACACGCTTATAACTGTGACTGGTGATACTGCTCAACATTCAGATATGTTGGACAATCAACAAGTTATTTCGCTATTCCACCAATACATCATCAATGATGGAGTCAATCCACCTAATAACGCCAACAAACCAGGCAAAGCTAAAAATTAGATAGGAGATTTTTATGTCAAAAGTTTACAAATTCGAGGCCACCATTAAGCAGTCAGATATCGGTTCAGGTGGAGCATACGTTGTCTTTCCTTACGACATCCGAAAAGAGTTCAATAAGGGCCGTGTCAAAGTTCATGCAACTTTCGACAAAGCACCTTATGATGGGAGCATCGTCAATATGGGCTTAAAAAACGATGATGGCTCGATTTGTTACATTCTTGGTATCAGAAAAGATATTCAAGAATCCATCAATAAAGAAATTGGCGACACGGTTACTGTTACTGTAAAAGAACAAAACTTTAAAACACCATTTAAACTAAAAAAAGTGGAGAATCCAGATGAATAATCTGAATGCTTCACTTTTTTTATTTGCTTAATTTTCGACACCGATCACGTAATATCCGACTTTAGGAATTTTACTGATAATGTACGTTAATACGATACAGATAACTGATGTTAATAAGAATACCAACCAGAAACTGCCAATGTGTAGATATTGTTCAACAGCTTGCATAACGATTCCATGTGATAGATAAATACCGAAGCACAATCCGGCAACTGTTGTTGCACTATGATTGACTTTATCAGGCAGTTCATGGAAATGTGACCAATTTTTTACTGTCAGATAAACTTCCATTGTCATCAACAATGTAAGTAGTGATGTGTAACCAATAATTTGAATGTTTAATTGATAGACAGTATTGAAGTAATTAATAATCACAATCAATACCAATAGAATCAACGAGAAAATAAAGTGCTTAGACCAATCATTTTTTACAATTGGTAATTTATGTAATCTATATCCAAGAAGGAAATAACCAAATGTCTGACCCATTAGAACCAAATTACTATTAGGAATATTGGTAAAGTACAAGGCAATTTGTTGAGGTAACATTGCAGCAATATCAGGCAATAGCAAGTTAGTGATCAACCATAGCCAAATGATATAATCGATAACTTTGTTGCTGGCATGATCGACGAATACCTTAACTAGTGGAGAAATCAGATAGAAGAATATCAACGGATACATGAACCAAAATGCTGGACTGGGAAATTGATTATAGATCAGTAATAATTTCTTCAGCCAAATCATAAAGGTGATATGACCATCAACACGATACGAGAAAGCAATCGTTGCTGCAGACCAAATCAAGAACGGCACCCCTACTTTTACCAATCGGTGTTTGAACAAATAGCCAATACTGTTTGTCCGTTCACTCGATAGAATAAGTGCCCCACTGACCATGAAGAATATCCCTACGGCTGGTGAAACAGTCTGTAAAATTATATTCCCCACGTTCCACTTAAAAGAGTGGACATTTTCTTGTAAAATTTGAGTCAATGAATGAGACATCACCACGCCAAAAATTGCGAAGATTTTAAGATAATCAACATACATGATACGTTTTTTCATCGTAACTTCCCCTAGATATTAAACTTTTCTAGGCAAAAAAACTGTCTAGATAATGGTACTTATCTAGACAATAAACTTATCTAGACAATAAACTTATCTAGACAATAAACTTATCTAGACAATAAACTTATCTAGACAATAAACTTATTAAAGTATAATCTTTTTTACACCAATTTTATTACAGATTTTGAAGATAATTTCTTTTCTAAAATGAAATTGATATTTTTAAATAATTAAATCTATGCAGGAACTGCAATCGTCATTTTATCAATCAAAACGATGCGTCAATTTGAAAATCATTTATCTGTATAACTGAAATCAATCAATCTGTTTTCAAAATTTGTATGTGTGTATTTGTGCCAATATTCTAAGCTGTCGAATGTTACATAGCGATCTCTATTTGGCAACAAATCAGGATATGGCAATTTGTTCTCTGGAGTCGTAGCACCGATATAGACAGGACTATTATTATATCTGTTTATATAACTGTTGTAATTCTGAATATTTTTTGACATCAAAATTACTGCCAAAGTAACGATTGCCAAAGAACCAAAAATACTCAATGGCTTTTTGAAGAAACTGAAGTCAATCTGTTCTAGGATAATCATCGCAAATAAATATATGAAGATATACCCATTGAAATATTCCCGTGAACTGATCGGACGCGGAATAATCAGAAATGGTGCAATCAGGAATCCACATGATAACCAGCAAAATAACAATTCAGCACGTAATTTTTTGCTTTTAAAAACTATAAATATCGTCAATAGTAGATAGCCAACAAATAATACTGACATGGCCGAGTCGAAATAAATAATTGCATTAATCAATCCTTGTGGAGAATAGTTCTCATTCGTCATATATTTTGGTAAAAATAAATTCATGAACAAGTAATATGTGGCAAACAGAATAGAAGTCACTATCCAAACAAAATCGATGACACGGTGTTGAGATTTTTGAATCAATAATATAATCACGCCTATTGAGATCAACAGGATGACGAATATATTCAAAGTCACTATCCAAAAATGAGACATGTTGAAGAAAGTAAATTTACTTATGACAAATGAAAATTTAGTACTCCGATACGAAACAGGCACTGTATAACTTTTATTGGAAAACATGATAATTGCAGATGCCAGTGAACCCAACAAATATGTCCATTGATAAAACAGAATACGTTTCAAGACGACAACACTAATAACTACAACTGAAATACCCAATGCAACTTGATACAAAGTGGTGTGTTCAATCATCAGTCCTCCAATTAGTGCGATGGCAAACGTTACAAAGGAAGTGACTATTGTTTTTCTGACTGAATGAATTGGTCCAGAAGCGGAGAAGTCATGTTTTATTATCAACAAGTACATAAAAATAAAGCATGGTGCGAGTACATAATGAACAAAGGCTGAATACCAGAGCCAGCTATTATTTAAAAACGGAACAGACAATGTGAATGGAAATAGCATTGCCACAATCAACGAAATCCATTTTTGATCGGTCAACTTAAATAATAACCAGATAAACAACGCCGAAAAAAGTCCGAAGACAATATATTCTAGTAGCGGATGATGCATACTGACTATTTGTAGCCAATTGGAAAAATATCTACCGTTGCTACTGCCTCCGATGTAAACCGGATTCTTGGTAGTGTAAAACCCATGATGCATCAGATATGTTCCCCATTTACCCCAAAAGAACATATCGTCACCAAATGGAACTATAAAATAACGAATTACGGAAAAATATATAAAATAAATGCCAAATATTATCCACTGCCAGATATTCTTACTATTTGATTTATCCATTTCAGTATTCCTCAGATAAATAAATTTATTGTAGCTAATAATAAGATGGAATAGAGTGATTTTAATATCATAAACCGAAATAATTATTTACGTTATTTATTACATAAAGTAATTATCCAATTTTTTCTTGCGGCAAAATACCTCATCGTATATTATTAGTTCAACCTATTTTCGAAAGAAGGACTACCAATGAAAGCAATCATTACAGTAATTGGCCGTGATCAAATCGGTATTGTTGCCAAAGTTTCGGCAAAGTTAGCAGAATTACATGTTAATATACTCGATATTTCTCAAACTTTAATGGATGGTAATTTTACCATGATGACAATGGTCGAATGGCAAGACTCTGTTAAATTTGAAAATGTAAAAACTAGTCTAGAAACTCTAGCTAATGAAACTGGCTTGGACATTCACATTCAAAGACAAGAAATCTTTGATGCTATTCAAAAACTTTAGGAGGCAACCATGGAAACTAATTCAATTTTAGAAACTATCCAAATGATCTCCGAAGAGAAGTTGGATATTCGTACTATTACTATGGGAATTTCTTTGCTCGACTGTATCGACAGTGACGGAGAAAAAGCTCGTCAAAGAATTTATGATAAGTTGACTACTAAAGCCAAAGACTTGGTCAAGGTAGCTGAAAAAATCGAGTCAGAATATGGTATCCCTATCGTCAACAAACGTATTTCTGTAACTCCAATTTCTATCATTGCTGCAGCGTCTGACGATAAAGACTACGTTGCTTACGCTAAAACAATGGATAAGGCTGCCTCAGAGCTTGGCGTTGATTTGATTGGTGGTTTTTCTGCATTGGTCCAAAAAGGCAGTCAAACTGGTGATGACATCCTCATCGACTCGATTCCTCAAGCTCTGACAGAAACAACTAGAGTCTGTGGATCGGTCAATGTAGGTTCAACTCGTTCAGGTATCAATCTGAATGCTGTCAAAAAAATGGGCCACACAATCAAAGATTTGGCCAAAGTAGATCCAGTAAACTGTATGAGCTTGGTAGTATTCGCAAATGCTGTTGAAGATAATCCTTTCATGGCTGGTGCTTTTCATGGTGTCGGTGAGGCTGATTGTGTTATCAACGTTGGTATCAGTGGACCTGGTGTTGTAAAACGTGCTTTGGAACAAGTTAAAGGCCAACCTATCGATGTTGTTTCAGAGACAATAAAGAAAACTGCTTTCAAAGTAACTAGAATGGGCCAATTCGTCGGAAATATTGCTTCTAAGGAACTTAATGTACCTTTTGGTATAGTTGACTTATCACTTGCACCAACGCCTAACGAAGGCGATTCTGTAGCAGAGATACTAGAAGAAATCGGTCTAGAAAGCGTCGGTGCTCCTGGTACTACAGCAACGCTCGCATTATTGAATGATGCTGTTAAAAAAGGTGGAGTTATGGCTTGCGAACACGTCGGTGGCCTGTCCGGTGCCTTCATCCCCGTATCGGAAGATGCTGAAATGATCCGTGCCGTTACTGCTGGCAACTTGAACATTGAGAAACTTGAAGCAATGACTGCAGTCTGTTCAGTCGGATTAGACATGATTGCCATCCCCGGCGACACAACAGCCGAGACAATCAGTGGAATGATAGCGGATGAAGCAGCGATCGGTGTTATAAACAACAAGACAACTGCCGTCAGAATAATCCCCGCAACTGGCAAAACAGTCGGAGACTCAGTTGAATTCGGTGGCTTGTTCGGACGAGCACCAATAATGCCAGTGAACACCAATAGTCCCGCAAACTTTATCAATCGTGGTGGTCACATCCCCTCTCCAATACATTCATTTAAAAATTAGTTTGTTGACAAATATAGGTCACTACTATAATCTCAAATTAATTACGATACAGGCTAAGTTAGCCTGTATTTTTCTTTTTCCTGAGGGGGAAAATTTATGAATATTTATCTTTCAACCACTGCTATTTTTCTAACAGTTGCTATCGCTAATTTAGTTGCCAAATATATTAAAGTTATTCCAAAAACTTATATCAATTTATTATTAGGAATTATCATTGCTTGCGTTCCCATGATGAATTCGATGATCATGCAATTTGATTCTGAATCCTTTATGGTCTTCATCATTGCACCACTATTATTCTTAGATGGTCAGAAGACCCGTAGCATCATGGTCAGACAAAAATTCAAAGATATCCTGGGAACTGCAATTCTCTTAGCACTTATTTCAGCAGTAATCAGCTTGTTTACAGTCACCTCAGTTTTCTCACTAACATTGCCATTAGCATTGATATTAATCTCAATCAGTACACCAACTGATGCAACAGCTCTGGATACAGTTCGTGAAGGACGAAAACTTCCAGGAAGAACTGAAGCAGTTTTGAAAATGGAGTCACTCTTCAACGACGCTTCCGGGATCATCTTGCTCCAAGCCGCAGTCCTCTGGTACAAAACTGGCCATCTTTCATATACAAAGAACATCTATGATTTCTTACTATCCGCTGTCGGTGGTGCAGTTCTAGGTATGATCATTGCTTTTATAATCATGATTATTCGTCAAAAAATCATGCGTACTCGTTGGAATGTAAACTATTCCAATATCGTAATTTACTTTTTAACACCGATAATCATTTATCTAATTTCTGAAAAGCTTGAGTTATCAGGAATCATCGCTGTTGTCAGTGCTGGATTGATTTTCAACGGTGAAGTCCGCCGAACACGTTTCTCTACACCAAGATTCCAAAATTTCTTCAACACGGCATCAGATTTCATTGCTGATTTATTGAATAGTTCAGTCTTCGTGATCTTGGGATTGGCAATTTCCAGAATTTTTATCGAACACAAAAGTGCATTGACGGACAACCTGGATTGGCTTTATCTAGGAATTATCTTATATGTTCTAAGTCTGATAATCCGTTACGTTTACGCAAAATTTATCGCTCGAAATTCTCAAATTGAAGCCGTTACCTTCTCACTTGGTGGCGTTCATGGGGCAGTTACATTAGCCCTAGCCTTCTCCCTAGTTAGCCAAGGATTCTCTGGAAAAATATTTGATTTGATACTGTTAGTTGAGACCGTCGTAATCATTTTGAGTATGATTGTCCCAACTATTGCCTTCAAATTTATTCTTGATCCGGTTCTCGATGAAGATGATATCGAACTCAAAGCCAAGCAGATTCGTCGAGATATGGTCAGAGTGGGAATAGCTTATGTTGAAAGTTTAGAGATTTCTCCAGCCGTAAAAGAGAGTGTTATATTTGACCTCAATGACCAGATACAGCAGACAACCATCAAAGATTTTCTCTCCCAGTGGCGAGGAATCAACAACAAACGTTATATCTTCACTGGATTCCAAGCAGTTGAGGAACGACAGATCCTGATGAGTGCCTTCGAGGAAGAAAGAAATTTCCTCTATGATCAATTAGATGGTATGGCATTAGAAGAGGCTCAACACATTTATACAGTCTACAGTGAAGTCCTAGTTTCAGAATCTATGGCAGTTGAAAATAAAGCCTAAAAAAAAGACAATCACCATTTTGGCGATTGTCTTTTTGCTTGCAATTATTTAATTGTATTTACAAAATTTCTAAAAATCTTAATTGAATATTCGGCAGTGACCATCAATTCTGGATGCCATTGGTAACCCAAAATAGTCTGATCTGGATTCTTGGCAACAAATGCTTCAATTATCCCGTCATCAGCATAGGCAACTGGCAATAATTGGTCACTTAATTCGTGAATTGCCTGATGATGTTGCGAATTAACAGCTAGTCTATCACCCAAAAGTTCAGCACCAGCACCAGCTAAACTGACGTAATGACTAGGATCAGACATAGGATTCTTTTGTTGATGTTCAACTTTGATTGGACCTTCGATCATCGATTCATCTTGATACAAAGTTCCGCCAAGTACAACGTTGATCATTTGTGCACCTCGACAAAATCCCATTAGTGGCATATTTTTTTCCAGCACTTTAGTGATCAATTCCAACTCAAATTTATCACGAGGCTTAGAAATTGTACCTGTCATTGAACTTAACTTTTCACCATACAATGTAGGATCAACATCTTGTCCGCCTGGGATAAGAACAGCATCGACTAATTTCAAATACTCATCAACGTGTTCTGGATGTTGGATCGGTATCAATACAGGCAATGCATCAACATTTTGAATCCCAGTTACATTACCTTGAAAAGTAAAAGTAGCATCCTGATGTTGGAAGAACGCACTATCTTGAATATATTGGTTGGCAACTATTCCGACCTTTTTCACTCCAAATCGCCTTCCTTTTTATTAATGTAAGTATTAAGAAAGTAAAATGGTACAGCGATGACTAAGCATCCTAGACCCATGATCAATTGGAATCCAGTTGCCTTAGTCAACAACCAGAAACTGACAACGACCGCAATTACAGGTATCGTTGGACCCAGCGGAATTCTAAACTTCGAACTAGTCTGTGTCAATTTCTTTCTAAAGACCAATACTGCAAGGATAGTTGGAATATATTGAGCAAACCTAGAAACTACTGAAATGGCAGCTAAAGTTTGGAATGTTCCAGACAAAGCCAGTGGAACAGCGATAATAAATGATACTAACATGGCAACAAATGGAACTCCACGTTGATTACGACGTCCTACGATTTTGGGCATAACGCCGTTGTCAGCCATCGATGAACCAATTCTTGGTAAGTAGAAAGACTGTGCTGTGGCAACACCAAGAATTGAGACTAACGTACCAATAGCAACGATAGCCTTACCTGCTGGCCCAATAGCTTTTTCCAAACCTTCTTGGATTGGAGCATTGCTACCAGCCAAAGCACCACCGAGAATTCCGATGGAAACAACTTGAATCAAAATGTAAAGTAAAGCAACCACAGTAAGTACAACTACGATAGCAAGTGGAATAGTTCTTTGTGGATTCTTGAACTCCTGAGCAGCGACGGCAATAGCTTCAAATCCCGTAAATGCGTAGAAAATCAATATTGCAGCTGATCCAAATGAGTTCGAGAAATCAATATTCTGTGGAACAAATGGTGTAAAGTTTGCGCCGTTGATAAAAAATAAACCAACAATTACAAAAATAACCAAAGGCAAAAGCTTCGCAATAGTAACAATATTGTTAACAACTTTTGTCAAAGTAACACCTAAAATATTAATGGTAGTTAAAATTCCTAATAGAAGAATAATAGTCAGGTCACGCCAAATTGGTTCTTGAACGACCGGGTATATTGCTCCCAAAGCCGTAGCGAAAGCAGTCGACATAGTTGCCCAAGCAATAATACTGATTGCCCAAACGCTGAATCCTACTTCGTAACCAATGAAATTACCGAAGGCCTTTTTCGCATATAAATAAGGTCCTCCATTAGCTTCAAAGTATGTCGCATCCTCGGCATAACATAACGCAATCGATATGATCAGTAACATATCGAAGATGAAAACTAAAATACTTGCTGGGCCCATGAGAGCTTCTGCTTTCCCTGGTAGCAAGAAGATTCCTGAACCTATGATCGAGTTTATTCCTAGAAGGATAACACTCAAAGTGCCAAACTTTCCCTTCATTTCCGTTCCCCCCAATGTTTCATAAATAATATTCTGATTATACTACTTATTTTGTTTGTTGTGGTTGGTTATGTGGTGGGGGTTCACTGCCGCCCTGCGGTCAGAAACTGGGGAGCCGGAACGCCATGGGCAACAATCATGCCAAAGGGCGGTCATGATGGCTTGCCTTGTTGTAAGTCCGGCTTTTGCCGGTCTAACAACAATCTCACGGCTTGGTCCCCTGTTTCTGCCCTCCAGGCTGAACTGTACCTCGAATCTAAATCTTAGTTTGGATTAATATTATTTATGAACGGGTCACTTGTTTTTTGTATACTGCTATTTTGGGGAGCCGTTTTTATTTTCAGTAAATTGTTGTTTTATTCGTTGATGTTCCATCAACTCATAAATCTAAACCATCGCCCCCACTGCCAATAAATTAATGCAAAAAAGTTCACCTCATAGAAGTGAACTTTTTGATACTCCTAATATTCAAATGACGCGTTTAATTTCATGTCTAGTGCCTGTAAAACAGTATCTGTCTTCTAGAAAAGGAAGCCACCATTCTACATATTTCGGACCAATCTGAAATAGAACTAGAATTCAGCCCAGAGGGCAGGTTCTTTGGGGCCAAGCCGCGAAATTGTTGTTGGCTCGCCAAAGGGCGAGGTTACAACAAGGTCGATTCTGCAGACCGCCCTTTGGCTGCCAGAACGACCCGCAGCGTCCACGCCCCAAAGAACCTAACCGTCGGGCGTCAGTGAACCTCCGCCACATCCGCCATACAAAACCCTATTTCAAGTTCAATTGTGTAACTGATTCTATATGATTTGTCATTGGGAACATATCAACTGGAGTTGTGTCGGTCATATCATAAATATCACTCAATGCCTTCAAATCACGTGTCAATGTTGCTGGATTACAACTAATATAGACAATTCTTTTTGGTTTAATATTGTGAATACTGTCGATCAATGATGCTGCTAATCCTTTTCTTGGTGGATCAACCATCAAAACATCAACTTTCTTTTTATCTTTTGCCCAGTCGTTTAAAACATATTCTGTTTTACCAACTACGAAATCTGCGTTCTTGATTCCGTTGATATCAGCGTTTCTTTTTGCGTCTTCAACTGCATCTTTGATAACTTCGATTCCGGTAACTTTTTTGGCTTTATCTGCCAATGATAATCCAATTGTACCGATACCTGAATATGCATCGACTACTGTCTCGTTACCTTTCAAGTCGGCTTTATCTATGGCTAGTTGATATAGTCTTTGTGTTTGAGTTGGATTTACTTGGTAGAAAGAACGTGGTGAAATTCTGTATGTGTGTCCCAAAATCTCATCATCGATATATCCTGATCCACCTAGTAACAACATTTCTTTACCTAAAATCACGTTTGTTTGTTTTTCATTGATATTCAAATAAACTGATTTTACATCTGGGTTTGCCAATATTTCATTGGTGATATCTTTATAATGTGAAATATCTCTAACTCGTGATACTAAGACTACCATGATCTCGCCGGTATAGTATGCACGTCTGACCATGATGGTTCTGATTTGTCCTTTATGATTCTCTTCATCGTAGCCTTTTACTTTGTACTTACGTAAAATATCACGCACACGCAAGATTTCGGCATCGATTTTTGCATCTTGGATCAGGAAATCTTCCATTGGAATCAGTTCGTGTGAGTGTCTACGATAAAAGCCTGTTGTCAATTTGCCATCAATCTGGCGAACTGGTACTTGGGCTTTATTTCGGTAATGGAATGGATCTTCCATGCCTAATGTCTCGTTAACTTTCACATCCAAATGAGCTTTTTGATAGCCTGTTTCGATTTGGTGTTGTTTGAAAAGTAATTGTTGTGAATATGCCAAATGGCTTAATGGTGCGATTCCTGTTCTGACATAAACGTTATCAACGTCTTCAACACGGTGTGGTGATTTCTTGATGATATCCAGAGTACGAGCAAAACCGTAACTCTTTCCAACTTTTGTAATCACGGCATTGACAGTTTCATCTGGCAAAGCATTATCAACGAAAAGTGTGAAATCATCGACTTTAGCGACACCTTTTCCTTCATAAGAAAGGTCGTTGATCGTTAATTCTAACTTATCATTCTTTTTGATATTTGGCTTGTCCATAAATTTTCCTCTTATATAGAAAAAACAGTCCGTAGGACTGTTAATCTAATTTCTTTTCTTCTTCGATTATCTTTTCACCAACATCTTTTTCTTCACTAGTTGGCGTATCAAGAGCTTTCAAAGGAATTGAATCAACATTAGCATATATGCGTAAATGATTGTGCAAATTGGTGAACTTCATAGGGGCATCCCCACCATATTCACCATCAAGATTGATCATAATGCGATTGTCATCGTTAGCTTTGACAGTAATCTCTTTTGTCTTTGTATAAATAATTTTGGGATTGTTTACGTGACGTCCACCGTTTAGCACCAATGCAATCAGATGTACTAAATCACGTAAGTTTGTTTCTTTAACGATTATCAATGAGAAAGTTCCATCACCGATAACTGAGTTTGGAGCTATTTGTTCCATACCACCGATTGAATTTGTTAATCCAATTAGGAACATTGTAGCCTTGCCATCAAAAATACCTTCATCATATTCAATGTGCATATCGATGGGACTGATTCTAGGCAACATCTCAGCACCCTTTACCAAATAAGCCAAGTAACCAAGGATTGATTTGTAAGCTGAAGGTACTTCATATGTTAGTTCGGTCATTGAACCACCACCGGCAATATTAATAAAATAATTATCTCCGGCTTGACCGACATCGATATCAAGTTTTTGCTTTTTCAAAATCACTTTGGCTGCTTCGACGACATCATCTCTTGGTATTTTCAAAGCTCTGGCATAATCATTTGTTGTTCCAGCAGGAATTATCGCCAACTCTGGTCTTTCTTCCAAATCAGCAATACCATTAACTACTTCATTAATAGTACCGTCTCCACCAGCAGCAACAACAAGGTCAAAGCCCTCTTGTGCAACTCTTCTGGCTTCTTTTAATGCTGATTTTTTGGCAGCAGTTGTACGATAAGCACTGGCTTCATATCCAGCTTGCTCCATTACATTTAAAATGTCGCCCACACTATTTGGTAAGGACTCATGTCCTGATGTGGGATTATATATCAATCTAGCACGCATAAAATACTCCTAACTAACGGCTGTTCAATTCTTCCATTAGTATCTTGTTGACAACTTTAGGATTAGCTTGGCCGTGTGTTTGTTTCATAATTTGTCCGATTAAGAAACCAACTGCACGATCCTTACCATTTTTAAAGTCATCGATTGATTGCTGGTTATTATCAAGAATATCCATAATCATTGGTTTCAATACTGCAGGATCAGATTCTTGGACAAGTCCTTTTTCTTTGACCCATCCTTCTGGTTCAGTACCATTACTGATTGTTTCTTGGAAAACCTTCTTGGCAATTTTTGATGAAATTGTTCCATCAGAAATCAATTTGATCATTGTTGCCAAATTCTCAGGTGTCAATTTAGTTTCTAACAAGCCTAATTTCTTCTCATTCAAGTAACCATTAACTTCACCCATCAACCAGTTTGAAACCAGTTTAGGATTTGCACCAAAGTCTACTGTGGCATCAAAGAAGTCTGACATTTCTTTTGTATCTGTCAAAACTCCAGCATCATATTCAGGAATGCCAAGTTCATTGATATATCTTACTCGACGTTCATGAGCTGGTTCTGGAAGTTCATCTTTGATTTGTTTGATCCATGAAGGATCAATAGAGAATTTTGGTAAATCTGGTTCTGGGAAGTAACGATAATCATCAGCACCGGACTTAACACGCATCAAGACAGTCTCTCCTGATTTTTCATCGAAACGTCTTGTCTCTTGTCCAATTGTTCCACCGTTTTTGATGATGGCTGCTTGACGTTTTTCTTCATATGCAAGACCCAATCTAACGAAATTGAATGAGTTCAAGTTCTTCAATTCGACCTTTGTACCATATGTGTCTGATCCAGCTGGGCTGATAGAAATATTCGTATCAACACGCATTGAACCTTCTTCCATCTTAACGTCGGAAGCACCTGTAAATTGAACGATTTGACGAAGTTTTTCAAGATAAGCATATGCTTCTTCAGGTGAATGCATATCTGCTTTTGAAACAATTTCGATAAGTGGTGTACCTTGACGGTTCAAATCGACATATGAATATCCTGAATTACCGTGGGTATTCTTACCAGCATCTTCTTCAACGTGAAGTTCTTCGATACCGACTTTTGACTTCTTACCGTCAACTTCGATTTCGATATATCCATCATGTGCCAATGGTTTTTCATGTTGTGTTAATTGATATGCCTTTGGATTATCTGGGTAGAAATAATTTTTACGATCAAAATGTGTATGTTCTTCTATTTGTGCATTTAATGCAAGAGCTACCATTACACCTAAGCGATAGCCTTCTTTATTGACTGATGGTAGAACACCAGGGAAACCAAAATCGATAACATTGGTATTAACATTTGATTCTGCACCATAAGCAACTGGTGAAGGACTAAACATTTTTGATTTTGTCTTTAGCTCAACGTGAACTTCAAGACCAATAGTAGTTTCAAAATTCATTAGTCTTCCCCCTTTAATGAAGTTGGAATTTTTTCATAAAATTTGTTTTCTTCTTGTAATGCATAAGCAGCATTAAAAATTGTTTGTTCATCAAAAGGTTTGGCAATCAATTGCAAACCAACTGGCATACCATCAGCAAGTCCAGCAGGAACTGAAGCTGCGGGTAGACCGGCCAAGTTAGCAGGGATAGTCAAAATATCGTTCATGTACATTGCCAATGGGTCGTCGATCTTATCACCGATTCCAAAGGCTGTTGTTGTTGTTGATGGACCAGCAATCAAGTCATATTTATCAAGAACAGCTGACATCTCGTTGATGAAGAGTGTTCTAACTTCGGCAGCTTTCTTGAAGTATGCATCATATGCACCAGCTGAAAGTGCGAATGTCCCTAACATGATACGACGTTTAACTTCGTCTCCGAATCCTTCAGAACGTGAGTTAACGAATAACTCCTTGATGTTCTTAACATCTTTAGCTCTGAATCCGTAACGAACACCATCGTATCTTTGTAAGTTTGATGAAGCCTCACTTGAAGCGATAACGTAATAAACTTCAACGGCATGTTTCAAAGTTGGAAGACTTACTTCTTCAACTGTAGCGCCTAATTTTTTATAAGTTTCAATTGTGGCATCGATTTGCTTCAACAATTCTGGGTTAGTACCTTCATGCCAGAATTCCTTAGGAACAGCAATCTTGATACCTGTCATATCTTTATTCAAATTAGCTCTGTAATCGGGAACTTCTTTGTTTGAACTTGTTGAGTCATGATCGTCATGTCCAGCAATTGTTGAAAGCACTGTGGCTGAATCTTCAACACGTTTTGACATTACACCTACTTGATCAAGTGATGAAGCAAAGGCGATAACTCCCCAACGTGAAACGCGTCCATAAGTTGGTTTGATACCGAAAATACCATTGAATGCAGATGGTTGACGAATTGAACCACCAGTATCTGTACCTAATGCAGCAACAACGTCACCATTAGCAACTGCGGCTGCGGAGCCACCAGAAGAACCACCGGGAACCTTAGTTGTATCCCAAGCGTTATGAGATGTTCCATAATATGAAGTTTCAGTAGAAGAACCCATAGCGAACTCATCTAAGTTAGTTTTACCGGCATTGATCGCACCAGCTGCCTTTAACTTTTCAACGACAGTAGCACTATAAACTGGCATAAAGTTAGATAAAATCTTACTTGAAGCAGTTGTCAAAAGTCCGTCAGTCAAAATATTATCTTTGATGGCAATTGGAATACCTGAAAGTGAGCCTTTGATACCATCGGCATCAACTTTTTCAGCATCTTTAACTGCATCTTTGTTAACTGTAACGAAGGCATTATATGTGTCTTCTGAATCATTGATTGTCTTCAAAGTGTCTTGTGTAAGATCTTTAGAAGTGATCTCTTTATTAGCTAACTTTTCATGCAATGAATCGATAGTTTCGTTTAAATAATTCACTATTCGTCTTCCTCCTTAGCAACGATTGTTGGAACTTTGATCAAGTTATCTTCAACTTCGGGAACATTTTCGAGCATTTGTTCTCTAGTTTGAGTATGGATACCTTCATCAGCACGGAAGACAGTACTTGTGTCACCCATGTTATAAGTAGGTTCAACTCCTGTTGTATCTACTGAAGAAAGATTGCCTTCCATTTCAACAATTCTTCCTAGTTGGTCAACAAAGCTATCAACTTCGTCTTCTTTAAATTTCAAGTTTGCCAATTCAGCAACGTGTAAAATTTCATCTTTTGAAATCATATTTTTCTCCTTTGCTAATCTGCATTATCTACGTGTGAATAGAATTTGCCGTTAGTTCTTGTGATCAAGGCTTGTTGACTATCAACAGTCTGAATATTAATTTCTAAGTTTGCTCCAGATGGCAAGTACTTACCTGCACTATCTTGAACAAATTGAGTAAAGCTAGTAACTTGAGCTAATCCATCAAATTGAGTATTAACGGTCACATCCAATGATTTCAAACTATTGCCGTCGTAATGAGCTTGTGCGGTAACACCTGAAATATTAGGGAAGTAGTCTTGGATATGTGACTTAAAGTTAGCGAATGCATCAGAATCGCTACTGCTGATAGGATCTTCATTATTAACAGTAGGTAACATCTGACTCTTGTAATCCAAATGCTTCCAACCGCCTAATTCATTGCTCTTAGCAGTAGAGGTCTGGAAGTAATTACCACCAGCCAAGGTATCTTGTGGAGCAACTGAATATAAGCCAACAACAATAGGAATATTTCCAACACTCTTCATCTTGCGCAAACGTTGAACAACTTTGGCAGCAATTGCTTCACCTTGTGCTTTACGGTCAGCTTCAGAAATTTTTGTTTGGAAAGTAGCTCCATATTGTTTCTTTTGATAATAATCGACTTCATTGATTGCAATACCAACCGACATGCCGGCTAATTTATACTTTCCATTATCCTTTTGGAAATAATCTTGTTCGAGCATCTGTTGGAGATACATTGGTGCACGTTTATTCTCACTCTTTGAACCATTTGACTTTGGATTCAAGCCAGTTGGATTCTTACTTGATTTTCGTCCAAGCCATTTATTAACAGTACCTGCGGACAAAACTTGTCCTTCTTGGAAAACATAATTACTTGTTGAAAATTGGTCTTTCGAAAGTGTCATCAAACCACTTTCAAAACTACGACTGTTGAATTGATTATTGTTATCAGAAGCACTTAAGCCACTGATCGAACTGGTTTTGTATTTACCACTATCCATCAAGACATCATAAGAACCCGAGTCGCTGGCGTTGGTAGTTTGAACGGAAGTTTTTCCGCTATCGCTGCCTCCAGAAGACAAACTCGAGTTAGACAAATTACCACAAGCAGTTAAAAAAATTGAGGCCATCATTATCAATGTTGCGGTTTTAATGAATTTTTTCAAAACTTCTCTCCTCTATTCCTCTGTACTGTCCAGATAATCAGATAAAGTTTCTTCATCAATGATTTGTGTTCCTAATTGTTGAGCCTTAGTCAATTTGCTTCCGGCTTTTTCACCAGCAATCAAGATATCAGTCTTCTTAGTAACAGAACCGGTGACTTTTGCACCCATTCCTTCAAGAAGTTCTGTTAATTCCGAACGTTTATATTTTGTCAGAGTTCCGGTTATAACAACTATTTTATCAGTAAAATGTTCATTTGTTTCATTATTATTTGAACTGCCGATAAATTCTGTATTAACTCCTACTGATTCTAATTCATTAATTAACTTTTGAACATCATTATTATCAAAATAAGTAATTATACTGTCAGCAATAATTTCACCCATAGTATTAACTTCTAGGATTTCTTCTTTCGAAGCAGCCATCAAGTTAGCTAAGTTACCAAATGCTTCGCTCAAGATTCGAGCAGCCTTGGCGCCGACATGACGAATTCCCAATCCAAATAATAATCGTTCAACTGAATTACTTTTAGAGTTATCAATTGCAGTTAATAAATTATTTATAGACTTATCTTTAAAACCATCTAAAGTACCTAAATCATCAGCAGTTAGCTTGAATAAGTCAGCCACATCTTCGATTAAATTCTTAGTATACAACTGTTCAATAATTTTAGGGCCAAGTCCGTCAATATTCATCGCATTTCTTGAAGCAAAATGAGTTAATTGTTCCTTAACTTGAGCTGGACACTTAGGATTGATACAACGAAGTGCGACTTCATCTTCCAAGTGGATCAACTCTGAATCACAATATGGACAATGAGTTGGGATTTCGGCTGGAACTGAATCAGCTGGACGTTTCTTTAAAACAACTTGGGAAACTTCCGGAATGATATCTCCTGCTTTATGAAGCAAAACGGTGTCTCCAACTCGAATATCTTTGGCACGTATCATATCGATATTATGCAAAGTTGCTCTAGAAACTGTTGTACCTGCTAAACTGACAGGATCCATGACAGCAGTTGGTGTTAGAACTCCGGTACGACCAATCGTCCAGGTGATTTCACGAACAACCGTCTCAGCTTGTTCAGGTGGAAATTTATAGGCAATTTCCCAACGAGGCACTTTGACTGTATTACCTAATTGTCTTTGGAAAGCTAAATCATTTACCTTCAAGACAACCCCATCAATTCCGTAGTTCAAGCTGTCACGCATTTCGCCGTAATGATCGATGAATTCATTAACACCTTTCAACCCCGTTGTAACTTGTGCTGTTGGATTGACGTGAAATCCAAGTTCTTCCAATGTTTCAAGTGCTTGATGCTGAGTTGTAACTTCTAAATCGTCAAAAGTTACGATGGTGTACATGAACGTATCAAGTTTTCTATCAGCCGTGACTTTAGGATTCAACTGACGTAAACTTCCGGCAGCGGCATTTCTAGGATTAGCGAAAACCTGTTCACCGTTAGCTTCACGTTCATTATTTAAACGTAAAAATTCACTCTTATCCATGAAACATTCACCACGCACTTCAAAACTAAGTGGACGTGGTAACTTTTGAGGAATTGACTTGATAGTCTTGAGGTTCTCAGTAACGTTTTCACCAATCGTTCCATTACCACGAGTGGAGCCTTGAACCAAGACACCATTCTCATAAACTAATGAGATCGCCAATCCATCGATTTTTAATTCGACGTTATAATCAACTTCGTCACCGACATTCTTTTCAATACGGTCATTGAAGTCTGCCAATTCTTCTTCAGAAAAGACATCCCCCATCGACAACATCGGAATATCATGAGTTACTTTGTTGAAATCAGGTAAAGTCACATCCCCCACCAATTGTGAAGGTGAATCAGGTGTCACTAAATCAGGATATTCCTGCTCAATAGCCAATAAACGATTGTATTGCTTGTCGTATTCGCTATCCTCAACTAGTGGTGCATCCTTAGTATAATAGGCATCACGATATGAATTTAATTTGTCTCGAAGAGTTGATAATTCTTCATTAGCTTCTTGTTTAGTCAAATTTAAATCAGCCATTTGTTCCACCCCTTAATTAGTCAGTAACTTTTGTGATCGGTGCAAATTCAGCAAGTAAACGTTTGATTCCTTCATTCTTAAAGGCGACATCAAGCTCGGCATCTTTACCATTACCATTAACTTTGACAACAGTACCTTCGCCCCACTTCTTATGTTCAACCTTGTCCCCAATGATCCAGCTTTCATTCTCAGCACCTTGAGCACCGCTTGGTTTGTTAGCTGTCTCAACCTTGAAACTAGAATGAAAGGCAGACTCACGACGTATTTTGGCAAATGGTAATTCACCTTCCTTTTTGGAGAATGGCATACTACCGGCATTTGCGTTGATCATGTTTAGATTCTCGTCACCAATTTCATCAACGAAACGTGACATTTGATTACTTTGAATACGACCGTACAACATACGACTGTATGCATTAGTTAGGAACAATTGTTTTTCCGCACGAGTGATACCAACATATGCTAAACGGCGCTCTTCTTCCATATCTGATTCTTTCATCATTGATCTGGATGATGGGAAAATTCCCTCTTCCATACCAACTAAAAATACGACTGGGAACTCCAAACCTTTGGCAGCGTGAAGTGTCATCAAAGTAACTTCTTTTTGGTCTTCTTCCAATTCATCTTGATCACTAGTCAATGATAAGTCTGTCAGAAATGCTGATAAACGGGTCTCATCAGCTTCTACGTCAGGCTCATATTGTTGATCAAATTGAGTTGTAACAGTTTGCAATTCTTGAATATTTTCAATTCTAGTTTCAGATTCCAAATTGTTTTGAGCATGCAATTCATCAAGATAACCAGAGTCATCAAGTAACGATGTCATCAAATCTGTCATAGATGAATCTTGGCTCATTTTCGCCAATTTATCGATAACAGAAGCAAAATGACCAATAGTTTTTCTAGGTTTAGCCGCCAATGGTGACAAATCAATATTTTGAGCAGCTTCTAATAATGACCAATTATGTTCATTAGCGAAAGTCTGTAATTTTTCGATCGTTCCAGGACCAATTCCTCGTTTTGGAACATTGATTACACGTTGGAAACTCATTGAATCTTCTGGATTGGCAACCAAACGCAAGTAAGCCAATACATCTTTGATTTCCTTACGGTCGTAGAACTTGTGGCCACCAACAATCTTATAAGGAATACTCGATTGCATCAGTTTCTCTTCAAATACACGAGATTGAGCATTAGTACGATACAGGATAGCGAAATCGCCATAATTAAAACCTTTTAACAGTAAATTCTTGATTTGTTCGATAACAAAAAGTGATTCGTCAGATTCGTTTTGACCACGATATAAAGTGATATCGTCACCCTTTTTGTTGTCAGTCCAAAGCTCTTTAGGCTTACGATTGACGTTGTGATTAATAACATTGTTAGCAGCGTCCAAAATCGTCTTAGTTGAACGATAGTTTTGTTCCAACTTAATTGAAGTAGCTTCAGGATAATCTTCTTCGAAGTTCATAATATTTTTGATGTTAGCGCCACGCCAGCCATAAATACTCTGGTCAGCATCACCAACAACACAGACATCACGATTCTTAGCGCCAAGATACTTGACCAATTTATATTGAGCTTCATTAGTATCCTGATACTCATCAACGTGAATATACTTAAATCTGTCTTGATAGCTTTCCAATACCTCTGGATGGTTTTCAAACAAGACATTAGTCTGCATGATCAAATCATCAAAATCTAAAGCTTGATTACGTTCCATCTCTTTGGCATAAGCATCATAACAACTGGCAACAGTCTGCTCAAATGGAGATTTAGCATTCTCAGCATATGCGGCTGGATCAACCAAATCATTCTTAGCATTACTGATCGAAGCCAAAATTGAACGTGGATCGAATTTCTTAGGATCCAAGTTCATTCTTGTCAAAATTTGCTTCATCAATGTACGTTGCTCTGCAGGATCTGAAATCGTGAAAGATCTTGAATAGCCAATCTTGTCGATATCACGTCTTAAAATACGTACACAAAGTGAATGGAAGGTCGATACCCAAACCCCAGCAGACTCATCGTCGAGAAGTTTGTCGATACGTTCTTTCATTTCTTTAGCAGCTTTATTTGTAAATGTGATGGCTAAAATGTGCCAAGGCATAACGTGTTTTTCTTCAATCAAATAAGCAACTCGATGCGTTAAAACTCGTGTTTTACCACTTCCGGCTCCGGCCATGATCAATAATGGTCCTTCGGTTGCTTTAACTGCTTCTTGTTGCTCTGGATTCAAACCTTTTAGTAAAGTATTTTCTGACATTAATTGCTCTCCAAATCCTTAATAAATCAACATTTTTCGAAAAAACATTCACTTAATATTGTAGCAAATTTTCCCTTACAATAATACTAAGACGAACAGTTGTTTTTAAGAAGACGTTTTCAATGTTTTTGGGGGTGGTTGACTGCCGATTGCGGAAGAAAATCGGTTTCTTCAGCTGGAACGTGGTTGGACGATTTTGAACCTGTCACAGTTCGCCAGTTTCAAAACTCGCCCTTTGCCTAAGCCGAGCAAACCTTTCGGCTAACGCAAATTTAACCACTTAGCCGAAACCGATTTTCTTCCTCCATCTGGTTCAGTTCAAAATCAAAATCTAGTTCCGCTTACAACTTTTCGTCGACGGGGTGGACATATAGAGGATATAGTCTGTATTCGTTCAGTTCTCTAAAGTAAACAAAAACGAGTGGCTGAAAACTTTCGTTTTCTATCCACTCGTTTTTTATTTTTACTCTAAGCCCACTCGTTTGAAGATGTCATCTACGTGTTTTAGATGCCAATGATAATCGAAGGCGTCATTTAGCTGTTCTTCGGTTAGATTGTCGGTCACTCTTTGATCTGCTTCTAGTAATGTTCTGAAGTCTTTTCCTTCATCCCATACTTTTGCTGTCAATGGTTGGACGATATCGTAGGCTGCTTCTCGGCTTAATCCTGATTCTACTAGTTTTAGTAATACTCTTTGTGAGTAAATTAGGCCGTGTGTTATGTTCATGTTTTCCTTCATTTTGTCTGGGAAAACTGTTAGATCTTTTGTTATTTTTGTAAATCTTGTCAATATGTAATCTAATAATTCGGTTGTGTCTGGAATGATTATTCTTTCGGCTGAACTATGTGAGATGTCTCGTTCATGCCATAGTGGAACATCTTCCAAGGCTGTGAATGCGTGTCCTCGGATAACTCTTGCTAATCCGGTTACGTTTTCTGAACCGATTGGATTTCTCTTATGTGGCATTGCTGATGAACCTTTTTGTCCGGCTGCAAAATATTCTTCTGCTTCTCGGACTTCGGTTCTTTGCATATGTCTTACTTCTAGAGCAAATCTCTCTACTGAAGTTGCTATTAAAGCCATTGTTTGAATATATTCTGCATGTAGATCTCTTGGTAGTACTTGTGTTGAAACTTCTTGAGGTCTGATGCCTAATTTATTACATACAAATGCTTCTACTTCAGGTGGTACGTTGGCAAAACTTCCGACTGCACCACTGATTTTACCTGCTTCTACACCTTTTGCAGCGTGGTCGAAGCGTTCGATATCACGTTTGATTTCTGAATACCAATTGGCCAAAACTAATCCGAATGTTGTTGGCTCAGCATGAACCCCGTGTGTACGGCCGATCATAACTGTATCTTTGTATTCTAGAGCTTTATTTTTAACAACTTCTAAGAAAGTTTCCAAGTCTTGACGAATAATATCGTTAGCTTGTTTCATTAAGTAACCGTAGGCTGTATCAACAACATCTGTTGATGTTAAACCAAAATGGACCCATTTCTTTTCTTCGCCTAGTGAACGGGAAACGTCACGTGTAAAGGCAACAACATCATGCTTTGTTTCTTTTTCAAGTTCAGCAATTTCTGCAACGTCAAATTTTGCATTAGCCGCAATTTTCTTAACGTCATCAGTTGGAATTTCACCAAGTTCACTCCAAGCCTCAACTGAAGCAATTTCAACTTCTAGCCATGCTTGAAACTTATTTTGGTCTGTCCAAATAGGAGCCATTTTCTTAGTCACATATCTGTCAATCATATACTTACTCTACTCTCCAAATTTTAGTTGATAGAATATCTTGCTTGAGACTTTCGACATCATCGGATACTAATGAAATATAGCCGACATCTCTTGCAGATTCGTTCTTCGCTTTGAAACCAGTGTAGTAGTTAAATTTCCATTGTGCTTTTTCTTGTAACAAGTCCAAACTTTGTGGCAGTATACCTTCGACAATTTTCAGAATAGCAGTATTCACTAACGGATAAATTTCCGGAATTGGCCAATCACAGATAGCTCTTATATGAAGTTCGAATTGTGAAACTCCGGTAGCTTCCTGATAGACGTTTGCCGAATAATTTATTCCAGGGAAAATGCTTTTGACGTACAGGACATCAGTTTGGGACAAGATAAATCCTATACCAAAAATTCCCACATAGTCAACATTTTGAGCAACCTGCAGAGCAACTCTTTGCATTTCCGCTTCAATAGCTGGATCGTTCTTCTTGAAAATATATGAACTCATCAAATGAGTTCCATCATAAACTTCATGGATCATTGGGAAAGTATGGATCTTACCGTCTTTACTTTTGCTGACCATGATCGAAAATTCAGCTTTAGTATCGATCCAAGCCTCCAAAATATAAGTTCCACTTGCTAACAAACTTTGGACCTTCTCAACATCATCCTCATTATATAAAACATGACGTTTCAATAAATCCTGATTCTTTTGAATCGGTTTGATCATGCAAGGAAAACCAATTTCTTCAACAGCCTTCTTAATATCTTTGACCGTAACAATTGAGAAAAATGGTGGAACATTGATATTCAAATCGTTTAAAAAAGTACGCTCAATATAGCGATCTTGAGAAATCGCTAATAAATCAGAACCTTGCGCAACATTGTATTTTTTCGAGAGATCCTCTAGCAAATGACTATCAAAATTGTCATCCATATACAAAAGAAGGTCACTACGTTGGCCTAATTCATTTAAGTTTTCTGAATTTTGAAGTTCGCCGACTAAGAAATTATCTGCAGCCTGAGTCGCAATATCGTCAGGTTGATCTGTCAGGAGCATAGTCCTAAAACCCATTCTCTTGGCTTCTAATTCGCAAAGATAAGTCTCACTTCCACCGCCTATTATTCCCAGTGTTTTACCGGGCGCAATAAAAGTCATAGTTCCACCTTCCTAAACCGTCTAGTCATTTTCAGGTTCAAAAACGACTTGGCCGTTATCAAACGCCTTAATACGTGCTAATGAATAAATTGGAATACCTGCTTTGTCGATCAATTGTCTTCCCTTTTGGAATGACTTTTCAATGACAATACCGATACCAGCCAATGAAGCGCCTGCATCTTTGATAATATCATTTAAACCGTTAACAGCTTGACCATTAGCCAAAAAGTCATCAATAATTAATACTTTGTCATCAGCAGATAAATATTTTTTAGCAATACTGATGTGGTTAGCAGTCTTCTTAGTAAAAGAATAAACCTCAGATGTGTATAAATCATCTTTTAAGGTAATTGATTTATGTTTTCTGGCAAATACGACCGGAACCTCAAATTTCAAGCCAGTCATTACCGCTGGAGCAATACCAGAAGATTCAACTGTTAAGACCTTTGTAATACCACTATCTTTGAAATGTTGATAAAATTCATTACCCATTTTATCCATCAAAACAGGATCAATTTGATGATTTAGAAAACTATCAACTTTAAGAACATCCTTACCTAATACTCGACCATCTTTGTTTATTCTTTCCTCTAATTCCTTCACGATACGTCTCCCATTTATTTTTAATATAAATTCTATCATAGATTAGGATTCTACTTGATTCCCTCATCATATTTCTTCAAATCATATTTTTGAATAAGCCTAATTATTTTCGTAGTATAACCCGGATCAGTAGCATAACCATCAGTCTGCAACGCCACAGCCGCCTCAATGTAATCCTGAGAGCCAATAACCTGCTGATACTGTGAAGAATTCCAGCTAGTACCATTTACCAATAACTTCGCATGATCCTTCATAGACTCACGAAAATCCGAGTACGAACGAAAGCGACCATTAATAGTCTGCCACTGTCCGTTAGTATATTCCTTAGTCTCAAGAACCACCGTGTTGTTAGGATCAGTGCCCTTGATACCAAAGTAATTGTTGTATTTACTTGCCAGAGTACTATTGCCCCAATCACTTTCCAGAATAGCCTGACCAATAGTGATACTAGGCAGCACACCATATTCATGACCCAAAGCAACAGCCTCAGGAGCAACCTTTTTAATAAACTCGTTTTTCTCTTCTTTAACCTGTTCCGTAGCATCCTCTTGCTTCTGTTTCTGATACTGCTGGAAACTAAATAGACCAACAAGAAGCACAGCGACAACAGCAATAATAATATAAATCGGTTGATTTTGATTCTTTCTTCGTCGTCTGTGGCGAGTAGAAGTTTTTCTTTTTTGTGGCAATTTATCATCCTTTAGATTGTTTATGTTCTATTATAACTTATTTATGAAGTGTTTTGATTGTTTTTATGTGAGAGGGTTTACTGCCGTCCTTCGGTAATGTTCGGCGGGGGATGGGAACGCTGTGAGACGATTTCGAACCATTTCAAAAACCGAAATGTTTTGAAACTCGCCTTCATTCTAATCTCGCCCGATGGCGAGCTAAGAATGACTCCACGGCTGCACCCCCGGCGAACATTACCTACGGACTGAATCTCTCAAGGATACGATAAATTATAATAGAACCGGGTTTGGTTTATCCGAGCTTTCCTGTTTTGTTAGTGATACGTGAATTGTAGGTTTTTCTACAAAACTCAAGAACAGCCACCATTCAGTATTTGGTTCCGAAGTATCGGAAAGAGCAAGTGCGTATAAGCGAAGCGATATACGCGTATTTGGAACAAATACAAAATATCTAGAGGAGTGCACCCATGCCGCATCCTTGGTCCCCACCACCACCGATTAAAAGTGCTTCGACTACCTGCCAACCCAGTATGGTGGTCGAAGGGCAAGGGGGAATACGCCGTGAGATTCTTCTTATACCGGCAAAAGCCGGGATTAGAAGAAGGTGAGTCCGTGATACCGCCCTTTTGATCACGGATCGCCCATGGCGTAACCCACCCCCTTGCCCGAAGACCACCATACGGCATCCATCCACCACAAACAAAAAAAAGAAGCATAAGCAAAATATGCTTACACCTCTTGAAGGACTTTTAATCCCTTTTTAATTTTGAATTTGATTAGTTTTTAACAACGTTTGAAGCTTGTGGTCCACGATCACTATCTTCGATGTCAAATGTTACAGCTTGACCTTCTTCAAGTGTCTTGTAACCGTCACCTTGGATGGCTGAGAAGTGAACGAATACGTCACTACCATCTTCGCGTGTAATAAAACCATAGCCTTTTTCGGCGTTAAACCATTTAACTGTTCCTTGTTCCATCAGACTATTCCTCCTGATAACTAATATTTGTGCATCATCTCGTGGTACGTTATGGAAATAGTCTTCAAAAACCATTTGACCCATTCACCATTCAAAAATACAACTATTATACTAACATTCTTACAAAATTATTACAATCCAAAAACAAGATATAAGTGCATTTTCATCTTATTTTTTAGACTGATTTTATTACTATATTTCTATTTGTTTTTCGTAAGGAATTGAATTTTGAGCACCTTTTGTTTGTACGGTGATCGATGAAGATTTGTTAGCATATGTCATTGCTTCTTCGATATTAGACATATCATGATCTAATTTGGCCATCAATGCACCAACGAATGTATCGCCAGCGGCTGTTGTGTCAATTGCATTTACTTTAAATGCGTTTACGAATCCTGTCTTACCGGAGTCAAATGAATAGAATGATCCCTTTGAACCTACAGTGATCAAGACTGTATGGATTCCCATATCATGCATTGCTTTTGCGGCTTCCTTCATTGAAGCGTCATCATCAACGTGAACGCCTGTAATGATTTCTGCTTCAGTTTCGTTAGGAGCAATGATGTCAGTTAAGCTTAATAACTCGTCTGGAATTTCTCTACGATTTGGAGCTGGAGCTGGATTAAGGAATGTTAAAACATCGTTTTCTTTAGCAATCTTGAATGCCTCAGTAATTGCTGGAATTGGAACTTCAAATTGAGCAATGATGCAATCTGCATCTTTGATTACGTCTTTAGCAGCATCAACATCAGCTGGTGTTACATCGGCGTTTGCTCCACCGTAAACTAAAATACTGTTTTGGCCACCATCTTGAAGCAAGATATAGGCTTTACCAGTACCTTCAGTTTCAGAAAATGTAACGTGTTCAACGTTTAAGCCATCTTCTTTGAAAGTCTTCATCATAAAATCAGCAGCGTGATCCTTACCAATTTTTGAAATAAAGGCAGTGTCGGCACCGGCACGTACAGCAGCAAGTGCTTGATTAGCCCCTTTTCCACCACCGGCAGTTGAACGATCTTCCATGTGCATCGTTTCCCCTGGTTGTGGTAGATGTGAAATATTTAAAATAGTATCAACGTTAATTGATCCTAATACGACAATCTTGTTCATAAATATATATCCTTCCGATTCAACTAAACAGTCAAATTATTAAAATACAACTCCGCTTTCAAGCAAGATATTTGAGTAAGGTGTTTCTTCACCTGTACGGATAAATGCTTTTGTTTCGTTGAGATCTTGTTTCATGTCTTCATGTGGAATGAATTCGATTGGTGTATCACCAATTAATTCTTTGACTGCAGCTAATTGTTTAGGATTTTGTAATTTCATTTCTTCTGCAAGATAAACTTTTTGAACTTGTAATTCGCTCAATACGTTCTCTAAAACTTGCATGAATGTTGGGATTCCAGCTTCAACAGCTAGATCAATTTTTTCTGTAAAATCAGGAACTGGCATACCAGCATCACCGATACCAATTGTATCGAAATGTCCCATTTGAGAAATAACACGCGAAATATCTGAATTAATAACTCTTGTTTTTTTCATAATGTCCACCTTTTTGAAATCGTTTGCAGGATATATTCTAACATCAAAAAACTAATTAGTAAATATCAATTCATAAATTGGTGCGGTCCAATATTTAGAATTATTTTTACATATCTTCATTCGCTTCTAATACGTCGAAAGTGTACGCATCACTATAAAAATTCATACGATATGCACGGTATGCATAGGCCTTGGATGCCGAATTCGCAACGGTAACGTCGAATACTTCTTTGCCCTCTTTGTTAACTTCGATAATGTTGCTCTCTTTACCTTCATTCTTATATCCAAAGTCGATCAAAGTATTGTCGTTTGAGAGTCTTTGAGCGTAACCAATGATATAAGTGAAGTTTTTCTTACCAAGCTTTTTGCCATATGACCAAGTTTCGTCGATAGTCATCTTCTTTGGATCGACGTGATATTGGACAGCTTGAGAATACTTACCCGAAGTCTTCTTATCACCATTCGTCACGTTTTCGTTATTGTTATACAGCAAAATACTTTCACTGTCAGGATTACCATCAACATCTTGAAGTAATGTCAGCGCATGTTGTCCACCAATAATTGATGTTCCCTTTGTCGGAGTTAAAATCTTATCCTGATACTTTTTAGGCCAACTGGATTTCTTCTTGCCGCTAAATATCCACTTTATCTCACTAGTTTTATAATCAATTTTCATGATCATATCTTGGTCACGACCAGAAATCAAAATACTGTCATCATTAGTATCGTACTCGATCGAGTTTTGATGGAACCAATCATTTTTGCCATCAGAACCCTTCTTGAAGGTACTGTACATTTTGGTAGGCATCAATTTCTTTAAATCTATAACTTTAACAACTTTCCCAGTTTCAGACGATATCTCCGCCATGACATCTTCTTTGTACTCAGAACCATCACTGACAGTCGCCAATAAGTTACCGTTCGGCAACTCAAGAATATCATGATGGATCAAAGTTGTTTCCTCATTTTTTGAATTATTAGCACTATCGGACGACTTAGTTTTATCACTAAAACTATATTCTTTGTAAATACGTCCTAAGTAATCAGTTTCTATCAAATCGTTGTAGACCGATGCATTCACATTCTTCTTAGTCAAAATCAAAATATGACCACTACTCAATTCTTCGACAGTATGTTGTGAATAATTAGTTGAGTACCAACGAACTTTACCATCAGCATCAATAGCAAATGGTTCTTTAGTCGTTCGGTCAATTAAAGTCAGACCGTTGTCGCCAATATCCATTTTAGATTTATCATTTTTATCAATTTTAATTTTGGCTTCTCTAACATATTTCGGGAGCTTACCAGTTTTGACAGTAATTTCTTTAGATGCAGTCGTACCATCTTTATATTCAATATCCAGCGTTACTTTGTTGGTTTTGTCAGAATAAAGGCCAACGACAGGAACTTGATGTGTCATTGAATAATCACTGTTGACCGCATTACTGATACTTGTGTCTTTAGATTCACCCTGAACAGTGTATGAAATCTTAGCTTCCTGCATTGTATCGAAAATTACCAAGGCACTCAGCGGTGACGTTCCATAAGGATTTACTTTGATATACGGATCATCCAGTGAGTGATTCCCTTCCGCAACAATCTCCTGATACTCAGCATTAGTATCTTTTTGAGAATTTTCGCGAGTAAAAATCAATTTCGAGCCTATATTTTTCTTGATTTGTGCGGTAGTTAGTAATTTCGTACTGCTAGTACTTTCACTACTTTTGGAATTCGAACATGCCGTCAGGGCAACAAATAAAGTCCCAATTAGCACGATTAAAAGTGGTAGCTTTTTCCTCATGTTTAATTCTCCATCCTCTTCAAGTTTTCCCCAATTCGTAAATTCTACTAAAAATTCCCCATTTTTTAAAATAAAAACAATTATATTTACGATGAAACCAAAGACATCTTGGGTTATCTTTAATAATACGCTTTCTTGATTTTATCAACAATATAACATGAGTATGATTTTGGTTTTTCCTGCAGAGGACAGAGATTACGACTGCTGTGGGACCGTCCTCGGCCAAAATTCGGTCCGAGGACTCGGTTTTCAGCCTGACAAAGATCTGTCAGTCTTCGAACACGTCCACTCTGTAAGCTGATTCTCAGCTTACAGAGTTATCACAGCGGCCTCCATCTCTGCCCTCCTCCGGTTTCATATCAACCGCAAGTATGGCATCTTCTTTCGCTTTGGTAGTTGACGCACGAAGTTTTAACTAGAAAACTGCAATGTACACAAACATCCAAACCAGCCGGCCTAAACCTGAGATATAGTTCATAACTGCAGCAAGGATTGCAGATCACCACTTATCCTGCATTATTGTATACAGTACTAGGAAGATTCCAGGGACGGAACCAGCTGTGAAAATTTACCAAGCTGGCAAAGCCAGCACGGTAAATGGGCGACTTCGAAGACACGGGAACCATGCGTGGCTTCGAAGCGAGACGGAAGCCCGCCCTTCGGCTGGAGACGTCCCCACAGCAGGAGTAGTCCCTGGAATCTTCCGGAAATCATCGAAACAACAAAAAAGCAGCTAACCAATAAAGTTAGCTGCAATACTTGATGCGGGTAAGAAGATTCGAACTTCCACGGAGAAAACTCTCCACAAGATCCTTAGTCTTGCGCGTCTGCCAGTTCCGCCATACCCGCAAACAAGATATATTTTACACAAAGAAAAATTAATAATCAAGCTGATATTCTAATATCTTTGATAAATTTCAATTTTCCGTGGCATTTTCCACAAACATAACGTCTAATATTTAACTTTCTGACACGTCGATAAATCGTGCCACACTTGCTACATTCATAAACATGTAATGTATGATGTCGATTGGCCTGTCGCACGTCTGGCGCGAATCTCAGCCCACCTACTTGATTCAATAGCACTTTAAAATCACGATCCTTATGCTGTGATGGGAGACCAGCATTATACAAATGATAGTGACACAGTTCATGTTTAATGATACCTATTAAAACTTTTTCACCATATGCTTCATACATCTTCGGATTAATGTCAATGTGTCGATCATTAAGATGAAATCTACCACCTGTTGTCTTCAACCGTGAATTAAAGTTGGCGTGATGAATAAAAGGCTTCCCAAATTCTTCTTGGGAAACCTTTTTTACTAATTCGGTTAATTCACTATCTGTCATTTTATCCGGCAAGCGAAGTTAACTTTTGCATCAGCTTAGAGAATTTATCCATGTTTTCATCTTGGATCTTCTCTGCGTCGTCAAACTTTTGGCGTTCGATTTTTTGATCTTCGCCAATACTTTCACTCATCATGACACAGCCTTCAACATATTTGCTAAATGCCGAGACTAATGACAAATGAGTTCCCATCAAACGAGCTGGTGCTTTACCCTTCTTCAATTTTGCTTCGAGATCTTTATAATCAGCTGTTCCCTTTTCAAAATCATGTTTGTAACGTTTGTACATGATTGGGTCAACTTTATCAACTTGATCACGGTCCAAAGCTTTACGCAATATTTCAAATTCTGGATTCAATAAATCTTGATTTTCTTGGATCTTTTCAACAGTTTTGTTGATCAATTGTCCATATTGAACGGCTCTCTTTTGTGCTGGATTCATTAAATTACCTCTTTATTTTTCTTCTTTTAAAGTTTTTTCAGTGTAAATATCACGCTCAATAGTGAATCTTGGACGGTTCTTAACTTCACTAAAGATTTTTCCGACATATTCACCGATAACACTAATACAAATCAATTGTACACCGCCAAGGGCCCAGATTGAAATCATCATTGATGACCATCCTGTTACTACATTTCCGTGTATTTTTTGAACAATTGTATATATCAGTAAAGCAATACTGATCAGAACGATGAAAAATCCTAATCCCATGATCATTTTGATTGGCACGATTGAGAATGATGTGATTCCATCCATAGCGAACTTCAACATTTTACGAAGTGGATACTTCGATGTACCGGCAAATCTTTCTTTTCTAGCATAGTAAACTTTGGCTGATTTGAATCCAACCATTGGAACGATACCACGTAGAAACAAGTTGGTTTCCTTATAGCTTAGTAGAACTTCGCTTGCACGTTTACTCATCAATCGAAAATCAGCTGAGTCTGGAACTAACTTTACACCGAGCCACCCCATGAACTTGTAAAATCCTTCAGCGGTACTACGTTTGAAGGCACTATCAGTGTCACGGTTATTTCTTACTCCGTAAACTACTTCATTTCCTTCAATGAACTTGTCGACCATCTTAGGAATCGCATTAACATCATCTTGTAAGTCAGCATCGATTGTCACGATAGCGTCTGAACTCTTGGTTGCACTCGTAACTCCTGCCAACAAAGCACCTTGATGTCCAAAATTACGACTCAATTTAACACCACTGACAAAATTGTTTTCTTGAGAAAACTCGTCGATCATCGACCAAGTCTTATCTTTACTACCATCATCGACAAAAATAATTTTACTGTCATTAGTGATCTTGTCATCATTGACCAAGCCGCTTAATATCCGCGTTAACTCTTTTGTCGTTTCTGGAAGAACTTCTTCTTCGTTATAACAAGGAACTACTATGCCTAATTTAAACGCTTCTGCCATGTCTGCCACTCCATTTTGTTGATATCCAGTTGATTATTGTATACAAACCAGTTCCCGCCAGAACGGCCAATACTGGTATAAATTCAATCCTGTATCTACCTTGAACTTCAATTAATAATTGTACTATTACGAAGGCCATAAGTGGTAATAACAATAGGAAAATTCCCTTATTGTAATCAATTTTTAAGATTCTCAACGAACCTATCCATGAGAAAATTATTATCAATATCGAGCCAACATACCCAGCATATCTGACTATATCAACAGTCTTCGCAGAATGGTTGACTTCAACTCCAGTAAAGTCGATGCCGGTCGAACGCTCTGCCCATAGCAATGAAAGCTTATGCCAGAATAAATTGACCCAACCATGATTCTCATTGATAGTCTTAATATTTTGGTGAATGACCTTGTGCTCTTTTTTACTCATCTTGTCACGACTCTCACGCAAGTCGAACTTATTGACCATATTTTGGTCGTAAACACCTTTTGAAGTGTAGTCGAGTCCTGTAACAAATTTCCACTCAGAATCACGATTACTCAAGCCGTATTGGTTAAGTCCAGAAGACTTGATCAACAATCCGGCACCACCGAAAACTACAAAGTAGATTGCTAATACGATCAACACTTTCCAAATCGCATTCCAGTTGAATTTATTATTGTTCAACCACATATAGAAAATAGCAAACACTACAATTCCGGCTATGATAACTGGTCCGATCGGTCTGACGATACAGCCAACTGCCAAAGCCAATCCAGCCAATGCGTATGACCAATACTTATCTTTCAAAATTAAATAAAATGTCGTTAAAAATAGAAGTGATCCAATGTACTGATTGTCCGCTTGAGTATTCAAGGCAAACCAGTCCAAGTTGATCATCAATAGTAGAACTGAAAGTCTGGCCATTTTGATATTATCGAATATTTTGATAACCAATTTATATGTCAAAAGTAAAATCAACACTTGATAGACTACGTTCAAATATTGAATTGCTGCAACGTGATAACCAAAAATTTTGACTACCGTCATAACGTAGACCAAAAAGCCTGTTTGATAGGCCCATTTGGCAAAATAATCATTATCAAAGGCGTATATCTTGCCACCTTTTAAAGCATCTGGTGCCCGATTCCAAAAATTTCCAAAATCACTTAATTGCGTATTTGGTACGAAATTTATCCAAAGTATTGCTACAACAGCAAATATTGCCAGTAACGCTAACAGAATGATTAAGTTCATCGTTTTGTTGTCATCCTTCAATTTATAAAGGATGAATCCTGCAATTAAAACAAATACTAAACCAAGACAAAGAACCAGCACATAACGTCCTGGTTCAAATGGCATATAATTTCTGGCTAGGTTGATCAACATCTGAATGAAGACGACAGATGTAAAAAGTGCGACACACACCAAAATAATATAGCTGATTATTTTTTGAAATTTATTAATCATTTTCCCCTTTGATCCCCCGTGTTTATTAAACCGATTGACTAGCGTTTTTGTGTTCTTTCACATAATCTCCCAATTTTTCGATAGCACCATTGATGCTATCCATACTTGCTGCATAGCTTAATCTCAAATGACCTGCTCCACCTTCACCGAAGAAACTTCCTGGTAAGATTGCCAGTCCCTCAGTGTTTAGCAAGTCTTTGGCCATTGCGACATCGTCTTGATTCAATCCTTCTGGTATTTTGGCAAACAAGTAGAATGCTCCGTCAGGAATTGGACAATAGAAGTCTAATTTCTCAAGTCCAGATAGAAGGATATCCCTACGTTTACGATATTCATCAAGCATTGGTTTCGTATCATCGAAGCCATTTTTGTATGCTTCTGTGGCAGCAGCCTGTGAAATTGTAGAAACTGCGGTCGTTGCCAGCTCATGGATCTTATTGATTTCTGCGATTATTGCTTTTGGTCCACAGGCAATACCGATTCTCCAACCAGTCATTGAATGTGACTTTGATAATCCATTCAACAAAATCGTTTGATCCGGTAACAACTTAGCTAACGAATAATGTTTGAACTTATATGTTAGTTCGCTATATATTTCATCACTTATTACGAATATATCATATTTTCTTAGCACGTCGGCAAGTTTTTCCAATTCTGGACGTGTATAACTAACTCCAGTTGGATTAGTTGGATAGTTGAACAAGAACGCTTTTATCTTAGGATGTGTACTCAAAATTTCGTTCAATTGCTCTGGCGTTACTTTAAATTCTGACTTAGAAGTGTCCAAATACACTGGTGTGGCTCGGTCAAATCCTGAGTCAGGTCCATATATAGTATAGCAGGGTGCTGGAATCAATATTTCATCACCGGCACTCAATACAGCATTCAATGTCGAAAAGACACCTTCTGTAACTCCTAATGTTGTGATCATTTCTGTAGTAGGGTCATAGTTCAAGTCGTACTTGTCGTGTAAATATTTCGCAGCAGCACGCAATAACTCGTGGTCACCTTCTGGGACAGTATATCTAGTGTCATTCTCTTCGATTGCTTTGATAGCAGCCAACTTGATATGGTCAGGTGTCGGAAAGTTTGGCTCACCAACTGTCATATTGATCACACCCGGATTAGACTTGGCCAACGCATTAAACTTAAATATTTCTTGTTGTTTAATAGCAACGACCTCAGGGTTCATTAATTCAATTGGATTTTTCATCGGTAACACCTCTTTCTATTTAGAAGTATTCTACCATCAGATAAAATCATAAAAAAAAGAACATTCGAAAAAATGAATGTTCAAAATCGAATATTTTATATTTTTTTATCAATTATTTATCAAAAACTGTATATGGTGATCTTCTCTTGTGTTCTGTTCGTTTGAACCAGCCTTCGATAGTTTCAGCTGCCTCGTCAGAAACATCTTTACCTTCAAGATAATCATCAATATCTGTATACGTTACCCCTAGAGCTTTTTCATCCGGCAAACTTGGACGGTCTTCCTCTAGGTCGGCAGTTGGTGTCTTCTCATATAAATTGACAGGTGCATTCAATTCTTTGAGTAACATCTTACCTTGGCGCTTATCTAGTCTGAACAATGGTGTCACATCGGCCGCACCATCACCAAATTTGGTATAAAATCCAGTGATATTTTCAGCAGCATGATCAGTTCCAACAACGACACCAGAGTTATCCCCAGCAATAGCATATTGGGCGATCATTCTAGTACGAGCTTTGATATTACCCTTGTTAAAGTCAGAAATCTCAATTCCATTTGCCTCAACAGCATTGACCATCTCGTCAACACTCTTCTTAATATTTACGCGAACGACTTGATCAGCTTCCATCCATTCAATTGCTTGCATGGCATCTGATTCGTCGGCTTGTTCACCGTAAGGCAATCTGACTGCTACAAATTTGTATTCTGCATCGCCAGTTTCTTCACGTAACTCAGTCATAGCAATTTCCGATAACTTACCAGCAAGAGTCGAATCTTGTCCTCCAGAAATTCCTAATACTAATGTTTTCAAGCTTTTGTTCTTCAGTAAATAACTCTTCAAAAAATCGACTGAGCGTCTGATCTCTTCTTGAGCACTTATCTCAGGTTTGGTCTGTTCAAATTCAATAATTTTCTTTTGTAAAGGTCTCATTTAATCACCTATTTTAATATTGTTTACGTCGTTTCTAACTTTTTCAATATATTTCATACGGTGGCTGTATAACTTAGAAGACAAGTCTACTGGGTAAACTTGTGGGTTTAGTAGTCGCTTATATTCATCCCATAGTGAATCCAAATTAGCTGCACAGTAGTCGTGGATCTCTTTGACTGTTGGCAAATCATAAACTAACTTTCCATCAACATAAATATCTTGAAGTAGTGGTTTTGCATCAAAATCTTCAACCGTCTTGTTGATGTAAGTATATTGTGGATGAAACATGAAGAGTGAACTGTGTTGACGAGGATCTTCGTTAAATAGTGAAACATAATCCCCTTCAGACTTATCATTTTTTTGTTTGTTGGTGATTCTCCAAACTTGTTTCTTACCTGGTGTGGAAATTTTACTTGCGTTACTTGAAAGTTTCAAAGTATCGAGCATATTACCTTTTTCATCTTGAATGCTGACCAATTTGTATACGGCACCTAGAGCTGGTTGGTCAAAGGCTGTAATGTTCTTTGTACCAATTCCCCAAACGTCAATTTTGGCATCTTGCATCTTCAAGTTAAGGATAGTTTTTTCATCTAAATCATTTGAAGCATAAATTTTGGCATCAGTGAAACCAGCTTCGTCGAGTTGTTCACGGACACGTTTTGAAATATAAGCCATATCACCTGAATCGATACGGACACCTTGGAAGTTGATCTTGTCACCAAATTCTTTGGCAACCTTGATGGCACTAGGCACACCACTCTTCAAAGTATCGTATGTATCAACTAAGAAGACACAATTCTTATGTGTTTCAGCATATGCTTTGAAAGCTTGATACTCATCTTGATAAGCCTGAACTAGTGCGTGGGCATGTGTTCCAGAAATTGGAATACCAAACATTTTTCCAGCTAAAACGTTACTTGTGGCATCAAATCCACCAATGTATGAAGCACGACTACCCCAAATGGCAGCATCAACTTCTTGAGCACGTCTTGAACCAAATTCAAGAACAGGGTTATCACCACAAACAGTCTTGATACGAGCTGCTTTCGTGGCAATCAAAGTTTGGAAATTAATGATATTTAAAATAGCAGTTTCGACTAACTGACATTGAGCCAGAGGTCCTTCTACTTGAAGGATGGGTTCTTCATTGAAGACAAGGTCACCTTCACGAGCTGAACGAATAGTGCAGCTGAAAGTAAGATCCTTTAACCAACGCAAGAAATCTTCATCGAATTCGCCATATTCACGAAGGTATTCGATATCAGAATCTGAAAAAGTCAAAGTATTCAAGTATTCAGTTACGTGTTCCAATCCAGCAAAAATCGCGTAGCCATTGTCGAACGGAAGAGTTCTAAAATAGCATTCAAAAACTGCACGCCGATTGTGTATCCCCTTCTTCCAATAGGTATACATCATATTTAATTCATAATAATCAGTGTGTAACGTAAGATCACGATCCAAATTTTGAGTCATCATTTCTCCCTTTAATATTTGATGATATTAGTTAATATTTTACCATTACTTCGATTTCAAGGCATTTTTGTATCCAACGTTGACAGCGTCTGCCAACTTTTCTATCGAGTATTTACTCTTTGCCTCTTGATACAGTTCCATACCTTTTTGATCCAAATCATCATTTAGCCAATCTTGATAAGCAGAATTCAATGCTTCAACTAATTCTGAAACATTTTCAGATTCAACTAACCAGCCAGTCTTCGAGCTGATTATCTTGTCAGTCGCACCAACGTTTGTAGCAATAACTGGACGACCATGTAAAGCAGATTCCAAATAAACAGTTGGTAAACTTTCAGATTTCGAAGTTAACACAGAGACGTCACACTCGTCATAGTAATCACCGGTGTTCTCATGGAAGCCAACAAATGAAACTTTTTTGGAAATATTTAATTTGTTAGCTTGCTGTTTCAATTGCGCCATTAATGGACCATCACCGACGAATACCATTTTAAAATCAAAATCTAGCTTCCCTAAGGCTTTTAACATTAGTTCATGGTTCTTTACCTCTACAAGACGTGCAACCATCAGGAGGCTAAAAATTTTGTGTTTACGAGGTTCAGGAATTCGCTGCTTGAAATCTATTGCATTAAATACTTCAATCGTTTTGCGTTCTGGAATCTTCAATGAGTCAAAATAACTGACTAAGTCAGGATTCATGTAGAAAATATAATCTACTTTTTTCAAAGCGTGAAGATTCATCTGCAACATTACTTTTCCCTTTAAACCAGAAAAATCGATTCTTGGATCAGAATGGACTGTGGTCACCCAAACGGCATTGATACGTTTGCGAATCAACGACAGGATAAAGTTGGCTCTTGGACCATGTGTATGGACGATATCAATATGATTCGTCTCAATGTATGAAACTATTGGCGTTAAGATCGATAAGTCAAAACGCTTTTTTTGAGGCATGACTATAACATTTAATCCGTTATCCCGAGCCATTTTAGCTACGGGACCATCTTCAAAAGTCATCAATCTGGAGTCAGTATCGGTAGTTTCTTGGCCCTTCATCAAATTGACGATGTAGGTTCTAGCTCCTCCGTTTTCATTACCAGCATTAATATGTAAGACCCTCATACGGCACCTCTCAAAGTTTTCTATCTCGTGTATAATATACCTTAAAGGAGATATCTATGCACAAAAATAGAATAAATATTTTAGGAACTGAGTTCGATAATTTCACCGAAGATCAGTTCCATAAGTATCTAAACGAAGATTTAGATAATCACTCAAATAAATTTATTGTGACTCCAAATCCAGAGATAGTTCTATCTGCACGGAAAAATACTCGTTTTTCCAATATTGTTAATAATGCTGACTACGTCATTCCTGACGGAATTGGAATTATTAAGGGTGCCAACAACTTGGGAACCCCTATGCATGGACGTATCACGGGTTTCGACACATTAATGTATCTTGTTAAAACCGCAAATGATAAAAAATTAAAAGTGTACCTACTTGGTGCAAAGCCTGAAGTTATTAAAGCTAGTGCTGACCGCATCAAACGTGAATTCACTGGAATTGATTTGGTCGGATATCACGATGGGTATTTCGACGACGATAAGAAAATCGCTGAAGATATCGCGGCTAAAAAGCCCAATATCGTTCTCGTTGCCTTGGGTTCACCGAAGCAAGAATACTTTATCAACCAATTCCGAGACTTGAATCCAGCTATTTGGATCGGTGTCGGCGGAAGTTTTGATGTTTTTTCAGGGACTAAGAAGCGTGCTCCGAAGATCGTTCAGAAACTTAGTCTTGAGTGGCTATATCGGTTATTGAAAGAGCCAACTCGTATTGGTCGGATGGCAGCAATTCCGCGTTATATGACTTTGATTCGAAAAGAAAAGAAGAACCGTTAGGCTGCCGATTCCGGGATGAAATCGATTTTTTGGGCCGTGACGTTGTGGCCATCACTTTGAACTAATTGCAAAAACACAATCATTTCAAAGCTGAGGCTTTCCCTAAGTGTACTTCGTACACTAATGGAAATTTCACAACTTGGCCAAAAATCGATTTCATCCCTGCATCTAGATAGTGTTTCTTCCTGCACTCGTTGGTGAGGGGTACTGTTTTTATGCAGCATACGTTTAGACACTTCTCTTCAAAATATATTTTTGATATTAAAAAAGCAGGTTTGAAAACTTTTGTTTTCTTACCTGCTTATTTTTTTACCCTACGTCTATTTCTTCTGGGTCTTTTTTATTTTTATGGAATAATACTGCGTTATACATTGCGAATGCTAATGATGTTACGAAGTAAATACTTACTGATGGGGCTTCTATTACGTGACCAGTTAATAATGCCATTCCGAAGCCTAGTAGCACGCTGGCTACTAACATTGCCCATTTGTAGGACCACATTGAGCCGAAGTGTTTGAAAAAGGTTATTAATAAGAAAATGAAACTTATTATTAGTGGCAACATGTAGATAATTCCGCCTAAGTAGCCGAATTGGAAAATTATATCTACGTAATCCATTTCTACTAGCTTAGCCTTTTTAACTTTCTTGAAGCTTGTTGCGTATCCCATTCCAAATACTTTTTGTGCTGGTGTTGCTTTGTGGAAATTATGTTGTGCATTTTCGAAGTAGATTGTACGTCCACTGAATAAGTATGAAACGTACTTATTTGTTTTGACGTATTTTTCTTGATCTTTGTTTAGACCTTTTTTAGTCTTGGCACGATGTTTTTTATCTTGGATCATTTCTTCATGAAGTTGACTTGTTTTGGCTACGGCCATGGTTGGATATGCCACGCCAATTCCTACTAAAGTCAAAATCATTAACAAAATCATACCGTTTAGTCGTTTGATGCTTCCATTACGTTGAACTCGTTGAATGATTGCTGCAATTAAGCCCATCAATGTACCAAAGATGATGGCAATGAATGCCCCTTTTGTACCGATCAATAGTGCTGAATAGATTGCTAGTACTACGGTCAACCAGTAATACCACCTCTTCCAACCTTGAAGTTTATCGACTGCAAACCAAATCAAAATTGGGAATGAGATTGAGACAATGGCACTTAACTCGTTAGCTGCGAAGAACCAGCCACTTTCACCCAACTTATAATACGAATATGAGCTGAATGATGTGTTAGTAAAGTGTGCAACGATCATCACGATACTGATGATATTAACTGCGTAGAAAACAACTTTCGGGAAGTACTTGTTGAGTAATCCGTCCCGATGTAATTCTTCAAAAGCATAATAGTACGAGAATAGCATGATTGGGTAATACAAGCTTTTTGCCAAAGCTGTAAATTCTAATCCTGGAACAAATAATATCTTTTGTTTGTAGTTAATATACATACTTATGGCTGACATCAAAGCCAGCAGGACAAAATATCCTATTACGGTGAAACCTTTTTTTGTGTTTCGGTTCATCATCAAATACAGAAGAATAAATACTGCAGAAATGGCCATTACTAATAAACGAATGAATACCCCAAAAGTAACACTCATGTGTGCCTTTTCCATTGTTCCTGTAATTGCATCCAAAACCGGTTGAAACACAATATACAGCATCAGAAAAATGCTGTATTTTTTAATAAAACTTTGCATATAATACTCCCAGCTAAATATTTGGAAAATAATAGTTAATAATATAGTAACCTAATTAGAACTCGAAAAAAATAACAATAACTATCTTTCTAAGTAAAATTCAAATCTGTCTCCCACATACTGTGAACGGACATATTCGAATGGTAACCCGTCATCCAACATGGTTACCTGACGCAACCTCAATATAGCGGAGCCACGCTTAACATTCAACAAATTAGCAATCTTTTCAGATGCTAACATGGCTGAGACAGTCTGCTCGGCCCTACCGAGTTTGAGACCAGCCTTTTCTTCCAGCGCATTGTAGAGTGATGAAGTGATATCTTGACGATCAAGATTTTTAACAATATCAATTGGAATTGTTGCCACTTCAAAACAGATGGGCTGATTATCCGCAAAACGAATACGCTCCATTCTAAGCACTTGGGCACCATCTTGCAAATGCAATTTCTCCATTTCACTCAAAGAAGGATCAGCCAAGTGATAAGAAACTGTTCTGCTTGAGGGCTTTTTACCTTGTCCCTCAGTGATTTCAGTAAAACTAGTTGTTCCAGACATTTTTTCTTGGACTTTACTACTTGCTACATAAGTCCCCGAACCCACTTGTCGTTGTAATATTCCTTCGTCAACAAGTGTTTGAATTGCTTGTCGAAGTGTCATTCGGCTCACACTAAAATCATCCGCCAGTTTACGTTCTGAAGGGATTCTCTCCCCTACAGTCCACTTACCGTCTTCAATTTCTTTTTTGATTCGATTATGTATTTGAATGTAAACTGGTACTTTCATCTTATTTCTCCCTCTCAGATTTAAGAGATGAACTCCAATTAATTATACAGTAAATATCCTTATTAGAAAAAAAAAGAACCGATATACATCGATTCTTTTTTATAAGTATTGGGTTAGCTGGATTCGAACCAGCGCATGACAGGATCAAAACCTGTTGCCTTACCGCTTGGCTATAACCCAATAAATGGAGGGGAGTGGATTCGAACCACCGAACCCGAAGGAGCGGATTTACAGTCCGCCGCGTTTAGCCAGACTTCGCTACCCCTCCAAAATCATCATCTTTCGACTTAAAATATATTACCGAAACTTGCGGGAAATTTCAAGTCTATTTATGATGAAAATTTTAAATTGGCTAAACTTTTGTTAAAAATTATATTTAATTGTTAGTTAACACCTTTCATCAAAGGCTTGATCTTAGGTACGAATAAAGCAAGAATGATACCAATTATAAGAACTACTATGGCAGTTATTCCGAAAAATGCCATTTCATTACTTGGAACTCCTGGTTTAAATAGTTTAACAAGTTGAGCGTTTATTGACTGTCCAGCTGAATCAGCCAAGAACCACATACTCATCATTTGAGAAGAGAAGGCCTTTGGGGCCAATTTAGTTGTTGCTGAAAGTCCAACTGGTGAAATTAACATTTCACCGACCTCAATTAATGCCCATTGTCCAACTAACCACCATGGACTGATCTTATCGCCAACTGAAATACTCATCAATGGAAGTACTAGTAAGAAATATGATGCAGCTGTAAAGACCAAACCTAACCAAAACTTACTTGGTGATGAAGGTTGTCTCTTACCTAGCTTAATCCACAACCAAGCGAAGAATGGTGTATAAATGATGATGAAGAATGGATTCAACATCTGGAAGGTACCAGCTTGTAGATTCCAACCACCAATATGTAATTGAGTTTGCTCAGCTACCAACAAAGCCATGATAACTGAACCTTGTTCCTCAATTGCCCAGAAAACAACGGCAGCAATGAACAACGGAATATAAGCTAAAACTCTTGATCTTTCAATCTTTGTAACCTTTTTACTTCTAAGCATTACTACAAAGTATATAATAGGCAAAATTATACCCAATGCACTAATTATATTAATGGCATTATCAACTGTTAGAGTATGTGTAAAGAACATAACAGCAACGATTACTGCCACAGCAATCAAACCATAAACTAAACGAGAAATGGCTTTTGAACGTTCATCAATGTTAATTGGATCTGGAGCATGTAATCCACTTTCAGGAAGATACTTTCTTCCGTCAAGCCAATAAACAACTAAACCAATAAACATACCAATTGCAGCAAACGAGAATCCAACGTGGAAATTCCATTGATTTGCTGCCCATGGGACCAAAATAGGAGCTATCAAAGATCCCAAATTAATACCCATGACATAAATACTAAATCCAGAATCACGTCTTGGATCCTTCTCAGTGTACAAACTACCAACCATATCAGATACATTTGGTTTCAACAAACCGGTACCAATCGTGATTAATATGATGGATCCAAATAATCCACCCTCAGCAATTGGTAGAGATAAAACGATGTGTCCGAACATGATAAGAACTCCACCCCAGAATACAGTTCTTCTAGGTCCCAGAATTCTATCACTGATCCAACCACCAACAACACCTGTCATATAAACCATGGCACCATAGATGGCCATGATTGAGGCGGCGGTAGTTTGGTCCATGCCCAATCCACCTTTTTCTATAGCATAATACATATAGAAAAGTAAGATGGCACGCATGCCGTAGTAACTGAATCTTTCCCAAAATTCAGTTAGAAATAACGTTCTTAAACCTGCAGGTTGCCCTAAGAAACCTCGGTCTTTTTTCGCATCCATTTAAAATTCTCCTAACTTATCACAACGATGAATTAATATTAAACTGTATCATTCTTTCTGTCAAAGAATTTTTAATAATATCGTTAAAAATCCATATATAACAAGGAATAAAAATAAGAGCCCTTTAATAAGGACTCTTAATATTAATTATTTTGTATGCTTAAATGCCATCGTTGCTGAAACGGCTTCTTTCCAGCCTGAATACAGATTATCACGGACTTCTTTATCCATTTTTGGAGTAAAGGCATTACCTGTCTGATAATTTGTCTTGATATCGTCGATATCTTTCCAATAACCAGAACCTAATCCGGCTAAGAAGGCTGTACCTAATGATGTTGTTTCAAGTTCTTTTGAACGTTCCAATGGAATATCCAAAATATCTGCTTGGAATTGCATCAAATAATCGTTGGCGGAAGCTCCACCATCGACTTTTAGAACATCAATCGGAATATCTGAGTCTGAACTCATTGTTTCGATAACATCTTTTGTTTGATAGGCAATTGATTGAAGTGTGGCCTTAATGAAGTCATCTTGTGTAGTTCCTCGAGTCAACCCGAAAACAGTACCACGGGCCTCGTCATCCCAATATGGAGCACCTAATCCTGAGAAGGCTGGAACAACATAAACTTCATCATGATCAGTTGATTTATTTGCGGCGGCTTCTGAGTCAGGGGTTTCCTTGACCATACGCATGCCATCACGTAACCATTGCAAAGCTGCTCCGGCAACGAAAATACTACCTTCTAGAGCGTAATTGATTTTACCATCTAGTCCATAGGCAATTGTCGTCAACAAATTATTATCTGAAAGTGCAGGTTCTTCACCAGTATTCATAACCGCGAAGGCACCTGTACCATAAGTATTTTTAACTTCACCTTTGTTGAAAGCCATTTGGCCAAACAATGAGGCTTGTTGAGAACCAGTCATCCCTGTGATCTTAACTTTTGATCCATAGAAGTGATAGTTCTTAGTTGTACCAAAGTCTCCAGCGTTTGAAGTAACTTCTGGCAACATCTTTCTTGGGATATTCAATTCTTTAAGTAAATCGTCATCCCAATCAAGTGTGTTGATATTGAAAATCATGGTACGACTAGCATTAGCATAGTCAGTCATGAAACTTTCGCCACCTGTTAGCTTCCAAAGTAACCAAGTATTGATAGTTCCGAATAACAGATCACCATTTTCAGCACGTTCTTGTGATCCCGGAACGTGATCCAAAATCCAACGAATCTTTGTAGCTGAGAAATATGGACTGATAATCAATCCTGTTTTCTTATGGATATCCTCTTTAAGACCTTTTTGAATCAATTCGTTAGCTAATTCGGCAGTTTGACGTGATTGCCAAACGATTGCGTTGTAAATTGGTAGTCCAGTTTTCTTATCCCAGATAACTGACGTTTCACGCTGATTATCGATACCGATAGCTTCGATTTGTTCTGGTTTAACACCAGATTCAATAAACGCTGTGGCAATCGTTGATTGAACGGCGTTCCAAATTTCGTTGGCATCATGCTCGACCCAGCCTGGGTTTGGTAATATTTGTCGGATCGGATGACGTGCAGTAACAATCTTTCTACCACTGTGATCAAAGATGATAGCTCTTGCAGAAGTAGTACCCTCATCGATTGCTAGAATATATTTCTTCTCCATTATTTAACACTCCTGAAATAAAAAGAAAGGCGTTCCCGCCCTTCAATTTTAAAAAATTACGTAGTTTATGGAATCAAAGTGTAAAGCCATGCGCCCAAAGCTCCACCGATCATAGGTCCTGCAATAGGAACCCAGCTATAAGCCCAGTCTGATTTTCCTTTATTTGGAACTGGCATAAGTTGATGTGCCAATCTTGGTCCCAAATCTCTGGCAGGGTTGATAGCGTAACCTGTAGTACCACCAAGTGAGAATCCGATTGATGTGATAAGAATACCAACAGCGATAGGATTCAATCCTTCTGTGAAGTTACCTCTTGTAAATGCAAGAAGAGCAAACATAAGAACAGTAGTACCGATAAATTCTGACAAGAAGTTCATCTTGTAATTACGAATTGCAGGTTCTGTTGAGAATACACTCAAAATTGCGAATTGGTCTTTTGTTTCTTTAAAGTGATCGTAGTAATGTGCAAATACTATAATACCACCAAGTAATCCACCAAGGATCTGAGCGATACTATAAGGAATTACGTAAGCCCATGGAAACTTACCTGCAACAGCCATACCTAGTGATACGGCAGGGTTCAAGTGAGCTGGACTTAAGAAAGCGGAACAGTATACAGCTAAGGTGATGGCAAGACCCCAGCCAAGGGCTATAGCAACCCAGCCGGCACCTTCACCTTTTGATTTTTTCAAACTAACTGTGGCAACGACACCGTCACCAAGGATTATAAGAATACAAGTACCGATGAATTCCCCTAGTAATTGTAGAGTTAAACTGTCATGCATAATTTAATACCCCCGTTATTTGATTGCCTTGTGTTTGAATTGTCTTGTAGCACTAACTGCTTCTGTCCAGCCTTCGTATAGATAGTCTGAACGTTTCTTATCCATCTTAGGTTTGATGATCTCACCTTCAGAATAATCTTTCTTGATTTCATCGACATCTTTCCAATAACCAACAGCTAATCCAGCTAAGAAGGCAGCACCTAAAGCAGTTGTTTCCAAATCTTTAGCAGGCTGTACTGGTGTATCTAGGATATCTGCTTGGAATTGTAGCAAGAATTTGTTCTTAGCAGCACCACCATCGACTTTAAGTGTTGGAATATCAATACCAGTATCTTTCTTCATAGTATCGATAACATCACGTGATTGATAAGCCAATGATTGTAGAGTTGCTTTGATGAAATCTTCACGAGTTGTACCACGTGTTAATCCAAATACGGCACCACGGGCATCTGAATCCCAGTATGGAGCACCTAATCCTGTGAAGGCTGGTACGACATAAACTTCATCATCGTTTGTTGAAGCAAGAGCAGCTGCTTCTGAGTCAGGAGCTGAATCGACCAACTTCATAGCATCACGTAACCATTGGATAGCTGAACCAGCAACGAAGATACTACCTTCAAGAGCATAGTAAACTTTGCCGTTGATACCATATCCAATAGTTGTTAACAAATTATTTTCTGATAACTGAGGCTTTTCACCAGTATTCATAACGATGAAGGCACCAGTACCATAAGTATTCTTGACCATTCCTGGTTCGAAGGCCATCTGTCCGAATAAGGCAGCTTGTTGATCACCGACCATACCTGAGATAGGAACTTCTGAGCCGTAGAAATGATAGTCCTTAGTCTTACCATAAACTTCAGAATTTGGACGAACTTCTGGAAGCATTGATTCTGGAATATTCAAAATCTTGAGGATATCTTTATCCCATTTAAGATCATGAATGTTGAACAACATTGTACGACTAGCATTTGAGTAGTCAGTTACATGTGTGTCACCACCAGTTAACTTCCATAATAACCATGTATCAATTGTTCCGAAAAGTAGTTCCCCATTTTCGGCACGTTTTTGTGCGCCATCAACATGATCAAGGATCCAACGAATCTTAGTAGCTGAAAAATATGAATCAATCAAAAGTCCAGTTTTTTCATGAATCATGTCATTATAGCCATCTGATCTTAACTTATCAGCGATGTCACTAGTTTGACGTGATTGCCAAACAATAGCGTTATAAATTGGTAGACCAGTTACTTTATCCCAAACAACTGTAGTTTCACGTTGGTTAGTAATACCAATACCAAGGATTTGATCTGGTTTGATACCTGACTCGATGAAAACATTCGCAATTGTTGATTGTACGGCGTTCCAAATTTCGTTGGCATCATGTTCTACCCAACCTGGCTCTGGAAAATGTTGAGTAAACTCACGTTGTGCGTCAGCAATTTTATGTCCTTTCTTGTCAAAAATGATTGCACGAGTGGAAGTTGTTCCCTCATCAATCGACATAATATAATTTTCTGTCATTACATACACCCCCAGTTCGTTTAATGTAAGCGCTTTTTCAAATATAAGATTACAGCATTGAGGCGATTTTGTAAACAGCTTGCCCAATTGTTTTCACAAAATGATTTTTACAATTATTTCTGAAAGTACTATAAATACACGGTATATAAGCATAATTATAAGTTATAGGCTTTGCTTGTGAATTTTTGAGCGCTTTTTCGTACTGGTTTTTTCAAAGAATTTTACATAAATCTGGAATAATCCGAAGAGTACAAGTGAAACTAACGTTACGATCCAACCTGTTTTCAGACCAGGAACCTCATATTTGAAGACAATATGATGATGTCCTTTATCTAAATCGACTGCCATAAGGTTACCAACTACCTTGTTGATTTTAACTTTTTTTCCGTTATCGTAGGCTTTCCAACCCTTATCATAAGGAACACTAACAAATAGTGGTGAGGCCTTCTTGGCATTGATCGAGCCCTTAATAGTATCGTGTTTCAAATCGGATGTAATTTTCAGAGAATTTGCTTTGAAAACTTTTTTGGAAGCCAAAAATGGTTCAACATCTAAGGTCTTAAAGTAACCAGGACTCACGTCCATCGGTTGTTTAGTGACAACTTGAACATTAACGGCTTGACCATCTTCAAATTTACCAAGCTCCATTACAGCCTGATTTTCAATCAAAACTTGAGATGGATCGATTCTTTTGCCATTTACATAAATTTTAGAACTATTGTAATTGATTGGTGAAACATAGAAATATAGCACTCCATTAGCAGTTGTCGTTAATTGGTAATTGTAACGAGTCTTCTTATTGATGCGTTGCTGTTTCATACTGTCAACTTGGGCGTTACGCATAAATTGAGTATTGGTCCCTGTCAGTGCTTGCCACAACCTGTTTTGATTGTCCAAGGCGCGCATTGGCATCATTTGAAAATCATAAACAGCTGGATCGACCATGAATGCCATTGTTGGAGCATCATAATTGTCGATAATTTTATATTTCTTATTATCCTGACGAATATTGTAATTTATCCCAAATAAAGCATTTGTTAATTCAGTACCGCCGGAGCTACTGATACGTCTGACATTTTTACTGAAGTAGCCCAAATTATTGAGTGTCATCATAGTCTCTTGGTTCAAAGTGGAACTGTACAAGCTCAAACCATTGATATCAAATAGCATTGGGTCATTGTAATTGTTGTACTGTTCAGGGAATGCCTTATTGATACCAGACTTCGAAACGATTATTCGATGACCTGGTTTACTATCATGCTTGGCATCAGACAATGCTTCCGACTCTAATTTGTACTGGCGACTATAAATATGTTGACTACCAAAATCAGCAGTAGCAATAACAGAATCAAAGTTGGCTACCACTTCGAAAATCACTAGCAGTAAGACCAAAAATTGATACTTTTTATCCTTACTAAATAGATACAACGCAAAGCCCGAGGCAACGATACAAATAATCGATACCCAGAAATAATAGCCATTTGTCGTATTATCAGGAGTCTCAAAATTCATTTTCTCGATTAGTTTAGGAATCAACCACAACGTCGTGTAACCAATACAAATCAAAATACCCGCGGTTGAAGTCGATTTAATTAACGCATTCTTATCCTTAAAGGCTCCATCATCAAAGGCTTTGTATGCAATGAAAATACAGATAAATGTGAATATGAAACTATTTCTGAATGGGAATCCCGCCGGATTCTGGAACATATGCCAGATAGTATTGAATGTCGTGATCAGCATACTGACGACTAAAATACCCATGAAAACAGCAGAATTTATTTTCTCTTTTCTGCTGACACGATCACTGAAGAAGTAACTTAGCAGCAAAATCAAAACTGTTGAAGTCATGAACACTGAAGGTCCATGATGTAATCTTTGAATAAAAGTATTTCCACCAATTCCAAGCTGAGTAAAAGCTTCAAATCCAAATCTGAACGATGGCAAATAATTAGTTAAATCAAAATTGCTTTTACCAGTATTGAGCATCCCTGCGAACGTCGGTAGTAAAACGACTGCAGAACTCAATCCCGCTAAAACAGACGTGATTATATAATTTCGAATAATCTGAACTCGATTATCCATCTTTAAAATATCTCGTTCCATAATCAGATAAATGAAGAAAGCTACCGAGAAGAAGCAAAGCATATAGCCGAGGTAATAGTTAAAGATTATTGCAAATAGTAACGCAAAATAATAACCAGCTAGTTTATTACTTTCAACGATTCTCATAATTCCAATAGCGACAAGCGGCAACATGATCAGAGCATCCAACCACATCAGGTCATAGAAATAAGAAGCTACGAAGCCACAGAAACTGTATGCAATCGTAAAAATATAATTGTAGCTGCCAATTTTTTTGAAATACTTACTCAAAAATAATGCCATGGTTACGCCCATGGTCGAAATTTTCAGCATGATCAAAATATCTGCGGCAACAGGTATTTGATAGTTTTTGAATAAAACTAATAATAAATTGAATGGCGATAATAAATAATAACTTACTATAGGAAAGAAGTTATCACCAAGTGACTGGCTGAAGAGATACAAATGAAGATTATTATTGACAAGCTGGCGGCGTAATTCCGTCAAAAAATCAATATACTGTGTACCTAGATCACTACTCAAAAAGTTATTATCTCCGAATGGAACTAACCCCACGCTCCAAAAGATAATCGATATAATAGCTAAATTGATGAAGAAAGCACCTAAATAATACAAACTCTTGTGTTTGCGCATGCGTACAGATCCTCCGATAAGACAATGTAATATTATTGTAAACTAAAACATGTAAAAAGGCCCAGACCATTTTTGGTCTGAGCCTTTTGTTGCTGTCTTGGAGAAATTTGGTTGTGGGTTGGATGTTGGAACACCGAACCTTTTTATCCGTTTAAAGCTTAAAAGCTCTAAAGTAAAAAGCTTCTTTTGCTTATGGTCTAAACGGCAACTCAACTGCAAAGCCCTCCGCTTAGCTACGGTAGTGAAATTGCCGACTTCGTCGTCGATTCCTCTACCTAGGCTATGCTCAGGCTTTTAACGCAGTTGTTTATGCCTCTGCTTTATAAACGGCAACTCAAGCACAAAGCCCTCCGCTTAACCTGATTAGCTGGCTCGCCAACTTCGTTGTCAATCCTGCTAATCCTGTTAATGCTCAGGCTTTTAACGTGCTTGCTTATGCCTCTGCTTTTTCGGCAGAATCGGCTTTCTCCACGGCTGCCCCTGCTAAGGCACTTACATAATTTACTGGTTTATCGAAGTTTGGTTGGAACAAGAAATCTACCATTGATAATTCGTCTATTGTCATTTTCTTTTGGATTGCTACTGACAAAAGATTGGCTGATTGTGCTATATCATATTTGCTTGTTAATGCTCCACCTAATACTTCTCTTGTTTCTGGATCCCATACTAAGTTCATTAGTACTGGTGTTGTTGTCAACATGAACTCTGGACGGTAGTTATCTTCTAATGTTACTGAATCTACTTTTTTACCTAATACTTTGGCATGTCCAGCTGTCAATCCACTTGCTGCATATGATCTGCCAAATAGTTCTACGGCAGAACTTGATTGTGTTCCCATATATTCCATTGTATCTTTTTCAATATTTTTTGCTACTAAAATTCCTTGTCTTACGGCATTTGTTGCTAATGGAATGTATTGGTTATCTTGAGTTGGATTGTAGAATACTGATGCTGCATCTCCGGCTGAGAATACATCTTTCATACTTGTGTGCATATATTTGTCGACGATCAATGCGCCATTTGGTAATGTTTCAAACTTATCTTTGTACAAGTCTGTGTTAGGACGGAATCCGATACATGCAACGGCGATGTCTGCTGTGTATGAGTTCTTGTCAGTATTAACTGTAACTGTTCCATCAGCATTGTCTTCAAATGATTGAACTGTTTCGCCCATTCCAAGTGTTACACCATTATCGAGGTAATCCTTTTCGGCAACTTTTGACATATTTTCGTCAAAATTCTTTGAGAGTACATCTGGTAACGCATCGATCAATGTAGTCTTTTTGCCAAGATGTGCATATCCTTCGGCTAATTCTGCACCGATATATCCGGCACCGATAACGATGGCACTCTTGATACCGTCAGAGTTTTGTCTTAATTCATTAGCATTTGTCCAGTTTTTGCACAATGCAACTTTACTTGAGTGAATTCCGGGAATGTTAGGTACGATAGGTGCTGAGCCGGTAGTTAGAACTAGTTTGTCATAACTTTGTGAAAAACTTTCGCCAGATTCTAGATTCTTTGCTGTGATTTCTTTGTTATCAAAATCAATGTTTGTGACATCGTGTTTCATGTACATGTGTGCGCCCAATTTTGCTAAATCATCGGGACTTGAGTAAAACATTTTATTTGGATCTGATACTCTATCACTTACCCAGAGTGCGATTCCGCATGATAGGAATGACAAATTATCATTACGTTCAAAGACAGATACTTCCCAATCAGGATGTGCCTGTAAAATGTTCATTGCCGCGAATGTTCCTGCGTGTGTACAACCAATAATAGCTACTTTCATATGTAAGCCTTCCAATCTTTGTGATTAATTTAACTAATTTATGAATATATAATATACCAAATGTAAACGTTTTACAATATATTAATGGTATATTTTTTAATATATTATATGTATATAAAAATTCTTATCAAAATTGAACAAAAAATTGAGTATTCCGGTCATATACTGTAATCGTGATAAAGATAAACGGAATGAATTTTGAAGACTCCCCCCATTATTTAACCTATAAAATTTACGTGGTATCCATCCTCTTTGCCACTAATATGAGTAATGTCCCCCCTCAAACACTAACTGACGTTGCCAGTCTCATTCCTAAAAATCCTAATATCTTGTTCGACACCATTGGGTCCCTCAAACAAGATCTAAAAAAATAAAATCCCTCTTTTTGACAAGCTATGGCTCTTCAAAATCCGTTATCTTATCACAAACTGGTTCTAAAATTAGTGTATGACATTATTCTCAGTAAAAATGAGTTTGCTTTCCTCGGGCAAGCTTATTTTTTTGCGCAAAATTTCGAATATATCTTGCATAATGTTGTTTATGGACAAATATAGCATATATGGTAATTATCCTCGATTAACATGTCATAAATATATTAAAATCGTCATATTTGATAGCGTTTTCACAATATATATATTATTATGAATGTATAGATAACTAGAGGTGAATACTATGAAGAAAAATACTAACTTACACAAAATAGGATTGATCTTTAACATTGCTGGATTCTTTTTACAATTAGTAATCTTGGGCAAACTTGTTAAACGCGAGCACATGCATCATAAGCATCACTGCCAACATGGTTGTGGCAAAAAATGTTGCTGTCACCATGGTTTACATCAACACGAGGAAGCATAAGAATATTTAATTATAGAATGAGTCTAAATAGCATTGCGCTGTATGGGCTCATTTTTGCTATACATAATTTTCAGGCGAACAAAAAAAGACCACATCTCTGTGATCTTCATTTAGTGCCAGTTGCAGGATTTGAACCTGTGACCGCCGGTTTACGATACCGATGCTCTACCAACTGAGCTAAACTGGCATATTAATAGTCCCAAGCGGAACTATTAAATTTTATCAATGTAATGGTGTTAATTCAAGTTAGATGGCATTCTCTTTAGTAATCTTTGTAACACCGCCCATGTATGGTACCAAAACATCAGGAATTGTAACTGAACCATCTTCATTTTGATAGTTTTCAAGGATGGCAGCAACGATTCTACCACAAGCCAAACCTGAACCGTTCAATGTATGAGCAAGTTGTGTCTTACCGTTTTCGTCACGGTAACGAATGTGCGCACGACGAGCTTGGAAGTCAAGACAGTTTGAACAACTTGAAACTTCACGATATTTTTCTTGTCCTGGAAGCCAAACTTCAAGGTCATAAGTCTTAGTTGATGAGAAACTTGCATCCCCACTTGATAGAACGATAACGTGATAAGCCAAGTTTAACTTCTTCAAAATGTTTTCAGCGTTTGCTGTTAACTTTTCCAATTCATCAAATGAATTTTCTGGCTTTGTAACTTTGACCATTTCGACTTTGTTGAATTGGTGCATACGAATCAATCCACGAGTATCACGACCAGCACTACCTGCTTCAGAACGGAAACATGGTGTCAAAGCAGTAACGTACTTAGGTAGATCTTTTTCGTCAAGAATTTTTCCAGCAAAGTAGTTTGTTAAAGGAACTTCGGCAGTTGGGATCAATGTTAAGGGGTTTTCATCGACCATAACTGTATAAACATCCTCAGTAAACTTAGGAAATTGGCTAGTTCCGAACATAGCTTCGTTGTTCACCAAGTATGGAGGAATAACTTCTGTATAGCCATCTTTTTGATGTTCATCAAGCATGAAGTTATAAACGGCACGTTCAAGACGGGCACCCATACCTAAGTAATAAACGAAACGACTACCGGCAACTTTAGTAGCTTGGTCAAAATCAAGGATTCCTAATTCTTCACCGATATCCCAGTGATGCTTTGGTTTGAAGCCTTCAGTAGGAATATCTCCCCACTTACGGATTTCTTTATTTGTATTTTCGTCAGGACCAACAGGAACTGAATCGTCTGGCCAGTTTGGTAAACGAACTAAGATATAGTTCATCTTTTCGTCAGTATCAGCAAGTTTAGTATCAAGATCTTTGATGTCCGTACCAACTTTTTTCATGTCAGCAATTTCTTGATCAGCATTTTCTTTGTTACGTTTCTTAGTAGAAATCTCTTGGGAAACCTTGTTTCTCTTTTCCTTAAGAGTTTCAGTTTGAACTAACAACTCACGACGAGTCTTATCATAATCTAATAATTCGTCGATTTGTTCAGCTTTAATTCCTCTGGCAGCTAATTTTGTCTTAGCCCAGTCAGGATCTTTTCTGATCAATTTGATATCTAACATATTTTTTCTCCCTTTTTTAATTGGCAACTCAGGTGCGATGACGCACTTATTCTGCCTCTGATTTAAACGGCAACTCAAGAGCAATGTCCTCCGCTTAACAGGATTAACTAGCTCGCCAACTTCGTTGTCAATCCAGTTAATCCTGTTAATGCTCAGACATTACCGCTCTTGTTTATGCCTCTAATAAAAATTCCAATAAAAAAGACCGAATCATCCCTATAAAGGGACGAATCAGTCATTCGCGGTACCACCCAGTTTCAATGCACAGTCATAGACTTATACATTGCACTTTAAGAATTTATCGGATCAACCCGAACGGAATTACCCGTTAGCCAAGATACTGGAATAGGAATTATAACGATTCACACCAGCCATCGTCTCTCTGATCAATTCACAGTAGGTACCTTATCAGCTTTTTATGTATATTTACATTTTAATTTATTCTATCAAATAATTCAATCTTAATACTTATGTTTCTTAGCAGCTTCGATATCGATTTCATCAAGCTTCAAGAACTTAGTCTTATGTCTCAACTTGTAATAGATCCAGCAAGCAAATAGTAAAATCAATCCACTATAACTGAATAGTAATCTTCCGATATTAAAGTTGACCAATGAACGGATATCTTGACCAATGATAATGATGATACCCAAGACGATTGCCAAAAGCGGACCAAATGGGAACCATTTTGCTTGATACTTCAAGTCATCGAGACTATAACCGTTAAACAAGTATGCTTTTCTGAAACGATAATGTGAGAAAGCTATACCTAACCAAGCAATAAATCCGGTCAATCCACTGGCAGCAACAAGCAATTCATAGAATGAATCACCGTACAAACTAGTGAACAATGCGATACCACCGACTACAGCAGTCAATGTAAGTGAGAACAATGGAACACCACGGTTATTGGTACGTTCGAATGCCTTAGGTGCCATACCTTGTTTACTCATTGACCAAAGCATACGACTAGCAGCATATAAACCAGAGTTGGCAGCTGAGATAACTGATGTCAAAATAACTGCATTCATGATACCTGCAGCTAACGGGATACCAACTTTTTGAAAGACGATCGTGAAAGGACTGATAGCAATGTCACTTGCACCGGATCCCAATAAATTAGGACTTGTATAAGGGATCAAGGCACCAATAACAGCAATCGACAAGATATAGAATAATAGAATTCTCCAAAATACTTGTTTGATTGCCTTAGGAATACTCTTTTCAGGAGTGGCTGATTCACCGGCGGTAATACCGATAAGCTCAGTCCCCTGGAACGAGAATCCTGCAACAACGAATACACTCAGAATTGCCGGTACCCCACCAACAAAGGGAGCCTTCTTATATGTGAAGTTTGTCAAACCAACAAAGTGTTGATTTCCCAAAACTCCTAAGATACTACAGATACCGACGATCAAGAAGACGATAACGGCAGTAACTTTAATTGAAGCAAGCCAGTATTCAGTTTCGCCGAAGGAACCGACTGAGATAAGATTGATGATAAACAGTACTAATAGGAAAGTTAAACTAATTTTCCATGAGTCCCAACCTGGGAACCAGTACTTGATAACTAACGCAATGGTGGATAAATCGACCGCCAGTGTGATAGCCCAGTTGAACCAATAGTTCCAACCGAGCGCAAAACCGAATGCAGGATCAATAAATTTTGTTGCGTAAGTAGCGAATGATCCTGACACTGGCATATATGTTGCCATTTCTCCTAGACTGGTCATTAAGAAATAGACCATGATACCAATTGCAACATAGGCAATTAATGCACCACCAGGTCCAGCCGTTGAAATTGACGAACCACTAGCAACAAATAATCCAGTCCCGATTGAACCACCAAGTGCAATCATGGACAGATGTCTTGTCTTCAGCGACCGGTTTACATCTGTATTTTCCATTATATTGTTTCCCCTATTCTTGGATATAAAAAAATCCCTATTGTCAGATGTACCACTGACAATAAGGATGAAGTTGTTATCCAAATGATCAATAGCTCAACGCACGGAGTGCGACAGTCCGTGACTTATTGAGTCACGACCCAATCAAAATGCCATTAGGGGCAATTTGATTTCGGCATCTTTTCCTTTCATGATCCATCTTTGCAACCTAGCTTGCTCAGAATCACTAATGATAAAAAATGCACCTCTATCTGCATGTAAAGTATTATAAAGAAAAGTTAGGTATGTAGCAAGTACTGATGGTAATAAAATGGTACAATATTTTTTATAAGCGAACAACGCATCCGGGGGTGATTGTTTATGCTCGAAACGGTTTTTCTTGGCAAACAGGATGTGGAAAAATATCGAATGTTAACAGTAATCAAAACCTTGCCCGAATCTCAATTGAACCTCAGCACCATTGGGAATAGGCTCGACTTTACTTACCAGAAGACATATAACATTTTTCAAGCTTTACTTGACGATATTTTTGATATCAATCCACAATTGCGTAAGAAATCCTCAAAAATTGAATCGATCGAATTTGATCAGATTTCAGTAGATGAGTACCGTTTATTCTTGTTTAAAAATTCTATTGTTTTCCAAGCTTTTGATTATGGATTCACCAATTCGAACCCTACATTTGAGAATTTTAGTAATTCTCATTTCACTAGTAAATCGACATTGAATCGTAGAATGTCAAACTTTAGAAAATTGCTCAAGAATTTCGGTCTTAAAATATCTAATACAACATTAGAACTTAAAGGTGACGAGAAAAACATTCGTTACCTGGCATACTATGTCTATTGGTATACTTTCCACGGTTTAGAATGGCCATTTAAATTGGTCCAAGAGGATACTGTGAGAAGTATTGTAAGTAGAGATGATAATCCAACGTACAGTCCTGTAACAGCTCTCCAACTTGAAATTATAGTGGCAATTTCAAGAATTCGATTGATCAAACATCGTTATCTAGACAACATGGTAGGATTCGATGAAGCTTTCGAAAATAATAAACTGGGCAAGGAAATTATTACTAGAGAAGACTACTCGATCGTACCTATGGATAAACTAGATAGTGAAAATAAATATTTGAACTTGTTCAAAGACTTTATTTTCCTACCATCACCATATACATATGAAAATAGGATTGATTTGACAGATGAAATAAATCCTAAATTTTACGATTTGACGAATAAATTCTTTGATGAACTCCGTGATAAATATTGAGCAAACTTTAGAATTGCATCTGATAGCGGTTCGGTAAAATCGTTGGCTTACAGTATATTACGAGTAATCGTAAAATATTATGTCATTGCGCATGAAGCTCCAATTAGAATGGGCCAGTATACGCGATCTCCACAAGACTTCAAGACGTTGACCTCCATATATCAAAATATATACGACTTTTATTCAAATATTAGTCTTGAAGAATTCGGCGGTATCAAAACCTCATCAGAGAGTATCGCTCACGACTTATACAAAATAATGATCAACCATATTATGGCTGTCCGTGAGAGTGATATGCTCCATATCAAGGTATTGGTAGATTCTGGTAATCCTGTAGCGGGACTTATATACCACAATCTTTCAGCCTTGGAATTCATCAAGGTGGTTCCAAACACTGAATATGAAAATGTTGATATCCTAATAACTACACTTGACGTCTTCCCTGATTATGAAGGACGAGAAAAATACCCTGACGACATGATCGTGATTCCTTGGAATTCGACGGCTGTTAGGTCAGAGTATATTTACTTGTTAGTTAGACTTTATCGGATATATACAGAAAAGTTACAAAAGAATTTTGACGAGAACGGTAAATTACATTAGTGATTTATCGTTTTTTTGTTTCTTAAAACCATTTTTCTTACCTGTGAAATATAGGAAGAACCACAACCCTACAACTAGGATTACTAATAGAGAACCAATGATAACGATCCATCTGATCGGGCTCACCGACTCATTAGTCGATTCATTCAAGGCCTCAATTTTTCCTTGAGTAATTTTCAACTTATTGGTAAAAGTTTTTTTATACCCAGCATCAGAAGTAATGGTCAATTCAGTACTATAAACTCCCGGTCTCAATGGTTTTATCGGAATAAAATATTCAAACTGAGAGTTTGGAGCAAATTGTAAGTTTTCAGCATGATACTTAATTGGTTTTGATCCACGATGCTTAATTACCGCATCCATTTTGACACCATTAACATTGATTGGTGCCGTATTATTGAACGCAAATGAGATACCTTTAGTATCGTTAAACCCTTTTGGCGCACCACGAAGAAGATTCATCTCCGGAATTACTTCTGCATCATTATCCGAATGCAAGACTACCCCTTTGACATATCGAACTTGATTTTCAATATCCATCTTGCTCGAGCGTGAGGCACTGACATCTGCAGTTGTCGTGATACCTCCAAGGATAATTCCTGAGAAAGATTCTTCCGGCGCCTTTATTTTGAAAGAAACTTCTTTAGCTTCACCGGATTTAACTTCAGATTTTATTTTGCGTTTGCCTTCTACCAACGAAGACAAGGGCTTATTCTGGCTCTTATACAGTTTGGCATTATATTTATCATAGCCAATCGTTCCGGAATTTGTTGTATAAGCATTATTGATTTCAGTTGTTATCGTAAGATCTTTTTTACCAGTATTGGCAATCAACAGCTTCAAGGTTTCTTCTTTACCTGGTTCAACATGCAGATCAAAGTAAGAGACGCCTTTGTTTTGCTGCGTATCTGGCAAAATTGCTTGAATTGAATATGACTTATTTTCAGCGGCGTTTGCAATATTACCGACTGAAAAAATTGTCACCAATCCTAAAAGTAATGAAAGTACGAATACAAATTTTCTCATATTATCTCCTCTGATACCAAATACCCCAAAAAATCAATATTATTAATGAGGTCAAAACCCCAATAATCAATAAATAGACGACCGTTTTGTCATAAATCAAATCTTTGGCTTTGGTATTGACGCTGTTTGCTTGTTCAGCAGTTATCGTCAGGTTTTTCTTGAAATTCCACGTGCCAGAAGCACTACGAGCTTTACCTTCTACCCAATAATTGCCAGCTTGGATCGGTGATTGTTTTTGATTGAATTCTAAAGGAATTTTAGAATTGGGAGCAATCTTAGCAAAAGTCACATCAGTAATATCCTCTTTGGAGTCAATTCCCAGTTTGTTATACCAGTTATTTTTCTTTAATCTGATTTGGACAGTCTCATTTTTCAATACGACGGCCTTATCATTGACTAAATTGACCACAATATGAGGTTGCTCGTTAATAATTTTTGGCGTGACATCATTGATTTTAAAATCACCTTTTGTTGATGGCTCACCTTCATTCAAGTAAACGCCCACACCAGTACTTCCGTCATTTGGATTATCAACATCAAAAACGTTGAATCCCCCAATGACAGTCCCTTCGAGAGTGTCATCTGGAAGACGGACTGCGAAAGTTAAATCTTTTGTTTGATTGATTTTTAGTTTTACAGTTTGACCCTCGGTCATGTCCGCAAAAGCAACTTTCAATCCGTAGTTACCTTTTTCCACGTTTTGGCTAAAATCTATTTTTCCATCCATCGATGTTGTTGCATTAGTTGGCTCAACTCGAAGCTTGATCGGCATATCACCGAAGTTCGTGACCGACAATTTTAATTTTGTAACTGATCCTGGATTACCTTTGACCACGAATCGGTCGGGCATCTCGGCGTTATCGATCAATGGCGTGACCGAAACGCTCCTAATATCAGCTTTGACTGGATCAACATTCATCAAAATTGCCAGGATAAACGCCACAATGGCAACCAAAATAAAAAGTGCTTTTCTACTTTTCATTTTAGCGACGACGACGTCTTCTGTTACGTGAGTTATTTGATCTTGATGGAGCTGACTTTCCTTTGTTTCCTTTTTTACCAAGATACACACCAAGTCCCATAATTAATGCCAATACTAAGACTGCAAGCAAAATATACAACCATAAGTAATTAGGCTTATGACCTGCAAGTTTATTGAATTGGTTAGCTTGCGCATTGGTGATAGTAAAGTCTTTATCGAGTACCCAAGTCCGCACACCATTTCCTGAATACACCATCTTGATATGATATTTACCAGCTTTTAGAGGTTCCTTACCCCAACCAACTGTGTAGTTATAGTTAGAAGTTGGAACGATGGATTGATCATCTTTAGTCTCAGTTTTCTTGAAACCCTTGTCGCCATATTTGGTAATAGTAGCTTTTGAGCTCAGTCCTGAAACGAAAGCATTTGAAGTATTAGCAACATTTGCTGCAACACCAATTTCTTTTCCATCCATAGTGTTAACAATTCTAGGTTTCACAAGATTTATTTTGTAGTTAACATCATCACGTTTTGTTCCAGCTTGAGTAAGTTCGATCGGCAATGAATAGCTGAACTTGTTCTTGATCAAAGTTCCATCTTGAGCAACAGTTCCCTTAGCAGATTCGTGATAAGGCTGAATATTGATACCACCCATTAAGAAACCACCAATAGTTTGAGTAGGAATAGTCAAATTCATAGTTACGACAACGTCCTTACCCGCTGGAACCGTCACAATTTGCTTATTATTTTGGAACAAATCATGCATAGAAATCTTTAAATTAGGATCCTTTACCTTTAACTTGTCGTAACCAGGTTGACCCTCATCAGTTGTGAAAGCAGTATTTCCGTAAACGATGAATTGTCTGCTTTCCTTACTAGTGTTGTATACGCCGACCTTCAAGTCGACAGTTTCGCCAGGGTCACCATCAATATAGTAAAAGCCACCATCAATGTTGACCTTGGAACTTGAACTAGCTTCCGGCTTCAAGGTAAAGTCTCCAGAAGTAGCGTTAACAGTATTTGTGTTCATAGCAAAGCCGATACCGACCAAAGCAAAAACAGCAAATACAATTTTTAAGAGGTTTTGTTTCATAAATAAACTCCTATCTCAATTTATAAAAACGTTTTTCAGACAAAAACCACTACCGAGTGGTAGTGGTTTCTGGATAGATATTTTGAATCTTTGCATTAACTTTGGAATCGTTAATAGGATTAAGCGTGTGAACCTGCATCTGGTGTTGATGTAGCTGTTGTTGACAACTTCCATGTAATTACAGAACTGTATGCAGTTTGTTTTCCTGCAGCACCAATTTTGTCACTAACTTTTAATTTAGCAGCATCATTTGTATTGAAAATTGCTTTCAATTGACCATTACTATATGAACCCTTTGCAAGATCAATAATAGGTGTTGCACCATCTGCTCCTGCTTTAATTTCAGCATCTTTAGTAAATGCTCCAGCAATTGTCTTACCGTTAGCATCAACTAATGATTGCTTTCTCAAGTTCATTGTAAAGTTATTATTTTCAGTACCTGAACCGTTTTCTTTAAAGCCTGCTAATTGAGCTGTAACTGTAAAACCAAGGCCTTTTCCTTTTTCTACTTCAACTTTGCTATCACGTGAATCTGAGACTTGTAGGATACCTTCTGAGTTACCATCATCTTTGATGGTAGATACACCCTTGGCTCTCAATCCTGTTGTTCCGTTTGCAATAACTGAACCAAAACTAAAATCTGGAACCATATCCAATGTTAGAAAACCAGAAATGATTTGAACGTTTGCTTCTGAATAAGCCTTTGCATCTGTACCCTCGTCAGCAATAACGAGGTCATTGTTGTTCAAGTCCAAGTTAGTTCCTTTTTCTGTTGTATCTGAACCATTTGGAATAGTTAAACCTGTTGCTGCTTGAACTGTTGTAGGTGCAACTGCTCCTAAAACGATTCCTGCTAATGCTAATGATCCTGCCAATTTTGTTTTTGAAATCTTCATGTTAAAAATTCCTCCCTAGAATTTTTTATATTCTTAACACGCTAAGAAGTTTAGCAAATGGTATCACTAATAGATACCATAAGTTTCGAATAAATTTTTATAATTTTGAACCTGATTAGTCATTAATCTTTTGATAAATGAGATTGTAGGACAAATATAAACTTAGTAATGCTACCAATGAGACACCAAATAATACTGAAAGTGAATCATTTGCTTGCCCGGTCTGTGGAAAATATCTCTGATTATCGATAATAACTGACGGCGTTTCTCCCTGTGTTGCTTTGTCGTTATTATCGGAGACATTATCTGGATCTGGCGAAGGATTCGGACTTGGCTTTGTTCCTGGGTTGCTAGGACTTGGCTTCTTACCAGGATTAGGCTTGGGGTTTGGTGTTGGTACGGGTTTTGGTTTTGTACCTGTTCCACCACCGTCCTTTTCGCCGACAACGACCACGTTCACATCTGAAGTCACTTTAGATTTCCCATAAATCTGTTGTTTAGAATCTTCGCTTGTTTGAGAATGTACTAAATTACTACTCAATCCAACAACGATTCCTATGACTATTGCCATACAAATAAAAAGTAGCTTGTAAGGCCTTAGATTCCGATGCTCTGATAGCTTCCGTCTTCTTCCTCGTTTCCGAAACATGATGTACCTCCTTTTTAGCATTAATTTATTTATCAGTCGATAAATAAATTGATAAAAAAAACGAATGCTTTAATTACTCATCCGCATTCTGCTCATTTTTCAACAAGTAGTACTTCAAGATTTCATCGTCATCATCCGATAAGAATGGATCTTGGTTGGCTTGATAGATGTACTTGAATCCGAGTTGGGTAAGCAAAGTTTGCGGTATTAAGTTGTGAAGCTTTACTGATGCCCAGACTTCTGTGAGGTGCAAGGTATTGAATCCATAATCAAGAAGCAAACTTATTGCCTCTTGGGCGTATCCTAAATGACGATATTCTTCGGAAATTATAAATCCTATTTCACGTGTCTTATCTAAACCATTAGAGATTCCTCGTTCGTTGAGTTCAATTATGCCCACCATCTGGCTGTTTGATTTTAAAGCAATAGCATACGTGTTGGCAAGTGCTAAATATTGAGAAAAAACTTTTTTAACAAAATTTTGATCTGTAGAATACTCCAAACCAGCGGTATCATGGTTCTTTTTACTACTCATCAATTTATAGAATTCTTTCTCATCAGCCTCAGTGAAGTTTCTAATGACTAACTTTTCCCCTTGCAAATCCATGAATGATCCTCTTTTTATATAGAAATTTATTTATAGTTATTATTAGTAATCGAGATTATTTTGCTTATATTTATCCTATTATCTGCTTATATACAAAGTGATATCATTTTGATATCATAAAGATATGGCAGAAAAGAAATTTTTATTACGCCTTGACCAAGATCTCTATGATCGAGTCGTTGCCAAGGCTGACGCAGAAAACCGTAGTGTCAACAAATATATTGTCCATCTTCTCCAAGAAAAAACCAAAGATTCAACTCTTGAAAATCGTCAATTCGTCGGTCAAACAGTCAAAGGAGTTGATATATTGCCTGATAGCGGACTAGTATCTGTAAGTGGGATCTACTACCGTTATATTTTATCAAATACTAAAGACGTTGACGAAAAGAAGATGTACACAATTATTGAGGCTACCGGAAATATTCTTACTTTGAAAGAATTAAAATAAGGGGAAAAACATGTTAGGTATAAAAATTGTGCACCAAAACCATAAGGGTCTAGTCGAATTACTAGGAAAATATCATCACAGTGTGGATGCTGGATTACATTTCTACATTCCATTGATCCAACAAATTCATGCTGTTAGCTTGGCTATGAGTCCGTTGAAGCTTCCTGACTATTCAATAATCACCAAAGATAACGCCGATATTAGCGCTAGTGTTACTCTAAACTATCACGTTACTGATGCTGTCAAATATCGTTACGAGAATACCGATTCAGTTGAATCAATGTCACAGTTAGTTCGTGGACACCTTCGTGACATCATCGGACGTATGGATTTGAATGAGGCACTTGGCTCAACTTCGAAAATTAACCAAGAGCTTGCCGCTGCCATTGGTGACCTAACTAATACTTACGGTATCAATGTTGACCGTATCAACATCGATCAATTGAAACCTTCTGTTTCTATTCAAGATTCAATGGATAAACAATTAAAGGCTGATCGTGAACGTATCGCTGCTATCGCTAAAGCCGAGGGTGAAGCTAAAAGTATTGAGCTAACAACTAAAGCTAAGAACGATGCTTTGATTGCAACTGCTGAAGCTCAAGCCAAAGCAACTCGTACTCGTGCCGATGCAGAAAGTTATCGTATCGAACAAATGAACGAGAGTCTTGATAAAGCTAAAGATGGTTACTTCAAAAACCAAACTATCCAAGCTTTCTCACAACTTGCTACTTCAAATACCAACACTGTTGTCATCTCGGGTGATAACCCTGGCGAACTTGGTAACATCCCTGTGATCCAAAAAATGCTAGAAAATAATAAATAACAGCCCTGGGGCTGTTATTTTTTTATGTGCAAAATTTGATCGATTGGCGCTCTACGAGTCAGAATATTATTCAATCTGGAATTATCCGCATAACCCAAACCTATTCCAACAACGATTTTTTGATTATCTGGTATTTCTAAAACATTCTTGATTATGTCTGGATACTTCACGAATTGAAATGCCGGTATCGAATCGACACCTTTACTTTTGGCTGCTAACATTAATGTTTGGCCAAAGGCACCGATATCATAAATTGAATATTCGCTGGCATTTATATTCGCAGTAATATAAACAATTGCTGGTGCATAAAATAAATTATGATCGGCGTTCTGCATTTCTGGGTCAGATGTTCCCTTTTCACCAACAGCCTCTTTTACGGATTCTCCCCAAACTTCGACATTACTGATCGATGTCTTTGACCATTCACCTAGGCCAGGTATTGTTAGGTCGCTCTTGGGTGCTTTTCCCATAGTCTCGGAATCCATATACTGCTTACGAATATTTTCCAAACTATTGCCAGTAGCGACATATACTTCCCATGGTTGAGCATTTTCCCAGGAAGGCGCACGTGTACCATCGAGAACTATTTCTTCTATTATATTGTCGCTCAATTTTTTACTACTGAACGAACGGATAGATTTGCGTTGATAAATAATATTTTCAGAATCCATATTTTCCTCCAAGTTGTCGATATCATTTATGTAGAGCGTTTTTATAAAATACTGAATATTGTATATAAATGTAAGCGTCAACATAATGCTATACTGAGTTTAAACTAAATTATTAAATCTGAACAGAGAGGGGTTCAAATAATAATGTCAGAAACTTATCAACTTCGCGATGGACTAGTTGTGCCAAAGGTTGCTTTCGGTACTTGGCTAGTCAACGGAGCACAAGGAGTAAATAGTATAGTGTCTGCCTTGAACGTTGGCTACCGTTTGATCGACAGTGCATTTAACTATGAAAACGAAGGAGCAGTCGGTGCAGCAATTCGCAAGAGTCCTGTGCCACGAGAGGATATCATCGTATCTTCCAAGCTCCCTGGTCGTCATCATCACTATCAAGAGGCTATCGATACTATTCAGGAATCGTTATATAGAGCTGGCTTAAACTACTATGACCTGTATCTTATTCACTGGCCAAATCCTAAAGAGGATAATTACGTTGAGGCTTGGCAAGCTTTGATCGATGCACAACGATTTGGTCTGATACATTCGATCGGTGTTTCCAACTTCCTACCAGAACATTTGGACCGTTTGGAAAAAGAAACTGGTGTCATGCCTGTTCTCAACCAAATTGAATTGCATCCCTACTTTAACCAGGAGAAACAGCGTGAATATGATCAAGCTCATGGAATTCTAGATCAAGCCTGGAGTCCCCTAGGCAGAGCAAGCAACGAATTAAAGGACCCATTTATTTTAAAATTGGCAGAAAAGTATCATAAGAATGCTGGTCAAATCATCCTCCGTTGGGAAACTCAGCTTGGCGTGCTACCTATAGCCAAGTCAAGTCACAGCGACCATCAACGTGAAAACTTAAATATCTTTGACTTCGAATTAACAGCTGATGAATTAGTTGGTATGAGCAAATTGACCAAAGCGGACGGCCGTTTGAAGAATCAAGACCCAGCAGTCTATGAAGAGTTTTAATTTACATAATCATTAATTTAGGTTTTTGGACCTAATTCATTTATAATTTAATATGTAAAAAAGAAAGGTGTGAGTTAAATGGATTTAACATTTAAAGGCGAGGCAGTTTCAACAGTGGGAGAACCAGTTATTGTCGGAGATCAATTCCCAGATTTTGTCGTAAAAAACAAAGATGGTAAGAATGTAAAACTTAAAGAATTACTCGACAAACCATTACTTATCAGTGTCGTACCTGATATCAACACTAGTGTCTGCAGTCTTCAAACAAAGAGATTCAATACTGAAGTTGATGGACATTCAGAAATCAATTTCGTAACTATTTCAACCAACACGATTGAGCAACAAAGTAAGTGGTGTGCTGCTGAAGATGTTGAAAATATGCAAATGTTATCTGATGTCGACAAGGATTTCGGTAGAAACTCTAACCTACTTATCCCAACAATGGGAATCTTAGCACGTTCAGTTTGGGTCGTTGACGTAAACAAACAAGTTATTTATTCAGAAATCATGGATGAACAAACTGACGAACCAACATATGACAAGGTTTTAGATCAATTAGACCAAATGAGCTAAATTTCATAATCAAACAAATAAAGACCAGACGAAATTGTCTGGTCTTTTTCTATAGATATTTTTCTTTTTCATCCAAAATCTTACGAACATCACCAGTAGATTTGGTATCATACATTGCATTTCGCAAATCAGTCGCACCAAGTTCAGGCCGCGCATAAATTTTGAAGAATCGCTTTAGCGCTTGGAAACGTGGAACGTCATATTTTTGTGAGAACTCATCGAACAAGTCTAATTGCATATTCAATAACTCTAACAATTGATCAAGTGAGTGTTCAGCAGGCTTACTTTCAAACACATATGGATTTGCGAATACTCCACGGCCAATCATAATTCCGTCTAGTCCAGGGTGTTCTTGTGCCAATTTCAAACCAGTTTGATAATCAGGAATGTCCCCATTGATCTGAATCAGAGTACCGGGAGCAATTTCATCACGCATTTTGATAATATCGTCAATAACTTCAAAATGGGCAGGAACCTTGCTCATTTCCATCTTAGTGCGCAGATGAACCGTTAAAACTTCAACATCTTGTTCCAACAAAAATTTCAGCCAGTCATGATACTCTTCGACTTTGCTATAACCCAATCTGGTCTTGGCACTGACTGCCAATCCTGAAGTTTTAGCTGCAGCAATCGCACCAGCTGCCCATTCAGGATTACGGATCAAATCTGTTCCACCATGATTCTTGATGACAGTTCCATCAGGACAGCCCATATTTATGTCTATCGCTTGAAATCCTTGGTGTTTCAAGGACGAAGCCGCTGCTTTGAAATCTTCAGCTTCGTTTCCCCAAAGTTGCACAACTGGTGTCATTTTATCCCCTGGTTGCATATATAAGCGACCGTTAACGGGAAATTTAGTTGTCGGATCCGTTATCGCTTTTGCATAAACGAACTCACTGAAAAACATATCAGGTGGACAAGCATGAGTTATAACTTGGCGAAATACTGTATTACTAACAGCTTCCATGGGAGCCATCGTAAAGAAAGGTCTGTTCTCTTGCTTAGCCTTTTCCGATATTTTTGACCAAAATTCTGATTCTGCCAAACTTATTTGCTCCCTTTCAACGTGATATTTTATACCAATAGTATATTACTAGTTTGTTGAGAAAGAATCTAATATTTAATTTGTAAATCATCTCTCATGGCAATATTAATTTTTTGTTTATTTGTTAATTAATGCACAAAATTCCTATGAAAACGTTCTCTTATCTGATAAGCTTTTTCATGTGGGGAAGAAATGATAAAAATTACCACATACCACACGGGAGGGGAATTATGAATATTTGGATGAACATTAGCACCTTACTAGTCTGTTTAGTAGCGTGTTATTTCATATACTGGTTGAATAAAAAGACTAACTTCACATTTACATCAGTTGTCGCTTTATTGATCGGTATCGTTATAGGTATTTTCTTCAAAGGATATACGGAATATGCGGCTGTCCTGGGAACAATCTTTATTAGAGTTATTTCCATGATGGTTATTCCACTGTTGATGGTTTCGTTGATCAAGAGTATCTATTCAATGAAGTCACTACATGAACTAAAAAGTATTGGGGGTAAATCCATCTTCTGGCTACTTTTCCAAACATTGCTGGCTGCAATTGTTGGTGCCGCTCTGGCAATCATGTCAGGTATCGGTACAGGTAGTCACCTAAGTATCGTAGATGGCTTTAAAGTTACAAAAATTCCACATTTCACAGAAGTAATCACAAATCTATTCTCAGCTAATTTATTTACTTCAATGGCTGAGGGACAAATTATTCCGGTCGTATTTTTCTCAATTATCGTCGGAATAGCAGTCGTTGCACTATCAAGTCGCAAGAAAGGTTCAATGGACACTTTCAAAAGCTTTATAGATGAATGCCACGACATCGTTTATCAAATAATTCGTGTAATCATTAAATTATTACCATACTCAATTATTTTCTTGATGGCAGATACAATCGGTGCTAGTGATCCTAAGGCTTTGATGCCTCTTGTTCAGATCATCGTTCTAGCATTTGTTGGTTGTTTCTTCCATATCTACTTTACTGACAGTCTATTATTGAAATTTGTTGGTAAAATATCACCTATTAGATTTTTCAAGAATATTATGCCTGCTCAATTGATGGCATTCTCAACAAGAAGTTCTTCAGGTACGTTACCTGTATACATTGATTGCTTAACTAAGAAAGAACATGTTTCGGAAAACATTGCTAACTTCGTTGGTCCATTAGGAACAACAGTTGGAATGTCAGGATGTGCCGGAGTTTGGCCTCCTCTTCTAGCAATTTATGCTATGAACTCACTCGGTATGAATGTTACATTCACACAAGTTCTAGTTATCATTTTACTTTGCCCAGTCGTTTCACTTGGTACTGCCGGAGTTCCCGGTGGTGGAATCATGTTAGCAACCGCTTTATTCGTTACCTTAGGATTACCAGTAGAAATTGTTGGTATCTTTGCCGGTATCGATGCCTTCGCTGATATGGCTCGTACAACAACAAACGTAACAAGCTCAATGGTTGCCGCAAGTTTAGTTGATGCTTCAGAAAACAAAAAAGTTAAAGCATCTTCTGCTGTAGCTACCGCATAATTTAAGCAAAATAAAATTGGACTTTCATTTATCGAAAGTCCAATTTTTTATTGTTTATCGAATTTACATTTGTAAACACTGTAAAGTTAAATAAAATTTATTCTATTATCTACGTCTATGTTTCATAAATGTCATGTAGTGCAAAATCAATCCTAATAGTACGAAGAATATCACAACGAATGATGCATAGTTTACCCAAAAATTACCAACTGGCATGATAGCTTTCAATGGTATTTGGATTCCCATCGTAATCAAGGCCATGACTGCGATCATCAAGAATAACTGAATATATCTTTTCACGGTTAAATCATCCTTTTCTACTTTTTTAGAAATCTTGTGTCCAAACTTGGCTGCTAATTTCTTTTTATTTTCGGGAATTTCTTTCATTCCAAATGTGTTTGGCAATACGAGTTCCCCAACTTTAATGACTCCAGCAGCAGACATTGTACGATCTATAGTCTTGAAACTTTCGTCTGTAACTCCAGTAACAAAGTTTTCGACCGGTCCAGCAAAACAAGAAGTAATACTCATGTAATGCTTATCTTTGAAATCTCCAGGGATAGTGTCCCCATTTTCTTTGATGTAAACCAATTTTGGACGCATACAGTCAAAGAAGTTTTTCAAAACCCCAGATAATTCTCGCCAATATGTCGGTGCAGCGAAAACCCAAACATCTGCCTCAGCTAACTTCGCAGAAAATTCATCAAGAACTGGATTGTCTTCATGAAATTTGTGAGGAGTTATGTCGTAGTTTTCCAAAAATATAGTTTCTGTTTCTACACCCTCGTCCACATTGTCCAAAACACTCTCGAGCATTTGTGCATTCAGACCGTGTTCCTTATGAGATGCTAAAATACCTAATATTTTCATAGTGCCCTCCTACCTATAATTATAACTATATTCTTTATACTAGCAAAAACAAATTTTTGTTGGTACAGTTAAGATATTGAGGAGGTTTACTTATGAAAGTACTTATTATTGGTGCACATGGTAAAGTAGGACGTTTGTTGATTGGTGAATTACAATCGAAGAATATTGATTTTGTTGCTGGCTTACGTAGTGAAGAACAAATAAAGGCATATAAAGAAAATAATATTCCCACGCAATTTATTGATTTAACTGGTTCCTTAGATGATCTGAAAAATTCAATTGAGGCTTCTGGTGCCGACACAATTGTATTTTCAGCAGGTGCCGGTGGTGCCGGATATGATCTCACAATTCAAATAGACCTAGACGGTGCTATTAAAACAATGATGGTGGCTGAAGGTATTGGAATCAGACGTTATATTATGGTCAGCTCAATTTTCAGTGATGACAGAAGTAAATGGGATGCTTCAGGCATCAAGCCATATATGATTGCCAAACATTACGCCGATGTTCATCTTCGTGGAACAGAACTTGATTACACGATCATTCATCCAGGTGGGTTAACTGACGATGAAAGTATTGGCAAAATCAAGCTTGTTTCTGGTGACGAGAGTGGAACTGTTCCTCGTATTGATGTTGCTAAAGCTATTGTTCAAATTTTGCAAACACCATCAACAGGCAAGAAGGAGTTTTCTTTCGTCTCGGGCGATTCGTCGTTTGCAGATGTACTTAAATAGTGGTTCACTGCCGCACTTCGGTTAGGTTCGGCGGTGGTTGGAACGCTACGGGATTCTTTAAAGCCTAAGTGCGGTCTTTAAAGGAATCCTTTATGTAATCGTGGCTTCGCCCCGATAACATAAATCTCGCAGCTGAACCACCGGCGAACCTGCCCTACGTGCTAAATTGTCTAATATTTTAAATCAACGTCTCATCTTTCCTTTTGTGGAGGGGTGAGATTTTTTTATTTTCTATGAACATCTCGGTGAATTTCGGCTAAAAAAAAGAAGCTCCATCTTTCGATGTTGCTTCTGTTTTATTTTTAGTTGTCGTTGAATTTCCCCATTATGCCTATTGTTGGTTGGATATTTATGAAGGCATTTGGATCTATTTTTTGTACTGTTTGTTTTACAAAGAATAGTTGGAATTTTGTTAATACCATTGTCATTGAACCTATTTGTTCACCTGAATATGCTCCTTTTAGGTTGTAATCCATGGTGATTCCTCGGTTCAAGGATTTCAGTAATGCTTTGGAAATGTCATCTATTGAGTGCGAATATATTGTTACTGTGATTTTCTGTTGCTGGATGTACATTCTGTCGATAACGATGTTAGTTACGAAGATTGAGACGATACTGTAAAGCGCTAACTCCCAACCGAATACCATTCCGGCTATTAGGATTATCACTGTGTTTACTCCAAAACTTACTTGGCCTACTGTGCCGCCTTTGCTCTTTTGAATTATCAATGCGATGATATCGGTTCCTCCGGTTGAAAAGCCGTATCTGAAACAGATTCCGGTACCGATTCCGACCATGGCACCACCAAAAATTGAGGCTAACATTGGATCATTTGTTATTGGATGTAGAGGTATGAATAGAATAAATATCGAGGCTGAAGCTATCGATATCAATGTTAATACGGTGAATCTTTTTCCTAACTTTCTCCATGATAATATTAATAATGGAATATTCATTAGGAAGTACCAAAGATAAACTTCGGTTCCCATGTGAGCAAATTTTTCTATCAAGTTAACGATCAGTTGGGCAGCACCCATGACTCCACTTGTATATAACTTTGCTGGCTGTAAAAGTAGCTGAATTCCCATGGCGGAGGTAATTCCATAAAAGATCGCTGCTAATATTTTTTTCGTATATTCTTTAAACATGGCCAATATTGCCACCCCCTACTTGTTCTGTTTCACAAATTATATAACAATCATAAATAAATTCCCACGAAATTAATACTAATAATTATTGTCAGTCCAATCTTATTCGGGACTTATGTGAAAGTTCATAATACAACTAAGCAATCAATTAAAATGTTAAACTGACTTTGAAGTTATCAAAAAAGCAGCATTCACACACTCGGAGGTACTAAATATGGTGAAAATTGGATTCATTGGAACTGGTGTCATGGGTAGTGGAATTATAAATAATTTGTTGAAAGCAAACTATGATGTTTCTGTTTACACTCGGACTGAATCAAAGGCTGAACCACTTTTGAACAAAGGTGCAGCTTGGTTCCACAGTCCAAAGGAATTAACAGAAAATACTGATATTATCTTTACTATGGTCGGTTTTCCCCAAGATGTCAAAGATGTATATCTCGACGAAACGACTGGTGTTTTCGCAGCACTGAAATCTGGTCAAACTATCGTCGATATGACAACAAGTACCCCTACTTTAGCCAAAGAACTGGGTGAAAAAGCTGAAAAAATTGGTGTTAATTGTATTGATGCTCCTGTTTCTGGTGGCGATGTTGGCGCTCGTGACGGTAAATTGACCATCATGGTCGGTGGCAGTAAGGAAACCTACAATCAGCTACAACCAATTTTCGAAATTATCGGTCAAACTACTCATTATTTTGGGCCATACGGATCAGGACAACATGCGAAAATGGCCAATCAAATTATGATTGCCGGAACAATGACCGGACTGACTGAAATGTTCGTCTATGCAAAAGCCGCCGGATTAGACTTGGATTCTGTTTTAGCCACACTACTAGGTGGAGGAGCTCAAAACTGGAGTCTGGCAAATTATGGGCCACGAATCTTAAAAGGCGATTATGCCCCAGGATTTTATTCAAAACACTTCTTGAAAGATTTGAGAATAGCTTTGGATGAAAGTGAAAAAATGGGACTAGATTTACCCGCTACAAAACAAGCCAAAGCCTTATATGAAAAGTTAGTAGATGAAAAGCATCTAGGTGATGATGGAACACAAGCCTTGGTCAAGCTTTGGTGGTAAAAGCTGAAAAATATTAGCAGCCTCAATAGCTAAATAGTCAATACGATGACAGACGCAATTCTGATGGCGATCGATGCAATTGGAATAATGTTGGAAGATAAATCCGAATATCCAATAGCAAGTAAGTTAGAAGACTTAATCGTTAAAAATGAAGTTATAAAAACTGTTGTGTCTATTAATCTTGATGAATATCGACGCAACAACCCAAAGACTGTGCGGAAAAGTGTCACGGTACCTGAATATTTAGTAAAACTTGGAAAAGAAAAGAATCTGAATTTCTCAGCCATTTTGACGAACGCGTTGAAAGAAAGATTAGAAAGCTAAAACTTCAACTGTATATTGTAGATTCTCTAAATTGAATATCCTTGAGTAACCGTTCACATTGTTTTAATATTAATTGGTATGAATAATTGGAGGTTGTATCTATGTATACTGCATCAAATAGTCGTTATGAAAACAATTCTGTGCGTCACGCTGGAAAAACTGGTCTAATGTTACCACCAATTTCATTGGGACTATGGCAACACTTTGGTAGCGCGGATCCATTAAGTGATCGACGCGACGTAATTTTACATGCTTTTGATAAGGGAATTTTTAACTTTGATGTTGCTAATCATTACGGAAATGGCGAAGTTGGATTTGGAAGTTCTGAAGAATTATTAGGACAAATTTTAAAAGATGATTTAAAACCCTATCGGGATGAATTAGTAATTTCAACTAAAGCGGGTTATGAAATTCACGATGGTCCTTATGGTATCGGAACTTCTCGTAAATCTTTACTTCAAGGGATCAACGACTCCTTGACTAGATTAAATTTAGACTACGTGGATATTTATTATGCACACCGTTATGATGACAAAACTCCAATTGAAGAAACCGTTCGTGCCTTGGATGACATCGCCCGTTCAGGTAAAGCAATGTACGTTGGCGTTTCAAATTATGAAGTGCCTGAATTGAAGAAAGCAATCGCATTATTCCAACAATTAGGAACACCATTTGTTTTGAATCAAATGAGCATGAATTTATTGAACAACCACGTAGAAACCAGTGGTGTGGCTCAAGTAATGAGAGATAGTGGTACAGGATTGATAGCCTATGGCCCACTCTGTGAAGGACTATTGTCAGAACGCTATCTAGCTGGTATTCCCAATGACTTCAAGATTCACCACACAAATAACAGTTTGCTTGCCAATGGACCCGAAGCCTTGGTAACAAAACTAAATAGTTTGGATGACATTGCAAAAAATCGTAACCAAACACTTAGCCAAATGTCATTAGCTTGGTTACTACGAGACCCAGTAGTTGCAAGTGTAATCATCGGCACAACCAACAATGATCACTTAGACGAAAATCTAAAAGCACTCGATAATCTCGAATTTTCTGCAGATGAAACAGAACAAATTAATAAATTGATCAAATAAATAAGAGTTCGGAGCAAATATGCCTCCGAACTCTTTTTTGTAAACTAACATATTATTTGATTCAGCAAAAAAATTTAAATCCCAATTTAGACGAAGAAAGCCAATCGATTTGCTTTCGTAGTCGGATACCTAATCCGACTCTATATCATAATCAAACCGATTAGAAGAATTACGTTGGCCTAAACACATCAAAACAACCCAAACAATAAAACCAATTCCGGGAATCAAATAAAACAACAGCCACCAAGCACGCAAGTTGACATCATGCAATCGACGAATCGAAGCAGTAAAAATTGCAATAATATAATAAGCAAAACTCATAGCAATTGCCACACCGACCACGGCACTCCAGTAATAATCCATTACTGGCAATTTAGTTTCCAATAAGGCTAACAGTCCCAACAAAACTGTAAAGAATATTGTTGTTCCAAGATAACCCCACCAAAAATCAGCTCGACTCATTCGTTTTGCCCCGACAAATAAATCATTAAAATATAATTTTGTTGAAGTGATGATACCTGGTTTGTTACTTTCGTTCCAAATTGTATTTTCCATAATTACCTCTTAAAGTGTTACTCCAATTATAAATCCTAATATACCAAAAATATATGACGAACAGAAATAAACAAAACATCTAAGATACTTTTTTTGAAACCACAACTGGCTGAGCTCAAAATTAAACGTACCAAATGTTGTAAATCCCCCGCAAAGTCCTGTCCCTAGCAATAGCAATAATCGTTTATCTGCTATTCGGGCACTAACTAATCCGAGAATAAAAGACCCCAAGATATTTATACATAGTGTCATCCAAGGAAAATCAATTTTGGCTTTCTTTGAGACAGCGGTCAATTCATTTCTAAAATAAGCTCCGAATGTCGCCCCAACTGCCACTAATAATACATTCATCACCAAAACCTCCTTCCTTGGTTACTTTTAAGTACCTATCCCACTTTAAAGTGCGTAATTGTTTTAAAATTTTTTGCCCCTATAATTAATTTTTGTCGTTAAGAAACTATTAATTGATTAAAGGAGTGAATACTTTGCAAAATAAAAAATTATCACCAGCTTGGACTTTAGCTGCCCTCGCTATCAGTGCTTTCGCAATTGGTAGTGCTGAATTTATCAGTGTCGGAATCATGCCATTGATCATCAAATCGTTTAATGTCACGATTGCTCAGGCCGGATTAACGGTCTCACTATATGCGATGGGAGTCATGTTAGGTGCACCAATTCTGACATCCCTAACAACTCGCTTCAATAGAAAAACTTTATTGATTGCCATTATGATCAGCTTCATCCTTGGAAATACGATTGCTGCTTTGGCACCTACCTTCGTCATGCTTCTTATAGGTAGAATTATCTCAGCTTTAGCACACGGATTATTTATGACTATTGCTTCCGTAGTTGCTGCCGACGTTGTTGCTCCAAACAAACGTGCTTCAGCAATTTCGGTAATGTTCACTGGCTTAACAGTCGCAACCGTTACTGGTGTTCCTTTAGGAACATATATCGGACAAATTTTAAATTGGCGTAGCTCATTCATTTTCTTGATTTTACTTGGTTTGATAGGAATGATCGGTAGTTTGATTTTAGTTCCAAATAATCTTCCAAAAGCTCAACCAAGCAACGCTAAAGGTTTCTTGAGAATTTTGAATCAACCTAAATTATTGTTGATCATCTTGATAACTGCCCTTGGTTATGGTGCAACTTACCCAGTTTATACATACATTTCATCAATTTTAAAAAATCAAATGGGCTGGTCAGACGGAGCTATTGTTATTATTTTGGTCGTCTATGGACTTGCTGTCGCCATCGGAAATACGCTCGGTGGTCGATTAGCTAACGTAAAACCTTTGAACGCTCTTTTAAAAATGTTTATCGGCCTTGGTGCAGCGTTGTTCCTAGTTTGGATCAGTCTAAACACTCACTACTTCGGATTGATTGCCGTTTTACTTATGGGATTATTTGCCTTCATGAACGTCCCTGGTTTACAGCTCTATATGTTGCAATTAGCAGAAGAATTAACACCTTCTGAAGTCAATCTAGCATCTTCCCTTAATATTTCTGCCTTTAATATTGGTATCATCATCGGATCAACCGTCGGCGGCTTTGCGGCTTCCAACGATATGATTGCGATGACACCATGGATGGGAATCGCTATGTTAGTAATTGGAATTTTGTTGATTTTCTATCTAATGCGTAGCGTCGCTGCTGAAAAACAATAATTCTGTAATTTCTTTTATTTACATGTTAATATGAAATTCAATCATACCAATATGTAAAGGGGAAATTCACTTGAAGCAATGTGTTTATAACATTGGAGTTGAAGCTACGATCGATGTCATTGGCGGAAAATGGAAGCCTCTGATTCTCTGTCATCTTAAACGTGGAACTATGCGTACTGGTGAATTGCGTCGTGTAATTCCCGAAATAACTCAAAAAGTTCTGACAGAACAACTTCGTGAATTGGAAAATAGTGGAATAGTTAATCGTAAAGTCTATGAACAGGTTCCACCTAAGGTCGAATATTCATTGACTGATTACGGTAAAACTTTAAATGATCTACTGTTCCAACTATGCAAATGGGGCGAAGAAGATATTTGTCGTCGTCGTGAACAAGGTGAATCAATAATTCTACTTGATGACGATCCAGAAACTGACATCGAAGAAAAAGCTAATTAGAAAGCTAGGATAATCCTAGCTTTCTTTTTTTCTACTCAAATATTCTCTCGTTGCTAAATTAGCTGCCAAATAATTACCAGCAATCGCACAGAGAAAGCCCCCCACCATGGTTGCCAACAAATATATTGATAACATCACATAATTTCCATTTTGAAATAGTTTGTACGAATCTGCAGTAAAAGTAGAAAAAGTTGTGTAAGCTCCCAGTAATCCAGTCGTCAGGGACAGAACCGTATTGGCTTTCAGATGAAATTTATCATGCAAATAATGGATCAATAATGGTAATAAGAAAGCTCCAGTCAGATTGACAAATAATGTTCCCCAAGGGAAACCAGAACTAACAGTGAACAGTAAACCTATCAAATATCGTAAACTTCCACCGATTGAAGCGCCGACAAAGATAATCAAAAACGTATAAAACTTTTTCATAAGGCATCCCTCTGAATTTAATATCAATTAAGCATACCAAAAAAGAGGCCATCTTTCGACGACCTCTTGGCGATTACAATACGAGACTTAATAGGAGAACCCCGATAATTCCTACTACGGAAATAACGGTTTCCAAAACTGTCCAAGTAAGTAATGTTTCTTTAATTGTTAAGTCAAAATATTCTCTGAACATCCAGAATCCGGCATCATTAACGTGTGATGCAGCTAGTGAACCGGCTCCGACTGCTAATACCATCAAGGCTGGATTTACTCCGGCTGACTGCATTAGTGGAAGAACTAATCCGGCTGCTGTTAGTGAAGCAACTGTGGCTGATCCCAAGGCGATTCTTAGAACTACAGCAATCAACCATCCAAGGATAAGTGGTGACATATTTGTACCTGAGAACAAGTTCATTACGGCATCTCCAACTCCACCGTCAATTAAAACTTGTTTGAAGGCACCACCACCACCGATAACTAGTAGCAACATTGCAATTGATTTAACTGCTTCTTCAACTGTATGCATGATCTGTGGTGTCTTGAAACGACGTGCCCAACCCATTGTGTACATTGCGATCAATAACGAAATTGTCATTGAAATTGCTGGTGTACCAATAAAGGCGATGATTGAATCTAACGTTGTTGGGTTCTTTGGTAAATGGCCACCGTTGAATAACAATTGATAAATTGTTGTGATTGCCATCAAGAGAACTGGGAACAATGATGTAAGTACTGAAATTCCAAATCCAGGTGTTTCTTCAAGTTTAAATTCTTTTTGAGGACCAAGTGCTGACAGGTTTCCAGTTCTATCAAAAGCATCTGGAACAATTTTTTTAGCAACTTTGGTATACAAAGGTCCAGCGATAATAACGGCTGGAATCGCAACGATGATTCCGTATAGCAACACGTGACCAGCACTTGCACCAAGAACGGCACTGATGGCTGTTGGTGCTGGATGTGGTGGTAGGAATCCATGTGTTACTGAAAGTGCAGCTGCCATTGGAATTCCAAGATACATAATTGAAACTCCAGCTTCAATAGCAATTGCGAATACGATTGGAACTAACAGAACCATACCAACTTCGAAGAACAAAGCGATACCAATAATAAATGATGCTAAAACTATTGCTAATTGTAATCTCTTTTTACCGAATTTTTGGATCAGAGTGTGGGCAATTCGATATGCACCACCGGCATCAGCAACCAGCCTCCCGAGCATGGCACCGAAACCAAAGACAATCGATAATTCACCTAATTGACTACCGATACCGTCTTGAATACTAGTGGCAATTTTGGTCATTGGAATTCCAAGACCAACACCAACAGCAATCGACGTAACAACCAAGGATACAAAAGTATTTAACTTTACCTTGATAATTAAGAATAGTAACAAAGCAATTCCTAATACTAAGACAAGAAATGGCATAAGAAAATCCTCCCTAATTTAAGTAACCGTTTACATTTCGATTATTATTAAAACTCGTCCTGAGACGAGTTATTTTTCTTGGTGCTCTTTCATATGTTTCTTTTGGAACTCAGCGATACTCTTGTATTCTGGTGCCAAAACTTTTGATAAACGAATCCAAATTGGCAACAATTCACGATAAACTTCAAAATTGTTTTCATCTGGATGATGAACATTTGTAACGCCGACCATGTTTTTAACTTCAGATAAATCGTCGATATATCCCAATGAATACATCCCTAACACAGCTGCACCAAGACATGAACTTTCAAAACTTTCTGGAATAGTTACGTCTTGTTCAAAAATATCAGCTAACATTTGTCTCCAAAGTGATGAGCGGGCGAACCCACCAGTTGCCTGAATACTCTTAGGTTTTCCAGCAACACCTTCGATCATCAACATGACCATGTACAAGTTGTAGACGATACCTTCAAGCGCTGAACGAACCATGTGTGCACGGGTATGTTGACGAGTTAATCCGAAGAATGACCCACGAGCATATGCGTTCCAAATTGGTGCACGTTCTCCACCTAGATATGGATGGAACAATAATCCATCTGAACCGGCAGGAATCTTTTCTGCAATCTGTGTCAAAATATCATACGATGAAACTTGCATCTGTTCAGCAGTGATTTTTTCTGGACCGAATAATTGGTCACGGACCCAACGGAAGACGATACCACCATTATTTACTGGTCCACCGACGACCCATTTATCCTTGGTCAATGCATAACAGAACAATCTTCCATTTGGATCAACCACTGGTTTGTCGACAACAACACGTACAGCTCCTGATGTACCAATAGTTACCGCAACGACACCAGGGTCAATTGCGTTAACACCCAGGTTAGAAAGTACTCCATCACTAGCTCCAAAAACGAATGGAACATCTTGTTGGATGCCTAGTAATTCACCATAATTAGCATTGATACCCTTGATTGAATCAGTAGGTTCAACTAATTTTGGCAAACGACTTTCATCGATTTCGAGTAAATCCAAAGCTTGTTTTTCCCACTTCAAATCGAAGATATTGAACATTCCAGTAGCTGAAGCGATTGAATATTCCATCTGATAAACTCCGAATAAACGGAAGAATACATATGTTTTTAAATCAATAAATTTTTTAGCTTTGTTATAAAGATCTGGCTTTTCATTTTTTAACCACAACATTTTTGAAAGTGGTGCCATTGGATGGATAGGTGTACCTGTCTTAAGGTAAATCTCTTGTCCGAGTCCATTTTCTTTTAACTCTTCACTATATTTTGCTGCACGGTTATCTGCCCATGTGATTGCACGAGTCATTGGTTTATCGTTTTCGTCCATCAAAATCAAACTATGCATAGCTGATGAGAAAGAAACTCCCTTTAATTCACCAGGTTTAACATTACCTTTACGCATAACTTGACCAAGAACTTCAACGACGGCGTCAAAAATATCTTCGGGATCTTCTTCAGCCATATCAGGTGTATCTTGATACAATTGATAACCTTTATTAGCGTATGCAATTACTTTTCCATTCATGTCGTACAAAACACTCTTTGTACTAGTTGTACCAATATCTGCACCGATCATATAATCCATAAGAAGTTCCTCCTACTTCTTTTCGACGTCATGTCCGCCGAACTCATTTCTTAGAGCTGCAACAACTTTTCCTGTGAAAGTGTCATCTTCCATTGAGCGATATCTCATCATAAGCGATAAAGCAATAACTGGAGTTGGAACTTGGAGCTTGAGCGCTTCATCAAGTGTCCATTTACCTTCACCTGAAGAATGCATAACACCCTTGATTGCTTCTAAATCTGGATCCTTTGAGAAAGCTGATTGTGCCAGTTCCATCAACCATCCGCGAATAACTGATCCGTTTGACCAAACTTTAGCGACAGCTTCGTTATCATAGTCGAATTCACTATGTTCCAAAACATCGAATCCTTCAGCAATTGACTGCATCATTCCGTATTCGATACCGTTGTGGACCATCTTTAGATAATGACCACTTCCGGCTTTACCAGTGTATAAATAGCCATCTTTTTGGGCGATATCTTCAAAAATGGGTTCGATAATTTTGAATGTGTCAGCGTCATCTCCACCGATCATGAAATTACCATCTTTGTTGGCACCACTCATACCACCTGAAGTTCCAGCATCGAAGAATTTGATTCCTTTTTCAGTCAAAATCTTATTGTGGCGAAGTGTATCTTCATAGAAAGTATTTCCACCGTCAATGACGATATCGTTCTCATCTAATAAGTTGCTCAAACTATCAATTGTCATGTTTGTAGGTTTACCAGCTGGCAACATTACCCAAACAATTTTTTGTGACTCAAGTTTGCTGACTGCTCCTTCAAGTGTGTCGGCAACTTCTGCACCTAGTCCTTTGGCTTCAGACTTTGCGTCTTCATTTAAGTCAAATGCGACGACCTCGTTGTTATTTCTAATTAGGTTCTCTGTAAGGTTAATTCCCATCTTACCTAAACCAATCATGGCTAATTTCATATTTTCCATCTCCTGTAATTGCTTTCAACATCTTTGATTATACGAAAATATTTTTCAACAATCAACTAATAATGTGAAAAAAGTTTTCCTAATATTAATTATGTGTTATTTTATAATTACGAGGAATAGAATTATGGCAAAGAATATAAACTATGTTATACAAAGCTATTATGAAAATTTAAAAGGTACATATAAGGATATTGCTGATTACTTATTAGACAACAGTTCCTTCAACTCTGGATTGACAATAAATGACCTTGCAAAAGATGCTGGAGTTTCAATTTCTTCTATATCTAGATTTGCAAAAATGTTGGGATTCAAGAATTTCCAGGACTTTAAACTTAGTCTGCTAACTTCAGACGAGACTGATCAAGGACTATTCCAAGACATAAAATCAACCGATAGTTATATGGAAATGACTCATAAAATTTTTAATGCAAATATTTCCACATTGAATGCTACCCAGCAGATCCTGACTGAGTCACAATTACGACAGGCGACTGACATTATCAACAATAGCAACTCAGTGGCGTTCTTTGGATTAGGTGCCTCATCCGTTGTAGCTCAAGATGGATTCCACAAATTTCTACGTTCAGACAAAAAGCCTTACTACACGACCGATTATCATATGCAGCTGATGCTGGCGACCAAAATGACCGATGACGATTGTGCTATCGTTATTTCCCATAGTGGAGAAAATAAAGATACTCTTGCGATAGTTAATGAGTTACGCAAAAATAATGTCAAAATCATTGGTATCACTAGTTACGGAAACTCCACTCTAACGAGTTTAGTAAATGTAGCGTTACTATCGATTTCTGAAGAAACTAATTATCAGAATGAAGCGTTGCATGCAATCATCGCCCAGATCAGTTTAGTTGATACATTGTTTATGATCACTGCAATCAAGGATGAAGCTCAGACTAGCACTGTATTCAAAGAAATTCGTAATACTATCAACATGACTAGAAAATCTAAGACAAACAAAAAGACCGAAACGTTATAGTTTCGATCTTTTTTTATTTCATAAATTTATTCCACCAATGAGGTTTCTTTTCATTGTTAACTTGCATATTAACTAATGTCTTCAAACTAGAATCCTTTTCAGACGATTGTTTAGCAGTTTCATCAGTGTTTGTTTCTTTTTCCTTTTTAGCTTTCGCAGCCCTAACTTGTTTCAAGTAAGCTTGATACTTCTCATCACTATCAGTACTACTTGATTTAGTCGTTGCAGCAGCCTTCTCGGTCGTAGACTTGGTAGCTTCCCCTGCTTCCAAAGTCTTGATTTTCTTATTCAGATTCTTAATGATTTTTTCCTGTTGATCAACATTGGCACGTAATTCTTTGATTGTGTTTTCCAAGTTAGCAACTTGTGCGTTATGTGTGCCGTTACTCTTACTTGAAACTTGTGTCTCCGTTGCTGCTGAAACAGGATAAATCTGTTTAGCTGCAGATTCCAAAGTCATTTTAGGACCATGGCCAAGTTCAACCATTTTGTTGAAGTCATCCAAATTTTTCTGTGTATATAAGCGATTATTTTGTTTGTTACGTTCAAAGTAACCACTATTCTTTGTTGAATGTTCAACAATCAATGAATATTTACGAAGTGTTGCTACACTAATACCTAACATTTCGGCAGCTTGTGCCGGAGTTAAAAATTTATTAGTTTTTTTGTTAGTCAAGACCATTCCCCCAAGCTGTTTCGTCAACTCAATTATAAAAATAATAACTGAGTATATCAATAAATAAAAGTTTTAATGGAAAATTATTGAAAATTATTATATTGTAAATCCACTCGTTATACAATTTTGAGTAAAAATTCGTTATAATAGGTGTAAATACATCCATAGGGGTCAGAGTCATGAAGAGGAATAAACAGCTATTTAAATCTGCACTGTTAATCGCATTACTAGCACTCGCCGTACCGACGACCGTAGTAAATGCTGCAACTGCGCCCACTAACATTAGTGAGTCAAGCGTTGCTCAACCAACGGCCGACACTAATGCAACGACTAGTTACACTACTTCAGAACTGAATGCTGCCAAGGCATATCAAGCAACCTACCAAAAGTTAGTTGCCTCCGACTCACCTACAAACATTTACGATACCACACCAGTATTGACCGGGTCATTCGAACCTGGCGTTATGAATAAAAGTGCGATTTCTCAAATTGTATCATGGATAAACTATTATCGCTCACTTTCTAGTTTACCAGCTGTGACAGAAAATGCCACCACTGACCGACCAGCTCAAATTTCTGCCTCCGTTATGGCGGCAGCACAATCAACTCCATATTTACCACAACATGGTTTGAAAAATACTACGAAACCAGATAACGTTTCTGATTTAACTTGGAATCAAGCTGTATACGGCTCGACATACAGCAATCTATACTTCGGTTTTCCAACATCATTAGGTTCACCGATACGTGAATTGATGCTCGATAACACTAACACCGAAGGATTGAATGCTGGACACAGAGGCTGGTTCCTTTCTCCATTTCTAACTAGTGTTGGCGTCGGATCAGCCACTTCATCAACTGGTCGTTTATACGAAAACATTTTCGTAGTCAATCCAATGGATGGTTACCGCGTTGCTACTAATCACGTTGTAACTTATCCGGGTAGTGGAATGTTCCCTGTCGAGGAATTGCAAGCCGACAATGGTACAACTCAAATTCCATGGTCAATTGCATTCGCAACTCAAAAGGACATTGTTAACGGTACAACTAGCATAACGGTCGAAAACTTGAGTGATGGTACTAAGGGAACTGTTGAACCAAGTTACAATGGTAACGGTGGCTATTGCAATACATTAGTAACTTTCCTTCCACCGGCTACGCTTACAGTTAACAGTCACTCGCAATATCGTGTTACAATTAGTGGTCTAAGCTCAGAAACAACACCAAGTTTCACGTATACTTTTAAAACCTTCTCAGAAAAGGGATCAGGAGTGGATGGAACAGTGATCGATAACGCTTCAACAGCAACAGATGCAACAACTGAAACAGCTCAAAACGTAATTAATACAAAATAATTTATAAAGCCGACTCAGTCGGCTTTTCTTTGGTGTATAATCCTTCTTAACAGAAAAGAGGTACAAGTATTGTCAAGTTCAACCATATTGAGTAATTTTGTCATCATACTCATTACTTTTATATTCGCATTCTTCTGTGTCGCAGCCGAGTTCGCCCTCGTACAGACACGTAGTAGCCAATTGGAAGATGCAATCGAAAAAGGCGAAGGCAACATTAAGAAATTAAAACGTGCATTGAAAATGGTCAACAATCTAAACGAATACTTATCGACTACACAGGTTGGTACTAGTATTGCGGGTATTGTTTTAGGGTGGATCGGTGAAGGAACCATCGAATATCTATTAGTAGACTTCTTTGGGATCATTCACCTTTCAAATGGCGGTAATGGCCTACATATTTTAGGCTCAGTTATCGGTGTTCTTCTACTAACATACTTCGAAGTTGTCCTAACAGAAATCGTTCCAAAGAACATTTCTATCGATATGCCACTCCAAATGTTGATGCTAGTAGTTACGCCATTGCGTGCGTTCCACATTGCAGTATACCCATTCGTTTGGTTACTGAATGTTTCATCATCTGGAATAATCCGCTTAGTTGGATTAAAACCAGCTGATTCTGAGAATGAAGTATTCTCACAGTCAGAAATCCTCAACCTTTCAAAATCGTCAGTAAATGGTGGCGATATGGATCAAAACGATGTCTTGTTCATGCAACGTGCCTTCGAATTGAATGATAAAGTTGCTAAAGATATCATGGTCGACAGAACAAGTTTGTATGTTGTCGACATTACCGATAAGGTCAATGATGTCATCAAAGATTACCTACAACAAGGTTTCTCCAGATTCCCAGTTGTAGCAGATAATGATAAAGATAAAATTTTAGGATACGTATATGCCTACGATATCGTTCGTCAAAATCAAGTAGACGGCGACATCGGAATATCTCGTATTTTAAGATCAGTTAATACAGTTCCAGAAACAATGCCAATTCAAGATATACTTTCCAAAATGATCAAGAAACAGACACCAATCGTCATCGTAGTCGATGAATACGGTGGGACAAGTGGTATCGTTACCGATAAAGATATTTACGAGGAATTATTTGGTACCGTTAAAGATGAGATCGACGTTGTTTCCGATGAATACATCATCAAAAACGAAGACAAATCGTATAACGTTTCAGGTAAAACAACTTTGTATGATTTTGAAAGATACTTCAAGACTGATATCAAAGCATTCCAAGAATCAGATATCATTACCATTGGTGGTTATATACTTGAGAAATTCCCTAATATCAAACAAGATTCAGAGTTTGATTTAGATAATTTCCACTTCAGAGTTGCCGAATTCGATCATGGATTCGCTAACTGGTTCAAGGTTACTGTTGATAATGAAGAAGTCGCTCGACAAGATAATTTGGCTTCTTTGACTACTATTGATGATTTGAAAGATGATGATTCTGATAAGTAGTCTTCATTCCGGTTCCGATTCCAGTATTTAATCGATTATTTTAAGGAACGTATGTCGCCTTTGGCGCATACGCAACCGTTGAAATGTTGGCTACGCCAACAAACAACTGAGGAAGGGAACGCCCTGGGCATAATTTCGAGCCAGACTTCGTCTGTCTTGAAACTTAGCCTTGTTGTAACTGTGCTTCGCACACTAACAACAACGTCAGGGCTGAGCCCAAATCGTTTTTCTTCCTCCATCTCGATAGTAAATGTATTAATTTGAATAGAAAATACGAAGGATAGGAACATTTTTATATGTTCCTATCCTTTTTTTGTACTATTTTTCTTCTTTCGTATGATCAATATAATTCAGTAGGTTCTTTTCTACTTCTCTATCTTCGAAATATAGATCATCATATATCCTATCTTTATCGATCCCTAATTTTTCAATTATGATTTCCCAAATAATTTCTTTCTGTTGCTGGGCAATTGATTCACCATAATCAAATGTATCCATGCCTGATTTATAACTCGACAGTGAGAACTGAGCTATCAAATCTTGAAAGTGTGGTGATTCGTCAAATTCATTTATCTGATCGTGTAATTCATCATAATTAAAACTTTTCTTTTGTATTTCTTCGATATGTTCATCAAACATTGCCATGAACCACTTTTGAGGGTATTCTGTTGGCTTTCTTTTTTGATTTCCAAAAATACGTTTTCTTGGTCTTCCATATGTCCTTGCGTTTTGTTCAGTATTAAAGTCCCGCACCCAGTTCGATATTGTCTTTGGGGTGAAAATTGCCTTATTGTAGGCTAAAGATTTCTGCATATCGTTCACTGTATAGTAAGAATCCATAATCAAAATCCCCGATTCATTTAAAAATTCCATCACATATGAACATATTGTATTACAAAATCCCCTTTGATATTATCGATTTGTTTCAAAAAACAAATTTATTTATTTTGATATTTTGAGAAAAATACGTGGGGAGATTTAGTTATGGAAAAAATAAAATCAATTTTTAAATATGGAATTTCTTTAAGTTTCAAACAATACATCTCAATAGTCTCAATACTAGGAACATGGGTGATTTTACAGGTCACAATTCCAAATCTAATTAATATCTTTAAAACCATCGCATTGTCTGGTTTTGCTTACATGTCGATTGGTGAATTTCTAAAATTGTTTATTCGCGATATCCTGTGGATTTTAGCGCTAATCGTGAATGACATCTTTTATCCATGGACAAAAGATTGGTTCTGCAACTTGCCACTAGTAGAAAGACTTTACCGCGGACATCAACGTTGGTTGCAATCATTCAAAACATCAGTAGGAAACTCAGTTTCAACTTATAAAAATACAAATTACGATGTGAAAAGTTTTTATAACGTTAAACAAGGAACCAGCGGATCATTAACAGCAGACTATGCTTATTCTACGAAATCGAGAGATTCAAAAATCAACAATACGTTATTCAGAATCTTCAGAGAAGCAGCACTGTGGATGGTAAGATTTTTCCTACTATTTGGAATCTGGTTCATTTCCTTTGTTCTAGGTTTTATAGCAGTCCCAGTAATATTAGGACGTACAGAAAATATTGGAAATACTGGTAATGCACAAAATAATTAAACAACAAATCCCACATCTACTAACAAGATGTGGGATTTTTGGATAACAAAAAACCTCATTCAAATCTATTGAATGAGGTAGAGTTTATATTTTATAGTGTGAAAGCTGCAAATTGTTTGCGACGAATAGTAAAAGAAAATGTGCAAAACACGAATACCTAGAAAGCAGCCTAATCTTAATCCAGGTAAAAACTAATTCGTAGGGCAGGCTTTCCGGGGGCCAAGCCGCGAAATTATTGTTAGCTCGCCAAAGGGCGAGATTACAATAAGGTTGATTCTGCAGACCGCCCTTTGGCTGCAGAACAACCCGCAGCGTCCACGCCCCCGGAAAGCCTAACTGCAGAATGGCAGTTAAGCACTAGCCTTGTCAAAATCCACAATAACTACACTGCTATCGATCGTCTCAAAATCATTTTTAAACACGATCAATTGTGTCTTAGGATTTACGGCCAACTTAATACCTGGCTTCAAAAAGTCATCAGCACTTTGTTTGAAGTAAATAGTACCAAGGTCACTATCAAGCTTGATAGCATAATCGGATACATCAGCATCCTTATCAACGGCAATAATACGGAATTTTGTAACCAAAGCACAGTTACCTTCATCTGAGTATTGTCCCAAGCCATCGTCCAAATCTAGTAGTAAAGTTTTGTCAGCATAAGCTTGTAATTTTTCTTTAGCTTCTGGAGTTATTTCAATTTTCATATCTATCTCTCCTCTTCATCAATTATATTTGTATTTCCCGGTACTTCCCCAATCAATAATGCTCAAGACGAACATCATAATCAGAATAGAAATATAGTTTGTGAAAATACCGTTGAGTATATTATACAAAACATCCTTGACTCCGTACTCTACGTTGCTTGTGATGTATGTAGCAACCGGATAGTAGATAAATACTAATACGATGGCCAGAAGTATTGATGCACAGATACCGACGGTTCCAATATGGTGAAGAAAGAGCATATTAGAGCCGACTTTCAACCTTAGCCTAAACGCTAATAAGATAAATAATATTGCGGCAACAAGAATTATTGTTTTCACAATCCCTCTTATTTGCTTGATATTTTGTAAAGCTGAATTGATGGGGCCAATATTATCATTAACTATTTGATCCATAATTCCTTTATTACTGGATAACGTTTCGTCGATTTCTGGACCAATATTCAATCCTTGAGCTTTTGATTCACTCTTGAGATTGTCGCCAATCGTACCCAAAATGGCATCCCCTGTAGTCAATTTAGGGTTCCCATCGTACAATTCATCAACTGAAGTATTAATGATTTTTTTAACTTCGCTCTTGCTCAATGTTGTTGCGGAAAGATTATTGATTGGTGAGTAGCTATTTACTAAACTTCCTAATTTTTGATTAGTATAGTTTCGAATCAAGGCTACGTTGTTATCGTTTGTCAAAACTCTTTTTACGTATGATCCATCAAGTACAGTCGATAAAGTTATCCCCATAAAAACCATTACCATCAGGCATCCTGACAGCAAAAATATGGTAAATCCATGTCGCTTGTATCCTGTTTTGCTCATTTTTTAATTCTCCAAAGCTAATTTAGCGATTTCTAAAGGTTTATTGACGATCCAATCTGACTTAGCATTGCTTAATTCGTCATATTCCCCGAAACCGTACGTAACTCCAATTGCCTTTAGATTATTCTTGTGAGCCCCCACGATATCACTGCTACGGTCCCCTACCATAACAAGATTATCTGAATTCAAATTAACTGATGTTTTGTTGATACCATAAGAAATAACGTCTTCTTTAAGTGATCTGGAAACATCGTCGTCACTGGCACCAAACACGTGTCGGACGTATTGTTTCATATCTAACATATCGATAATTTTTTTTGCATGAACTTCTGGCTTAGATGTTGCAACGAAAATTTCTTTATCTTCGTGCTTCAATTCTTCCAACATTTCATAAACGCCATCAATAACGGTCAGTTCTTTCCAGCCTTCGACGTCATAATATTCACGGAATTTTTTAACTCGTTTCATGCCTTCAGGAGTATTCACATCAATATTGTCAAATTTCTTAAAGGTTGTACTAAAAGTTGGTCCGATGAATTTTCTTAGAGTGTTGTCGTCGTGAGGTACATAGCCTAAAGTATTGTTATACATATACTTGAGACCTTTCATAATACCTTTTTCGGAATTCACTAGAGTTCCATCTAAATCGAAAAATAAATTATTCAAAAATAAGTCATCCTTTTATGTTAGATTTGAAGTAGTAGTTAGAGTATAAGACATTTGAACTAAAAATGCCTAGACAATTTACTGTAGGTTAACAAATGATAAAAATTAAAAAGCCAGAAAATTATACTGACCTTGAAACTGGGCTTACTTCACAGCAGGTCCAAGATAAAACTAAACAAGGTCTCACAAACATTCAAATTAAAAAGTTATCTCGTTCGATACCACAGATTTTAGCTGATAATATCCTGACACTTTTCAACTTTCTTAACTTGGTCATCGCCCTTTTGATTGCCTGGACGGGTTCTTACCGGAATCTATTTTTCCTCGGACCCGTGCTAGCCAACATTATTATTGGTAGTTATCAGCAGATTCGTTCCAAACTGACTATCGATAAAATAAACTTGGTCAATGAACAAGACTTTACCACGATTCGTGATGGAAAAGAAAGTAAGGTGCATATTGAAGATTTAGTTCAAGACGATATTGTCTTACTTAAGCGTGGAAACACCATCCCTGCTGACGGAATTATTCGGTCAACAAATGGTCTCCAAACTAATGAATCCAGTATCACAGGTGAATCTGACACGATTGAAAAGCAAATTGACGATCCGGTTTATTCCGGAAGTTTTGCAGTTGCTGGTTTAGCTAAAGTTCAGCTGACACAAGTTGGTATGAACAGCTTCGTATCCAAATTGTCTAATGCTGTTAGTCGTGAAAAAGGTTCAGATAGTGTCTTGATGAAAATCATCAATAACATTATTAAGATTTTAACATATACCATCGTACCAATTGGATTATTGCTGTTTTTCCGTTCATTCTTAAAAAATGGAAATATCAGTGCCTCAATTTTGGGTACATCAGCGTCTGTCATCGGTATGATTCCCGAAGGACTAGTGGTGCTGACTTCCGTTGCCCTCGCTACAGGTGCGTACAATCTTAGTAGAAAACGTATCTTAGTACGTTCTTTGAATGCCATCGAGACATTAGCTCGAGTTGATACCCTCTGCTTGGATAAAACTGGTACTATCACCACTGGTAAATTAACAGTTAAAAAAGTTTTGACGCAGAATGGTGCTTCAGAAAACTTTGTCAAACAGATAGCATCAAAAATCGTTGAAGTAACGCAAGAGACAAACGCGACGGCACAAGCGATCAATAATTTAAAGATTGAGCCTCTTGCTGATAAAGTCCACGAAATATTACCGTTTTCTTCTGAAACAAAATATTCAGGATACATTTCAGAATCAGGCATCAGATACACTATGGGAGCTCCAGAATTCATTATCGATTCCCCCACAGCTGAAGTTAAGCAAGCAGTTGAGCAAGCGGCTGAAAAAGGATTCCGTGTGATTGCTGTTTTGAAACAAGAGAATTCTAAACAAAGTCTTCAAGGATTAATTTTGATTTCAGACCAGGTCCGTCGCCAGGCTAAAAACACTTTTGAATATCTAAAAATTCAAGGTATCGACTTGAAAATCATCTCCGGTGATAATCCTGTCACAGTCGCAAACGTTGCCACACAAGCGGGTATCGATACCACTGATAGCTATGTCGACATGAGTACTATCGACGACGACACAGATTTCAAAGAACTGGTCAAAAAATATAAAGTCTTCGGCCGAGTTCGTCCCAGTCAAAAGTCTGACTTGATCAAAGCCATGCAGGATAATGGATTGACCGTCGGTATGACTGGTGATGGTGTCAACGATGTTTTGGCAATGCGCCAATCAGATTGTAGTATCGCAATCGCTGGTGAAAGTGACGCTGCAGAAGCCAGTGCCGACTTCGTTTTATTGAATAGAAATTTCGACTCAATGATCTACATGCTCAACGAAGGACGTCGAGTTATAAATAATGTTGAAAGAGTCGCATCTTTATACTTGATAAAAACTATCTATTCAGTAGTACTTTCGATATTCTTTATCTTCATCGGTACAGGATACCCATTTGAGCCTTCACAGCTCACTCCGGTAAATGCACTAACAGTTGGTATCCCTACCTTCATTCTTGCCTTAGAGCCAAATTACAGGCCACCAGCAGGAAGATTTATGCGAAACGTAATGGAAATTGCTCTGCCAGCTGCGATTTGCAACATCATTTTGATCATGACCATCAATTTGATCAGTGGTTGGGCACATCTCAATTACGCAACAACTTCAACAATGTCCGTTTTTGGAATCGGAATTATCGGCTACTGTGCGTTGCTTTCGATCAGCAAGCCTTTGATAATCCGTAAGAGGGTTATGATTGGTACGTCTTTTGTATTGTTCTTGGTCGCTTTTATATTCTCTGAAAAGTTGTTTGGATTGCAGAGTATTTTGAATCTTAATTATACTTTCGTTTACATTTCGATTTTCTTGGTTGCTTGGCCTTTGTTTATGTTTATGCGTGAGGTTTTTGGCCGACGGGTATTTTCTAAGATTAATTGGAAGTAGGTTGGTGTACTGCCGATTACGGAAGAAAATAAATTTTTCGGGCTGTGACGTGGTGGACGTCACTTGGAGCTAATTGCAGAGTACGCAATCATCTTCAAGCTGAGTCTTATTCTAAGCGTGCTTCGCACACTAAGAATAATGTCACCACTTAGCCCAAAATTTATTTTCTTCCTCCATCTAGTTGGGTGGATAACGCTAATCTTCATTTTTTTTGGAGTTCTATGGTAAAAACGAGTCTGAAAACTTTCTGTTTTCAGACTCGTTTTATTTTTGGGCATCATCTGGGATCGATGCCCTTTTCATCTTTATAAAATCATCTATATTTGTTGTTTAATTATCTTTTTGATCATCCAAAAAGTCTTCTAGTAATGCTTTATCACGTTCTGAAACTATGTAATTGGTCTTCTCTTTATCCCAGTCGTAATATCCTTTTCCTGTTTTCATTCCCAGATTGCCATTCTTAGCATTTTCACTCAGTGTCTTATTGGCCTCGGTGTCATTGTCTAGATCTTTCAACAAGTATGAGCTGATATTATTGAAAACATCTAATCCTCCCAAGTCTGCACTCATGATTGGTCCTAAAATGCTCCAGCGTCTTCCCAAACTGTATTTGACTATATCGTCTACTGTTTGCGGATCTGCGATTCCTTCTTCGACAATATGCAGTGCTTCTCGTATCACGGCTAATTGGATTCTATTTCCAACAAACCCTAAGGACTCTTTTTTCAGCGCTGCTGGGTGTTTGCCGATTTTTTTCATTAACTGATATGTTAATTTTATAGTGCTGTCTGAAGTTTCCTTGCCGGGAACTATTTCTACTAACGGCATTAAATGGGCAGGGTTCCAGAAATGTGCTACTAAAAATCTGTCCTTATTTTTCAAAACTGATTGAATTTCTGTTGGACTCAGGCCTGATGTATTGGTAGCTAAAATTGTTTCGTCTGAAACATATACTTCAACTTCTGTCCAAACTGTCTGCTTTATTTTTAAATTTTCGACAATTGATTCGATGATGAAATCTGCGTCTTTTAAGCCTTCTTTATAGCTAGTAAACGTTGAAATGCGTTCCAACACTTGTTTGACTTCTTCGTCTGTTAAATAGTTTGCTTCGTGGAGTGTTTTTAAATCTGCTTTGATCAAGTCTAATCCATGCTGCAATGCGGCATCATTTTGGTCGATCATATGTACTGGATATCCGGCAATGGCAAACTGCATGGCTGTTGCGTGTCCCATTGTTCCAGCTCCGATATTTCCAATGATTTTTACGTCTTCAAATTTCATAATTTCCACTTCCTAAACGATTTAGCCTCATCATATCATCAAAAGAGCTAATGATTCTTTCATAAAATTCCTGAAAAATCATTAGCTCTATTTTATTTGTTCAAATGTTCATGCCTTGCTTTTATCAATTTTTGATGGTGAATAGCTATTAAATCTTCAATTTTGAAATAACTATAAATCAATCCCACTGCTAACGTTGAGAACCCCGCTATGAAGGCATCTATACGGCCTTTTTTATTAAAGATCAATATGAACGTTACTATTAATAAAACAGTAAAGGCAATCTTAAAGGACATATATTTTTTATTATCATCCATATTCGTGCCTCGAATTTGCATTTCTCCGACACTCACTCGTTATCCCCTACATCATTGAGGCTATTATGGTAGCTTATACTTGATTTTTCAAACAAAACGCTGTTTTATGCAATAAAAAAAGTGATAATAATCTTTTTTGATCATCATCACTAAAATTGATTTTATAATTTGGTATATTTCTTTCTGATTTCAAACAAGGGACTGATTGATTCATCACTTTCAATCATTTCTATAGCGTCACCAACTAGGCCTGTAACTGATAAAATTGTTAACTTATCAAATTTACATTCGTCTGGCACAACGATTGAATCTGTAACAACGATTTCTTCCAAATCAGAGTTTTGTAATTTTTCAGCTGCTCCGTCTGAAAAAATTGGATGTGTAGCTGCAGCACGAATACTTGTTGCACCAGCAACTTTCAACGCGTGGGCACTATTGATCATTCTAGTACCAGTATCGATCAAGTCATCAACAATGACACAGACTTTACCGTCAACATCCCCAATAATATCAGGAACATTACTACTATCTTCTGATGAACGTTGGTCAACAATGGCAATTTGTGTACCAAAGACTTCAGCCAAGGCACGAGCACGTTTTGTTGAATTATGGTCAGGAGCAACAAAGACAACATCTTCTTTTGGAGCATCGATAGTATCTTTGAAGTAGCCAGCAAAAATAGGCATTGCACGAAGGTGATCAACAGGAATATCAAAGAATCCTTGAATTTGATCAGCATGCATATCAAGAGCAATCACACGGTCGACTTTACCCATTTCTAGCATATTTGCGAATAGCTTAGCTGAGATAGGTTCACGAGAACGTGACTTTCTATCTGAACGAGTATAAGCAAAGTATGGAAGTACACAAGTAATTTGACGAGTGCTGGCACGACGCAAAGCATCGACTGCAATCATTAATTCCATAAAGTTATCATTAACTGGATCTGAAACAGAGTGAATGATGTAAACATCCTTACCACGAATACTTTCGTTAATTTGGATATTGATTTCACCATCACTAAAATGGGATACAGATGAGTCAAGCAAAGGTATTCCCATATACTTTGAGATTCTTTCGGCAACAGGCTTGTTTCCGTTTAAAGCAAGTAAAGCAATTTTATCTAATGATCTATTAGACATAGTTTCCTCCAATTGATTTATAAAATAACAGGTGAGTTGATTGGCTTACTTTCGTCAGCAATCACTAACCCCATATCGTTATCTTCGAGATCTTTTCGACCATTACGAACAGGTGCTTGCATGACAATCGTAAACTTATAGTTCAATTTTACACTTAATTTGAGATATTCGTCCATTAAATAACCATCAATTTTACCATTTATATATAAATGATAATCTGGATAGCGTTTCATAACTTTTTCAACAACAGACAGATTATCTTGATTCTTAATTTGTGCAACCGTCAAAGCAACGCCAACACGTTCAGCAAAGTTTCCTAAAAACTTGTTTTTTTCGTCAGGTTTAACTTGCGGCTTACCAAAAATATTCTTTTTGATATAGTCTTCTACACTAGTCATTTGGTACCCCTTTCAAAATTAATGGAATAACTTCCCTTATTAGCCAATAAAATTGTATAATATTACTAAGGTTACGGACAGATAGTACGTCCAACAAAGAAAGGATGTGTTGATTATGGATGAAATGGTATTCTTTAACCCGGGTGACGCAATCGCCAACTCAAGAGACTTTGGAGAGGCAGTACGTGGCGCCCAAATTTATAAAGCAAAAGATCCTTATGAATCATCCTTAATTATCGCCGAAGATGCAACAAATAAAAAGAGCTTTGCAGTTTATTTCGCCTCAGACGAAAAAACCGAAGGCAAAGGCCCCAACGACGATAAAAGCGTTATTCCATATCATGTAAAGAAACGTATCTAATAATTTAGATATCTAAGTCTTTAAAAACAGTCTACAGGAAAAGGCATTTGTTGCAAATCAGACGATTTGCGCAAATGCCTTTTTTTAGTCTTGAATTTACAAGTCAACTGGAACACTTTTCTTTAAAAACCTCGAAAGTAGATTTCCAACCGAATATCTTTTTTGG
>NZ_RHON01000019.1 GCF_003946505.1 Companilactobacillus mishanensis | reverse complement strand
CTCCAAGTTATCGCTCTCGCTCTAACTCTTTGGCGCCGTTGCTCTGTCGCAACAACAAATAATATATTACCAATTCACTTTGTCTCTTGCAACCCTTTTTTACAAAAAAGTTCAATTTGTTTTCAAATTGCTTCAAATATGAAATTGGTCTAATTGAGTACCTGTTAATAATACTACATTTCTTACGAACCTGTCTACAAAAAAAATCAACGAATTTAATTAAAATTCGTTGATCCGTTTTATCTATTTAAGTTCTGGAGCATCAGTTTGATACAAATCTAACAATGATTTGTTATCATTCTGTGCCAATATACTTGTTCCGTTCTTTGTACGTGCCTTCTTAAGTGCATCCAAGGTTACACTCTTCTTATAGTTATAATCTTTTCTATTTACCTTGGTAAATCCTTCTGGATGATAGAACCTCAATAAATCACCGTTAATAACACGATCAGACAAGGACAACTCGGTTGTGACCTTGTTAGAAAGTTTAGACTTCGCTTGTGCAGAGATCTTCTTATCTATCTTTCCATTCTTAGTATTGTAGTAATTACTTCCGACTTTTGTCACCTTAGGTGAAACAAAGTCTCCATTTCTAAAGGCAACTACTTGAGAATGATCTTTAGATAGTAAGTCACTACCAAATTGGATCATATTACTATCGTTGACACCAACCATGTTCAAAAGTGTTGGAAGGACATCAATCTCTCCACCATATGTGTGATTGACTCCACCTTTTAATCCATCCATATGCATCATGAACGGCACTCTTTGATACTGAGCATTATCAAACTCGTCAAAGTTCTTAATACCAGTTATCTTGGACATAGCTTTCTTATGGTTATCAGAAATACCGTAGTGATCACCATAGAATACGACCATACTTGTCTTATCCAAACCGGTAGCTTTGAGCCAGTCCATAAACTCACCAATTGCCTCATCAAGGTACTTGGCTGTTTGAACATATCCATCTACAGTACTGTCCCCTGTATCAGTCTTGGTAATACTTTGGTTCTTCTTATCCAACATATAGGGATAGTGATTAGTTACAGTTATTAGTTTTGCATAGAATGGTTGTGGCAATTGTTGTATGTATTGCGCAGAATCACGAAGGAAAATCTTATCCTTCATACCGTAACCAACATTGTAATCTTTCTTCTCTTTATAGAAATTAGAGCTGAAGAAGTAATCATACCCCCATGATTTGTAAGTATTATCTCTATTCCAGAAACTTGGAACATCCCCATGGAACGAAGCAGTAGTATAACCGTGCTGATCCAAAATAGCAGGAGCAGCTTGGAAGGTATTGCTTGTTCCATCGGTAACCATGGCAGCACCCTCAGGTAACCCAAATAAAGAGTTCTCTAACATCAATTCGGCATCGGCAGTTTTACCCTGTCCGACCTGATTAAAGAAATTATCGAAACTGAGAGTATTATCCTCGTGATAGATCTTATTTAAGTTGGGAGTTACTTCTTGTCCATCCCACTTATAATCAATCAAATATTGTTGGAAACTTTCCAAATGAATAACAAATATGTTCTTTCCTTTAGCAACCCCAGTATATTCAGGATTAGGTTGAGCATAGTTGTCCTTCATATATTTCTCGATTGAATCTAGATCTGAACTCTTTGACTGAGCCTTAACAGCATTAGTTTTAGTTGTTTTGACAATGTCATATACATTGAAAGCATTCAGTCCAAGATATTTAACTATATAGTTATTATCAAAAGTTCTTGTCAATAAACCAGATCTGTCACTTTCAGCAAGTGTCAAATTTGCACCAAAAAGTAAGGCAGCAAGACAACTGACCAATATTGGAATACGCCACTTAAGACGTTTAACATCCATTTTTATTACATGGAATGCCAATAATAATATCAAAATAAGTACATCTAGAAATACTAAAAAGTCTGTTGGCTTAACAATACCCGCAATACTCTTACCGAGGTTATTTGAAACTGCTCCAGATCCTTTAATAAGAATCATCGTCAAGAAATCAGAGAACTCACGGTAATAGAGGATATTTGAGAATAACCAAACAGAATCCAAAAAATCAATTATCAGAAGGAATATGTAAGACTTACGTCCCTTCATGTATAAGGCAATACCAAAAAGCAGCAACATTACAGGAATGGGATTAATTACCATTAAGAATGTTTGCAGAGATCCTTTTACACCAAGATTGAACTTAGTTGTATAGGCATAAATTGTTTTTATAGTATAGAGAACTACTGCCAGGATAACAAAACCTAACCTAGTATTTAAAAAACTGGAAAAGCCCTTAATAAATCGCTTCATTTTTTTCGCTCCATAATTTTACTTTAGCATTATGCTTATTTAACTTTAGGTTTCTTTGAAACCGCAAAAATCCCCAAAAACATACCAAACAAGTATGTAATAAATCTCCATAAAAACATAGCTAAAATTAATCCCGAAGCTGATGGAATAAAACCTGCAAATAAGGTTTTAAAACTAACTTCTGCCCCTCCAGTACCACCAGGCACTGGGAAAATCGATACAATCATAACGATCATGATCTGCATAACTAATACGTCTAATATATTTACATGATCTACATTTAGAGCTAACAGCACAAAATAAACAACAAAATAGTACAAGAAAAGTTGAATGATAGTAAGTATTGAGGCTTTGATTACTTTCTTCTTCTCTTTCTTTAGTACTAAACTTTCATTGTAAAAACTATCGATACTCTGCATAGATGACTTTAAAATTTTATCACGTTTTTCTTCTTTTAGGAAAAATAATACTGGTTTCAATACTACTTGAACCATTTTCTTGGTGAAATTGTAGTAGTACATGATCATCAATAGAAATGAAATAGTTACAACGTGAATAACCAATCCAAAGACAATCATCCAAGCTAAACCAGCGAAGTGCTGAGCAACTCTTTGAAAACTAACAATCATAGCAATGATGAAGTTGATCAATACCATCCCTTGATATATGACAAATTTCATCAGCAACACCGAACTAGCACGTCCACCATCAATTTTTGACTGCATTAATCCGACAAGTTGTGCTGGCTGTCCACCAGATGAGAATGGAGTGATTGCATTAAATAGAGCCTGGATCAAGGGAATACGATACATTTCCCACCAGCCAAATTTTCTATCTTCTTTTTTCTTCAGCAATGTGTGAAGAACCCAGGCCTCAACTGCATATGAAAGTAACATTGAGGCAAAGGCAACAAACAGCCAAAAGAAGTTCAATCCCTTAAATGTAGTAACCAGTGACTCAAAATTGATTTTTCTGGCTTCCCACCAGAAAATCAGTCCAACAAGTCCTAACATTACTAACAGTGCAAAAATGTTTTTTCTACTCATTATTTATCCTGTTTATATATTTTGTATTGGTCAGTATAAAACTGATACCATATCTTACTTAAATTGTCCTCTGAATATTGTGTAGAGGCCTCTTTAGATTTTTTCTTAAAGTCTTTCAAAATAGACGGATCATTCTTAGCCTTATTGATAAAATCATTCATTTCATCACGGTCTTTTGCTGGTTGATAATATCCATCAATGATAGCTTGGTACAATTCTAGATTGCGGAGTAAAACCGGTGCTCCACAACTGAAAGCCTCTAACACTGACATAGGGAATAATTCATCATACGATGGCAAAAGGAACAAATCACAAATATTATAGTAGTTCACAAGGTCATTTCTATCAACGATACCAGGGAACTTCATATTGTCTGGAGCATTTTCCAGCATAGCTTTATATCTGTCATATCCATCAGTAATTCTGCCAAAAGAAAATCCACCAGCCCAGATAAATTCAATATCTGGATTATCCTGAGCTAGCTTATAAAAATCATCTATTCCCTTACGTTCTTGAACTTGTCCGTCACCAAAAACAACAAACTTGTCCGCTGGAATATTTAGCTTCTTTCTGATTTCAGCTTTCTCATCAGTAGTTTTCTCATAGAAATTTTCTGTAGAAACAAAATTGGGAATGTACTTTATCTTCGATTCATCTAAGCCATGAGCTACCAATTTTGGAATAAAAGTTGGATTTACCACGACAATTTGATCCATACGCTTGTAGAAACTGATCACATACCAATAGAAAATATTTCTAATCGGTTTTGGCAACTTGATACTTCCCTCAAGTGTCTCAGGAAGAAAGTGAACATAGCCAATTTTACGACCACGTTTTCTTGAAAAAGTAGATAAATAGTATTGTGGATTTATTGTGTGATAATGGCTCAAATCTGAACGACCGTATTTATTGATTTGAATATCGAACTTATCGCTAAATCTATCTTTCAATAATTTGATCAATTCGATATAGGCACTACCGACACCTTGACCAGCTACTTTATCTGCCTGTGAAAACATGGTTATTTTAATCATTAGAATACTCCTCTGGGTCTATCGATGAATTCGATAATTTTTCGCGTACAAAATATTCTTGAGCCGTGTGGTAAAAGTTCAACACGGAGTTTCCAAAATTATCAGACGAAATATTATAAAGGATTCTTTGTCTAGCATCCCTGTCGTCAAATGATTTTGGATGATCCAAATAAGCGATTATCTTGGGTACTAATTGATCATCTTGATTAAACGTTACACCTACAGATGGATCGGTCAATAATTGATCAGTGTATGGTGCACTTCTAACAACAATTTTTAGTCCTGAAGCAATCGCTTCGATATAGGTCAAACCTTGAGATTCGGTATCACTGGATGACACAAAAATATTTGCCATATGATAATAAGGTGAAATCTTATCATGTTCAACTTCACCAGTGAATATAACATTGTCAGTGATTCCTAAATCGACTGACATTTGGACCAGTTCATCCATATCAGGACCATCACCAACTATTACAAGCATAATTTTAGGATTGTATTTCAACAATTCTGGCATTGATCTCAACATATGGTCGATCTTCTTCTCCAATGCTATTCGACTGAGCATCAAAATAACAGGAGTGTCATCTGACAAACCTAGACTTGCTCTGACTTTTGAGGTGTCAACTGGCTTAGTGTATTCAGATAAATCAACACCTGTTGGTATTATAGAAATCGGTGCATCTATTTTATATCTATCCAATGTTGACTTAACTTGTTTACTTGGAGCTACGACACCTGATGCATTTTTGACAAACATTCTTGTCATTTGTTTTACATGATAAGGCTTCAAAAGTTTTCCATTTAAAACATAATGCAAATAATCCTCGTACATCGTGTGATAAGTATGCACAAAAGGTATTTTTAATTGCTTAGCTACAAACTTTCCTATTAATCCCAAAGAAAATTCAGTTTGTGTGTGAATTACATCAAGTTTTAATTCCTTTGCCAAATCAACAGCATGAAACATCCCTCTTATCGCAATTCTTCTATCTGTAAAAGAAATAAAAGGTACACTTCCAAGTCTGAAAATATTTGGCTCTATTGTTGTTTTAGATACATTAGGATCAGTAGTCGTGAAAATATAAACTGAATGTCCCTTCCGCTCTAAATCATTTTTTAAGGTTTGAATTGAAGTGGCAACGCCACTAACTTGAGGGAAATATGTATCGGTAAAAATTCCGATATTCATCAAAACATCTCCTCATAACTTTATATTGAAGATTATAACAAAAAAGGGGAACCTATTTCCCCAAAATCTAATGCTTATTTGATTAATCTAGCAAAGTTGTTATTTTTCATCAATAAATAAAAAATAACTGTTCCAATGGTTACAACAACAAATTCGCCGATCGCCACTGATCCCGCCGTTGCCCAAAATGGCAAATGAGATATAAAAAATAGTTCAGCTCCAACAATTAGACCATTAACAACAGCACAAAATACTGGGACTAAAAATACTAATTGATTGCGGTTAGAAACTAAATATATCAAATAACAGGATATTGCAGTTGCCAATGTTCCAAAAATCATATCAGGAATACCTAACGTAGCACTGAAAAAGTTTGAAATAAAGCATCCAATTATCATTGACCAGCTATATTTAGGATTGAAAAATACCAATAACATCAATATTTCTGAAACTCTAAACTGTATAGCTCCATATGATAATACGGATAAACCCGGTGCTACAGTCAGTGCAACATATAAGGCTGCAACGATTGCTATTCTTGTTATATCTATTGTTTTCAAATTTTGCATACTAAATCCTCCACTGTTTTGTTAGGACAGGTTACCAGTGCAAACTGCCAAGTAATAATCTTAACTTTTTTTCTATCTATTAGCAAATTACGCAAAAAAATAGAATGAATTCGTCGAATTCACTCTAATATAAAACTTACTATTCTTTTGGTAACAAGTTACGCTCGTTTAATTTAGTGTCTATTTGATTCAAAACAATTTTAAGGTCATCTGGATTTTCAACATAATCCAATTGATCACCGTTTATTTTCATTTTTGGACTGTAATCATATTCATCATACCAGTCATCATAACGGCTTAATAGGTTGTGATAATACTCAACTAAAGTAGGATCTTGTTCTGGTTGTTCGTAATCACGACCACGTTTTTGGATACGTTTGATCATTGTCTCATAGGAAATATCAATATGAATTAATAGATCTGGTGCTTTCTTTGCTGCAGCATATGGTAATTCTTGCATCATGTTATCCAACAATTCGTCATAAACCTTAACTTCTTGTTGTGTTGCGCGGCCCATGTCAGCATTCATATGGAAGAACAATGCATCTTCATATATTGAACGATCCAAAACATTATTATCATCAGCCAATGCCTTTTTAATAGATTCAAAACGTTTATTCAAGAAATAGATTTGTAATAAGAAAGCATATTGTTTTGGATCCTTATAAAACAAAGGAAGAACTGGATTATCATCAACCTGTTCATAAAATGCTTCTGTTCCTAAATGTTCTGACAAAATTGTTGCTAAAGTACTTTTCCCAGCACCAATTGTGCCGCTCAATACGATCATCATTATTTTCCTCCATCCAATCGTTAAAAAATCAACATTTAATATATTACCACTCGACCTATATGTTGTATATATAATTTTTACAGAATCTATATATGGTACTTTCTAACCTGATGGAAATGCACTCGTATCAATATTCATGGTCCAAAAAAAAATTTATCATTTAATAAAATAAAAAAAGCTCCCCACTTTCGTGAGAAGCTTATGTCAATTCCCTTTTCGTTCCATAGAACATAATACCAATTGAATATAACATTGAGGTTACAAACGTGTTTCTTTATAACTTTTTTAAAGTGTTTAAAAGAATTATTAAGAAATTCAACTAAAATGCCCCTCCACTAGAGCCCCCAGAACCACCAGAGCTTCCTCCGGAGAACCCACCTGAGCCACCACTTGAAGATGATAATCCAGACGTCATTGAAATATTAAAATTCGTTGATCCCGATAAGCTACCGACACCGTAATAGTAATAACCGATACTTGGAAGCGTATCGACAACATCACCATATTTCACTTGCAAGGCTTTTAATACCTTTTTCGAAATTCCAAATGCTGCAGCATATGGCAAAATCTGTTCCCAAAGTATTAAATCTCCTACTTCAGCAATATTGATATCATTGATGTCTTCCAACATTTTTTTAAATCCATGAACTTCATTGACTGCCTGCTCTCCAGCTTCAGAATAAATATCAAATTTATAATTTCCGACAATATACATGATTACGAAAAATAAAACGGTTATTAAACCAATTGGAACAGTTATATAAAATGAATCATAAATAATCCACGTTCCAATTATAACCATGGCCGCAGAAACACCAAGAGCAATCAAAATACTCTTTTTAAGTAATGGTAATAATTGCTTATTATCATCATCCATATATGGTGCGGCCGCTTCTGTGGTACGATCCTGCCATTCATGAAATTCCGATTTCAAATGTTCCTGATTGGCATTCTTTATTTTGTCAAAACTAACTCTTTCCCCATCTCCAACTGTATCAATTAAATAATTGAAAAATGGATCACAATCTTTTTTCAGTCGTATCAATTCAAACTTTCTATGTTTATTTTTCTCCAATTTCAATTTATGATTAGCAACTTCCATTAACATATCACCAGTTAATCCTTCATTATCACCCTTGGGATTTTGCTTTAAAAGCATTCTGGCAGTACTAGGGTTCATATTTGGGATTTCAAAATAATGAACCAATGGCGTCGGTTTCTTCAACCTGATAGCACCTTTCCAAAGTGGAATTATAAATGCTATCGAAATTGCACTAACAATAAGTGAAATTAAAATTAGGATCCCCAAACCAATTCTCTTGAGGATAATATGGAAATCAGTTCTTTTACTCATACTTGCTTCATCAGTTTGAACTTGTTTTAGAACATCCTTATGCACAATATTCATGTTTTGAGGAGTGACCGAAAGTGGAAAAACGGACCTAGTCTCCATAAACTCATCTTCTGGCAATTTATTAGCAGTAAGGGTGATTCGACCGTTTTCCTTATCAACGTCAATATGACCTCTTGATGTTCCATGTGCCCATGCTTGAAGCTTCTTGATATTGTTTTCCGGCAATTGAATCGTTACTTTGACATTATTCAATTGTGATCCCCAACCAGTATCGATTGCTTTCCAATTGATCTGTGCAGTATCAGAATAGTTGGTAACGAATCCATAAATCTTGTATTTATAAATAAAAGTTAGTTTCTCATCTGTTGATTTATAGTATACAGTTACCTTTTTATACTTCTTATGTGAAGTGTAGACAAAAGTATCATCATAGTAATATGACTTATGAAAACTTTCTCTAGGTATTTCTGCAGGCTGTGTATCACCATAATCGACAAAAACAGTTGGATCACTGTACTTATGTATTCCTTTTGTGTTCATCTTAAGAAAAACACCGTTAAAAGTACCATCAAAATCATAAGTGACACGTTGAGTAACATCGGCAGTTCCATCTTTTGAAACATTGACGTTCTCGTGATACTTCGTAATATCGTAGCTTTTTGCAAAAATAGTGTTAGTAAAACTCATAAACCCTATCAACGCAAATAAGATCCCCAATAAAGAAAACTTCAGTTTATTCATATACTCTCCCCTAATAACATAAATAAAATTATAGACAAGAGGAATAAGTAAGTAAACAAAAAAAATGACAACCTTCATAATGAAGATTGTCATTTTGTATAATTGCTAATCCAATTATACCGGTGATCGGGGTCGAACCGATACTCCTTATACAGGAACGGGATTTTGAATCCCGCGCGTCTGCCAATTCCGCCACACCGGCATTTTATTAATATAGAATACTTGAGCATAGCCCAAAGGCGGTAACCGGATTTGAACCGGTGATGAAGGTTTTGCAGACCTCTGCCTTACCACTTGGCTATACCGCCATATTCAATTGAAAAAATTGGGTTAGCTGGATTCGAACCAGCGCATGATGGAGTCAAAGTCCATTGCCTTACCGCTTGGCTATAACCCAATAAGGGCGGTATGTGGGAGTCGAACCCACGTGTGCCGGTGCCACAAACCGGTGTGTTAACCACTTCACCAATACCGCCATGATAAAAAGGTAGAAACAGGGATAGTAGGAATTGAACCCACACTGATGGTTTTGGAGACCATAGTTCTACCTTTAAACTATATCCCTATCTAATGGAGGGGAGTGGATTCGAACCACCGAACCCGAAGGAGCGGATTTACAGTCCGCCGCGTTTAGCCAGACTTCGCTACCCCTCCAAAAATGGCGCGGGACGGAATCGAACCGCCGACACATGGAGCTTCAATCCATTGCTCTACCAACTGAGCTACCGAGCCATTAACGGTCCCTGCGGGAATCGAACCCGCGATCTCCTGCGTGACAGGCAGGCGTCCTAACCAACTAGACCAAGGAACCAAGAATTAAATTACAAAACAAATTGCGGGAGCAGGATTTGAACCTACGACCTTCGGGTTATGAGCCCGACGAGCTACCAGACTGCTCCATCCCGCGATAATATAATATTAAATTTGTAAGGAGGATGTGGGATTCGAACCCACGCGCGGTTTGACCCGCCTGACGGTTTTCAAGACCGTTCCCTTAAGCCGGACTTGGGTAATCCTCCATGCTTAAACAATAATACTATGAAACTGTATTGACACGAAAAAGTGTCAATGACCCGTACGGGATTTGAACCCATGTTACCGCCGTGAAAGGGCGGTGTCTTAACCACTTGACCAACGGGTCATATAAACGGAGAAGGAGGGATTTGAACCCTCGCGCCGTGTAAACGACCTACACCCTTAGCAGGGGCGCCTCTTCAGCCACTTGAGTACTTCTCCAAATTAGTGGGCCTAAATGGACTCGAACCATCGACCTCACGCTTATCAGGCGTGCGCTCTAAACCAGCTGAGCTATAGGCCCATAACAAGTGGCAAAGCGGGTGACGAGAATCGGACTCGCGACTACAGCTTGGAAGGCTGTCGTTTTACCACTAAACTACACCCGCATTACATTACATGGCGCGGGACGGAATCGAACCGCCGACACATGGAGCTTCAATCCATTGCTCTACCAACTGAGCTACCGAGCCAATTTACGGTCCCTGCGGGAATCGAACCCGCGATCTCCTGCGTGACAGGCAGGCGTCCTAACCAACTAGACCAAGGAACCATACTAACAAAAATTGCGGGAGCAGGATTTGAACCTACGACCTTCGGGTTATGAGCCCGACGAGCTACCAGACTGCTCCATCCCGCGATAACAATAAAAAATAATGTGTAAAACCTTTAGTCCTACTATGGACCTTGTAGGATTCGAACCTACGACCGAACGGTTATGAGCCGTTTGCTCTAACCAGCTGAGCTAAAGGTCCGGATAAATAGCGGCGAAGGGGATCGAACCCCCGACCTCCCGGGTATGAACCGGACGCTCTAGCCAGCTGAGCTACACCGCCAAAAACAAAAACAACAATCTCACGATTGCAAATCGGGAAGACAGGATTCGAACCTGCGACCCCCTGGTCCCAAACCAGGTGCTCTACCAAGCTGAGCCACTTCCCGAAAAGAACTAATGCACCCAGTAGGAGTCGAACCTACAACCTTCTGATTCGTAGTCAGACACTCTATCCAATTGCGCTATGGGTGCATATTCATTATAGTGCCGAGGACCGGAATCGAACCGGTACGGTAATCACTTACCGCAGGATTTTAAGTCCTGTGCGTCTGCCAGTTCCGCCACCCCGGCGTTACTATAATGAAAGCGGAAGACGGGATTCGAACCCGCGACCCCCACCATGGCAAGGTGATGTTCTACCACTGAACTACTTCCGCAAAATGCCGACTAGAAGATTCGAACTTCCGACCCCCTGTTTACAAGACAGATGCTCTGCCAACTGAGCTAAGTCGGCATAATGTTTGAAATTATGCATTAATATTAAGTTTTAAAACACTTGCAACGCTTTGGAATTGCAATACGGGTGAAAGGACTTGAACCTTCATGTCCATTGGACACTAGAACCTAAATCTAGCGCGTCTGCCAATTCCGCCACACCCGCATGGGTATAAAATGTTGCAAATGAGCCGTGACAGGTTCGAACTGTCGACCCTCTGATTAAAAGTCAGATGCTCTACCAACTGAGCTAACGGCTCGATATGGAGGATACAGGGATCGAACCTGTGACCTCCTGCTTGTAAGGCAGATGCTCTCCCAGCTGAGCTAATCCTCCATAATAAAAATATAAGCGTGGCAACTACCTATCCTCGCGGGCAGTTTCCCACCAACTACTTTCGGCGTTAAGAAGCTTAACTTCTGTGTTCG
>NZ_RHON01000018.1 GCF_003946505.1 Companilactobacillus mishanensis | reverse complement strand
TAATTGTTCTTGGCCTTTTTGTATTATTTATTTTTTTCAAAGATATCTTTTGCAACGAATATCGCATTTAATACTTTTGGGAATCCGACGTATGGAATACATTGTATAAATGTCTCTATGATTTCTTCTTCAGATAATCCTACGTTTAGTGATCCATTAATGTGAACCCGGAGTTGAGCTTCTGTATCTCCTTGGGAAAGTAAACTCGTAATTGTTATCATTTCTCTTTGCTGTAGGGTTAAACCAGTTCGATCATAAATATCGCCAAACGCAAATTCTATAATATATTTTCCAACGTCCTCATAATTGCCATCCAATGAATTAATCACATCTTGGCCTGCCATTGCATCGATTCGTTCTAAATTGTTTTTTCCAACTGTATATCTGTCAATTTTATCCATATTTTTGTTTCAGCTTTCTTAATAGGAACAAGTTGAGGATAAATGCTGGAGTGTACTCCATGTCAACAGATTAAATTGCTTTCTAAGAATAATCAGTTTATTGTAAGAGAAAATTAGTGGAGAAAGATAATGAATTATTCAATTGGCGAGTTTTCGAAAAAATGTGGTTTATCCATAGACACGTTAAGATACTATGAAAAGCTTGAAATTATTCGATCCAATCGTGATGAAAATAATCGCAGATATTACACGGATGATGATTTTAAATGGGCCTCATTTGTAATTAGAATCAAAAAGACAGGAATGAGTATTAAAAATATACAGACTTATTCAAGGTTGCGACGAGAAGGCACAGGTACAGTTCCAGATAGGTTGCAATTACTATTTGATCAGTTAAAATCACTCCATGTCCAACAACATGAGATTGATGACAATATCGAATTTGTTGAGAATAAGATCCAATATTATACAGGATTGAACGCACCGTTGGAAAATGACGATAAAAGTAAAGAAGTGTAATTTTAAAATTTAACGAACAGACATAACTTAATGAATCTTATTAGTTCTTAGCAATTTAACTACAAATGTTCCAAAAAAAAACACCAATAAATATATTCTTTGTTTGTAAAGCAGATCAATAAAGATAGGCCAAAAGAATGAAACTATTATTGATAGGAAAAAAATTATCCCAAATACTTCAAAAGTATAATTAGCACTAGATTTAACATCGGAATTATTCATTTCAAATCTCCATTTTATAAGTTTATGTTGATAACTCACCGTAGGCTTTTCCGTTGAGATGTGTTTAATGATATCCATTTTTAGACAATGTACCAAACTTAAATTTTGATAATTGATAATACAAATTTTTATCAAATTAAAAGGCCAAAAGCATAATTGCTTTTGGCCTTTTTTGTATCGTATAAAAAATTATATTTCTATCTAGCTGGAGAAATCAAATCGATTTTGGCTCAATAGGCAAATTGTTCTTAGCTGAGGAACTCAGCTTAGAACAAGACTCGATTTGAAGATTTTCCCGAATTTGGAAAAGCTTCAAACGATGTCGCCTATGTTCCAGCCAAAAAATCGATTTGATTTCGTAAGCGGAAGTGTACATCTACTCACGTGATGCCAATGCCTCAAGCATATCAACTTTTCGCAATCGCAAATGAGTTACATACATAACAATTCCGGTGAATAATGCAGTCAGAACAGTTGCTGCAACATAACCTTCCCAGCCAATAATGGTAGGGAATAACAGATTATTCGTCGCGGCCTGATTCAAAATGAATCGGGTCAATAACTGTGCAACTCCAAAACTGAAAATAATTCCGACTATCGTCAGTGCTATATTTTCTCGAGCGATATACAGGGTAACTTCTCGATCGTAGAATCCTAACACTTTGATCGTCGATAACTCGCGCATTCTTTCGGAAACGTTGATGTTGGTCAAATTATACAAGACTACGAACGACAGAAGTCCTGACATTAATATCAAAATTAGCACGACGCCGTTAAGACTCTTGGTCATATCATCACTTGATGACAATGAATCACTCATATAGGTGGTGTTGATGACGTTACCTTTATCTAATAAATCTTGCGCCATTGCTTGTTGCGATTTCTGCGACATTGATTTGGTTTTTACTAGCAATCCATTTATTTTAACTGGACTTCCAAAGGCTGCCTTATACGCCGTCGGACTCATATAAGCGAAGTGTCCGATGTAATTTTGAACTATCTCGGAAACTCTGACTTTTTTAGTTGATCCGTTACTTTGTTGGATTTTTACGTAATCGCCTTTTTCAACGTCCATCAGAGTTGCTGCCTTATTGGATAAGGCTATTCCAGATTTAGGTAGTGCAATTTTCTCATTTCTAGTTGTTTTTAAATTCACATATTTTGAAAAATCCTTACTTGAACTTGGCACCAAGAAACTAACATCGCTTAAGCTGTTGTCACCGTTGTGTAATTCAACGACTCCAGTATTAGCGGTTTGTGCGGACTTATAACTCTTATTTTTTGAAAGAATATTACGTGCCTTATCGGGATTGTGCTCTTTATCGAGTCTGACGATTGCTTGATATCGAACGACTCCACCAAATTGAGCTGCACTTAATCCTGAGATGGAATCTTTCAGTCCAAATCCGGTCAGAATCAGTCCCGCTCCTCCAGCTATTCCGATAATGGTCATGAACATTCTTGATTTGAATCTAAATAAATTTCTGATTGAGACTTTACTATTAAATGAAAGTCGACTCCAGAAAGGTTTGATCCGTTCGAGCAGTATTTTTTTACCATTCTTGGGAACCTTCGGAAGCATGAGTTCTGCTGGCTTGGTCCGTAACTCTGTTGGTGCAACTATTGCCACAGCACCAATCGTTGCTACTAACGACATAACTGTCGCTAAGATTATATCGGTCCACTGAGGATAAACGACTTGATTGGTGAAGATGTCGGATTGAGATATTTTTAACACGAATCTGACTAATCCCTGTTGCCCAATAATCACTCCAAATACTGTCCCAATAATAGCTGCTAACAGAGCATATAAGAAATAATTTCGAGCAATTTTAGTCCTTGAATATCCCATTGCTTTCATTGTTCCGAGTTGTGTTCTGTCTTCAGAAATCATTCGACTGATAGTTGTAAAAGTTATTAAAGCTGCAATCAGGAAGAAGAATACTGGGAAGACATCACCGATAGCAGCAATTCTATCTGAGGAATCTCCATAGTCAGTGAAACCGATCAAGTCAGTTCTTTTATCAAAATTGTAGGTAGGAGTGGCAATGGATTTCCTAACCATGGATTCTGGAACTGGCATTTGTTGTTGGGCGATTGCAGTTGAAACTAATTCATCTTTTCTCTGAGATGCACGATCATCGAAAACTTTTTTAACTTGTCTCATTTTTGAATCTACAGCGTTTTTATATGTCTTTCCATAGGTGTCACCAGAAGGACGCTGGTTCATAAATATTCCAATGCTTGTGTAAACATTCATATTGAAATTGTTTTCGGGAACGTAAGCGAAATATGAAACTGTTCCAGAACCAACATTGGCATTTCCACGATTATAATTGTTGTTGATGTATAAAGGGGAGTCTGCGAAACCGACGACTTTATATGATTGACGCGTCAAACCTTTAGTTTTATCTAGCTTGTAAGTATCGCCAATTTTAAAACCACCGTATCGTTTGGCACGTTGATCTAAAACTATTTGATTGGGTTTCGTTGGAAGATGACCCTCACGAATGATCAATTGGTTCAAGCTATTGTTGTTCTTGTAGCCATAGACATTGACTACTGATTTGTCAGAGCTTGCTAAAGCAAAAACGTTCTTACTGGCTTCTACTTTTACACCTTTGATTTTTTTAGCCAGATCAATATCTTTTTGAGTTAATCCGGCAGTACTGGAAACCGAAATATCTTGAAGTTGAGTTTTATTCAGCTCACTGGTTGCAGAATCACGATAGCCGGGTCCGATTCCCTTTACACCAACAAAAATCAAAACTCCAAGCATAATGATCAAGGTGATTGCGATGAATCTACCTCGAGTATCTTTGAGGGTGCGGTGAAGCATGCGATTTAATACTTTTCTACTTTTATTTTCCATAATCGTTGCCTACCACTCAATCTTTTCGACAGGTAGTGGATTGTCATTGTCTTCAACAGTACGTACTTTTGCGTCATTGATATGAATAACTCGGTCAGCCATTTTGGCAATTTCAGCATTGTGAGTAATGACGATAACCGTTGTGTTGTGGTTTTGACTAGCTTCCTGCAATAGTCTCAGAATTGATTTACCAGTTTGATAATCCAGTGCACCAGTTGGTTCGTCACACAAAAGTAGTTTAGGATTCTTTGCTAGGGCACGTGCAATTGCCACTCGCTGTTGCTCACCACCACTTAGTTGAGCAGGGAAGTTATCGATTCGTTTTTCCAGTCCAACGGCTTTCAAAGTCTCAGCTGGATCCAAGGCATCTGGTGTCAAAGCAGTCGCCATTTCGACATTTTCCAAAGTTGTGAGGTTAGGGATGAGATTGTAGAATTGGAAAACAAAGCCAACGTCAGTTCGACGATAGGCTGTTAATTGTTTCTCAGAGAATTGGGCAATGTCAGTTCCATCGACTAAAACTTGTCCACTAGTTGGAGAATCCATTCCACCCAAAATATTTAGGACAGTCGATTTTCCAGCTCCACTAGGTCCAAGAATGACAGTTAGTTGACCACGTTCAACATCGAAGCTCAAGTCATTATTGGCGATGATTTCAGTTTCACCCATTTGGTATCGTTTGAATTCGTTGCGAATTTCTATGTATGCCATAGTTTGCTCCTTGCCTGTATCAAAATGTTTTAAGCATTATTATTAATTATAAAGTGGAAATTTTGACAATACAAACTAAAGTGGATTTTAAAATTTTATATGATATTGTGAACTTAAATGGGAGATGAATTAAATGAAGACTGTATCGATTAAATGGTCTCAATTTGAATATAAAAGTATTGAAAATCTCGCAGCATCAAGAACAATCTCCGTCGACGATTTTATGAAGCAAACAATATTAGATAGAGTCGAAGATGAGACAGATTATTTAGATGCAGTTAAAGGTATTACCAGTAGTGCAGGTGAATCGGTTTCTAGAAATCAAATGTTGAAACGTTTGGATTAATATAATTTTATCGACAATATTCAAAAAAGAGCTTTCCAATTGGAAAGCTCTTTTTGTTTTAAAAGTTATTCTGTAATTGTAGCGTATGTATCTTCGACCCATTCGTTTGTTGAGACACGGTGATATGTGTGTCCGTTATATTCACGAGTCTTGTCTACTGCCCAATATGTACCGTTAGCTAATCCACGTGTACAGTCTTTAGTTGTGCCATCATCTTTGAAAGATACCAATGGAGTAGCATCTGATTCTGAATTGTTTGCTTTGATAATGTTGTGAACTGATGTTGTTCCACCAATGTCAGAGTTCAATTTAAGATCTGAAGCTTTAACGTATTCTGAAGTAGATACTCGGAAATACAATTTTCCATCTGGAGTAACTGCCTTACCAGTAACTTGCCAAGCTGAACCATTAGCTAATTTACGAGAAGCTTTATCTGGATGTGCGCCTAAGTAGATTTGAGCGCCATCGGGATTAACGACTGTACCAACATCACTCATGTCATATTTTTTACCATTTACTGGAACTTCTGGTTCTGGTGCGGGTGTTGCTCCACCGTTTGTGTTTCCATTACCGCCAGTGGCTGGTTTTGCGTCCCATCTTGTTAAATCATATGAATCGATGATGTTGTTCAAAACTGAAGCGTAGTTAGGTGCAGTCGCATAACGACCTTGCAACCAAGCTGTTGCATCGCGATATGAACGAGTATTTTCTTTCCAAGTACCTTTGTAGAAAGCACTGTTCCAAGTTAAACCGTAACGAAGTTTAACACCGTTATCGTTGAATGATTCTTCATAAGTAGGGTACTTAGCGAAAGCAGCATTGATGTAGTACCAACCATAGGTTGGGCTATATTCAGCTGTTCTCATGTAAACTGATTGACCTTTGTAACTACCTTTGATACCAAAAAGGTTGTGGTTAGGTGGTAAAGCTAATGCAGATCCACCCCAACCAGATTCAATAATAGCTTGTGCCATCATAACTGAGGCATACAAGTTATATCTTTGAGCTGAACGTTGAGCCATAGGACCAACAGATTCTGCCCAGCGTTGTTGTGAAGACCATGAACGAGAAAGTGCATTTGCTTCAGCAGCAGCTAAACCTTCAGCGTCTTGAGAATGAGCTACAGTTGGATCAGCTTTATCAACTTGAGGTCCAACGATAACTTTAGATTCTTCATTTCCTTTGATAACTTCAGTATCTTCAGCAGCATCTGTGACGATTGAGTCGTTGTCATCAGATACCGGAGTTAATTCATTAAGTTCTGTTTCAGTATTTTCATTTGAGTTAGTAGGAGCTGTTGTTTCAGCAGAGACTACAGTGGGGACTGCAACTGTTGCTAAAGTGTTTAAAACAACAACACTAGTTAGTAGCAAGTTCTTACGCATTTAATTTTTCCTCCTGGATTAATGTGCTGTTACAGAATACAAGGATTTAGAGTTAGCTTCAACAAGATACGATGTATTGTAAAGGGATGTTCACATGGTTGTAATTTATTATCTTAATTATAGGAATAAGGTAATAGCTGAATAAAATTCTATATGTTTATATAGGAAGTTTTAGATAATTTTTAAAAATATGACCGCCGGTCATTGTTTTTATTTTCCGAAGGTGTTATAGTACTTTTCGTGGTGATGATAAATGACAAACAGAGCAAAAGCAGCAGCCGCAACACGTAATAATTTAATCGAAAACGCTGATCGTCTTTTATATGAAAAAGGTTATCAAGATATGTCGATTGTTGATATTACCAAATCTAGCGGTGTCGCAAAAGGAACCTTTTACAATTATTTTGATACTAAAGAAGATTTACTTTTGGAACTTAGTAAAAGACATCTTGGAGGATTGACTGAAGAGATTTCAACTTTTTCTAAGCAACAGCCAAAAGAGAGTATTCGAAATTACATGATTGCTTATGTAAAAATCGTCATGGCATCAGGGGATAATATGGCACGTTCGTGGATTAGATTCGTTGTCGATCCTAAAAACCAGATAAAATGGCAATTTGATTTGGAGTCACTAGAGAATTTGATCAGATTGTTGGTTGAAAATCAAAAGTTAGATCAGGATATACCAGTACGTCGAATCGCTGAAATGTTGATAACAGAAATATACGGTATTATATTTAGCTGGTGTATTTCTCCTGATACAATCAATCCGGTGGATTCAGTGAAATCCTTTTGTGACTTACAATTGGAATCAATTTTACAAAATTATACAAAATAAATACGAGTTCAATTTGAACTCGTTAACTTTTAGCAAAAATATGACCGATGGTCATATTTAGGAGAGAACTATGAGAAAAATAACTATGGGTCGTGGTGCTGTGTCAGATGGCATGGATACAAACGCTACTGAACAAAGAACAAGAGAACTATCTAACGATAAACATACATTGATAATTTATTTTTCAAGAAGCGGAAACAATGAAAAACAAGTCAGATTTGCTGCACAAAAATTAGAAACAGATGTATATGAACTAGGAGTCAAAAACCCGTATCCAAGTGACTATTTTGCGACCGTTCAACGGGCCACCGAAGAACGTGAATCAAATGATTGGCCAGAACTAATTGAGGATGTTCCTAATTTAGATCAGTATGATTTGATTTTGCTGGCTCATCCAATTTGGGCGATGACACCAGCCAATCCAATGAGAAGTTTCCTAGAAGAACATGGATCAGAATTAGAGGGAAAAGAAATTGCATCATTTTCAACGAATGATGGTTATGGCTCTGGTGATACTCAACAAGTTTTGAGAGTTTTGACACCAGGTAACACGACAATATTAAACAATTATTCAGTAAGGGATACTCAAGCAGAAAGTTCACGAAATGAATTTTCAAAATGGTTGAGCCAATTAAAGAGGTAAAGTTTTGAAAAGAGAAAAGTTTGGAATTGTATTACCAATAGTTTTACTGAGTTATTTTATGATCGTTTTAGACAACTCAATTATATTTACTAGCACGGCCAAAATTGGAGCGGATCTGTCATTAAATACTCAAGCACTAGCTTGGATAACTAACGCATACGCGCTAACATTTGGTGGATTTCTGTTATTTTCAGGCAAAGCCGGAGACATTTTTGGAAGAAAAAGATTTTTCATGATTGGACTAGTTATCTTTAGTATCAGTTCATTATTAGTAGGTTTATCGCCAAACGGTCCAATGATGATTGCCATGAGAGCAGTTCAAGGAATTGGGTCATCAATTTTAGCACCTAGCACATTGGCGTTATTGATGGATAACTATAATGAATCAATGCGCACTAAGGCTATTGCATACTACGGTGCAACTGGTGGATTAGGGGCAAGTTTCGGACTTGTAATAGGTGGATTGATTTCAACGTATTCATCGTGGAGAATTGCCTTTTTGATCAACGTACCGATCGGTATCGCAATGATAGTACTATCAGTTAAATATCTATCAGCATCAAACAAATTCTCGCAGAAAATTGATGTCCTTGGAACAATTTTCTCAGTATTAGGGGTTTCGGCATTTGTATACAGTATTGATGGGACTGTATACAGACTTCCAGCGTTAGTAATTGCCATAATTTCATTGATACTGTTTGTTTTACAAGAAAGAAGATCAGTATCTCCAATTATGCCACTGACATTGTTCAAAGATACCGAAAGAAAATATGCTTACCTAACAAGATTTTTCTTCATAGCAGTTGGAATGGCATACTTTTTCCTAACACCTTTGGCAATGCAAAGAGTCTACAATTTCACACCATTAATGGCTGCAATAGGGTTTTTACCAGAAACAGTACCGCAGTTCATAGCAGCAACAGTAGTTACAAGAATTACCGATAGTGTTAAGACCTCAACAATAATTTTTGTGGGAACAGCATTGATGTTTGTTGGAGCGTTACTAGCAGCAGTAGTGCGAATCCAAGCAGGGTACTGGTTGGCGATAGCAATACCAATGGTGATTCTAGGAATAGGCCAGGGAATGGCATTAGGAACACTAACAATAGCCGGTGTAGCACATACCACACCAGAGATGAGTGGTTCAGCTTCGGGAGTAGTGAACGCCATTCACCAAATCGGAGGATCCGTAGGATTATCAGTAGTAGTTGCACTAACAGCAAGTTACATACAACCAACAGCAGCGTACAATGTTCAAATGATTTGGATAACAATACTTTCAGCAGTAGCAGTATTATTCTCCCTAGGAATAATTAAAGGAGAAAAACAACCAAAAAAAGAGACCACCGAAGAGCAGTCTCGTAATAAGAACTTGAATTTAGAATTAGATGAATCAATCAAACAAAATTAATAACAAACACGGTTTGATTTCTGTAAATTAATTAAATAAATAGCCGAGAAATTTTCTCGGCTATTTTTGTGCCCTCATAGATAGTAACTATACTCGGCTATGAAAGGTGGATACGATGTATCCAATTTGATTCTCTTTTTCACAGTTGCCCTTAAGATAATTTATTGTGGTTTAAGGGTACCAACGGTTATAGCTATTTAATACGATATTAGAGTGTTACGATATATATCAAATTAGAAATTTTAAAAATGAGGTTTTAAAATGAATCCAACTATTGAAAATATGCTTCAACACGTCTCTGTACGTGACTTTATTGATCAGCCAATCACTGCAGAACAAAAAAATTCCTTACTTGCCGCTGCTCGACATGGAGCATTATCAGAATTCGTTCAGGCCTTTTCAATTATTGAAATCACTGATAAAAATTTGCGAGATGAACTTTCGAATATCACCATCAGCTCACCACACGTAAAAAAGGCAGATACCTTCTACGTATTCGTTGCAGATTTGCATCGTCAAGCAACTATCCTACGCAATCACGAGATGAGTTTAGAACCAATAAAAAATATGGAACCAATGATTGTCTCAATTATTGATACAGCAATTGCAGCACAAAATATGGCAATAGCCGCCGAATCAATGGGCTTGGGCATCTGTTACATTGGAAGTCTACGTAACAATATCAATCAAGTTGCCAATCTTTTACACTTACCAGACTTTACGATTCCATTGTTTGGCATGACTATTGGTGTTCCTAAATTTAAGAATCAATTGAAACCACGAATGCTAAAAGATAATGACGTCGCCACTAACTATTATGATGAAAGTAAATTTAACGACTTATCATCTTATGATCGAACAGTTAAAGATTATTATATGAATCGCAAAACACATCCAACCGATACTTCGTGGACTGACAAAAACTTAGCTATTTTCAAAGAGGTACACCGCCCGGATATTGCTGAATTTTTGAAGAAACAAGGTTTCTCATTGAAGTAAATTACATATCATTACTAAAAAACTATTATCACCAAATTTTCTGGCCCCGTCTTAAACTTGGTTATCTTAAGCACCAATCTGTTGTATCTTCAGATTAGTGCTTTTTGTTTTTAATTGTTTTAGTTGAAATTTATCCCGATGTTAACTTTGCAATACAAGGTCAACTACAAATTACTATTTTTCAGTAGACTTCTCAGCCGCCTGAATGTTAGACGGCTCAAAGGAATCCGGCTGATGATTGATCAATAAATCTGCATAGTGAGCGACCTTGTAATTAATAGTAGTCAAATGATTTTGCAGCTCATTGATTTCATCCAAAGTTTTCTGCTGTTGCTTAAGCATAATTTGATAACGTTCAGGAACGGTATCTTCACCCTGAATAACCAAATCAAAGTATTGCTTGATCTGATCAAGTGGCATGCCAGTGGCACGAAGGCATGTGATCAATTTTACATCCATTATAACTGTTGTCAATATACTGATATTATCAAATTTGATTAATTTCTAAAAATATTTGAATTTTTACTTGCCTTACACCAACTATAAGGTAATATAATTTGTTTTGTTAAATAAAGGAGGGTCATTGCGATGACTAATGTATTAATTATTGGTGCTACTGGTTCTGTTGGTAGCACAACTAGAAACTATTTTTTGGAAAACACTGAAGATAATCTAACTTTAATGGCTAGACATACTAATCGATTAGGAAATATCGATGCAAGTCGTGAAAAAACTATTTCCGGAGATGTTACTGATCAAGCTGTTTTGGCAGAAGCATTGAAAGGACAAGATGTTGTCTTTGCTGCATTGAGTGGGAACTTGGGTGCAATGGCTCAATCGCTTGTTATGGCGATGGATAAGTCAGATGTAAAACGTCTTTTGTTCATCACATCAATGGGAATCTACAATGAGATTCCAGCCTCAATGGGTGGAGGAAATCTGGATTCTAATCCAATGTTAGGTTCATATCGTAAGGCGGCTGATGTTATTGAAGCTTCAGATTTGGACTACACAATTATTCGTCCTGGTTGGTTTGATAACAGTAATGATACTGATTATGAGATCACTAAGAAAGGTGAACCATTTGGTGGACATGATGTTTCAATCAAGAGTATCTCTGACTTAGTTGTTAGATTGGCTCATGATCCTAAACTTGGTTTACGTGATAGCTTAGGTATTAATAGAAAATAGTAAATAAAATCCGATAATCTTACTAAGATGATTATCGGATTTTTTGTATTTTTCATAACTTATTCATATATGTGGGTTACTATTGATTCAAATGAAACAATCGATTCTGGAGGAATGATTATGTCAAAAGTTGCAATTATTACAGGTATCTCTTCAGGAATGGGTCATGCCGCTGCGTTACTTTTTAAAGAAAAAGGGTTTGAAGTATATGGCGGTGCTCGTCGTGTTGACCGTATGCAGGATTTACTTGATGTTGGTATTCACGCACAAGAATTGGATATGACTGATAAGATTTCAATTCGCCAGTTGGTTGATCGAGCAGTCAAAGAACAAGGTCAAATCGATGTTTTGGTCAATAATGCTGGTTACGGTGAATATGGACCTCTTGAAGAAATTCCTATTGAGAATGCAAAAAAGCAATTTGATGTTAATCTATTCGGAGCTGACCAGATCACTCAATTAGTTTTACCAACTATGAGACAGCAAGGGTATGGTCGAATCGTCAATATTTCTTCAATCGGTGCGGAAGCTTATACACCACTGGGTGGTTGGTATCATGCAACCAAGGCTGCTATCAATATGTGGAGTGATGTGCTGGATGCGGAAGTAAGAAGATTTGGAATTCGTTCTGTTGTGGTTCAACCTGGTGGGACTAACACAGAATGGATGAGTGTTTCTTTAGATAATGCTAGAAAGAATTTGGAACCTGATTCACCTTATGAACCTCTTGTTGATAAAGTTGATAGCCTGTTTTCCAAGATGGGTTTTAATGCTACTGCACAGAGTTTAGCTGAGGTATTTTACAAAGCTGCTACTGATCCGAAACCAAAGCGTCGATATTTCCATTCATTAGCTGATCATGCTACAGTCTTAGCTGCTCGTTCGATGCCAAACTTCTATCGGTTTGTAATGTCTAAATTAATCTAAGCAAAAAGCTGTTGAGAAATTC
>NZ_RHON01000017.1 GCF_003946505.1 Companilactobacillus mishanensis | reverse complement strand
TAAACAAACAATCAAAAGAAAATAAAAAGAGAAAACCCAATAGGATCAGGTTCTCTCTTGACAAATGGTAGAAAAAAAGCATGCAATTTTTCGCATACTTCTTATCCCTTTATTGTTAACATGATTCCAAAAATAAATAATAGTAAGTATACATACTTGACCATCGCTGCACTGTTGATTCGTCGACTGACCCAGTTTGAAAGTGGTATTTCGACAATCAAGAATGGTATCGTGATCAATAAAATTTCAACAACATTTATGTTCCAAAACCCAGAAGCCATCTGACTTCCAACTACTATAACGCCGACACACATAAAATGTGATTGTAGAATGCCCCTAAATTCATCTGCTGTCCAATTTTTGAGAGTTCCATATATTGCAATAGCAACACCGTGACTATTATAAGCACTACCTAAAACTCCAGAAATAAGTCCGAAAAAATAATCCCATAACTTTGAATGCAATCTTACAGATACAGATCGATTTCTAAAGGAATTGTACATGTTATACGCACCGTATAGAATTAAAAATACACCAAGTATTCGACCAACAGTCGATACGTCAACAAATTTGACCAGACTGATTCCAACGGGGATCCCCAAAATGGAACCTAAAACCAAACGTCTTATAACGCTCCAATTGATGGTCGAGCGGTATTGAATGGCAGCTGGTATCGCAACCAGCAACCCCGTAACGCCCACCAAGGCCGTGGCAGTTTTCAAATCAAAACTTATTAACGCCATCATTGGCATGGCCACTAACGCATCTCCGAATCCAAATACCGTTCTGATGAATGCCCCAAATAGTAAAATCAGAATTACTTCAACAACAGTGATCGACAATGTAATATACACTCCCCAGATTGATAATCAATTATTTCATAGACAAGCTCAAATATTGAATGTAAACTATATACACTATATCGCTATCAAGCTATTATATTTAATTATACAGAAGAAAGAAGCAAATAATGAGAAGAAGATACGGAACTATAATCTTATTAATAATTGCCTTTGCACTTGTTTTCGGAATGTATAACGGCGTTCATCCAGCAGATATACGGGCACAAATAGCCCAATCGACTCAACGTCTGGAAGATGATCTCAATAACTTTGTCAAGCAAGCTTCACAACCGATAATTCAGGAAAAGACTATTACTAAGAATCCAACGGATTCTACACAAGCGACTAGTCAAGATAAGCAAAAAACTCCTGAGATCGCGGTAATGTCGAATTTCGTATTCAGTAACACTTATTATTATCAATTCACTGATAAGACACCTTCAAATATTAGAAAAGTTTTTGAAGAGGCTATTAAGGAATACAACAATACAGGAATCGTAAATTTAGTCCCAGGAAATGCGACTAATGAGCAAAATGGAATTACTTTTTCCATCTATAAGAAAAATGAAAAGGTCAACCCAAACACGATTGAATTGGGATCTGGTGGTCCTAAAATAATGTATCGTGCTAATGACCCTGCCAAGGCAGCTATTACACATTCGCATGCAAACATTAATACGAACTATCCCGAATCTGCCTCTATTTCCGTTGCACTCCATGAACTAGGACATGCGTTAGGACTTCAACATAGTACGGATAAGAACTCCATCATGTATCCGACGGATCAACAAGTAACTCACCTTTCAAAAGCCGACATAAACGGTCTAAAAGCTATCTATTCTAATTCAACTAACTAATATCCATTTGATTTGTTTCGTCACCAAAGAACCAAACTACTGCTCCAGCAAATACAGCAATCGCACTTATGATCCAAAAAATCACGTCTGCCGAAGTAAATGATAACAACCAAGCAACAACTATTGGCATCGCAACTGTAAACAACTTCGCGATTCCATTGGCAATACCGGAACCACGAAATCTAAATTTAGTTGGAAACAGTTCCGCAACGTATACTGCAACGACGCTCGCCATTAGAATATAGAAACAAGTCGTCAATAAGAATCCAATCATTACTACAGCAATCATTGAATTTTGTTGAGCATAAATCATTCCAAATATCGCCGTGAAGAAAAATGCCGGTACGATAGTTAATTTCCGACCAATTTTATCTACCAAGTAAGCTCCAATCGCGCATCCGACAGGTGCACCAAGCATCATGACTGTGGATAATCCTAAAGAGCTACCAATATTGATATGCTTTTCTACCAATAAGGTGGGTACCCATGAAGTGAAGGTATATTGACAGATTATCGTAGCTGATACTGCAACTGTAGCAACAAATAAACTAACAACAAATGAGTGATGAACTTTTTGCTTTGGCTTTGAAAAAGTCTGAACAACATCTGATTGACTACCGTTAACTTCTAGTCTTTCAATGACTGTTTGGGCTTTTTTGCTTTGGCCATGTGCTATCAACCAACGTGGTGATTCCGGAATATCACGACGTAAATACCACAGAATACCGGCAACAATCCCAATTCCAGCAAACATAGGTCTCCATCCAAATCTAGGAATGATCAATGTACATAACAACATCGTTATCGGCGCACCACAGTTTGCAATCAATGAAGTTGTAGCACACCATTTTCCACGACTATGAATCGGTGCAAACTCATTCACCACTGAGTATCCCGTCACAATTTCTGAACCCAATCCGATACTTGACATCAATCTGCAGATTATCAGGAAAGTCATATTAGGAGCAAAGGCGCCAAGAAAAGTAAAAACTCCGAATAATAGCAAATTAATCTGATATGCAACCCGACGTCCTTTCAAATCCCCAATAAATCCTGCAATGATCGATCCTAAGAATAATCCCAAAAATCCACTAGATAAAAAATAGGAATTTTGCTGGATGGTCGACCATCCTTGTTTCAACGTAGTACTAGCAACCGCACTTGCCATATACACATCTGCAGCATCCAAAATCATCCCTCCAGATACTAGTGCGAATACTTTGTAAAATAATGGCGATTCATGTGTACGATCTAATCGTCTCTGTAATGATGCTCCCTCTTGAATTTCCATAGTCGATCCTCCCCGGTCTAATTAAAACTTGGCATATGCGCTTCGTAATCCTCAATTTGCTTCTCGTATCCAAAAGTAATAGCAATATCATCCAATCCATTAACAAATTTATGCTTCCACAATGGATCGATTTCAAAGTGAAATGATTTATCACGACATTGAACAACTTGATCAGGCAAATTAACGGTTATCTTTTCATTCGCAGAAATTTCTGCTAATATCTTACGTTCATCCGCTGGTAAAGCTATAGCTAACAATCCATTTTTGGTACTATTCATATAAAAAATATCGCTATAAGAACCGGCAATTACCACTTCGATACCAAAGTCTTTCAATGCCCAAACAGCGTGTTCACGTGACGAACCACATCCAAAGTTATCTCCAGTGATCAAGATGCTCGCACCCTTCCGTTCAGGTTTGTTCAACTCAAAATCAGGGTTGGCCTTACCACCAGGTAAATATCTCCAGTCATAAAACAAGTCTTTTCCATAACCTGTTTTCAAAATATTCTTGAGGAATTGCTTAGGAATTAATTGATCGGTGTCGATATTCTCTTTCATAATTGGAATAGTTGTGTTTGTAATTGTAGTAATAGGTTTCATCTAAATTGCTTCCTTTCTGATATCAATAAAATGACCATGAATTGCTGCAGCAGCAACCATTGCTGGACTGGCCAAATGAGTTCTTGCTCCTGCTCCTTGACGTCCCTCAAAGTTACGATTCGATGTAGACGCACAATGGACTCCTACCGGAACGCGATCAGGATTCATTCCTAAACATGCTGAACATCCAGGTTCACGCCATTCACATCCGGCATCTTTAAAAATCTTGTCTAATCCTAACTCTTCGGCTTTATTCTTAATTTCACGTGATCCTGGTACAACTAGAGCCGTGACCCCTTCTGCAATATGGCGCCCCTTGAGAGCAGATGCAGCAACTTTCAAATCAGATAAACGTCCATTGGTACATGAGCCGAAGAAAGCAAATCTGATTGGAATTTCTTCTGCTGTTTCCCCTGGCTTGAGACCAATATATTCATATGCTTTTTCATCATCATTGTTTTTAATCTCTGGAAAAGCTTTATCAATCGGTACAGACATACCTGGATTGGTTCCCCAAGAGACAAATGGTGCCAAACTGCTGACATCGAAATCTATCACACGATCGAATGCTGCCTCATCATCTGTTGAAAATTGCTTCCAATATTCGATTGCCTTATCCATTTGTTTCGGAGCATATTTGCGACCAGAAATATAGTCATATGTCACTTGGTCAGGTTGGATACTTCCCATCTTTGCCCCACCTTCAATTGACATATTACAAATGGTCATACGTTCTTCCATACTCATATTCCGAATAGTGTCACCGTAAAATTCAACTGCATATCCAGTTCCAAAAGCGACACCTTCACGAGCAATAATTCCCATAATAATATCTTTTGAAAATACTCCCCGAGGTAGCTTGCCATGAACGTGGATACCCATTGTTTTGGGCTTGGTCTGCCAGATTGTCTGTGTTGCCAAGACGTGTTCAACTTCACTAGTACCAATTCCAAATGCAATCGAGCCGAATGCTCCATGTGTTGCTGTATGTGAGTCTCCACAGACGATGATCATTCCCGGTTGAGTCAATCCCAACTGTGGCCCGATAACGTGCACGATTCCCTGATCTTCAGAACCCATGCCTGCTAATCTGACTCCGAACTCCTTAGCATTCTTTCCCAAAGTATCGATTTGTTTCCTTGAAATGGCATCTTTGATATTAAAAATATCGACGGTTGGAACATTGTGATCCATTGTTGCGAAATTTCTATCTGGACGGCGGACCTTTCGATTATTCTCGCGTAATCCTTCAAATGCTTGTGGTGAAGTGACTTCATGTAAAAGCTGTAAATCGACATACATCAATTGGGGATTTCCCGGTTCTCCAGCTATGACGTGGGTATTCCAAATTTTATCGAACATTGTTTGTGACATAATCTTCACTACTTTCTTGAATAGATTTAATAATTAAATTCGTAACTTCCTCTGTACTGGAGGAACCACCCAAATCTGGAGTCAGGATTCCCTTTTTATACACTTCATCGATTGCTTGATTGATCTGAATTGCCATGTCTCCTCTGCCAAAAGAGTTTTCTAACATCATCGCCACAGACTTGATCATGGAAATCGGATCGGCAATTTTCTTGCCAGCAATGTCGGGAGCTGACCCATGAATTGGTTCATACAATGCTGGTCCAGTCTTACCCTTGCTCATTGATGGGATTGTTCCCAGTGAGCCTGTTATCTGAGCAGCTTCATCACTCAAAATATCTCCAAACAAGTTTTCAGTTAATATGACATCAAATTGTGCTGGTGAAGAAATAATTTTCATCGATGCAGTGTCGACATAACTCGTATCGTATTCGACCTCAGGATAGTTTTTAGCGACTCCTTCAGTGATTTCCCTCCAGAATTTACTTGTTGCCAAGACGTTAGCTTTATCAACCAAAGTAACGTGATTTCTTCTATGACTAGCCATTTCGAAAGCAACTTTGGCAACTCGCTCAATTTCATTTGCGGTATATCTCATTGTGTCGATTGCCATTGTTGAAGTTTTCTCTCTAGGCTGTCCAAAATAAATTCCACTTGTTAATTCTCTGACGATTACAAAATCAACCGGATCGGTAATTTTTATTGGTGAGTATTCTTTTGTGGCACTGCTTATTACGGTTGGACGAATATTTGCAAAGAGATTCAAGTCTTTGCGAATCTCAAGCAATCCTTGTTCAGGTCGTTTTACTGCGTGATCCCACTTGGGACCGCCAACAGCTGCCAAAAGTACCGCATCACTGTTTTTGCATGCTTCCAATGTTGAATCTGGTAGTGGATCCCCAGTCTCATCGATAGCAGCTCCACCAAACGGAACAGCATTAATTTCATAATCAAACTGATTATTTTTACTAACTGCTTCCAAAACTTTCAATCCAGCAGACATTATCTCTGGACCGATATAATCACCCGCAAGAACTGCAATTTGTTTTTTATTTGTCATTATGCGATTGCCTCTCTAATGTCTTTCATGATTGAATTCAAGTCTGTTTCACTAACAATGTCAGTGTTATCAGCAACTTCTTTGAATTTAGGAAAAATGGATTTCATTGCATCTCTATCGACTTGATACCCCATACTTTGAAGTTTGGTCATAACCGCGTGTGATCCCGAAAGTTTCCCAAGAGGCATACTAGTTTTGTCAGCACCAACGGTCTCTGGAGTCATCACTTCATACGTCTGACGATTCTTTAACATACCGTCTTGATGAATTCCCGACTCATGGGCGAAAGCATTAGCGCCAACAACTGCTTTATTACGAGGAACTGGCATCTTGGCAAAACGACTGATCATTTCACTTATATTTTTCGTTTCAGATAAATCGATATTGTTTGTAGCATTGTAATAATCTTTTCTAACAAACATTGCGGTAGCTACTTCTTCCAAAGCCGCATTACCGGCACGCTCACCAATTCCATTGATTGTTCCTTCAATTCGTGTAGCACCATTTTCGATTGCTGCAAGACTATTTGCGACTGACATTCCTAAGTCATCGTGGCAATGAACTGAAAATGTGATTTCATCGAATCTTGCAATATTGTCACGAAGGTTTTTGAATAGATCAGCGATGCCTTTAGGGTTTGTATATCCAACTGTATCGGGAATATTGATTACCGTTGCTCCGGCATCGATTGCGGTTTGGATGGCTTTTACTAAATATTCAGGTTCAGTTCTGGTTGCATCCTCTGGTGAAAATTCAACAATGTCGAAAAACTTTCTAGCATAAGTCACGCTGTCATGAATAATCTGAATAATTTGATCCTTGCTCATATGAAACTTGTATTCGCGGTGAATTGGACTCGTTGCAATAAAAACATGGATCTGTTTGTGGATGGCATTCTGTGTGGCCTTCACACAAGCATCGATATCTCCTTTTTTAGCTCGGGCAAGTCCAGTCACACAGGTGTTTTTAACTGCCGCACTCACAGCTTGAACAGCTTGAAAATCCTCGTTTGAAGCTACTGGGAATCCTGCTTCAATAACATCAACTCCCCATTTCTCAAGTTCCTTAGCAATTTGAACTTTTTGTTCAATACTGAAATTGACTCCAATCGTTTGTTCTCCATCTCTAAGTGTTGTGTCGAAAAATTGAATGTATTTGCTCATAATAAGTACTCCCTCTCAATTTGTTTACGAAATTTGGTATAAAAAAAACACCCCATCGATAAAATGGGGTGTTGTTTCGTAGTCAAGCCCCATTTCCTCAAACGCAAAATAGGACTCGACATGTAAATTGTCAGAGTCCTGGTCAGAGCAACAAGGCTAGTAAGAAGGCTACAGATTTAGTTTGTTTAGATGAAATAACGTCTTGTTTAAACATGATGTGTAACCTCCTTATGAATTAATATTTGTAATACTAGCATTAGATTTTTTAATATTCAACCATAAATTTTAATTTTATTACAAAATATTTTTTATTAAGCAACACAAATACCGTTATACCAACAATTTGGTCATCTTGTTTTTATGTTGGAAAATAACAATAACATTAGAAGATTTCAACTGCAGATTACCTTTAAAAAAAAGTTTGAGTAAAACACACTCAAACTTCTTTTTAAATTAAATATTCAAAAATAGAAATATTAAACAACGTTAATCTATTTAGATGTAGAAAGAAAATTTATTTGGGCTAAGCTGCCAAATTTTGCTTGCCGAGGAACGAGGCTTAGCGAAATTTGGCAACTTTAAGACTTTCCGTACTTGGGAAAGCCTTAAAGTGGTGTTGGCATCGTTCCAGCCCCAAAATAAACTTTCTTTCGGAATCGGGACACTAGGCCAAGTTAAGTGGTGCATCAATCCCAACATCATTTTTAAACAGCTTGCGAACTCCAAAAACTATAACAACTCCAATAATAGAAACAAACGCAATAGTAAAAATAACTCCAACAAACTGAACACCTAATAACTTAAATCCACCACCGTAAAATAATCCGTTGTTAACAACATTGTTATCGATAGTTTTGTTAGCAAATAGTCCAACACAAAGAGATCCGATAATACCACTGACGCCATGACTACCAAAGATATCCAAGTAATCGTTCAAGTGCAATTTATACTTTAAATTGTTAATGAAATAGAAACTACCCAGAGATGAAACGATTCCAATAATAAATGCACCAATGACTGATACATAACCTGTTCCGGGAGTTATTCCAACTAGACCACAAATAGCACCAGTACAAAGTCCATTAACACTGACTCGGGTCTTAAATAATTTTTCCAAAATTGTCCAGGTCATCATTGCTGAACAAGCAGCAATTGTAGTTGTAAAGAACGCATCAATTGCTTGCGTGTTGACCTGCAAGGCACTTCCAGCATTAAAACCATACCAGCCGATCCACAATAAAACAGTACCCATCAAGATCCACATTGGGTTGCCATGTACATTTTCATTGTTGTATTTATAGGGTTTTCGTAAAGTAATTGCCAGAATCATCGCGGTAATACCAGCGTTTATGTGGATGACCGTTCCACCGGCAAAGTCTAAAACTCCCATTTGAGCCAAGAATCCATTTGACGACCAAACAAAATGAGCCATTGGATAATACACTAATATCGACCAACAAATTACGAATATTGCGATAAATTTAATTCTTGCCCTACTGGCAACTGCACCAAGAAACAATGCAGGTGTCAAAACGGCGAACATCATTTGGAACAATAGGTACACGTCCGTTGGCAATCCGGTGTTACCATAATTTGCTTTTAAATCAATTCCAGTCAAGAAAATATGTTGAAGATTTCCTATGATCCCCAATTTACTCGTTCCAAAAGTAAGTGGAAATCCGACAACAATCCACATTAAGCCAGCTATACCAAACATTAAGAATGTATTGAAAAGGATTCTAGTTATATCCCTTTTTGGTACAAATCCACTGTAAAAGACAGCAATCCCCGGTACCATAAGCCAGACTAAAATAGTTGAAAGAAGCATAAAGACAATGTTCATGATCGTCACATTCTTTTCATTTGGAATTTGATATTTTAATTTGTCAATTGTATAACGATTTATTTATAATGTATACCACTTTTTGTAATTTATTTTAATATGATTAAATTTTTCATAATTATACTCTTGCAAAAGGTATATAATATTTTCTAATTAATATTTTTGGGGGATTTTTATGAATAATGAAATTTATCATGATCATTCAGTTATCAATTGGACATTAGATCATTGTAAAATATTGCATCTTGGACTCTCGAATGATGAAGGTACTTTTGTCGTTCCCGTAAATTATGGATATGAGGAAACTTCAGATGGACAATATGTCATCTACGTTCACGGAACTTCTGACGGCGATAAAGGTAAAGCCTTAAATAAAGAATCCGTTATTAGTTTTGAAGCAGACGGTGGCCACGAAGCTTTGACTTATACTCCACCATTAGAAGGTTCATTTGGACCTTCCTTTAGAAGTATCATGGGTCAGGGTCAAGTTAAGAAAATTACTGACAACAACGAAAAAGTTCATGCATTAAGAACTATGATCCACAACTATGTCCGAGATATCCCAGTAGCTCTACATCCTGAAACAATGGAAAATGTGCCAGTTTGGAAAATTTTAGTAACGGACATTACAGCAAAACTTCACCATCCAACACAGGAATGGCAAACTGCACTCGGCCTAAATGAGCCAATATCAACAGGAATTCATTACGATACTACAGGTGCAGTATTAGCAAAGGATCAATTACCCGATAATGATTCATTAGATACCGTTTCAAGTGCATCTAAAAAATCTGAATAAAATTTATTTTAATCAAATTGTGAAGTCAACTAACTACCACAAAAGCAACAAAAAAAGCGAACCCTATTGGGTTCGCTTTTTGTCGATTATTTAATATCGTAATCAATTGGATCTAATTTGTTTGATGCTTTCTTCAAGTGGAATAGTGATCTAATTACAATAACTAGAATAATAACTACACCAATTGTAAAGATAATATCAGGCACTGATCTAGCAATTGTCAAACCTCTTGTAAGTGGTGTTTGATAGAAGCTAGCCAATCTTGAGTGCCAGTATCCATGTTCAAGACCATCTTTCAACTGTAGATAACCTAGTGGCATTAAGGTAACGAATACCATACCTGCTAGACCTACGTTAAGAGCGGCACAAGCCCATTTGACCCATTTTTCAACTTTTTGTGTCCAGAAGTCTGTCTTAGTCAAATGACGAAGAGCGAAGAGCATGATTGCAATTGAGAAGAATCCGTAAACACCAGCCATTGAACCATGAGCGTGAGCTGAAGTCCATTGTGTACCATGTTCGAAGTAGTTGATAGCAGGAGCATTGATCAACCAACCAAGTGCACCAGCACCGATGGCATTCCATAAGCCTGTTGATACTAAGAACATAAATGTACCCTTGTAAGGGAAATCTTTCTTACTTTCTTTGTAGACACGGTAATGTGTATAAGCTTCCCAAACAAGTAAACATAGAGGGATAACTTCAAGGGCTGAGAAACATGCACCAAGAGCTAACCAAATCGAGTGGTCACCTTCCCAGAAGTAATGGTGACCCATTCCGATAACACCTGTACCTAGAAGTAGGATAAGTTGGAAGTACAAGGCTCTGATTGTTGATTTGATTGTTGTAAGTTTCATATCAACTAACAAGTAACCAATTAAAATAACAGCAAATGATTCGAAGATACCTTCAACCCATAGATGGACGATCCACCATCTCCAGTAATCAGCAAAGGTTACGTGTGAGTTAGGTAAGATGAATAGTGATGCTAGGTAAATCAATGGAATTGCTATTGAACCACAAAGTAGAAGTGTCAACAATCTTGATCGGTCGGCATTCTTCTTGACCTTGATTGCAGGAAGGAATCCACGCAATAAGATAACGATCCAAATAACCATACAGATGATAAATAGAATTTGCCAGAATTTACCCATCTCGACATATTCCCAACCGAAGTGACCGAATAACCACCACTTGTCGTTGATGATACCGAGAACTGAGCCCCATTCACCTAACATTGAACCGCCGACAACGACGATCAATGCCCAGAATAGGATATCTACCAGTAATCCTTGATGCTTAGGTTCGCGACCTAGAGCACGTGGTGCAATGTAAATACCTGTAGCTAACCAAGCAGTAGCAATCCAGAAGATAGCTAATTGTAAATGCCAGGTCTTAGCCAAGTTGAACGGCCATAAGTTTTGAAGCGGCAGTCCGAAGAAGCCTTGCTCAACATAATAGTGAGACATTAGCTCCCCGAGCATAATCTGAACTAAGAACATTAACATAACAATTAAGAAATACTTCGCAGCTTTACGTTGTGAACTAGTAATTGGTTCGTCAGTCTTAATTTCACCCATGTCTCTGAATGATTCTGTATATTCCATATCAAATGCATATTTCTTGTAGAAGTAAATAATAATACCAACACCAGCAACAAATAATGTAACTGAAAGTGCTGTCCATAACATGGCATCACTTGTCATAACATTACCGGCATCTAAGTCGTATGGCCAGTTGTTTGTGTATGAATACATTTGTCCAGGACGGTTGGTTGATGACATCCAAGCACCCCAGAAGAAGAAGTAAGTCAATTGATCAATCTTATCACCATTGTGCATAAAGTCATCAGTGTTGTTCTTGATCAAGTTTTCAGGCATTCCGGCCTCTTTAGGGTTGTTACGGAATACTGAACGATAGTAACTTGTCAAATGCTTCAAACCTGCAACTTGTGCAGTTGTCAAAGTCAATTGATCTTTATCTTTGTTATAACGGTTAGTACGAATTTCTTTTTGAACGATACCTTTGATACCAGATTTCTGGTCAGTATTTAGTTCCTTGAAATTCTTGTCATATTTCTTTTGTGCATAATATTGATCCATACCTTTTAGGTAGATGTGCAATGATTGTGCAGTATAGTCAGGTCCAAAATAAGTACCATTTCCAAGATATGTACCATAATCTGTTAGTCCATATTTTTCGTAAACGGCTTGACCTGAGAGTAATTGTTGCTTAGTAACTACTGTGGTTCCTTGTTCATTAACAATCTTTGAAGGTCTAGGTGCCTCGTTTTTGAAGATAACAAGTCCACCAGCCAACAAAATTGAGAATGCAACGACAAGTACCCAAAGCAAAATCTTATTTAGCTTTTTGTAAGACGTCATATAAATTCCCCTCGTTTAATTACAGTCTTTAATCAGCTCATGTATGCGTTTCAGTTCGTTTTGGTTATTGTTGAATTCCGAGAAAACCTCGGCTTTATTAAGTAAGTCTCGCAAATGGTCACTCTTACCATTCACAGCACAGTCATTCTCGGCTAACTGCAGGTAGATACGAGCAATATAGTAAGTAACATGATTATCAGCACAAATCTTTACTGCATATTTAAGTAAAGTATTGGCTGTCTCATAATCCTTACGGTCAGAATAATAAATAGCGCAATAAAAGATAATATTGATATATCTCCAGATTTTATTAACATCATCGATCGACATACCATAAATATCATTAAATACTTTACTAAAGTAGAACTCGCTCTTATCGTCGTCACCTTGCTTGGCATAAACCATACCCATTCCTACAAAAGCTAGAAATGTAAATATTGTTTCACCTTTTGGATCCATATCGGAAAGTATCCGATTAAAATCAAAAACAGCTTCTAGCAAGTCCCCATCATCCAAAACGTTAAGATAACCTTTCAAATAATAGTATTGCATGACTGCTTCCTTGTCATCACTCAATGAATCAAGTTCGATTTTATTCAAGATATCCCAAGAATTTTGATATTCACTAATAATTAAATTGAACTCGGCTTTGTTCATTGCCTTGACCAATTTCTTTGAATCGTGATTGTCAATTCCGATAATGTCATCCAACGATAATCCCAACCTATTACAAAGTTGGATCAAAATCTTCATCGATGGTATTTTGCCATTGTTCTCAAGCTTGCTAAGCGTTGCTTGAGTACATATCCCCTTACTTAATTCCTTTTGTGATAGCCCCAATTCTTTTCTTTTATCAATAAAAGATTGAATATTCACGTGACCACCTCTAAACATAAATTATATTTCACGAACTAAATTATATACTATTAATAACCTCCTTTATATAATTTTATAATTATTAATCCCAAAGCTGATTGCCTCTATATCATATATTGAATTAAAGACTTTGTAAATAAGCATTTTATATACAAAATATTCCTATTTTATATACATTGTGAAATTGGGTTGTGAATATTCTGATACGTTCCCGTAATCGGTTACATTTGACACCTGATAATAATCACAATACGACCGAAACATTGTGAAACTAGGATTCTTCAATTGATATATCATAATAGATAATTTCAAATTATTTTCTTGACACATGTATTTCCTTGGATCATAGCTAAATTTTTACACTTGAATTTACACTCTAAGTGCAACACCTTTTATAAATAAAAACTGACTCATCAGAGACAGCGTAAAATGAAGTTTGTCTAGAACAACATTTACGGAGGTCAACTA
>NZ_RHON01000016.1 GCF_003946505.1 Companilactobacillus mishanensis | reverse complement strand
CCAAAAAAGATATTCGGTTGGAAATCTACTTTCGAGGTTTTTAAAGAAAAGTGTTCCAGTTGACTTGTAAATTCAAGCTATAAAAATATTACCTACTATTTAGTCCGTAGGTAAGATTATGTGGTGGTTAAGCCGTCTTCCTTGATTCGTTCGTTGGCGTAGCCAACATTTCAGACGGTTGCGCACACGCCAAGGGCGACGTACGTTCATTCGGCAAAGGCCGAGATTACAACAAATTTATAAATTTTGACCGCACTATGGCAAAATTTTAAATCATGGCGTTCCAACCCACCACATAATTTTACCGGAGGACGGAAATCAAAATTTTAACTCTTGCCGTTCCAACCCACCTCATAATTTTACCGGAGGGCGGAAATCAAAAGCTAGTCCATTCCAAACAAAATAAATCGAACTTTAGGTATCCGACTAACTATGTATGTAAACAAAATACAAACAACTGAAGTTATCAAGAATACCCAGAAGAAACCATCTATCTTCAAAACTCTGTTCAAAACTTCTACTACTATTCCGTGTGTCAGATAAACTCCATACGACATTTTTGATAACAAAGTGAAATAATGTCGTTTTAATCTGGAAATCTGATGATAGAAATCTATTTTTCTAAAGGTCAAGAAAATCTCCATTGCAAACAACATTGAGAAAACTGATGGTACATATCCTATTACTGGAATATTGATGTGATACAAATTATTTTCAAAATTCAAAATCACTGTGATCAACAACAACAGAATTGTTGCGATGACGTTTAAATGTAATGTATTTTTATGTATTGGTGCTAATGTCAATCGATATCCTAATAAGAAATATCCCAGTGACTGCCCTAACATGAAGAAGTTTGAGACACTACTTGCTTTGAAATATACTCCTATTTCCTTTGGTAACATTGCGGCTATAAATGGCAACAACATATTCGTTACGAACCACAAAATTATGGCGTAATCCAATATCTTTGTATCGGTTCGATCAACGATTGTTTTCAAAATTGGTGATAGTAAATAAAATCCTATCAATGGATACAAGAACCAGAATGCAATTATTGGCATTTGGTGATATAGCAACAACATCTTGTTTACCAAAAACCACAGTGATGCGTTACCATCCATGTACATGAATACGGTTATTGAAATTGCAGACCAAATAAGAAAAGGAACTATTAGTCTGACAATTCGATGTGAAAATAAATATTTTAAATCATAGGTCCTGGGACTGGATAAGATCAATGCTCCACTTACCATAAAGAATATCCCGACGGCCGGTGAGACTAGCCCTAAGAAAAAGTTTCCCACATGCCAATTGAATGAGAACATATCTTTGTTCAACCCTTGGGCCAAAGAATGTGACATAACAACTCCCAGCATGGCTAAAATCTTAAGGTAGTCAATATATACGATTCTCTTATTCGTCATATTTAACCCCTTAACTTGGATAAAAATCACATTTTACAATCATTGAATATTGTATTAAAGATTTGGTTATATTATGACTATATAAATACAATGTAAGAAAATTTTAATGGTAATGAAATACCAAAAAAGTCGGAAAATAATTTCCGACTTTTTATTTATACTTGATTAAACTGTTTTAGCTGTTGAGTTGTTTCCACCTTTGAGATTAAGGTCTGGTGGCATTTTATCCTTTTGGATATTGTCAGCAACTACTTGATCGTGAGCCTTTGTACCTGCGTATACTGAATCCTTGAGAGGATTTCTGCGGAATTTGACTACACGATAGATATGAAGAATCAGAACACCGACGTTGGCTGCTAATGCAAGTGCACTAACTGTCATCAATGCGGCACTGCTATGTGTACTTTGTACGGAGAATTGTGAATCTGTTACGAATGCTGGAACACTCATCGTGAACATCATCCAGAATGCTAGTGTTTGAGCACGTGCTTGTAGCCATGAGCCTTTCTTGATGAAGAATGCGGCAAATGTACATGAAAGCAATAAAGCAGCTCCTGCGTAGAATGAGTGGTCACCAACACAGTTATATACATAAGCGAAGTTCCATAAGTCGTAAGCAATGATCCATGGCCAAATTTGGTCAGGCCAAATCATATCTTTTTGCTTGTCACGGCTGACGATGATTCCCATCCAACCTGTGATAGTAATGATATTGATGATACCTGCAACACCATTCATGATGTTCCAAGCTCCACCGTTCATAAACACGCCATCGACCATTCCGTGCATCCCTGTAACTTGGAAATCACGAATAACAGCTTCCAGAATGTTTACCGATAAAATAATCGGTGGGAAAAGCAGCATCCATTTATTATGCTCGAGTTTTGGTATAAATCTCAGAGCCATGAAGCCTAAACACCCGGCTAGAGCTGAATATACTTTTACCCAATGGAACCAGGTACCAGTACTACTTCCAGCGCCAGCTGTGTTTGGCCAAACGAATATCGTCAAGATAATAGGTACGGCTACAAATAAAGCTAGACCGACCCATTTATTTGCACGAGCAGCTTCGTTAAGTAGCATCAGAGCAGCAATAATTGCCACCCACATTAACCAATCTGCCCCAGTAATATTTTGAAATAAGAACATTATCAACACCCCCGAGTAGGTTAGTAATCTTTTTCACAACTCAATTGTAACCGCTTACCACGGGGTTTAATATGGTTAATCCGATGGGTTTGTCCAATCAAATCAGCTATTGTGTTTAATAATATGATCTATAGTCCCGCTTAACATCCTACCCATACGGCTGCGGAATTCTTGTTTAGATTCACGCATATCTGAAATCAACCATTGGACGACCTGGCTGCTCAGTGCTCTACCATAGAAATTACTAATTTCATCCGATAAATTTTGAGGACATTCTGGATGTAGATCCGTGACTACACCTGCCACCATATCGAATGCCAATCGATACAAAAAATGTTCCAACAGATCACGATTGGTTGACTTAAACGTGTTTAAACAAAATTTTCGATTTTCATAGATGTAGTTCAATAGAACATCAAAACCATTTTGCCAGTTTTTTTGTTTCTTATATGTTCCCAGTTGTTCCACGATTTCGATGGCAAATATCCATTCTAGTAGTCCATTGATATCGTCAAAATGATAATAAAAAGTATTCCTGGCAACACCTGCACGTTTTGTCAGCTGATTGATAGTTATTTTATCCACAGGAACTATCAACATCAGTTCCTTTAAAGTAGTTGCTAATTGCCTTTTAGTATCCATAATTATCCCCTATTTGTGGTACGTACGATGGTTATTGATCATAAATGAGCGATATATCTGCTCGGTTAAAACTAGTCTCATCAATTGATGTGGCAAGGTGAATTTTCCAAAGCAAATGCTATAGTCTGCTCGCTTCTTGACCTCAGGACTGACACCAAGTGAGCCACCAATAATAAATGTTATATCGCTGGTTCCATATGTGGATAAGTCGTCCACTTTTTTAGCCAACTCTTCAGAAGTAAGTTCTTTCCCCTTCAAATCCAATAAGATGACGTATTCCTTGTCTTTGATCTTATCTAGAATCCGTTCTCCTTCGACCTCTTTAACATGTTGATCTTGAGCATCACTGAGATTTTCAGGTGCCTTTTCGTCTGCGCATTCAACGATTTGGAACTTACAAAACGCGCTCAAACGCTTGCTATATTCAGCAATTCCGGCTTTTAAATACTTTTCTTTCAATTTACCCACAGTTACAAATTTAATATTCATAAGAATCTCCTTGTATCAATAATAATCGACTGTTCGCAACTTGCCAAATGTTATTTAAAAAGCCGAAACTTCTTTGTCCACCATTTATACACACCTTCAGAAAAGTTTGTGTATTTTTATCCACGTCGTGAAACACCATCAAGTCGGGGATTGTAAGCCTTTTTCTAAATTTATTTCAAAAGTTATGAACAGCTTTTCTGTGGATTGTGGATAACTTTATCTACAGTATAAAATTTGAATTTCTTCCACTTTTCCACAAGTTATCCACACCTGTTAATAACTCAGGTACATTCAGTTGCTGAAAAACCGAAAGATATCTTTTATATTGACCACTAATGTTAACAAAAAAACGTGAAACTGTTATGCAACAGTTTCACGTTATTAATTTATTCTGTAGTTTTTTGTGTTAAATGAACTTTTGTTGTCTTTAAATCACCATCACGGTAATACTTCAAAGTAACAGTATCGCCAACTTTGTGTGAATATAATTCATTGTGCAGGTCAGCAACCGAACTAATCGACTTGCCACCTAGTGAAACAATAACATCATTCTTCTTCAATCCAGCCTTTTTAGCAACTGAATCATTATTTGCACTGTAGATAACAACACCCTTTGTTACGCTCTTTGGCAACTTCAACGAATCCTGTGATGTATCCGAAACTTGATCCAGATCGATCACTCGAACGCCTAATGCAGGTCTTTCGACCTTACCATTCTTGATCAATTCATTGATTATTTTAACAACTTCATTACTTGGTATAGCAAAACCCATACCTTCAACTGATGAGCCATCAGTATTCGATGCTAATTTCATTGAGTTGATACCAACGATTTCACCAACTGAGTTAACTAATGGTCCACCTGAATTACCAGGATTAATGGCGGCATCTGTTTGAAGAACCGTTGCTTGACCGGTAGTTTGTCCAGTTGTTTGATCTTGTGTATCCACAGTTCTGTTTGTAGCTGAAATAATACCTTGTGTAACTGTTGTAGCATATTGGCTACCTAAAGGTGAACCAATGGCGATTACAGGATCACCTGGTGATACGTTATCTGAGTTACCAAATACGGCAGTGGCTGGAACTTTACTTCCGTCAATTTCGATAACTGCCAAGTCAGTAGTTGCATCGCTACCAACTAATTTACCAGTTAATTTTGTACCGTTCTTTAGAATGATTTCTAGAGAATCTGAGCCTGAAACAACGTGGTTATTAGTTACGATATATCCTTTACCGTTGTTCTTGGCATAAATAACACCAGAGCCTTCGCTATATTCTTGTAACTTGTTGGAATCTGACGAAGAACCTGAAGAATTGGATCCAGAGTTATCAGAAGAACCTCCAGTTCCGTCAGTCCCTTGAGAGTTGTCAGAATTTCCATTTGAGGAAGAATTTCCGTCACTACTTCCACTTCCACTGTCACCGAACAAATCGCCGAATATCGATGAAAGATCACCATCTGAACTATTTTGTTTTTGCTTTTGTAAATTTACTACTGAAACAACAGCATTATCAACTTTGTTGTATGCCTTTGACATCGTACTTGATGTATTTGCCTTTGTATTACTTACTTCAGTTGTGCCCGCTTGCCCATCTGAAGCTGTATCAGGAACATTGCTTGTACCCATATGCGTAAATCCAGCGTATGCGATCCCTACACCAAGTAATGCAGAAACGAAGGCTACGATAGCTGTCTTAAAAAGAGACTTACGTGCCTTTTTATTAGAGGCCTCAGTGTGTTGTTTATCATTTCTAGTTTGATTATCGTTGTTGTTATTTCCGTCCATAACCAATACTCACCTTCCCATTCAAAACTATATTTATACTATACTCATAAAATTTGAAAAAATTATGAAGCTATTTTGATAAATTTGTTCTTGTTACAAAAGAGTGCGACAAATAGGCGGTTTGCCACCGAGTATAGCCTAGAAACCCAAATGATTGGCATTATCAATCCTTTGAGTTTCGTAGCTAAACGGAGGTTGCAGCTTTTTGTTGCACGTTTCAGATACAAAAATTGACATGATACTCATATCATGTCAATTATACTTCTATTCAACTTTATAGAGAAATCAAAGGGTCGGCAATTTTTGGATCAGTATCATGAATCAAGAAATCACTACCTACTCCAAAATCGTTTTTCTCCAAGATGTCAGCTACTGCTGTATGGGCAACTGTCTTGGTATTGTTTTCTGGACTCAAGTGACCTAAATAAATCTGTTTAGTTCTATTACCCAAAATATCCATCAATGCATCTGCACCATCATCGTTAGAAAGATGGCCTTTTTCACTGAGAATACGCTGTTTCAATGGCCATGGATAAAATCCATTACGCAACATTTCAACATCGTGATTACATTCCAATAAATATCCATCAGCATTTTTGATGGTTTGTTCAACTCGATCAGAAACGTATCCAGTATCTGTCAAAATGACGAAATCTTTGCCATTATGATGGAATTTATAAAATTGTGGATCAGCAGCATCGTGAGATACCGCAAAACTTTGGATATCCAAATCATCCAGTGTCATAACTTTATTATGCTCGAACACATTCATCTGGTCTTCGGGAACTTTGCCGATTTTGGGCAACATTGCATCCCAAGTCTTCTCATTTGCATAAACGTTTAAATCATATCTTCGTGCCAAAACACCGACACCTTTAATGTGATCAGAATGTTCATGGGTCACAAAAAGTGAATCGATCGTATTGATATCTTTACCAATACTCTCGAGTGACTCTTTGATTTTCTTGCCTGACATCCCCGCATCAACTAACACATGATGCTTTGGTGTCTCAATGTAAGTAACATTACCTGAACTGCTACTTGCCAGGACACTGACCTTTAAACTATCTTCACTCATTACTATAATCGTCTCCATTTGTTGATGTCTTAATTATGTTCCCGGTAAACGCATTTACCTTTTTGATGGTATCGACTTTACTATCCTTATTGTGGATCGTGATGAACCAAACAGGGATATAAATCGTACTATTCTTAGCTGTCAAAAGCTTCGTGTATGCCATATTTGCGTATGATATTTTGGAATTATTAGGAATTTCAGAATTGCTATACAAAGTCGTGATCACATCACGTTCACTCTTGGTAGCTTGCTTTTCATGTAAAATCTGCAAGTTGTTCACGTACGTCTGAGTGTAACTGATAACACGATTATTTGCTACTGAAAAAACAATTTGTCCAGTTTTATCATACATATCACCTAAATCACTAGTCTCGGCATATACGATCGAGGTTTTACTAGAGAGTTGAGGTGCGTACTCGTAAGCTTTTCCCTTAATAATATTAGTCTTATTTTTCAAAAACTTATCTAACTTAGTTACTTTATTACTGCTTGTGATTGAAATTGGATCAGTCAAAGTACTCGTGATCTTATGAGTCGTCTGATTATATTGAACTTCCTGACCACGTAATTGACTGATATTTGAAGCCAAAACATTATCTGGCTGTGCTCCCAAATAATAAGCATTACCAGTAGTTTTGTCTAGTTTTCCAAAACTGATATTCCGTTTTCTCATATCGGTCACGGTCGATGTTACACCAGAAGTACTATTGGAAATTACTTGTTGACTGTTATGGAAGGATACTAGCAAAAAGGCATCTAATGATAGAAAAACAACTAAGAAAATTATTTCAATTCTTCGAAAGTCCATTTACTATTCCTCCTCTGCTGATTCGTTGGTCCAATTTTCAAATGAACGCCAATGATCGTTTATCTTGATGTAATAAGTTGGTTCCAAATCAACTACGTCGTTCTGGTCTTCCTCATTAGTCCATTGATACCCTATTTCTAGTTTCTGAACATCATTTGGAGAATAACCTGCTGTCTCCAAAGACTTCATGATACTAGTAGTTGATTTCAATGTGACACTGTTTTGATCAGAAGGGACTGGGACTTCCAAGACTTTGTTCAAGAATGACTCCGAGGAACCATTTCTACTGAATGAAATCTTTATCGAACCGAACTCACTCTTCTTAAAGATAGGAAATCCTTCAACATACTCACGATAAATAAGTGTCTTTTCTTTCCAATTAGCATTATACAAACGCAAGTTAGAAACAGAACTCTGAATATTAGTTGCTTTCTTGTATCCACGCTGGAAGAATGTCAACCAATCTTTAGGAACTGATGTGTCCGTGTAATCCGAGAACGTCAATTCACCTTTAGCATGATCGGAAACGAGTCGTTTTGACTCTCCAACATTATAAGAATAAATATTACCATCGGTTGATGTAACAATATCTGAGCTGTCTGTATCAAACAAACTAGTTGTATACTCAGAATCTTGCTTTTCATTCAAAACATATGAGTAAGTCTTCAATTTGATTGGCTCAGTATAGAATGTCACGATACCATGCTTCATCATTTGAAATCTAACTGGTAGATCAATATTAGACTTTCTAGCTAATTTCAAAATTGGTGCAGACGAAGCATTACTTACTTTGGCACGATAAACACTATATGTACTGTCGTTTCCAAGATAAATGTAATTATCCTTACTATTATTAACGGTAAAGATAATTCTATTGAAACGATTGTCTGGCGACTTCTGCATTTCTTTATCGCCAATTAAATATCCCAAAGTTTGAGAGGATATATTAGTTGGATAAACTAATTGAATTGCATTCTTACGTTGGATCATTCTTTGATATCTAGCTCCATCTTTTGTGAAGACGCGCTTAAAATTATCAAATTCCCAATTCTTGATAATCTTTTGAATGTTCATCGAAATATTATCTTCATTGTTATAGATCAAACGTTGATCTTTTCCATCTTGCCAAATAACTTGAGTGGGACTGATCACTTGGTCGATCGGAATTTTATTTTTATCAACATCACTTGTCGAAACATCCACATCACGTCCACGTTGGTAACGGGCCGTATTAGTCCAGATGAAGAATGACAAGATCAAACTAGTAACTACGGCTACGACTAGAAAAATTTGTATTATTAGTCGGCTAAATTTCATCCCATTCTCCTCCTGTCTCATTTGGATTGAATGGTAGGGAAATGTAGAATGTTGAGCCTCTGCCTTCGGCACTATTTACCCAAATTCTACCTTTATGTTGTTCAACGATTTCCTTAGAAATTGACAACCCTAAACCAGTACCACCCTGTTTTCTAGAACGAGCTTTGTCAATACGATAGAATCTATCGAAGACTTTCTTGATATCCTTACGTGGAATACCAAGTCCCTCATCAGAAACACTAATAATAATATGCTTGTTGGTTTCTAACAAACGACAAGTTATGACACCACCATCTGGAGAATACTTGATGGCATTATTCATAATATTATCGACCACTTGAGTCATCTTATCGGTATCGATCTCGACCCATAGATCCTTATTCGTAAAGATACGCTTGATGCGGTAATTCTTAACGACTTTGGTATCGTCTTCCTTGGCATCAGCTTTTTCTTTCTTCAGCATCATGTCGAAACGATCCAATATATATGAGAAGAACTCATTAAAGTTAACTAACTCTTTGTCCAATTTTGAACGACCCTGGTCCATACGTGAAAGGTTGAGTAAATCTTGGATCATACGAATCATACGATCAGTCTCTTCAGCTGTAACATTCAAAAATTGTGGAGCTAGTTTTTGATCTTTCCAAGCCCCATTATTCAATGCATCAATATAACTACTGATACTTGTCAACGGAGTTCTCAACTCATGAGAAACATTGGAAACGAATTGACGACGCTCACTATCGATTTTTTGTTGTTCAGTAACATCATGTAGAACGCAGACCATACCACTGATAAAACCACTATTTCTTTGGATCAATGAGAAATCAGCATTCAAGATCAATGAGTTGTCATCATTTTCGTCATAATCTTCTTCATCATCTGAGAAATCTGTAGTTTCGATGATCATTGGTTCAGGATTCTCTAGTAATTCGTCAAAACTAGTATTATCACCGATCCCCAAGATATCTACTAACTGAGCACCATTGGCTTCTTCTTCGGTTTTATTCAAATATTCACGGGCCATTTCATTAATGACCGTAATATTACCTAGTCTGTTAGTGGCAATAACTCCATCTGACATTTGCGTAAGCACACTATCCAAACGCCTTCGTTCAGACTCCGAATTCTCAGTCGCCTCTTCAACTTTGACAGATAGATCGTTGACGGCCATTGCAAGTTGTCCCAATTCATCAGGTGAATAAACACGAACTTGACCAGAATAGTCACCTTCGGCCATTCGAACAGCTTGCTGTTTCATTTCACCAATAGGTCGCGTGATCGCTCGAGAAATAAAGATGGCAATAATGGCACCCAATAATCCGGCAACTAGGGATGCAGTAAGGAAGATAACAATAATTGTGCTTATTCCTTGATAAACTGATTCCATACTTGCTTTGACATAAATGGCCCCGACAACTGTACTATTGTCGGGCGACGATACCGGAGTTATCGATTCATATGAACTCCCCAAGTTTTTATCATAATAAATTTGAGTTATTTTCTTATTGGTACTTATACCTTGTTTTATATTTTCCTTCAAAGTTCGACGACCAATAATGGCTGATCTGTCGGCATCTTTCGTACCGACAATTACTCCATTACGATCGACAACTTGAATATCAGTGATGTCAGAATTGTTACGGGCAAAGTCCTGAATCGTGGTATTGATATTCTTTCTGGTATTTTTATCATTATCATTCAAATTCTCAGAAATTCGGTTCATCGCATAGACTGGAACGACCAAATTACTTTCAAACTGTGATACGTTCCATTCCTCAAGTTGACGAACAAAATAAGCCCCAATAATTTCAATTGTAAAAATCAAAATTAGAATGAATGACAAAGCTATTTTAAAATTAATTGAATGTAAAAATGCAAATCGCTTTTTCAATATTTTCCACCTATAAAATTCAAACTAAGTTCTATTATACTGCACCTCATTGTAACAAAAAATCAGGCAGTAATCTCCGACACTGATTATCAATATTTTCTTATCCAATTCTTCAAATTTTGTATATCGTAAAATAATTGTATACAAACTGTAACATTCTTGTTATATTTAACTAGTCTTAAACTTAAAGTTAGATTTAAACAACTGTTTTTGCAAATACTAGTTCATATAGGAGTGAATTGATTATGAAAATTTACAAACAAATCGGTGCTATCGCATCAATCGCCCTCGTATTACTTTCTCTTACAGCTTGCGGAAGTAACAACGCCAAAGATTCTTCTACTGATAAGAGTACTAAAACTGAAAAATCTAGTACTTCAAAATCACACAAAGAAAAATCAGAGAAGAAAACTTCTGACTCTGACTCAGCTGATAAGAAGAAGAACACTAACAGCTCAACTCAAGGTTCTAGTAATGCAGCTGGAACTCAAGCAAATACTAGTTCCACACAAAATGCTAGTACGACGACTAACAACGCTCCAACTCCCAACAATATTATCAACACACCAGATGACGCTGCTAGTCTGATCGAACATTCATTGGGATTCTCAAGATACACAGGCCAATACAAAGCTGTCCTTCAAAATGACGGTTATCATGTAAGTTCATCCGTGATCGAAAATGATCCCGAACGTATCGTCAAAGCTAATGGCGATGTTTATGATGCCAACAGTAATTTATTAGGTACTTTTGCTCAATACTCAGCACCAACAACAAACGAACCAAACGGTTGGAGAAAATAAACAAAAGAGCACAATTTCGAATTTGTCGAAATTGTGCTCTTTTTGATCTGATTATAGATTTGAATCAGCATCAGGATTTCTTAGGTAATATCCTACTCCACGTCGTGTCATCAACCATTCCGGTTGACTTGGATTATTTTCGATTTTCTCACGTAGACGTCTAACAGTAACATCCACTGTTCTAACATCACCGAAATAATCATAACCCCAAACAGTTTGGAGCAAGTGTTCACGCTTCATAACTTGACCGATGTGTTGAGCTAAATAATATAAAAGGTCAAACTCACGGTGTGTTAATTCTATTCCCTTACCATTTTTCGTAACTGTATATGCTTCAGGTAAAATTGTTAAATCACCAATTTGAATTTCACTATTTTTATTTTCTTCTGCTGGTGCTTCACGTTGAGTTCTTAAACGTGCCTTAACACGGGCAACTAACTCACGGTTAGAGAATGGCTTGGTAACATAATCATCGGCACCAAGTTCCAATCCAATAACTTTATCGATTTCTGTATCCTTGGCAGTTAACATAATAATTGGTGTGTCTTTAGTTTTTCTAACTGTACGGGCAACTTCAAGTCCATCGATAACTGGCAACATCAAATCAAGAAGAATCAAGTCGGGATTTTCAGAGTCAACTTTTTCAAGAGCTTCTTGTCCGTCAAAAGCTGTGATCACTTCGTATCCTTCATTTTCCAAATTATATTTAACAATATCTGAAATAGGTTTTTCATCGTCTACTACTAAAATCTTTTTGGCCATAATTTACTCTCCTTGACTCAGTCAATTATACTAGTACTGGTACATTAAAACAAAATCAGCTAAATTAAACCTTAAAAAACTGATTTTTAATAAAAAAAGTCTTGCTCTCAATTTGTTATTTATGATATTATATAACTCGTTGATTGAGAAATCATTTTGGGTGGTTAGCTCAGCTGGCAGAGCAACGGACTCTTAATCCGTGGGTCCAGGGTTCGATCCCCTGACCACCCATAACATTTTACTTAACCAGAGATGAATTCATCTCTGGTTTTTTTGTATCTAGATACATTTTATAAAAGTTGATAGTTGAGACAACTTGGTAATTTATTGTCGAGATGAATCAACGTCTTGAATAACTTAGCTTTTACCGGTCGGTTTGCCACCATTGTATTTGTCCATTTGGGAGTTGATATATTGATTGACGATTTCTTTAGATACATTGCCTAATGTACTCATGAAATAGCTAGATGACCAAAGGTGTCCACCCCAAAGCTGCTTTTTTGTATCTGGATATTTCTTAAACCACATTCTTGCAGATGTTCCCTTCAATGATTTTACAATTGAAGAAGGTGTCATATCTGGCGGAAAGCTTATCATCATATGAACGTGATCTGGTAAAACTTCGATGTTATTGACTTCAACACCGTATTTTTCTGCTATACCTATTAATATTTTCTTCATGTCATTTCTAGTCCGATTAGTAGAGAATATTGCCTTACGGTACTTTGTTACCCATACCAAATGAAAATTAAAATCATATACTTTTGTACGACCTTTTACTAACATATGTATCTCCAACTCTGGTATAATTTAACAACATTATAACAGAAAGGTGGATAACATATACAATGGCATTAAAGGGAATCAAACTTCGAATATATCCTACTGAATATCAGATAGACAAATTAGAATCTAACTTTGGATGTGTTCGTAAAGTTTGGAATTTAATGCTAGCTATGCATAAAGAAAGATATGAGAATAACCCAGATTGTGAGTTTGTCACTAGATTTGATATGAATATTCTTTTATCTCTTCTTAAGAAGGAATATCCGTACTTAAAAGAAGTTGAAAGCACAAGTTTACAATGTGTTAGTAAAGACCTTTCTGAGGCATTTAAAAAGTTCTTTAAAGAACACACGGGCTATCCAAAATTTAAAAGTCGTAAATATCCACGTCAAAGCTACCGATCAATTTGTGTGAATAACAATATCAAACAAATTGATGATTCTCACATAAAGTTGCCTAAACTTGGTGAGATGAAATTTAAGTGTGGTAAGTCTATACCCGAAGTGATTAAATCAGTAACCATCCGTAAAAGTCCAGCCGGAAAATATTATGCGGTGTTATTAGTTGAAGGCGAAAACCAAGTATTCAATAAAACACAAGCTAAGGTCGGGCTCGATATGGGAGTAGCGGATTTAATCATTACTTCCGATTCGAGAAAGTATAAAACAATTCGTTTTGATAAGATCCTAGCTAAAAAGAAACGTTTTTGGGAACGGAAGCTTGCCAGAAGAAGACTTCTTGCAATCAAGGATCGAGCTAAGACAAAGAAGTTTGGTCTTGTTGAGCCGAAAGACTTGAATGATTACAAGAATGTTGGTAATGCTAGAATTATGGTTGCCAAATATTCAGAAAAAATATCCAATCAACGGAAAGACTATCTACATAAGATTACAATTCAACTTGTAAAAGACTACGACGTTATCACAATTGAGGATTTAAAAACTAAAGACCTGCTCAAGAACCACAAACTTTCTCTGGCGATTGCTAATCAATCATGGCGAATGGTTAGACAAATGCTTGAGTACAAATGTGAATGGTACAGAAAAAAATTGATAGTTGTAGATCCATTTAAAACAAGTCAGTTCTGTTCTGAGTGTGGGTATGATGACGGTACGCATGAGTTGAAAGTAAGACAATGGACGTGTCCAAACTGTAATATAAATAATGACAGAGATATTAATGCAAGCAAAAATATTCTGTTAAAAGGCTTGGAACAAGCCCTAGTAAAATAGCGATGACCAATACTGAAGGGCTGAAATATCCAACGGCAAGTCATGTGTTCCTAGAAGCTTGGCACTTTAGTGCCGAGTAGTTCACAACAAGAATAAGACACTGATGACTAGTTTGTCTATTTTTTTACATTACCTAAATGTTTTCGACTGAGACAAAGAAAAATAATAACACTTTTAAAAGTGAACAGCAATTGACTTGAATTGATGAAAAGAATCATAAAAGAAGTATAAATTATTAAGTTTGACTTCTTCATAAAATCAAACGAAAATAGGAACCAATCTATTAATGGTCGTATCCAAAGGCCCCATGAGAAACTCACTAAATTGTGGGTTTCTTTTTTTTAATCCCTTGAATTTACACTCTAAGTGCAACACCTTTTATAAATAAAAACTGACTCATCAGAGACAGCGTAAAATGAAGTTTGTCTAGAACAACATTTACGGAGGTCAACTA
>NZ_RHON01000015.1 GCF_003946505.1 Companilactobacillus mishanensis | reverse complement strand
TAAACAAACAATCAAAAGAAAATAAAAAGAGAAAACCCAATAGGATCAGGTTCTCTCTTGACAAATGGTAGAAAAAAAAGATAGGCAAACCTCGTAATGTCATGAGGTAAACCTATCTTTTTGCTTAAATTATTTATTTTTTCAATTTATCCCAGATGACAACTTTATCACTTGCCAATGACTTGGGAACGTCGATGATTCGCTGGTTTGAGCTACCCCTAAATTGTAAAGTCAGGTCCATTTTATCTTTCAAAAATCTTCCATCTACTAAAATATCTAATAAAGAAAGTAGCTCTAATTTGTCTTCGGATTCTTTTTGCAACTCGTCCCATTCATAACCTGTCCATGACCAAATATCTTTGTCATGTCCAAATTCCTTCCGAACTCGTTGACATAATTTTAAGCATACTTGGGTATTAACAAATGGTTCGCCACCCAATAATGTCAATCCTTGCACATACGGTTGTGACAAATCTTCAATAATTTTATCTTCAAGTGCTTGTGTGTATGGCTTTCCATAATGAAAATTTTGTGCGGCCACATTATAACAACCTGGACATCTGAATAAACAGCCACTCACATACAAACTACATCTAACACCCTCACCATCAACAAAATTGAACGGCTTGTAATCGGCAATATACTTCTGACTTAAATCTTTAGCCAACCACTCTTTGGGAGTCGGATTGTTTGGCTTTCTCGTAGTTTGCGGCATGTTTTATCATCTCCGAAGTCATATTTTTCTTACGTGAAGCTATTTCGACGTGACGACCATGGATCATTGGTCTCTGTTGAGGATTACCTAAGTATCCACACGTTCTTTTGATCACGTCACAGAATTGAGGATCATGATTTCCACATTGTGGGCAAACGAATCCTCTAGCCGTAGCTGTGAATTCGCCTTTGAATCCACATTTAAAACATTGGTCGATCGAAGTGTTCGTTCCTAAATAACCTACATGGTCATAGGCCCAGTCCCAAACAGCTTCAAGTGCTTTGGGATTCTGCTTCAAATTAGGATATTCGCAGTAGTGAATGAACCCACCTGAAGCATAATGTGGAAAAATTTCTTCAAATGTTAATTTTTCAAATGGTGAGGGATGTTTTCTAACATCATAATGGAAACTATTTGTGTAATATTCCTTATCAGTAATATCGGGAATACGTCCAAATTTATTGATATCATCTCGACAAAATGTATCCGTCAATGATTCTGCGGGTGTGGAATACAAGCTATAATGATAGCCGCTTTCCTCAGCCCAATAACTACATTTATCTCTTAACTCTTTGACGATCTCTTCGGCAAAATCGTGTGCTTCTTGATTACCTTCCCAATGATTTCCATAGAAAGCTGTACATACTTCATATAGACCAATGTATCCCAGAGAAACAGTTGCGCGTTGATTCTTGAATAATTCATCAACACTATCCGTTGCCTTCAATCTCTTTCCAAAAGCTCCATACATGTATAGAAGTGGTGCATTCTCAGGCTTAGCTTCTTTGGTCCTTTTGATTCTGTATTGAAGTGCTGTCTTACAAAGTTTCATTTTTTCATCAAAAATTTGCCAGAACAAATCTTTATTTCCTTTTGATTCCAAAGCAATTCTTGGTAAATTAACTGTGACAACTCCCAAGTTCATACGCCCAGAGTTGACCTCTTTACCATTCTCATCTTTCCATCCTTGTAAAAATGAGCGACATCCCATCGGTGTTTTGAAACTTCCAGTGATCTCTTTGATTTTGTCATACATCAATAGATCAGGATACATACGTTGAGTTGAACATTCGAGTGCCAACTGTTTAATATCGTAATTTGGGTCAGTCGGATTCAAATTAAGTCCCCGTTTTACGGTAAAAGTTAATTTAGGGAATATGGCAGTTCGGTGTTCTTTTCCGAGTCCCTTGATTCTAATTTTTAAAATACTTTTTTGGATCTCACGCTCGATCCAACTAGTTCCGAGTCCAAAATTAATAGTCGTAAATGGCGTTTGACCTTGTGAAGAATACAAAGTATTGATTTCATATTCCAAAGCCTGCATCGCATCGTAAATGTCTTTTTTGGTTTTGGCTATCGCAAAATCATCTTGTTCTTCTTCTGGTACCCATTCACGCGCATCTTGCAAATGCTTTTGGTAATTTAGCTCCGCATATGGTGCAAGCAATTGATCGATCCTATTAGCGGAACATCCCCCATATTGCAGAGAGGCAACGTTAGCGATAATTTGCGACATCTGTGCTGTGGCAGTTTGAATAGATTTGGGTGACGATACCCAGGCGTTACCAATTTTGAATCCATGGCTCAACATTTCATCAAAATCTATCAAACAACAGTTGGTTTCTGGAGTAACTGGAGAATAATCTAGGTCGTGCCAATGTATATCTCCACGCATATGGGCCTTAGCAACCAATTCTGGGAGCATTTTAAGTCCAAGTGCCTTACTGGCTACCCCCGCCTCCAAATCACGCTGTGTGTTAAATATATTGCTATCTTTATTAGCATTCTCATGAACTATTTCATCATCTTTACCAAAAAGTTTATTAATATTACGTTCAACATTAGTCGCATTCTCAAAATCCAATTGATCTGCTTCGAAATGTTTCTGATATGATTCAGCTTGTTCGTATAAATGATATTTATTGAGCAACGCATAAATACAATCGTGTAATTGCGTTGTCTCAATCACAAATGAATCTTGATACTTATTAAAAATATCTTGTTCGATAGCATCAATAATTGAGCTATCGTCAATAAGTTCGTTTAGTACGAAATCAATTTTATAAGGATAAAAATTAGTTTCAGCACCACTTCTTTTTATTACTGGGATTACCTTCAGATTATCCAGCAAATTTTGACTCTTTAATCCATCCATTAGTTCCACAACCTTTTTCAATCAATGTTTCAATTGTATCGGTCAATATTTGTGAAATCAACATGTAGTATTATCGTATTTTTGTTTCACACTATATGTGGTATGTGATTAAGCTAAATAAAAATATTTTTATGGAAATGTTTCATAAAAAAACCAGATATCGGCTAAGAAATCAAGTTGATCTCAACAAAAAAAGAACCCTTTTACAGGTTCTTTAACTTACATAAATAAACGAATTATTGCCATAGTAACGATTCCGACCACAACTGTCTTCATTAAATCTTTCGACCAAACTGCTACCCCAACTGTCGGTAACATAGCCAAAACTACATCCCATTTAACTAGTGGCAGTTGTCCAATTCTAACCGTAAAGGCAGTTTCAAGCATTAATGCACCCAAAATGGACAGTGGTAAATATTCCAAAAACCTCACGACAACTTTAGGAAATTTAGTAAACTTTCCAATAATGAACGGTGTGATCCGTGGAATAAATGTAACCAATCCACAACCTAAAATAATCACCAAAAGTCTTTCACTAATCATGGACAAGACCTCCTGCCACACAACCAAGTAATGCGGCAATAATTACTGCCAAAGCTGAACTTACTACGATCATCAACAAATACAATGAAATTGCTACTGTTATTACAACGACAATAGCTTTTCTAGTACTCTTAGATAATTCCCATTGAAATTGAAAAATAAATAATCCTACGAACATCGCAGTAATTGCAAAATCGAAGCCAAATTTGTTAGGATCTGGAATTAGATTTCCAACTAAGGCTCCCAATAATGTTGAGACAAACCATGTAACATATCCAGTCCAATTAAGTCCTTGCATCCACTGCGCAGTAAAATGTTTTTCTTGAGCAGCAGTTGTTGAAAAAACTGCAAAAGATTCATCAGTCAATATTGATCCCAAAGAAATATTTTGCAGTAACGATTCATTTCTAAAGTAAGGACTTGCTGTCATACTCATTAATAAATGACGCAAATTAACTAAAAATACAGTAAAAATCATCCCTGGAATAGATGCATTGGTCAACAACAGTCCACACAATACAAACTGTGAACTACCTCCGTATATGATCAACGACATCAAAGTGACCTCGAAAATATTGAGATGAGCATTAATCCCGACTATTCCAAATGCAAAACCTGTTCCTAAATATCCTAAAACCGTTGGTAAACAACTGCGTACGCCATCCATAAACGTGACGTATCCCTTATCAGCACTTTCCATGCCCTCTCACCCCTTATAAAACAAAAAAAACTCTGCCGAGAAAACGACAAAGCTTTCACTACGTTTGTTAATTTACATGTACTAAATCATCAGCAACTAATCTTTCGGCAATTTGAACAGTATTCCAAGCAGCACCCTTCAACAAGTTATCAGAAACTACCCAAAGGTTAAAGGCACCTTTGTTTTCCAAATCAGGACGAATACGGCCGACAAATGTTTCACGCTTGCCAGTAGCATTGATTGGTTGTGGATATATTTGATGTTCTGGATCGTCTTCAAGCACGGCTCCAGGAAAGTCTGAAACAGCTTGACGAATTTTTTCAACAGAAGCTCCATCATGATCAACAGTATCGATCCAAATTGATTCACCATGACTTATTGGAACAGGAACACGGACACATGTAGCTGTGACTTTGATCTCAGATGAATCCATATCATCCAACATGATCTTCTTTGTTTCATGGATCATCTTCCATTCCTCGTGAGAATAAAGATTGTCTTCCAAAACATCGATTTGTGGTAACAAGTTGAAAGCTAATGGATAATGCTTTTTATCACCCTTTGTAGGGAAAATCTCAGCTTTCATTTCTTTACCATCAATAAAATCTTGAGCTTCTTGCTTCAACTCATTCAAGGCTGATTGACCAGCACCTGAAGCTGCTTGATATGTTGAAACGATAATTTGCTTCAAACCAAATTCTTTACGAATTGGTTCCAAGGCAACCATCATTTGAATCGTTGAACAGTTAGGGTTGGCGATAATACCGTGATGTTTGTAGAGAGCCTTTTCGTTAACTTCAGGAACAACTAAAGGAACATCTGGATCCATTCTAAAAGCACTTGTATTATCAACACAAACGGCCCCACGTTTAACAGCTTCTGGAAGTAGTTTCTTTGAAACACTACCACCGGCAGATGCTAAAACAATATCAACGCCTTCAAACGATTCTGGTTTTGCTTCTTCAACAGTCACATCTTGACCTTTGAATTGTAAAGTTTTACCAGCTGAACGGCTTGATGCCAATAATCTTACTTTAGAAACTGGAATTGTTGATTGTTCCAATTGTTGAATCAAACGAGTACCGACTGCACCCGTTGCACCTAAAATTGCTACCTCAAATCCTTCACTCATACTATCTACATCCCTTATATCAATTTTGTAATATTTAATTTATTTCTTTAGTGTGGCAGTGAATTCTCTCAAACGTTTCATTGCTTCTTTAATATCTTCCATAGATGAGGCATATGACATTCTGAAATGTCCTTCTCCACCTTCACCAAAGGCGATACCAGGTGTTACACCAACTTTACCTTCTTCAGCAAGTTTAGTTGCAAACTCAACTGAATCGAGACCAAATTCATCAGGTATTTTAGAGAATGTGTAAAATGCACCTTTTGGCATGATTGTTTCGTAACCAATATCATTTAATTGTTCAACGATATAATCACGACGTTCCTTATAGATATCTCTCATTTCAACAGCATCATCGATACCATTTGTCAAAGCTTCCTGTGCAGCGTATTGGGCTGGGTTTGATGGACATGTAACTGTATATGCATGCATCTTTCCGGCATTCTCCACAAAGTCAGCAGGTCCAGCAACATAACCAATTCTGTAACCAGTCATAGCATGTGATTTTGATAATCCATTAACTAAAATTGTTTTTTCAGGCAAAAGTTGTGTCATGGAAGTATGTTTTACACCATATGTTAATTCAGCATAAATTTCATCAGTAATGACATACATTGGCTTGTCTTTAATAACATCAACAATTTCACCAAGTTGTTCCTTGCTGTATTCAAATCCAGTTGGGTTACCAGGGAAGTTAAGGATCATGGCTTTAACATTGTCTTCGCCTTCACGATCGATTACTTCTTGAAGTTTTTTACCAGTTAATTGGAAGCCATCTGGAGTTGTGTCAACTTGAATAGGAATTCCACCAAGTACCTTAATAATTGGCAAATATAAAGCAAAAGTTGGTGTTGGCACGATTACTTTGTCACCTGGGTTAATAATTGCTGCAAGAGATACAAATATTGCCTCGGTTCCACCAATTGTTACAACAATTTCGGTTTCAGGATCATAGTTGACGTCAAATCGTTTGTTCAAATAACCCGAAATAGCTTTACGTAATCCAATGATTCCACGTTGTTCAGAGTAGTGAGATTTATTTTCCTCAATACTCTTAATAGCAGCTTTTTTTACGTGTTCTGGAACATTAAAATCAGGTTCACCTAAGGTTAATTTGATGATTCCAGGAATTTTTGCAAATTTTACGGCGAAATATCTGATCTGTGAAATGCCCATTGGAGCAATAGTTTTATTTACAACATTTTTTACAGTTGGGTCTAACTTTGGCATGTATCTTATCTCCTCGTGAATTATCTTTTAGTTAATTTTTTCTAGTAATGAATCAGTAAATTTGGCTAAACGGCTGATACCTTCTTTGATATCGTCCATTGAAGTAGCGTAAGAAATACGGAAGTATCCTTCACCAGCATCACCAAAGGCATCACCAGGTACAACACCGACTAATGCTTCTTTAGCTAAACGACGACAGAATGTATCTGAGCTCAAACCAAATTTAGCTGGAATCTTAGGGAATACGTAGAAAGCACCGTCAGGTTCTACTGTTTCGTAGCCCAATTTATTAAGTTCAGCAACAATATAGTCACGACGTTTTTGATAAACTTTACGCATTTCGATTGGATCATCCAAACCATTTTCCAAAGCTTCTTGAGCGGCAAATTGAGCTGGGTTTGATGGACAAGTTACAGTAAATGAATGTACCTTGGCGGCTTCATCAACAAATCCTTTAGGAGCAGCAATGTAACCAATTCTGTATCCTGTCATTGCATGAGATTTTGAAAGTCCATTGATCAAAATAGTTTGACCTGGCAAAATACTTGCGAATGAAACATGCTTTTGTCCATAAACTAATTGACTGTAAATTTCATCAGAAATGACATACAATTCTTTATCTCTAATTACATTTGCTAAAGCTTCAAGTTCATCTTTTGAATAAACAACTCCGGTAGGATTACCAGGATAGTTGATAATCATAGCTTTGGCACCTTTACCTTCATTTTCAAGAACTTGTGTCAATTTTTCTGGTGTGATCTTGAAGTCATCCTTTGAAGTATCAACTTCAACAGCTTGTCCGCCTAATATTTCAATATCATCCATATAAATTGAGAATGTTGGTGTAGGTACGATGATTTTGTCGCCAGGATTAATGATTGTATACAATGAAGTATAAATTGCTTCAGTTGCACCAATGGTAACGATAACCTCAGTATCTGGATCGTACTTAACTCCGTAATCAGTTGAAAGATAATTACTGATTGCCTTTCTTAAACCAGGAATACCCTTTTGTGGTGTGTAATGAGAATTATTTTCCTCAATACTCTTAACAGCAGCATCCTTAACATGTTCGGGAACGTTAAAATCTGGTTCACCCAAAGTTAATTTAACAATTCCTGGAATTCCTGCGATATCTGAGTTAAACATCAAAATCTTATCGTCTCCGATTGGTTTAACTAATTTATTTTCAATATTTGCAACACTTTTTGATAATTCTGGCATTACCTGCACCCCCGAGATTAATTTGTTATTTTTTCAAAATTTTCTGTGAATTTACGGATTCGACTAACAGCTTCTTTTAAGTCATCCATTGAGACGGCGTATGAAATTCTAAAGTATTTGTCTCCACCTTTACCAAAAATGCTACCTGGGATAACTCCAACTCGAGCATCTTTAGCAAGTTTTCTGGCGAAACTTTCGGAATCCATTCCAAAACTATCTGGAATCCTTGGGAAGACATAAAATGCTCCCTGTGGATTCAAAGTTTTGTAACCGATATCGTTCAATTCCTTAACCAAATAGTCACGTCTTTGTTTGTATACTTTTCGAGTTTCGATTGGATCATCCAAACCATTTTCCAAAGCTTCCTGTGCACCAAATTGTGCTGGATTACTTGCAGCAGTGGTAGTGAACGCATGAAGTTTATCTGCTTCAGCCACAAAAGCAGCTGGTGCGGCGATATAACCGATTCGATATCCGGTCATAGAATGTGATTTAGAAACACCATTTATCAAAATTGTTTGTTCTGGTAACACTGATGCAAATGGTACATGTTTGACATCGTAAACTAATTCACTATAAATTTCGTCACAAATAACATACATACTTTTGCCACGAACCACATTAGCAATATCTTCAATTTCCTCTTTATTATATGCTACACCAGTTGGATTACTTGGGAAGTTCAAGATAATAGCCTTAACGCTATCTTCGCCCTCTTCAGCAATTACCTTCTTCAAACGTTCACCAGTAATTTTAAAATCGTTATCAGTAACATCAACTTCAACAGGAATACCACCCAATGCTTTTACAGTGGATGCATAAAATGAAAACGCTGGAGTTGGAATTATTACTTTGTCACCTACATTGATAATTGAAGCAACTGAAACATAAATTGCTTCGGTAGCACCAACGGTGACGATGATTTCTGATTCAGGATCATAGTTCAAATCATATCTTGAATTCAAATAATGACTGATGGCTTTCAATAAGCCGTCAAAACCTTTTTGTGGTGAATAATGTGAATAATTTTCCTGGATACTCTTTATTGCAGCATCTTTAACATGTTCTGGAGTATTAAAATCTGGTTCTCCAACAACTAATTTGATAGTTCCAGGATATTTAGAAAACTCTTCATTAAAAAGACGAATCTTATTATTTCCAATTGTTTTTAAATATTTATTCTCAACTTTTTGTAAACTTTTTGCTAATTCTGGCATGTGGCTTCACCTTACTTATTTAGATTATGTTTTCCAGTCCCACTACCAATTCATCACGTTTCATGACTTCACTGATAGCTATCTTCACACCCTTCATAAATGAAGCGCGATCAGTTGTACTTTGTTTAATCGTAAGGTTTTCTCCGGCTCCTCCAAAAATGACTTCTTCGTCAGCAATGAATCCTGGTAAACGAATGGCATGGATCTTAATTCCATGGTAGTCCCCACCACGTGCACCAATTTTGTCTGACTCATTTGGATTTTGTTCTTGGTCTTTACCTTGTACGTCATAAATTAATTTTGCAGTATTCATGGCTGTTCCAGAAGGTGCATCTAATTTATCTTCATGATGAAATTCTACAACTTCGGAATGATCAAAATATTTAGCAGCAACTTGTGCAAACTTCATCATTAACACAGCGGAAACACCAAAGTTGGAAGCGATTATGCCACCAACTTTTTTGCTATCTGCCAAAGATTTTAGTTCAGCAATTTGTTCTTCACTCATACCACTAGTTCCAATAACGGGACGGATGTTATGTTCGATAGCAAATTTTGTATTATCAAAAACAGCGGATGGAATACTGAAATCTATCCAAATATCAGCATCGATATCAATCTGTTTAAGGTCATTAAAAACTTTTACTGAACTATCTAAATCGTAATCTGCAGGGTCAAGACTTTTGACAATCGGATTAAACACTCCGACTAATTGTAGGTCACTCTCCCCGTTGATCATGGCCAAAACTTTTTGACCCATAGATCCACTAAATCCTGAAACGATGGCTTTTATCACGACTTTGCCTCCTCTAAATCTAATGCATTATACAATTTTGCTTTTTCGTCACTATTTAATGGCAAGATTGGCATTCGACAAGTGCCAACTTGATAACCTTGGTCATTCAAGATTGCTTTGATAGGTGATGGAGATGGATACATGAAACATGCAGCCATCTTAGGCGTCAAGAATCTTTGTAGCGCACCGGCAGCCTTGTAATCACCAGCATCTAATTTAGCAAACATTTCTGACATTTGTTCTCCATACAGATGTGCTGCAACTGAGATAACACCATTTGCTCCAATAACTTTGGCGAATAGTGCTTGTGCATCCTCACCACTATAAACTAAGAAATCATCTGGAGTATTTTCAACAATATATTCCAAATCTTCCATGGTATTGCATTGCTTGATTCCGCCAATATTTGGATATTGAGAAAGCTCAACGACAGTATCTTTATCCATCAAAACTCCGGTACGTCCGGGAATGTTATAAATCATAACTGGGATTCCAGAAGCATCAGCGACAGCTTCAAAATGAGCAATCATCCCTCTTTGATTTGGTTTGTTGTAATAAGGGACAACAACAAGTGCCATATCGATACCTTTAATATCAGATAATTTCGTTACAAAATCAATCGTGCCTTGTGTATTGTTACTACCTGCACCAGCAATAATAGGTGCACGGCCATCAACAATTTCAGCAAAATTTGTATATAATTCTAACTTTTCAGCTTCAGATAAGGTTGGAGTTTCACCGGTAGTTCCACCAATGATAAATCCTTTTGAACCAGTATCTAATAGATGATTGGTCAATTTTTCCAATGAATTATAGTTGATCTCGGTGCCTTCGTCATTAAACGGAGTAATAATTGCTGTCATTAAGTCTACATTTTCAAACATAATATTCTCCTTTATTCGTTCATTCGATATTCTAAAAATCCTTTGATAGCATTAACACCATCTATTATAGCCTCTTCGTGAGGTAGAAAATCTGCTGAATGAAGAGCACCTGGACTTGCTACACCTAACCAGAACATTGTTCCGGGAATCTTAGAAAGTAAATATCCAAAATCTTCACCAGTCATGGCTGGACGTGTTTCTTGAAACTTTACTCCGTCCGCCTGTTGCATATAATCAATAAATTGTTTCGTCAAATCAGGATCATTTTCTACTGGATAATAACCACCCTGATTGAATTCAACATCGATGGTTGCATTGAATGAAAGTTCTAATCCTTTCGCAACATCAACAATTCTTTGTTTGATAAATTCGATCATGTCTTGAGTCAATCCTCGAATAGTTCCTTCGATTCTTGCTTTACCAGCAATTACATTTCTGATAGTCCCAGCTTCAAGTTTTCCAAAAGTTATCACACCACATTTAGTTGGATCAATACTTCTGGAAATAATTGTTTGAACTTGATTAATAAAGTTGGCTGCGATTATCACAGCATCATTAGCTTTATGAGGATATGCTGCATGTCCACTCATACCGTGGATAGTGACATTTACCTCAGATGTCCCAGCAAACAGTGTTCCATTACGACAGCCAATGATTCCTGTTGCCAGATCAGCATTGTCATGTAATCCATAAAATTCATCGATTTTAAAATTACCTGAGAAAATACCTAAATCGTAAGCTTGGCGTCCACCACTTTCGCTTTCCTCCGCTGGTTGGAAGAAGAACACTAAATTATCTTTTGGTTGATGCTCAGAAAAATAACTTAGTAATCCCAATGCAACAGTCATGTGTAGGTCATGTCCGCAAGCATGCATGATTCCTGGATGTTGTGAACGATATTCCAAATCATTAGATTCAGTCACAGGCAGTGCATCCATATCAGCACGATAACCAATATTACGTTTTGGATCACTACCATTTACGCGAACTAATATCGCTGTTGGCAGTTCAGGAACCTCTTTTATCTCAAGAAAATCTTGTGGAAAAGAATTAATCTTTCCTATTAAATACTCATGTGTCTGTTTTTCTTTTAATGCTAATTCAGGAATCTTGTGTAAGTCCCGACGAATATTAACTAAATCCTCACTTGTTAAACTCATAATTACAATTTCCTTAATGTGTCTTCAATATGTGTTTTATCAGTAGTCTTTTGATCTTTTACTTTAATTACTTTAGCAGGAACTCCAGCTACAACTTCATTTGCTGCAACATTTTTAGTAACAATGGCACCAGCACCAACAACGGCGTTGTCACCAACTTGAACTCCTTCAAGTACAACAGCATTGGCACCGACAGTTACGTTATTTCCTATTCTAACTGGATCAGCTGAGGCAGGTTCGATCACTCCTGCTAAAACTGCATTGGCACCGATGTGAGAATTCTCGCCAACAATTGCTCGTCCACCAAGAACCGCACCCATATCGATCATTGTTCCATTACCAATTTCAGCACCTATATTGATAACTGCTCCCATCATGACAACGGCATTGTCACCAATTTCTACTTGATCACGAATGATTGCTCCCGGTTCAATACGAGCATTGATATGTTTGATATCAAGCATTGGTACAGCTGAATTTTGAGCTGAAGCTTCAATGTAATAATCATCAACAGCTGCGTTTTTCAATAATGGTTCAATATCCTTGTAATCACCAAACAAAATTCCAAAAGAATCAGTAGAAAAATTTTCAACGTTGTCAGGAATATTTAATTTATCGATATTTCCTTTGATATAGGCTTTTACTGGGGTAACTTTCTTAGCATTACCTATGTAATTAATAATTTCTTCTGCATCCATCTTGCTCATTAAATTTTCCTCCTGATTTTAAATGTAGCTTTCATCTAATCTTACTAAATCTTCATATGATTCACGTTTAACAACAAGCTTATCTTTTCCATTTTCAACGAAGACAACAGCTGGTCTTGGATTTCTATTATAATTTGATGCCATTGAATATCCATAAGCACCAGTATCAAGCATTGCGATAATATCACCAGGCTCAGTTTTCGGTAACGCTTGACGGTCGATCAAGATGTCGCCAGACTCACAATACTTACCAGCTATATGATCTTCTTCTTCAATATTTTGATTCATCTTATTCGCTACAACAGCTTCATATTTAGCTTGATAAAGTGCTGGACGGATATTGTCGCCCATACCACCATCAACATTCACGTATGAAAGCATATCTGGAATATCTTTACGTGATCCTACTGTATAAAGATTATATCCGGCTGGACCAACTATCGAACGACCAGGTTCGATCCAAACTTCTGGAAGTGGAAGAGATTGTTTTTTTACGTTCTCCTTTATAGTAGAAATAATTTTATCTATAAAAACATCTGGGCCAATAGGCTCATCTTCATCAGTGTAACTAATACCAAATCCTCCACCTAAATTTAGGATTTTAGGTACGAAATCAAATTGTTTCTTCCATTGTGCTGAAATGTCTACCATTTTTTTGGCGAGCATTTCGAATCCTTCAACACCAAAAATTTGAGAACCAATGTGAGCATGAATACCAATCAAATTCATTTGTGGAATTTCTAGAACTTGTTCAAGTGCTTTAGTTGCTTGATCAGATTCAACATCAAATCCGAATTTACTATCAACTTGACCAGTTTGATCATATTTATGTGTATGAGCAGAAATACCAGGAGTCAATCTCAACATCACATCGATATTTGCTGATTTTTCTTCCAATACTTGCTTCAATAATTTAATTTCCAAAAAATTATCTATAATGACAACACCAATATGATTATCGACTGCCATTTCTAATTCTTGTAATGATTTATTGTTACCGTGAAAACTTATTTTATCTGCAGGAAATCTTGCTTTTAGTGCTGTGTATAATTCTCCACCAGAAACAACATCAGTATGAACATCTTCTTGTTTCAAAACTTGATACATTGCCACAGTGGCAAAAGCCTTGCTGGCGTAACTAATTTGGTATTTTAATCCACTTAGATCAAAGTTAGATTTGAAACGTTTGATTTGATCACGAATTTCTCCAACATCATAAACAACCAATGGAGTTCCATATTTATGAGCCAATTCAACTGAATCGACCCCTCCTAAAATCAAATGTCCATTATTATCTGAACTTAAATCGCTACTAATCATAAATTTAATCTACCTTTCCTCTAAATGGGATAAAAAAAGATCCCTTTGCTTACATTAAACAAAGAGATCCAAGAATTTTTAAATTATTCTGCATCGTAATTGTCGTAAGCGCACCGTAGTCGACATCTTTTACTACGACAGTCCGTGTCATCTTATTAACACGTCCCAGCACACTAAGTTCTGCATAGCCTAGTGCTTCGGCAACATCCCCTTTAAACAAGTTCTCAGTTCGTACAGGAACTCCCTTGCGTACTTTTGTCAGTTGCGACCTCTATTCATTTGTTGGTTTTAAGATTATAACAAGTCTAATAATTCGTCAAGCCTATTTTACAATATTCACGCCATTTTCTAACTTTTATCATTAATTGCTTGATTTAATAGATAAAACTGCTAAAGTTTTCATTAAAAACATATTAATTTTATGAGTTAATCCATGAGGTGATTTTAGTGAAAGTAGTTAAATTTGGCGGTAGTTCCCTAGCCACTGGCGAACAATTTAATAAAGTTGTGAGCATAGTTGATGACGATAGCGACAGAAAGGTTATCGTAACATCAGCACCAGGGAAAAGATTTGATGGAGATATCAAAGTGACAGACTTGTTGATCCAATATGCCACTGCTGTTTTAGAGAAAACAGATTACAAAGAAATCGTTGATAATATTCTTGCCAGATATCAAGAAATCTCCGATTACTTTGAATTAGAAGATAGCACCATTGACAAGATAAAACAAAAATTGGAATCGTTAGCTACTGACAAATATTCTGACGAAGATCACCTTATGGCAACCTTTAAGGCACATGGTGAATTATTGAATGCAGTATTACTTGCTGACGTTTTGAATAGCGAAGGAATCAAAGCAAAATATTTGGATCCAAAAGAAGCTGGATTTTTAGTAGGTGGTGAACCTAATAACGCTGATGTACTTGAAGAAACCTATTTAAACTTAAGTAAATATAAATTTGGAGACGAGAAAATAGTCTTCCCTGGATTCTTCGGTTATAGCGAGGATGGTCATATTTATACCTTTACTAGAGGTGGATCAGACATCACAGGAGCCATTTTAAGTCGAGGCTTTAAAGCAGACATGTATGAGAACTTTACAGACGTGGATGCTATCTACGTGGCAAATAACCATGTTGTTGATCACCCTGCAGCAATTCAAAAGATGTCATATCGTGAAATGCGAGAATTATCATATGCTGGATTTTCAGTTTTCCAAGATGAAGCCATTATTCCAGCTGTTCAAGGACAAGTCCCAGTTAACGTTAAAAACACAAATAATCCAAGTGCACCAGGAACTCTGATCGTACCAGAACAATTCTTATTCAATCCAGCAAACCCCATAACAGGTATTGCTAGTTCAAAACGTTTTTCTGCGTTATATTTACATAGATACCTATTAAATAAGGAAGTCGGATTTACTTTACAACTTCTAAAAATCTTTTATCGTTACGGAATCTCATACGAACATATGCCTTCCGGTATTGATGACTTAACAATTATCTTCGATAGGAGTAAGTTAGACGCTACAACAATAAAGAATTTATGTAATGATATTAAAGAAACATTGAATCCTGATTACTTGGAATGGATCGACGATTACGCAATTATCATGGTCGTTGGCGAAGGAATTGCACATACCGTTGATACAATGGGCAAAATAATCGACTCATTGACGCAAAACAATATTGCAATTCACATGATCAATCAGGGTGCATCTCGAATATCAATCATGATCGGTACACAGATGAAAGATGCGGATGCAGCCGTTCAACATATCTATGATACATTCTTTAATAACTAAATGAGGTGACGAAATGGTGCAATTGTTAAAGGTACATGGTTCAGAAAATCAATTTTTTATCTTGGATCAAACAAAGTTGGAGACACAACTTACAGATAAAGAATTAAGCAATTTAGCAATTAAAATCTGCAATCCAGATAATAATATTTTAAATGGTGCAGATGGAGTTTTAGTTATTAATGACTCAACACATCAAGATGCTATGGGTCAAATGCGAGTTATCAATGCCGACGGTAGTGAAGCTAAAATGTGTGGTAATGGCTTGAGAACAGTTAGTCGTTATCTATCTGAAAAGTTTAATAAGGATAGTTTCAATGTTGAAACATTAGAGACAGACCTGGAAGTTAAGAAGTCAGAAGATCTTGCTAAGGGTGTTCCAGCTTTCAGTGTTCAAATCTCACCTATCTCTTTTGAAGCCAAAGACTTACCATTTTCATATAATGGTGAAGACGAAATGATTGAACAAGAAGTTCCAGAATTCTTACCCAATTTGAAATTTACCTCAATTGCAGTCCCTAATCCTCATTTAATAAGCTTTGTTGATAAAATAAATGAAGCAGATTTAGGCAAGTTAGGAAAATATTTAAACGAAGCTAATCCTTATTTTCCAGAAGGTGTTAATGTAAGTTTTGTTGAAATACTCGGTAACAATCAGTTATTCGTTCAAACATATGAACGTGGAGTTGGTTTTACAAACGCTTGTGGAACAGGAATGTCAGCAACATCCTTAGCATTTGCCCTCCTTTATCCAGATAAATTTACAGACAAAGAAGATATTTCTGTACGAAACCCTGGGGGAATGGTTAAAACACATATTGAACTTGGAAATACAAAAGAAGAAAGTTCGATCCATCTTATTGGAAATGCAACTTTTACTGATACGCTAGATATTGATGAAAGTTCATTACATGCTTTAGATTTAGATCAATTCACAATAAAATCTACCGGTGAAGAAGAAGATTACCTTAATTTTGTTGATGCAATTAAAGCTTAATAGATAAAAATGAAAAAGAGGAGTTACCTACAATGGTAATTCCTCTTTTATTGTAAAAAAATAGAACCCATCATGTGAGATGGATTCTAAAAGTTCCTTATAATTGTGTATCCTAAGCGGAGAATAAGGGGTTCGAACCCTTGATACAGATCAATATCCGTATACATGATTTCCAATCATGCTCCTTCAACCACTCGGACAATTCTCCAGAATAAAAAAAAACTCCGGTTGTCAGACTCGAACTGACGACAACCTGATTAACAGTCAGGTGCTCTACCAACTGAGCTAAACCGGAATAATTTAAAGCGTGGCAACTACCTATCCTCGCGGGCAGTTTCCCACCAACTACTTTCGGCGTTAAGAAGCTTAACTTCTGTGTTCG
>NZ_RHON01000014.1 GCF_003946505.1 Companilactobacillus mishanensis | reverse complement strand
TCTTACTAGTAAAAGCAAAATGAGGAATCACGATTCCGTCGAATCATGATTCCTCATTAATGTTAGTCTGTTTATTTGCGGTTTTATATATTCATATTGAATTTAAAATCATTGCTTTTGATGTCTTCTTTCTCCATAATACATATTAAATACTTATGTTGACTAAAATGGTTCGTGAAAATGAGCTGAATAGTCAATTTATATACATGTGAGCCTTAAAACCTTTAATAACACGAATGATAACATCTTAACCGGAGAAACCAATGACGACAGTTAGATTTTTGAATGGCATAAGAAGTATCGAAGGAAATATTGTTGAGATTGCAACTGATAGTTCCAGAATCATTACGGATTTTGGAATGGTCGGGGGCTATACTGCTGGTTCAGCCAATTCACTGATTTCAAGACACATTTTGCCGGATTTTCCGGATCTATTTTCTGATTCGGCACCAGCCAAGGATAACCAAGCAATCGTCGTTACTCACGTTAATTTCGATAATATTAATGCTGCCATATATTTAAAGTCTGATATACCGATTTACATTTCGGCTGAAGGATATAAGTTATACAGGGCTTTGATCGAAAATCAATTGATCCAACCAATATGCAATAATTTCAAAGTATTGCCACATGATTTAATTGTAGGAGATTTGGAAGTTAAGGGTTATCCCAGTGATTGTGACACAATGGGAAGCCAATCCTTGTTGATAAGTGATGGGATCCGCAACTTTGGTATCTCCGGAGATGTTCGATTGAATGGTCCAAACAAGGACTTGGTATACAAGTGGATCCGAAAGTTTAAGAAAGTTAACTTGGATCTATTCATGCTTGATGCAACGGCTTATAGTTTTTCCAATAAATGTAAATTATTTGCTACAGATGAGAACGACTTGCGTGTTCAATTTATCGACTTAGTCAAACAAAGACGAGATTTGATCGTTATAAATATTAATCCCTTTAATGTTGAACGTTTGGCTAAACTTTGTCTGAAGATGATCCACTACGATCGAAAGATGGTCTTGGAATATGAGTTTGCCAATGTCGTTACCAAATTTTATCCAGATTTAAAATTATATGTACTGAAAGAATCTATTCCAGACAAAAAGACACTTTCCAAAAATATGAAAAGTGTCCAGTTGGATGAAATTAGAGAATATCAGAATAAGTTTGTTTTACAAAATAGTTTTAATAACCTGCACTTATTAGTTAACCTGAAAGCAGGAATATACTTACATAGTAATGGTTTCCCTCAAATCAGTTATGATCAGGATTATCAATTTTTAAGAGAGTTCCTTTTTAATACCAAGTTTCAATATATTGATTTTTCAGCTAGTGGACATGCTGGTAAAAAAGACCTAGTGTTCCTAACTGATGCTGTCAATGCGCAGAAAACAATTCCCTGGCATTCATATCATCCTGAATTGGCGATCCAAGCTATGAAAGATTTAGACACGGAATTGACATTGCCTAAAGAGAAAGAAGTAATCGAATACTGATTATTCTTTGATTGAAGCGTGGTTGTTGATGATAATTCCTGAAGTCACTAATAAAACTGAGAAAAGGGCCATTAGTATTAAAACTGAACTCCAAGAGTTTAGGAGTCCCTTTATGAATCCAAAGAAAACAGGTCCAATAGCTGCTAACAGATATCCTGAAGATTGTGCCATTCCTGATATTTCAGCAGTTTGGTAAGGGTTCGTAGTCTTGTTAGTGAAGTAGTAAATGGCTTCATTGAAGGCAATACCGGAACCGAAACCAATCAGAATAGAAGTGATCATTAGCGTGGATGTATTAGTAATATCCATCAAAAAAGTCAGTGGTCCTAAGACGTAGCCAATAATTAGAAATGTATTGAGGAAAATTCGTCCGTTTTTCTTTGAGGCCATCAAAGGAACAATGAATGAACAGGGTAAACCGCTAATTTGTAAAACAGTCAAAGTATTGCTGGCAGTCATGGTTGAGACACCGTGACTTTCCAAAATTGAAGGTAACCACGTTATTAGTGAATAGTAAACTAAAGCCTGTAGACCAAAATATAATGTAATGAACCAACCGACAGGTTGCTTCCAAACAGTTTTATAATTGGGAATCTCTTCTTTTTTGTTAGATTTTTCTCGAGAATTAGATTTAAGATTAGGTATCCAAAATATTAGTGCAATGATACTTAATGCAGACAAAATAGCTAAGGTTGAACCTAAACTGATTTTTGAAATGAATATACCAGAAAGAGCTGTTCCGATTGCTCCAATGAGGAGCATGGACATTGTATATAATGCCGTTCCCATAGGTATTTTTGTCGGTAATCTGTCTTTGATCATGGCAGGTACAAGCACGTTACCACTATCAATTCCGATTCCGACAAGTATTGTACCGAAGAATAGTGCCCAAATAGCTGGGATTATTCTCAGATAACTACCTGAAATAAGTAAAATAAAGAACAAAAATACAGTTAGTTCGTTACCAATCTTTTTAGCAATTTTAACAATAATTGGAGAAAAAATTGCGAAGGCAACTAATGGTATTGAAGTAATTAGACCCATAAGTGCGTTGGGAATATTGAGGTACTTTTCGATCGTGTGAAGCAGTGGTGGAATAATGGTGATCGGCAAACGCAAATTTGCAGCAATCAACATCATACTAAAGATAAACCACTTTTGATTGTTGTTTTTCAATGCTATATCCCCCAAATAGTCAGTACTACCAGTATAATTCAAATCAAGATGACTCTAAAGGATTCACTTGCAGTTTTAATAATTTCAGCTAGACTAAATATAATATTGAAACACAAGGTAGAGTGGTAATTTTGGATAAAGAACTTAATATAACGGATGCAGAATGGCGAATTATGCGTGTTATTTGGACTTTGGATACAGCTACTTCCCGCGAACTGACCAATGTTTTAGGTGAGTCAATGGACTGGAAACCTGCCACTATAAAAACTTTATTGAGACGGCTGACGGACAAGAAAATTATTGAAGCTCATAAAGATGGGAATAAGTTTATTTACACTGCCAACATTGCTGAAAATGAAACTATTGATTTGGCTTCGCAGAAGTTTTTTAATCAGGTTTGTGCTCGGAAAGTTGGATCAGCTATAACTAATTTGATTGATGAATCGGAACTGACTCAAGATGATATTGATAAAATTCAATCGGCGTTGAATAAAAAGGTGCCAGTGGAAGATATTGAGTGTAATTGTATACCTGGGAAATGTGATTGCTAGATGGAAATATGCTGTGTTAGTTTAGGATTCCGTCTTCGGAGCTGAGAAATATTTCCGGCTGTGCGGAACGGACCGAGCCTGAAGTACGGTCTCGGTCCTCGGTTTGAAGCCTTACCACGGTTCGGTAAGTCTTCAAACTCGTCCGGTGGTGTAATGGCTAAAGCCATAACGCCACTTTCACTGCCTTCGAATATTTCTCAGCTCCTACGACTAGGTCATCAGTATGATTTAATTTAAGTTGTGAAACGCTAGGTCCTGTAATGGTAAATTATCTGCCGATTATAACGGAATTATTTTCTAATAATATCTAAACATTCAAAAGCCCCTTATCGTTAGGATTCGATAAGGGGTTTAAATTTTTATTTTTAACAACTAACAATCATCTTATGCTTGGTGATAATTTCTTGCTTTTAAATTAGTAATTGTCAACATTACTACAAAGCTGATTACATACAGTGTAGAAATGAATATCATTACTGCCATTACATTATAGTTATCTAGTATCCAGCCAATCGCTAAACTGGAGAATCCTCCGATGCAACGGCCAGTGTTCATGATTACGTTATTGGCTGTAGCACGTATTTCTGTTGGATATAGTCGACTCACTACGGCTCCATATCCGGCAAACATTCCGTTGGAGAAGTAACCGACTACTGCTCCGACTATAATTAATGAAATCATGTTTGTGGGTAATGTTAAGACGAATACGCCGACTGCTGATGCTACTAAAAAGATTCCGAAAGCTAATCGTGGTCCAAGGTTGTCTAGTATCCAACCGAATGTCAACATACCCACACACATTCCTAATATTGTTGCGATCATCCAAATTGAGCTGGAAACTTGTAGGTTAAGTTGTTTTTGCATGATCGTTGGCAACCAATTCATTAATCCAAAATATCCTGCGATTTGAACGATTGCCATTATCATTAGAGCTACTGTTTGGTAGCCAATTTTAGGTGTGGCAAATAATTCTTTGACGCTTCCATGTTTCACTTTGGAGGATTTGATGAATGTATCACTCTCTTTAAGGTGTCTACGAATGAAGAAAGTGATCAGAACAGGGATGATACCGAAAAGAAAGAGGGCGTGCCATCCAAAACTGGGAATGATCAATGCGGCCAATACGGTTGCTACAATGGCACCACCTTGTCCTGCCATTCCGACCCAAGACGATATTCTTCCCAGTTTATTCTTAGGAAAACTTTCGGCAAGAACTGTCATACCGATGCCATATTCACCACCAGCTCCGATACCCGCTAAGAATCTACATATATAGATAGTCGTCAGATTGTGGGCAAAGAACATTGCACTGGTCGCGATGGCGAAGATAAAAATAGTGTAGGTAAATGATTTGATACGACCAATCCTATCGGCTAAAATTCCAAAAAAAATACCACCTAATAACATACCGACATTTGTAATGGTTGAGATCAACCCGGCTTGTGCTCCACTCAAGTTAAGTTCAGCGATTATTGAAGATAGGGCGAAAGATAAAAACATGACGTCCATATTCTCTAATCCAAAACCTGCTGTTGTGGAAGCAACCACTTTTGTCTGGTAGCTATCTAGATGGTTTGATTGCGTGTTATTAGATGCTAATTTCATTCAATTTTCCTCCAAAATGAACGCTCACGGGCGTTCTTTATTTTGCTTAACATGTAGCGTATCACATAAAAAAAGTTCCATCAACACGAGTTATGTCCCAATAAGATACAAAAAGGCCTTCAGGAGTTTGATCCTGAAGGCCTAAAATTTAATTTTAATTATTTATCTGTATCTTTTTCCTTTGAATCGTCAGCATCTTTGTCATCTTTGCCATTTGCTTTTGCGGCATTAGCTGCAGCAAGTTGCTTATCTTCTTTTCTATTTCTAAATAAGAAGATGATAGCTGGTAAGACTGTCAATGCACTGATAAGTGAATAAGCTGTATCAAGCACTGTTATCATACCGAATGATCTAAGGGCTGGGAAACTTGAGAAGATGATAGCTGAGAAACCACCGATAACCGTCAATCCAGAAACGGTAATAGCTTGTCCAACGTGGGAGACAGCATCAATAATAGCTTGCTCCCTTGTAACATTGTTCAGTCGTTCCTCACGATATCTCTCTAGAATCAAGATAGTGAACTCAGTACCAATACCAAGAACTAATGAACTCAAGGCAATTGTAACTGGGTTGTAAGAAGTACCTGTTAACCAAAGTGTTAATGGTGATAGACCAAGAACAACCAAGATTGGGAAGACAGGGTATAGAGCCAAACGGAATTCACGATATACAAGTAGCAATACGATAAATATGATTGCTAGACCTGCAAACATGATCAAGTTATGGTTTGATGTAACGTTGTCAACACCGATAAGCATCATAACTGTTAATCCAGCAGGGTTAACACTTAATCCATGATGTGTACCACCGATATCATCGGAAATCTTATCCATCAATTTTTGTTGATCTTTAGTTGATAGATGTTGGTTAACTTTAAATTGGATAGTGGCATATTTATTGTTGTCACTGACCATTGTTTGTTTCAAAGACTTAGGAATATTCTTAATACCAGTATCAATAGTTGATTGGTTAGTATTTAGATCTCCACCAAGTTGTTTGTAAGTTGAAGATACACTAGTTACACCAGTAATATCTTTATACTTATCTTTTTCTTGTTGTCCCATCTTATCGATTCTCTTAACAGTTTGCTTGTCACGGACGTCATCGCCCTTAACTAGATAATCAATATAAACAGTTGATCCAACTTGCTTTTGAAGATACTTAGTATTTTGTAATTCACTCATATCCTGAGGAATCAACTTCAAAACATCAGTTTCAGTATTGATGTTACGTTCTACTGCGAAACCAAATGCAGCTAGAACGACAGCAATAATGAAGACCCAAACGGCATGTTTAGTAATGAAACGAGCATAACTTGCAAGCCATCTTTGTAGACGTGTTGTGTCAGAACCATTGTTCTTAGCTTTTCTTGCTTTGTTTTTAGCAAGGAACTTAGTACGAGCTTTGTCTGACTTGTCGATCAATGTGAATGTACTGAACATCATAAAGAATTCAACAATGTATGCACAGAATACACCAAGTGCAAGTGTGATACCGAATTGTTGCATCATAGGTGCTTTTGAAATGAACATAGTTAAGAAACTAAAGATCATAACAATAACGGCAATACCAACAGCTGGTCCCATTTTTGCAACTGCAAGTTTGATTGATTTCTCTGACTCTTCAGTTTGCCTATACTGCTCTTCATATCGATTCTGGAACTGAACACCGAAGTCAGTACCAAGACCAATGATAATTGGCAATGTAGCCATCGTAGCAAGTGTGATAGGTAGGTTAAACCAACCCATGGCACCGAATGTCCAAATCATACCAATTAGGACGAAGGCCAATGGTAGGATTCTTCTTCTTACAGGGAAGATCAAAGCAAGGATGATGATCATGATGATTACAGCGATAACAACCATGACAGCCATGTTTTGAATAACAACATTCTTAACTTGTCCGATAACTACAGGGTTACCAGCAGTTCTTACTTTAACGTTGCTACCGAATCCAGCTTGGTCAACTGCTTTATGGACATCGTTCATCAATTTAACGTTGGTGTTCATATCAGTAGTACTCTTAGTGTTGATTTGTACTACAGCGTGTTTACCATTCTTAGGTAGTAATTGTTTGATAGCTGATGGAACTTTACCATTGTCACTCAATAAGATGTCACGCAATAATGCTGTAGACATATTTTGAACCTTAGGTAACATTGGTAAAACAGAAGCAGTTAATGCTTGTTTCTGTTGATCATTCAACAATGTCAAAGAGTAACCTTGAACTTGTTGAGTTTGTTCAGGTGTCAACATACCCATTAGAGTAGATGCTTGTTGACTCTTCATCTGAGCAGCGGCAGCTTGTTGAGCAGCGGCAGGAAGCTGAGCAATTTTTGCTTGAGCTTCTTGTTGAGCAGCGGCAACTTGTTGCTTTTGTGCGTCAGTTAAAACAGTTCCAGTAACATAAGTTTGAACTTGTGCTTGCTGTTCTGTTGTTAAACCTGTTTGAACTTGTGACATAAGTTTGCTCTTATCAGAGTTACTTAAGTTTGCCATCAAATCCTTTTCTGCTTTAGGTGTTAATTTCAAGTTTAAACCTGAAGCATTTGATGCAGATGATGGGTTTTTAGCCAATTGACTAAGTTCATCATTTAATAAGTTCACTACATTAGTTGTGCTACGAACATTGTCCATCTTATCAAGTTTTTTATCTAACTTAACAAGCTTTCTCATGTTCTTTTGTGATAATACGTCATCTTGTTTGCCTGATACCATGACGTAAACGGCATCACCACCGAAATTCTTTTGGTAAGTAGCAGTATCTTTGAAGGCCTTAGTACTTGGGCTGACAAAGACATCGTTACTAAACTTCATTTGGATCCTCGGTAGTCCAAATGCAAGAATTATGGTGATTGCTGCAATAATAGTTATCCACATTTTAGCGTGTTTGTGGATGCTATTACTGAGCATATTAAAAAACTTCTCCATTAAAATTCATTCCCTTCAATATCTCATGATGAATAGTGTACCATTTTTTATTTCATAAATAAGGCACAAAAAAAGGCAGTAATCTCAAAATGAGACAACTACCGTAATTTGTTCTTTTTTTAAGACCATTTTCTGAAAAGATCCTCTGTGAATTTCGTAAATTCATCCTTTGGAACTTTGAAGTCATTGTCGACTAAGTATTCAACCACACCTACTAGGGCACCAACGATAAAGCTTATCATTAGCTCTGGTGTTTCAGAATCACTTATCATTGTTATCAATGGATCATCTGGACTTTCAGTGTTTTCATATTTTCTCTTAATAATATCTTTAAGAATCAAACGAAATTCTGGATATAGGTTTGCTTTCGTTTGATATTGTGGTGAAACGTGTCGCATGAAATCATTGTTTTTACCGATGAAATCGGCTATTTGGGTAACGATAGTTTCAGTCGAGTTACTATTAATAATCAAGTCATCTAGTAGGAAAGCAAAAACGGCATGTAATAACGCAAACTTATCATTAAAGTAGCGGTAGAAGGTACTGTGATTGATTTGCGATTCCTTACAAATATCACCGACCGTTATTTTGTCAAAAGGCTTTTTCTCTAAAAGCGAAATCATTGCCGTAATTATGGCTTTTTCGGTTCTTTCAGTTACTTGTGACATAATATTCCTCCTATAATATTAGAATACTTTGACGTCCTCGTATCGCGTCATCAAACTATTGAAGTCATAATCTTTAATTTTTTTGATATTATCTTTTCCATTAAAGAATGCAGTCAAGCTACCTGCCAACATTAAATTAAGTGGTAAGTCAGCTTGTTCTCTTACTGCGATTACTGGAATGTTGTGGGCAAATGCATATCCGCATTCCCAGACAGTTCCTGAATCAGGCTCCGGCTCGTTGTCTTCTAACTTATAGTCTAGCATTGCTACAACAACATCGGACACATTAATATTATTGATGTCATGTTTAAACACAGCAGTTTGCCATTCAAATGTACCTATTTCGGCAGCTGTGTAATCTTCACTTGCAGGGCGGAAAATATCACCGATTGTTCTATTTTGTTTTAAAAGGTCCTGCAAATCATCCAATCGCTTAGTTTGTTGGTCACTAAAAAATGGACCAGCCAAATAAACACGGTTTTGTTTGATCATGATTTTTCTCCTTTTCACTTCAACTTTCATTATACGCAAAAGATTGAAAAGTTGGTAATGTTAACAGAATGTTACAGGGACATTTTTGTCTAGTTAAATCGTTTAAAATCACTGGGAATTCGTTTTATACCGTGCTATAACTAATATTGAGCAACGGAGGTCGTAGGAATGGTAGACAAAAGTGGAACGGTTTGCATCAAACATAGAGATCATAAAAAGAAACAAAAAATGAATTATTTAGCAATTTTAGGTATGATATTTGCAGTGCTTTTGTTTGTACTTTAATGAAAACTGCGTAGAATTTCAGAAATCGTTGGGTCTGGGATTCAAATTTAAAGAGACAATATCCATTCAGGGATATTGTCTCTTTTTTTGTCTATTTGTTTGGCTTGACCATATTATTTTTATCGGTACCAAACCATTTATAATTTATCTTTTGTAATTCACCATCATCAGATAGTTTTTTCATGGCTGCATCAATTTTACGCTTTAGTGTTTTGTCACCTTTACGCATACCCACAGCAAAATCTTCACCGGTAAATCCACCATCCATAACACGATAAGATGCTGGGTCCTTTTCGTGTTGGATGTAGTAATTAGCGTAGACACTGTCGATCAATAATCCTTGGATACGTTTGGCATCAAGATCCATCAAAGCATTGTTGAAAGAATCATAGAAAACCGGTGCTCTATTTTTAATGTAGTCTTTCAGCATCTTAGGGTGTTCATCAAGCAAACTGGCACCGGACGAGCTGGTTTGAACGCCAAGAGTTTTACCCTTCATTTTGGCAAAACTAGTGATATCGTCAGCTTTTTTTGTGACTAATACTTGTCTGTTGGCAAGGTAGGGTCTTGAGAAAGCTATTTGATCCAAACGTTCAGGAGTGATCGTGTATCCATTCCAGATCAAGTCGATCGTTCGATTACGAAGTTCGGTCTCTTTCATATTCCAGTCGATAGGCTGGAAATCAGCTTTGATGCCGTACTCCTTGAACACTGCCTTGGCTAGATCAATATCGAAGCCGACTAAATTACCATCTTTCTGACGGAATCCCATAGGTACGAAAGTATCATCTAAACCGATGATCACACGTCCACGTTTTTGAATAGTAGACCAAGTATCAGCAGTATCGGCTTCTTTGGCGACAGATTTTTTATCACCACAACTAGTTAGAATCAATGAGAAACAAGCTAAAAGGGCGATGATAGCTATTAATTTTTTCTTCATAATATTATCTCCCTTTACCTATTTGTTTATTGGTTTAACTTCCAGTAATTGATCCGAGATTTTCTTGGCAAAATCAGGATCATGGGTAACTACGATTTGTGTGATACCAGTTTTCTTCAAACCAAGTATCAAATCAGCAACAGCATCTCTCAAACTAGGATCAAGCGCTGATGTTGGTTCGTCGTAACAAAGTATTTTTGGTTGCATTGCCAAAGCTCTGGCAATCGCTACACGTTGTTTTTGTCCACCGGATAATTCAAATGGATATTGGTCAGCATGAGATGACAATTCGAGTTGTTCGAGTAATTTTTTAGCATTATCAGTTGCTTGTTGTTTGCTTTGTTTCAAAACCATTGTGGGAGCCAAAGTTACATTTTCCATGACGGTCAAATGTGGGAATAAGTTGAAATCCTGAAAGACGACTCCAATTATTCTCTCTGTATCTGAAGCCTCTGCAGGATCAAAAGGTTTGTCATCGAGGATAAATTTCCCAGAATCAACTCTATCTAATCCGGCAATACTACGAAGCAAAGTAGTCTTACCGGCACCAGATGGTCCGACGATACTCAAAATGGCATTGTCTTTAACTTCCAAACTTAGGTTGTTAAGAATAGTCGTACCATTAAAACTTTTTGTAATGTTTTCAAGTTTAAGCATATTCATTCCTCCTGATTTTTAGCGGTAATAACTGTAGTGCTTTTCCAAATATTTCAATGCCCACGTACATACGAGTGTTAATAATAGGTAGATAACACCGACTAATACGAGTGGTAGTAGGGTAACATCACGTGAGCTGGCAATATTTCCGGCACGCAACAAGTCACCTAATCCGATTACGTAAACTAATGATGAGTCCTTGATCAAATTGATAACTTCATTACCGATTGATGGTAGAACAATTTTAACAACTTGAGGGACAACGATTTTTCGGATCGTTTGCCAGTAATTCAATCCTAGAACTTGAGCACCTTCAAATTGTCCTTTGCCGATTGCTCCAAATCCACCACGGAATATTTCTGCAAAGTAGGCAGTGTAGTTGAGGATAAATGCGAATAGTGCAGCATCATATCTTTCAAAAACAATATGGAAGAATGGCATATTAGGAAGCCCATAGAACACGAATATTAGTTGAAGCAACAACGGAGTTCCTCTCATTACCCAAATATAAAACGAAAGGATCCAGCTCAACGGTTTGAATTTCGAGTTTCTACCTAAAGAAACCAAAATTCCTAGTGGAAGCGATGCTACTAAAGTCCAAAAGAAGACTTTCAATGTCATAACAGTTCCACTTAATAGTGAAGGTAATATTTCAGATATGTAGTGCAACATAATTTATCCCCCTTATAAGTATAAAAAAAGCCCTCCTAGTTCATTGAACCAAGAGGGCGACTGACGCGGTACCACCTCATAATTGTCAACAACTCACATTGCTGACCTTACTAAGTTAATGTTTGTACCAAATAAAAAAGCCCCCTAGTCCAAAAAGACTAAGAGGGCGATTATCGCGGTACCACCTCTGGCTTCCTAACATCTCACGACATCAGGCTCATGAAGTTACATTAACTTCTGTGATAACGGAACTACCGAAACAACTTACTTACTTCAGTTGTTCAACTTACAGATGTGTTTCACTGAGGACTGGATTGACTCGCACCAACGTCAACTCTCTGAACCAGATTGATCAGCTACTCTTCTGTCATCGTTTTTATACTTGTTTGAATGTTGCAATAATAGTACGACCTATTGGGAAAGTTGTCAAGGTGTATTGACATTAGTTATATTATCCCGTATATTGTGGTCGTGATGATATTATACGTCGTATAGTATTAAGAAATGAGGAGATAATATGGCAATTCAAGCATCAACTGAGATTCTTGAAGGCTCAGTTTTAGCATTATTGACTCGAGAAGATTATTACGGATATACGATCACTAAAGAAATGCAGAAGAGTTTTCCCATTTCTGAATCGACAATGTATCCGATTCTTCGAAGGTTAAAAAAAGAAGGTTGGTTGACGACATATGATCAGGCATACGAAGGTCGTAATCGACGTTATTACAAAATTACCGAAGAGGGTTTAACTCAATTAGCAAATATTCGTGCTGATTGGCAACAATTAAAAGAAGTAACAGACAAAATTTTGGAGGGGAATAATGGAAACTAATGCAATTGATTCGTACATTAATGAGTTTTCTGGCTATTTGAAGCAATTAGATAGTGCAGAACGCGATGATGTTTTGGAATTTTATCGTGAATATATCATTGACGCCCATTTGAATACGACAAATGAAATTACCAACGAGCTAGGTACTCCGAAGAAATTGGCTCGTAAAGTTTTGGCAGACTATTCTATTAAGATGTCGGAAGACGATTACAAACATCTGGATAATGGAAAAATGTCTGGTAATGATAAAGCAAAGAGGAATATCGGGATGATCGGTGTCATAATCTTGGCACTATTAGCAACACCAGTTGCGATTCCAGTTGCCTTAATTTTGATTCTTTTGGTATTGCTTGCTGCAGGTTTAGCAATTTTCTTTGTCTTGCTTTTTGTTTTCTTAGTAGCACTTTCAGTGATTCTAGGTATCGGTTCAGTGGTAATGGGAATTGCCATAATATTCCAATCAGCGGCGACGTCGATTTTCTATATTGGAGTAGGTATTGCAATTATCGGTGCAGACTTCATCTTTATTCCACTAATAATTTCATTCTTGAAGTGGTGCTTTGATGTGTTAGTAATGTTCTTCCGTTGGGTCGGTAAGAAATTATTACATGGAAGAAATACAAAGATGAAGGGAGCTGATGATAATGCGTAAATATCTAGTTACCGGATTATATTTATTGATTATCGGAGTTGTCCTGGCTGTCGGTGGCCATATGATGGGAGCCAGCAAGACAGTTGTCTGGCATCACGGATTTCAAGTTTCAAAATCAGTTGATACTACAAAATCCGTAGGTAAGTTTTCAAAAATCGAAGCTGATACTGAAATCAGTAATATAAAAGTAAAATCTGGAGATAAATTCCAGGTACAGGTTGTCGGCGATCAGTTTTCTAAAGGCGAATATAAAATTAAAGATGACACCTTAGTCGTAAGTGAAAAATACCTCGATAGTGGGCACGTGGGTGTTTCATCTAATCATAAAATCGTAGTTACGATTCCCAAGGGAACTCAACTGGAGAACGTTGATTTGACCATGGGAGACAGTAATGCCAGATTAGTTCACATAGATACCAAAAATTTGAAGGTACATTCAAATGATGATGACATTGGTTTACTTGCGTTGAATTCAGTAAAAGTTACAGATTCTGCCGAGGTCAACTTAAATCATGCTCGTCTTTGGATCAATAAGAGTCATTTAAATAATTTGAAGATGTTAACAGACTCATCAACAGACATTAATTTTATTAAATCAACTATTAGTAATAGCAAACTTGATTTACATCAAGGGTACTTAGATATCGAAGATTCAGTTCTGGAAAACAATACAATTTCTATGTCACAAGGTCGAGTTGAGTTGGAAGAATCTCAAATTCATGGAATAAATGGTTTTGATCTGGAACAAGGACAATTTGAAGCGGAAGAGGTAAATACTGACGGATTAGATCTTTCAACTAAAAACGGAGAGATTGAATATCTCGATTCAAAGAAAAATGAACGTAGTTTCCAAAATAATCCCGATGCCGGTAACCTGTTACGTGTCAGCAGCACACAAGGTAAAATTGTTATTAAGTAATCTAGTGTGATAACTTCAGGTTTGTTATAATGGCGTTATTGTGGAGGGATTTTATTAATGAATAATGCTAATTACCAACGAATTCCTGCTTCTCAGGTAACTCGTGAAGCTCGCCAACTGTTCCGTAAGAATTTTAAAGAAATGGTTGTATTAAATATAATTCCTATTTTGATGAGAATCATAGGGATGTTCTTCTTAGTGAAAATGTATTCTGCTTGGTTAGGAAACTTAGGCGTGAGTCTATCTAACCCGCAAGAAGCTAGTCGAAAGTTGACTGCCATCTCACAAGAAATGGTCAGCAATCCGAGTTCAGCATCCAAGTATGCTTTCTCAATGACACCTCAAACAAGTATTTTGATATTTGCTGCAGGATTTTTCTTCTTCCTTATCTGCGCTGGTATTGCATTTTCAATGCTAGATAAGGCTAGAGATGATACTTATGAGATCAGAACTATCAGAGACAGTTTTCAGATTTTCTCTGGTAAGTATTTCTTCCCAATTTTATTCTTAGGAATCCTATTCAACGTTATTGTTGAAGCTGGTTTGGGCATTTACTTGATTCCTGGTATCTGGTTCTTCTTGATGTTTGGTCAAAGTTTCTTTATCTATAAAGATGTTTCGGTTCGCGCTGATCATGTTGGATTTAGGGGTGTATTTACTACTTTTGCCCGTAGTGCCAACATGATGAGAGGTTACAAATGGACTTTGCTTTTGATCTGTATTGAGTTTTTCCTATGGGAAATTTTGAATTTGTTGACTCATGAGATTTTGTCGATTATTCTTCATCCTTATGAACAAGCTACCATGTCTGTTTTTTATAAGAAGGTGGCTGAACAGAAGGGTGATTTGATTAAGTAAGCTTTTTACTGCCGGTTACGAAGAAAAAATGATTTTTTTGCCTGGAACGTGGTGGACTCACTTTGAGCTAATTGCGAAAATCACGCAATCATCTTAAAGCTGAGTCTTGTTGTAAGTGTACTTCGCACACTAACAACAATGTCACCACTGAGGCAAAAATCATTTTTTCTTCTCCACCTAGATAGATGAACTATCATCATTCTGTTTGGGTTATAAACACTAAAGGCGATTATATTGTGATTGAGAATTACTTTTTTATAGAAAAAAATAAGGTCGAGAGCTGGTTTTCTGCTCTCGACCTTATTTATTTGAGTGAATTTTGGGAGGAATTCTTTACTCTATAGTAATTTTGCGTTCTTTAGTAATTGTTCTACATATGTTCCTTTGATTTTTTCTAGTCCTTTTTTAGCTACCATTCTTTCTCCAAATGGTAGTTTAATGTCTGTGATCTTCTTCTTGTCATTCAAGTAGTAGAGGGCATCCATTAATACTCTGACATCGAATGATGAATCGAATACTTCTGGAACTCCACGGTCTACGTTTAGTAGTGTGTAGACGGCTTCCATTCCGGTTCTTACTGAGTATTCGGTCGTGAAGACTGTATCTCGGTCTGTTTCTGAGAAGTTTCCGATAAATGCTAAGTTCTTTGAACCTTCTGGTACTACTTTTGGACGATCTCCAACACTTCTTGGCATGAAGTATGATGTGATATATGGCATGTGTGCTGGTATTGTGTTTGCACTTTCGGCGATGTCTTTGATTTGATCTTCTGGAACGCCGATATGGTACAAGTATTCTTCACATAGCTCGATTCCTGTACATTCTGTGATCTTCTTCTTGATGTAATTGCCGGGTTGATCTGAGAATAATCCATAAACCCAAACTATTAATTCATTTGGTTTTTGTGCTTTAAAGTGTGGTTGACGACTGATGGAATAACCATATAGCCAATTTGAATCTTTGATACTTACTGGTCCACTTGTGACGATTGAGCCACTATGTGGGTCTTTTTTACTGATTTTTTGGATATATGGAACTACACGATCGTCTTTAAAAGTAATTGTGGCTGATATTACCCAGTTTTCTTCAGGGATGTTTTTACAGAATTTATCAGGATGGCCGAATGCAGGATCTTGTTTTGCTAAGTTTTCCCACAATGTCCAACTATCTCCTAATTCATGTTCGACTGGTGCTGGAGTGTTATTGTCACCATAAGTTGTGCTTTCTGTGATTGATCCATTGGTTACGAAGACTAAATCTTGATCTGTCAGATCTATAGTTTTTTCTTCGCCCTCAGAAATCATTTCGATGTCTGTTGCAACTTTAGAATTATTTGAAGTATCTACTTTGACATTCTTTACTTCGGTATTGTATTGGAAATCAACACCTTTGTTCTTCAAAAATGTTTCGATAGGTTTGATCAGTGATTCATATTGATTGTATTTAGTGAAACGTAGTGATGAAAGATTTGAGAGTGAATCGATATGGTGAACGAATCTCATCAGGTAACGTCTCATTTCCATCGCACTTGCCCATGGTTCGAAGGCAAACATTGTTGACCAATATAACCAGAAATTGGAATCGAAGAATTCTTTTGAAAATACTTCGTTGATCTTCTTGTCATTCAAGTCTTCTTCTGGTGTTAAGCAGAGGTCGAGAATTTCTTGAACGGAGGCCTGTGACAATGTCAATTTACCTTCAGTAGGTAGTTCGACACCGCGGTCTTGAATTACACGTCCTTTAGAGAAACTTGGATCCTTTTTATTCAACCAGTAAAATTCATCCAAAATTGAAACGTCGGGATTTTCTAGTGATGGGATGGATCTAAATAGATCCCATAAAGTTTCAAAATGTGGTTCCATTTCTCTACCACCACGGATGATATATCCTTTTTGCTCGTTCCAAATTCCATCCATACTTCCGCCGGCTAAGCCTAGCTCTTCCAAAATATGAATTTTGTTACCTTTCATTTGTCCATCACGAACTAGGAACGTGGCTGCTGCTAGTCCAGCCAGTCCGGAACCAATAATATAAGCAGATTTATTGTCGACGCCTTCAGGTTTTACAGGTTTGGCAAAGGCTTCATAATTTCCATTGCTTCTATACATATAGAACACCTCTATTTTTAATCATTAATTAATAACATTATCGTTAATAATTGACTAACAATATTGAATTGTTAACGATTACACCTTTAATATAGTTCTTTGTGATAATTTTTACAATATAAAATAGGTAAAATATAGATAAAAAAAGATATAAAAAATAGACCAAAACTAGACGATTTGTCTTAATTTGGGCCTATTTTTAAGAAATGACTTATTTTTTATCGAATGCTGACTCGGGACGAGGTTCAACAAATATGTAATCTATTGCTTTTGCACCGATGGTGATTTTTGTTCCATCAATTTTTTCAATTATTAGTGAGTTATCGAATTTTTCATGCTTATCGATTTTGATAATATCGTCAATGGCAATTCCTAAACTATTGAAGTATTGTAGAAATTCATAGTTATCAGAAAGTCTTACTATTTGTACAATTGAGTCATCATCGATCATGCTAAGCAGCTTATCATCGGCATCTGTTTCACCTTGACCATTGCCAGGGATGATACCACCATGAGGACAACGTTGAGGATGCCCGAGAAAATCATCTAGATGATCCACCAAATCGTCGTCAGAAAGGTGTTCTAGAATATCGGCATGATTATGAACTGAATCAACTGGGTATTTTAGGCAACTGTTGAGAAATACTTCCCATAATCTGTGTGTTCTGACTAATTGTTCAGAAACCTTGTTTCCTTTATCAGTTAAAACGATTTTGTTATAAGGAGAGTGCGTCAAATAGCCTTCACTTGAAAGTGAATTTAGCATTTCAGTTACCGATGGAGCAGAAACATTCATGATTTCTGAAATACGTTTATTCGTAACTTTAGTGAAGTCGTAATTTAACTCGTAAATTGTCTTTAAATAGTTTTCCTTATTAGGTGACATATCTTCGACCTTTCGCTTAACCTAAAAATTATTTTAGCTACTTCATTATAACTCAATTTTACGAACAATAAATGGTAAAATGATTGTGAAGGAAGGGAGATTTTATTTATGCAAAGCACAAAACGTGGTTTTGACTGGCTAGGCTTGATTGTTGGTATTTTTTCAATCTGGGTCGGATACTTAATTATGCAAAATCCAGGCAGCAGTTTGAAGGGGATTGCTTGGATCGTTGGTATTTTCGCCATCGTTAGAGGACTTTATGAATTATGGTTTGGAACACAGTTGAATAGATTTTTGGGAACAGGTAGTGGATACACAATTTTTTCTGCAATAATAAATATTCTTGTCGGAATATTATTCCTATTTAACTTGAACATAGCAACAATAGTTTTGGTTTATATGTTCGCGATTTGGTTCTTGATCGATTCAATTATCCAAATTTTTACAGCTCGACTATATAGCTTCTTCGGAAAAGGTTACTACTGGTTAGTTGTTGTATTGGCAATTTTAAGTTTCATTTTTGCCATTATTCTTCTATTTTATCCAGTATTAGCTGGTGGCTTTATTGTCTTTCTTTTGGCATTCTTCTTTATTGCTACAGGAATCGCCGAAATTATCGAAGCATTTTAATTCAAACAAAAAACAACCGCGAGGTTGTTTTTTTGTTTTATGGATATACTTTAAAGTCCAATAATGAATTGCGAGCAATCATTGTGTGTTTACAATGAATACTAGAGTTTATCGGGACTCCGAACTTTTTGTTTTACAGCGCTAATATTTTTGATAAGATATACATTGAAATGCTGTCTTAGCTCAGTTAGGTAGAGCATCACCATGGTAAGGTGGGGGTCGTCGGTTCAAGTCCGATAGACAGCTTAGTTTTTCATCTTACATTAATGTAAGACACACGTAAGTGAACTCGATGATGAAAATACTTATTCAGAAATATAATATATTCGAGTTAAAAAAACTCAAAACTTACATATCCGGAAGTCCTTGATCCCCTCAAGGACTTTTTTTGTATCTTGAATTTACAAGTCAACTGGAACACTTTTCTTTAAAAACCTCGAAAGTAGATTTCCAACCGAATATCTTTTTTGG
>NZ_RHON01000013.1 GCF_003946505.1 Companilactobacillus mishanensis | reverse complement strand
AAGTGCAATAGACAATTGGATCCGTTACTACAATACGAAACGAATCAGATCATCCAACAACTGGTTAACCCCAAATGAGATGAGACTTTCGTATAAACAAAAAATCGTCTAATCACATATTGTGATTAGACGAATAAAATTTAAAATAAACTCCAATTAATGGGGTTCACTTCATCTGACGAGGGTGCAAACTATTGGACCTCTTTTAAAGATTGGGGAGTCTATCTTTTCCACACGGTGCCAACTGACAAAGCTGGAAACTATGTCGAAAGTGAAGCTGAAAAACTAGGAACTCCATCTAGCCATGGTTGTGTTAGATTAACTATTCCTGACGCTAAGTGGATCAATTCAAAGGTTCCTAGCGGTATGAAAGTAGTCGTAGAATAATTGATTTTAGCTTGGATGAAAATCCAAGCTTTTTTTATTTTAAAAAGTACTGTATTTTTATGAAATAAATGATATTATATCAATGGTCAATTGAGCGCACGCTCAACTTATTCATACAATTGCCTGTTCCAATAAGATATGCATGATTTAAGCGTACGCTCAATTACCGAAGACATGCGGAGATTACATCATAAGCAATAATTTATGGAGTCGCCGAATTTCTAAACCAATAGAAAAGAGGTTCTATTATGCAAGAAGCAGATAGAGTAGCACTTACGAAACAACAACGTGAAGAGGCTGTTGCTAACAGTAAGAGTCTTGACGAATTAAACGGTAGTATAGAGGTTCCTGAAAATTCAGGTTTCTGGAAAACTCTTAAAACATTTACCGGACCCGGAATTTTAATTGCTGTGGGTTACATGGATCCTGGTAACTGGATCACTTCGATTGCAGGTGGTTCGCAATTTAAATACAAGTTACTTTCAGTAGTTTTGATCTCTAGTTTGATAGCCATGTTGTTACAGTCAATGGCAGCAAAATTAGGAATAGTTTCTGGAAAGGATCTCGCACAATTAACTCGTGAGCGCACTTCTAAGCGCATGGGTATCCTTTTATGGATAATTGCTGAACTTGCAATTATGGCCACTGATATCGCTGAAATAATCGGTTCTGGTATCGCTCTAGAACTACTTTTCAATATTCCACTTATTATGGGTATTATTATCACTGCAGCAGATGTTTTGCTGTTGTTAGTCCTAATGAAACTAGGCTTTAGAAAAATCGAAGCCATCGTTGCAACTTTGGTTGCAGTTATTTTATTAGTTTTCCTATACGAAGTAGTTTTAGCAAAACCAGATACGCTAGGTATCTTGAACGGATATGTTCCAACACATTCAATTTATACAAATCATTCAATGCTTTACTTATCATTGGGTATCGTTGGTGCGACGGTAATGCCTCATGATTTGTACTTAGGTTCATCAATTTCTCAAACAAGAAGAGTTGACCGTAACGATAGAAAAGATGTTGCCAGAGCTGTTAAGTTTTCAACTATTGATTCAAATATTCAGTTGATAATTGCTTTTGTCGTTAACAGTTTGTTATTGATCTTGGGTGCAGCATTGTTCTTTGGAACAAACAGTTCACTAGGACGTTTCGTTGATTTATTCAACGCTTTAAGCAATAAACAAATCGTCGGTGCAATTGCCAGTCCATTGTTGAGCATGCTTTTCGCAGTCGCACTGTTGTCATCAGGACAAAGTTCGACCATCACTGGTACATTATCTGGTCAAATTATCATGGAAGGTTTTATCAGACTCAAGATGCCACTTTGGGCACAGAGACTTTTGACTAGATTACTTTCAGTAACACCAGTTTTGATATTCGCAATTTATTACCATGGTAGTGAAGCAAAAATTGAAAATCTACTGACGATGTCACAGGTTTTCTTGAGTATTGCATTACCATTTGCAATCATCCCATTGGTACTATTTACCAGTGATAAAAAAATCATGGGTGAGTTTGCAAATAAAAACTGGGTCAAATATACTTCCTGGTTTGCAACTATAGTCTTGATTCTATTGAATATTTACTTGATACTTCAAACTGTAGGAATTTTATAAAATACAGGGGGATACATGAAAAAGAGCGATGCAAAGCGAAATGATATTTTAAACGTTGCCCAAGGGATGTTTTATAAAAAGGGGTATGAAGCGACAACCACTAGAGAAATAAATAAAACTGTTGGTATATCTGATGGCTCACTTTACTATTATTTTCCTAATGGGAAACGTGAAATTCTCGATACGATCGTTAAAGAAGGTACCGTTAGTCGAATTGGCATAATCCGAGCAGATTTCAGTAAACTTGACTCAGTTGAAGATTTGGAACAAAGGTTGATCAAGTTCAATTCCAAAATTGTTGCCATTTTTAATGAAAAAAATAATTATCAATCATTTTTGATAACCGTTCGTGAACGCAACATTTTAACTGCTGAACAATCAAATTGGATATCTGGTTTGATGGATGAAAACGTTAAGAATCTAGCATCAGGTTTGCAAACCTTGGACATGTTTGAAATTTTAGTTGAGGCAGATTTTGTTAATTTAGCAGAAATAATTATTTCAATAATTCAAAAATCAATTTATGATGAGTTAATTATCAGAAATCATAAGCGAATAGATTCTGATGTTGTAAGACAGGTCAATGCCAAAATCCATTTGTTCTTAGAACTTATCTCAAACTAAAAATAACAGCCAAATGGCTGTTATTTTTTTACTCTTGGATTCTTTTTTAGAAAGTGTTTAGTCCCATAAATAATATGGAAATAAATCGATAGTTCCAACATATCTCGATTTAGACTACGTAAAAATGGCCATTCTCGACGTGAACTCTTCCAGACACTCGATTCAGTATCTTCATTAAAGTATTTACTTACGTCTTGAGGTTCATCCTTAAATATTCCCGATTTATACAGGTAATTTGAGTAGTCGAAGAAATACCGTGCAGTTTCAGGCTTGTCAATATCACGCCTGAGCAACTGCATTCTGTCCCAGGCAAATGAGATTCCTGACCTGAGAATTTGACGGCCAGTCGTATCGTTTTGAGTTCTTGCAAAAAACTCCCCAAACAATTTTTGGTAAGAATTGATTTCTCCAGAATCCAGATATTGTCTAGGATGAATTTTAAAAGGATATTTCCATTCACTAAAATTATATTCCCATTTTTGGCCGATCCAGATGGTATATGGCAGTTCATAAAATATTTGAGTCAGGTCTTGTTGGAAGCTCTCATTGATTATCTCTGGATATTCTCTCGGAAGTAACTTTCTTATTTCGTTATTCAATGCAGTGGTGATTGTTTTATCTTCCGTCAGAGTAAATAATCGTTCCCAATTTTTATCTGAAATCAAATCTGGTTTGAGTAATTTCACTTGTTTAAGCTGAATAGGGGCGGAATTGAGCGTATATCCCATATCAAAACAGTTGGATATGAGTTGCAGAGTTTGAACGAAATGGCCTCCAAGTGAATGGCCTAATCCATACATCTTACAGTTTTCGGGAACGACGTCTGTTAGATAATCCATGAATTTTTGAGCGGCATTCATTTGATCTAAGCCGATCTCATTACCAATCAAGATGGCATTGACGTTGTAATTCCAGTCTTTATAACCTTCCAAGATGAATTTTTCCATACGCTTACTTCTGGAACTTTCGGTATAATCCATATCTGCCTCAGTACCTTTGAAAGTTACGTAGCATTCACTTATATCGTCAATAGTTACCACATAGGCGATTCCTGAAAAACCAGATTCACCGGCCTCTGGGACAATATCTCTTGCATCATATGATTTTACAAAACTAGGGATACGTTGAACTTGTTGATAGATAAGATATTTCAAAAAGCTTTCTGGTTCAAAGTCTTCATATAAGTATCGGTCATAATCAAATTGCATCAGATCAGTTCGAAAATCCAAACTCTTTAATAATTCTTCAGCAACATATGGTTCGTTTCTTTTTGGTGACAATTCAGTTTTATGGGCGTGGATCAATACTTTCATTTGAGTAAGATATCCACGGCAAAGCGATAGACTCTCATCGTCTATCAAAGCGATGAGTTGCTTTAATTTGTTGATTTTACGATTACGACGGGGCATCGATAGAGAATTTTTTTTGTGTGTTTCGTCAATATTTTTGAGTTTTAAACCTTTTTCAATCAATTTGGGATGAAGCTCAGGATTTTGTTGAAAAATCTTATCTTTAACGTCGATTGCCTGATTTAACAAAACATTTGTTAGTCGTGTCTTTTCAGCATCCAAATATTGATAACTGAAATAAAGCCGCTTATTTTGAGGGAGCAACTTTTTACTATCTTTTTTGTTGAATGTTAATGGAATTGCTTTGTGTGCACGAAAATCCAGTAAATCAAATTGTTCATAAATTTTACTAAGCCGATCCATTGTCTTCAATAATTCTTTCATATTGCCACCATCGTTTTATAAATATCGTTACTCACATTCTAACAAAAAACTGTATAATAAGTTTATCAGAATTATTTCACATCTGTGGTATGTCACACTTGTAATATATCACAGATGTGCTATACTATTATTTGTGGAGGATAGCATCATGGAAATAGATATCAAATCGTACTTGAAGGATAACGGATTAACTATTTATATAATTTCAAAGAAGAGTGGCTATGGTTACACCACGCTCCACAAATCCTTCAACAAGAAACAATCGTCCGCCACATCATTAAACATTAGAGATATAGATGCGATCGCCAAGGCACAAGACGTCGAAATGTGGCGCGTATTACGTGAATTGGAGACGCACTATCTAAAGTGAGGGAGGCTTTTATATGGCTAGATCATTTTGGAACGACGATCCATTCTCAAACAATGACATGGATGAAATTTTTAACAGATTAATGGGTGCAAATAATCAAGGAAGTGCCGGAACTAAATATTATGTTAACGGTAAAGAATTGACACCTGAAGAATTAGCGGCATATCAAAAAGCAAGAACTGCTGGTAATGAAATACCAGTAGAAAGTAATCAACAACAACCAAAACAAAAAGATATTTTAAATAAACTTGGTCGTAATTTAACTCAAGAAGCTCGTGATGGTTTACTTGATCCAGTTATCGGACGTGATAAGGAGATTCAAGAAACTGCAGAGATATTGAGCAGACGTACCAAGAATAATCCAATACTAGTCGGAGACGCTGGTGTCGGTAAAACTGCTGTCGTTGAAGGATTAGCTCAGGCCATCGTTAAAGGTGACGTTCCTGAAGCCATCAAAGACAAAGAAATAATCTCAGTCGATTTATCATCACTAGAGGCTGGAACACAATATCGTGGCTCATTTGAAGAAAACGTGCAGAACTTGATCAAAGAGGTCAAGAAGGCTGGCAATGTAGTTCTATTCTTCGATGAGATCCATCAAATTATTGGAACCGGAGCTGCTGGTGGCGAAGATGGTAGTAAAGGTTTGGCGGATATTATTAAACCTGCGTTAAGTCGTGGAGATTTGTCCGTAATTGGTGCTACAACTCAAGACGAGTATCGTAACACCATCATGAAGGATGGCGCTTTAGCAAGAAGATTCAACGATGTTACAATCAATGAACCTAGTAAAGAAGCTTCAGTAGCAATTTTGAAAGGTATCCGTAGCGCATATGAACAACATCATCACGTAAAATTACCTGACGATGTTTTGCAGGCAGCTGTGGATTACTCAGTTCAATACATACCTCAAAGATCTTTACCAGATAAGGCTATCGATTTGATTGATATGACAGCCGCACATTTGGCAGCCAAACATCCAGTTACTGATAAAGTAAGTTTGGAAAAAGATTTGAAACAAGCTGAAGCGGATAAAGAATCTGCCGCACAAAAAGAAGATTTCGAAAAAGCTGCCAGTTTGAAGAAAAAGATTGAGGATATCAATAAAAAACTCAATAGTGGCGACGCTGAGCCTGAAGAAACTGTCGCTACGATCAATGACATTGCTGAATCTGTCCAAAGATTAACTGGTGTTCCTGTTTCTCAAATGGGCACTTCTGATATAGAAAGACTCAAGGGAATGGGAGACAGACTAAAGAGTAAAGTTATTGGACAAGACGAAGCTGTTGACATGGTGGTTCGTGCCATTCGTCGTAACCGTGCTGGATTCGATGAAGGTAATCGCCCAATCGGTAGTTTCTTATTCGTCGGACCAACTGGTGTTGGTAAAACTGAATTAGTTAAACAATTAGCTGGTGATATGTTCGGTAGTAAGCGAGCAATCGTTCGTTTGGACATGTCAGAATATTCTGATTTAACGGCTGTATCTAAGTTGATCGGTACTAGCGCTGGTTATGTTGGATACGAAGATAATGGAAACACATTAACTGAACAAGTAAGACGTAATCCTTATTCAATCGTCCTTTTGGATGAAATTGAAAAGGCAAATCCACAAGTTTTAACTTTATTGTTACAAGTTATGGATGATGGTCGTTTGACTGATGGGCAAGGTAATGTGGTCGACTTCAAGAACACAATTATTATTGCTACATCAAATGCCGGATTCGGTAATGACAGTAATAAAGATGAAAAACTGATGGACAAATTAGCTCCATACTTTCGTCCTGAATTCTTGAATAGATTCAATGGAATTGTTGAATTCAGTCACCTTTCAAAGAAAGACTTGAATTCTATCGTTGATTTATTGATTGACGATGTGAATAGAAATCTTGCTAAGAAACATATCACTTTGAAGATCAGTCCTGAAGCTAAGGAATGGTTGATCGACGAAGGTTATGACGAGGCTATGGGTGCAAGACCTTTACGTCGTGTTATCGAGCAACAGATCCGTGACAAGGTTGCTGAATTCTATTTGGATAATATTGATGTTAAGGATTTGCGTGCTGATTTGGTTGACGGTACTATTCGGATTAGCCAAGCTGCTGCGAAAGCTGCATAGTGGTGGTTTTGCTGCCGATTCCGAGAAAAAATCGATTTCACGGCTGGAACGTAGCTGGTACACTTGGAATCTTTTCATAATACGAAAAGTTTTCAAGCTGCACCTGTTACTAAGCCGAGTTCCTCGACTAAGTAACAAATAGCTACTGAGCCGAAATCGATTTTTCCTCTACATCTAGGTAAGTATTATCTTTCTTGATAATAGTGATACTTAACTTTGATTCATTAATCAGATAAATTAAAAAGAGGTTGAACAATTAATATTTTCAACCTCTTTTTGTGTGCACTGATATTTATTATTATTTTTGATTTATTCGAAGTCTTCTACGAAGTCATCAATTTGTTGTAGGTAAATTGCTTTTTGTTTGTCGCTGATCCAAGATGTTTCAAAAGAATTTCTTGCTAGTTGGACTATTTGTTCTGGCTTTAGTTTGTATTCTGCAGCCAATGCCTCGTAGTTATCTGCTATGTAACCGCCGAAATATGCTGGGTCGTCAGAATTTACTGATACCTTTACACCTTCGTTTAACAATTCGATGATTTCTTTTCCTTTTAGATCGCCACTGATGAAATCATTTGATAGTGGACAAGATGTTAATCCTAAGTGAATGTTATTTACCCAGTCTACTAAATCTTGATCTTCTACGATGTTGGTTCCGTGGTCTAATCTTTCAACGTTGATTATTTCTAATGCTTGTTTTATATGTTCAATCGAGTCGACTTGGTCAACATCTGCGTGCATTGTTATTCGATATCCTTGGGCAATTGCTGCGCTGAAAGGTTGGGCAAATTTTAGTGGGGGATTGTGATGTTCGTCTGAATCTAATCCTATTCCTAGGATTTTATTTCTGAACGGCTGTGCCTGCTGTAATAGGTCACTGGCGGATAAGGCCGACATATCTCGTAGAAAACACATTATTAGGTGTGCATCTATATCAAAGGCTCTGGCATCAACACAGGCTTGGTAAAATCCATCGACCACTGTGTGCAGGGGAATTCCTCTAACTAGATGTGCTTGTGGATCGAAAAACATTTCCACGTGACGTACACCATCGGCTGCTGCGTGATGTAAGTAAGTTATTGCAAGTTCATAGAAGTCCTCTTCAGTTTGTAATACGGCCATTCCTGGATAGTAGACTGCTAGAAATGATGCAAGATCATCATAATGGTAGGATTCTTCAACATCTTCAATGGTTGTCTGTCCAATATCGATATGATTTTTCTTAGCTAATTTCAATTTTAATTCAGGTTCCAAAGTTCCTTCAAGATGAACGTGAAGTTCGGCTTTTGGTAATTCATCAATAAATTCGCGTGAAACTTTTTTTGGCATCATTTTTAAATTACTCCTTTATTAATTCTTGACTTTATTAATCAAAGATTAATGGATTCCTATAAGGAATACAAGCAATAAAATGATTAAATTATTAATATTCCCGAACGATATAGAAATATTTGTTTGAAAGGTTCACGTTTTACTTGTAAAAGATACATTAATTTGCGATACTGAAGATATTCAAATAGTAATATTAAGGGGCGAATAATTTTGGATTTACCAAACAATAAGAAGAATCTAAGCTTCATTGAACGCTTATTTCATCTTGAAGAAGCAAAAACTAATGTTAGACGCGAAATTTTAGCTGGGATCACTACTTTCGTTTCTATGGCATATATTTTGTTCGTTAATCCACAAGTTTTAGGGGAAGCTGGAATGGACAAGGGTGCTGTATTTACAGCCACTGCTCTTTCAGCAATTTTGGGTTCAGTATTGATGGCGTTACTTGCCAATTATCCAATCGCAATTGCTCCTGGACTTGGAGATAATGCATTTTTTACTTATTCTGTCGTGCTGGCGATGGGTATTCCATGGCAAACTGCAATGGCCGGAGTTTTAGTATCAAGTGTGATTTTCTTGATAATCTCATTATTGAAGATTCGTGAAATTGTTATTGATGCGATACCGCATGACTTGAAACTAGCGGTAGCAGCAGGTATCGGTATCTTTATTGCATTCGTTGGATTGCAAGGTGGTGGCTTGATCACTGCAAGTAAATCAACATTAGTAACAATGGGATCCTTTACCGTTCCTACTACTTGGCTGACTATCTTTGGACTAGTCGTAACAGGTGGTTTAATGGCAAGAAAAGTTCCTGGATCAATTTTTATTGGTATGATTTTAACAACTATTTTGGGATTGGTAACGAAACTTATTCCATTACCAACTCACGTAATTTCAAGTATTCCAAGCATGAAACCAACTTTCGGTGTCAGCGTGGCTCACTTGCCTGATATCCAGCAACCTCAATTATGGGCGGTCGTGCTGATTTTCCTATTAGTCGCCTTCTTTGATACTGCTGGTACTATGATTGGTTTAGCGGAGCAAGCTGGATTTATGAAGAATAACAAAATGCCTCGTATTGGACGTGCTTTGATGGCTGATTCCGTTTCAATGCTTGGTGGTGCATTTATGGGAACAACTCCTACAGCTGCTTACGTTGAGTCTTCAGCAGGTATCGCAATCGGTGGTAGAACGGGTTTGACTTCGTTGACTGTCGGAGTATTGTTTGCAATTGCAATGTTCTTCTCACCGCTATTGTCAGTCGTAACAACTAACGTTACTGCGCCCGTCTTGATCATCGTTGGTATTTTGATGGCACAATCGATGAAAGGTATTCATTGGGAAAAATTCGAAATTGCTATGCCGGCTTTCTTAACTATTGTCGGAATGCCTTTGACATATAATATTTCTTACGGAATCGCATTTGGTTTCATTGCATATCCATTAACAATGATGGCAGCAGGCAGACGTAAAGAAGTTAATTTGACGATGTATATACTATTTTTCGTCTTTATATTATTGCTATACATAATTAATGTCTTACCTAAATAATTATAGAAATAACGATCATTTTGAAATAAGTGGTCGTTATTTTTTTAGACATTTTAATACGAACGTGCATTCGATTTTAGAGTATGCTATGCTTATTTGGCAACGTTTTGAACAGTATTTTGGAAAGGGGAGTAATTATGCAACCTATATTTTCAAAGGGATATATTGATATTCAAGATGCAACACAAAATAACCTTCAACACGTAAGTCTGAAGGTTCCAAAGTACCAAACAACTGTTTTTGTAGGTTTATCCGGATCAGGTAAATCCTCACTCGTTTTTGATACGATTGCAGCCGCTTCTCGTCGTGAGTTAAACGAGACTTTTCCAAGTTTTACTCAACAATATTTACCTAAATTTGGTCAGCCACATGTTCAAGATATTGAACATTTACCAGTGGCGATTGTTATTGAGCAGAAACGATTGGGCAAGAATGCTCGTTCGACTTTGGCAACATATACAGGAATTTATTCGTTGATAAGATTACTTTTCTCTAGAATAGGTAAGCCATTCATCGGCTATTCGGATAGTTTTTCATTCAACTTGCCTCAAGGGATGTGCCCTGATTGCCAAGGTTTGGGATATGTCGATGATATTGATGAATCAAAATTGATTGATCCTGAAAAATCATTGAACCAAGGTGCCATAACTTTTGTTAGTTTCGGCCCCGATACATGGCGTTGGAAGAGATATGCCACTAGTGGTCTATTTGATAATGACAAGCCGGTCAAGGATTACACTGATGAAGAATATGATTTGCTGATGAATGCACCACAACAGAAGTTATCTCATCCTGGTGAAGGTTTTCCAAAGACTGCTTTGTACGAAGGAGTAATTCCTAGAATCCGTCGTTCTGTCATTGGTAAAAAAGAAGCTGAACATCATCGAGAGGCAATTGCTGAAATCGTTACACGCAAACCATGTCCAACTTGTCATGGAACTCGCTTGAAACCGGAAGTATTGACTAATCATATCAATGGCAAAAACATCGCCGAAGTAACTTCAATGGATCTAAGCCACGTACTGAAGTTTTTGAATGGAATTACAGAAACGCTTGCTAACGATGTTGTTCGTGAGCTTTCCACGAAAATTCAATCATTGATCGATATCGGACTAGGTTATTTGACACTTGATCGAGGTACTAGTTCACTTTCAGGCGGTGAGGCACAACGAATAAAAATCGCGAAATATCTTACGAGTGCTCTGGTTGATATGGTCTATATTTTGGATGAACCTAGTGTTGGACTCCATCCGCATGATATTAAGTTGATCAAACAAGCTTTGACCAAGTTGAAAGAAAAAGGAAACACAATTTTGGTAGTGGAACATAATCCTGCAATGATCGACTTTGCGGATTATGTAGTTGAGATGGGACCACTGGCTGGGAATGCTGGTGGAACTGTTACATTTACCGGTACATATCAAGAGTTGTTAGATTCAGATTCATTGACTGGTAAATGGCTAAGACGTAAGCATGAATGGGGCCAAGATAGAGCTCCAAAAGATTATTTGAAATTAAGAAATATCACTGAGAACAATTTAAAAGATGTTGATGTTGATGTGCCATTGGGGATTATGACAGTTATTTCTGGAGTTGCTGGTTCCGGTAAGTCTTCGTTGGTCACAGCGCTAAAATCCAATTTAAAAGGTGATTATATCGATCTTGCCCAAGCTCCGGTTGGAATCAATATACGTTCTACACCAGCGACTTATTTGGGATTACTTGACGATATTCGAAAATTATTTAGTGATAATAACAATCGAGTCGGAACAAGTTTATTTAGTTATAACGGAAGAGGTGCCTGCCCTAGATGTAAAGGAAAGGGTGTTACGATCACTAATATGGCGTTTATGGATCCTGTAGTGCAAACTTGCGAACTTTGTCATGGTAAACGTTATAGTGATGAGGCATTGAAATATTATTACAAGGATAAAAATATTGCTGAGGTTTTACAACTTTCAGTTAAAGATGCAGTCGAATTTTTTAGTGATACTAAAAAATTGTCCGGCAAATTGCGTAATTTAGACCGTGTGGGATTAGGTTATTTAACCTTGGCACAGCCATTGACTACTTTGTCTGGTGGTGAACTTCAACGGTTGAAGTTGGCAGTTGAGCTTGGTAAAAAGGGAACCATATATTTACTTGATGAGCCAACGGCTGGCTTGCATTTGAAAGATACGATGTTGTTGATCCAATTATTCAATGAATTGGTTTCAGCAGGTAATTCATTAATTATCATTGAACATAATTTGTCAGTTATTGGTCAAGCAGATTGGTTGATAGATGTCGGACCTGATGCTGGACGTTATGGTGGTAAGATCCAATATAGTGGAATACCGAAAAAATCAATCGATGTACCCAATTCTCGTACTGGTGTCGCATTGAAAGAATGGATAAATCAAAATTAAAAAAGGTCCTCATATGTAATACAGTTTTACCTGCATTCATATGGGGACCTATTTCTTTAATTTGCTGAATATTTTGAAAGTTTAAATTCAACTTTGTCTTTATTATGTAGTTTCTTCTTATTGGCACCAACGTTAACTTGTTTTTTGTTCACTGTGAATGTCCAATAGATTTTCTTTTTGTCATTTTGCTTATGACCGTCGATGGCGCTGACGAAACCACCTTTTTCATCAACCTTCCAGCCTTTTTTTAGACCTTTCATAACTGATTGATTCTTCTTTAAAGTAATTGTTTTCTTACCAATTTGTTTCTTGTTGTTCTTCAAAGTGTAAGTCACTTTGATTTTAGAATTATTTGCACTCTTTGCTTGTGCATTTGTGGCAGGTGCTGCGATACCAATTAGAAGCAGTAAGGCAACAATAATTGAAGTTATTTTTTTCATGATTTCCCCCTTGATTTGAACTCCGAATATCATTTTAACATTGTATTTATAATTAATGGATAAGGATTTGAATGCTCGGGTCGAAGATTATATTGTTATAATTAATCTATATTTTTAAAATTGAGTGATAAATTGATGAGTAAGCTTATAAGGAATTTCAACTTCAGTGTAAATAATTTGACGATTTTATTTTACGTATTTGATGTGATTTTTATTTCGTTGATCTACAATAATCCAATAATTTCGGGATGTTTATTTGTAGTACTTGTAATTACTGCACGTTTTATTCGTGGTGATAAGTTTGTTAACTTCCTAAAATTTTCCATTATTATTTTTATACTGACTTTTGCTTTCAATGTAGTTATTAATCAAAGAGGAAGTCAAATAGTATTTCAAATTCCATTCTTGAAAGTCACCTCAGAATCAGTCCTGAACGGGACGGTGTTAGGCGTTTCATTTCTAAACATATTGTGGTCATTTTATATTTACGATGCAATGACGCATACCAAAATAATTTTTGATTTATTGTCTAAATTCTTTAGAAGTATAGCCATCATTTTTATTTTAACCGTTAAATTTATTCCTAAAATTGTCGATATCTTTAATAAGGTCAAGCTTCTTTATAAATTTCGAAACAATAATGCTGAACGTAAAACTAATCTAGTTGAATTATCAAAACAAAGCATGTTTTTAAGTGAGATTGTTTTGAATAAATCAATCGCTAACTTTATGAATATGTCAGATGTACTTCAGACTAAAGGATACGGGTCCCAACATCGGCTGCGAGCACATCAGATAAATAGGCGAAGTGATTATTTTGCTAGAACTATTTTTATGATAAGTTTGATTTTCAACATTGTGATGTTGATCAAACATGTTGGTCGTATCAATTTCGGTTCTGCCAATGTAAATATACAGTTTAGTACCATGATTATTGCGACGACATTGATTTGCAGTGTCACAGTGATTTATCCATTAATGATCGGAGGAATACATTATTTATGGTGGAAATTATTCGCTTCCAAAACTACAGTTTCAAATATTCAAATAGCCAAGAAATTTCGTTAAATAATGTAAATCTTTCGATTGATAAAGGTGACTTTGCATTAATGATCGGTGATACCGGTAGTGGTAAAAGTACACTGCTAAAGCAGTTAAAACCAGAGTTAGCACTTGGAAAAGTTACAAGCGGTGAACTATCAATTTTTGGAGAACAGCCACGAGAACAGTTTAGTGACATAGCATATATTTCACAGTTTGTTGATAACCAAATGGTAACTGAAAGTGCTCGGGATGAATTTCATTTTGTCCTAGAAAATCAAGGGTTAAATAATGAACAGATCCATTCGAAAATTGCCGAAATTGCAAGTTATTTTGATATCACTGATTTGATGGATCTTGGGGGAAATGAATTATCTGGTGGTCAAAAGCAGCTGATAAATTTAGCATCTGCCTTAATTCTTAATCCCCAAATTTTATTGTTGGATGAACCGACTTCACAATTGGATCCAGTAACCTCAGAGAAGTTCATGCGCATGATTCAAAAGATCAATCAAGATTTGAACATTACTGTTTTATTAGTTGAACATACGATAGAACACGCAGTGTTCTATGCCAACAGATTAGTTGTTATAGGTTCAGGAACAATCAGGATGAACGAAACAGTCGACATTGGTTTGAGAAAACTTTTTGATAAGGTGGATCTGAGAAATTATCTTCCCCAAATCGACCGCTTTTATTTGGAACAAGGAATGGACATTCATGAGAGGCTCCCACTGACGAATCAAGAATTGAATAAATTGATTCAGAATCAACGAAGTGAATTTTACTATCATGAATCAAGAGAAATTAGTGATGAACAGTCTAAAAGTATTTTAAATGTTCATAATGTATCATTCCGATTTGATTTTAATGAACGAAATATCGTTGATTCAGTAAGCTTTCAGTTAGATAAGAGCATAGCTTATGGAATTTTGGGACCCAATGGGGTCGGGAAGACCACGCTGTTGAGGCTGATGACTAAACAATTGAAGCTTCAATCTGGCTCCGTTAAATTGAATGGGACTAAGTTGAATAAATTGGGTAATGATTTTTACCAGGATGTTTTCGTTTTACCACAGGATCCTTCGCTATTGTTTGTGGCAGATACCGTTCATGATGAAATCAGTTATCAGCTGGAACAGGAAAGTATCTCGTATGACGAAGATAAAATTACCGCTATATTGGCAGACTACCAGTTAGATAAGGTCTCCAATAAAAGTCCATACGATTTGAGCGGTGGCCAGCAAGAGTATTTAGCATTGGCAATTGGCTTTATCAAGAATCCACAGATTTTATTTTTGGATGAGCCTTCAAAGGGATTAGACCCAAATATGAAGGTCAAGTTAGCTGAGAAATTAAATAAATTTCGAGCAAATGGTGGGACGATTTTTGTTAATACTCACGATGTATTATTTGCTTCAAAATATCTCGATTACGTGTCTTTGATGTTCGATGGAAAACTGAGTGAGTTCGAACATCCACGAGAATTCTTTCCAGATAAATATTTTTACACAACAGAAATAAATAAGGCTGTCAGGGAATTCTATCCGCAAGCACTGCTATGGGAGGACATCAATCAGAATGAATCGTAGAATAGTCTATCTTTTGGTTACATCGTTAATCGTTTTACTATTACTGGCAGCTTTTGGAAGCAAGAATTACTTACTGCTTTCATTTGTGTTACTCGCCGCCATATTAGGAATTTATTTTGTCCGTTTTGAAGGTAGTCACAAAAATTCCCGAGAAGTCGTGTTCATCGCCATTATTAGTGCCTTGGCCGTTGCAGGACGTGTGGCCTTTGCTGCGATACCATCGGTTAAACCAGAGTTGTTCATTTTGATTTTGGGAGCAGTTGTAAGTGGTCCTGAAACAGGGTTTTTGATGGGGTCGATAATTGCACTAGCTTCTAACATGTATTTTGGACAAGGTGCATGGACCCCATGGCAGATGATAGCCTTGGGATTGATTGGCTTGATATCAGGACTCTGCGCAAATAAAAATATTTCTAGATTGTTGTTAGTTACATGGGGATTTGTTGCAGGATTCCTATTTGGTTGGATTATGGATATTTACTATATATTAGGATTCGTTCAGCCTATAACGATTAAGAGTATTTTTGTATCAGTTGCTGCAAGTTTTCCATTCGATGTCACTCATGCTGCATTTACAGCAGTACTATTATTCTTACTAGGTAAGCGTTGGATCAAAATTTTTAACGGTTTTAAAGTTAAATACGATTTATTTAATAATGAAGGCAATTAAAAACTTTGGGGTGGAATGATGAAAAAAGCTTTTATTGTAGGTGCAGTTGGAAGTGGAAAAACCACATTGAAAAATCAATTGATTGATTTAGAATCGATCGTACACAAATTTGATCCGGTTGAAGTTTATAACCATTTGATTGATTCACCGGGCGAATTTCTTGAAAACCGTCGAATGTATGCCGCATTAAATGTTACTGCAAATAATTCTGACATTGTTATATTGCTTCAGTCAGTGACTGATACATTTTCGGTATTTCCGAACGGCTTTACGAAGATGTTTACTAAACCAGTTGTAGGTATTGCTAGTAAAATAGATCTTTCAAAAACCGATTCCGATATCGAAAGAGCACATGATTTTCTTCATAATGCTGGTGTTTCAGATATTTTTGACATTTCAAGTATTGACTTAACAGTGGAGACAAACCAATTAACAGAGTTTGCCAATTTTCTAAATGACGATTTGATACTAAATATAGTAAATGAATGATATGTTAATATTATATAAATTAAGAATATTAGTTATATAAAAATGGAATGAGGAGTTCGCATATGAAAATTTATACTAGAACCGGTGACAAAGGAAAAACAAGAATTATTGGAAATGATGTTTTATACAAGTCTGATAAACGTATCGAATCATATGGTTCAGTTGATGAATTGAACTCCTTGGTCGGTGTGATAATTGCAAATTTGAGCGATAAGACAGCAGTATTTGCTCCAGAATTGACAGAAATTCAGCAATTGTTATTTGATTGTGGAACGGATTTAGCAATATCTCAAAACGATACTAAGCATGAGTTTATTTTTACTGAAGACCACAAGTATGCTGACTGGTTAGAAAAGAAAATTGATGAATATTCTGAAAAGGTACCTAAGATTCAAAAGTTTATTTTACCTGGTGGCTCAAAGACTGCTTCATCATTACACTTAGCAAGAACTGTGACTCGACGCGCAGAAAGAAATATTGTTGCACTATTGCAAGAAGAACCGATCAATGATGAAGTTCTGAAATTTATCAACAGATTATCAGATTATTTCTTTGCCGCAGCACGTTATGCGAATGTTTTGGATGGTGTTGATGATATTCAATATCGAAATAGTAAACCTGTATTTAGATAACAAAAATGGAATGCATAATTAATTTGCATTCCATTTTTTAAATCAATTGAGAAATAATATCGATGACTCGGTAGTTAGCATATTTATCTAGATTATCCAGGAAATCGTTCAAGTCGTTAGTCGTGTGAAAACTGCATTCGATAAGATAATTCATGTCACCAGAGGTTTTGTAATGATGCCTGATCAAATTACGTTTGGTCTTAATAAACTTGAGATAGTCTTCGTGGTTAAAGTTAGTAATCGCAACCTGAATAAAAACTTGTCTATCGAAATCTAGCTTTGAGGTATCGACCTCAAGCGTATATTTCTTGATCACTCCAGATTCGACTAAGTTGTCGATTCGCGCTGCCACAGCCGGTGCAGTTAAATGGACTAGTTCGGCTAATCGTTTGTTTTTGATGCGGCTGTTCCTGTTCAAGTGTTTCAATATTTCTATGTCGGTATCGTCGACCATACTTAACTCCTAATTTTATAAATGAATTTCGTTAAAATTCTTAATTTAAATTATGTATTTTTATTTGTATCAAGATTAAAGTATATATCTAATTGTAAAAAAATGTTTCAAGCAGGCAATCGATGAAGAGAGATTGATTGTGTTACTATTAAATAACCAAATAATAATTATAGTTATTTAAATAATGAGCCTATTTTCGAGGGGAAATTATGATTGAATTTAAGGATGTTACCAAGGTTTATGGTGATCAAACTGTGCTAAAAGATCTCAATCTAACTATCAACGCTGGTGAACTTTATGTTCTAGTTGGTCCAAGTGGTAGTGGGAAAACTACTTCTGTGAAAATGATAAATCAATTGATTAAGCCAACGTCTGGTACTATCAAAATTGATGGTAAAGATATTAACGACTATGATTTACGCAAGTTGAGACTTGGAACTGGTTACGTTTTGCAGAATATTGCTTTGTTTCCTAATTTAAATATTCAAGATAATATCGTAATTCAGTTGGAAGAGTTGAAGGTTCCAAAAGAAGAGCGAATTGAAAGGGCAAGAGATCTTCTCGAGCAAGTAGGGCTCGAACCTGATAAATACGCTGAACGGATGCCAGATGAATTATCTGGTGGTGAGCAACAACGTGTTGGTATCACACGAGCGTTGGCTACGAATCCCAATATTATTTTGATGGATGAGGCCTTCAGTGCTTTGGATCCGATTTCTAGAAAGCAGCTGCAGGATATTGTTTTGGAATTGCATGCCAAAGCCAAATATAATATGACCATCGTTTTTGTTACTCACGATATGCGTGAAGCATTACGATTGGGAACGCGAATTGCAATCATCAATCAAGGAGAACTGCAACAAGTCGGAACCCAAGAGGAGATACTCAATCAGCCAGCAAATGACTTTGTTAAGAGCTTTTTTAAAGGTGAACAGGAGACTGAAGCTGCTACCGCTGGAAAAGTAATTATCCAAGGATACGGACATAAATCTGAAGATTCAGATGATGTTTTCAGGGTCAGCTTTGAAGATGAATTGCCGGCACTAATTAGTGCAGTCCGTGAGCACAAACAAGTCAGAATTGTTTTTCACGATGCCAATTATCTATTAACAATTGATGACGTTTTAGACTTCATCGAAAATAAGGAGGTTGCAAATGAATAATTTTGTGAACATCCTCCAGACTCAACATAAAGATATTTTAAATTCATTAGGTCAGCATCTTAGTATTTCGTTGATTTCACTATTGATTGCTGCAGTAATTGCGATTCCTTTGGCAATTTGGCTTCGTAGATATAAAAAGGCAGCAGAGATAGTGTTACAAATAACCAGTGTTTTCCAAACCATTCCAAGTTTGGCATTGTTGGGTATTTTGATACCAATCGTGGGTATCGGTACAGTTCCCGCTGTTATTGCATTAGTCGTATACGCGGTTATGCCGATTTTCCAAAATACCTATTCAGGCTTTACTTCAATTGATGCCAGTTTGGAAGAGGCTGCTGACGCATTCGGGTTGTCAAAATGGCATAAATTAATAAAAATCGAGTTGCCATTAGCAATGCCATTGATAGTTTCAGGACTGAGAATCGCCATGGTATTGATTATTGGTACAGCTACATTGGCAGCCTTGATCGGTGCAGGTGGTCTAGGTACTTATATCTTACTGGGTATTGAAACCAATAATAATGCCTTGCTACTTATCGGTGCAATTTTGTCAGCTCTACTAGCCTTGGTATTTTCAGCATTGATTAGATTTCTAGGAAAATTATCTTTCAAAAAAATCATGATCGTCCTTGCTGGAATCATCGTTTTGTTTGGTGGATGGGGAATATACTCTGTCGTCAGCAAGCCACTCTCAACGATAACTATCGCCGGTAAAATGGGATCTGAGCCAGAAATTTTGATCAATATGTATAAAGATTTGATTCAAGAAGAAAATCCCAAACAGAAAGTTGAAATCAAACCTAATTTTGGTACGACCAACTTTCTGTATAAAGCTTTGAAATCCGGTCAAATAGACGTTTATCCTGAATTCACAGGAACGGTTATGGAGTCGTTGGTCAAAGTTCAAAATTACGGACATAATCCTGATAAGATTTATAAACAAGGTAAATCGATGCTAAAAAAACAGGATAATTTGGATTATCTTTCTCCAATGGAATATCAAAATGGATATGCATTGGTCGTGACGAAAGAGTTTGCTAAGAAATACAACTTGAAAACAATTCAAGATTTAGCTGCTGTTCAAGATCAAGTTAAAGCTGGATTCGATATAGACTTTTACAACCAAAAAGATGGTTATCAAGGTATCAAGAAAGCGTATAATTTGGACTTTGGAAACGTCAATACGATGCAACCAAGTATTCGATACAAAGCTATCGCCAATGGAAAAGTCAATTTGGTCGACGGCTATACGACTGATCCACAAGTTCAAAAATATCATTTGGTCGTTTTGAAAGATAACAAGAGTTTCTTCCCACCGTATCAAGGTGCACCTTTGGTTACTGACAAAGCAATCAAGGAACATCCAGGATTGAAGAAAGCACTAAATAAGTTATCTGGAAAAATATCTGTCAAAGATATGCAGAAGATGAACTATCAAGTTACTTTCCAACACAAAAAAGCCAAGACAGTTGCACATGACTATCTTGATAAACATAATTTGATAAAAGAATGACATTAGTCATTCTTTTTTTATAAGCAAAATGATGTCAATTAATAAAAATACATTTTTGGATTAATGGATGATTAAGTGTATTCTTCAATTAGTAAATAATACTGAATGAGGTATAATTTTGAAAATCGCATCCAATATCGTACTTTTATTTATTTTCATTTTTATCGGAAGTCAGATTTACGTAAAAACTATGTCGCCAATAGTCTACTGGTCGATATTGATTATTAGTGTGGCACTATTTATCATTTTAGGAACTGATAACAAGATTTCTCGCATATTAAAAAATTACACAAAAAAATAACCTGTTCAGAATTAATTTTGAACAGGTTATTTTCGTAAGTATTAAGCACTGACTAAACTAGGATCACCAGCTTCTGGTGTAGTGAGTTGCAAAATTGTATTGCCTTTCGCAACTTCCTCATTAGTTTTTTCAATATTGGAGTAGGATGCGGTGTTCGTAATGACGACCATTACAGTTGGATCGTATCCTTCTTTCTTGATCTGATCTAAATCGAATGTTCCCAGCAGATCACCTTGCTTCACCTCATCACCTTGTTTGACGTTAGATGTGAAGTATTTTCCTTGCAAGTTAACTGTATTGATTCCCAAGTGGACTAGCACTTCGGCACCATTCTTGGTCTTCAATCCGTAAGCATGCTTGGTAGGATAGGCAACAGTAATTGTTCCGTCTGCGACAGCATAAACGTTGTCGTCGGTTGGCTCGATTGCAGCACCTTTTCCCATCAATTCGGATGAAAATACTTCGTCATTTGTATCAGTTAGGTTGATCACATTTCCAGATACAGGTGTTGTCAAAGTTTCTGTACCTAGCATTGAAGTAGCAACTTCTTTGAAAGTTTTCTTCTTGTTGAGTGCAACGGATTTTCCATAAACTAATGTGATCGAGAATCCTAAGACGATACTCAATAGGGATGTAGCTATGAATGGTAAGTAATCTCCTGATGATACGGATAAGAATCCAATAATTCCTGTGACACCTAGTGTTTGGCCGACTACATCATAAATTCCGATGAAGATTCCGGCGATTCCTGAGGCAATCATTCCACAGTAGAATGGATATCTTAGTTTCAAATTTACTCCAAAAATTGCGGGTTCTGTGATTCCCATTAGAGCTGAGAATCCAGCTGAAGAAGCTACACCACGTTGTTTTTTATTTTTAGAAGTAAATAAGACAGCCAGACAAGCTCCAGCTTGGGCTAGGTTTGCGACGGTAACGATCGGGAAAATAAAGTCTCCACCTAAACTATGATTGGATAGTATTTGGGTCTCGATTGCCGGCAAACTTTGTTGCAATCCGGTTATTACCAAAAGTGGGTACAATGCTCCCAGTACTGCTGAGCCAAGGAATCCTGAGAAATTGTATAGGAAAACAGCTCCTGCTAGGATCACGTTTGATAGATAAGTAATAAGTGGACCGACAGCAACGAATGCAAATGTTCCCATCGTAAACAATGTCAGTAGAGGAGTGAATATATAGTTCATCGAGGATGGCATATATTTCTTTAGATACTTTTCAAAAATTGACAACAACCAAGAAATTACGATGGCTGGGAAAACTTGACCTTGGTAATTGATAGATTTGAGTGGTGTGCCAAAAATTTGAGCATACGTTGATCTACCAGCATCAAGAGCCAAATTCAAACCACCACCACTGATGATATGTGGCATGATCATTGCCATACCTATCAGGGCACCAAGATATGGAGTTCCACCGAATCGTTTAGTAGCTGTATAGCCAATTAGAGCCGGTAAGAAGACATATGGTGTCATACCTAGTAATTGCATTAGTCCTACGAGACCTCTTATTTGAGGGAAGTTTTGTACGACTGAGGCACTACCGAACAGGTGTGGCGTAGTCAAAATTGTGTATAGTGAAATCAATAAACCACCAGCAACGATTGCTGGAATTACTGGAATGAAGATATCTGCCATTAATTTGATAAATTGAACGAAAGGATTTGATTTCTTATCGTCCACTTTGATCTTTTTGATCTCATCGGGTGTCATTTCTTTTAGATGAGTCTTGGCAATCAACAGACTGTAAACATGGTCAACGTGACCAGGTCCAATAATGATTTGGTATTGGCCATCGATGTAAACTGTACCTTTAATATCGGGATTGTCATCGAGTTTAGTTTGATTGATCTTCGATACATTTTTTACTATGAGGCGAATTCTAGTCGCACAATGAGATGCGGCTATGAAGTTATTTTTACCGACTGCAGAGATGATAACATCTGCAATTTTTTCATAGTCCATTAAAGATACCTCCTATAACCTAATTATTAAATAATAGCTTCTTCAAAACAAAGAATATCAGATTTATTTACAAAGTTTATCGCATTTTACGCAATAAATATTTTTGAAAAATATAATTATTATTCACAAGTTTATATTTGAACCTCTCTACAAGGGGAATGTTGTGAATATGAATAAGGGTTTGCGCATGCGCAAACCCTTTCTTTTTGTTCCGGTGATTTACGAAAATAACGTTAAACTTTTGTAATCGTTTTAATTGTACTTCTATCAAGGCTTCTTGGGGAGTTATTTGCCTATATTTTATTAAAAAAATTAAAGCGGTTTCATATCGACAAATCCAATGGTATCACATCATTGCTCACTTTTTATAAATATTATTTTAAATTGTTAGAAATAATTGTTATAGTCTTCAACTTATAATGATTACAGTTCATATATGACTATAACAATTTATGTATCAAATTAATCTTTATCTGGGGGTAATATCATTATGAGTAAAGCACACCTTTGGAAACAGCGTGGTTTCTATGGCTTAACTGATATGGCCGGAAATTTGATCTGGCAAATGGTTGGTCTATATCTTTTGTTCTACTATACGACCGTTCTTGACATATCAGCCGCATTCGTAGGAACTTTGTTCTTAGTCGTTCGTTTTATCGATGCATTTGATGGGATGTTCTTTGGTTTCTTGATCGACCATACACATTCTAAATATGGGAAGGCTAGACCATATTTCCTGTGGTTCGGTATTCCACTGGGTGTATTAGCATTCCTCTTATTCTGTAATCCAAGCTTTGGTGGAAATAAAGTTTTCCAAATGGTCTGGATCAGTATCATTTATACAGCATTTAGTTTAGTTTATTCCGGAGCCAATACACCAATCACTGCAATTTTGCCAAGTTTGACAAAAGATCCTGACGAGCGTGCAAATCTTGCATCAGCCAGAATGGTTTTGACAAACACAGGTACAGCAGTTATTGGAGCAATCACAATTCCAATGGTTCACTTCCTCGGAGCCAACAACAACAAAGTCGGATTCTTGATTTGGGGTGCAATCGTCGGAGTAGTAATTGCAGTCAGCTTTATTTTAGCTTTCGCAAACTTGAAAGAACTTCCTATCGAAGTCGAAGATGCTGAAGACCAAAAGAAGACAGAAATTAAACAGCATCTATCCGTTGGACAATCATTCAAGTATGCATTCAAGAATAAACCATGGGTAGTTCTAACAATTAGTTTCATTGCAGTTCAAACATTTTGGGTAGTTCGTTTAGGATCAGGTGTTTTCTTCATTGATTACATCGTCAAACGTCCAGACATCGTAGGTTACTTCTTAGGTATGACAATTTTTGCCGTACCTGGAAACCTAGCAGTTCCTTTCTTATCGAAGAAATTTAAGAATCGTAACGTCATGGATGGTGCATTAGTCGTCTTCATAATTGGTTCATTGTTCATGCTGATCGGTGAACAAACAAGTAGTTTAGTAATGTTGTTCGTCGGAAACGGAATCTCAATGATGGCCATGGGTTCAGTTTTCACATTAGCATTTATTATGATTGCCGACACCGTAGAGTACGCCAGAACAGAGTTACATATTGAAGAGCCAGGATTCCTATCATCAGTTCCCGTCGTCGGAGCAAAAATCGGTATGGGACTTGGTGGAGCATTATCAGGTTGGATCTTAACATGGGGTGGATTTGCTTCAACAGCGAAGACACAATCGGCTAAAGCATTATCCGCTATCAATGTTAATTTCATCTGGTTGCCAATAATCTTAGCAGTATTGATCGTTATCATTTTGAGCTTCTACAGACTGAATGAAAAAGCAGTTGCTGATGAAGAAACAGATAACGATGAAATTGATGAATCAATGGCATAAAAAAGGAGATATTGATTATGATTTCAAATGACTACGTAAATGAATTAAGTAGACTTCAACATATTGGACCAGTCGAGGTTCCTCATTTAAGAGACGTTAGAATGATAATCAAGGATCGACTTGATGCTCATACTTATGACCCATATACTCTGAAAGATTTGGAGCAATTGGGAGATGATCCAGTTCTATCTGGAGATCTATCAGTATTACGTTCAGGCACAGATCCAGTGGGGATCCCTGAAATGAATTATCCAGGAATACATGTCGACAGTAAAATTACACATCAATTAGGAAGACACGTGCGTTTTCTAAGAATTTATAAGGATGGTTATGAGAAAGCCGACAAAGCACTGATTTATATTCATGGTGGCGCATATTATGGCGGAAGTGCCGAAGATTCATTGATTCCGCTACGACTTCTGGCAACTAAATTTGAAGGAGTCATTTATAGTATCGATTATGGCCTATGTCCAGAACATCCATATCCATACGGGTTACTGGATTGCCTGGCTGTGATATCTCGAGTAGCAAAAGAGAGACATCACATCACACTGGCAGGAGATTCAGCAGGAGCATCAATGGCACTGGGCGTTAGCCAAATGGCATATCATATGGGAATCTGTAACGTAGAGCAGCAATTATTGTTCTACCCAACAGTAGTTCATGGTTCAGACTTAGATGGTCCAATGTGGGATGACAAACGAATCTCGATCATACCGGACCAAAGACATGTGTTACACAGTAGCTATCTGTTGTTCAAACAATTAGATAGAACAATGACCAAGTTTTATATCGAAGACGAAAATATCGATATAACATCACCAATAATTTCACCATTGTACGCTGATCCAACACTATTCAAGAAAGTAGTTATCCTTACAGGAGAGTACGATCCATTCAGATTGCAAGATGAAGCATTCGCCGAAGAAGTAGGAACAGCAGGCGGAGATGTCACCTTCATCAGATACGGCGGAATGGGCCACGCATTCTTGAACTTAGTAGGAAAAGCCGCAGCAAGTGAAGATGCTATTTATGAGTGCGCGAAGTACTTATAAGAGCCATAAGCAAAGGCGATAGAAGCCCGTCATAGCCTAGGGAACGGAATTGACGACGAAGTCGGCGAGGCCGCATGTCGTAGCTATGTATAGGCTTCTGCCTTTGTGTTGGCGTTTCGGATAGAGCCAAAAACAAAACGCTTTGCTCCCGGTCATAGCCTAGGTACTGGAATTGCACACGAAGTGGGCGAGGCCAGTAGCGTAGCTATGTATAGGGAGCAGTTTTGTTTTTAGCGTTTCCGCTAAGCTAGAGTAAAAAGAAACGATTCTAGAGTAAAAGGAAGCAACTCTAGAGTGAACAATATCAAATCCAGAGTGAACAGCATCAGACCTAAACCAAAACCATCAAAAAACAAATACAAACACAAAAAAACATCCAGCCAACTGACTGGATGTTTTTCCATCTAAAATCTAATCATCATTTTTAGCATCAATTTCCAAAGCACGATCGTGCAACATATTTCTTTGATTACGAAGTTGTTTGATCTCAATATTCCAAGTACTGATCAAGACTAATGTCGAACCGATCCAAGCCAGTGGGTTGGCCATAGCTGCACCAAGAAATCCGAAAGCTTTTATCAAAACAACACTAGCAAAGATTCTCATCAATAATTCAGCGATACCAGCAATAGTTGGAGCTTTTTGGTTGCCCAATCCTTGTAGTGTATATCTAACAATAAATAGAATTGACAGAATAAAGTACATGGATCCGTTGAAGTTGTAGTACAGTTGAATCAGGTTAAGAATATGTGGTTGCGCACCGTTCATGAAAAGTTGAGAAATATTTTTTCCGAACAAGATAAGCAGTGCACCAATTGTTAAACTTGATCCGACTGACAAAATGATACCTTCCTTAACACCTTTCAAAATTCTGGAATACTTCTTTGCTCCAAAGTTTTGAGCTGTGTAATTTACCAAGGAAATACCAAAACTCATTGCTGGTAGGGTGGCAATCTGTTCAATTCTACCGGCAACGGTATATGCAGCAACCGCACTGGCACCAAGTGTATTAAGCATAAATTGAAGGATAATTGCTCCGATAGCAATGATGGATGATTGAAATCCCATTGGTAAACTGATTGAAAGTAATTCTTTTATTTCCTTTTTATCGATCCGGAAATCACTACGACTCAGGATCAAATAAGGAATTTTGACACGAATGTAAAAATAAAGTATTACGAAAGTAATAGTTTGAGCAGTTATCGTAGCTAAAGCAGCTCCGGCAACTCCTAGATGAAATACTAAGATAAAGATAAGTTCCAATCCAATATTCAGGACGGTACTTATTAATAGGAAGAAGAGTGGGACTCTAGTGTTTCCCAAAGCTCTCATAGTATTTCCAAGAAAATCAAAACCAACAAAAGAAAAAATTCCTGCAAAGATTATTTCTAGAAAGATAAATGAGTCGTGGATCAACTCTTTAGGTGTCTGCATTACGACTAGTAGTGGATATGCAATCAGAACAGCAATCACAGTGAACACGATCGTGATGAACAAAGAAATAATGATTCCGGAAGCAAAGCTCTTAGTAACACCTTGAGTATCGCCAGCACCGTAACGTCTGGCGGTAAGTATCGCAAGACCACTAGTAATACCTTGAGCAAAACCGATAACTAAAGCAGTTAGTCCACCGGTTGCACCAACACTGGCAAGAGCATCAACACTAATAGTTTTACCAACAATCAAAGTGTCAATAAAACTATAAAATTGCTGGAAAAAGTTTCCCAACAATAAAGGAATCGTATACAAGAAAATAACTTTCATTGGTCTCCCGTTTGTGAGATCAATCATCCGTTAGCCTCCTTGATTTTTATTAGGATAATTCTACCACTTGATTGGATAAACTTGATACATATAGTATTGAATTATAGAATTAAAGTGGTTTTACAAACATAATTGTATTTAGGACATGAACAAAATTTTACTGGAAAAGATTTCGAAAATGAGCTTTTTAAGTGTATAAAGTTAATTTTCATGCTAAAACATAGACAGAAAGAGCACTCATATATGGTGTGTTATTTCGAAAATGGTTAGCATTAAATCTCAACCAGAAGGGGATGACATTATGAGCAGTAGTTATAAAGGAGCGGTATTTTTCGACTTAGACGGTACGCTGTTCGACGATGATAAGCATGTGTCAGATCGAAATTTACTCGCACTGGACCTACTGAGGGAAAACGATATTCTACCAATAATTGCTACAGGTCGCAACCAGTTTGAAATCAGCGATACGATCGAAGCAGGTAAGTTTGATTCATTTATTACCGCAAATGGTAGCTATGTCGTGCTCGAAGGAAAACCCATAGATGTTCAAGTCATACCAGAGCAGATTAATACAAACCTAGTGGCCTATGCAAGTCATTTTAACGAAGAAGTAGCATTTTATAATAATGTTGGCTGTGCTGTAAGCGGAGACAACAAGCTAGTTGACGAGAATTATAAAGCCTTAGGATTAAAAAAAATAATTGACCCTGATTATTATAAAAATCATGATATCAATTTTTCATTTGTATACACCCCAGTTGGGGAAGATGATCATCAAAAAGGTTATGAAGAAATTTTTGGAAGAGATCTTACATTCTATCGTAATAATCCACGAGGATTAGACGTTGTATTAAAAGGCGTGTCAAAGGCTGGTGGCATCATAAGTTTGATCGAGCATGCTGGCCTCGAAGGAATCCCAACTTACGCTTTCGGTGATGGTAATAATGATATACCGATGTTTAAGCATGTTGATAATCCCATTGCTATGCGTAACGGTTTAACTATCGCAAAGCAAAATGCTAAGTATATTACAAAAGAAGATAATAATCACAGCGGGATTTACTATGAACTGAGAGATTTGAAATTGATATAGTGTTGGTGTTCACTGCCGATTCCGAAATTAAATCGATTTTTCAGACATGTGGTCTTAGGTCAAGGCCCATGTCTTTTTTTCTATTCAAAATATGAACGATTTTGGGCACACTTAAATAA
>NZ_RHON01000012.1 GCF_003946505.1 Companilactobacillus mishanensis | reverse complement strand
ACCTGGAACAAGCCTATACCAGTTGACCAAAGCCAATGACAATTAGAGGTTATCATGTAGTGCCCAGTTATGATTACTAATATTAGGAATACTTAGGTTAATTTCAAACCTAATATACAGGGCCGGAACGTGGTGGACATCACTTCGAACTAATTGCAAAGTACGCAATCATTTTGAAGCTGAGTCTTTCACTAAGCGTACTTCGTACACTAAGTGAAACCTCACCACTTGGCCCAAATTAATTTTCTGGAATCTAGATAGAGTTAAAAACCTTCCGCTATTTTATTAGGTAGGTTGATGTTTTATTGCGAATACTTGAACTTAAAAAGGGTAGAAAACTGTTTTTGTTTTCTTCCCTTTTTGGTTTGTGTTCTTATTAAGTAGTCAGTTTCTTTCTTTTATTGGTGATACTTAGGATTATGTTGAATCCTATTAACCAGATCAGTGCTCCTACTGCTGGTAGGATTGTCTCTTTATTGAAGAATAGGGTGATGAAGATTCCTACGAATAGGGCCACTGTTAGTGGATTTGTCCACTTATAATGAGGCATTTTGAATCCGTCTGCTCGGAAATCTTTTGAGCGACGATATTTCCAGTGGGCTACCATTGTTAGGATACATACTAGGATGTAAATGTCGCTGGAGATTGATGCTATGAAGGTGAAGGCTGTGCCTAGGCCGTTGAATGAACTGATTATTGGTGCCAGGATCATCATTCCTGCTGAAAATAGGACGCTTCCGTATGGGATCCCACTTTTTGAAACTGTTTCAAATGGTTTCAGTGTTTTTCCAGATGATTCTTGAGCTAATTGGTACAAGTGTCGTCCGGTTGAAAATATTGCGCTATTTAATGTTGAGCATGCGGCTGCTATCACAACTAAATTAATGATTTGTGACGCTGCCGGTAATCCTGCTAGTTCAAAGATTTGTACGAATGGACTTTGTGATTGGCTCAGTGAGCGCCAAGGTGTGATGGCCATGATTATGAAGAGTGAACCGATATAGAATAATAGGATTCTGCCGATAATTTGATTGACTGCGCGTGGTAAGACTTTTAATGGCTTTTTAGTTTCTGCAGTTGTGATACCAACGAATTCCATTCCTTGAAAGGCGAAGAATACCATTGGGAATGCGTTGATGAATGAGTGGAATCCATTTGGAAAGAATGTGAATCCTTCAGACAAATTGGATAGGGATGCATGTGTTCCGGCTGGATTCTGATGATGGGTCGCAATCAAATATGCACCAACAAGTATCAATACCAGAATGGCAACAATTTTGATACCTGAGAGGAATGTTTCCGACCGTCCGAAACTACGAACCATAGACAAGTTAACTAGCGTTAGAACAGCTAAGAAGACTAATTGTACCAACCAAGATGGCGCTCCTGGTAGCCAATATTTTAAATAGGTTGAAATTGCAGTAAGTTCAGCCATTCCAGCTAAAATTAATTCAGCCCAATAACTCCATGCTGCGAAAATACCAAATCGAGGACTGACATATTTTCCAATGAACGAGACGAAAGTGTGTTGTTGAGGATCAGAATACATCATTTCGCCAATAGCTCTCATCATGAAGAAGAAAAATATCCCAATTACTAAGTAAATCAGCAGGATAGAGGGACCAGTTTTGTGGATAGTGCTGCCGGCTCCTAGAAACAATCCAGTACCGATCGAGCCGCCAAAGGCAATCATTTGTACAGCAATATTAGAAAGCCCGCGACGAGTTCCATCCTCGTTTATTTCTATTTCATTATTAACCAAATATATCAAACCTTTCTCTACGCAAAACAATAAAAAAAGAGCACTCCTGTAGTTATACAGAAGTGCTCTTGCACGTTACCATTCTGAGGTTTGCCGATCTGGTTGCCCAAATAAGCCTCAACAACCTTCATTTTCATAAAGGCGTGTCCCAATAACGAGGACCAAACCGTTTAGCATTCTCATTTGATCATACTAACCAATCATCGGCCATTTTCGTTTTTCAGAAGTGGTTGCCTCTCACCAAATGGCAATTCTCTTTCTCGCTTAATCGAAATTACTTCCCGAATCATATTGTTTCGTTTTTAATTTTCTAATTATTATTTAATATAGTTGTTGTTGGTTTTAATGTCAATAGTGTTTTTGCTGATGTTACGGTGTTTATAGATTAAAGTAAAACGGTTCACTGTCACCCTCCGGTTAGCCTCGGCGGGGGTGGCTTCCTTAGTTGTTCGTTGGCGAAGCCAACATATTATCGGTTGCGCACGCGCCAAAGGCGACGTACGTTCATTTAGCCATGGCTGATCCCCGGCGAGGCTGCCCTTTGGGCGTGATTTCTTAAATATATCGATGTTTTCCACTATTGAAATTAATAGTTTTTTTGTTTGGTGGTGTGACTTTAGTTTTGTGAATACAATTGATGTCCGTCAAGCACCAAAGTACATACTTGTATGTACTTAGTATATAAGATACAATGATTTTACATTAGGAGGTGGGTTTATGAGTAAAAATCTAGGTACTTTTAAGACTAGAATCAATGGTCATTCATTGATTGTCACTATACCAAAGGGAACTGGCTTAAAGCCCAATCAAGAACTTCAATTAATTCAAGATAATGATGGAAAATTAATTTATTCTCCAACTGATGAAAATCCGTGGAATTCAATGGAACCTCATGATTTTAAACATGACATGGAAACATTAGATTTGGAAATTACTAATGCCAAATCAATTGGCAAGGAGAATATTTGATGATTAATAAGGGATTTCCAAAACAAGGCGATATAATCTTCATTGATTCTGAGCCACATGCCAGGCATGAGTACGGTGGTCATGATCCTCAATCTGGGAATATCCAGAGACCCATGATTGTACTGTCGTCAGACGCCTATAATGTTCAAAGCGGGATGGTTAGTGGCATGGTAATTACATCAACGGATTATCCAAATCAGCCAGCTCATTTATATGAGAAAATAATTGACGTATCAAGTGGTGTAAAAGGAACAATTGTTAAATGGTATTTACCATCATATGATTATACAGCCAGAAATGGAAGAATCATTGGCCAAATTAATAAATCACATTTAGGGTCTTTGCTAAAAGATGTTAGAAATATTTACTCAATTTAATAAGGATGACTAATCGTGAATTATAAAATATAGAAACCGTTAAACTGAATACTTTTCCATACAAAAAGGGCAGGAATTTTCCTGCCCTTTTTGTGTTTGTACGAATAAATAAATATGTTAAATATTCAATTTAGATGTAGAAATGAAATCGATTTTGGCTCAGGGGTGATATTTGCGTTGGCCGAACGATTTACTCGGCTTAGGCAAAGACTCAACTTGGAGATGATTGCGTTTTTTGCAATTAGCTTCAAGTGATGTCCACCCCGTTCCAGCCTAAAAAAATCGATTTCATTTTGGAATCGGCAGTGATCACACTACCTCGATCTATCAGCTTCTCTAACCAAAATATCATCGATCAAACTCTGCAACGAAATCTCTTGCATGCTATGCTCAGCCGCTGTCTGAACTTTCTCATAAGCACCGTCTAAAGTTTGCTGAATATTGCGACCAACAGGGCAGTTGATGTTTGTTTTCTCATCAATGTGCAACAAATTGTGATCATCATCGATAGCATTGTAGATATCCAAAAGACTGATGTCCTCTGCTGGTCTGGCTAATTCTGGTGCTACGGTCCCAGACTGGGTAATTATCAATCCGGCTTTAGACAGTGCTGACATCAGACGTCTTATCAAACTAGGATTGGATTCAATACTTCCAGCGATACCTTTGCTAGAGAGGTCGCCATCTTTTTCAATTTCTATGTATGACAAAACATGTACAGCGTCACTTAATTTATGTGAGTATTTCATAATTTCACTCCACTTTTACTTAGATAAAGCTTCTTTGACTGAGTCTGCTAGGCTTGGCAATTCGTATCCCAATACATCAGGTAGGTCAGTTGAAGGTACATCTAGATTACCATCTTCAATTAAAGTTTGCATACTAGCAATAATTTCCGAAGTTGGTTGGTCCATTCCGGCTTCTTGTAAATTCTTAATATATTGTTCTGTGGAAATTGAATCTACTTCGAAATCTTTACCTGTAGCGTCTTTTACAGCTTGTGCTAAGTCAGCATACGTTACCATTTGTCCACCGAATTCATAAACATTTTTTGGTGAATCTGAAGTGATAACTTTAGCTGCTGCTTCGGCATAAAGTCTTTCGAGTGCCCATCCGGCACGTCCATTTCCGGCTGCATAAACAAATGGTTTACCAGCTGCACCGGCTGAAATTACGTCCATTTCATTTTCGACATACCAATTGTTTCTCAAGAATGAATAATCTAATCCGGATGCCTCGATCAATTTCTCGGTTGCTTTGTGATCGGCTGCTAAGGCTGCAGTGGCGTTATCTGCATCTGCAAAACTTGTATAAGCAACATATTTAACTCCAGCTGACTTAGCAGCGTTAATAACATTAGTGTGTTGTTGTAGTCGAGGAATTGCACCACCTGGTTGTGATGAAATAAATAATAGACGATCAATGTCATTTAATGATTTTGCCAAAACTGCTTCGTCTTCATATGATCCAGGACGAATTTCGATTTCTGCTGGTAGTAACTTCTTAGCTTTTTCTTCGTTACGAGCTAGGGCAACGATATCTGTTGCATCGACTTCTTTTAATAGTATTTCGATGGCTTTACGACCAAATTTACCGGTTGAACCTGTGATTGCATATTTCATATTTAAGTTTCTCCTTCTCAAAGAGCTGTTATTTTAAAAGTAACTTGTGATTTATATAGTAACACCTGATAAATTTTTTGCAAGAAAAAAAGTATATCTTTTTACAGATATACTTATATAAGTATTTGTAGCAATATTCCTACTAATAAGAATAGTACTGTCAAAATAACGTCTTGTTTGAATGTTAATTTCTTGATATAGGCGATGAATGCTACATAAGTGATCACGCAGACGATGCTTCCAATGAGAGGGTAGACGATTCCGTGATTCATATTATTCATTGCCAACTCAATGATGAAGGTTGGTAATTGTGCAATCATACTGGCTTCTACACTTAACATGAAAGTTAATTTATCTTTTGAATAAATGCGATTGTAGATCAACATATATATCCAGGCCATCAAGGTTGTTGAAATGATAATTATGATTAATGTAAATAAATTTAGGATCAGCGAGATCGAGCCGTCAGATAGGTTTGCTGACTGTAATTTTACAGCATAGACTTGTACAGCCGGACTGGTTACGAATGCCCCCAATACGTAAACCAGTAGTGCTAATGCGACTAAGTATAAATATCTTAAATTCCCCGACTTTTGAAACATATTTTCCCCCCTTTGAAATGTCTTTATGGTGATGATTATAGTACATAATTATAATCGTAAACAAAAATGAGTTTGTCTCATTATACGACAAACTCATTAGTTTTATTACTCAAATTGCAGATTAGCTTCACCTAATTTAAATTCTTTACCTTTTAGATCGCCCGATTTAACAAATTTTAAGTCAGTAATGCGATTATCTTGGCCTGATTTGAACACTAGTTGTCTGATACCCATGTCCAATATCCACTCATCATGCTTTCTGACAGGGGTTATGTTCAAAAGTTGTCCCCATTTTACAGCAATAATCTCTGGGTTCGTAACTGAATAAATTGCTTGTGAAACCATGATGTGTCTGTCGGAATGTTCATCCAACAATTTTTGATTGATCAAATCCTTTTTTCTTAAATAATCTGGTTTTTCCCACTGCAAGATAAATGGGTAAGGGACATCGAAGTATTTATTTCTAATAAAGAATATTTTCCAAGTTATCATTTTTCCTTCTGGATCAAGGCGCTTACCAGTCTGAATAGGTCCAACTGGGAAATTTTGTGATTGCAAACGCTCATGTACTTGGTCGATGTCTTGCGTTCTAATTCCGATAGTATTGATGTGCTCTTCGGGTAGGTCATGGATTGCATCATAGACTGATGTTGCATCGTCTCGGTTAACTGTCTTGGCTAAATCTTGATCAAATATACTGATCAATTCTATATAATTTAGCCCCAAGTAACCGACGGCATTTTCCGTTCCCCACTGCTCGTGTTTTCCACCTCTTTGAAATTTAATTCCAAGGTCGTTAAACCACTTAATAGCGGCATCGATACTATTGACGTTGATCATCGTGTGATCCCATCTTAAGTTTTCTGCCATTATTTCCCCAACTCCTTTGTGGTACGAACGGCAGCCATAACTGCTCGTTGTATTCCTGCTGAAAAATCACTGTTATCTAGTTCATATTGGGCGTTGATACCGACACCTCCAGCTGAATTATTGATATCCAACAGTTCACTTGGATGTTTGCCAGTTTGCTCCAACATTGCTGCAGCACCTTTGAGATTTTCCAAGGCCAATTTATTAGCAAGTTCTCTATTTAATCCTGCTAAAACTCCAGCGTTACACAAATCTTTGTAAAAGTTATACACATAGTTAGGCCCGGCAACTGCATAGCCAGTAAAGGTATCGATGAGTTCCTCGGGAATATATTCTACTTTACCGAATCCTTTAAAAAATGCATCTACCTGTTCCTTTTCTATGTGGTCGTTCAATGATGCACCGGTATATCCAAAACCGGTATCAGTGAGTGTATTAGGGATAATACGAGCAAGTGCCACGTCTTTAATATCCAGTAAATGCTCGAGTTTATCGATCGTAACTCCAGCAACGATTGAAACGATTGCTGCTTTGGTATCGCTTTGTTTGATTTTTTTCGCGATACTAGATAAATCATCTTGAGGTCTCACAGCAATCATAATAATATCGGCTGCTGCTAAATCATCATTTGAAAGGTTTTCTGAAGTGGCAATTCCGTAACTATTTTCTAAGAGGGTGCGACGTGCGTCAGAAATATCGTTAACGGTTATGTCGCTTTTATCGAAGACCTTGTTTTTTATAAATGCGCGGATAATTGCTTCAGCCATTTGGCCACCGCCAATACTGTATAACTTATTGGTCATATTTTCTCCTCCTTTTGAAAGCCTTTACAGTATCTAATCTATCTCATTCAGTACAAATTTTCAAAGAAATAATATTGAAAAATAAGTATTTTGATAAAATACAGCATAATTTTGTTAAAAAAAACAACATCTGAAATGGTGATCAAATGTTGTTTTTTTGAATGTTGGAATGCGTCGACGCTTGGCAAAACGTGGACACAAAATTAAAAATACTATTGCAAGGCAGCCTTTATTTGGCTAAGTCCTTGCTTTAGTTCGTCTTCCTCCATAATGAGTGGTGGAAGAAGACGTAAGGTATTGTACTTAGCAGAAAGTGTCAGTAATCCCTTGTCTTGAAGGGCAGTTATAACATCACCAACTGCTAATGAATCATCGAGATGAATACCGATCATGAATCCTAATCCGGTCACATCAGTGACGTGGGATAGAGGTTTGATTTCTTCATCTAAGAATTTCCAAACGGCTTTAGATTTTTGTTGAACTTTATTTAAGAAATCAGGAGTGAGTTGTTCCAGAACTCCACTTGCGGCTGCCATGGATAATTTATTACCACCAAAAGTCGTGCCGTGAGTTCCTGGTCCAAAAGCACTTGCTAATTTCTTTTTACCGATCATTGCACCGATAGGTGTTCCGTTACCCAAACCTTTAGCGGATGTAATGATATCAGGGTCTAATCCAAATTGTTCGAAAGCAAATTTGGTACCAGTACGTCCAATACCTGTTTGAACTTCGTCAATAATAAGTAATACATCGTTATCTTTGCAGGCTTTTTGAACGTTAGTCAACCATATCTTATCTCCAACATTTACTCCACCTTCACCTTGAATTACTTCAAGAATGACTGCTGCTAAATCTGGCTTGATAAGGTCAATAGCCTTTTCATCGTTATAGTCTGCAAAAAGTACATCTGGTACTAGTGGTGCGAATCCTTTTTGAATATCAGGATTTCCAGTCAATGACATTGAACCATAAGTACGGCCGTGGAAACCGTTGTTGAAAGCTAAGACGGTAGTTTTGTCACTGGCTTTACGTGCCAATTTGAAAGCAGCTTCGTTAGCTTCTGTACCAGAGTTTGCGAAGAATGCTAATTGGTCATCGTTACATAATTGTCCGGCAACTTTGTCTTGAATCTCACTCTCGTAAAGATTTGAGATGTGCCAAACTTTTTTAGCTTGTTTTTGTAAGTTATCAATAATGATCTTGTTGCTGTAACCAAAGCTACATACACCAATACCACTGGTGAAATCTAAATAAGTATTGTCATTGTTATCAATCAGATAACAATCATGTCCGTCGACAATGTCAAACGGAAAACGTGAATAAGTAGGGAATACGTGTTCCATAATGAACCTCCAGAATTTTTATTATTTTGTCTGTATTTTATTGGAACTGAGTTCCCTGTCGACATAGATCGTTGGTAATAAACGTTTTATCAACGCCATTTTTTAGAGCTTTAAATGAAGCCTGAATCTTTGGCATCATTCCAGACTTGATAATATCTTTTTGGAACAGAGCATTAGCATCTGTTTCTGTTAATTGTGGGACAACTTTCCCTGAGTTTAATACTCCTGGTACGTCAGTAAGAAGTACCAATGATTCAGCACCAAGTTGAATGGCAATAGTTGCTGCAGCCATATCAGCATTGACGTTGAGCCAATGTCCGTCTTCAGTTTGTGCCAAAGGAGCTAGGATTCCGATTTGATTTTTCAATTCGTGATGTAACCAAGTTTTGTTGATATCAGTAACTTGACCAACTTCACCATATTCTTCTTGATTCAAGTATTTACCTTGAAGAAGATGATTATCACTAGCATTCATACCAACTACAGGTAATCCAGCATTTGATAATGATTGGCAAAGTTTTGGTTGAACCATTCCTAATAGGACGGCTTTAGTGACATCCAAAGTATCGGAATCGGTCACTCTAATTCCATCGATTTTTTTGACGGAAAGGTGCATCTTTTCACTCCATTGTGAAATTTGAGGACCTCCGCCATGAATGATCAAGACTTGTTTTCCTTCGTCCCACCAAGTTTTAATTTGTTGGAAAAACGTTCCAGGCAGTTGATCACTCGCGTTTCCACCTATTTTAACTACGATTGTTTCTTTCATGTTCCTTCACCCCATATTTATAATTAAATTCGAAATTTAGCTGCTATATGAAGCGTTGATTCGGACGTAATTATAAGTGAGATCACAGCCCCAGGCTTGGCCTTCAGAACTTCCAGAATTCAAATCTACTAAAATAGTGATTTTGTTAGAAGAGAGAGCGTTTTTCATTTCAGCTTCGTCAAATCCAGCACCGTGGCTGTTTTCGACTAATGGTAATTTGTTTAACCAGATTGATGTGTGGTCGATGTCTACTTTGGCATCAGTTTGACCAATAGCGGCAACGATTCTACCCCAGTTAGGGTCTTCACCGAAGATGGCTGATTTTACCAAGTTAGATCCGACAATAGCTTTTGAAACTTTTTGGGCATCGTCATGGTTAGCAGCGTTCTTGACGTTTACTTCGACAAGTTTAGTTGCACCTTCACCATCGGATGCGATGTCTTTGGCTAATTCAGCGAGAACAGCATGGAAAGCTTCAACGAAATTGCTGTAGTCAGAACTAGACTTAGTAATTTCGGCGTTGTTAGCCAAACCATTTGCCATAGTAACTACCATATCGTTTGTCGATGTGTCGCCATCTACGGTGATTTGGTTGAATGTTGTATCGACTTCCTTACTCAACATTTCTTGTAGCAATCCGTCTTGTACTTTGGCGTCCGTTACGACAAATCCAAGCATGGTTGCCATCTTAGGATGGATCATTCCTGAACCTTTGCAGAAACCACTGATGGTAACAGGTGTCCCGTCGATATCGAGTTGAACACTGATTGTTTTGGCATGTTTGTCAGTGGTCAAAATTGCAGTTGTTACTTCTTTGTTATCGGTTAATTTTAATTCTGAAATTCCTTTTTTGATGATATCCATCGGTAACATTTCACCAATGATTCCAGTTGAGGCAACTCCAACAAGATTTGCATCTATATTGAGTTTGTCAGCAACTAGTTTTTGTGAAGTCAAAGCGTCCTCGTCGCCTTGCTTTCCAGTACATGAATTAGCGTTAGCACTATTCATGATAACGGCCTGCAACTTGTGATCTTGATTAATAGTATTCTTGGTCAACTTAGTTGGAGCGGCTTGAAATTGGTTGGTCGTATAAGTTCCAGCAGCTTGTGCAGGTACTTCTGAGAAAATCCAACCCATGTCATTTCTATCTTCGCGTAGTCCGGCATGTACCCCATCTGATGAATAGCCCTTTGGCCAAGCAAAGGGAATAATCTGGTGTGCATACTTATCTTCTAAAGATGTTTGCATAAAAAATTCCTCCTAATTTATAGCAAAACAGGGATGAGATCCAAGCCTGTTTCAGGTGCGTAATCGAACATTTGGTTGAAGTTTTGGATAGCTTGTCCAGCTGCACCTTTTAGGAGGTTATCAAGAACACTGACTATTACAATTTGATGGGTAACAGGGTTCAATTGATAACCGATGTCACAGAAGTTAGTTCCGGTAACTTGTTTTAAAGTTGGGAACACTCCTTCAGTAGCATTCACAAAGGTGTCATCTGAGTATGTTCGGACAAAAGCAGCCCGTACGTCATCTTCAGTTACATTATCTTTTGCCTTTGCGTAGCAACTGGCCATTATTCCACGAGTCAGTGGTAATAAAGTTGTTGTGAACTGAATATAAGGTACGCTTTCGTCCCAAATTTTTAATTGTTGAACAATTTCTGGAATGTGTTGATGTTGATTTACCTTATACAGTTGCAGATTTTCATCAGTCTGAGTGAAATGAGTCAACTCAGTTAATTTCTTTCCCGCACCGGAAGTACCAGATTTGGCATCCACTACGATTGAACTAGGATCGATCAAGTGATTTTGTACAAGTGGTGCTAAAGCTAGAAGAGTTGTCGTAGCGTAGCATCCTGGGTTACAGACGTATGTCTGACCTTTTGAATTTACAAAATCAGTTAATCCATAGAATGACTTTTTGAGGTACTCCTCTTTAGGAGCAGGTTTCTTATACCATTTCTCATAAGACTCTCTAGATTTCAATCTATAGTCACCGGCTAAGTCGATCACTGGGAAATTAGCTTCAATAAACGGAGCAGCTAATTCAGTAGTGACACCAGCAGATGTAGCGAAAAATACCATTTGATTATTCTTCATGATATCAGCAGAATCATAAGGCAAAATGTTGTCGCGTCGTCGCAGTTGTGGTAGTACTTTTTCTAAAGATTGTGCTTCTGTTTGTGAATGCCCGTATAAGTTGATGTGATCAACGTTAGGGTGATGTAACAGCAGTTCATATAAGACACTGCCGCTATAGCCGGTAACTCCGACAAGACCAACATTCATATGCTTTTCTTCCTTTCGAGATATCTGATTTATAATCACCCACATAAATTTTTATGCGTGGGGAATTACTAAACACGGTACACTCAACTAATGGAAAAAACAAGTACTTTTTAATGATTTCTCTAATTTTTTATAATTTTGAGATTGTTGGTGTGGTGGGGTTCTTGAAACTTATTTTCAGAAAACTAGTTTATTTTTCTAATAATTGGAATGAATATTATGAGAGTAGGGGATGCCGCCTGCGGTCGAAAACGTTGAGGCCGCTGTGGGACCGACCCGAGCCTCGGTCTCGGGTCTCTCTTTTAAGCCTTGCACGGTCCGCAAGTCTTAAAATCGTCCAGTACTGTGGCGATGAATCGCCTACAGTACTTTCACTGCTGGCCTCATCGTTTTCGACCTCCGGCTGATTTAGCTCAAAAGTGCAGTCGTTCCATTATTAAAAGTAGTTGGATCACTCAAGTACTAATGTAGAAGATAACAAAAAAGGAATCACAATAATTAAATTGTGATTCCTTATGTCTATCAGTTAATATATTTAGAATTACAGAAAATCATACATGGAGTTAGAGTGCACGAACGGCAGACATCCAACTTATTTTGATTTACTTAATTTTATCTACTTGGTCATTGTCTTTTAATCCGAAAGTTGTGATCAACAATCCGATAATTAAGGCAATTACGAAGTAGAAGAAAATGATTGTAATGCTTACTTTTAATCCTAATGATACACCAATTAAGTATGGTCCAATTGTTGCGCCGATTCTACCGATGGCTTGTGTGAAGCCAATTCCAGTTCCTCGGTGAGTGATTGGATATTGTGTTGGTGTCATTGCGATCATAATTCCCCAGGCACCTAAAGTGAAGAATGAGAGAAGAATACTACTGAAGATTACCATTGCTGAGGAATTTGCAGTGGCGAATAGGAAAGCTCCGATCAATGTTCCTAATAAGTAAATGAAGAGAACTTTTTTACGGCTAATTTTATCCATCAAAAATGCTGCTAAGAAATATCCAGGCAATTGGGCAAAACTCGTAACTAGGGTGTATCCAAAACTGTGTATCATTGAGAACCCACGAGCAATTAATACACTAGGTAACCATAGGAATAGTCCGTAATAAACGAACATAATTATGAACCATAAGATACTTAAACAAATTGTGGCACGACGAAATTCCGGTGACCAGATTTGTGCTAATGATACTTTTAAATTCAATTTCTTGTTCTTAACGTTATGTTCATCAGATAAATGACGACGCAATACTAAAGTATAAAGTGCCATTAATGAAGTGATGATTACAGTTGGACGCCATCCATAAATCGGCATGAACAAGAATGCTAATAATGATGCAAGAATCCAACCGATAGCCCAGAAACTATCGACTAAAATCAACATCTTTGAACGCTTATCACCTGAGAACGAATCAGCGATAATGGTCGCTGCAACTGGTAACTCCCCGCCTAATCCGATACCAGTAATAAAACGAATAATCATGAATTGATAAACGTTTTGAGTTAATGCTAAACCTAAGTTACTAATTGAAAAAACTAATAACGTAATAATAATGATGTTCTTTTTACCAAAACGATCAGCTAGATAACCAAATAAAATTGCTCCGATCATCATACCAACAGTTGTGATAGCACCAACTGAACCTAATTGTCCTGGTGTTAGTGCCCATTCCTTTTTGATCAATGGCATGATGAAGGATAGCAATCCCACATCAGCAGCGTCAAAAAGCCAAGCAGTTCCAAGAACCATTAACAATTTGAGACCAGTGTTTTTCCGTGCTGTTTCCAAATCTTTACCCCCAAAAAATTATATTTTATATTTATTTAATTATTAAAGGTACTTTTTACCTTTATTAACCTAAAAAAGATTACCATTAGTATTATCGAGGGTCAAGGATTTGAGCTAATTTGTAAAGTTTAGCCGGACGACCGCTTTTTCCATGTTCAAAACCAACTTCAGAAAAGAGATGTCCGTGGGTTTTACGAAAGTTGGAATTGTCGATTTCGTTAACAGATCTTTTATTAAAAGTTGCGTATACTTCACGGGCTTTTTTTAGAGTAAAACTGTCTCCTAAAATCAAAAGGATGGTTGGTAAGTAATCCAGACGATTTGTCACACGTTTAAAAGCTTCTCGCAAAATAAGGGAATGGTCAGAGATTAAATTACTGGATTGGTCATGTTGATCAACTTTTTGATAAAAATCATTTTCGATGATCGAATCGGCCAAAGTGTGAAATGTAAAGTTTTGATATTTTAATACGTAAGAAGCTTGATCATAATCGACAGCAAACCACGCTGCTTCTTTAGCCCCGTATCCCGGAGTTAAATCAGGCATTGAAGGCAAGTAAGTCATATAAGTCAAAGCAATCTCACGTTGGCTTAGACTGCGATGAACGTTACTGAAAGTCTCCAATTGCTCAGTGTAAAAATTTGGTAGATCAATACCAATTTTCTCACGGATCAATCGAAGTGAAGCTTCTTCAGCGTTTTCATTGACACGTAATAGGGTAGTTGGAAGGCCCCATTTGTCAGTATATGGAGCTCGGGAGTTTTTGATTAGTAAGACCATGATTTTTTCAGAGCTTGAGTCAAAGCTCCAGATGATATTCACGATGTTAACGGTCAAGTTTTCAGTTGAGTTCATATTGTATGCCTTCCAAATAAATTACCTTTTATTATATATTAATTTTTCGTAAATACATATATACGTTGGATTTAAGATTGTGGGAATATGCCGCCTGCGGTCGAAAACTTTGAGGGCGCTGTGGGGCCGACCCGAGCCTCGGTCTCAGGTCTCGATTTTAAGCCTTGCACGGTTCGCAAGTCTTAAAAGTCGTCCAGTAGTGTAGGCGATAAATCGCCAACGCTACTTTCACTGCTGGCCTCAATGTTTTCGACCTCCGGCTGGGTTTTGTTGGAACTTCAGTATTGGTAAACTAAATTAATATCAGTTTTGAGCATCACAGCAGAGTACGAGTTTAATATTCAAAAATCATAATTGTGATAAGTCGGTTAAATAAAAAAGGATCCACAATATTTAAATTGTGGGTCCGTAAGAAGTTTTAGTAATGTTAAAAACATTGATACCGGTGAAAAAAGTCGGAGTTCAGGACCGGGGAATCCAGCAGTGAAAGTACTGTAAGTGCTTTAGCACATACAGTACAGGGCGAGTTGGAGACTTGCAAGAACTCAGCAAGGCTTCAACTAGAACTTTGAGACCGAACTTTGGCTCAAAGTGTCCCACACAGCAGGATTCCCCCGGTCCTGAACGGAGACGAAATCTTTAGAAATACTCCAGTAAATCTTTTTCTTTCAATTTAGCCTTAGCCTCTGTATCTAAATCCAAAATAATTTGGCCCTTTTTCAAGACAATCAGGCGATTGCCATACTTAACGGCTTCGCTCAAATTATGTGTGACCATCAAACTAGTTAGATTCTTTTCTTTGATGACTTTATCAGTAAGATCCATCAATTCTTGGCTAGTTTGGGGATCAAGTGCGGCTGTATGCTCATCCAATAATAACAATTCTGGTTTTTGAATAATTGCCATCAAAAAGCTCAATGTTTGGCGTTGTCCACCAGACAGCTTTTCAGTGAAGGTATTCAATCTGTTATCAAGTGTAGGTAAGTCAGAAGTAAAATCTTCAAACTTAGGTAGATTTTCTTTGAGGTGGCGTAATCTTAGTCGTCTTGGAAGTCCTCGTCTTTGCGCCAACAATAGGTTTTCTGCAACGGTCATTCTTGGTGATGTACCAAGTTTTGGATCCTGGTAAACACGTGAGATAAATTGACTACGTTTGGCCAAATTCTTATTCGTGATATCTTCGTCGTTCAACAAGATTTTTCCGGATGAAAGTTGATTGGCACCTGTGATTGCATCTAACAATGTTGATTTACCAGCACCATTGGTACCAAGCACAACGATAAAATCACCTGGGTAAATTTTCAAATTGATACCGTCAAGAATATTCAAATTTTCGTTGTCGTTGTAAATTGTTTTGACAGCATTATCTATTTCCATGATTGGTTTCATTTTACTTTTACCCCGTTTCTAAAGGTTTTGAAGAATTGTGCTCTGATGGTTGGCAATGCTAGACATAGGGCAAGAATTATTGCTGAAATAAGTTTCAAATCGTTGGTATTGAATCCCAATTGAAGCACCAGCATTAAAATCACACGGTATACGATACTACCTATTACTATGGTAATGATACGAATGCTTAATGGAACGTTAGGATAAATAACTTCACCAATGATGATGGCAGATAGGCCGATAACGATGGATCCGATACCCATATTGACGTCCGCAAATCCATTTTGTTGGGCAATCAAGCCACCGGTCAATGCAACGATACCGTTTGAGATCATAATACCGATGAACTTCATTGAAGTTGTGTTGATACCAAGTGAAGCTGCCATTGTTTCATTGTCACCAGTGGCAATCAAGGCTTGGCCTTTTTCAGTATTCAAGAAGACAGTTAATAGGAAGATAATAATTGTTAATAGGATAATTCCTAAGAATATTCCATTGAAATTTGTAGGTAATTTATCGAGACCGAATTGGTTGAAAACATTGTCCGGTTTAGTCAAAGACATATTAGCTTTTCCAAGAATACGTAAGTTGACTGAGTACAATCCAGTCATGGTCAAAATTCCGGCTAGCAAACTAGGAATGTGCATTTTGGCGTACATAAAGGCTGTGACGAATCCAGCTAGACAGCCAAAGACAAACGCAATGAGCATTGCTAACTCAGGGTTCATACCATGTTGAATGAACATAACTGTTGTAACTGCTCCGAGTGGGAAGGCACCTTCAACGGTCATATCGGGAAAGTCTAGAATTCTAAATGTTATGAAAAGTCCAATAGCCATTACAGACCAGATGAGACCTTGACTTATGGTTGAGACGAATAGGTTCATTTGATTATCCTTCCTTCTGTGTGAGCTTTTTTAAGTACGGAATCTGGAAATGTGATGTTTAATTTACGTGCCATTTTTTCGTTGATGATCAAATGACCTTTTTTGATGAAAGTTATAGGCATATCAGCTGGCTTTTTGCCGTGTTTCAAAATTTGAACGACATCTTCACCAGCTTTTTCACCAAGTTCATATTGGCTGAGTCCTAGAGTTGCTAGGCCACCGTCTTTTACCATCGTGTCAGCAGCAGGGAAGACAGGAACATTTTGCTTGGCAGCGATACTGGAGAGCAATTTCATACCACTAGCGATAGTATTATCAGTTGGTACGAAGATAGCCTGAACGTGTTGTGACAAGCTAGTTGAAACTTGTTCCAAATCATTAACGTTACTGATACTTGAAACTGAAACTTTGATGCCCTGAGCTTCTGCAAGTTTCTTCATCTTTTTAGTTTCAGTAGTTGCTGACATATCGCTTGATGTATAAATGATTCCGATATTATGTAAATCAGGCATGATCTGCTTCATCAATTTGAGTTGATCAGCCAGAGGAGCTTGGTCAGAAACACCAGTGATGTTACCACCGGGATGTTGGTTGTCTTTAACGATACCAAATCCTTTAGGATCAGTAACTGCGCCCATAACTATCGGCGTTGTTGAAGTAGCGTTTTTCAAAGATTGAACAGAAGGTGTAGCAATCCCCACTGCCACATCCACGTTATCTTGAACGAATTGCTTACTGATAGTTCTCAAATTACTTTGATCACCTTGGGCATTTTGGAAAATAATTTGAATATTCTTTCCATTAACGTAGCCGTGCTTCTTCAAAGTGTCATCAAGCCCCTTATTGATTTGGTCCAAAGCAGGATGTGAAAGCAACTGTAATACTCCGACTTTGGGAATTTTATTTTTCGTGCTATTTTCTGCGTGTCCAACGTAAAAGAATGCAAAAATCAAAAATGCGAAAAGAACGACAAGTGTCCCATATAAACGTTTGGTGTGTTTCATGATTTCCCCTCCAAAATAAAAAGGCAGTCCTATCTGTTAGGGCTGCCTTTAGATGACAATACCCGCGTGGTTTTTTGAAAATCCATGCGGGTAGTTATTTAACATATATTTACTATAGTTTAATAAGCCGACACGGATATGATCCATTCCAGGTCACATCCATAATCGGATCAACCTGATTTATCGGCTTTGCCAACGAGCTATTAGAATGTTGAGAGAATTAAATTTTTTCATAATTGAAATCTCCTAACTAGTTGATGTAAAAAATGTTATTGCATAAATTGATTCTTGTCAACAGCTAAATCGCCGAATGAAGACGTTGGACGATAATTTTTCATAATGATAGTATAGTTTGTATTCTGAAAGGTGATTATTATGAAAACTCGTCGATTTCAAGTTTTGCTAGCAATACTTTTGGTGATTGTTGCTACTGCAGTTACGTATTTTGATGCCTTCATGTATAAACAACCAATCATGCAAGTTGAACAAGTTTCTCAGATAAGTAAGACAAAAAGCACTGATGAGTACAAGAATACCGATTATTCGATCGTTCAAAAAGTTCAGGGAAAGTTACTGAACACGAAAGATAAAGGTAAAAAGATAACCATAAATAATACGTATTATCAATCCCAATTGACTGATGAAAAATATAAGCCATTGGAGCAAGTGTTTATTTCAAAATCTAACGGTAGTCATTATATTATCCAAAGTACCAAAAGGGATGCCGTTGTCGTTTTTGCGATTGGATTAGTAATAATATTATTATTCTGTATGAAATTTGCTCGAGGGAAGTTATTGTCGAGTGTCGGCGTGAATCTGATCATCTTCTATATTTTTATGCAAATCCTGATCAAGTCAAAAAACGCGTTATTAGTGCCGATGACAATCCTGACGGCGGTGATAATTGCGGCCGTTGCCCTGATAATTATTTTGGGTCCATCTCAAGATGCATTAATGGCGTTTTTGAGCACATTGATAGCGACAACCGTGGCCCTGTCATTAAGTGTCCTGCTGCTGAAATTATCCAACGATAGCAGTATCCATTTTGAAATGACCGAATACGATCTGCAACCATATTTTGGGGTATTCATTTCCCAAGTTATATTCAGTGTCTTGGGTGTTATTTTGGATGAAACAATGGATATCTCATCCTCATTGATCGAAATGAAATCGGAAGTTCCCGATGTCAAAGTAGGAGCTCTTTTTAAATCAGGGATTGCGATAGGTAGAGAATTAGTTGGTCCACTGATCAACATTCTACTTTTCATCGTTATCGCCGAAAATTTAAACTTAGTAATGTTGTATTTAACAAACGGCAATTCTGTCGGTTACACGCTTGATATGACCTTGAGTTTAGGCGTGACCCAATTATTGATCAGTGCGATCGGAATTGTATTGACCGTGCCAGTTACCAGTTACATCGCCAGTCGTATGGTAGCAAGGAGGGCAAGCTAATGTTGTATTTATTGATAGCATTTGTAATCTTATTGTTGCTAGTGACCGGAACAAGAGGTTTGTCACTCTTACTAGGATTAGGAATTAATGTGATAGCCGTTATAGCGCTGTTGATATTGATAGCAGATGGATTCAACGTTTTGATCACGACTGCAATAATTGCCGTAATAATTTTAGTAGTGGCAATATACATGAATGTTGAAAATTCATCAACAGCTAATATTTCGTTCAAAACTTCATTGATGATAACATTTGTAATTTTACTGATTACAATGCCGCTATTGTATTGGGCCAGCACCCAAGGAATGGGAGTAGAAGATCAAGAGGAACTAGAAGGATTTTCACTAGCAGCCGGAGTTTCATTCCCACAATTAGCAATCGCTACGATTATCATCAACAGTTTAGGAGTTATCTCAGAAACTAGTGTAGCTATTACTAGTGGACTGAATGAGATCGTTCTAAATAAGCCAACTCTGACTTCGAAAGAAATTTATGGCGATGGTTTTTCTGTTGGTAATAAAATTTTAAGCACTCAAACCAACACGTTGTTGTTTAACTTTTTTGCTACAACGTTCCCGTTATTTTTCTTAATGAATTCGATTCACTTTAATTTTGGAGACATTATTAACGATAAGATTTTTGTTACAGAAGTTTTGACTACAGTAATTTGCACGATCGGGGTTATCTTAACTGTTCCGATTACCGCTTGGTTGGTATCTCGAGAGAATCAGAAGAAGTCGGCTGCTAAATAGGATTTCGCTGCAGATTCCAGAGACTACACCTGCTGTGGGGACGTCTCCAGCCGAAGGGCGGGCTTCCGTCTCGCTTTTAAGCCACGCATGGTTCGCGTGTCTTGAAAGTCGCCCATGGTCTAGCCCCCGTTCCGCGGGCTTAGCCCATTTTCACAGCTGGTTACGTCTCTGGAATCCTCCGCTGGTTTTTATAACTGTATGTTGATTGGTGTGGATATCCTACATCTTTTGAGTTTAGAAATAATGATATCTATAAAAAATAGAGGCTAGATTCAAATAAACAAAATAGAGAAAACTTTAAATAGTTTTCTCTATTTTTCTTTAATGATATTTTCAAATTTCATCTATATATAATAAAACAGAAAAGCTTGTCATATTCAGCGGTACTAATGAAAACTAGTATTATCAGTATCTAGATGCAGGGATGAAATCGCTTTTGGCTCAGTAGTCGGGTTTGTCTTAGGCGAGGGACTCGTCTTAGACAAAAAGGCAGTTTGAAGACTTTCGTTCTTTGAAAGGCTCCAAATGTCTTGACTACGTTCCAGCCAAAAAAATCGATTTCATCCCGGAATCAGAATCAATCACAACCAATTAAGGCAGATCATTTCCTGCTGCCATATACAAGTCATACCATTCTTGGCGGGACAGCTCGACATCAGCACCTTTGGCACTATCAATAATATGCTTAGGGTTCATCGTCCCGATGATAACCTGCATGTTAGCTGGGTGACGAAGTATCCAAGCTGCTGCAATAGCATTCTTGGAAACATCATATTTATCAGCCAATTCCTGAAGTTTGTCGTTTAGCTCTGGGAATTTAGGGCTGTCAATGAATACTCCTTCAAAAAATCCATATTGGAAAGGTGACCAAGCTTGGATCGTAACGCCCATACGGCGACAGAATTCGATAATTTCACCATCGCGATTGATTGACCTGTCATCTGCCATATTGCTATGAATTCCGTGGTCGATCATGACTGTGTGCATCAAACTAAATTGGACTTGATTGAATAATAATTTTTGATTAATTGATTCTTGTAATAGTAAAAATTGTTGAGGGTTAAAATTGGAAACTCCGAAGTGTCGAACTTTACCATTCTGTTGAAGTTCATCAAATGTTTCTGCTACTTCTTCAGGTTCCATCAGTGGATCTGGTCGATGTAATAAGAATGAGTCTAAATAGTCTGTCCCCAGTCTTTGTAATGCGCCATCGACTGAATCTAAGATATGTTGTTTTGAAAAGTCATAGCGTTTGCCAGGTAAAATTGCACCTTTTGATTGTAAGAATAAATCTTCACGTTTAACGCTAGTTTGTTTCAAAGCTTGTCCGAAAACTTGCTCAGATTTTCCGTCGCCGTACATATCTGCACCGTCAATAAAGTTGATACCACAATCATATGCGGTATCAATCGATTTTGCTGCTTGTTCAGGGGTCAGTGCATCCATTCGCCAATTTCCAAAAGCTATTGCTGAGGCTTGCCAGCTTGTTTCGCCTAAATAAAGTTGTTTCATGGTGTGTCCTCCTCTAATAAAGCATGGTATGGCTTAATTATCTTGGAAAACGCTATCATATACAACCACTATTTTATTTAAATGGAAGCCCCCATGTGGAACTACTTGGTTGAATGCGATGGCCACCGGTAGGATTTTTCTCATAAGGATAATAGTCCTGATTCCAAATATCTGAGTATTCGGCAGGTAGCTGTTTTTTGGTGATCAATCTGGAAACAAATATGAATGATCCTTTATGTTTAACTATTGCAACGTGATCATCTTTTTCGACTGCACCCGTATATCTTGTCTTTAGCCATTCTCCAGATCCAAATGGATCATCAACTACGAAAATATCTTTAGGTTTGAGGCTTTTGCCGTTTGATAAGGGCATTACTGCATAGCCAGTCTGAGTTTTTAGAAAGGGATTGATTCTATCGATTGTTTCATTTTGTGTTTGGCGTCCCCAAGTTAAAACACCAAGGATCACAATGCAAAATGCCAAAACAGTTCCGATTCCGATCAATACACCTTTGTAGCGCTTCTTCTTTTTAACGTCATTACTAAGATTTTCCACCACGTTATTGTTTTCTCCCTTTAATAAAGTATCAGAGGATACGTTTAATATTTCACTTAGTGAAACCAGAACATCCAAGTTGGGATAGGTATCGCCATTTTCCCATTTGGAAACAGTTTGTCTTGCCACATGTAACTTCAGAGCTAAATCAGATTGACTGAGATTTTGTCGAGTACGCTCTTCTTTTAATATCTTTCCGAATTCCATTTTGTTCACCTCAACGTTAATTATTGCAGGTAATTCTGAATTTAACTAGCAATATACGAGTGCAAAAGTCACTATTTAAGGGCAAACAAAAAATGCCGAGAATAATCTCGACATTTAGGCGTTATAACGCTGGATTTTTCATAGTTACAATATAGTTTAAAATCCTAAGCGCATAGCTCTTGGTATTAATATTGGCATCGATCTCATCGTTGAGGTCACTCAGGTTGTCAGTAATGATTCCATCGACACCTAAGAAAATCATTTTATCCATATCGCCAGTTTCGTTGACGGTCCATGCATAGACATTTTTATTTTCAAAATGGGATTCATATACGAAAGTGTCATTCAGTGTGGTGTATTCCATCGTAAATCCATTAGCTTTGCTGACGGGAACACCGGATAGATTGAAAGATAAGATGTAATTTGCGGGTACCTTAGGTTCGTCAGATTTACTTTGTTGGATAAATTTATAATCAAGTGAATGTACCATATCGTGATTTTTGCGTAATTTATTGTCATACAGTTCCGAGAACTTTTTGACAAAATCATTTGATGTCGATGATGTCTTTTTGAATTCAATTAATAGTTTTTGATGTGATTTATTGGCAGCGTTTAAGTAATCATCAAAGCTGGCCAAATATGCAGTATAGCCATTTTCATGTACTTTAACTTTTTTTAGTTGTGCTAGAGTCATCTGACTAGGTTTTTTATTTATCCCAGCTAGTTTCTTTAGATTAGTATCATGTAGCACGATAAACTTATGATCCTTAGTTTCCTGAATATCCATTTCGATATAATCAGGTTTTTCTTTGGCGGTTTTCTTCATAGCTGGAATAGTATTTTGAACACCATTTCCGTCGTCTACTCCACGGTGAGAGATAGTTTCGGGTTTTTGCAGTAATAAGTTGTTAAAGTATAAAGCACTGTATGAAGCAAAACCACTGATCGAAATCGCTAAGATAGCAAACCATGGCCAGCGTCGGTGCCTTGCCTGTTTCATGTCACTACTAACGGTCAAATTGCTTGTTTCTGATAGAAGTAATAAGGCAATCAATGAAGTAAAGTAGAATTCTGATCCAGCGTTAATAATTTGTACGACTGTCATATTTACAATGGCAACAGTTTTGGGAAAGAAGTGAACTGCATCAAATATCCACTGTATTCCTAAAATTATTCCGAATAAAACTACTAAAACTGCCCCAATAATAACTGTCAAAATGACAATATAAAGTAAATAATGAAGAGTTTTGTGACGTGTTTTCGCCCAACTAAGCCTTATTGCAGCACGAGAACCTTTCTTATCAAAAATGATATTTGGCAAGACGAATATCCAGCGGATACCTACATATAGAATCACCAAATAGATGAGTGATAGTAGTATTCCCAATGGTAAATGTTCCTGGAAGATCCAATCTGTAATGAAAGTGGGGATTTTAACTTTATCAAGTAAGGGAGAGTTTAATCCAACTCCACCGATAGGAATAATTAATAGAAAGTAAAATAAAAAGAACCAGAAGGTTTTGTAAGGTAAGGGCCAAATTTGTTTCCATAAGTCCTTTAGATATACGCGCCATCCGAGATTCAAGTCCGAGCGAATTGCTCGAAAACTGATCAGAGTTACTGCAAATTGAGTAAATACTAAAATCATTATAAATAGTAGTAATAGCAACAACTCCAGCATTGCCGGTATTTTATGGGTAAATAAATAACCTAGATTAGTGTAAGAGACATAAGCAATATTGCTGGCGTTCAAGATTGTGTTTGATAAGAAATTTAATATTGGAATCAAAATCAAATCAATACTTAACTCAACTAAAATCAAAATTTGAGTATAAGACCACCATCGTTTCCAAAATATTCCATTCTGTTTGAATAAATTCTGTAATGCTAGCATAGAATCCCCTCGTGACAATATTTAGCCGTATATAAAAAATGCATAATTTGAGTTTAATGCTTATGGTAAATAAAGACAAAATAATTTCAAAAATATCCTGATTTTCTATCTGTTATGAAACTAACGATTTAATAATATTGAATGATTACAGAAATGTTTAATTCTGATTACAATTGGTCCAGTTGCATTGTATACAACAAGTGTTAATAGTAGTCTATTTCTAGTAGATAAATCCTCAGGGGGAAACATAAATGTATAAAAGGTTACTTCTTACTAGCACAGTAATTCTAAGCACACTTGCATCCGTTGCTGCACCTACCGTAGTTTCAGCAAGTACTGCCACTGATAATCAAGCACCAACAGCTCAAAGTGAAACCGTAAGTAATTCAAACAGTTCAAAAAAATCAACAGTTATTGCGGGATCAGATGTTAAATCAGCCGATACAACAGTTGCACATGCTTCTGTTACACAAGCTTCAGCAACAGCTCCTTCATTGAAGACAGTTGTTCAAGCTTCTGCCACATCAGCTACATCATCACAACAACAAGATTTCTTAGCAATGGCCGCACCAATGGCTCAAAAGGCTGCCAGCGAATATAACATTTATGCATCAGTTATGTTGGCACAAGCAATCCTTGAAAGTGCTTGGGGTCAATCAGACCTTGCTACACAAGGAAACAACTTGTTTGGTATCAAAGGTGACTACAATGGTGCCTACGTATCAATGCCAACAAGTGAATGGAGTGCTAGCCAAGGCTGGTACCAAATTTATGCTAACTTCAGAAAATACCCAAGTTTTTATGAATCATTCAAAGATAATGGTAACAAGTTACGTAACGGTTTAGATTGGAATTCTTCATTCTATAGCGGTACATGGAAAGAAAATACTAGTTCATATCAAGATGCTACAGCTTGGTTGCAAGGTAGATATGCTACAGCACCTAACTACGCATCATCATTGAACAACTTGATCCAAACATACAACTTAACACAGTATGATTCAGCTAAAACTGAAAATGCCACACAAGCACCTACAGAAAACACAAGAACAATCGTTGTTAATGATGCAAGTGGAGTAGTTCCACTAGTTTCATTCCAAAATGATGGCACAACAAAGAAAGGTACTCGTGGATTAGCTACAGGTACTGGTTGGGCAACAGATCAAACTAAAGAATACAATGGTCACACATTCTACCGTGTATCAACAAACGAATGGGTTCAAGATACATACGCAACATTAGGATAATAATTTAGTAAGTCTTATTCCGTGTAGGGATGAGGCTTTTTATTTAACAAAAGAAGAGATATGTTCATGTATTTGAACATATCTCTTTTAAGATAATTATGATCATTTCCGTATTTAAACAGTGAGCCCCATTAACGCAGCAGTTATCGGCTCACTTTAAAGAATAACAGCCACCGCATTAGCGGAATCACCTGCAGGCTGAAATGACAGTCTGCTTTTTTTATTACAAATCGTTGTAACAGCACTTTTTTAGTACAGCAATTGAATGGAACATGATAATCTAACGAATTATTTATATTCCGCCTTTGATCAAATCCCACAGCATATCGAAACGCTTTTCGTAATCTGGCTCATTCCAAGTATCTTTAAAGTTTGGAAGGGTGAAAATCGAAAATGATGCCAATATTATTTCAGCTTTATCAAAGTTATCTTCTTTGTAATTCATTATTTTGTTGATTTCTCTATAGGCACTTTTCAGAACCAATCTAAGTGCTGGTGGATTATTATCAATATATTCAGTATTTAATGCGAACATTTTAGGGTTCGTGTTGAATGCTGTTTTTTTTGCGTTCACAAACGCCCACAACCAGTCGTGTAATTGTTCGGATTGTGGAAGTTTGTCAGATATTTGAATGTTGTCGATGATTTCTCGGTCAAACCATGCAGAAGCGACCGCTTCCCATAAAGCTTGCTTATTTCTGAAATGTTTATAAAGTGCAGCATGAGAAAGCCCTAATTCTTGGGCAATTTGATCCAAAGTTACTTCAGAATCTCCTGTTTGCATAATTAATTTCTCGGCTGTGATCAGTATTTTATCTCTAGTTTTTTGTACCATTCTATTTTGTCTTTCTATATGTTGATTTAATTTATTCTATCACGAAATAATGATTTTGGTAACTTTATTTGACTTTTGTAACTAAACGATATACTATGATGAAGAAGTTACAAAACATCAAAATAGTTACCTAACAACTTTTGAGGGAGAAAAATATGCAAGCAGCTCAATTAATAAAATATGACAAGAATTTCAAATTGGAACTAAAGGATATTCCCGTGCCAGTTCCGAACGCTGACGAAGTGCTAGTAAAAGTTAAGGCTGCCGCTGTGAATCCCTTGGAAATGTTGATAGGTACTGGAAGCGTAAAACTTATTCAAAATTACGACATGCCAGTTACTCTGGGTAATGAACTTTCAGGAATTGTTACGGCTGTTGGTAAAAATGTTCATGATTTTGAAATCGGTGATGAAGTATATGCGCGACTTCCACTGAATAAAATTGGAGCATTCGCTGAATATACAGTTATCAATTCTAAGGCCGTTGCATTGAAACCTAAGAACTTAGATTTTGTAACAAGTGCAGCAGTTCCGCTGACTGGATTGACTGCATATCAAGGTCTCACTGAGGAGTTGCATGCTAAGGCAGGAGAATCGGTTATGATACCTGGTGGCTCGGGTTCTTTCGGTCAAATGGCAATTCCTTTGGCAAAACAAATGGGGATGAAAGTATTTGTTAGTGGAAATGCTGCCTCAAGAAAATCTGCCATTGATATGGGCGTTGATCAATACTTTGATTACCGTAAAGAAAATTATTGGGAAAAGCTCAAATCTGTAGATTATGTTATCGATACGATTGGTAAGAAAGAGTTTCAACATGAATTATCTATTATCAAGCCAGGTGGGAAAATACTTTCATTGATAATGGGTCCTAATAAATTATTTGCAACTGATCGTAATTTTTCGTTTTTCAAGACGTGTTTATTCTCGATTGCTGGTAAGAAAATCGACAAACAAGCTAAGGCTGTTGGAGCTGAATATCATTTTATTTTTGTCAGAAGTGACGGCGAACAACTTGAAGAAATTACCAAAATTGTTGAGCAACATGATATTGAACCTGCAATAGATCCAACAGAATTTAAATTAAATGATATTAACGAAGCACTTGAGTTAGTAAAGAATGGTCATCCAAAAGGAAAAGTAATAATACGATTTTAATCTGCATTATAATAGGAGAAAAATATGGATAACTCACATTACGTTTCTGTTCCAAACAAAAAGGTAACCGCAAATAATGGCATTACATACGCCTATCGCGAGGTTGGAGTTAGAAAAGGGACTCCCATCGTTGCTCTAAACCATTTGTCAGCTAACTTAGATAATTGGGATCCTACAATAATTGATGGACTAGCCAAAAATCATTGGGTAATTACATTTGATTATCAAGGTGTTGGAACTTCTTCTGGAAAGGTTTCTGACAGTATTCAGTTAATGGCTGATGATACGATTAATTTCATTCAAGCACTTAAACTAGAAAAAGTTGATATTTTAGCTTTCTCAATGGGTGGCATGATTGCTCAAGAAATGATGTTGAAGGATCCAGAATTACTAAATCGCGTGATTTTAGCTGGTACTGGTCCTCGTGGCGGAGAAGGTATCGAAAACGTTACTAAAATATCTGACGCATCACTTGCACGTGCTTTAGTAACTTTCAAGGATATAAAAACTTACCTATTTTTCACTAGAACGGAAAATGGTAAACGCAGTGCCCAGGACTTTGTTGCTCGATTGAACATCCGTAAAAAAGATAGAGATAAGACAATAAACTGGTTTGCATATCGTAAGCAGTTACGTGCTATCAATGCTTGGGGTAAAGAAAAACCTGCTGATTTATCTGACATAGATATTCCAACATTAGTTGTGAATGGCGATAATGACATCATGGTTCCAACGACCCCAAATACATATCAATTAAAGGACCGTATTAAAAATAGTCGTTTGATCATTTATACAGATGCTGGTCACGGCAGTATCGCACAATATCATGAATCCTTCGTAAAAAGTGCTAACGAGTTTTATGGTGAAAACTAAAAAGAACATTGAATGAGCTTATTAACTCATTCAATGTTCTTTTATTTTGCTTTTACGGCAGAATTAATATTATCGATTGGATTCCGGTTATCTCTTAATTCGGGAGCGTCAGTATTGTAAAAATTAGTAGTTGAAGTGTTACCGTTTTTCGAATACATGCTCGTTGACTTGTTACCCAAACTATCTCGAATTTTAATCATTTGTTCGATTTGATGTTGATAACTATATTTGGCTGGATCAACTGGTGTGAAGCCCAGTGGAGTATAGAATCTTAGCAAATTCATTTTCTGAACATTATCAGATATCTTAAATTTCTCCTTGACTTGCTTATCCCATTTGGCTACTTTATCTGCCAAATTAGGATTAGCTTTCAAATCTATCAACTCGCCAGTTTTATTAGCATAAACATCTTGCTGATTTTTTAGAACAGTATATTTTGGAGTCACAAAGTCCCCATTTCTAAACGGAACTAACTGACTGTGTTCCTTCGATAGCAGGTCAGTGCCGACTTGAATATACTTAGAACTGTTTATTCCTTCCAAATGAAGTAGTGTTGGTAATACGTCAATTTCACCACCATATTCGTGTCTGATACCACCGTTCAAACCTTTCATATGGATCATGAATGGCACTCGTTGCATTTGTGCGTTGTCGAAATCATTCCAATTATCTTGGTTGTACCCAAGAATTGGAGCCAAATTCCTGTTACGGTCGTTGGAAATGCCATAATGGTCACCATATAAAATAACCATCGAATTATCATATAAACCGCTAGTTTTGAGATATTCGAAGAATTCCTTTAGTGAGGCATCCAAGTAATGGGCGGTCAGAAAGTACCCGTTTACGTGTTTGTCAGGAGTTTCGGCAGTTTTGAATCCATCGTTATCGATGTCATCAAGCCCAAAATCCCAGTGATTGGTTAGTGTAATGAATTTGGTATAGAACGGTTGCTGCATTTGCTCGAGGTATTTGGAGCTCTCGGCAAATAGCAATTTATCCTTCAATCCCATACCGATCGAGTTTTCACCATTGCTGTTGAAATAACTCTTATCAAAGAAGTAGTTATATCCTAGATTTTTATAAACACTATCACGGTGATAAAAGCTGGAAACATTTCCGTGGAATACTGCACTTGAATATCCGTATGTCTGTTGCAAAATTGCCGGTGCACCTTCAAGCGTATTGCTTGATGCTTGGTTGTTAAAGAAAGTTCCTGATGCAGTTCCAAAAAGCCCAGTTTCTAACATAGTTTCAGCGTCACTAGTTTTTCCCTGGCCAACTTGGTGATAGAAATTGTCAAATGACAGGGTCTCATTACTGTTGTATAGGCCGTTCAGGAATGGAGTTACTTCTTGTCCATTAACACGGAGATTAATCAGTGCCTGTTGAAAGCTTTCTAAATGAATGATGATAATATTTTTCTTTTTGGCAATGCCATAATACTCTGGGTCTGGTTTTGCATAATGGTTTTGAACATACTTAAGTGCTGGATCTATATCAGTACCGATCGCAGTCGATTTTACTTGATCGGAATGGACTGTCTGAAGTCCATCGTAGATAGTAAATGCGGGAAGTCCGAGATATTTAACAAGATAAGTTTGGTCGAAAGTTCTACCTAGTAATTGTGGACGATTTGCTTCAGAAATCATTAAATTAAGTGAGAAAAACATTAGGCCAAACATGAAGCTGGCCATCGCATTAAGTTTTCGGAAAGGTCTAGTATCGATTCGAATGTACTTGGTCGCAAAGATCACTATTAATAGGATGAAATCTAACAGGTAGATAAAATCATGAGGAGAAATCATACTGACAGTATTGTTACCCAATCCTTTTGAAACGCTTGCCACACCGAGCATTGTACTAACAGGAATGAAGTTGGAAAATTCTCGATAATATAGTACGTTGGCATATATCAAAATTGAGATGACTACATATATTACTAACATCAGTGAATATGATATTTTGGGCCGATTGATGAATAGACACAAGCTGAAGACGGTAATCGCAAATCCAATCGGGTTGATGAACATCGTTAAATATTGAAATACGTCCGTTGCACCAAGGTTGAACTCTGTAAAGTATGTGATGATGGTCTTAAGCCACAATAGGAATACTAAAGAAGCCATGAAACCTAGTCTGGTATTCAATGTTCTCTTTAGTCTTTCCATCAAGATATTGCACCCCAATCCAAATTGAAAATGAAACGTTAGTAAGTATTATACTTTAATATCATTTTTTAGCCTAATTGGATTAGGTCACGCGACTATTTGTTCATTAATTTGTTCAAATCTTTCGTCAATGAAAGTATTTTTTTGGAATACCAATTGTCTTTTGTATCCTTGAGCAAAGTGGGATTGTTTGGCTTATACTTCGATTCACCTTCGTTTTGTACCCATAGGTTGTAAATTGGAATATTGACGATGAATGCATTTTTACCACCAACTCCGTTTTTGTAGAAAAATTCATCTGGCCCATCAAAGTTCTTCGGATCGATATTCAGAGGATTAAATCCGGCAATAATTTTTGAACCGATTTTGGGAATGGGGACTTCTGAAGAAGCGATGTAGTTGTAATCTTTTTGGCTGGGATTATCAATAAACCCACTATTTAAAAAGAAGACGATTGTCTTGTTATAAAAAGTTTTCTTTCCATAAAGAATTTTTTCAACGTGCATACTTATCTTAGTGAAAGCTGAATCGTGATTACCAGTCATTTTTTCTAGATCAACGATAGTACCGTTAGCTACGATATTGTTGTGTGTCTTCAATTCATCAAGGGATGTTGGAAGAAAAGCTATGTCTTCCATTTGATTTGGTCCGATAGTTTGAATCTTTGCACTATGTAGTTTCTTTTCCCAGAGCGCTTTTTTCTTATGTACTTCGTTCAAATCAACGCCTGAATTTGCTTCGTGGACAGATTCTGCCTCTGTCTGCCTATTTAGGTTGCCACAACCTGTTAGTGGAAAAATTGCTAGTAATAAAATCAATCCTAGTAGTTTTTTCATTTAGTCCTCCTAAAGTTTATCGAAGACTAGTATATAGGCTTTTGCGAAGACTTATCTATTGTCAGATACCCAATTTATAAGTTAATTTGATATAAAATTTCATAAACAAATTTACTATTTTATAGTTATCCTAAATATCAAAGAAATTGCATGATATCATAGTTATACAGAACCTCGAAAAGTGTCGTATATCTTTTTAGGAGGGTAAAATAATGAAAAAAATTAATGTATTGCGTGTATTCAGTGATGGAGTAGGTATTTACTTAATTATTTTGATTTTAGATTTCCTAATTGAGTTGTTGATAAAAGGTTATTCAGGAACAATTTCGACAATTTTTGGTGTGACAGTAAAAACAATATTTAATGCGGAACAGCAGCTGATCCAGGTGACTATGACTAGTCGGGTCATGATTTTTCTAGTGGTTTTCTTAGGAATATTGATTGCAGGTCGATATTTGTGGATCAAATCTTTTGATTCGAAAAAAATTTAGGTTTTAAGGGGAATGTTATGAATAGGCATCATTCAGCAATCCAAACAGTTGGTTATGCGATCTTGTTAGGTAACGTTATTTTAGATTTTATTTTAGGCCTTAATATATTTCCTCGTTTCATCGAGTTTTTGAGTATTCCCAACAATGGTGGAATCATGATAGTTGCAGTAATGTCCGCAATAATTTTAGGAATAGTACTTCTTTTGATATTAAAATTTATTTTAATCTATAATCTTCATAATAATTATTCGCAGGTGTCGCCGATATTATTGATGCTTATAGGAATATTCTTGGTAATGTCGTTCAATGTACTGTATCTGATTCCCGGTATTTGGGGTTCAATATATAATGATAGGAATAAAAATAACCGTATTACAAATTAGAAACAAACTTCTATCTCATGAAGTTTGTTTTTTTTGTTTGACACTAGTTCATATTTCTCAGAATGAGTTAAAATAGAATAAAGAGTGTGCAAACTTTCACGAAATGGGATGTTGTTTATGGTAGAGGAATTAATTGATAAAAATTTTGTTGCACAAGACTTATCAAACCGTGATTTTACGGAGACTAGATTTGAAGATGTCGATTTTTCAAATGCAAACTTGGATGGGATAAAATTCACGAATGCATTATTCGAGAACTGCAATTTCTCGAATGCATCTTTGAAAAACGCCTCGCTAGTGAGTGCCGATTTACGTGGCTGTAATTTAAAGAATGCTGACATTTCGGGTGCAGATTTATTTCATTCCATGCTTGAAAATGCTGATTTAACGGGAATAATTTCCGACGAAGAAACCAAGCATTTCCGAATGCATTGTCCAGAGAAGGGTGCCTTTTTAGGTTATAAAAAATGTTTCAACTTTAAAATAGTTAAATTATTGATTCCAGCTGATGCACGCAGGACATCCGCTACCGCAAATTCATTTCGTTGTGATAAAGCAAAAGTTATGACAATCGATGACATGTATACGCATGAACCATACGATGAAGCAATATCGTACGTGGACCCCAATTTTATTTATCGCCAGGGTCACTGGATCGAAGCAAATAATTTCAATCTCAATCGTTGGGTCGATTCAACTGGTGGGATCCATTATTGGATGACACGTGAAGAAGCTGAAGGATATATGTAAATCCTGAGGGGTGATAAAATGACAAATAATAAGCTCGATTTTTTAGGTGTTATTATGATTATCTTGCTGACTGGAGTACTTTGGCGCCCATTTAGAAATATGATGTACTCACATTTTTCTAGTAGTTACTTGGTAGTTCTGATTCTTTGGATTGTTATCATGGCAATCGTAGGAACGTTGTATTATAAATTTACGAAACGATTATTCCAATAAAAAAATCATCTTATGGGGATTTTTTATTTAAAATCTTTCAAAGCCTGATTATTGGGCTTGAATTTACAAGTCAACTGGAACACTTTTCTTTAAAAACCTCGAAAGTAGATTTCCAACCGAATATCTTTTTTGG
>NZ_RHON01000011.1 GCF_003946505.1 Companilactobacillus mishanensis | reverse complement strand
GTAGTACTACCTTGTCCAGATTCATACATTGAAATTGCCTCTAATTTTTGGTCAATCGTATATTTGGCCATAGAAAAGCACCCTCCTAATTGTCTCCAATTAAGAGGGTGCACTTCAAGGTCACTTTTGTGACCCCGTTTTTTATTCAGTAATATAATCCAAAATCCGAAACATAACTTCTTGATTCTCGCCTGGAACTGGATAATCAAGAATATCTTGAGCAGTCTGATTCAACTTCGAACCTTCAATATATGGAAAGTCATTCACGACCATTTCCCTAACATTATCTGGCATTGGCTCAAAATGAAATTGAAGTCCTACTATCTTATGGTTCAAGACGAATCCTTGATTTTTAACTAAGTCACTTGAGAATAACAGCTCTGCTTCGTCCGGTACTTCGAACATTTCTTCATGCCAATGTAATGCTGTCAACTTCTTTGGAATACCCGAGACGGCTTCACTCTTTAAATATATCGGTGCCCAACCTACTTCCTTAGCTGGTGCTTTACTTACTGGATAACCTAGTGTTTTAGAAATTTGTTGTGCACCGTAACAGGCTCCGAACATTGGCTTATTTTGCTTCAACATTTCTGCAATCAACTTACGTTCTTGTTTGACCCAATCCAAGTCGTCATTGGGACTCATTGGTCCACCTAGGATAACCAACATGTCTGTTTCTTCAGCTGTTGGTAATACTCCACCAAATTGGTATGGATGGTAAATGTACATTTCGTGTCCGTGCTGTTGTGACAAAAGTTGAATCGAGCCTGGCCCTTCATTTGGCGTATGCTGTAATACATTTATTCTCATATATTATTTACCTGATAATTCTTTATCTTTATTGATTGTGGCATCTATTCCTTTTATCACTGTCGAAATAAACGCATTGTCTTCTAGTTCTACTAATCCTGCAACGGTCGTACCACCTGGTGACGATACATTGTTGATCAAAGTCCATGGTTCTTCCCCAGTCTCTTTGATCATTTTGGCACTTCCTAGTACGGCTTCAGCGGCTATTTTAGTAGCCAGATCCTTATTCATCCCGTTCTTGACTGCACCTCTGGCAATACTGTCGATGAATAAATAAGCATAAGCTGGGGAACTTCCGGATATCGCTGTGAAAATACTGAACTGACTTTCTGGCAATTCGTAGACTGTACCAACTGATTCAAAAATTTTCTTAACATCTGCTTTTACACTATCTTCAACATAATCATTGGTACACAAAGCAATGGCCGCTTCACCAACAACTGCATTAATATTAGGCATGATACGAACGATTGGTGTTTTAGCCGGCAATGCGGCAGCCAAAGTGTCTAGTTGCAATCCGGCAGCAATCGAGACCACGGTTTTATCTTTAAACAATTCGTCTTTGATACCACTTAAAATTTGTGGTGCCACTTTGGGCCCGACGGCTGTAATAACAATGTCTACTTTAGAAAGCATATTTTCAGCTGAGTCAGCCACACTGACGTTCAATTCTTGCTTCAACTTTGCGGTGGCGTCGGCGTTTATATCAGTCACAAAAACATCATTTGATGGAACCAGTTTTGAGCTAACAATTCCGTTTACCAAAGCAGTTGCCATTTTACCTGCACCAATAAAACCAATTTTCATATCATATTCCTCCAATACTAATATATTAATAATAATGATATACCGTTTTCATAGATTTATCATTATAATTCTTGTTATGGAGGAACACTTATGCAAATCGAAAAAGTGAGTTCACAAGATATTGATCAAATAATGAGAATCGAACACGAAGGATTTAATGAAGCAGAAGCTGGATCACGAACAGGCTATCTGGAACGAATTCAAGTCTTGAAGGACAGCTTTTTGGTGGCTAAAGAAGCTGATAAAATCATTGGCTTTGTTGTTGGACCAATCACTGACGAACGATTTATTGAGGATTGGATGTTTGAAAAAGCGACATCCCCTGTTAAGAATAACGGACACCAATTAATTTTCTCGATTGCAATCGATCCTAACTTTCGCGGACAAGGAATTGGAAGTACATTGCTATCTGCTTTCGAAAAAAATGCTCAGTCAATGAACTGCATCAGTGTATCGTTGACCTGCCTCGAAGATAGAATTAAGTTCTACGAAAAAAATGGCTACCAAAATATTGGACTGGCAGAATCAACCCATGGCAATGAAACTTGGTATAATATGGAAAAAATAATCCACTAAAATTAAAAGCCAATTCTCAATTAAAGAGAATTGGCTTTATTTATACATGAATAACTAAACTTAGAATCCTGATAACAACTAGTGAGACTAAAATATAAATCAATGCCTGAACTAGGAATAATACAGAAAATACGATCATTACTGACATCCAATTTAGCAGTTGAATCTGCCAACCAAACATGACTGCCAACGTTGACAATAGCAACAGCACAGTCCCCCATGGAAGCAGACCTTTTTTCACAGTATTAAAATCCTCATCACTCAAATCGTATCCGGTGCTAGAAATCATAATTAATAACACTAAGTAAAAAATAATCATTCCCCAACTTGCATTAGCGAAAATTGTCATGAAATTATCGAATACACTAGTCGCAAGTTTCGACAGTGAAGTAAATTGTGCAATATCTGTCGATTGTAAGACTCCTGAAAAATCAAAAGTCGTCCCTAGAAGAAATTTCTGTAATAAATACAGAGCAATTGAACACATATAATAAGGAGCTAATCCAATAAAAAAGTTCCCAAGTCGCTGATAAATATTATTCTCACGCCAGGAATGTTCGACGGACCCTAAAGTCCCATTCTGTGCATAATGAAAATTGAGTAGCTGTATCTTGGTAACCTTATGACCAAAAATGATAGCAAACAATGCGTGCCCAGATTCGTGAATAGCCACCCCTAGTCCACCGACTACAAGTTGACTATTCGGTCCTAGATTATTGACTAACATCCCTTTGGAAACGTGACCTAACCACGATGCAATCAATGCTGTGAAATATGGTACTGCGGTGAATACTAAAACAGTTCCCACAATCCACCGTAAATAATCATTCCAAAATTCCAATTAACTATCCCTTTCTGTCGATGGATCAAGAATGCCATCCAATTTTATTTTCGACTTAGGCAGCCAAATAATAAAATTGGAATCTGACATATCCGGAGTCATATTAAAGTATTCTTCAATATTAACTTGGATTGAATGGTTAGGATTATTTCTCGCAATCTCCTCACCATGCTCTTGCCAAATTTGTTCTTGCATATTTTGAATATTATCAGGAAGTTTCCCACCACCTGAAAATTTATACCAATTTGCCTCAGGAATTTCAAAATGTGTAAATCCCTGGGATTCAGTCAAAGTATCAACACCAATTATATACTGGAAACTATCTTCACCCATGATGCTTATACCATAGAAATGCGGATCATCTAATCTAGAAATAGTGACCAATTTTTCCAAAGTACCATCCTGGCTGAATTGTTGCCAAAAATCAGAAATTTCGGCTCTACCACCAGGTAAAGTTCTTTTGATTCCCAATAAGTTGAACGATCTCTTTTGACTTTCCATAGTAGACCTCCAAAGTATACGTTACTAAAAAGAGTAATCTCATTATAACAATTTTTTGTGAAAATACGAACATATGAAGAAGTTAATATATTTTTATACCGATTTTGCAGTATTTAATATAGTACAAATTCTGTATTATTTACCATATGTGCAAAACAGCATAATAAAAAACTACCACCATACCAGCTATAATTATCCAATTATTCTGAGAGAGAATCTCTTTATTTGAGGATCATTACAACTGAACATGGTGGTTTTTTATTACTAAAATCGATTCACAATTTGGGAGGAAATCATGCGACTTATATTTATTTTAGTAGTACTAACAACTTCAATACTATTTCTATTCGGATTGTTTTCCGAACGAACAACAGCCGCCATTGGCGAAGTTACCGAGGATACAAATTTACCAGAAGATACCCAAAAGGAAGCAATAATAGATTCTTTTTTAAGTAAATCTGAAATTGAAATCAACGACAATAAAGATGTAAAAGATCAATCACCATTATCTCCTGAACCAAGGAGCTTACTACGAGAAGAGCGAGTGAAACCTATGCACGATGAATCATCTCCAGCATTTAGGGTTATGGGTTGGTATTTTAAGGCAGGATACTCACTTCAGCCTAAATATGAATATTGGTTAGTTGCTGGCAAACCATACGTGTTGAGAACCAAAATCGCTAAAAACTCGGCTAGTTTTATCGATACTGAGTATCACTGGTATCAATACAAAGGTAATGATTACTGGGAACAATTGAAACATGAGCACAGTAAAGAAATAACATTTGAAGCAGATCATGAAGAAACCAGATACTATCAGGCAACTGCTCAAGTGTGGCCATCGATTTTCAATCCCCTACTTTATTCCAGAATGACGAAAGTTAATTTTCTTCCAAAACCAGTTGAAGCAAAAGGATTGAAACTTACATCGGATTCAGACTACATATACGTTGATAAAGAACTTAATTATCAATCGATTTTTTTGGAAGCAACCCCTGATCCAATAAATGCAACAGGAGAAATATTGTATTCTGTTAAAAATTCTCAAAAATCATTAGCAACAATTGACCCACATACTGGAGAACTCTTTCCAAATAAAAACGGACAAGAGGGCGATATCGAGGTAACCGCGACATTAACAAACGAAAAGCCTGATAATGCGGACAAACACTACAAAAATAAAATAACTGCAACAAAAGTTATTCATGTTACCCACTTACTTACGGGAGATACGCAGGTCTACCAACATACTCCTGCAAATTATCAAATAAATGGAAATTTCAATGAAAAAGATTTTAAAATTGATTGGTATAGAATTGAATCATCAGGTAGAACTTCGAGCATACCAAACAATTCAACAAATAAATACTCGATTCCTTCTACGGAAATAGATAATGACGACAACATAGAAATTTTTGCTAAAATTTCTGAGCGAAACTATAAACCACCTGTAGATGAACAGGGAAATCCAATTCTTGGTTCCGATGGAAAACCAATTCCTCAGAAGATAGTGGAAACTAACCACATTAGATTAAATGTAGTTTCATCCAGTCCAAATATCCGTTCATCTTATTACATCGAAAATTCAAATACTAAAGAACGTGGTGAAAAACTTGCAAGAGTTAAGGTAGGGGATAAGTTAAGACATGACATAACTTTTGCTGATTCTTCAACTGGAGATTCCAAGTCTTTCGCAGGTCAACGCGGAGAACTAATTGTATTTTTAAGTCAAAACGAAAAAATCGACGAAACTGGAGTAATAAATTTTAATTATGACAAAATAATAAAAACAAAAATTAATAACCGCCCCGCTGTTAAAGTAAGTGGGCTAATAGTTCCTCCATTAAATGGTGGGACTTTCACTATTTCAACGGAAATAATAAATAAATCCGAGAAAGAATTTGTTTATAAACCTAAATACAGTATAAATACAAAAAAAACGAAAAACTATGAAACTAAAATCAACACTACATATGCTGATTTTAGTGAAGATAAAATCACTTTTAAACCTGTTAAAAAAATACCTTTTGGAGAACATCTCAAATTAAGTCAGGTTTTGTTAAGCCCTATAGTCAATAAAGATACTCCGCCCTACTTTGTTGAAATCAAGGATGATAGGCGTATTAAAGATCCACGCAGGATAACCGTGCGTACAGAAGGTAACTTCTACCGTGAAACGTATTCTAACAAGAAAATCTTTGCACATATGTTTTTAAAACTTCTTAAGCTAAAAGATGTCAAAGAATCAGAAGAATGGGAAGAATCAGGAATAAATCTGAACGAGAATTACACTGTGATCAATAGTGACTACAATGAAACAATTGAATCTATCCCGTGGTCAAAATTCAAAGGGCTTAGATTATTCATTGAAGATTTAAATTATAATCCGGGAAACTACAAGACTCACTTAATATGGGATTTCAATAACGCTCCCTAAAGTAAAAGACTTCAGAATTTTCTGAAGTCTTTTTTGATTTGAAAATATTAATTATATAAATCATTTTTATTAACATCACCTATACCAAAATATACTAATTTGGCAGTATCATCTCTTAACTTCAGCGTGTAAAATACTGGAAAGAATTATCTACGTATACCAATTATCTCGTATTTCTAATACAAGATTTAGAAAGGATGATGATATGAAGCAGAATTCACTAATTGTCGTTACCGCTTTGGTAGTGTCCCTACTCTTCGGATCACTACTGATTACGGAGTCATTAGTAAATGGCGATATCAAAGATGCAACAATTGAGGAATCAGACTTAACCAAATATTCTGATGGCGAGACTGCTTCTAATAGTGTTTCTCCACAACATACACCTTCAGATCCTGCTGGAATCGCTCTTGGATTAATTTATCGTCCCGGATTCAAGGTTCAACCTAAAGAAAATTACTACGCACAAGTCGGAACTAATGTAAGGATAAACACTAAGTTTGTGAGAGTGCAGACATTATTTGGTTCTGTAAAATATAATTGGTTTTTATATGAGCCTGGGAGTTCCAATTCATGGAATGGAAAAATCAAGGAAGAACAAAGCTACATTGATTTGTCCTCAACCAGCCCAACTACCAAGTACGTACAATTACGCGCAAATAGCTCATTTTATGACTATTACTCTAATATGGCAGCGGTCCACTTTTCAGAAAAACCAATTGATGCCAAAAAACTAGATGTCTCACTCGACACGGACTACTTATCCATCGACGACAAATTTAACAAAGAAAGTGCATTGGCAACTGCAAGTCCAGATCCAATAGATTCCACTGGTAAAATCACCTTTTCTACTAAAGATAATAATCTAGTTAATGTCAACCAGGAAACAGGTGAAATAACCTTATCTGGAACTAATGAAACTGGAGTCGCAACGATTAAGGCCACAATAAAAAATTCAGATAATACAGAAGTAAGCGGAGAAGCCCCAATCACAGTCGGACATGTTTTGACTGGTCCCAGCACTGTCTACGCCGGTAAAGATGCAAAGTTCAAATTAAATGGAAATATTAATACCAATGAATATCAAATTGATTGGTATAAGTTAGTTGGAACAAAAGAGGTCCCAATAGCTATTAATGGAAGTAAAGAACTCACGATTCCGGTATCAAAAGATGATAATGGTACAGAAATACGTGCAAAGCTTAAGCACAAAAGCAAAATAAATACCATTGTAACTAATTCAATTAAGTTAACGGTGAAAGACATCCGACCTGTTTTCGAAGTGTACCAATTTATTGGAAGTCAGGCCAGTAGCATATTCTTTTCGCGTGAAAAACAAATTGCTGATTTAACTCCTGGATTTGGTTTGATACATGCACTAATAATCACTGACCAATCCGAGGACTCAAATATTTCATGGCGACTGGGAACACTATATGCACCCATAAGTAAAAATGAAGATGTCGTTAGTGTGGAGATACAGAACAAACTTCAAAAGTATGAAGTCAAAGAAATAGATGGCAAAAAAACACTAGTAATACCTGATTTTGGAATCAAACATAGATCAGGCGTTGAGATAAAAATACACACAAAAGTATCAAATAAAATTACGCAAGAATCATTCGAATATAACCCCTCTTTTGTTGCTACGGATATAGCTGGAAATGAATTCATTGTTAGGTTTCCAAAAAATACCGCTACTTTCCAAATGCCAGAAGTACCTGAAGAAACACCAGATCCAGATGACGGTAAAATTGATATGACCCCTTCAAAAATCGAATTTGGTAAACATCCCAAACTCAATAATCGTGAAATCCATATTGTCAAAAAGGCAGACGACCTTGAAATGGTTAAAATTGAAGATACCAGAAGTGAATACAAACCCGTTGAACTATCAGTACAGTCAGAAGGACCATTTCATAAAGTTGGGATGCCCAACACAGAAGCACCAATAACTTTCCGATTTATAACAAAATCAGGAAATGAGGTGGACTTAAGGAAAAATGTAGTCCTAAAACAAACAGAAGAAGGACAACCTCTCCAATCAATCAACTGGAAAGAGTTTGAGGGACTAAAAATATACATACAACATAACCAATTCGATGATGGAAACTACACAACTTCCCTCTTATGGACAGTCTCTGATGTCCCCAAACAAAAGTAAATTATTGAGAACAAAAATATAACTTCTGTAAAACACTTCCCCCACCAAATAAAAATCGTTAAAATATCTGATCTTTTGGCCTGATTTTGAACTTCCACAATTCCAGCACGAAGGGCAGGTTCGCCGACGGTTCAGCCGTGGAGTTTATCTTGCGACGGCAAAGGCCGTTGCTAGATAAAAGCTGCGATTTGGGACCGCACTTTGGCCCAGAATCCAGCTCATGGCGTTCCAACCGTCACCGAACCTAACCGAAGTGCGGCAGTCTTTGAACGTATAAATAATTCAGCTCATTTTGGACAACCAATCAAGGAATACAAAAAAATCTCAAGCCTCAGCAAAAGCTGAAACTTGAGATTTTTCAATACCAAAGACTACTGAATATCAACATAAGTCAAACCAAACATCTTACTCAAATCAGTAAGTTGTTCAGAATCAACAGCGAATGACAATACAGTATGGTGACCACCACCAAGTGTCAGCCAACCTTCAGCACCCTTCTTCCAACCTTGTTTTGGAGTCCAAAGTTGTTTAGCAACTGGTAGGAATGGTGTTTCTTTTTCTGGCTTGTTTCCAGTAACGTCGTATGACATCATCTTGAACTCATCACCATAGTCAGCGATAGTAACGTCGACTGCATCGCCTGTTGAACCTGTAAATACAAGTCTTGCGGGATCGTCTTTTCCACCAATGTCTAGTGGATGTACTTCAACACGTGGTTTGTCAGAAGCGATTGAAGGATCAACTTCTAGCATATGTGAACCAAGGATTGCTTCGTGACCTTTACGTAGATCCAATGTGTAATCTTCCATGAATCCTGTTTGCTTGTTGTGAGCGATGATCTTGATCAAACGGTCGAGAGCAGCTGTCTTCCAGTCACCTTCACCGGCAAATCCATAACCTTCTGCCATCAACAATTGAACGGCTAATCCAGGTAATTGTTCGAGACCACGTAGGTCTTCAAAGTTTGTTGTGAATGCTGTGTATCCACGGTCATCCATGAACTTCTTGATTCCGAAATATTCACGGATTTGATACTTAGTATTGTGTTCAAATTTTTCGTCGCCATTATCGCCGGGAACGAAATCATATTCTTTTTGAAGTTCAGCATATTTAGCATCAATGTCTGATTCAGAAACTGCATCTACTTCATCAGCTAATTCACCGATACTCCAGTAATCAACTGTCCAACCAAATTTGATTTGTGCTTCGATTTTATCACCATCTGTAACGGCAACATTACGCATTTTACCAGCGAATGAAACAACTTTGATACCGAATGATTCGTTATAACCAACAGCAACATCCATCCATTTAGCAATTTGTTTTTGAATATCTTCGTCACCCCAGTAACCTGAGATGATTTTGTTATTCATACGTAGACGGGCATTGATGAAGGCATATTCACGGTCACCATGAGCTGATTGGTTCAAGTTCATATAGTCAAAGTCAATTGTGTCATAAGGAATGTAATTTAGTTTTTGTGTTGCTAGATGTAGCAATGGTTTTTGAAGTAATTTTGTACCACGGATCCAGTTTTTAGCTGGTGAGAATGTATGCATCCATGTGATAACACCGGCAACTTTATCGTTGTAGTTAACTTCTTTCATTACTTTAGTGATGTTTTCTGCTGTTGTAGCAACTAACTTGAACTTAACTGGGTAAGGTAGGTTACCTGATTCGTTCAATTTTTCAACGATTTCTTTTGCATCTTCTTCAACATGTTTTAATGTTTCTGGACCATATAAAAATTGACTTCCTGTAATGAACCAAAATTCGTAATCTTGCATTTTTTTCATGATAAAATCTCCCTCAATTTTTTTTATTAGTTTTCAGCATGTGCTGCGTGATCTTTTGATTTGGCATTATTTTGACCGTAGTAAGCATTCTTACCATGCTTGCGGTAATAATGTTTGTCTAGCAAGTACTGTGGTACTCGGATATTGTCACGTGTCAATTGCAAAGCGTGATAACTGATTTCGGCAGAAACCTCTAGAACTTTTGCATTATAAACTGCTTTATCAGGTGTGGCTCCCCAAGAAAATGGTCCGTGTTGACTTACCAACACTGCTGGAACTGCGTTGTAGTCGATGTGACGTTCATTGAATGTCTTCACGATAACTTTTCCAGTATTTTCTTCGTAAGCATCTTCAATCTCTTGCTTAGTCAATGGATCTGAAACTGGCACGTCTCCGTAAAATGTATCTGCGTGAGTTGTACTTGCTGCAGGAACATCCATATTAGCTGAAGCAAATGAAACTGCCCATGGTGAATGTGTATGGACGATCCCACCGATGTCTGGAAATTCATTGTACAAAACTGTATGAGTTGGTGTATCGCTTGATGGGTTCATGTTACCCTCAACTACTTTTCCATCAAGGTCAACAACTACCATATCCTCGGGCTTCAAATTTCCATATTCAACACCGGATGGTTTGATAACGAATAGTCCTTTATCACGATCAATTCCTGACACATTTCCCCAAGTGAATGTAACCAAATCTAACTCAGGCAAACGCATATTAGCGTCGTATACTTCTTGTTTTAGTTTTTCTAACATTGATTCTTTACCCTCTTTAGTCTTTTATTGAATCTCCAGCTTGTGCTTCAACTGGTAGACCAGCTACATATTTCTCAGTAAATTCTTCATATCCTTTGACACCTTCTGGTTCAGGACTCAAAGTCATACTCTCTGGATTGCTGAAAACTTTGTGATCTAGGTAGTCATCTAAGTTTTGACCACCATTATCTTTGGCGTACATAGCAAGAACTGCCATACCCCAAGGACCACCTTCACCGGCGTTACCCATAACTGTTATCGGAATGTTCAAAGCGTTTGCCAAAACTTGTTGTGCGACAACTTGAGTTCTGAACAATCCACCTTGAGCGATCATGACATCAGTCTTGATATTTTCTTCATCACTCAAGATGTTCATACCAATCTTTAGTGGAGCAAAAGCGGCATACAATTGAGTTTGAATGAAGTTAGGAAGATTGAAATTACTATTTGGTGTACGGACGAATAATGGACGTCCAGCTTTGATATCAGTGATATTTTCACCAGATTGATAACTGTAGTTAACTAAGCCACCAGCATCTGGATCAGCTTTTGTAACTTCGAGGAACAATGCTTCGTACAACTTGTCAGGTGTTAGATTGACACCTAATCTAGCCGCGAATTCACTGAACAATCCGGCCCATGCATTGATATCTGATGAACAGTTATTAACGTGGACCATGGCGACTGGTGAGCCGTCTGGTGTCATAACGATATCAATATCACGATGAACATTCTTCATAGCTTTTTCCAAAACTACCATTGAGAAAGCTGATGTACCGACGGAAATGTTACCTGTACGTTTGCGGACACTGTTTGTTCCGACCATTCCTGTACCAGCATCCCCTTCAGGAGGAGCAATTATAGAACCAGCTTCAAGATTGCCATTTGTATCAAGCAACTTGGCACCTTCAGCAGTTAACTTACCAGCTTGAACGCCGGCTTTTTCGACTGTTGGAAGGATATCTTTGATATTCCAGTCATATTTTTGAACTTTGTCTAATTTAGAAAACTTTTCTAACATTTCCTCATTATAAGTACCAGTATTTTCATCAATTGGGAATGCACCTGAGGCATCACCAATTCCTAATACCTTGGCACCTGATAATTTCCAAGTAACATATCCAGCCAATGTTGTAATGAAGTCGATATCTTTTACGTGATCTTCATCATTCAAAACAGCTTGATAAAGATGAGCCACACACCAACGTTGTGGAATGTTGAAATTGAATTCTTTAGTCAAAGCATCAGCAGCATCAGCTGTGATGTTGTTACGCCATGTTCTGAATGGAACTAGTAAATTGTCTTTATTATCGAAAGCAAGATAACCATGCATCATGGCACTGATTCCTATAGAATCGATTTTCTTCAAAGTCTGATGGTACTTACTTTGAACTTCAGCGGCCATTTGTGAGTAACTAGTTTGAACACCCTGCCAAACCTGGTCGATCGGATATGTCCAAATATTGTCAACGTATTGGTTTTCCCAATTAAAACTACCTGAAGCGATAGTCTTAAAATCTTCTGTAACCAAGACTGCTTTAATATTTGTTGATCCTAATTCGATACCTAGAGATATTTTTCCTTCTTCAATTGCTTTAGATATTTCTACTAAATTCATTGAAATCTCTCCGTTTCAATTAATCCTGAGTAGCTGTTTTTTCAGCTGAAACAGTATCTTTTTTATTTTTATGATGAGTACCTTGTTCTTCGATTTCTTCTAGTGTGTGACCCTTTGTTTCTGGGACACATGTTCTAATGAAGAGAACTCCGAGAATACAGATAACACCGAAGATTGCGAAAACTGCTTCTTGTGGCATTGTTGCTGTCATAATTGGGAATAATAATCCAACTAAGAAAGAACCGATCCAGTTGAATGAAGATGCAACACCTGAAGCACGTCCACGAATTGCTAGTGGGAAAATCTCACCAACGATGACCCATGTAAGTGGTGCCCAAGTGAATGAGTAAAATGCAACATAGATACTAAGGAAGACAACAATCATGATAGGATTCATGTTTGGCATCAACATGTTCAAGATTGCAGGAAGGATAAATGATAATCCCATAACTGTTCCACCGAGAGTCAAAAGCGTTCTACGATTGAATTTATCGGCAATAACTAGGAACAATAGTGAACCAAGAACTAATAGAATACCTTGAATGATTGGCCACATAAGTGCTGAACTGGCTGCGTTACCTGTAGCTTTTTCAACGATCAAAGGAATATAGTAGAAAATTGCATTTGCACCTTGGAATTGTTGGAAAGCTGCAACACCGACACCGGCAACAACTAAGTAACGATATTTACCACTGAGTAAAGTCTTTAATGAAGTATTCTTTTCTGCTTTGTTTTCATCATTAGCAGTGTCTTGAATTGTCTTCAATTCTGTTTCAACTTCATCAGCAGGACGGATGAATGATAAAACTTGTCTTGCTTCATCTAACTTGTTATTCAAAACTAGGAATCTTGGTGATTCTGGAAGCTTCAAAACTCCTAAGAACAAGATGATTGCTGGAACTGCGGCAAGTCCTAACATTAAACGCCATGCAAGTTGTTCTGGTAATCCTTTAAGCAAGTAATCAACGATATATGAAAGCAACATACCTGAAACGATCATTGTTTGGTTGATTCCTGATAAACGTCCTCTTAATCTAGCTGGTGACATTTCTGACATATAGGCTGGAACCAAAGCTGATGCAGCACCAACTGCTAGTCCTAAGAACATTCTTACAACGATCAAGTAATATTGACCATCGTTTGGAGCGAAAGCAGAAAGAATTGATCCTAATGCGAAAACTAATGATGAAATCAAAATCATCTTTCTACGTCCTAACTTATCTGACATACTACCTGCCAGTGCACCACCGAAGATTGCACCGAACATAACAGCTGAAGTTATCCAACCAACTATGCCGGCTTGATTTTGTAATGCCCAATCGTGTTGTAAGAAAGGCAATGCCCCTGTCATAACACCGATATCATATCCAAATAAAATTCCACCAAATGATCCAAAGAAATAAATAAAACCACTTGGGATTTTCTTAACCTTATCCATCAGTATCTCCTTTTTCATAAAGCATGATTATTTGAAAGCACTTTCATAAGCTCAAAATCATCATAAGACATTTGTACGTACAAATCAAGATATATTTTTCACATTGTTTCCATTTATACGTATCAATATTTTATAGAACGCTAATAACGATAACGTTTTCATAACAAAAAAACACCTGAAAAAAAATTTTTTCAGGTGTTTAATTTACTATTTATTTGTTAGATGTTGATTCACGCAAAATTAATTGTGGATCGTATCTTATTGATTTAGGTTGTTCATTACCGTTCATAATATCAAACAACATCTTAGCCGCATCGCGTCCCATTTTTTCCTTTGGATGCTCTACAGTACTGAGTTTTGGTGATAAATATTGTGACAATTGATAATTATCAAAAGCTATTACCGATATATCTTCAGGTACCTGCATATTGAGTGACCTGATCAAATCAATTATCTTGATAGCAAGCTGGTCATTGTAACAAACAATCGCAGTTGGATGGTCTTCCCTGCGCAAGATTCGTTCAATCTTAGTAAATACAGAATGCATGTTGTCAGATGTTTGATACATAACAATTTCACTTAAATACGAGAACTTACTATGTTCCTGATATGACTTCACGTAGCCATTCATCCGGTGAACTCCCTGCCCATCATCAATCTTGAAGATACCAAGAATTTGTTCGTGACCTAAATTAAATAATGCATCAGTGACAACTTTCCCCGCAGCAACATCATTCATTTCGATATATGGGAAATCTAAATCAGCATAGTGGGAGTTAATGAAGATAGTTGGTAACCCAGAAGCTTTGATTTGTTCGAATAAGTCTTTGTTTGGATCACCAAGTGCACTTTGAGTAGGCTCAATAATCAGTCCTGAAAGGTTGTTATCAAGCATTTTCTTGATACTGGCACGTTCCTTTTCGGGATCATTTTGGGTGTTACTAATTAAGACTGAATATCCTTCTCCTGAAACATATCGATCAATACCAGTAATGATGTTGGGAAAAATATAATCAGCAATGTGTGTAGTAATAACACCAATTTGCTTTTGCTCAAACACTTGTGGCTCTTGTTGCTTTTGCCAATCGTCAACAAACATCCCTCCACCTTGAATGGTGAAGATATAATGCTCAGTTTCCAAGTCACTAATAGCTCGTCTAATAGTATACCGGCTGACCTTATAGGTTTTCATCATAGTAGATTCGGTTGGTAGTTTATCATTGAAGGTATAAAATCCAGACAAAATCTTTTCTTTAAGATCTTGTTTTACCATTTCATATTTAGTCTCCATAAAAACCACCCTCCGAACAAATCAATTTATATGGTCATTTTAGCATTTTTTGTTCGGTAAACATACAAATTATTGAAATTTGTACGGACAAATATTAAATATGGCTTTGTTTTTTCCTCATACATGACGTTTAATTCAAAATGAAAACAAACAAAAAAGTCACGAACCTGTAGTCTAAGTTGTGACTTCTTATAAGAAAACATCCAATACTTATTTCGTTTATTTAATTTGTAAACTCTCACGATATTCTATCGCTGCTGGAACTTTTTGAAAATCAATCGTTAAATCAGAATACTCTTTCAAGACATCTTCAATCTTCTCAATTGAGATTTTGAAGTATTCTTTTCTCTTATTAATTTTATTGATCCTTGCATCTGAAAATTTCTCATGTAATTCTGATTCAAGTTTGTAAGCGTCATAGCTAAAAATCAAAGCATGAACATCAAACTTAAATGGAACTGATGCACTCCCAAGCTCTGCAATTCTCTCCATTGGTTCTAATCTTCTGGTGACTCCAATTTTGACAACATTTTCCCCAAAAGAACCAATGTTTGAAATTATGTAGACGTAACCTGCTGTAGCATTTTGTTCACGATAATCAAGACGTTCTTTCTCAGAATTTGCGTTAGTAATATTTTCTTTCAGTTCTTCTAAATCTTTCTTTAGCTTCTCAATAGTTTCTTTATCTTTCTCAGACTGTATCTTTAGTTCCAGCTCTTTTTGCATATTTTCAAAATGAGTAAGGTCTTTCTCAACTTTTTTACGTTGAACCATTAACTCCCGTTGTAATGCTTTTTCCTCTCGCTCACGTTGTTTCTGTTCACGAATGGCTTCTTTTTCCTCTAATTTCTTTTCGGCAAATTCAAATGCAAGGCTAAGTTCATCCATCTTTGAGTTCAAATACCGTTGTGTAATTTCAACCCCATTAGTCTTATTCAATCTGTTTAATTGATCAAAAGTTTTTTCAATCCTTATTTTGATCCTTTCAATATTAGAATGAGTAACCTTATTAATTGCTGCCTCACATTCAACATTGAATGATCTCAACATTTGTTTAATATTCTTTTTCTGTAAAGCTTTTCCTCGAGCATATGAATTATTGAACGTAATTTGATCGATGATGATTCCAGCCGAATCATTTTTAATCATTTGTTTCTGATTTTGTCTAACTTCAGTTAATCTTTCTTTATATTCAAGTGAGTTTGCAAAATCATATTTAGGTTTATAAATTCCAAAAGATTCAATTTCAACTTGTTCATCCAAGTCTACAATCTCATCCTCAAGTTGGCTTTCTTTTGTTTTCAATAATCCAATATTCTCTTTGATTTGTTCCTCATCATTGTTTAATTCATTAATCTTGATTTCAACATCTGACTTAATTTTTTCTTTATCTTCTATTAACTTATTTAGTTCTTCCGGTTTCATCTGTTGAACCGATAATCTCAAAGCCACTTTTTCTTCAAGCTTTTGATTTTTTTCTTCAAGTTGCTCAATTTTAGATTTGTATTCGTTAATTTTAAATATATCTAATAAGGACATATTTGCTCCAGTCATAATTTGGTTTGAAGTGCGTTAACAATTGTACATGAAATCACCAATAAATTACATTCAATATTCTAATTATTAATTTCCATTTCCGAACAGTAAATCCATTAACTATTTTGTTTAATTTATTCTATTTTGATATATCAAAAAGTAATCCAAGTAATATCAACTTGACTTCAACTTTAACCGATTCAATTAATTGTTACCTTTTCACAATCTGGCAACGGATTGGAGGTGAATGCATTGTTAGTCTCCATACTGGCTTCAATACTTGCTGGCTGTTTCGTGGCTCTATTCAGTTACTGGTTGAATAACCGTGCAAGTAGCACCAAAGGGTAATATTCAACTGAATCAAAAAAACCTCGGTGTCATATACCGAGGTTTTTTTTGTGAATGTTGTTAGTCTCTGCTCCATCAACTAATATACCACATGGATCTATATAAATACACTACAAACATAACAAGTTTCCAAAACAACGCTATACAAGTCCACTTCTATTAATCAGCATAGACTCTATTGGAATCTGCTTTCTATCCCCACTTATGGCAAGATCAAACGATGAGGCACCAACCTTTTCAAATTGATGATCAATTGTAGAAAAGTTCAATATTTTACTTGATAGCTGGTTCTCTTGTCCCATGAATTCTGGAACCTTGAGATTATTTTCCAGGTAATAGTCTTTGAATCCAACGGCAATATCATCACTATTGCAGAATACATAATCTGGATCCAATTCATTTTTAACGTAGTATTTGGCAGCATTGTGGCCGTCATCATAGGTCGTCACGTCGGTAACTATCAAGTCAGACTCCGGCATCTTATTAAATACTTGTTGATACGCTTTGATTGTCATCTCACTAGTTGCACTGACGTGATAATCACGGTTTTGAAGGATACCTATCCTTTCAAAATTATGATCCCGAACCCATTCGAAGGCCTTAACATAGGTATCGATTCGCTCAGAATATGCGGCAGATATGTCGACATTCCCAGGATACTGACAGCAGACGATCGGCCCATACTTCTGATACTTGGCAATTTTCTCCAAAGGTAAACCATGAGAAGTAAAAATCAGCGCATCAAATGCTTTTCGACGAAGCTGTTCCAGAAACTCAGCTTCTTTATCTTTGTCATAAGCTGAAGGTAACACGACTAGTCGATAATCTCTCTCAAAGGCTTCAGACATGATACCGTTCAGAATTTGAGTGAAATAAGGATGTTTTGTGTATGGCAAAACAACTCCGATACTATATGTTTTCCCACGACTCAAATCACGTGCCACATCATTAGGTACATAGTCCATTTCATCGATCACAGCTTGGACCTTTGCTCTAACTTCATCAGAAACATAGTTCTTGTGATTCAAAACCCTCGAGACCGTGGACACAGAATAACCAGTCATTTTTGCAATATCATGAATATTTGTCATAAAGATTTACCCTCAAACTTATAATAAGAATTATCTTTCAAGTATAAATGTATCATGCAATATCAGGTTCTGAAACAAATGAACTGACTAATTTTGAAATTTCATTAGGATCAGACCATCTGTCTACAGTGTTACCTTCAAATAAGTCTTTCGCAAATTTGTAACGTACGGACTCTCTGATTTCTTGAACGAATTCAGTATTCTCATATCCCCTTGGCAAAACAATAGCAATTATAGTAGAAATGTTTTGACCAGATGGATAATCCCAACCGATTTCCTTATTGAAGTTTGCAGCAAATAATTCAGGTTTATCCATCTTACTTGAGAAAGCATAGGTAATAACCAAACCAGCGCCAACCGCCGTATCTCCTTCGACCTCACTGGACATCAAGCCACTGACCAAAGATTGATAGTTGATATCTGTCTTATCAGAAATTTTAAATGCTAAAGCCTTTAATGAATCGATTTCGTTATAATTTGGTAACTCTACATTATTAAAAATATTATCGTTAAGTAATTTCATAATTGAACACTCCTTAATTGAGATTTCAAATCTCAAATCTCTTATCTGCATTCAATGTACTTTCTGAAACGGGTTTTAGGTCAAGTGATATTTTTAATTTTCTCAAAATTATTTAAAAATATTATTTCAGTGATAATATAAAATCATACTCAAATAAGGAGAAGAGGAATGCTAAAAAAATTCGAATTGATGCTTTATGTTGACGATGTAGAACTCATCGCTGATTTCTTTAAAGATGCTTTAAACGCAGAAATCATCAAGAAGACAAAACTTCAAGATGGTAGTTTTGAACTCAAATTAAAAGTATTAGATCAAGTAAATATCAACTTATATAACGTTGATTTTATTAAGAATTTTTCACCTATGGTATCTCTCGAAACACCATCAATCATGTTTTTAACTGACGATGTTGAAGCAACTCACGAACAAATCTCCAAGTACTCAAAAGATGTCGGTGACATCATGGTTCAGGGTTGTCAGAAAGTATTCAATTTTTCTGACCCTGAAGGACATTATTTTGCCATTGGAACTACCAAAGACTAAAAATAAGCGTAACTAATTTTCAAATTCGAAGTTAGTTACGCTTTATTAATATACAATTATTAGTAACACTTGTTTTAGGGGGATTATCTTGAAGAAAATCAATCAATTTTATTTAAATCACATGCATACAATTGCAATTATAGAAATTATTATTGCCCTGGTCTGTTTTGTGTTTCTAAACGATCAGCCAAATACGACACTCCAACATATTTTCAGCCCACTAGGGATCGCCATGTTGGTATTAATTGCCGGTTACGTAGGAACTTGCATGAAGTTAGTTCGTAAACAAACAATTTCTAAAAACAAATAAAATTTGTTATTTTCGTCTCTTGAAACAATATTTCAGACTACTATACTGTTCTTAAAGACGTTAGTGAGGGATATTTATGAAAGTTTTTAGTTCGTCAAATGAGGAATCTTTATCTAGGAAACTGATCGAAAAGTTTCATTTATCAGAACAGTTGAATATTATTAGAGCCGGTGTACTAGGCGCAAATGATGGAATCGTATCTGTTGCTGGTATCGTAATTGGTGTTGCGGGGGCTCACCAAGGACAACTAGCTTTGTTCATCGCCGGACTATCAGGAATGTTAGCCGGTGCCCTTTCTATGGGTGGTGGTGAATATGTTTCCGTAAGTACGCAACGTGATACCCAACGAACAATGACTCAAATTCAAAACGAACGTATCCAATCAGACTATGAGGATGAATTAAAAGGCTTGGCACTTCACTATGAGCATGAAGGATTAACTCCTCCACTGGCTAAAAAAGTTGCCACTCAACTGATGGAAAATGATGCTTTGAACGTAACTTTGAAAGCAAAATGTAATATTGAACTTTCACACTATTTCAATCCTTGGCACGCTGCCATTTCATCATTCTTCTCATTCATGATGGGTTCACTACTTCCACTATTATCGATCACATTCATCCCCTATCCATATAAAGTTCCAGGGACGATTGCTGCAGTTGTCTTAGCACTAACATTAACAGGTTATACAAGTGCCACACTAGGTAATTCTGACCGTGTAAAAGGTGTTTTGCGTAACCTACTAGTAGGTGTTGGCACAATGGCAGTCACCTATTTGATTGGTGGAGCATTCGGATAAAATACAAAAAGATGCTGAGATTATTATCTCAACATCTTTTTTTGTTGCACTGCATATATCCAATTTATAACTATTACATATATTAAAACGACCATATCAAGCGGAACCATAACTAACAAGGACCCACGTGTAACAGTCATTGCACCCGTTTCAAAAACTGCTTTCAATAAAATTGGCAAATTAACTGCCAACAACATGAACAAGCTGAATCCTAATATTATCAGACTGGTCGTCCTAGTCTGAAACAATGAAGCAATCATGAATGGTGAATACAACGTTGCTAATACTAAAACTAGCACGATCAATATCACCAAGTTACTGGTCACTTGCCAACCATCCTTTGTATTGTACAAGCTACTTATCGAGCTGATAACGATCAACAGTAAGTAACTTACACCTAAACCTATCAAATTTTTTATTCTCATATTTATACTCCTAAACACAATTATAACTGTACTTTGACGTATAAAAAAAGGCAATTCCGAAGAATTACCTTAATAATTATAGATTTTGTAGATTTCCATCATTTACTTCAGCCCACTCGCTTGTAGATACGCGGTACCAGTGGTTCCCTTGGCCGTCGATAAATACTTGATCAGTGTACCAACTGGTATTGCCAGCGATACTACGATTAGATTTTTTACCGGCTGGAGAAGTATAAAGTGTCGTTAATCTAACTGGTGTAATAATTGCATTAATTTTTGTTGCACCGGGATAAACTGAGTTCGATGATGTGTTCGAATTGGTGCTAGAACTACTAATACTTGGATCAAATTTAGTTGGGAATTCAGAACTCAAGCCAATTGCTCCAGTATATGCTGAATAATTTCTTACAGCGTTGACGTTAGCAGTAATTTCGTTCGACATTGTTCCAAATTCTTGTGTGTAAAAGATATATCCATTTGAAGGATTGATTGTCACACCGATTCCAACATGAGTGAAATATGGATTCAACATGTTCTTTCGATGACCAAAGGTAGCAATGCCATTGTCGTCGTACAAATTGGTAATAATTTGCTTAGCAATTTCTGTGGGATCAGTAATACTAGAATTGTACCAGTAACCGATGTTTTCCCCTGCGACAGCAGTGTATGGAGCGCCATCTTTGTAATTGTATCCAGCATGATGATCCAAGGCACCCATAGCTGAAAGATGTGAAGCACGATTTGCGGCCAAGTTGACCAATGGTGAAACTTCTGTGACAGGTGACAATCCATTCTGTGCACGAAGATTATTTAATTCGTTCAAGATAGCACTTTGAATTGCTGGTACTTGGTCAGCAGTTGCAGCTTGTGCAGTTTGAACATTGCTTGGTGAAGTCACACCGACAGAGATCACTGGTGAAGCCAGCAACATGACGGCAGTTGCAGTCAAAGCAACTTTCATTCTATTATTCATTTGTTTATCCCCCTAAAGATTCAAATTATTTATTGAATGATAAACAAATAATAACATTTTTTATCGTGTTTGTTCACAAATCGGGGTATTATCTGCGACGTCTTTGATTCTTAAAGTTCCAAATCAAGAGTCCAATTACGATCAAAGCAGCAGCAACAATCAAAGCAATTATCAAATTGTAGTTAGGCTGGCTGGCTTGACCAACGGCAGTCGTATTCAATTTGGCAGCGGCTTTAGGTGTAACAGTAAAGTTACGTTTCATATTCCATTTGTCCGTGCCCTTTTCAGCATTGGCAGAAATATGCATCGTATATTTACCAGCTTTTAGCGGCTGATTATTGAGACTTACTGGCATTGCAAAGTTGCTGTTTGGTGCCATAGACATATTCTTCTTGTCTACTTTTAAAACTGATTTTGTTCCATTTTCTGGCGTTACGGTCGCGTCAACATTGACATCGTCCATCAAAGTAGGCTCATCATTTTGCAAGTCTGCCGTGATATTATTTTGACCATTATTTTGTTCTGCTTTAACATTTGTAAGTTTCATGTCAGGTTTAACTTCGTCAGTACTTTGCTGTAGTTTTAACCCAATTACATACGCAAATTGATTGTTGACTGAAAATTCTTTCTTCGAAGGTTTTTGATTATTAATTTCTTGCAATACTCTGATACCACCAAGTAATACTCCTGAGAATTTCTGGTTAGGAACCTTCAATGTCAGAGTTACTTCTTTGGTGGTATTTGCAGGAATTGTAATTCTTTCAGGAGCAGGAAACATAGATTCAATATCGTATTTTAACGATGGATCCTTCTTTGTACCATGTTGACTATAATCAACTAATCCATTAACGTTTGTCGAGGCTCGATTGACTGCCACATCATATGTGTGTTCAACTGAATCGTTATTGATTATTTTGATTTTTAAATCTTGGGTACTATTTGGTGCCACTTTCAAATCAAAATAGGTCAACTTCTTATTTACTTGATTGTTGGGTATCTCAGCTGAAACTGTATATTTAACAGCGTCAGCTTTGACCGTACTCGAATTAAAGCCTAAGAAACCGGCGAGTGCAAACATCGAACAAAACAACAATGTTAAAAATTTTTTCATAGCTATTATCTCCAATTATTGAACGGAAAGTAACAAAAAGGGAAATATACAGTTTATAAGTGTATATAATCCCTCAGATTATTAAAATTTAAATGTTAGTTTAAGCTGGTGCATTTGACATGGTCCAAGTTAGTGTCGATGTATAAGTACCGGCAACTGTGCTTGAAGGTACTGCTAATGATGATGCAGCTGCATCATACGATGTCGTATATGAACCAATTCCGATATGTGAAGTTGATGTAGAAGGTGCTGCACTTTCAACTACAGTTGCGGATGTCGAAATTGTTTCTGGAGTTACGAATGTAGGTAACGTAGATGTATTCGTTGAATCATCAGCAGTTATAGGATTCGTTGCGAGTCCATCAAGACTCAATATTGTCCCAGTTAGTGCTGTGCCAGAAGTATCAGTGAATGGAGTTCCAGCCACTGTTACTTGCCAACCACCAATTTGACCAGGATTTGTTACTTTCAATGCTCCAGTTACTGAACTTCCTGGAACCTTGTCTCCAGTAGTACCAGTTAAAGTTGCAGTTCCAAAATCGAATGAAGGGACAGCAGTTAATGTTAGTGGACCAGCCGTCAAATCACTCGTTGCCGTGGAAGTCATTGGTGTAGGAGTCGTCGTAGTACCAGTCGTTGCAGCTTGTGCTATCAAAACTCCACTTGAGCTTAATGCAAAAATAAATGCACTGACTGCGGCGCTACTTCTTATTAATGCTTTCATAATGTTTCCTCTTTTTTCCCCACCGGTAAATATCCTCTTTTACGATGAGAAACTTTCGTTCTGTGCCCATTTAAAATTATTGAGGCATCTGAAAAAGCTGATAAAAATGTCTTTGGGCTTAGGTCATAGACTAATTCTTGATATGTGCCTAATAGCTACAAAAGAAACACTTTCAAAAACTTTACCAACTTTCTGCAGATAAGATCTGTGAATAATAATTTTTCGCCTATTTCTTATTCACACCCCATTTATAGAATGTTTATGGATGTTTATCAATCTATTAGCACCAAATATTCACAATAAAGATTTCCATAAAAAATGATTAATGATAATAATTGATTACATAAAAAAATCGCATAAAATCAGCTTTTTAACACTGATTTTATGCGATTTGATAATTTAAATTATTTTCTCCAAAAAGTAGTCGTTTCCTTTTTGTCGTCAATATTGAATTGAATTATTCTTTTTAGTAAGTCATGATTGACGTCTTGATCAAATCCTATCCGAAACATCTGCTTACCGGCTGAATATTTTGCTTGTTTTAATTCTTCAGAAAATTTTTCTATCACGATGCCTTCAGGGGCTACGGCAATATGCTTTTTGGCAATACTGAATGCGATGATAAAAGTATCATGGTCAGTAAACATTGGCTGATTCCAGGCAACCCTTGTCTTCAAATTTGGAAAAGTCTGAACTACCCATTCTAACAATTCTCGCATGCGTTTTTCATGATCTGGATCGTCGATCAAACTCAAATATTCTTCAAATTCAAACATGATTATTCTCCTAATTTAACACCAAATTTTTGTTGTTTAGTTTTACTATCTTAATTAAGAACAGTATAACAAAGCCAGTGTTCTGTAACCATTTTCATCATTAAATAAATAGTCGGAATATATTGCCATGACGGATAAACTTAGGTATCCTTAACTTGAAATATCATCATGATATTTTTCAAGGATTTCTGCATCTGCTACACATTAGTTTCCAACAATCTTGTCGGAGGTAATTATGTTGAGAAAAAAGAATAAACTTGAACTACTAAACTACATCGACGATGTTATTTCGGACACCGAAGGAACATCGTTAGTACCAGAATTAGAGAGCTATCGTTCTAAGATTTTGAGCGGACAAGATAGCGGAGCTTTACTTTCAAAAATGTATTACAACATTCAACATACAGCTCTGAGTGATCGTAATGTTTGTTCCGATCGTATCACCGATTTGCTTCAATGCATCGATAAAGCAAATGTTTGGTACAACCTTAGGACTCACTTAGTTAAATCTAGATAATAAATAGCCAATTTACATAATGTAAATTGGCTTTTTTGTTCTCAAGAATTTTATATCAATGAAGATATTTGAATTAATTTTATAACGTTTGAGCACTAATATTTAACTTAACTTTGTCTTTCCAATCCAGTTCTACACACAACCAGTCAGTTATGAAATCAATTATTGTCGGTTGAAACCATTCTGGAGTTCCGTGACCCGCACCATGAACCAAAACTTGTTTGACTTGGTTGCCTCGATCACGTAAAGCAGTTGCCATATACTCCGCCTGCTTACATGAGACAACGACATCTTTATCTCCGTGCATCAATAAGAATGGTGGCAAACCTGGATGAATATAATCGATTGGACTGGCTTCTCTAGCCTTTTCCGGATTTTCTTGGATACCTGCACTCAAATCAGTACCAAACGATACACCGTTGACGAGAATGGCCTCTGGAGACGTTGGACCAGCGTGGAAAGCTTCAGTTCCATCGATACCATCCCCAATCCTCATCAAATCTGAAATACCATACATTGAAACCACTGCAGCAACTTTGGTTTCAGCTTGGGTCACACCATGTGGCAAGACATCTTTCGAGTCAGAAGTTGTACCCATAAATTGAGAAAGGTAGCCTCCGGCAGAATCACCTAATACGGCAATTTTAGAAGTATCGATTCCAAACAGTTCTGCGTTTTTGTACAAATATTGTAATGCACGTTTGGCATCATGCATGATGGCTGGAAATTGGTCAGGTATGACTCGGTATTCTGCGGCTGCAACGACCATCCCTTTATTTGCCAATGCCATTCTCAGTTGAATAAACTTATGATAATTAGCAGCTGTAAATCCACCACCTGGAAAATACAAGACAGCTGGTTTCAACTGACTGGTTCTAGGAATCAACAGTGACATCTTAAGCTCACGAATATCAGTACCTTGAGGAACTTGTGTATAGGTAACATCATGATATTCGTCAACTTGTGGCATCATGATATCGATCCCATTTAATGTTTGATCATCAATCATAATTACAACCTCCTATCCGTTATTTCTGCCAGTAGAACTGAAGTTATGCTTCAACTGTGGCCAAATCAATTTGTCAGACCAGGCAATCAAGACACCGTTCAATACCAGTGAGAAGACTGTAGCAATATTAATTGAATAAATATTATGTGTAAAAATAAATGTAATAATAATGATTATTATTGGTGGAACAAAGTCGATAAGCTGTGATGCTGTCGCGTTTCCTTTGAGATAATCAAATCTCAAAATGTTAGTCGTGTCGTCGTTTGGATGCATGACGATATTTGCTCGTTGATAAAGAGAAATCGCAATACAGAATATCACTACTCCTAAACAGGATAAGAACCCGCGAGCAACAATCGGCAGTCGTGGGACTCCGATACTTGTTAATAGGTCGGTAAATATATCTACAAAATAACTGAAAAACATTACATAAAAAACTTGTCCGATAAAACGTCGGGTATCCCAGTGTTTCAACAATACTTGGTTAGTCAGGGCATTTAAAACACCGACAATAAATAGCAGCAGTCCAGTATCAACACCAAACCACATGTTCATATTAACGGCAGCTGCAGTCCAGATACCACTACCCATGTTGGCAGCAATGCATAACCCATTTCCAAAGGCATTTAAGACCAGACCGATAATCAAACCAGTCAGTCTAACTTTAAGTGAATTCTTGATCCAATCACTCCTATCCTTGTTTATCTTACACACAAAAAAAGTCCATTTACAAATTAAAATGGACTTTTTTACAATTAAAATAATTTATCACTATCTTTATTAAACCTTGCTCCAACGAAGATAATTTGGATAACGACCAGAGCAAGTTGCAGAGCAGGCATAAATATCAAAATAAGTATCAAGACAATAAAATGAGGAATCGCAGTTTTCCAAGAAGTCATGAATCGATAAATTTTCATCCTTCGAATATCGGCTGCTTCTTTTCCATGTCCAGCATCTTCATTATCTTTAGCGATAAAGTAACTGAGCAACGTATAGGCTAATGACCAAGCTGTATAAACGATTGCGTAAAAAATTTGTGGACCGCGGGCATTCAGATCTTGGCTTATCCAGGCAGTTGCCACCGGAATGAATGAGGTCGTGAACATCCAAAGATTATTTGCCCAGTAAACTCGTTGAGTCACTAAATGAGATTTCGAAAACATGTAATGATGATTGTACCAAGCTGTTCCAATGAATAAATATCCGACAGCATATGAAATCAGGTACGGAATCTGTGGAACGATGGCACTCAATTTGACTGATTCAGGAACCTTGAATTCCAAAATCATGATAGTAAGTATAATTGCTAAAATGGCATCCGTGAACGCCTCTACCCTAGACTTATTCAATAAAAAAATCCCCTTTGATTTAGTAAAATAATTATACCAAACTTATCATTTGATAAATCATTTTATTTCCTCAAGGAGATTTTTATTTAACTAAGATTACTACTTTTCCAAAACTATGATTACCTTCAAGATATTCATGTGCTTTTTTAACATCTTCTAGAGTAAAAACTTTGGTAGGCTTGACGTCAACATGTTTGTCAGCAATCAAGTGTAGTAGGTCATGCAATCTTGACACACTGACATCTGCAGAAGCAAATGATGTCAGATAACGATTATTAGGAATGTCACCGATTGGCTCAAAATCATCGACTGTCCATTCACCACCAAGTTCACCAGTACAACTGGCAATTCCGTTCATGGCCAACTTCCCTAATGAATCTTTGATGGTCTTAGGACCAATCAAATCGAGAATCTTGTCGTATTGTAAGCTAGTTTTCAAATCACCATCGACGTCTTGGATAACTTCATCATAGCCAACCTTTTTAAGCAAATCTGATTTAGCAAGGTTGCGAGTTGTCCCGCTAACTTGAACCGTGCTGTTGATGGCCTTAGCTAATTTAGTAGCAGCAACGCCAACTCCACTTGTACCACCACGAACTAGTAGTGAGTCACCATCTTTTAGTTGTAATCCTAATAATGCACCATAAGCAGTATAGTAAGTTTCAGGGATCGTAGCTAGATCTTCCCAACTTAAATTAGAGTTGATTGGATAAATTTGTTCATTTGGTAACAGTACATATTCAGCATAACCACCGTCAAATTCACGGCCCATTTCTCCCATGAACGACATAACCTGTTGTCCCTTTGGCAAATTGTCAGAATCAGTTGTTTCGGCAATCACACCAACAGCTTCAATACCTAAAATACGTGGAAATTTAACATTAGGTGAATAACCTTGTCTAGTAAAAATTTCGGAATGATTGATACCAAATCCCTTTACCTGGACCAAACTCCATCCTGGTTTGACTTCAGGTGTAGCAACGTCAATATATTCCAGGACTTCCGGACCACCCGGATGTTTAACAACGACCGCTTTCATAATAAAACCTTCCCTCTTTTGATGAATATTATAATTCTGAATATTTTTCTGTAATAAATTTCTTTAGACCAGTAGCAGGTTCACCCATGATTTTTTGATAATCATCTGTCACTTGATCCAATAATCCCATCGAACCAGCATCATACATTGAAGCAAGCATGTGCCCTCCGCCATCTTCATTATATGTGTCAGCAAATTCTTGTAGTGTCATGGGTTCATAACCGATTTCGTGACCAGATACTTCAGTCAAAATTTCAGCTAACTGTGGCATCGTATAATTCTTTGATTGAGTCAAAGTATAAATTTTATCGGGAACCAGAAGTGATTTAGTTGTAGCAACTTTGGCGAATGCCTTAGCACTATCTTCCAATGAAATAAATGACAATGATTCATTACCCATTGGATAAATGATATTTTTACGTTCGATCAATTCTGGAATGTAAGGAACCAATGGATCAGCGTATAAAGCGTTACGGATTATCGTGTAATCCAAACCAGTTTCTGCCAAACGTCTTGGTAGATAACCATAAAATGCTGACAGATCAAAAGGATTATTTACTTGATCAGCCACAAATCCCATGGCAACGATGTGTCCAACCTCAGTCATTTGTGCTGCAATCAGGACCTTTTCAAGCTCGCCAATACGGCTATAACTTGTATGACTCTTGCTTGGCACATAAATAAAGACATCAGTATCTTGTAACAAGCTGCCGAGACTTTCTTCATCAAAGAAGTCAAATGCCTGGACATCGAATCCAGCATCAATCAAATGTTGTGCCTTAGAAACAGTATGAACACCAACACGAATTTCTGATGCTGGTACGTATTCTGTTAGAGCTTTAACAATTTGGGAACCAAGATGACCAGTGCCACCTGTAATCGTATATCTCATTTTGACACTCTCCTTTTAGAAATTTATAAATTATTTGTTTTTTAAAGTCGTTAAATATTTATTGTTGCCATTATACTCTTGTAGAAAACGTTGGTAACTACTGAAGACAACATTATCAAAACAAGTCATCAAGACGTCTATTTGATAATCGTCTTCTAACCAATTTGCGACTGTATTCATAGCAACTTCAGTGGCGTCATCGATTGGATAACCATAAACACCAGTTGAGATTGCCGAAAAAGCGACCGAATGTAAATTATTTTTCTTAGCAACATCTAAAGAATTTCGATAACAAGCAGTCAGTAACAACTTAGCTTCATCAGGTGACATTGATGGATATACTGGACCAACCGTGTGGATAACGTGTTTCGAGGGCAAATTGTAACCAAGAGTAATTTTTGCTTCACCAGTTTTACAACCATGAAGAGTCCGACATTCCTCAACTAATTGAGGACCAGCGGCACGATGAATCGCACCATCGACTCCTCCACCGCAAAGCAACGTGCTGTTGGCAGCATTGACGATAGCATCGTAGTGAACCATCGTAATATCACAAACTTTAAAATCTAAAGAACTCATCCTATCACCCACCATAAACGTATTAATTTCAATATATTGTTTATTAATATGATTTGCAATACAAAAAAGAACAGAATTATTATTCTGCTCTTACGTTAAAGTTTAATTCCAGTTTGATTTAACATTTAGATACTTAGATTTAGGAGTATCCATGTTGAATGTAACTGACTTGTTTCTTGGATATCTAATTAGCAGTTGGTGATTCTTACCTGTATATCCTGCGTAGTTGAATCTGTTACCTGAGAGACCGGTTACAGTTTCGTAGAAACCATAATTGAGTGACTCAGTGGAAGCATAATCAGATTTTTTGCTGATATCTTTATTGTCGATATTCATTATATCTTCTGGATCGCCCACTCCAATTAATTCATCTGTACTAGTCATGTCAAAATCCTCAGCGATAATCTTCTTATGTGAATACGATTTGGTTGCATCAATTCGTACCTTTTGTGAAACTGGTGTTTTGTATTCAACTTGTTTCAACTTATTGATATTTTTATTTACGATACTCAGAGCTTTTTCAGCATCAGCTTGATCTGATTCTTCATAGTCAGATGGATCAAAATCCGCCTTTCCTTTGATTGATAATCTTATTGCTTCCTTCTTGTATAACTTAAAATTAGATTTATCTAACTTCTTTACTTTAGATAGAATTTGTTTTTCCGATAATCCATCAAAATCTTTAATATAAGCCGAAGTCCAATAAGATGTAGCTTTACCGTTCTGGCATACCAAAACGGAAGTAACAACTGATCGAGGACCAAACGATATCTTACCTTTATTTGTGTAAACTTGATACATAATAACTGGCTTCTTACTATTCAAAATATCAGTCATAGTAATAGCTTTATCAGTACGAACTGCCTTTTGCACAACTGTTTCATCTTGATGATTGTTGCCCAAGGCTCCCCCGTTTGAACAACCTGCTAGTACCATGACAATCATCACAATCACTAGTAAAAGTGAATATTTTTTCTTCATATTTTCTCCCCGACTAAATATATTTATTTCTTTAATTCAATAAAAATATTAATATATTTATATTATTCAGTCAAGGTTATTTCAGATATATCATGAAACTAAAAAAGACCACATCTCTCAATGTGGTCTCTTAACGTATTCTATTCTCTACGTTTCTTTTGATTCTTTTGATTTAAGTAAATAATGATTCCGAGCAAGATGATAACAATGATAATTGCTACCAAGATCCAAATGAAGTAATTTGGCCCTTGCTCTTGATCAACAGCTGACTTGTTTAACTTGTTAGCTGTTTTATCAGTAATTACAAAGTTTTTCGTGAAGTGCCAGTGATATCTGCCCTTTTCAGCTTTTGCATCTAATACCAGGGTATACTTACCCGCTTTAAGAGCCTTCCCATTAGTACCGATTGGGAAATCGAAATTACTGTTAGGAGCCATTGACATGTTCGTCTTCTTTACAGATAAAACCTTGTCTTTTTTACCTTGTGTATGAACTTTGGCATTAACTACCAAGTCATGCATAATTGTTGGTTTAGTATTCTGTAGGTTAGCTGTAACGTAATTACGATAATTCATCTGTTTAGCTTTCACACCCAATAATTTCATGTCAGGTGCAACGTAATCCTCGTTTGAATGTAACTGTAAACCAATTACGTAGGCAAACTTATTACGGATCGAAACACCTTTTTTCTTGGATGAACTATCTTGACTTACTTGCTGAACTCTAACACCACCAAGTATTACTCCGCCAAAATCTTTAGCGGGTGTCTTCAAAGTGAAGTTGTAATCTTGTGTTGTTTGAGCTGGAACTGTAACTGTTGTTGGAGCAGGCACTAGACTTTCGACATTATTCTTCAATGATTTGTCCGGCTTAACACCATGTGTACTGTAATCAATTACACCGTTACTATTAGTTCCGGCACGATTGATAGACACACGATACTTATGGGCCTTTTTATCACTGTTAGTAATTTTAACGGTCAAATTCTGATCTTCGTTGGGTTTGACCAACATGTCAAAATAAGTCGTCTTTTTATCGATTTGACTGTCTGGTTGAACTGCTGAAACAGTAAACTTCAACGATTCAGCGTTGGCGATTGTTTGCCCTCCAAAGAAAACTCCAAACAATGCGATCAACGAAAATGTGATTGCTAACCAAAATTTCTTCATAGTTACATATAGTCTCCTAATCCTCTACAAAATCCTCTTTAACAACAATTTTACTTAACTTGGTGCATTGGTCAAGGACCAATCTAAAGAACCTACATAATGATCTGGTTGAACAGCGTCAATGTTATTTAATACCAACGTTGTTGGAGAATCAGTATTTTGATTTAATCCCAAAATCCAAGTACTCAAACCAGTATTCTTAGGTGCCTTCAAGACATTGTCGAATTCACCTAACATTAGTCGTTTCGATTGCGTGATTGGTGGATCACTGACACTATCACTAGGTTTTCTGATTGCTTCAGAACCTAGATATAAATAGCCATCAGTAATTTGAGAACTAGTTTGTTCACCAACCAAAGCTTCAGGTTTCAACTGTAAAGTCCAACCGTTACCGTTACCACGCAGATCTGTTATTTGCACCATCGCATGAGTATTCGTTGCAGGGACGGATATACCACCCTGTTTTATTGAATGCGTACCAAACCTCAGATTACTTACATAATCTAATGTGAGCTGACCAACGGAACCAGTACCATTGTTACCCGGATCATTAGAATCACCAGGATAATTCAAGTCTGGATCGTATGGGTCACGAATCTTATTAGGATCACTAGGATCGACCGCACGCAACGAAACATTCGCATGAGTATCAAGCGTGTTTGCCAAAATAGTTTGCGGGAATGCTGAAAAGGACAATATAGCACTCAGCAGTATTCCGCTTATCAGCTTACGACTACATCGCATATTGTCCTCTCCTTAATTCTATTTTACTTTTTTGATTAAATTTCTAATTAGTATCTTATTCTTGACCTGAAGGTGCATTTACTAATGTCCATGTAAGTGTAGAAGCATAATCTCCAGCCACTGCACCTGAAGGAATATCTAATGTTGCATTAGACTTATCATGTGTTAAATCCCATGTACCAATACCTTTTGAAGCGGCAGCATCAAAAATTAAAGCATCATCTGTACCTAATGGAGTTAAATCGTGTTGTGACACACCGTCTGTCACGTCAGTATCAGATGAGATAGAACCATTAGCTAGAGATAATTGTGCACCAGTCAATGTTTGTTTACCATCTGCGCTTGTAAATGGGCTTGCGTTAACAACAAATGAGACCTGGGTTAACAACTTCAAGCATTGCATCAATAGAATCTGCAGGTAGAGCTTTCTGTGCAGAACCAGTAATTTTTTGTTCTGCAAAATGAATGTCTGGAGCCTTTGTTAACTTAATTGAACTGTTGCTTTCATCTTGTGTCAATGATACATCAGCTTTTGATGTACCAGATACATTATCGTCATTAATTGTAGCAGCGTTAGCAACGCCAACTCCTGCTGTTGATAGACCTAAAACTGCTGCTCCTAAAAGAGTAGTAACCTTAATTAATTTTTTCATTGTGTAGTCCCCTTCTTCTCTTGTCTGCTACTAGTAAATAGATAACCCAACTAAACAGTGCTAATATCAGCACACCCATTCCTAGTAATAGACCTTCCTGTAAGTTATTTGTTTGTGGCAGCAAGCCAGATAAACCACTCTTTGACTGGCCGCTTGCTGGAGCCACTGTCGCTGAGCCTGGTGTCTTGGTAGTATTTTGGGTTTGACCACCATTATTTCCATTCGTAGTTTGGTCTTTGCCGGAGTTAGAATCTCCATTTCCTGAACCGGATCCGGATGAATCTCCTCCTCCATTGTTGTCACCGTTATTATTATCGTTAGTTAACGTAATGTCGTAAAAACCTGACTGCGAATCAGCCTTAACAATCACAGGTTGCGATTGCAAGGCATAGAGCATTGGAAAAATTAAAAGTATTAGAAAACTAATTTTTTTCCACATCACAACCCTCCTACAATTTACACATCGAATTATTCAGGCGTGAAAACTATATAATACTTTATTACAAGGGTCAATAAATGATATGCAAATTATTATTTTTTAACACCTAAATTATACATTATTTATACCACATAAATCTATGGAAAGGGTTTCATTTCTTCAAAAAAATTTTTATTAAAACAAATATTTTTAATTTATTAGAATAATTTTAATCAAAAATGCGTTATTTATGATAAAAAAGTATCGTACATGACATATTAAAACAGGACAAATTTTATTTTTTGTCCGATTTTGTTAACAATTTACCAATTTGTATGATTCCATAATCTTCCATCTAGTTCATTTTGGATCTGTTCCGAACGCTCATTTTGCTCATTTATGACCGATTTCAAAGACAACAAAAATGCTCTGTCTTCATAATGTGCTTGCTTTTGTTGCAATTTATCGACTTCATTTAATAACCATTCACAATGTTCATTCAAGGTTGTCATCCTCACCCTTCTTAATCATTTTCAAAGTATCATTTAATTGATCTAAATCTTCAATTTGTTCTCGAAATGTTTCTAAGACCAAATTGGCATTTCTCTCATCTTCGTCACTTAACCTGCTAACAAACTTTGTTAGCTCATGTTCGAACCAATCTTGGCGGTTGTTTAATGAGTCTGGGTATTTTTGATTAATATATCGTTGGTAATCTATCAATAGTTTCATTTGTTGGGGTTCTGTTTGATACCAGAACTGAGCCACCGTAAATATTGGCATAATTATCATTTTAGCCCTTTTAGCAAATGCTCGATAAGGCGTCATAATTTGATCAAGGCTCATCCCTTCAGTTCCTCCAACTTGGAAGTCCTTCAAGGGCATACCAGTGGTAACAACTAATCCAAATTCTTTATCTTCCAAATTATATTGTTCATCACCATAGACGAAATTACGTCCCATTACTGTATCAATCCAATGCTTCAAACCTGCTGGAGCAGAATACCAATATAGAGGAAACTGGAAAATTATTCGGTCAGCTTGCTTCAATAACTTGTGTTCAGCATCAACATCAATTTTTTCAAGTGACTCCACATGATGCCAAGTCACATCTTCCATAGGTTTGGCTGCCTGCTGTAAAAATTCTTCCGTCTGTGAGTTATTAATTTCTGGATGAGAAACAACAATTAAAGTTTTGATAGAAATCACCTTCGTAGTTATAAATATTATTTTCAGAATAACATGCCACGCAAAAAGGAGCCAGACTCAAGGTCTGACTCCCCTACCTATGTATAAGAAATTTTCAAATGAGATGAATTTCAACCTTCTCAATAATCTAAGCTGGAATTCTTTTGTAATCGCGAAACATTGCCTCACGATAGATCTTTGAAATTGTTTTTTCGTAATCTTCATTTGAGACACCGAAGACAACTTTGATGTCACTACCTTCTTGAATAACCAATCTGACGTTGATGAGACTGTTATCAAGATAATCGAGAATCTTACCAGCAATAGCAGGACGTTTGCTCAATTGGAGTGAAACAGCAGCAACTAAGGCGATGTCACGATTAACTTCAACTGAATCCAACCCACATTTGTTTCTTAATTTTAGAAGAATAGCTTCTAGTTTGTTGCTAACTTCGCTTTGTCTGCAAAGGAAGCTGAATGAATCCATACCTGAAGGAACGTAATTGATCGAGATATGGAATTTTTGAAGAACGGAGAGAACGTTTTGCAATACTTCGATATGTTTGTTCAATTGATATTTCTTGATTGTGATAACTGTGTAATTCTTCTTACCAGCGATACCTGTGATTATATTGTTATCTGACTTTTTAGCAGCGGAATCTACCACAAGTGTTCCGCTATCTTCTGGATGATTTGTATTGAGAATTTTTGTTGGGATTTGTTTTTCACGTACAGGACGAACTGCTTCTTCTTGGAAAACTCCGATTCCCATGTATGACAATTCTTGTAGCTCATCATATGTTAGGACATCGATTTTCTTTGAATGATTGACGATTCTTGGATCTGCCATCAAGATACCTGATACATCTGTCCAGTTTTCATAAAGGCTGGCGTTGAGTAGGCTTGCCAAAATCGAGCCGGAGATGTCACTACCACCACGGGGCATCAAGTGGATTGAACCATCTTCATTGGCACCATAGAAACCAGGTGCGACGATATATTCATGGGCAGCCATAATTTCTTTGATACGTTTTTCGGATGCTTGATAATCAAAATTTTCCCTATCGAAAATCATGAAGTCTTTAGCATCTGCGAAGTAATAGCCGAGATAAGCGGCCATCAATTTACCTGTTAAATATTCACCACGTGAGACTAAGTAATCATGTGAACAGCTATCTAATTTTGAATAAATTTCCTTCAGATCGTTTTCAATATTGACGTCAAGATTTAACTCATCACGAATCTTGAGAACGCGATCACTTATGTGATCGAAAATTCGTTGGCAGTCTGTACCGTTTGATTTGGCATCTTCCAACTGAATCAATAAATCTGTAACTTTGACTGGCTCAGCACTACTTTTACCAGCGGCACTCACGACGATGACATTTCTATCTGAGTCACTGTTCGCTATCGCTTTTACTTTTCTAAACTGATCTGAATCTGCTACGGAGCTTCCTCCAAATTTTGCTACTTTCATTATGCAACTGCCTCCCCATTTGGCAGGCTAACCATAAATGCTGAGCTGTCCACTTTTAGAACTTGTCTCATAATTTTATGCATTTCACCTACTGGAATCGAATGTACTGCTAAATATTTGCCTTCGTATGTTGGTGCGAAATCTTTGAATAAATCTGCAATGTCGGCTTTTGAACGTACTAGGTAATCACCTTTTGTTAATTGTGGGCAATACTCTAACTTCTTGTTGAATTCACGTTTTAAGTGTTCTTTTTCTTCTTGGATATCGAGAATGTCTTGGATAACGGCATTGGCTGTTGGTAACATCCCTGCACCTTGTCCGAAGAAATCAAGTTTTCCAATTGTATCTCCGTTTAGAGAAATCAAATTGTAATTGTCAGGTGTGTTGGCTTCGAGTGAATGGTTAACGAACAATGATGGTTCAACCACGTAGTCGAATTTGTTACCTTTTTGATGTGTGCGACCGATCAATTTAACTGATAGGCCCTTCTTTGCAAAGTATTCAACGTCTTTGGCTGTGATATTTCTGATACCAAAGATTGGAAGTGCTTTGCGATTCTTGATATCGATGTTATAAGCAATGTCACAACTGATACAAAGCTTGTTGGCAACGTCGATACCATCGATATCAGCACTTGGGTCTGCTTCAGCATATCCAAGTTTTTGAGCTTCCTTCAAAACATCTACGAATGAACCACCACGACGGCTCATTTGGTCGAGGATGAAATTACTTGTTCCATTGAAGATACCTTGGATTGAATTAACACGGTCGATTCTGAGTGCTTTTTCCAAACCTTGGATCCAAGGAATACCACCACCAACTGAAGCTTCGAAGTAAAACTTAACATTGTTTTGTTCTGCAGCATCTGTAAATTCTTTCAAGTAAACTGCGATAACTGCCTTGTTAGCTGTTATCACATGTTTACCATGTTCTAATGCTGAAAGGATGTATTCGTGAGCTGGTTCGATACCACCGATAGCTTCTACAACTACATCAGTATTTTTATCATTTAATATTTCTTCTATATTACCTGTCATTTCGGGAAGAACACGTTCTTTATTCTTTCTGATCAAGATGTGACTTACAGAGAGGTTTCTGGTTTGCCCATTGGCCTTCTTTACTATTTCATAAACGCCTTTTCCTACTGTTCCAAATCCTAATATTGCGATATTCATAGGCTTAACCTCCTGTACGTGTTCATTATTCGTAAACACTTGTTTTTTATTTAAAAACAGGTTATCATATAAACATTCGAAAAGCAAGGAGTTATAACCGATGAATAATTACTATACAAGTACACGAAATAAAAAAATACAAATTTCAGCAAAGGAAGCTATAAAGAAAGGCTTCGCTGATGATGGCGGGCTTTTCGTATTCCCCGACCTCAACAAATTACATATAGACGTTAATAAATTAATTAATTTAAGCTATGAAGAAATAGCACAGATCGTATTGGAAAAACTCCTGCCTGACTTCTCTAATGAAGAAATAAGCAACAGTATCCACAATGCCTACGACGAAAGCTTTGATACAAAAGAAGTAACACCAGTGGCTGACGTCGATGATTTCCATGTACTGGAATTATTCCACGGACCAACAAGTGCCTTCAAGGACGTTGGATTACAGATGTTGCCTCAATTAATGAAGAACGTTTTGGAAGCTAATAACAAAGTAATGATTTTGACAGCAACAAGTGGCGACACAGGAAAAGCTGCTTTGGAAGGATTCAAGAATCTCGAGAAAATGGGTATCACAGTCTTCTATCCACATAATGGTGTTAGCAAGATTCAAAAGCTTCAAATGACAACTACAAATGGAAGCAATACAGAAGTAACTGCCATAAAAGGTAATTTTGACGATGCTCAAAGTAATGTGAAGAAGATTTTTAATGACGAACAACTCAAAAAGGAACTAGGCCTCAATGTCAGTCTTTCAAGTGCTAACTCGATCAACATTGGTCGTCTAATTCCTCAAGTGGTCTACTACTTCTATTCATATATGCAATTGGTAAAAAATAAGCATATTAATATAGGAAACAAAATTAATTTTACAGTACCAACTGGTAACTTCGGTGATGTGCTAGCAGGCTACTACGCCAAGCAATTGGGACTACCTGTGAACAAATTTATCGTCGCAAGCAATGAGAACAACGTTTTAACAAAATTTTTCAACAGTGGTATATACGATCGCAACATGCCATTCTTCCAGACAGTTGCCCCAAGTATGGACATCCAGATATCAAGTAATTTTGAGCGTCTCCTCTATTATAAGAGTGGTGAAGATACAGATTACGTTAAGACATTGATGGATCAACTTGAGAGTGAAGGAAAATATCAAGTTTCCGATGAAATCCTTGCCGAGATCAAAAAAGATTTCTATTGTGGCTTCAGTACAGACGATGAAGTTAAAGATTCAATCAAAGATGTATATAATAAAGATGGCTATCTAATGGATCCACATACAGCCGTCGGTTATAAAGTTATGCGTGACTATCAGGCACACGATGCCAAAACTCCGATGGTGCTGTTAAGTACAGCTAGCCCATATAAATTTGTCAAAGTCGTTGCTGATGCCGTTATGGATGACATCCCCGATGATGACCACGAAATTATGGAAAAATTGGCTCAACAAACTAACGTTGCCATCCCTGACAATCTTGAGAAAGTTTGGAGTCTACCAATTTTGCATGAAGACGTGATCGACAAATCAGACATGAAGTCTTATGTGAAATCGAAAGTAGAGGCAGAGTTTTATGATAAGAATTAAAGTTCCCGCAACAAGTGCAAATATTGGAGTCGGCTTTGACTGTATGGGTCTGGCCGTTTCTTTATACTCAACGATTACTTTCGAACCTAGTTCAGATAAATTAGAAATTGTTGGTTGTCCAGATGAATTCAAAAATGAAGATAATTTAGTGTATCAAGCCTTCGTTAAATGCTGTAATTTTCTTAACGAGCCAGTACCAAATGTAAAAATTACTATTGATAATACGATTCCCGTAGCACGTGGATTAGGCAGCTCTGCCATCTGTATCGTAGCCGGATTGAAAGGTGCCAATACTTGGTTCAACGGACCTTTGGCAAATGATGAAATTTTGGACTTAGCCACACAAATGGAAGGACATCCAGATAATGTCTCCCCTGCCATCTACGGAAACTTAGGCGTTTCATTTGTCGACGAGGATCAAAACGTCCAAACTGTTCATTTCAATGTAAGTCCTGACTTACATTTCATCGCCATGATTCCAAATTACAAAGTCAGCACAGAAGAAGCACGCTCGATTTTGCCAAACGAAATGAGCTATAGTGATGCAATTTATCAGATGAGCCACTTAGGTGCTTTAGCAAAAGCCTTGGAGCTTGGTGATATGAAAGTTATTCACAGTGCCATCAAGGATAAGATGCACGAACCCTATCGCGCCACACTTATCCCCGACTACAAACAAGCTAAAGAAATCTGCAAAAATTCAAATGGTACAATGTATATCAGCGGTAGCGGATCAACGATGATGGCAATCACAGCCGACGGAATGGCCGCCGACAAAATCATTTCAGATGCTACAAAAGCATTTCCAGATTGGGAAATACATCATTTAAGTGTCGACAAAAAGGGAGCAACTAGCGAGGTAGATTAAAGTGGAAAAATATTATATTGTTGATGGATCAATTTTGCCAGAGACCTATGATAAAGTCATCAGAGCACGACAACTTTTGGAAAGTGGTAAAGTCCATCAAGTCAGCGATGCTGTTAAAGTTGTTGGCATCAGTCGTGGAACTTACTACAAATATAAAGGTTTAGTCTTTCTGCCTGAAGAAAATAGGACAACAAGGAAAGCACTGATATCATTGATGTTGGAGCATGAACAAGGTTTACTTTCGAAAGTTTTGCTGTTGTTGTCAGATTCCAATGCAAGTGTTTTGACTATCAACCAAAATATTCCTATTCATGATCTTGCGAGTGTTGTTTTATCGTTTGATATTAGTCATTTGAGCGGGACTATTGATGATATATTGGATAAACTAAGTGGTTATCAAGGAATCAGTAATGTTCAACTGATTTCGATTGAGTAGAGGTGGTTGGTGCCGATTCCGGAATCAAATCGGTTTCTTCGGCTGGAACGTAGCTGGGACACTTGGAACCTTTTCAAAATTCGAAAAGTTTTCAAGCTGCCCCTTTCACTAAGCCGAGTCCCTCGACTAAGTGAAATTTAGCTACTGAGCCGAAACCGATTTGATTCCTGCATCTAAACAGCACTATTCAATCTTATGCATTCTTTGGGTCTGGGTGCGGATGTAGTGCACCATTCTTTAATAGTATTCAGTTCACTGTAATTTATCACCAGTATGGGAATTGAACCCTAAATTCTGGGATTATCTGAAACTCGAATTTTATAATCCACAAATTATATTGAGTCAGCTGTATAATCAATTATCGATCAAAACTAGTCGGAAGAGCTGAGAAATATTCGAAGGCAGTGAAAGTGGCGTTAGGGCTTTAGCCCTTACACCACCGGACGAGTTTTAAGCCTTACCGAACCATGGTAAGGCTTAAAACCGAGGTTCGAGACCGACCTTAGGCTCGAACCGTACCGCACACAGCCGAAGAGTATTTCACAGCTCTGGAGACGGCAGCCGAAGAGTATTTCTCAGCTCTGCAGACGGCATATTAAAGACAACTAAAAAAGATACGAAAACAAATAAGTTTTCGTATCTTTTATTTTGGCCACGCTATATACATCGCTAGTATCACTCCGATTGTGCCGACTCCGTAACAAAGTCTTGATGCCTTCCCATTTTTAAAATGACTGCCGGTAAATAATAATACTAGGCCAAGTACGAATGCCACTGCCATGAACAGAAAATTCATATCTGCCTCCATTTTGTAATCGAACTGTATCTTATTTGAATTACTTTAACGAAAAAGTATGAATAAAGAATGAACTTGATGTGGTTTTTGTATTAAGGATTTGGTTTATACTAATAGTTGTTATAGAATAAAGAAACTTTTATTACTTAGGGGATATTTTTATGCCAGAGTTTTCATTACTTATCACATTATTTGCAGCGTTAGCTGCTCCTTTGATTCTTGCTCGATTTAAAATCACCAAAATGCCGGGTTCTATTTCGGAAATCATTATGGGAATTTTGATCGGGAAAACTGGTCTTAATTTGGTTCAGCCTGATATGACTTTGAAGTACCTCTCCAACTTGGGTGTCATCATGCTCATTTTCTTGGGTGGTATGGAGATCAATTTTGACTTGATCGAAAAAAAGAAATCTAAAGCTGAAGCTAAAGGCTCACCTTTGGGTATCGCCTTTGGTGGTTTCTTCAGTATCCTCTTAATGTCGTTGATTCTTAGCGGAATTATGTACGAAACTAAAATGTTCGACAACTTCATTTTAGCTACTATTTTATTTTGTACTATTGCGATGGGTGTGCTGATTTCCCTCCTCAAAGAGACTGGGTTATTGGAAAAAGAATACGGGCAGACGATTCTATTGACTGCTGCCTTGGGTGAGTTCATTCCCCTACTTGCATTGACTATTTATTCGGCTATTCAACAAAAAAATTATATTTCTGCCTTTGGGCTACCGGTAATTTTCTTGATTGCTATTTTACTGCTTCGAAGATTCAAACCGGTTTACAAATTCTTCGATAATATTAATAAGTCCACGACTCAACTCGATATCCGTTTGGCATTCTTCCTGATTTTTGCTCTAGTTACTTTTGCGGAACAGATCGGTGCTGAAAGTATCTTGGGCGCCTTCTTGGCTGGTGCGGTCATGAAACTGCTGCAACCTAGTGAAGAAACTCAAGACAAATTGAGTTCGATGGGTTATGGATTCTTCATCCCTATTTTCTTCATTGTGACTGGTGTTAACTTGAATCTACGGACTCTGTTCACTAATCCTAAAGCTCTCGCCTTGATTCCGGTATTCTTGATTGCCTTTGTCTTATCAAAAGCCATCGTCTACTTTGTCTTCAAACCTAGATTCGGTCACAGATTATCACTTGCTGCAGCTGTTTTAACAACGACAACTATTACTTTGGTTCTTCCTATTTTGGAAGTTGGTAAAAGTTTGAAGATCATCAGTGAAACGCAAGCTGGAGCCATAACTTTAGCGGCAATTATAACTTGTCTACTTGGCCCAACGATTTTCAATAAAATCATCAATAGTGGTCGAGCTTCATAATTCACCACAACAAAAAACACGACATTTCTGTCGTGTTTTTTTTCAAATTTTATTATCCCATTACTTCAACGGATGCTGATGTAACACCGTATGAAGGGATACTGCTACTTGGCATAGCAACGTCTAATTGTTGTGAGTTGCTGTATGCGAATGTTCCTGTATCGTTAACTGTTCTGTACATTACTTGTCCATTTGACAATGTAATCTTCAATTGTGTTCCCTTAGGGAAAACTGATAGGTTTGCGGCAACACCGCTATAACCCATGCCTGAACCTAAAACGGCTGGATCATAGAAACTTACTTTGAATGTTCCTTTTGATGTTGTTGTACCAGTAGATGCTGGAGTTGCGGCACTTTGTGTGGTAGCAGTTGATGTTGTTTGTACATTTTGTTGTACGGCATTATTTGTAGGTAATGTGATAGTTTCACCTGGGTAGATAATGTCGAATCCGCCAACTTCACGACCGTTTGCTTGTTCTAGGTCTGAAATTGAAACGTTATTTTTGGCAGCGATACTCTTATAAGTATCACCGGCTACAACTGATACGTGATTGCTATCTTTTGTAGTAGCGGCCTCTGAGTTACTTGTGTTTACTCCGAAAGCTGTTAATGCGATGGCACTTACGAAAGCGATTGATAATACTTTTTTCATGAAATATATACATCCTTACTCTTTAGAATTGTTTAGCTCTTTAAGCTACGAGAAGTATACTAACAGGTTTATGTTACATAACCACCGCGCGAAAGTTACAATCAACGAATTTTATGTAACCTTGGTAACATGATTGAAATATTGAAAAATTAATTACTACTGCGAGTATGTTTTATGGTGTGTTCGAAAATTCTAAAAAAATTGAATCTTTTTTGGATTTTTTCTGTTTTATCCTGAAATTAGGAAATAATACTAAAATAACGAAATTTGAGCGACTTTTTTTACAGAAGTTTTACAAAAAATCATAATCTTGACCAATTTTTTGCAAAAAAATAAGAAACGAGTCTTATTTTGACACGTTTCTTCTATATTAATATGCAATTATTCTTTGGGATAGAATTTGGAAAGTTCAAATGCCATATGAATCAACTCATAAGAGTGTTTGATCTGTAAGGTACCGAACTCAAAACCGCTAGAATTCAATTTCAACAATTCCATAATATCTTGGAACGCCTGAGATGTTCTGAAATAAAATTGATTACCATCTGGTCTAAATATGACCGTAACCTTATTTTTATCATAAACGGGTGCATCGTGTGTTTCTTCGGCCAGCTTGTCTATAAAGGCGTAATCCATCTGGTCCCAATTCTGGATCTCGAATTCATTGACGGATATTTTTGGAAGAAAACCGACTCCATAAGCTGCAGCGATATACAGCACCCAGGTCATCTTATATGGAAGCTTCATTTTTTGTGCCAGGGCCGATGCCAGATAAATTGCACTGACGTAAGGTGCTTTGGCATTATTACTCTTCTTATCTAGCGAATCCATCAATGTAAAGGCATTGTCCAGATAAAAATTACTATCTGACTGTGTATCGATGTATTCATCCAAGGATTCCTGCGTATATGTCTGGATCATGCCATGCTCGACCCATTTGGAAGATGATTCATTTTCTTTTCCGGTCATGCTCATCAACAGAGCATTTCCATCTTGTTTGATTATATCCAAGACTTGTCCTTCATCACTAGTCCAGGGAATGGCTAACTCATCTTTTTTCATTGCTGAATAATATGTAGTTTCTTCCATTTTGTTCACTTCACTTATTGATTTAAAATTATGATACTAATATAAGCCTTCCAGTCGACTTTAATGCAAGCTGTTTTTCAATTATTTCAAAAATACTATCTATTATTATAGAAGAGATAAGTTATCATGAATATATCAATTTAAAAAGAGGTACTGAAAATGGCAAATAATATCGTTTTATATTTTTCTCGTTCAGGAAACACTAAAAAAGCTGCCGAATACATTTCAAAAAAACTTGGTGCTGATTTAGTTGAATTAAAAACCAAGATGGATTATCCAGAGGACTACGACACTTTAGTCAAAGTAGCCGAAAAGCAGATCAGCGATGATGAACATCCTGAGATTGCAACTTCATTGGATCTATCTGAATACGACACTGTTTATCTTGGCTTCCCCACTTGGTATCAACAGCCACCTATGATTGTGCATTCTTTCTTTGATCAATTCGATTTGACTGGGAAAAATTTAGTACCTTTTGTTACTAGTGTATCAAGTACTATTGCCGACAGCACATCTTATTTGAAAAAAATGTGTGATTCTGAGGTTTTAAGAGATGGATTTACGGCTAATAGTTTTTCTGATATTGATGATTTTCTGAAGTAGATTGTGGTTGGATGCCGATTCCGAAAGCCAATTGATTCATCAGAGGAACGTACGTCGCCTTCGGCGCGTGCGCAACAGTTTGAAATATTGGCTACGCCAACGAACAACCAAGGAAGGGAACGTGTTGGAGCAACTTTAAGCTAATTGCATGAACCGCAATCATCTTAAAGCTTGCTCTTTCACGAAGCGTGCTTCGCACGCTAACTGAAATCTCAACACTGAGCCGGAATCAATTGGCTTTCTACATCTAGATAGTCATATTCTTATGGGTTTGTGTTTAACCGAAACATATTTTATAGGGGATATGTATTTTCACCTGCGTTTGTTGGCAGAACATACGCTTATCATTCCAAGATTATTCAGGACGATAATTTGAAATATCAGCTATAAATAAAAATAATTTTAGACGAAAAAAAACCGTGATTAATTTCACGGTTTTTTCGTAATTTAGTTTATGCGTCTTTAACTGCTGGTTCACGGCTTCCTAATCTAACTTTTTCTACTGTGTGAATCTTTTCGTCTAAGTCAGATTCTTTGAATCCGAAGAAGTATGTTGCTACGAATCCTACAATTAAAGCTGCGGCTGTTGCTATTAGGTATCCTGTGAAGCTGGAGTCGATTCCTTTTGGATTGATGAATGATGCTAATCCGATCAATGATCCGGCGAATCCCCACATATCTACGTGGAACAATCCTGTTAGTAATCCTCCGAAGGCACCACCTATGTTGGCTGTCCAGAATACTCTTCCGTATTTCAAGTTAATACCATACATTGCAGGTTCTGTAATTCCAGCGAAGGCTGAAAGTGTTGCAGCACCAGCGATTTGTTTGATTGCTACGTTTTTCTTTGTTTTGAAGAATACTGCCATAACTGCGGCACCTTGTGCGACCATTGTTGCTGAAACGATGGCGTTCAATGCACTGTGTCCGGTTGTAGCGATTTGGTTGGCAACGACCGGGATAACTGCCCAGTGTAATCCGAAGATTACTAGACATTGGTAGAAGCCACCGATTATCAATCCTGATAGTGCGGGACTGAATTTGAGCAAAGCTACGATTCCACTTGCTAACATGGAACTCAAGAATGTGATAACTGGTCCAACGATGATCAAAATAACTGCACTAACTACGAATACTTCAATCAATGGACTTACGATCATTCTAACTGAAGCTGAAATATGTTTCTTTAACCAAGGTTCGATTTCTGATGCTAGCCATGCGGCGGCAATCATTGGGAAAATCGAATATGTGTAGTTTGCTACATGGATAGGAATTCCAAAGAAGTTTGCGTTGATTGTCATGGCACTACTTGCTGTTTTTGTAGCTAATTGAACTAGTGTAGGATATGCTAAAACACCACCGACAACAGCAACGATGATCTGGTTTGCTCCCAGCCGTCGTGCCGCTGTGAATCCTACCAGGATCGGCAAGAAGTAGAAGACTGAGTCACCCATTGCATTAATGATCATATAAGTATCGCTTGTTGCTGATAACCATTTGAATGACACACAAAGTGAAACTAAACCTTTCAAAATACCTGCGGCAGCAAGTAATCCGATAACTGGCATCATACTTGCGGTAATAACACCGATCAATGAACTAAAGTAGAATTTTGTCTTTGGTAGAAATCCCTTTGGTGCTTTACGCTTAGGAGCTGCGGGTGCATCTCCTTCGCCACCAAATCCGGGTCCTAAGACTTTAACGACAGCATCAAAGACTTCTTCAACCTTTGGTCCAATAACAACTTGATATTGGCCTCCTGCTTTAGCTACATCTAAGACTCCGTTCAAATTCTTGATAACGTCGTCGTTCGCTTTCTTCTCATCTTTTAAATAGAAACGAACACGTGTAATACAGTGGATCACGCTGTCAACATTTTCCGCACCACCGATATTTTTAACAATATCTTTTGCTAAAGCGTCGAAGTCGACTTTTCCAGCTTTTTGAGGCGCAGCTGATGTCTCTCCTTCAGCTAATAAGCCAACTGTTGCAGCTTCTTCACCAACTTTGATGTCTCCGACCTTTGGAACAACCTCTTTGACCATTTTAGCTGTGTTAGTGATTGCAACGATAATATCTGTCTTCTTACCGGCTGCTTTGATTTTATCGATGTTCATTGTCGCAATCTTTTGTCCAGCGTTAACAGCGTCTCCTTCAGAAACAAATACTTCGAAAGGTTCACCTTTCAGCTCAACAGTATCGACACCTAAGTGAACCAAAACTTCCAGTCCATCATCTGCTGCAATACCGATAGCATGTTTAGTTGGGGCTACGAGCATTATTTTACCTGAAATCGGTGCTTGTATCTCAGTATCGTCAGGAATAACGCCAAACCCGTCACCCATATCTTTTTCGGAAAACATTGGATCATTGACGTCAGTAATGTTAATGACTTTACCACTGGCAGGTGAAAGCAATGTCTCTTCATTCTTCATAAAAACACCCCACAATCTATGTCATCTCAAATATATTGTATCGCTTACATTTATAATTTTATAATAATTCAAATTATATTGGCTCCAAAATAAACAATAAATTCTTTTAAAAATTAGACTAATATTTTTATTATTAAAAAATACCATTTTTATAAAAATATTTTTGGAAACATTAGTAACAAAATTGATAATTAGTAGTTTAAACTTTAGACTTAAAGGGAGAGGTGAAAATTATGAAACCACTATATCTTACTGTTACAGATAAACACATAAGATATTCGTACGAAGATTCAGACGATAAGTCTACGATCGACAAGGTTTATAATATTAACTCAGCCAAAACACTTGGTGAAAACTTGGACAACTTTAAGTCTAAGATACCAAGCTACTTTGACGTGGTCGTTATTCTTAATCCAATCGATGTAGAGCTTCGAGATACCATCGTAAGTTGTGTCAATCAACCGATCGATATGGGATTGACAATGGAAAACTTGTTACACATCCCTACTGTCGGCGTGCATGATGTTGCTAGACTTGGTTTGAAACAAGCTGCATCACTTGAAGAAGAACATGCTGGTTGGCATTTGGAATACTATGGATCATATTCTGGAAAACGTCAGTACGGACAAGAATCTATGCAAACAATTGGTAATGGATACTTTGGCTTACGTGGTGCCTATCTTGAGGCAAAAGCCAACGACGACAACTACCCTGGTACCTACGTTGCTGGAGTTTTCGACCAATTAACAACTAATATAAATAATCACGATATTGTAAATGAAGATTTAGTTAATATGCCAAACGCACAATATATGAGTTTCAGTATTGATGATGGTGACGTATTTAAACTTGCTCCCGATGAGATCACTAATGTCTATCGTTCACTTGATATGCGGACCGGTGTTCTTACCATTACAATGCTAGTTTCACTACATAATGGAAAACGAATCAAAGTCACCACTAAAAAAGTTGCCGATATGAAAAACTATCACAACTATTCACTACAATATACCGTTCAACCACTAAATTTCTCTGGTCAAATGAAGATTTATTCCGAGATTGACGGTTCAGTTACAAACTGGAACGTTGAACGTTATCGTTCATTTAATGGAAAACATATTATTGTCGACAAAACATTAGTTGACGGCGACCGAGCAATTCTAATGGCACATACGAAGAATTCAAAAGTAAATATGTCAGTCGGATCCAAAATTCAATGCCCAGACATTGACGATGCTGTTTTGAGCTCCAATAGATTCCAAGAACGAATCAGCCAATCACTTGAGTTCCACGTCGTCGAAGGACGTTCATACACAGTCGAAAAATCAGTCAGCATGTACACTTCACTAGAGACTGATGGCGACTTGGAAGATGCAGTTTACGGACATGACTATCACAAGAATTTTGCTGATGCCGTAAGTAACTCAATGAGATGCTGGCAAAAAATTTGGAGAAATGAAGATATTGAAGTTGTCGGTGATGTGACGGCTCAAAAATTGTTGCGGATGAATGAATTTCACGCTACTGTTTCTGCACAACAGCACGTCAACAAGGACCTTGATGCTTCGATCGGTGCCCGTGGACTTCATGGTGAAGCCTATCGTGGACACATTTTCTGGGACGAATTATTTATCCTTCCTTATTACACAATGCACTTCCCTAACCTTGCCAAGTATCTATTGATGTACAGATATAATCGTTTGGGTGCTGCTAAGAAATACGCTAAAGCTAACGGCTACAAAGGTGCAATGTACCCTTGGCAAAGTGGTATGTATGGTGATGAACAGTCACAACTTACTCACTTGAACCCAATTACAAATCAATGGGATCCTGACAATTCCAGAAAACAACGTCATGTTTCTCTAGCAATCGCCTATAATATCTGGAATTACTACAACATGACTAACGACGATGAGTTCATGAAAGAATATGGACTTGAAATGTTGTTGAATATCGCCAAGCTCTGGATCAGTATGTCAGAATATGACCCTGAAACTAAGCGATATACAATAGCAAACGTTATGGGCCCCGATGAGTTCCATGAAGGATACCCTGGTGCAGATGAAGGCGGACTGAAGAACAATGCCTATACCAACATCATGACCAGCTGGTTGTTTGGACGCCTTGAGTACTTGATGCAAAAGGAACCCGATGAGGTTATTTCCGAAAATCTTAAACGAGCCGACTTCAATGAAGACGACCTAGATGATATGGAAAGCATTCGTAAGAATCTCAAACTTGAGTTCAATAAAGACGATATTCTGGGACAATTCGAAGGCTACTTCAAACTAAAGGATATTGATTTCGACTATTACAGACGCCAATATGGTGATATTTCAAGAATGGATCGTATCCTCAAATCAGAAGGCGATTCACCAGATGAATATCAATTAGCAAAACAAGCCGATTCATTGATGGCACTCTATAATTTGAGAGAAGATACCTTTATGGATATTCTCAAAGACATGGGATACCCAATCAAAGACCGCACGAAGTTTATCAAAGACAACGTAAACTACTATCTACAAAGAACCACCCATGGTTCAACACTTTCAAGAATTGTTTACTCAATGTTAGCCTTGAAAGTTAATGACTACGACCTATCATGGAAATTATTCTATCAAGCATTAACAAGTGATTACTACGATATCCAAGGTGGAACGACAGCAGAAGGTATCCACTTAGGTGTTATGGGTGCCACAGTTAACGTTGTAACTTCTGATTTTGCCGGAGTCGATTTTAGAGGCGACGAAATTTCAGTTGACCCACACTTCCCTGATCAATGGCAAACAATCAAGTTTAATTTGACGTTTAAAGGTATTCGCTACTATTTCACAGTTTCGAAGGATTCAATTACCGTAGCTACTGATCATGACACACAGATTGTAGTTAAAGGCGAGCAAGTCCCATTAACAGGGGACGAGGAGAAAACTATTAGTTATTAGTTTTATTGCCGATTCCGAAATGAAATTGATTTAACTTTAAGGAACGTACGTCGCCTGTGGCGCGTGCGCAACCTTTTGAAATGTTGGCTACGCCAACGAACAACCAAGGAAGGGAACGCACTTGGCATAATTTCGAGCCAGACTACGTCTGTCTTGAAACTTAGCCTTGTTGTAACTGTGCTTCGCACACTAACAACAATTTAAGTGCTGAGCCCAAATCATTTCTCTTTCTGCATCTAAGTTAGTCCAGATAACTAATTTTTCTGGGATATTATGACTACCAGAAATATACAGTTTGAGTATATTCTAAAGATTCTTTTAGTCCGTTGGGACTGGAAGAATTTTTTATTTGGGAACACAAAAAAAAGACCAAGAGCAAATACTCTCAGTCTAAAAATATATTCAAAGTTATATGTCTAATACGAACAAACTAACAAAGCTCTATATATAATCTCCCCGACAGAATGAGTGATTTGATTAAATCTAGATGGAGAAATTAAATCGATTTGGCCTCAGTAGTGACATTTTTCTTAATGTGCAAAGCACATTTAGAAAAAGAGCAAGCTTGAAGATGATTGCGGTTCGTGCAATTAGCTCCAAGTTGCTCCACTACGTTCCAGGCCTGTATATTAGGTTTGAAAATAACCTAAGTATTCCTAACATTTGTAATCATAACTGGGCACTACATGATAACCTCTAATTGTCATTGGCTTTGGTCAACTGGTATAGGCTTGTTCCAGGT
>NZ_RHON01000010.1 GCF_003946505.1 Companilactobacillus mishanensis | reverse complement strand
AAGTGCAATAGACAATTGGATCCGTTACTACAATACGAAACGAATCAGATCATCCAACAACTGGTTAACCCCAAATGCGATGAGACTTTCGTATAAACAAAAAATCGTCTAATCACATATTGTGATTAGACGAATAAATTTTAGAATAAACTCCAATTAATGGGGTTCACTTCAAACCGGTTTGGGACGCATCTTTTTCTATCTTATAAAATATGGATGTTGTATTTAGCACAATCATCGATATATTCTTGTGGCCATACGCTGGCTTGTACTTCACCAACGTGAGCTTTACCAAGCAATAACATACATAGACGTGATTGTCCGATTCCTCCACCGATTGTGAATGGTAGTTCTTCGGCTTCGATCATCTTATGATATGGCAATTGCAAACGTTCTTCTTCGACACGGATCTTGAGTTGTTCTTTCATTGATTTGGCATCAACACGAACACCCATTGATGAAATTTCAATAGCTTGATCTAGTGGTTCGTACCAGAACATGATATCACCGTTTAATTTCCAGTCATCGTAATCAGGGGCACGTAGATCATGTGGTTGACCGCTCTTCAATGCACCACCGATTTGTTCGATGAAGACACATCCGAGTTCTTTAGAAATGGCGTTTTCACGTTCTCTAGGTGTCTTGTCTGGCCATCTGTCTTCTAGTTCTTGTGATGTTACAAAATGGATTTCGTCTGGTAAATGGTGAACTGCTTCTGGGAACTTGTACCAAACTTCGTGTTCCATATGTTTGATAACTTTAAAAATTTGTTTAACTGTACTTTCAAGTGTTTCCTTAGTACGGTCTTCTTTTCTGATAACTTTTTCCCAGTCCCATTGGTCAACGTAGATTGAATGGAAGTTATCGAGATCTTCGTCCTTACGTATGGCGTTCATGTTAGTGTAAAGACCTTCGCCCAATTGGAAATCGTAGTGATGCAAAGCCCAGCGCTTCCATTTAGCAAGTGAATGGACAATTTCAATTGTTTTGCCTGGCATGTCTTTCATTTCAAAAGAAACAGGTTTTTCAATACCGTTAAGGTTATCGTTCAAACCAGTATCTTTTTCTAGAAACATAGGTGCTGAAATACGTGACAAGTTCAATTCCTTACCAAATTCGTCTTGGAAAGTTTCACGAATGAAACGAATAGCAGCTTGCGTTTCCTTAGTAGTTAATTTTGGTTCATATGATTTTGGTTTGATAATATGCATAGCGGTTCTCCTCTGTTTTTTAATTTTGATACCAATGGACAAAAGCAACAAAAAAAGTCTTCCATCCCTAATAAAAGGGACGAAAGACTTCGCGGTACCACCCAAGTTGCTTATATAAAATAAGCCACCTCAATAAAGAGTACAAACATACTCTACCGATGGTAACGTACCGGAAACGTCTACACCTACTTTGACTGCGCCATTTCAGTTAGAAACTTAAGAAAGTGTTATTCAGAAAGATCAAACGCTGATTGAGTTCTCACTAAACCTCAATTCACTGTCAGGTTGATTTAACTTACTCGTCTTTCTTGTTGTTTTTGTCTTGTTGAAACTTATATTAGCATTCTTTTTTAATTTGTAAATAGTTAAATTAGAAATTTGTTAATAAAAATAGTTTCCAAATTGTTTCGTAATTTAATAATGATTGGGAAATACCGGATATTTGCTATCAATTGATTGCAAAACATAAAATTTCCCCGTATCATAAATTATGAAAAGTATAGGTATAACTCAGTGAGTTTTACGAATATTAGCAATATAGTTCTTTACTTATTTAAAGTTAAGCTTTCGATTGGAAACAAGCAGATTACTTGGATACCAAGGGATTATGACCCAATAACCTCGTTAGGAATGACATTGAATGATGCAGTCGATGTTCTTCTTGATCTAACTCCTAAAAATTATTTGCGCGGACCAAGCTTTGATCATAATGGCGATGGAACTGAAATTTGGGAATTTATTTATATTTGGGGTGATAATTCAATTCCAATATACATTAAATTAAAATTTCAGGATTCAAAATGTAAAGTTTTATCATTTCATAAAAGTAATAAGCTATTCATTTTGCCATATTCAGAAAATTAAAAAAGAGGAACGTGATCATCTTGAAAACAAAAGTTAAAAATATCAAACAAACATTCAAAGTTCGTGATGAGAGCATTACTGTCTTTTCTGATGCTGAGGTTGATACTTCATCTGGGGAGCTAATTTCTAATGTTGAATTGGACTCAATTGCGATCAATAAAGCTTTTAACGAATATAAATTGAAAAATGGATTGATATCTAGTGCAGAAATAGTGAGCTTTCGTAAAAAATATCATCTAAGTCAACGCTCTTTGGCAAAACTTCTAGGTATTGGTTCGGCGACTGTTGCTAGGTACGAGAAGGGGTCCTTGCCAACTGAAAGCATAAGTAATCTTCTTCAACAATTAATAAATGATGACGAATCTTTTGAGAATTTTTTTGAACGTAACAAGGCTAAATTAACAGATAAAGAGTGTGATGATATCAGATGTACGCTGGCTAAAAGTAAGGCGAGAAATAACCTCATCATTGATGTGTATTTGACTCGTAATAAAAAGATCGAACAAACTGTCTATAGTGGTTTTACAAATTTCAATTTGGATAAGTTTGAGAATGTGGTAGTGTTCTTTTCCAAGCATAATAACAATTTATCGAAAACCAAATTAAACAAATTACTTTTTTACGCTGATTTTTACAATTTTCAGAAGACTTCCAAATCTTTGACCGGAGCAAGTTATAAGCATGATCATTTTGGACCAGTGCCCACTGATTTTGAGCTTTTATACACTCAATTATCTGATGATGGGGTGATTGATATGGTGCCATTTGAAAATATGCATGGTGAAAAAATCTTCTCAAAGAAAGAATTTAACTCCGATAATTTTACATCGTCAGAAATCCAGATTTTGAATGAGGTACTCAAAAAGTTTAGCAAATTCAATGCTAAAGAGATCAGTCAATATTCACATCAAGAATCTGCATTTAAAGAAACTAAGTTGAAAGAAAATATTTCTTATGAATTTGCGTTTAAATTAAAATGAACTTCTAATGAAATCGGTTTACCTTTCGATAATACTAAGTTATATTGATATACTGATTCTAATGTTAAATTTAACTTTAGGAGTCATATATTAATGAAAAGTATTTTCGGATTTTTTGATTGGTACAATCATTCCTTAAAACGACCATCTGACGTCCAATATTCAGGAAAGTCTTACCCAATTATCTCAGTTTTAATAAATGTCCTTTTAGTAGCTGTCTCAGTTACTTTTATCGTTACTAAAGTTCAAGAATCTATGGCAAGAGCTATGATCGGTATGACAAGAATGGTTTCAAATAATTCTGCCGTTCATCCGGCTGTTCCCAATCCATTCCTAACTTTTGGTATATTATTTGCTTCGTTATTGATTGCCAAATTATTGTATTTGGTCATGGCGTACCTGATTAAACGTTGGTGTATTGGAAAAGGTAAAGGCTTCTTCGATCTATTCAATTCCATTGTTTCTAGAAGCAACTCTATGATTATTATTAGTATCATTGTTGCTCTTTTTGTGGTGTTTGCCACGCCAGAATCAGTATTAGAAATGCTACGTCCTTGGTACCTATATACACTCTTAGCTCTATTTACACTTAGCAATGTTATCTGGCAAGGTTCAATAATTGTCACAATTGTGATGGATGAGGGTAAAGCTAAATTTGATAAGTTTTATATCGCCATATTAGCTTTGATTTCAACGACAATCGTATCAGTTTTAATTTCAGTATTAGCTATGGCAATTATTCATTTTATTAAGTAATCAATGAACGGCATGTTTTCAATTACGAAAGCATGTCGTTTTTGTTTAATGTAGGATCAATTGAAAGAAATTAAATAACAATTTTACGCCGTAACCAATAATAATTACTCCACAAATCAAGTTGATGATTCGTAACACTTTGGGATTGAACCAATCACTGAAAAATGAGATCAACAATGTTAACCCCGTGAACCAGATTACTGAAGCAATGGAAACTCCGGTGATAAAAGGGGTGGAACTGCTTGTTGGTAGAGTTACTCGGAATGCGCCTAACATCATCGTTCCATCAATAATTGCTTGCGGATTGAACCAAGTAACCACAAAAGCTGTGGAGATGGTTTTCTTTAATGTGGTTGTTGATCTGGATTGATTGGCTTCTGTTTTTCCTGGTCGAATTAATCCAACTCCGATATAGATAACTATTAAACTTCCTATCAACAGGATTGCTAGTTTTAACCACTGGTAATGTTGCATCAGGATACCTATCCCAAAGAAACAGCTAAGCGATAATGCTACATCGAAAAATATTACAATTAATGCGTTTAGTAATGCTCTTTTACGTGTGTTTGTTAATGCAGAATCGATCACGAAAAGGTTCTGCATTCCGATTGGGATGACATATGCCAATCCCATAGTTAAACCCTGAATGAAAAAGTTCATTTATATTACCTCTATACCAACCAAATTTTCTATATTAATTATCTTAAAAGTACTAGTATTAGACTTAATATAGATGATTATAATGTTGGTCTTAACGATTGTGACCAGCCAAATCAATATTGTAGACCCAGCCAAACGGAGTGATTAGATGAAACAAATTTCTGCTATTGATATTGAATGGAAACCGAACAAAGACAGCAACGTGCCGATGTATCGTCAAATAGTAAAATTTGTCAGTGACAAAGTCGCAAGTGGGGAATGGCCAATTGGGACGAGATTACCTTCGCAACGCGAGCTATCAGCGATTTTTGAAGTCAATCGTAGCACCGTTACAACTGCTATTGATGAATTAACTTCCTATGGAATCGTATCAGGACGACATGGTGCAGGTACTCAAATTTCCAGTAATACTTGGTCACTTCTATTGCCCGATAATTCGGAATGGAACAGCTATTTATCTTCAGGTTTCTTCCAAGAAAATAAAGCTATCGTACAATCAATAAACCGCTTGGAATTTACTGAAAATGTTATTCGAATTGGGACGGGTGAAATTGATCCACGACTGTTCCCTCGAGATATGTGGAAGGATATTCTGCTGAAAGTTAGTAATAGATTAACGTCATTGGGATATCTTGAAAATTTGGGATTGTCAGAACTTCGACAAGCAATTTCAAATCATCTTGAGAAATTTGGTATATATGCTAGTCCAGACAATATTTTGATCACTTCAGGTTCCTTACAGGCGTTACAACTTATATCAGTAAGTCTTTTAAAGCATGGCAGTACTGTCTATACAGAGGCTCCGAGCTACCTGAAATCTTTAGAAATGTTTCAGTCTGCCGGTATGAAGTTGTCGGGTGTACCGATAGATCATCAAGGATTGGAATATTGGAAATTGTCTAGAAATCAGGATGAGCATAATGCTCTCTATACAATCCCAACTAATCAGAATCCAACCGGTATCACTATGTCTGAAGATAGACGACAAGATTTAATGAAATATTGCAATGATAACGGATTGCCAATTATTGAAGATGGTGCATATCAAGAACTTTGTTATGACGGCGAATCACCGACTACTCTGAAATCATTAGATGAAAACGGAATGGTTATTCATTTAGGAACCGCATCTAAAACATTAGCTCCTGGTCTTCGAATAGGCTGGGTAGTCGCTGATAAGCCAATCGTAGATAGACTTGGTGATATCAAAATGCAGATGGATTATGGTGCGAGTTCATTGTCACAATGGGCGATGGCAGAATTTTTGAACAGCGGTGTTTATGACGAATATGTTGATGATCTACGAAAAATATTAAAAAAACGTCGAGATGCAGCCTTAGATAATCTTACAAAATATTTCAGTGATATCGCTACATGGAAAAAGCCGACTGGTGGTTTTTATATCTGGCTGACGTTCAATAAGAAAATAAAAATTGAGAAGCTTTTTGAGATTGCTGCAAACGCTGGTATTTTACTGAATCCTGGTGATATATATGATTTTAAGGAAAACCGATCACTCAGATTATCATTCGCATATGTAAGTAGTTCTGAATTTGATCAAGCAATCAAAAGACTATCTGAAATAATAAAGAGCAAATTTCTGTAAATTGACACCTGATTTTCATAAGACTAATATTTTACGTTATGAGTACTAACTGCTTTTGTTTCAAAAATGGGGGAATAAATTGTGAATCGGAGAAGTAAATATATCGTCACGTTTGCGTTGATTCTGTCGAATGCCATGGCAGGACTGGATGCGACTATCATTAATACTGCCTTGCCGGCAATCGTAAGTGATCTGCACGCAATCCAGTATATGGGATGGATTGTGGCAATTTTTCTACTTGGAATGGCTGTGGCGACGCCACTTTGGAGTAAATTTGGCGAGAAAAAGGGTAACAAAACTGCTTATATCACGTCAACTATTGTGTTTATGGTCGGTGCTTTATTCCAAGGTTTAGCTACCAATATTACATGGTTTATTATTGCCCGTGCATTCATGGGAATTGGCGCGGGTGGTATGAACACGATTCCTTTTATTATTTATTCTCAAATGTTTAAAAATATTCGTCGACGAGCCCAGGTTATTGGAGTTGCGGCTGCCAGTTTCAGTGGTACTTCAATTATTGGCCCATTGTTAGGTGGCTGGATTGTTGATACTTTCAGTTGGCACTGGGTGTTCTACATTAATCTTCCTTTAGCCTTATTATCAATTTTAATTGTCGTGTTCTACTTCAAAATTAAACAGAGACTGAATAAGGCAAAGATAGACTACAAAGGTGCTACGTTAATGGTATTTGGACTGGTTTCTATCTTGATTGGGATTCAGGAATTAGGAGTTTCTTCTATATTTGTGACACTTGGATTTATTTTAGTTGGTATTTTACTTGTGGCATGGATGGTCAAAGCTGAGAGTAAAGCTGTTGACCCAATCGTTCCTAACCGATTATTTAAAAATGCTCAATTAGTTGTCGACATGTTGTTATTCGCATTATTGTGGGGAGCATTCGTCGCTTTCAATATTTACGTTCCAATGTGGGCGCAAGGTATCATGGGATTGAGTGCTCTAATTGGTGGTATGACACAGATTCCAGGTTCAATAACTAACTTTATTGGATCAGAATTGGGACCTATTTTGCAGAGACCTTTGGGAAGATACAACATTATTTCCATTGGTACAGCTTCGTTTTTAGTTGCCTTTATCGGATTATTCATCGCTGGACAGCAGACGAGCTATACATTTTTATTGATAATGGGGATGTTTGAAGGATTTGGATTAGGACTATGTTTCAACGTTCTGCAAGTTGCCGTTCAATCTGATGCTGAGCCACGAGATGTTCCAATCGCAACATCATTCGCATATTTGGTCAGAATTTTAGCTCAAACATTTATGTCATCTATTTATGGAGTTATTTTGAATCATGCATTGTTCCGTGGAGTTGCCGAAAGTCATGGCCAGATAACAATGGCCATGATGAACCGCTTGAGTGATTCGAAAGCTGCCAAACTTTTGCCACAACATTTATTGCCGGAAATGAGAACAATATTGTTCAGTGGAATACATAATATATTTTTGACCGCACTGATATTGCTCGTTGCTGTATCAATATTGTTGGTTATTCTGTACAAAATGGGATTCAATAAAACTATTAAGTCACATGATATTTAAAATCAAATATCATATCATATATGAAGTGATCCGTTGAAAAACGGGTCACTTTTTTGTTTTGTAATCGTTTTTATGCTCGTATATTAATATTTTGGGTATTTTATTTGCTATACTATTTGTATCTTTAAAAAAATATTTATATTTATGTTGTAAGGGGGAAATACTTCATGAAGAACTGCCCAAATTGTGGTGCACCACTTCAACCTGGAGTGAAATTTTGTACGAAGTGTGGGGCAAAGATTCCTGAATCGAACCAAGGGGAAAGTTCAGTTCAAATGGATCCGGCGAACACATCAAAAATGGAACCTACAAAAAAAGAACCTAATCCTGTTCAATTAGATCCCAAAGAAAATAAATCAGGTTTTGATAATAAGCCAGAACCTCAACCTGAACATAATACTTCAATTCCAAATGGAGGGTCGAATCAACAAAATCTTTCTACTTCGAATGGCCCCATCAATCCAAGTGGAGTTCCTAATCAATCAATGCCTCAAAACATGGGACCTGCACAAAATAATCAACCTCAAATGAATCAAAATGTTAATTCCAATACTAATCCAAACATGCAACCCAATATGGGACCAATGCCAACTCCAAACAATCAACCCCAAATGAATCAGGGACAGAATATGCCACCTAATATGCAGCCCAATATGGGACCTACGCAAAATGGGCCAATGCCTGGCAATCAAATGCCTGGCAACCAGATGCCTAATAATCAGCCATTTCAAAATCAGCCTCAAATGAATCCAAATATGAATCCAAACTTTCAGCAACAGATGAATCCCAACCAGCCGGCATCAGGTAACTCTGGAGTGCACAAGGATAGTTTTTCTAACTACTTTGTTTGGTACAAGAATTCTTTGATCCATCCATCTGAAGTATCTAATGAGAACAACTTTTTCGGATTGATTTCTCTTCTTTTGAATTCTCTATTAGTCGCTTTGGCATTGTACGTCACCGGAAGTCGAATTTTTGGAGCAACACTGGAAGCTCTCAGTGAAGTGCAGGATTATGTAGAAAGCTCAGGTAGTAGTGCTTCATCTACCATTCAAAAAATGGTTCCATCTGGGATTATGCTGTATCTGAAGCTATTCTTACTTGTACTGGTATTTAATGCCGTATACTTGTTAATCGGATTTTTAACAAAGCGGTATTTCATAAGCGACAAATCTGGTGCATTTTCATATTTCAATCAAATCGCCAGTTACAGTAATTCAATGCTGATTCTTGATGTGTTATTGATCATTTTAATGTTCGCTCTGACTCCGAAAAATCTCGAAAACTTTATCAGTGCCGAACAGAACCAGTCGTATGCTTTCATGACCGTTTTGATATTGATGCTTGCGTTTATTACGATTATTTGGACTGTCGCGTTCCTAGCTTCGATAATCGTAACTGATGTCAAAATGAGGATCGATAAAATTTACGTCGCCATCATTGCCTTCATAGTTGTAACAATCATTTTAGCCTTGATAGGTAGATTCATTGGAAATTCACTTATGCATAGTATTTCTAATCAAAGTATTGGGCAGAATATTATTTCAGGAATTATAGCTTGATGAAAAAACGTAGTGGAATCTTTTATGTTCTTCTTCTTTTACTGGCGATTGTAGTAACTGCTTGTGCCCAACAAACTAATAACGCTACAGACAAAAAGTCAGTTAAGACTGAACATAAACAAACTAATAATAAAAAGAAAAAGCCGAAAATGACGTCAAAGAAAACTATTCTATCAACTTTAAAGAACTCAAATAAAAAGACGATAACTTATGATGCTCTGGGTGATTCTTTATCAGTTGGACTATTTTCCAACACTAAAGCGACACGCTTTACGACCCAATTTGCCAATGATTTGCAAAAGGGTACTGACAAAAAAGTTATCGAAAATAATACTTCTTTAGCGGGTAAAACTGTTACTAATTTTGGTTTGCCGATGGTCCAAAAGGTCATCGATGATAATCCAGATTTGGTAACAATCGAATTTGGAACGAACGACGCAGCATACGGAACTGATGCAACAAATTTTGGAAACTTTTCTCGTAATTTAGATACAGTAGTTTCCAAAGTGAAAAATGGAACGCATGCACAGATTTTATTGATGACAACCTGGTCACCTACTGGTGGTCAATTTGAAAAAAATGATGTTGTTTATGATCAAAAAATCGAAGAGATAGGTAAGAAATACAATATTCCGGTAGTTGATCTTTCAACTATTTGGAAAGGTGATCCAAGTGTTACTAAGAACGATTCTGGATATAGCGACGTTTACAGTATTCAAAAAGATTCGTTCCATCCTAACCAATTAGGTCACGACAAAATTGCAAAATTACTTTATCAAACGGTTCAAAAGTAAAAATTTTTAGGGGATTAATATGAATAAATTAGAGAATTGTCCTAATTGTGGAACACATTTAGGTGCTAATGATGATTTTTGTCCAAACTGTGGATTTAATCTGAAAAAATTTGCTGCAGAAAATATTGCCAATAACAATGGTCCTGTCAACAATCAACCAATGAATAATGGACCTCAAGGCCCACAACCAAATGGTCCTATGCAACCAAATCAAGGACCAATGAATAATGGACCACAAGGCCCAGTTCCAAACGGTCCGATGCAACCAAACCAAAGACCAATGAATAATGGACCTCAAGGTCCAGTACCAAATGGCCCAATGGGACCAAATCAAGGACCAATGAATAATGGACCTCAAGGCCCAGTTCCAAACGGTCCAATGGTACCAAATCAAGGCCCAATGAATAATGGACCACAGGGCCCGGTTCCAAACGGTCCAATGGGACCCAATCAAAGACCAATGAATAATGGACCCCAAGGTCCAGTACCAAATGGTCCTATGCAACCAAATCAAGGACCAATGAATAATGGACCACAGGGTCCACAACCAAATGGCCCAGCTCCACAAAATAAGAAGCCAGCTGACAAGGCACCTCAAGGTTCTAAGCCAACAAACGCTGCACCTAAGGCACCAAAGGATACAGAAGCTCCCAAAACTAGTACCAAAGAATCTCAATCAACAACGTCAAATTCTCAAGCTACTAAACCAAATGGTCCAGCACCACAGAATCAACGTCCAATGAACAATGGTCCTCAAGGACAACAAAATAGACCTCAAGGTCCAGTTCCTAACGGTCCTCAAGGTCCTATCCCAAATGGTCAACAACCAAACAATATGGCTCCTCAAAATACGCAACAAATGAATCAAGCTTCTAACACTAATCAACCAACTCCTAACAACAGTGCACCTACAACTAAGAAAGCTAAAAAGGCTGCACGTAAAGGTAAGGGTAAAGGCAAAGGAAACAGCAAGTGGTCACAAATGAATCCTAAATTGCGTATTGGCCTGATTGTTGTCGGTACTTTACTTGTTTTGTACCTATTAGGATTCTGGTTCTATGGTCAAAACCGTCAAGTACACAGTCTTGAAGACAAGGTAACTAGCGGTGACGTTGGTCAAATGAGAAAAGCTTTGGTCATGCAAGATGGCTCTCAATTGACTGAAGATCAAGCTGATTCTTTGAAACGTTTATACACTAAAGATGATTCAACTGTTTCAAAAATCAGAACACAAATTCAAGCAAATGACCAATCGAAAACTTTCAGCGTGGTACAACAAGGTAGATATATGTTGTTGTATAAGAAGTACAAGATTCTCGTTTCCACCAAGAATGTGGCAGTGCAAACAAATATCACTAACCCAAGCTTCACAGTAAATGGGAAAACTATCGCTGCTAAATCTTTCAACGACGAATATACTTTGCCAGAAATGACTCCTGGTGTTTATGACGTTAAGGCCAAGAGCAGCACAAAGAGTAAGCAATCGAAGTTTAAACAAGTTGAAGTTGGAATCGACGGATCTACTTCTGATGTTCAAATGAATGTTAAGAAGGCTAAGAAAGATAAATCTTCTGACGATGATACTGATACTAGTTCAGATAATTCTGATAACGGTGGAGATACTTCAGAAGGTAGTTCTGATAATGGCGGTGGATCATCATCGTCTTCCTCATCAAACAACAGCTCAAGTTCAAGCAGCAGTTCATCCGATAGTGATATAGTTGGTGACTATGAAGGTGAAAATGATGACGATGATTTAAGCTTGTACGGTGATGGAACTTATCAACTTGGCGACAAGTCCGGTACTTACAAGATTGTCTCCAACAATGGCGATCACGTTAGAATCCAATATAACGAAGATGGTGGCGGTTCAGTTACCGAATCTTATAGTTATGATGGATCAAGTTTGTACTCGTCTAAGTATGGCGAAACATGGTCAAGATATTAAAATTGTTCAATTAAAAAAGGCTTTAGGAAATAATTTTCCTAAAGCTCTTTTTGCATATTAACGTGCGAGATTTTCATCTTTTACAAATTCATTTGTAGATACTCGATAGTAAGTATGATCACCTATTATAATAAGTCTATCTGTTGCCCAGCTAGAACCTGGAGCTAATCCACGATTAGAAACTCGTGTTCCGTTAAATGTGTATAGTGGGGAATAATCACCACTAATGTTAACTATCTCCATGTTTCCTCGGTCACTTAGTTGAGTAAATGTATATCCGTATTGTGGATCGTTTCCAACATAACCTCTGTAGTCTGTACGTGTGCCATTTTCGTCAACTAGGTCGTAACGGACTCTTTCAAATCCAGTTTTTCCATTGGAAGTATAAAGTACATTCCAGGCACCAAGTGCACCATTTCCACCGGCACCTTGAAATGTTTCTGGTGTTCCAGCGAATACTCCAACGTTGAAAGTTGTACCATCACTACCAGTTGCGACAGCAAATGCAGCATGATCAATAAATGGACTTAACATACTCTTCATGTGTCCAAAATCTGCATTTCCATAATCACGATAGTAGTCGGTGATTATTCGTTGGCCTTTTTGAGTGGTATCTAAGTTATCAAAACTCATGTGAGGTCGTTTCAATCCAACAATTTCACTACTTGATGACGTAACATATTGTGATGGATAAACACTTCTATCGAAACCACGGTGATAATCGACATCGTTTATTGCAACTTGGTCGTTAACTCGTTTGTTGGCAATATTTTGTAAATCTGCGTCCCAAGATACTGGATATTGACCGTTTTGAGTCCTTAACCGATTCATTTCATTCAGTGCAGCTGTTGCAACGGCCGAATCGCTATTGGCATCCGCTTTGACTTCTGAAATTTTATTCCCCGACAAATCGCTTAGTACTGGGTTACTCACTACTGCTGTTAATCCTAGAGTCAATAGTGCCGTAACTATTAATGGCTTAGCTAGTTTCATTTATAACTCCCCCTAAAAATAAAAATATTTATATTTTTAATTATAGTTGAAGCTGTAATTAAAGCCAATAAAATTTTAAGGATTTTGACTAATCAGTAGTTACGATGACTTGTCCAATATTTCTTGGAGATTCCATAACATATTTATGGACTTCTTGAATATCAGACAACTTGAATATTTTTGCGATAGGTATCTGTAAATCGTTAGTGTTTATGATGTCGAACATTTCGTCTACTAACTGCGGGTCAACATTGGTTGAGTCATAATAGGTAAGGTATTTATTGCTCATAAATTCAAATGGATCAAAATCATTTATCTTCCATTCGCCAGTGACCATACCTAAAACTGTACATGTTCCTCCGACTTTCAAATGGCTTAGTGTATTTTCCAAAACAGGATTACCAATCATGTCTATAACGCCGTCATACATTTCATCTGTCTCGAGAACACCATTAGTATCAAGTACAGCATTATCAGCGGTAACAGTTGTTATCATACCTAAATTAGATTCATGACGGCTAGTACCTGTGACAACGAGTCCCATGGTTTTAGCCAATTCAATTGCCGCCATACCGACAGCTGTAGTTCCTCCTCGAACTAGTAGATGTTGTCCCTCGTGTAGATGTGTCGCTTTTAAGGCACCAAAGGCCGTATAGAACGTTTCCGGAAATGTCGCTAATGTTTCCCATGCTCCGTTATAATGTACAGGATACAGCTGATCATTGGGTACTAGGGCATATTCTTCATAGCTTCCGTCAAATTCACGTCCAAAGCCGCCCATTAAAGTGATGACTTTTTCTCCAATTTCGAATTCACTATCCTCAGTTGTCTCATAGATTTCGCCGACTGCTTCAACTCCAATAACACGGGGGAATTTAACAGATGGTGACCCACCTTCACGGGTCAATACTTCATATCTATGAACGGGAAAAGCATATATCTTCATAACTGATTCATACTTGTTTGCTTTGGGGATCGGGCGTTCCTCAATTTCCAGGGCCTCTGGTCCTCCAGCTTTATTTACCACAACAGCTCTCATTTTTGACACTCCCTTCATAACTATCTTTATTCTATACTTTTTCAAATTGGCATAAATATAAATGTAGATACTTTTTAGTTAAAAATAGAAGAGACAAAAGTGGCTCGATAAAGTTGGAAATATTTTAGCTTAACATTGACTTAATAATATTAGAATGCTTTAATTAACGGTAATAAGAAAAGAAGGGAAACAAAACAATGGCTAAACTCAGACCTACTATGAATACAGCGTTTATGGGCTTTGTAAACTTTAGGTAGCGTCCGTATTGCACTTAGATGCGGACGTCCAACACGTTCGTGTCTAAGGTTAGCGAAGTCAGTTTTGTCTTGGCCAACTAGACACGTGAAAGTCTAGCTGGTATTCCTTTGTTATAATGTTGAACTCGTCAATTATAGCCAGCTGGATTTTCAAATCTAGCTGGCTTTTTATTTTCCAAAAAATTGTGAGGTATATCATTATGAAAATTCACACCCTAGGACCACGAGAGACCGATAGTTATGCAGCAGCAAAACAGTATAATAACAAAGAATGTCAGGGTAAAGCTGAAATTGTTGGTCATTCAAGTTTTGAACGAATACTCGATAATTTAACAAGATATTCCAATGATTATTTGTTGATTCCAGCTGCATTTAAATCCAAGCAGATGCAGGCAAGCTGGGGCGATATCCACTATGAAATGTTGGATAACCTTGAATTAGAAAACTGCTTTATGACTAATCTTGATCCATTGGTAGTCGTTCAGCGAACTGACGCTAAGAATGATGTTGGATATACACATGCTGCAACAGCACAATTATTGGAAAAGGTGGTCGGAGATGTTGACGTGAAAACCGCCGCCAGTAAGTATCAGGCGTATCAACTTTATGAGGATACAGATGCAGAATATGTTTTGACGAATGAGAAAAATGTCGCTTTGAAATCTGACGAACGGGTTATTAAACGTATGACACCTTCGATGGTTTGGTGTTTGTACAAAATTGCATAAAAAAAGCCTTGGTTTCCCAAGACTGATGTTTTATCCAAATACTGAAAGTGAGATCCACAATCCTAATAGGGTAACGAATAACACAGGGATCGTAATTGTGATACCGATTCTGAAGTAAGTTCCCCATTTGATTTTGACACCTTTTTGGTCAAGTACATGCAACCAAACTAGAGTTGCTAAAGAACCAATTGGTGTGATCTTTGGTCCTAAATCTGAACCGATGATGTTGGCATAAACTAATGTCTGATGCATAAGGCCAGTAACGTTGGCGCCTTTGATAGCAAGTGCATCGATCATAACGGTTGGCATATTGTTCATAGCTGATGAAAGGAATGCGGCTAAGTATCCCATTCCCATTGTTGCTAAGAATGTTCCACCTGATGCAATTTTAGCGACCAATGTTGAAAGCAAAGCCGTCAATCCAACGTTTTGTAGTCCATAGACAACGACATACATACCGATGGAGAAGAAGACGATGTTCCAAGGTGCGCCTTTAACAACAGTTTTAACGTTAACGTGAGAACTTCTACCACCAACAATCAAGAAGATGGCGGCAATCGTTAAGGCAATCAGTGAAACAGGAACGTGGATGAAACTACTACTGAAGTAGCCGATCAACAAGGCTGCCAGAACGACCCAAGAAAACTTAAATAGTCCTGGATCTTTAATAGCAGTTTTTGGCTCAGCTAGTTGAGTAACATCGTATTTCTTTGGAATGGATTTTCTGAAGAAAATGTACAAGATACTTATACTTGCGACTAATGAGAATAAATCTGGAATCCACATTCTTAAGGCATATTGTGAAAAAGTAATTCCGAAAAAGTCTGCCGAAACAATGTTGACGAGGTTACTAACAACTAGTGGCAATGATGTTGTATCAGCGATAAATCCACTGGCGATTATGAATGGGAAAACTTTTTTCTCATCAAAGTGCAGTGCACGAACCATTGCTAAAACGATAGGTGTCAGGATCAGAGCAGCACCGTCGTTAGCGAATAATGCCGCTACGATCGCACCGAGGACTGAAATGAAGATAAACATTCTGATACCATGGCCATTAGCAAGTCGAGCCATGTGTAGAGCTGCCCATTCGAAGAAACCAATTTGATCAAGAATCAGCGAGATCAAAATGATGGCAACAAACGAAAGTGTTGCGTTCCAAACAATGCCGGTAACGGTACCAACATCCTTAAAGGTGACAACTTGGAAAATCAGTGCTAGAACTGCACCACCGATGGCAGTCCAGCCAATCGATAATCCCTTAGGTTGCCAAATTACGAAAACTAAAGTAAGCAAAAATATAAATACGGCTAAAAATATTTGCATGATATCCCCCTAGATAACATATAGATATTTGTCTATGCTTTAACCATACTTGTATACGGTTTCTTTTTCAACATAATATAAAAAAACGTGTAATCCAATTATGAATTACACGTTAATATTAATCGTTTAAATTATATCTAAGTTTCATATTTTCTGATCCAGCAATAACCATGTCACCAAGTAGTTTAGTTTGACGTTTAAGTGATTCATTAGCAAGCTTGTTGTTAGCATCTGCTAAGAATGACTGCACATCATTTTTTCCAGAAATACCTGCATCAGTTTCATGTTGAATTTGACGATAAGCACCCATGGCTTCTAGTTCAAAGGTGTTACGGAAGTCGACGTAGAAGTCGTAATCAGTATCACCCAATAGAGCAGTAGTACAGCTCAACCAATACATATTGTTCAAGTTGAAAGTATCGTCAGCGTCTTTGTAGCAAGCAGGTGTGTCGTTAACGTTAGCATAGAAGGGAACGACTGAGTTGAAAGTATTGGCACCAAATGCTAACCAGTGGATACCAGCAATTTCGTCAGGCACACCATTTCTGATTTGAAGAATGTGAACATCGTGATTACGGTTGATACCGATTGGACGGAATAATTTCTTTTCGGCTTCAGTACCATTTCCATAAACATCATATTTTGTATTCTCATAGTGAGAACTCAAAACGAATTTAACATCTTCGATTGAAATCTTACGGTTGGCGTGGCAGATGAATGGTAAATCTTGACCCATAGGATCCTGTTCGATCTCTGGGTTAAAATACTTTTGTCCGAACCAAGCACGAGGATTGTTGTAAACAGTATCTTTGATTGAAGAACTACCAAAGATATGACGGAGATTATATTTTTCAAAATCAGGGTTCAAATCATTCTTGTCGATCATTTCTTTCAAATCAGCGGCGTATAATGTGTTGTCTGATTCGAAATCAAAATCATCGATATTCATACGATTAGGTGCAACAACGTAAGCGTCATCGGGGATACGGACAGCTGCCCAGTGGTGACCACCGATTGTTTCAAGCCACCAAACTTCGTTTTTATCAGAAAAACCAATTCCGTTTGGTTCGTATGTTCCATATTTTTCAAGAAGTGAGCCAAGACGTTCGACACCTTCAGCAGCACTGTGAATATAAGGTAGAACAAGAGTAACTAGATCTTCTTCACCAATTCCACCTTCAACGTAGGGATCAAGTCCAAGGACACGTGAGTTAGTAGTGATAGTTTCAGTAGCTGACATAGCAACGTTATCACTGTTGATACCAGCAGCAGGCCAAATTCCGTTTGTCAAAATTGAATTTGGAATAGAAGTATAACGCATAGGGTCATCAGGCAAATCCACCTTTACGCCACTGATCACAGCTTGGTAATGTTTAGGTTGATCTTCAGGATTGATAACAACAAAGCGCTCAGGATCGAGAGCTTCGTGACCATCATCATTACGGGAAATAATTGTAGAGCCGTCAATAGAGGCTTTTTTACCGACTAAAATAGTCGTACATGAACCTTTAATTCTTTTATCCATTATTAAGGGATGCTCCTTTTTGATATTAATATCTTAATTATAACGTTTTTTGATATTGGACTAAATGATTTCAAAAAAATAGGTGTCAATTTTATCTTTATCATCGATAGTTCAAATAAAATCAAATAATTATCTATAAATTTTGTATATAAAGTCTTAGAATTATCCTTTTTGGGAATTCTAGGGCTTTTTCTGTATAATAGTAATATCAAGAAACTGTAAATATATTTTAATATAATGATATTTATATTTACTCAAGGAGATATTAATGGGTTTTCTATCAACAATATTTGGAAAAGACATGGCATTACCGGCACCAAAGATTTCAAACGATCCACATGCAGCAAGAAAAGTAAGAATCGACGCACATCATTACATCATTCCAAAGGAAGTTTATGACTTACTGTGGTTCGGTGATGGTCGGCACAAAAACACCCAAGAATTTGTTAAAGAGGGCATGGTGGCTGAACCGTCAATTATATTTGGCAAGTCATCGGTAATACGAGAAGATCCAACAACGAAAGTAGAATTTTATCCATCTTATGACAGTCTGACACCAGAACAGAAGTATCATTACGTCAAATGGCTGGGGAAAATCGATAAGTCCGATGATGTAGGATACGCGTTTCTCTTCCTGTACGGGTTAGAAAGACATATCCACGCAGGAAGTATGGTCGAACAAGCAGTAAGCATGATCAGTAGAATGCATCAAAAGTTCGATAACGAGTCATTCAATTATTATTCATCAAATACATTAGTATGGGCAGCTCATAAGTATCGAAGAGTTGAATTTTTGAATGGATTAAAAATGGATACAATGCCACCAGGCACGCAAATATTCGTAAAACTATATACAAAAGGACACTTAACGCCAAATGACATCATGATTTTGTCAAAAGAATTAGGATTGGCAGACCAAGATTTCATAAAAGATGATCCAGAATTATTTGAAGCAAAATTACTAGAAAGATTAATAAAGAAATACGGAGAACCAAACTTCCCATTAAGTGAAGTACCAGGTTCATCCAGTGAGACAACCATTTCGGTGAGATTAGCCAACTTCTCATTACCAGAAGCAGAACGAACAGTAGAAATACCAGACATGCTAAATAACAAGTACGTCAGAGAACCACTTCAAGAATTACTAGAGAAAACAAATCGTTCAGGCAGACTAATAGTCATATAAAAAATTACAGTGTATACAAAAAGGTCAGACAGAAATTGTCTGGCCTTTTTGTACGCACTTGACCCAGTTTCGTATGCAAAGCATACGAGACAACAGGACACCTGCAAAGCAGAAGGATTTTCACTGAAGAAAGCTTCGATTTGTCCTGGTAAACCTTTTAAGTTCAAGTATGTTAAAGCAATTACTGAGAACCAGCCAAGGATTTGGATCCAAAGTTTATTCTTGAATCTTTGTCCCATTTCATTTGCGCTACCTGTCATGATCAACAATGGCAACATTGAGAATGGTAAAGCGAAGGCCAAGAATACTTGGGAATTATTCATTAAATCATTCAAGGCACGATGTTCTTCAACCATTGATTTTCCGCTGGTCATTAATACGCAGATAAGTACTGGAACGACGGCAATCAAACGTGTGATCAATCTACGTAACCAAATTGGCATGCGTAAGTTGATGAATCCTTCCATGATTACTTGTCCTGTCAATGTACCGGTAATAGTTGAGTTTTGTCCTGATGCCAACAAGGCTACAGCAAATAATGTTGAAAGAATTCCTGTTTTTGCAACGCTGATTAGAACGTCATTGTTTAAAGTTGATGTATCTGAAAGTGCGTTAAATAGTCCGAAGAATGATGGATCGCCAACTGCACCGTTTTTAAATACAGCCACACCCATGATCAATAGTAGGGCGTTAACGAAGAAAGCTAAAGTTAATTGGATATTTGAATCCCAAGCTGTAAATCGAACTGATTGTGCTACTTCTTCTTCATCGTTATGGTTCACTTTACGAGTTTGAGAAACAGCTGAGTGGAGGTACAAGTTATGAGGCATAACTGTTGCTCCGATGATTCCTAAGGCACCTGTAAGTGGTGAATGTCCACCAACTGGTGTATCTGAGAATGCTTGAGCTGAAGGAATTAATCCTTTCACAACGGCACCCCAGTTTGGATATGATAAAGCTACTTGGTAAGCAAAAACTGCAATGATAACCAAGATAAGACATACAACGATTGCTTCAATTTTTCTAAAACCAATTTTCGTTAATAACAATAGTAGTAATACGTCGAAGACTGTAATGAAAACTGCGACTACTAATGGAATATGGAACAGTAGGTATAACGCGATTGCCGCACCGATAACTTCGGCGATGTCGGTCGCCATGATTGCGAGCTCGGTCAATACCCATAAAACAATCCCCAAGGACTTGCTTGTTCTTGCTCGAATTGCCTGAGCCAAGTCAGTTTGTGTCACGATTCCTAGTTTAGCGGCCATGTATTGAAGTAACATCGCAACCAAACTCGAAAGTAGGATTATTGACATCAACATATATTGGAAGTTTTGACCTCCAGTAATAGATGTCGACCAGTTACCTGGATCCATATATCCAACGGCTACTAGAGCCCCTGGGCCTGAATAGGCAAATAATGTACGTAGAAAACCTTTTCCTTTTGGTACCTTAACGCTACCATTAATTTCATCTAGAGAGGGTCCGTTTGTGTATTGCATCATTTTGGAACCTCTAGGATTTTGATTAGACATAAGTTAAATCCCCTTTCCCTAACGACACACTATAAAGTATAAGTTTGCGTAAGGAAACAAGAAGTTTAGGCCGGGCTAAATTATTCGAAAGATTCGGGAATTGTAATGGTTGTTAGCTTCATACGTAGTATGGATTTGCCAAAGTAATTGTCCAAATATTATTTTTCTAAAATTAATCAATAAATCACGAATTATTTAGCATAGAATGTAACCACTAACACGGTATTGCTACATAGGTTGAAAGCAATATCAATGATATACTTTTGGTACTGTATTTCCAGGAGGAATAAAATGTTTGAACCCACTAAGCTCGAAAGAATGTTAACTATGGTCTTAATCCTTTTGTCAAAAAAAGAGGTCAGCTCAATGCATTTGATCAATTACGCTGACACCACAGATGATGAATTACGTGAAACTGTTGGATTTTTACGAAAAGCAGGTTTGCATATAGACAGACATCATAGTACTGAAATTTCCTATCGACTGGATACTCCTCTATACAATAATAGAAAGTTTCTGACACTTAACAATTTTCTCGCAATTAAACACTTGGCTGAAGGTAACAATGATACATTGAATGAAAATGAGTTAAGATCTTTTATTATTTCAATTCTGTATAATGATTTTTCAGCCAACACACAGAGATTAGAATCAGAAGAAAGCCATATTATGGCAGAACCAACCGATGCTAGATATTCTGCCAAAATCTATAATGCCATCGAGAAGAATGAATTGTTGGAGATTCAATATGAAGATGTGGAAGGTCAGCGAACTCGACGTCGTATTGAACCTATGGAAATCTATTTTCAGGGTGGCTGTTGGTACGTTTGGGCATACTGTTTGAAAAGAAAGGATCTTCGTAACTTTAGAGTTGACCGAATTGTTGGGCTGACTGAAACAGGCGAAATCTTTATTCGTCGGCCTTTTGAGATGGTCGAGAGTGAGAAAACTGCGTCATCCTATAAGGTCAGTTTGAAATTTGACCTTAGTATGAAACATATCGTGATGCAGGATTTTATTGACGATAATCCAACTGTGGTCAAGGATGGAGTACTTGTATTAGAAAAAGACTTCTATAATGAGGAGTTTGCGATGGCAAGCATTATTAAATATGGTAATAAAGTTCATATAGAAGCACCAAAACAATTGATTGCGGAATTACTTCAACGAATTACAGAAATTCAGAACTTGTACAAATAAAAAAGTACATCAACTAATGATGTACTCGAGTGACATTTATCTGCTGTGTTCCTATCAACACAGCTTATCTGAAAATCATTACGGAAATGTCCGCGTATTTTGCCATATAGGCAGCTTGGCTTCCAAAGTGTTTTGAAATCCCTTTGCGCGCCTCTGATCCAACTACTAACAGATCAGGGTGAACATTAGGGATTATTTTTTTGACGATGGTTTCTCCAGGTTCACCTTCATCAACTACGGCAAAAACTTTTTCAACTCCAGCTTTTTCAGCTAGATTTTTGAATTTAAGAATGTGTTCCTCTAATTGTTCTCTTTCTCCATGAATGTAGTCTTTATCTAAAACTTGAAAGACGTTCATATCATTACTTTCGAGAATTGAAACGATATATAATTCTGATTTATCTTCTTTGGCAGTGTGAATTGCATACTTCAGAGCTAATAAAGAATCTTCTGAATCGTCAACTCCCACTAATATCCTTTTAAAAATATTATCACTCATGATTTTTTCTCCTCATATCAGCTATTAGATTATTTTGATTGAATTTTTGAAATCTTCTGATTTCCATGATAAAGCTCGATGACTGTCCAAAGTAGTAATCCAACGACAGCTGCAATCAGAGCGTAGGAAATATAATCAGCGGTCATCAGTTGACTCTTGGTGGCGTTATTTCCGAAGAATGCTTCGATTTGTGCTGGCAGACCTTTCATATTCAAAACGGTCAAACTTATAACAGAGAACCATCCCAAGATTCTTAACCACAAGCGATTTCTAAATCTTTCTCCCATTTCCGCCTTACTGTCAGTCATAAGTAATAATGGCAACATTGAGAATGGTAGTGCGAATGCTAGAAATACCTGTGAATTATTCATCAAATCATTTAAAGCTCTATGTTCATCGATTGGGCTTTTACCACTGGTCAACATTACACAGATCAATACGGGAATAACTGAAATTAGTCTTGTGACCAATCTACGTAACCAGAGAGGCATACGTAAGTGAACGAATCCTTCCATAATGACTTGACCAGTCAATGTACCAGTAATGGTTGAGTTTTGGCCAGAAGCCAATAGGGCAACCGCGAATAATGTTGAAAGAATTCCTGATTTAGCGACTCCAATCAATAGGCCGTTGCTCAAAGTGGATGTATCAGACAATGCAGCAAATAATCCGAAGAATGAAGGATCTTTGACGGAGCCACTTTTGAAAACTGCAACTCCCATGATCAATAACAGGGCGTTTACGAAGAAAGCACCAGTTAATTGTATGTTCGAATCCCATCCTGAAAATCTAACTGATTGTGCAACTTGATCTTCATCGTTATGGTCAATATCTCTAGTTTGAGAAATGGCTGAATGAAGATATAGGTTGTGGGGCATAACAGTGGCTCCAATAATTCCTAACGCACCGGTCAATGGAGTTTGTCCTCCAACACTTGGTGAATCAGAAAATGTGGCAGCTGAAGGGATCAATCCTTTAACGATGCCACCCCAGTCAGGGTCTGATAGTGCAACTTGATACACGAAAACTAAAATAATAACTAAAATAAGACAGACAACAATGGATTCGATTTTTCGGAAGCCTATTTTTGTCAAAAGTAACAGTAACAAAACATCGAAAACTGTTATAAATACGGCTATTACTAGTGGAATATGAAACAGAAGATACAGAGCAATGGCGGCACCGATAACTTCGGCAATGTCAGTCGCCATGATTGCAAATTCTGTTAATATCCATAAGACAATCCCCAAGGACTTACTTGTTCTGGCTCTAATTGCTTGAGCTAGATCCATCTGAGTCACAATTCCTAGTTTGGCTGCCATATATTGCAATAGCATCGCAACCAAACTCGAAAGTAGGATTATCGACATTAGCATGTACTGAAAGTTTTGACCTCCAGTAATACTAGTTGACCAATTACCGGGATCCATGTATCCAACGGCAATCAAAGCTCCTGGTCCGGAATAAGCTAGTAACGTGGGCCAGAAGCCTTTCCCCTTTGGTACTTTGACAGTACTATTTATTTCTTCCAAAGATGGACCGTTGGCATATTGGATCAACTTAGTCCCCTTGGATTTTTCATTTGACGCCATAAATAAATCCCCTTTCACATAACCTCTATATTTTAGCTCTAATATTAGAATATGTGAACAATTAATTTAGATGAGCCTAACAAGTTTGTTATACATCATGAATAATATGAGTGCAGGGCAGATATGTGGAGCGGCTTTCCGCAAGATGATAAAATTAATTTATAAAGTAATATAAATTTACTTTAAATTATGCCAATTGGAGGTGATCAAATTGGGCAAAGCAGTAGTCGCCATGGATTTGTCTAGATTAATTTTTGTAGACAAAAATACGACCATTTATACAGTTTCAAGTATGGAATCAAAAAAATGGGCTGATGAACATCAAGGTACTAGTATTAGATTTATCAAAATTCCTTCGTACGTTAATATAGGCGATAAAGTCGTGAATGGTTTTGAGAAACATATCCTAAAAATTCACGACCAATCTGAGTATGTAAATATGCTCCACTTTGTCTATTTTGCTCACATGGCAGCATATTACATTGCTAATAAGGAATATACGCAAGTATTGTTTGAAAATGCCAATTTGCAGAGTAAGGTGTTAATGCAATTTGGCAATGGCATGAAATATTTGGATTGTGCCGATGTTATTTAGTACGGGAAACTAAATATTATTGGAGGGATGACTAATGTCAAACAATAAAAAGAACTCACAAAAATTTAACAAAAAAGATTCCACTGTAAATAGAGATTGCCAATCATTCGAGTCAAAAGTTACTCAAAAAAGTAAAATCAAGATACCTAAAGAGATTCGGAAGGCTTTAAATATAAAACCAGGTAACAGTGTCTGGTTTGAAATGGATAAACATAATGAAGTTAGAGTAAGGAAAGTTCCAACGGCTGAAGATTGGGCAGAATTGATTCGTGATTTTCCAACTGAAAATGTCAAATTTGACGAAAATGGTCACTATGATCCTAAGGCGAGTCCTAACTTTGATGAGTGGATGAAGAACGGCTGATTAAGTATAATTAATCAGCCGTTTTTGTTGTCTATTATGAATTATTTTACATTTAAACCGGTCATATATGACCATAAATAAATCTTGACCTCCCCCCCAGAACGTGAGAGAATACACTTCTGCTTAATTCATTAAAGGGAGGGATTTCAATGAAACAAGAAACAAGTTTATTACCAAATTGGCGTTCTAATATGTATTTGTTTTTATCAGGACAGTTCTTTTCTGGTGTTACTAGCATGGTCGTTCAATATGCGATTATATGGTATTTGACCAAGCAAACAGGGTCAGCAACTATATTGAGTTTTGCAACATTATTGGGGATGTTGCCGATGGTATTACTCAGTCCGCTGATTGGTCCATTTGTGGATCGTACTAATAAGAAAATATTACTTATTGTTCCAGATATTGTTGCCGCAGTCGTCGCAATAATTTTGGCAACCGTAGGAATAATCAGTAGTGATTTTCCTCTGTGGCTGATTTTTGTTTCATTGTTAGTCCGTTCCATCGCACAAACATTTCAGATGCCAACGATTCAGTCTATCGTTCCAACTATGGTACCGGAATCTGAAATCACCAAAATAAATGGTCAATTAGGAATGGTGCAATCTGCCAACATGATTATTGCGCCTGCTTTGGGTGCGCTACTATATTCAATTGTGCCGATAAGCTACTTGATTCTTCTTGATGTACTTGGTGCTATTGTTGGAGTGACAATTATTATCTTTGTAAAAATTCCCGAACATCTTATTTTTGATGAAAAAATCAGAATATTTGAGGATGTTAAATTTGGTTTAGACAAATTGAGATCGAATAAAGGTCTCTGGAGAATTACCATTATGGGTTCCGTTTTTACATTACTGTTCATGCCCGCTGGAAGCATGTATCCGTTGATGACTATTTCTTATTTCCATGGAACTGTCGCACAAGCTGGAATTATCGAAGTGGTGTTCTCAGTTGGGATGTTAGCGGGAGGAACGATTATTGGGCTATTTGGTAACTGGAAAGATAGGATGAAACCAATTCTGTGGTCAATTTTTGTCATGGCAGCTGCCTTTATCCCTAGTGGCTTTTTACCAGGTAATTTTAAAGGATTCATTTGGTTCGCTATACTAAATGCAATTGCTGGTATGTCAGTTCCGTTCTTCAATACTTTATTGATGGCAATGATTCAACAGAGTTATCCACCGGAAATATTAGGTCGAGTGTTAGGTATCTTGAATTCATTAATGAGTATTTCTGGACCAGTTGGACTTATTTTTGCTGGACCTCTGGCTGATAAAATTGGTGTCAATATGTTATTTGTTATTGCTGGTATTGGTGCTTTGCTGTGTGGTGCATACATCTTATTTACGCCATTGGCTCGCAATTTTGATCGCGACTTACAAAAGAAGTTGTCTGAAGAATGAGTTTAACGGTTAAGGCTATCAATTCAAAAGTTTCTCAATACAATGAAATAAAAAATCTGTTCAAAACTGCTTTTCCGCGTGAAGAACGAACTCCATGGTTATTTCTGAGATTTCGAGCTTTGAGCGATAATATTCAATTCCTAGCATTTTACGATAATACGCAATTTGTTGGGTTGAGTTATTTGATTACCTGGAAAGATATCACGTATGTGTTTTACTTAGCAGTTAATGCTAAAAGCCGTTCTCATGGGTATGGTGGGGAGATTTTGAAACATATAACTAATATGTATCCTAATAACCGCATTTTCCTGTGTGCAGAAAAACCTGATGATGCTGCATCCAAAGATGATCAGAAACATCGTAGAATCAAATTTTACAATCGAAATGGATTTGTTCAAAATGACTACACCTTGGTTGAGGGCAGAGTTAAATATGTAATGTTGACGCATGATTGTGTGATCACAAAAGATGAATATATTGGCTTGCTAAAATATTATGCTTTTCCATTTGGATTATTCTTGAATCCGAAGTTTGCCTGAGGAAAAATTGAACGTGCAATTTTTAAATAAGTATCAGAAAAATAGCTGTTTTTCATAAAGACTAGATTGATAGGATGAGTGATTTCGAATCCCTTGATAGCTAGTCTTTTTAGTTTGCCAGTTTTTATTTCGTCTCTGACTAACGATTCATATATAAAACTGATTCCAAAATTTTGTTCCAGTAGTTTAATGATGACATTTGGACTAGCAATTTCGACGATATGCTTAAAATCTTCTATCTGATAATTTTGAGTTCCCAACCAATTTTCAAAAATCTCTCGGCTACCTGAACCTCGTTCTCTGATTAAAATGCTTTGGTTGAAAATATTTTCAATTGTTGTTGGAGATTGCAAATTTACAGTTGGATTTGTCACACAGATGAATTGTTCTTTTCTCAAAAATATTGAGTCGAATTCATCTTTATTGAAATTACCTTCGATCAAACCGAAATCGACTTTTCCATCGCGAATGTTTTGAAGGATGTGATCTGTATTGTTTATCTCAGTGGTAATGACTTTTGTTGTTGAGGAGAGTTGGCTGATAAACTGTGGCAGTAAGGTAGAACTTAAAGAAAGTGTACAACCAAGTTTTAGACTTCTTTCTTTATTAGCGTTTTGAAGTTGTTCGATTACTTTAGAACTCTCCAAATCAATTTGTTTTACATAAGTAGCAAGTTTTTTACCAACATCAGTCAGCTTTATTTTGCGATTTGTTACATCAACTAATTTTAAATTCAGCTCATCTTCAAGTGATTTGATTTGTTGAGAAACTGCGGGTTGAGTTATGAATAGCTGGTTAGCAGCTTTAGTGTAGGATTTGGTCTCTGCCAAGGTGCTCAAGGTCATATATCGTTTATCGAGCATATTTTCTCCATTCATAAGTAATATTTATGTATATGTAATAATTACTAATTTTTACTTATGCTAACTGTATATTAAAATTCTAAATATGCAAAGGGGGACTTCACATATGTACGTTAAATTATTTGAACGAGGATTTTACTACGCGTTAGTAATGACATTAGTTTGCTCGATTCTTGGAACTGTTTTGGGTGGGCTTCCTTACCTGTCTATTATTGGGGCTCTGGTTATTTCTTTAGTTTTAGGGATGCTTTTTCAGCTATACCGGCCAGCTATCAAGGCAGCGGAAGTTGGAATTGGTTTTATCTCCAATAAATTTTTGCGATTAGGAATAATTCTGTTGGGATTCAAGTTGAACTTGATCGACTTGGCAAATGCTGGTGTGAAAACAATTTTGGTGGCTATGGTTGTTGTAACTGGGGTAATTTTCTTAACTTATAACATTGCTAGAAAATTCGGTGTCAGCAAACAATTAGCAATTTTGACAGCGAGTGGAACTGGAATCTGTGGTGCTGCTGCGGTCATGGGTATATCTCCACAAATCAAGGCTGAGAACGGCGACGAATCGGCTAAACGTAACGATGAAGTTTTGGCCGTGGCAATTGTAGCGATATTGGGAACTGTATTTACGTTGATCGAAATCACAATTAAACCATTATTAGGGATGTCGTCTACTCAATTTGGCGTAATGGCGGGCGGTTCACTTCATGAAATTGCTCACGCTATCGCAACTGGTGGCGCAGGTGGTGCTGTCAGCTTGGACGCAGCAATAATCACCAAACTTTCTCGTGTCTTGATGCTTGCTCCGGCAGCGTTGATTATTGGTATTTGGTATCAACATCAGAACAACAAGTCTTCATCGGCTGAAAAACAGAAATTACCTATCCCTTGGTTTATGGCGGGATTCTTGTTAGCAAGTATCATCGGTACATTTGTGCCAATGTCAGCCGCATTGTTAGGTGGCTTGGTAAAATTAGCTTATCTAGTACTTGGCATGGCTATGGCTGCCCTAGGAATGAGTGTTAACTTTAAAGCTTTTATCAGCAGTGGGAAAAATGCTGTTGCTGCAGCTTCATTAGCGTCGGTAGTATTGCTTGGATTTATGATTGTTGTTAGTAAAGTATTCTTTTAAAAATATTTCTTCATAAAAAAATCACTATGCAACTTGGTAATTTAGGACTAAAATTGAGTCTTAAATAGGAACCAAAAGTTGAGGTATTTGAAATTGAAAAGATTTTCGATACAACAGATTAAATATGGATGGGTTTTGCTGATTTCAGTTGTAATATTCTTTACCGCATATTTGTTGGATCTTTTGAGTTTGCGCGGATCTTCCGAAGGCCCATTCGTAATGGGATACGTGGTAGCAACTTTGGTTGCCGCAGTTTGGGCAATTCTTAATTATGTGGATCACTTAAAAGTTAATCCACTTTATCAAAAGGATGACGGTGGTCATTCTGAAGCACATGCGATTTTCCAATATATCCCACATCAATATCTTCTGTTTTGGGGTTCAATTTTAGTGTTAGTAGGGATGTTATTCTTTATTGTTCAGTACGCTGTCCCATCATTCAGGTCCCCATGGGGCATGGCAATCGGAGTTACGACTGCCTTTTATGGATTTGGATTCTATCTATCATTTTTCATGTACAATGTACTCAATAAACTTTTTTGTCGTAAATAATCGAGCTTGGTAAATCCAAGCTCTTTTTTATTGCCTTTTTTGTAAGTCTTATTAATTGAAGCTGTCTTTAAGGCGGTCCAGAATGTGGGCGAAACAGATAATATGTCTGGCTTCAAGGACGTAATTAATATGAAAAAATTGATAAATTATTATGATCAAAGCTTGCGACAGGCCGATTTGGAAAGTTATGTTCCAGATAAAAATGATTGTTTAAAGATATCTAATGAAGATTTCAAGAATGGAATTTTGCTTAATGAAGACTTGGATAAATTTTTAGGTGATAAAGAAGAAATTGAGATCACTATTTTTCCAATTCAATTGTTGACGGAAGGATACAGTAAGAAGCATCTATATCCGCTGATAATTCCAGCTCTACTGAGGAAAGATGGAACACTGAATTTTATTGAAAACAGTATTCCGTGGATACCACGTGATATGTTGGCGCCTTCCGAAAGCAGCTATTATGATGCGATCGGTGTAACTGATAAGTATTTCGAGTTTATTGATAAGCATTCATTTGAGGATTTAAAGTGGAGTGATTATCTCAAGCTGACTTCCAAATTATTCAAGTATGTGACTGGATTGGGGTTGTTTGATGACTATGATGATCTGCTGAACAAGACCAGTTCCGTCGCTGGAGTTCTGATTTCCAAAGGAGTTCCTGATGGTGGATTTGCGCGAAAGATCGTTCAACTCTATGAAAGTATTGAGCAGACGAAGACCAAGCTACCTTTGCTGGAAAATTTTCTCGGTCGGGATGAATCAGTTTCTACTAATTTATTAAACGAAGACGAACGGTTGCTGATGGAAGCTAAACATCTGGGCCAGATGAAGCCTTCATTTGGACTTTCTCCTAGCCAGCGTGAAGTTATTGAACATATGAATGCCTTAAAAGATGGAGAAATATTAGGCGTTACCGGTCCCCCAGGTACTGGTAAAACTACGTTGTTGCAGAGTGTCATTGGTTCTAATTGGATCCAAGCCGCATTGGATGAGGATGATGCACCTATTTGTGTGGTCTCGTCCACCAACAATCAGGCAGTTACTAATGTTATCGATAGTTTCAAAATTGACACCGATACCAAGTCAAAATTCGATATTGATCGATTACCAGAAACTGGATTCCTGCAATATTTAAAAGATAATATGTCCGACCTGGAACATCGCTGGATCCCTGAATTTGATAGTTATGGACTCTATATTGCCAGCAGTAGCAATAAGTCTGAGATGAAGATGAAATTAACTTCATTTCGTCCGGACCAAATTGAGCGGGCAGTAACTTCTGAGAAACTAGAAAGTATGAATGGCAGATTTCTAGCAGAATTTGAACGGACTTTTGATATCAATGTAAAGTCTGTAAAAATTGCGCACGAATTGTTACATAAATGGATTCATCAGCTATCTGAAGACTTGTCGGAATTAGTTTTGAAACGTAAGGTGTCGTTAACATACGAAGATGAAGTTCACAAAATTGAAGCTGAAATGGAACGTTATCATATCAAGATTTCTAAACTTAATGGTTCGATTGAATCACTTCAGGCTTTGAAAGCAGAGTGGGATGACTTTTATGCCAACTCAAAGAAACATTTCTATCTTTTGCCTAGTAGAAAAGCCAAGGATAAAGCAGACTTGCGAGAAAGTTTTTCTGAAATTAAAGGCATCGCTTCGATTCACGATGAGATTGCAACGTTGGGCGCCAAGAATGACGAAATTGAACAAGACAATATCGAATATGCTAAATTGAATGAACAAAAAATTCGTTTGGAAAGTGCGGACTTACAGTATCAACATTTATGTAAAACCTATAAGATCGACCGAAGTGCTGATATTGAATCTCAGCTAGATATGGGCATCCGTTACATTTTGTTCATCATAACCAGTCATTATTGGGAATCACGCTGGTTATTGGAAATGAATCGCCGGGATAAAGATGGCAAATTGGGAAAAGCTATTCATACTGAAGATGAATATATTCAACTTTGGCATCGGTATGCTATGTTGATGCCTTGTATCGTCGGGACTTTATATCAGTTACCACCATTTTTTACTTTTGAAAACAGACCATTGTTTAACCAAATTGATTTGTTGATCACTGATGAATCTGGTCAGGTAAGTCCGGAAATTGCGACCGCCAGTCTCTCATTAGCTAAGAAATATTTGGCAGTCGGTGACACTAAACAGATTGAGCCGATTTGGTCATTGTCAGAGGTAGTCGATAAAGCCAATATCAAGCGATTGGTTACCAGCAGCCCCGAGGATTTATCGAAATTTATCGACAAGGGTTTATCAGTTGCATCAGGAAATTTAATGGAAATTGCACAGAGAAGAAGTAGATTTCATAAGTTTGATTATATGGGTGGATTGTTCTTGAGTGAGCATCGTCGCTGTTTACCGGAAATAATCTCATACTGTAATGATTTAGCATACGATGGGAAACTTCAGGCGTGTCGAAGACCATCCAAGAAATACTATGAAGGCAAGTTGCCTCCAATGGGGTATGGTCATATTTCTGGAAAACTGATTCGCAGCCATGGAAGCTATGCCAATCCCATCGAAGCCAATGTTATTGCCAGTTGGATCAAGAGTGAAAAAGCTGCGTTACTTAAAATGTACGGTAAGGATAAAATTGGTGATGTGCTGGCTGTGATAACACCATTCAGGGCTCAAAAGCTTCAGATTTTGCATGCACTAAAACAGAATGATTTCGATAAAAATGACATCACAGTGGGAACGGTCCATGCTATGCAGGGTGCTGAACGTCCGGTAATTATATTCTCGACAGTTTATACGGCGCTAGATTCATTGACCAATGATCACTTCTTTTTCGATACGAATATCAATATGTTGAATGTCGCCGTTTCGCGTGCGAAAGATAGTTTTCTAGTCTTTGGTGACACAGGTATTTTCAAATTGGAAGGCGACTCACCGTCCGATAAGTTAGCTAGAATAATTTTCGCTAAAGAATCAAATGCTATTCGAGGTTTGGAAAAATTCGAAGTTACCGGGGATACTCGTGTCAAAACATTGACCGGAGCGGAGCAACATGATGATGAACTTATTGCGAATATTGAAAAAGCTAAGAATAATGTCTACATTGTTTCGCCGTTCGTCTCGGAGTATACGTTGATAAATTATTGCCAGGAGATTTTAACTGAGATTCGTCACAAAACTGAGCAAGGTATCAATGTGTATGTTTTCGTCAGTCCTGATTTAAATAAGAAGCGGGAGTCGAGTTTCAAAGCGGGTCTGAATATTTTGGAGGCATATGGCGCTCAAGTGTTCAAACTGAATCACGTTCACAGTAAGGTGGTCATGATCGATAAGAAAATAATCATTGAGGGTTCGTTCAACTGGTTTTCAGCTTATCGAGATGTTAAACATGATTTTTATAATCTTGATACTAGCATCGTTTATTCTGGGGATGCTGCCAAAAAGGAAATCGAATCACGTTACAAAGTTTTGAAGGCAAGATGGATAAAATAAAATAGCCGTACTCAATTGAGTGCGACTATTGTTGTATTTAGATGTCTTTAAAGACTTTTTCTCCGTATAATTCCGAAAAGATTTTCTCCCGTTTTCTTGCTTCAGCGGCCTTATCAGGTTGATTATAGGTATCGGCCAATTCTGCAGATAAAAAGTAACAATTTGCCAACATGTAATGAGAATTATTTTTAGCAATAAATTTGATACCTTGGTTCAAATAATCTGTTGATTTAGCCAAGTCATGTATTTTGAAATATATCAAAGAAGCAAGATAGAAGAGAATATTTTGATTTTCTTCATAAGGCTGATTGGACAGGCTTTCGAACGCTGCATTTAGGTTAGCTATGGCCGACTTATTCTGCAATTTTATCGCGTTCAAAAGACTCAGAGACATGTATCCCAATCTTGATAAAGTTGATAAACTCTGTCGATTTATATCAGCTAATGACAATTTCAGAGACTTTTCAGCTTCCGCAAAGTCGCCTGTTTGTAGCTGAGAAATACTTAAATAGTAATAATAGGCTTGAAGTTGTGTATCAGATTTAAGATTATCGATGACGCTATCCTGCAAAAGAAATTCGTGTAACTGCTTGTATTCATGAGCATTGCATAGTTTTTCAACAGTATCATTGAATTTATCGATAGAACTGATATCAAAATTTTGAGAAAGACTGATCTCTGTCAAACTAAGTGACAATCGATTGCACAATTCAATCAGCAGTTTGGCATTTGGAGTGTACTTGTCGTTTTCGATCGCCGATAACATTGATTGAGCACAGATACCATCAGCCAAGTTTTTTTGGGACATTTTTTTGTTGACGCGGACGTTCCTTATTGTAGTTCCAAGGCTGTTTTTCATAATGAGTTCCTCAACTGATAAGATTTTAATTGTTCATAAAATATTTTCTCGATTTAAAACAATATTCCAATAAAATTTTCGCAAATGAGATAGAATTATTGTAAATACATTTGAGGATGGAGAAATAATGGCATACCCACAATTAGATTTAGAAAATCAAACTGGTACTAAAGTAACTATGAAGACAAATCATGGAGATATCAAGATACAATTATTTGATGAGCAAGCTCCTAAGACTGTCAAAAACTTTGTTGAACTAGCAAAGAAAGATTATTATAACGGAATTATTTTTCATCGTGTAATTCCTGATTTCATGATTCAAGGTGGAGATCCAACTGGTACTGGTGCCGGTGGTGAAAGTATTTATGGAGAAACTTTTGAAGATGAGTTCTCTGATGAATTGTTTAATTTTAATGGAGCTTTATCGATGGCTAACGCTGGCCCTAATACTAATGGTAGCCAATTCTTTATTGTTTCTAATGAAAATGTTCCTAAGAGGATGATCAAGAGTATGGCCTCTGCTGGTTATCCTGAAGAGGTTATTGCTGCTTATAAGAAGGGTGGTACTCCTTGGTTGGATCACAAGCATTCGGTTTTTGGTCAGGTTATTGATGGGATGGATGTTGTTAAGGCTATTAGCAAGGTTAAACGCGATCCTGGTGATCGTCCTGTTGAGGATGTTGTTATTGAAGGTATTGTTGTAGGTTAGTTAATGAGTTGGTGGTGGTGGTTCACTGCCGCCCTCTGGTCGGGTTCGTGGTGGCCGGAACGCCATGAGTTGAATCTGATCCAAAGGGCGGTATCAGATTACAACTTTTGTCTAAGCTTGGCTTTTGCCAAGCTAAGTCAAACCCCACGGCTTGGCCACCACGAACCCTTCCGACGGGCTGATATTGGAGCATTTGCATACCCCTATTTTTTCGTGGGCACGCGACTAGTTTAGTTAAAACTTTTTATTCTTGTCCGCGTCTGTTGTTTCCACGTCTAAAAAAGTATACATAATATTGTCCTTCGACCTTTGATCATCCGTGATTTTTAGTTCAAAGTCAAAGTCACGTTCAAGTTTAAAATCAAGTTCAACTGAATAAATATTATTTTCCCTTTGGGTCTCTCTTTCGTCCAAAGGGATTTTTTTCTTACTTAACTTCTTTTGTTGTACTAAACTTTAATCGTGAATCTACTCTCGGGGGGTTATTATTTATGGAATATGCTAAATTGGGTAATACTGGATTGGATGTTTCTCGTATTTGTATGGGTACTATGGGTTTTGGGAAGCCTGGCAACTCGATGTTTCCTTGGGCTGTTGGTAAGGATCAATGTAAATCGGTTGTTGGTAAGGCTTTGGATTTGGGTATCAATTTCTTTGATACTGCCAATATTTATTCTCATGGTGACAGTGAAGAATATCTTGGTGCTGCTTTGAATTCTCAAGCTAACCGTGATGAAGTGGTTGTTGCTACTAAGGTTTTCTTCACTCCTGAAGACTCTCCTAATTCTTCTGGCTTGTCTCGTAAATCTATCATGTCTCAGATTGATAAGAGTTTGGGTCGTCTTAATATGGATTATGTTGATTTATACATTATTCATCGTTGGGACTACAACACTCCTATTGAGGAAACTATGGAAGCTCTTCATGATGTTGTTAAGTCTGGGAAAGCTCGTTACATTGGGGCTTCTGCTATGTACTCTTGGCAACTTGAGAAGGCTCAAGCTATTGCTGAAAAGCATAATTGGACTAAATTTGTTTCTATGCAAAATCATATGAATTTGCTTTATCGTGAAGAGGAGCGTGAAATGATGCCTTTGTGCGAGGATCAGAATATTGCTATGACTCCTTATAGTCCTTTGGCTTCTGGTCGTTTGGCTCGTGACTGGGGTGCTTCTACTAAGCGTTTTGAAACTGATAAAACTGCTCGTGCTAAATATGATTCTACTGAATCTCAAGACAAGGTTATTGTTGACCGTGTTGGTGAAGTTGCTAAAAAATATGGCGTTGAACGTGCTGATATTGCTTTAGCATGGCTGTTACAAAAACCTCAAGTCGTTGCGCCTATCGTTGGTGCTACTAAACCGTCTCATTTGGAAAGTGCTGTTCGTGCTTTGGATTTGAAATTGGATCCCAAAGACATTGAATACTTGGAAGAAGAGTATATGCCACACAAATTAGTTGGTGCTTTAACTGATAAGGATACTAACTTTACAAGATAAAAATAAGGAAGAGTCTACTTGGGCTCTTCCTTTTACTTTGGTTTACGAAGTATATTTTCCATCTTTTTACCTTTTGCCACTTCATCTACTAATTTGTCTAGGTAACGAATTTTTTGTGCTAGTGGATCTTCCATATCTTCTACTCTGATTCCGCAAATAACACCTGTGATTAAATTTGCGTTGTCGTTGATATGTGGTGCTTGATTGAAGAATTCTTCCATTGTTACATTATTGTCGATTTGCTTTTGTATCGCTGCATCATCATAACCGGTCAACCAACTTATTACTTGATTCAATTCGGCTATTGTATGATTTTTCTTCTCTACTTTTTGAATATACATTGGGTAAATGCTACTGAAGGTCATTTTAAAAATCCGGTCTGTTGCCATCTTGCTTTCCCTCCGATTCAATTTATTATAATGATTATATCAGGGATATATAACATTTACGATTCAATTGAGATATGATATTTGTAATATCTATTAAAGGGGTGGCTCTTCACATGAACATACCTAATCCAGATGAAATTTATCCAAATCCAGACTTGAAAGAAATAGTTTTTATTAAAAATGTAATCACTCGGCCTAATATTGTTGTCGGTGATTTCTCATATTACGATGACGTTGATCATCCGGAAAATTTCGAAAAGCATGTTACTCATCATTATGAATTTCTTGGCGATAAATTGATTATTGGGAAATTCTGTTCGATTGCTAGTGGTATTCAGTTTATTATGAATGGTGCTAATCATGTGATGGAGGGTGCTTCTACTTATCCTTTCAACATTCTTGGTGGTGACTGGGCAAATAATGTCCCACAAATGTCAGATTTACCGCTAAAGGGTGATACTGTGATTGGGAACGACGTTTGGATTGGTCAGAACGTGACTATTTTACCAGGTGTACATATCAATGATGGTGCAATTATCGGCGCAAACAGTACTGTGGCCAAGGATGTTGAGCCATATTCAATTGTTGGTGGAAATCCTGCTAAATTTATTAAATACAGATTTTCTGTCGAAGAGATTTTATTGTTAGAAAAGCTGGCTTGGTGGGATAAGGACATTGCTTGGATCACGAAGAATATTCCAAATCTGACTACTGAAAAAATTAACGTGGATAATCTTTATAAATTGATTGAATCTTAATTCAGGGAGGGTGAATTCGAATGACAAAAATTTTTATCACTGGCTCAACTGATGGGTTAGGTCTATTGGCTGCCAAAAAATTGATTGAGCAAGGTAATGAAGTCGTGCTCCATGCTAGGAATCAAAAGCGTGCTGATGACGTTCATCAAGAATTACCAGATCAAAAAGTTTTGATTGGTGATTTGGCGGTTCAATCGGAAGTTGAGAACTTAGCTAAGCAAGTAAATGATGAGGGCCCATTCGACACTATTATTAATAACGCTGGAGTTTATACTTCAGACACCAAAATGATTTTTCACGTAAACGTGTTGGCACCATATATTCTCACTTCACTTATCAAAAAGCCCAAGCGAGTTATTTATGTTTCGTCTGGGATGCATGAAGGCAGCAAACTGGATATGGATGATTTGGAAGCAGACACGAGCTATTCGTCTTCCAAATTACAAATTTTGATGTTAACCAAAGCAGTTGCCAGATTGTGGCCAGATGTTGCAGCAAATGCTGTCGATCCAGGCTGGGTACCAACTAAAATGGGTGGTAGTGAAGCTAACGACGACTTGAAGCAAGGCTATTCTTCACAAGTTTGGTTGGCTACGTTTGATGATCTTTCTGTTACTGGAAAATATTTCTATCATATGAGTCCTAATACTTATGATGAACGTGCTGATAATGTTGAACTGCAGGACGAGCTGTTGCAGCAATTGAAGCTGTTTTCCGGGATTGCTTTTCCGGTTTGATTCGTGCTTTCTTGCCACCTGCGGATGCCAGAGATTACGGCTGCTGTGGGACCGTCCTCAGCCAAAATGCAGTCTGAGGACTCGATTTTGAGTCTGACGTGGTTCTTGTCAGTCTTAAAACCGTCCTACGCTGTAAGCTGATTCTCAGCTAACAGCGTTGTCACAGCTGCCTCCATCTCTGGCTTCCTTCGGTTAAGTTAGTCTGATACTTTGAGTTGGATGTATATATTGTAGAATTTTATTATCAAATTACTTTTTTTTAAGCGACCAATTAAATCTTTTAGAGTTATATTCTGTGTAAAGTGAATGTTATAATACTATTAATTGCGGTGATGCTTTGCGGAGCACACTTGAAACGACTGATTACTTGTAATCGGTCGTTTTTTTGTATTTATATGGTTTACAATAGTTAGACATTACCCTGTTCAAAAGATTAACGTCAGATAGTTATTTTACTTTATTACAGTTTATGTACTTTAAAATTATAATGTAGTACCAATTCAGTACGGAGGAGGACAGGGATGTAACCAGCTGTGAAAATGTACTAAGTTGGCGGGAACGCCAGCCTAGTACATGGGTGTCTTTGAAGACACAAGAACCACGTGGCTTCAAAGCAAGACGGAAGCCCGAACTTTGGCTGGAGACGGCCCCACAGCAGGTGGAATCCCTGTCCTCCGGAGTTTCCCCCTTAAATATAATTAATGTTATGATAAAACAGTCAATTAGGAGGATGAATATATGATTTGGTTATGGACACATTTAATTACCTGGATCGTTATGGCAATTTTAGTATTATTGGTATTATTTACAGACTCAAACACAAAAGTTTACGAGATGATCACCCGAGTTCTTTATATTGTGGCAATCGTAAGTGGAATTTTTCTTTTCGGTCACGCTTGGGCAAAGGATCCAACTTTACTTATCGTTAAAATCGTAGTGGCAATTATCTTCATTGCTTTGATTGAAATTTCTTTTGCCAAGAAAGCAAAAGGGCAATTAAACAGAACTTTGATTATTTCTGTTATCGTATTTTGCTTGGTAGTCGGCATTCTTGGAATGGCTGTCGCAGGTGGATTACCTGGACTTAGATTCTAAAATTAATCACACAGAGTTTCTTTTAACTCTGATATATCAACATTGGCTAATCCCCAGTCACAGATAACATCAACGACTGGTATCAAGGATTGGCCTTTTTTTGTGAGATTATATTCCACGTGAAGAGGTTGTTCATGAAAGTCATGTCGTTCAACCAAGCCATCATCGATCAATTGGTTCATTTGTTCTGCCAAAATTTTGTGAGTAATAGGATTTAATTCATGCTGTAGTGTGTTAAATCTTGAATGAGAATTAGCATTCAATTTATATAAAAGTCTGATTTTCCATTTGCCACGAATCATCTGCATTGTGGCGTCGAATTCATTTGCGTACATATCGTGATTCCTTTCGTGATAGTTACCAAAAAGTGCGTACTTTTCAAATAATCATCTCAGTCTATAATAGGATTTCGGAGTCGTCAAACGGACGAAATAGATATTATAGGAGTTTATAATGAAAAAATTAATTGTAATCACAGGTGCCAGTTCAGGATTTGGTGCTGCAATGGCAAAAATATTCAATGCCAACGATTATCCACTATTATTATTAGGACGTCGTACTGAAAAAATTGAAGCTTTGAAATTATCAGGTGAGGTTATGATCAGACACACTGATGTTACTGATCAAGAAGAATTTTCCGCCGCAATTCATGAAGCTGAGAAAAAATATGGTCCAACTGACTTGTTGATAAACAACGCTGGACTTATGCTATTAGGAAATGTTTGGAAACAATCATCTAAAGAATGGCAAACTATGCTTGATACCAATGTAATGGGTGTTTTGAATGGAATGCAAATCGTGTTGCCAGAAATGAAAGAAAATCATCATGGTACTATCATAAATATTTCTTCAATTGCCGGATTTAAAGCTTTCCAAAACCATGCGGCTTATGTGGCAAGTAAGTATGGTGTGCACGGATTGAGTGAGACTGTTCGCCAAGAAGTTTCTGGTGATAATGTACGTGTTATGTTGGTTGCACCGGGTGCTGCTGAGACTGAATTGTTGACGCATGTTACTGATGACAGTGCTTTGAGCGAGTATGAAGCTTGGAAGCAGTCTATGGGTGGGATTACTTTGGATCCTGTTCATGTGGCTGAGACTGTTAGGTTTATGTATGAGATGCCGCAGGAGGTCAATATTCGTGAGGTTGACATCGCTGCTACATTACAAGATAACTAATATTTTTGTTGGTTGCTGTTCACTGCCGATTCCGAAAGCAAATTGATTCCCTGGCTGGAACGTGTTGGAGCAACTTTAAGCTAATTGCATGAACCGCAATCATCTTAAAGCTTGCTCTTTCACTAAGTGTGCTTTGCACACTAACTGAAATCTCAACACTGAGCCGGAATCAATTTGCTTTCTACATCTGGGTTGGGCTAAAACTTTAGTTTGTTTTATGTCCATCTTATTTTTGGTGTGGTTCACTTGGGTTTGGTTCTGGTTCTATGGTGGTTTACTTGATTCTTCGAATCTCGTAAATTTTCATCTTGAGTTAAAGCAAATTCTGATGGATCTTCGAATCTCGTAAATTTTCATCTTGAGTTAAAGCAAATTCTGATGGATCTTCGGATCTTGTAAATTTTCATCTTGGACAATCAATCTTTCTTGGATCCTAAAATCTTGTATACTTTTATCCATAACAAAAAGCGACCTTTTTTATTGGTCGCTTTTTTAGTGTTGTGGTTTTGCCCATTTAAATGTTTTGTAATTTAGAATTCTTGAATGTCCATAATTATAATTGCCATTTGTGAATGTTGTATAGAAGCCTTTTTGGACTTCATCTGGTGTCATGTCTTTATAGTCGGTCATTGCGGCCATGGCAATGCCTTGGGCACGATTTCCTATGGCTGTTTTTTCTGCTTCTGGGAATTCTTGGAAATCTGAAGTTATGCTGATGTTCAATTGTCCGGTTTTATCAAATTCGATGCTTCTGACATAGATTGACCATGCGTAATCATCATTTGGTGTCCCGGTCTCTGTTGGCTTTCCGTCGTTATCTAGTGTTCCCATTGCCCATCCTTGGTCTTCTTCCAAGTATTTGGCTATTCTGGTATTTACTTCTTGATAATTGACGGCTTCTTTTGTGGTCTTAGTTTCTGTTGTTGTTTTGTTGGTCGGCGACTTCTTTGTGGTTGCTTCAGTTTTTACTTTTTCTGGTGGATTGGTTTTTTGTAATGCTATTCCACCAAATTCCACGATCACTAATCCAGCTATTAATAGAAATTCGATTTTTTTGGTTCTTTTTCCAAATATTTCCAAAAATTTTTCATGCTTTGATTTGTCTAATCTCGCTAGAAATTTTTTCTTCTCGAAGTGTCTATAAATTGGATATATGATGATTGCCAAGAATAATGCACTGAGGCCTGCTGTAATAATTCCTTCCATAATTTCACCCCTAGGTGAAAAAACAAAGCTAACTCTAGCTGAAGTATAATCTCAATTCTTTGAGATTTCGATTATCTAGGCTTGTATTGTTGGTAAGTAATTATTGATGGCATAACTTATTCCGTCATCATGATTCGCTAGTGTAACGTATTTTGCCAATTCTTTTATGTTTTTCGGAGCATTATCCATGACGATTGGGTAGCCAACTGCCTCAAACATTGGTATGTCGTTTTGACTGTCGCCAAAGGCTACTAGCTCATCTTTCTTCAATCCTTCGCGGTCCATAATGAACTGAATTCCGGTCGATTTGACAGCTTTATTGCTGGTAACTTCTATATAATAAGTTCCCGAACGTTGAATACTGATTAAGTCCGACTTCAAATCTAAAATAGCTTTTCCGACTGCTTGAAGTTCTTCTTCGTCAAAAATAATCATCATAATCTTAAATACCCGAGTATCATCACTATCAAGAAATTCATTTTGAGTAACGATGTCAGGAAGTAAATTAGTAAAGCGAGATTCAAGAGCAGTACCTTGATTATTTCGTTCAGAGTACCAATGTTCTAAGCCGTACCAACTAATACTAATTTCAGGAAATTCATCTTTAATTAACTTAAAAATAGTTTCGACAGTACCATTATCAATAGGATTTTCACTCAAAACATTCATACCAGATTCATTTTTTTCAAAAATCAATCCACCATTAAATGCAATCTGAGGGTCCTTAAGTTGCAAACGATCCATAGCAAAATCCATCTCCATAGGAGCACGAGCTGACACCAAAGTGAAAGGAGTATTTAAACGATAAATAGCCTGGGCATTAGTAGCAGAAATACCACCCACTTTATCCAGTAAAGTACCGTCCATATCAGAAAAAATGTGTTTGATCATACGATCCCACCTTCCGTGTATCTACAAAAACAATTATAACTTGTAAAACTTGTTTTATGTCAAGAACATGAAATATATTCAAATATTAACGAAAATACCATCAGTGACCGATTATTTTCCAAACCAAGATCCCCATTCACAAAAACGAATGACGATCTCCACAATTAAAAATAAATAATTGGAAAATAAAAATCAAGCACCAAAATAACAGTTTCCCACTCCATACCAAAGCACCAATAATATTGATTAAAATTAACCAAATCAGCACACACCAACATTAGCCGTAGGCAGAATTTTGCGAAGCAGTGAAAGTACTGTTAGTCGGAAAGGCCCAACCCGGCAACAGAACTGGGCAGATAAGAAACTCGTGAAACGAGGTTCCTATCTGAGCCAGAAGACCGCCCCAAGGCTTCCGGCGTACCCACAGCAAGAGCAAAAATGCAGCCGAAGGCGAAAAGTAAGAGGAATAAACCAGAGGAGAGCAGGGGTTAGAGGTTTTGAACCAGAACTAATTCTATTTAAATAAAAAAAGAACCAACATTATTGGGTAATGTCAGTTCATGAAGGTTTATAACTTCGCAAATTGTTTTGTGGCAAACGGTTCAAAAAAGAAACCGAAGTAACAAAACCTCTCTCTTTGCTACTAAATAAGTATATCATGAGATGGAATAATTATAAAATTTGAATTAAGAAAATGAGAAATTATTTTTTAATAAAAATTATTTAATTTATCACACGATAAAGTATTAAAATAATTAATCCAATATAATGGCAAATAGTTTATAGATCCAACAAAAAGTGATAAAACTTGGAATAAAGTTTTATCACTTTTTTGGCATATTTTACTAAAAAATGAACATAAAAATTGGAAGAAACTAGGATAATTATTAAAATGGTGTTAGACTTATTAGAAATTATTTAATTTTAAGAACGAGGTGCGAAATGGAAAATACTTATCAAAAACAGTTCCAAGCAAATAACAAAGTATATACCTATTACGATATTGCAGGCTTTTTGGCCGAACACCAGCAGCAGTTATCCGCAATGCCGTATTCAATCCGAGTCTTATTAGAACTTACTTTGAGGCACAGCGTTACCAAACCAAAGATGAGAGAATTCTTAGATTCATTTATCGATTGGGATAAGAAACATGATGAAGATGTTGCTTACAAACCAGAAAGAGTGATTTTACAAGATTTCACCGGAGTCCCAGCATTAGTAGATTTGGCAGCAATGCGAGATGAGGTTAAAAAACGTGGTGGTGATCCAGAAAAAATCAATCCGGATGTACCAGTTCATTTAGTCATCGATCATTCAGTTCAAGTTGATATGGCAGCTAACGACGAAGCTTTTGACTTCAATGTTAAGCAAGAATTCAAACGCAATCATGAGCGTTATACATTTCTAAAATGGGCTCAAAACAGCTTTGACAATTTAACAATTATTCCACCAGATACGGGTATTATCCACCAAGTCAATTTGGAATATTTGTCAGAAGTTATTCGCCATGATGATAAAAATGTCGCCTTTCCGGACACGTTAGTTGGTACCGATTCGCATACAACTATGATCAATGGACTTGGCGTTCTTGGTTGGGGTGTTGGTGGTATCGAAGCTGAGGCCAGCATGTTGGGCGAAGAATCATATTTTCCAATGCCAAAAGTTGTTGGCGTTAAGTTGACCGGTAAATTGCCTGAAACAGCTACTGCAACTGACTTTGCGTTGACGCTGACTAATTTGTTACGTAAACACAATGTAGTTGGAAAGTTCGTTGAATTCTATGGACCAGGGTTGAAAGATTTACCTCTTGCTAACCGTGCCACTGTCGCAAATATGGCTCCTGAATATGGCGCTACTTGCGGGTTCTTCCCAATTGATGATCAAACGTTAGCTTATTTGAAATTAACAGATCGCAGTGCTGAACAAATTGAGTTTATCAAGGCATACGCTAAAGCCAACAGTTTCTTCTACAATTCTGCAGAAGATGATCAGAGACATTATTCTGAAAATGAATCGCTAGACTTATCAACAGTTCAAAGTAGTTTGGCTGGTCCAAAGCGTCCACAAGATTTGATTTATTTGAAGGACATGCCAAAACATCTTAGACAATATGATGAATTACCCGACTATCCCGTCAACGTGGAGGATACAGATTTTTCATTGAGACCTGGTGACTTGGGAATTGCTGCTATCACTAGTTGTACTAATACTTCTAATCCAGAGGTGCTGATCGAAGCGGGATTACTGGCAAAACGCGCTGTCGAAAAGGGCTTGAAGATTCCAAAATATGTCAAAACTTCATTTGCCCCTGGTTCACGTGTGGTCACTGAATACTTAAAAATTGCTGATCTCCAACAATATTTGGACGCTCTTGGCTTCAACATTGTTGGTTATGGATGCACAACTTGTATTGGTAACTCTGGTAAGTTGAAGGAAAATCTGCAGAGTCGTCTTGATAATGAAGCTTATCCAATTGCTGCTATCGAAAGTGGTAATCGTAACTTTGAAGGTCGTGTAAATCCACTAACTAAAGATACTTTCCTAACTTCGCCACCACTTGTTGTCGCCTATGCGTTAGCAGGTACCGTGGATATTGATATCACTAAGGATCCACTTGGTCATGATAAAGATGGCAATCCGGTTTACTTCAAAGAATTATGGCCTGATGCTAACGAAGTAAGCAAGGTTATTCACGACTACTTGAAGCCGGAATTATTCAGCACTAATTACAGTAATATTTTCCAACAAAATAAAACTTGGAATGAACTGACTGCTCCAACTTCAACCACATATCAATGGGATAAGAGGTCGACTTATATTGATGATCCACCACTATTTGAAAATAATGGTGATGCTGATTTACAAGACATGCGTGTTTTGGCAAAACTTGGTGATTCGATTACTACCGATCATATTTCACCAGCTGGATTCATTGGTAAAACTACGCCCGCCGGTAAATATTTATTGGAGCACGGAGTTCAAACGACTGACTTCAACTCTTATGGTTCCCGTCGTGGAAATCACGAAGTTATGATGCGTGGGACACTTGCCAATGTTCGTTTACAGAATGAACTTACACCTGATAAACGTGGTGGTTTCACTAAATCCTGGCTGACTGGAAAAGACACAACTATTTATGAAGCAGCGATGGACTATAAGAAACATGGTATCGACTCAGTTATTTTAGCTGGAAAAGATTACGGAATGGGTTCATCTCGTGACTGGGCGGCCAAAGGGGTCGAACTCCTTGGTGTCAAAGCTGTTATTGCTGAAAGTTTCGAAAGGATCCACCGTTCTAATTTAGTCATGATGGGCGTTTTGCCACTTCAATACTTGAACGGTGATACTGCTGAATCGTTGGGATTAGTAGGGGATGAAAAATTCTCAATCACTCGTGACGATAAAGTAGCACACGTTCATGCTGAAGATGATGATCACTCAATTGATTTTGATGTAAAAGTTAGATTTGATGCTCCAATTGATTCTGAATACTACAAAGAACATGGTATTTTGCCAATGGTTATTGGTAATAAACTAAATTAATTTTAATAAGGAGGTAGTGAAAATGGATCATGCAAAAGGATTAGCAGGTATCGTCGTTGACGAAACTAAAATTAGTTCTACAAAAAATGAAAAACTAACGTATGCGGGTTATTCTGTCGAAGAAATTGCTAAAGCACACGCTTCATTCGAAGAAGTCGTTTTCTTGCTTTGGTATACTCGTCTTCCAAGTGAGGATGAACTTCGAGAATTTCGTAGAGATTTAGTTAGTAAGATGGTTTTGCCAGCCGAAACAATTCGTCTGTTGCTATATATTGCCAAAGAACCACAACATCCAATGAGTATTTTGCGTACAACAACTTCATTGCTTGGTACCACAAATGATGTTGATCACGATGAGCCACCAAAGATTTTGGCAAAAATGTTAACAGCAATTGCTGCAATTATTAGGATTCGTGATGATGAACCGTTCCTTGATGTTGATCCAGAGTTGGGCGTTGCTGATAATTTCTTATATATGATGACCGGCAAGAAGCCAAATGCTGAATTGTCCCAAATGTTCAATACAGTGATGATTTTGCATGCTGATCATGAATTCAACGCTTCAACTTTCACTGCCAGAGTTGTTGCTTCAACTATGTCAGATTATTATTCATGTTTGACTGCCGCAGTTTGTGCTTTGAAGGGACCACTTCATGGTGGCGCCAATGAAAGAGTTTTTGAAATGTTGAATGAAATCATGTCCCAAGATGAAGACCCAATCGACTTTATCAAAAATGAAATTGGACGTGGTCGTAAGATTATGGGGTTCGGTCACAGAATTTATAAGCATGGTGATCCCAGAGCGTATATTTTGAAAGATATTGCCGAAAAATTGGCTGAAGAAACTGACAATATGGACTATTACAATATTCAACAACAATTGGCCGATTACATGCTTGAGAAAGACCACTTACATCCAAATGTCGATTACTATACAGCGTTGATATATCACTGCTTAGGGCTGGAAAAGGAAACATTTACATTAGTGTCTGCCGCTTGCCGTACATCAGGTTGGCTGGCACATGTCATGGAACAACGTCGTGAAAAAACTTTGATTCGTCCGAACTCTGAATATGTTGGACCAACGAATCGTAGTTATCTTGAAGACACAGCCGTTAAGGAGGCAAGATAGTGAGTTCAGGGAAAATTGAAATGAAAAATGGTAAATTGGTGACACCTGACGAACCAACTATTCCTTTTATTGCTGGGGATGGAATTGGTCCAGAAATTTGGGCAGCCGCCAAAGAAGTTTTTGATGACGCAGTTGAAAAAGCTTATGGTGGGGCCAAAAAGGTAAACTGGTTACCACTTTTAGCTGGTGAAGTTGCGTATAAGGAAACTGGTAAATGGTTGCCAAACGAGACCGTAGATGGATTAGTCGATAATTTGGTCGGAATCAAGGGACCTTTGACTACTCCAATTGGTGAAGGACATCGTTCCATCAACGTTACTTTGCGACAAAAGCTGGACTTGTATGCTTGTTTCCGTCCAGTGAAATACTATGCGGGAACTCCTTCGCCTGTGACGAAACCAGAAAATGTCGATATTGCTGTTTTCCGTGAAAACACTGAAGATATATATGCTGGGATCGACTTTGAAGCTGGCTCTGCTGGCGCCGAAGACTTGATGAAATTATTGGAAAACTATGATCAAGCTGACAAAGTCAGGTTTCCACACACTTCGTCATTTGCTATCAAGCCAGTTTCATCTGAAGGTTCGAAACGATTAGTTCATGCTGCGATTCAATATGCGTTGGATCATGATTTGAAGACCGTCACTTTAGTCCATAAAGGTAATATCATGAAGAAAACTGAGGGTGGCTTCAAAAAGTGGGGCTACTCAGAGGCAACTACTTTTGGTAACAAAGTTTTCTCAATGAATGATTATGATAAAATCGCTGCTGATCAAGGTAAGGATGTTGCTGAAGCTAGTTTGAGTAAGGCAAAAGCTGATGGGAAAGTTATCATTAACGATTGTATTACTGACAATTTCTTCCAACAAGCTTTGTTACATCCGGAAAATTTTGATGTTGTTGCTACGATGAATTTGAATGGTGATTATATTTCTGATGCGTTAGCTGCTCAAGTTGGCGGTATCGGAATTGCACCCGGTGGTAATATCAATTATCAAACTGGTCAGGCTATTTTCGAAGCTACTCACGGAACGGCTCCTCAATTTGCTGGTCAAAACAAGTTGAATCCTACTTCTTTGATTTTGTCAGGTGCTATGATGTTTGATTATATTGGCTGGCATGAGGTGGCAGATTCTATTCAGTCGGTCGTTGAAGATGCAATTTCTAGTGGACATGTTACAGAGGATTTTGCACATGCTATTCCTGGCTCCGTGGAGTTGGGTACTAAGGAATTTGGTTCTTATTTGGCTGGTAGTATTTAAGTTGGAGGTTCACTTTCGTCCTTCGGTCGGGTTAATCAGGGGTGTGAACTGATTTTTTTCCTTCCATATCTATGTGCAGGTAATAAATATTGTTTTTTAAAAAACTGTAAAAAAAATGAGCTGATCTCGTGTTGAGATTGGCTCATTTTTTGGTTTCTGTTTGGCTGAATATTTTCTTTTCTTTTTCTGAAAGATTATCCATTAGGATCTCAGCCATTTCTTCTGGGGATTCTTTGTATCCATTTATTACCCATTTTTTGGTGGCTTGGGTCAGTCCGGCTACGTTGAATTCTGCTAGGTAGGTCAATTCTGTGTCTAGGGTTTTGATGCCTAACTTTGTTGTATATTGATTGATTGTGTATTCCATGGCGGTTTTACGATAGTAATTGGTGAATGAATTTTGTCCTTCGTATTCGAATATTTTTTTGAAAAAATTCTTTTTTTGGTACATCATTTTTATTGAGTCATTGGATAATTGTCGGAAATTATTGTTGCTATAATATCTTTTTGAAATTTTATCTGACATTGTATCGTAGATCCAATTTACTAGATCAAATTTATCTTTGAAATGGCGATAAAATGTGGCTCTGGATACTTTTGATTTAGAGGTTATATCTTGAACGGATATGTCTTTTAAACTTTTTTCTTCAAGCAATTCTTGTAGTGAATATGAGAGGGATTCATCGATTAAATTTGTGGCGCTCATCTGAAAATATCCTTTCTAAATAAAATGTGTGACATTGGTTTATATTTGTTTGTCTGTGAGACATATTACTTCTATTGTAACTTAAAATATTTCTTTTAATAATATATTGTGAATAACAGAACAAGAAATGCAATTGTAGAAGAGGTAGATAATTATGAAGAACAGAATTACTGAAATTTTGAACATTGAAAAGCCAATCATTCAAGGCCCGTTGTTGTGGTTGACGGATGCTAAATTGGTTGCAGCTGTTAGCAATGCTGGTGGTATGGGGATGCTAGGTTTTAACGCCGGACAAACCACTGTCACAAAATCAATTGATGAAACTATCGAAAGAATGCGTCAACAGATCAAAGAAACTAGAAAGTTAACTGACAAACCTTTTGGTCTCAATTTTGGGCCAACTGGAACTGACAATGATCCTTTCTCAGAACCTATGTTGAAATTGATGATTGAAGAAAAAATTCCGGCTGTTACTTATGTGGGACCAATTGTTCCTGAACTGTTTAAGAAATTAAAAGATAATAATATCAAAATTATTTATCGTTATGGCACTCCAAACATTGAAAACACTAAAGAAGCTGAGAAGAATGGTGCTGATATTATCGTCGCTACTGGTTTTGACGAGGGTGGTACTGTTCCAGAAAAGGTTATCGGAACATTTTCTATTGTGCCTATGATTGTCGATGCTGTGGATCACACTCCTGTTATGGCTGCTGGTGGTATTACTGACGAACGTACAGCTGAAGCTGCATTTGCATTAGGTGCTGAAGGTGTCTATGCTGGTACTGCATTCTTGGCTAGTGAAGAATCAAGAATGGCTGACAACATTAAGCAACAATTACCTGGTTTGAACGCTGAAGATATGTTGATGTATCGCGATGTTCCTGCATACTATCGTTCTATTCCTGGTGAACTTCCTAATAAGCTAGTTGAAATGGATAAAGCTGGTAAGAGTGGGGAAGAGATTTTTGACGCTTCAAATAGATATGATGGTATGCGTTTAGGAATGCTTGTTGGTGACCTCAGTCAAGGCTTTGCTTCATTTGGACTTGGGATCTCTAATATTCATGCTATTGAACCTGTTCAAGTTATTGTTGATCGTTTGAATGCTGGAATTGAAGAGGCTGAGAAGTCTTATAAGGAATTTGTATAGGAAATTTAATTACAATATATTTTTGGTATCTTGGAATTTATTGATTATTCTGGGGTGCCTTTTTATTTGGAGTTTGGTTCGATGGATAGAACTGGACCGTTCCGCTGATTGCTCCACTTTCCAGTTCTTTTTCTACCAACTGGTTTTGGTAACTTGTTTCTGTTTTATAGTGGAAACGAGTTGCGTGGCACAGCTTCCTACACATAACTGCAAAAAAGGGATTATCCGCTTTGCAAATAAGTCCCTTTTTCACTGTTATGACCGGAAGCTAATCGTGCCACTCCACTCTCTGCTTTTTGCGTTACAATCTTCATAATAACTAAATGGAGGTGTTGTTTATGGCTGATTTAATTAATGTGGGTAAGTCAGATGTTTCTAGTATTAAACTTGGTTTGGGTACTAACAAGGTTGGTGGCCATAATCTGTTCAAGAATCTGAATGATGAAGATGGTTATGCTGTTGTTAAAGAGGCTATCGACAGTGGTATCACTACTTTGGATACGGCTTATATGTATGGTTTGGGTCGTTCTGAAGAGATTATTGGTGATGTTATTCAAAATTACGATCGCAGTAAACTTGTGATTGCTACTAAGGGTGCTCAAAATCCTGATAAGGATAATGCTCCTGACAACAATCCTGAATTTCTGAAAGCTACTGTTGAGGCTTCTTTGAAACGTTTGAAGACTGATTATATTGATGTTTTCTATATTCATTTTCCTGACGAGAATACTCAAAAGGATGAGGCTGTTGCTGCTTTGAATGAGCTGAAAAAGGAAGGGAAGATCAAGGCTATTGGTGTTTCTAACTTCTCTTTGGATCAGGTCAAAGAAGCTAACAAGGATGGTCTTGTTGATATTGTTGAAGACAACTACAGTTTGGTTCATCGTGATGCTGAAAAATCTTTGTTCCCTTATTTAAGAGCTAACAAAATTTCATTCGTTCCTTATTTCCCACTTGCTTCTGGTCTTTTGACTGGTAAGTATAATCTTGGGGATGCTAATAAATTCAAACAATTTAGTAAAGATCAGTTTTCTGACATTATGGATGCTTTGGGTGTGGTTCATAAGGTTGCTAACAAGACTAACTCTACTGTTGGTGAAGTTATTCTTGCTTGGTATATGAAGAACCCTGATATTTCGATTGTTATTCCTGGTGCTAGAAAGCCTGAACAAGTTGATCAAAATGTTAAATCATTGGATATTGATTTGAGAAATAGTGATTATCATGCTATTGATGAGGCTTTTGCTGAATTTGTATAAATTTAAAGCTACTCCTGTTAATGGGGTAGCTTTTTTAGTTCTATTTAAAAGCTTCCATTTCCTCAGTAAATCTTTTTAGTGGGAATGGGTTCTTTTTATCATGAAATTGAAACGGGATGTCCCCAACTTTTTGTGAGAATACAGCCTGATAGGTGAAGCTAGGATTAATTAAATTTGAAAAATTTGAACCCATTGAGATCATGTTTACTGTGGCTCCGGATACTCTTCTGTTATAGGGACCATTTTCTAACAGGACAATTTCTCCAGCTGCTTTCATATAATTGTCAAAGGTTTCCTTTGGTAAAAACAAATCGTCAAAAAGCCTAAACATACCGTCATAGATTTCTTGTTGGATATTTTTCTTTTTTTGAGCATTGATATCATAAAGAACTATTGGAGCGTAGGTAGATGCATTAACTATAAATACTATTTTTTTTCGATCCATCGTTGCATAACTCGCATGCCAAGTGAATAAGGGATTTATTTCTTCATTTGAATTTATTGAGACTTCTGGCAAGTGGTTGAATATTGGTTTTGCTTTTTTCGTTGGTTTAATGAACATGTCTACCTCCATATTTGAATGTGTGATTATATTTTTGCATATTGTTATGACTTTAGATATAGATTGGCCTTGATTGATGGAAAGGAGAACAGTTCGATGGATAGAACTGGACCGTTTCGCTGATTGCTCCACTTTCCAGTTCTTTTTCTACCGACTGGGGTTGGTAACCTTCGTCTGTTTTATTGTGGAAACGAGTTACGTGGCACAGCTTCCTACACATAACTGCAAAAAGGGGATTACCCGCTTGCGGATAATTCCCCTTTTCACTGTTATGACCGGAAGCTTGTCGTGCCACTTCACTCTCTGGCATTACTCAGATCGTAATGCGGTCGCTGCGTCTTTCTTTGCGGCCATTCTTGCTGGTATGTGTCCACCTAGTACTGTTAACACTGTACTGATGATGATCAATATTATTGCTGCTTTAGGATCTAATTGCGATACGTTGCTCAAATCTGTCATGCTCTTTAAGATCATGTTGATTGGGAACGTTGCTAACCATGCGATGATTACACCTAGCAATCCTGACGAAACTCCTAAGATGGCTGTTTCGGCATCGAATACTCGGGTTATATCTTTCTTTCTGGCTCCTAAGGCTTTCAAAATACCGATTTCTTTGGTTCTCTCTAGTACTGATGTGTATGTGATGATTGAAATCATGATCATACTTGTTACTAATGAGATTCCGGCGAAGGCTACTAGCACGTATGTGATTGCGGTCATTAATCCACCGGTTAGGTTTGATACTTGGCCGGCTAAGTCGGTATAGATGACTTTGTTGGCTTTGCTCTTACCTTTGTTGTACTTGTCCAAATATTTGAGGACTTTATCTTTGTTGTCGAAAGTATTTGGATAAATTAGGATACTTGATGGTGTTGTTGATCCACCTAAGTAGCTAACTAGTGTAGATTTTGATGTTGTGGCATCGATTGGTGTGCCTGTTAAGACGTTTGAATCAGATTTCTTTTGTGCTTGGACGATATCTGAATTTTGGTTCATGTCGATAATATCTTTTGTTAATTTGTCACTGTAGGCGATTCCTGGTGACAAGATGTTTTCTGATGATGTTGATTTAACTTTCAAAATTCCGGCAATCTTGATTGTCTTGTTTGAAGCGTTATTGTACATCGATGTTCTGTCTGTGTTTGGTGAATATGTGCCTGAAGCATTCTTTTGATAATAAGTGTTGTTTGCTACTACTTTAAATTCTTTTCCAACTATCTTGCTGTAATCGATCTTTTGACCATCTTTTGCGGAAACTCCGATGTTCTTCAATCCATTTACATTAGTTGAGTTGTCACTATTTACGATCAAAACTACTTCATTTTCATTGTTTGGCATATTTCCTGAAAGTACTTTGTAGTGTTTTTTCAAGAATCCTTTTCCGTTGTTGTCTGATGAAGGATAAACTGATCCACCAACTCCGGTTGAAGCTGCCATTTGGCTCATACCCATTGATGCAGCATTTGAGCTGGCATTTGAAAATTGAACTGATTTAACTTTTCCGTCAGTTTTACCTAACAAGTTCATTCCTGTTGAGTATGTGTAACCAACGTTTTTACTTAAATCCTTGCTCATATCTTTTACATAGTTGATATATTTCTTGGTGATCTTATTTGTATGTGTAGATTTCTCTGCTTGACTCATTTTAGCTGTAACTTGCTTAGACTTGGGAGCTTTCTTTTCCTTTGTCGTGCTTGCGGAACCACTTTGAGTTGAAGCTGTTTGAGAAATTGTTACTGGGAATTGAGCTAGGGTATTACTTTGAGTCTTATCGATTTGTTTTTGGAATCCAGACGATAGGGCCAAAACGATGGCGATACTGATGATACCAATACTTGATGCGAAAGCTGTCAAAGCGGTTCTGGCTTTCTTAGTTCTCAGGTTGGTAAATGACAATTTTAAAGCTGTCCAGTATGTCATTTTTGTTTTTTGTAATTCGAAGTTATCTTCTGCTTCATCTTCATGATAAGGATTTGAATCATCTTGGATCTTACCATCAGCGAAGTTGATGATACGGTCGGCGAATTCATCTGCTAGTTCAGGGTTATGTGTAACCATGATTACTAGTCTTTCTTTCGAAAGTTCCTTGATGAGTTGCATGATCTGTTGACTTGTTTCGGTATCGAGAGCACCTGTTGGCTCATCACATAGCAAGATTTCAGGGTCATTCGCAATTGCACGAGCGATGGCAACACGTTGCATTTGGCCACCTGATAATTGATTAGGTTTCTTATTGATATGTGGGCCCAATCCAACTCGTTCTAGTGCAGAAATTGCTTTCTTTTTCTTTTCTTCATTTGGAACACCACTCAAAGTCATTCCCATTTCAACGTTATCTAGGATACTCAAGTGTCCGATAATGTTGTAGCTTTGGAAAATGAATCCGACTGAGTTGTTACGGTATGCGTCCCAGTCTGCGGCTTTAAATTCTTTGGTTGATTTACCTTTGATGATCAAGTCACCAGAGTCATAGATATCTAGTCCACCGATACCGTTCAACATTGTTGTCTTACCAGAACCACTTGGTCCCAAGATTGCAACGAATTCTTGTTTTCTGAAGGATACGGAAACGTCATCTAATGCTTTTGTGACAGAGTCACCAACGTAATAATATTTTTTTATATGTTTTAATTCCAGCATTTAAAATACCTTTCTGAATTAAGTTTTTAGTGGCACAAAATCAATTATCTGTTACACTGTCATTATTGCAACACTATGTTTCATATAATAAGAATTTTAAGTCATCTATGCAATCAGCAAATTTAAACATGGTGTTGTTTTTAAAACAAAATCATAAAAAGTGTTGCATGATAGGAGTAATTTTATGGTCGGAGTTAAAAATAATCGACGTGCTAAATACACTAGAAGTGTGATCCAGGATACTGTTCTATCACTGCTTGAAAAGAAGCCCATTGACAATATCACTGTTACTGAAATTTGTAAAATCGCCGATATAAATCGAACTACTTACTATCGATATTATGATGATGTCTACAAATGTGTCGACGCCATTGAGACTGAATTTTTGGACTCGATCGAGATCAGACAAGGGATGAGTGCGCAAGAATCATTGCGTACTCTGCTAGATGCTTTTTATGAAAGACGTAAATTGAGTAATCTAGTTTTTGTTGAAGGTAAGACGAAAGTTTTGGAGCGTATGAGCATCACAATGAAGGGTAAGGAACCTCGACCTATTGAGGGTAATGACGAATATCAAGAAGTTTACGTCATGCTTGGGATGCAAGGTATTTTGAAGAAATGGGTCAAAGATGGCATGCCTCAAACTCCAGATGAATTAACTAAAATAATCATGAAAATCTTCTTTGCGGATAACTTACAAGGGTTGCGAGCAAGGGTAGATATATAGGAAGGGGATGTGGATTTTTCACATCCTCTTTTTTGAAACGTGCAACAAAAGGAAGCACTCTGTTTTTTGTCTTGAAAGCGCTTCTCACTGTGCTATACTAAGAATCCATTCAAATATGAATCAAATTATATCGGAGGTTTTGCCATGTCTAACGAACAATTCATTGAAATTGTGAATGACCGTGAGAATAATCTTAAGAATGTCAGTTTGAAAATACCCAAAAATAAAATAACTGTCTTTACTGGTGTCTCCGGTTCTGGTAAGTCATCTATTGTTTTCGATACTATTGCACAAGAAGCTGGACGTCAGCTTAACAGTACTTATTCAAGCTTTACCCGTTTATATCTACCTAAATATAAACGACCAGACGCTGATGAAATACATAATTTAACTACCGCAATTATCATTGATCAGAAACCACTAGGTGGAAATGCTCGTTCTATTTTGGGAACCATCAGTGATATTAATCCTTTATTTAGAATTCTATTTTCACGCTTTGGAAAACCTAAATATGGCGATGCCAGCAATGCTTTTTCATTTAATGACCCAATGGGTATGTGCCCGAAATGTGATGGTGTCGGAAAAAGTTATGTTTTGAAAATGGATGCTGCTTTGGACATGGATAAAACTCTTTCGACTGGTGCCATAAAGTTACCTGGTTATACTACTAAGACATCTTTCTATCTACAGACTATTTTGAATTCAGGGATGTTCGACAATGACAAACCTATCAAGGATTTTTCTGAGGAAGAAATGGAAATGTTACTTAATGGTGAGGAGTCGTTGAAAGTAGAATTCAATGGTGCTGAACGTAATATTACATATGAAGGAATTGAGAGACAATTTTATCGTCGTAATTTCCAAACTGGCGGCGACCTAAGTTCTACAGCTAGAAAAAATTTGGAAAAATTTGCGGAAATGGCAACTTGTAACGAGTGTCATGGAATGCGTTATAACAAAAAAGTTCTGGCTTCAAAAATTGATGGTAAGAATATCTTTGATCTCACAAATATGCAATTAGATGAATTGCTGAAAGAGTTAGACAAATTCAATCGTGATCAGATGCAATCGATCGTTAAAGACATCAAGAAACGTGTTGGTGATTTAGTCGATATCGGATTGGATTATCTATCACTCACTAGAGAGACTACCAGTCTATCAGGTGGGGAATCTCAGCGTGTTAAAACAGTTAAGTACCTATCTAATAGTTTGACTGGTTTGACTTATATTTTGGATGAGCCAAGTACTGGTCTGCATCCTCGAGATGTTCATCGATTGAATGATTTATTAATGAAACTTCGCGACAATGGCAATACTGTTCTAGTGGTCGAGCATGATCCAGATGTAATCAAGATTGCTGACCATATCATTGACGTCGGTCCTCGTGCCGGTATTCATGGTGGTGAGATCATGTACACTGGCTCATATGACAACTTACTGAAGTCAGATACTTTGACTGGAAAATATTTACAGAATCACCTGCCATTTAACGATTCGCCACGTGAAGCTAATGACTTTATCGAAAGTAGTGCTAGTTCACTTCATAATTTGAAGAATGTTTCTTTGAAGATTCCTAAAGGACTGTTTTCAGTTATCACCGGTGTTGCTGGTTCTGGTAAGAGTACTTTAGTCGAGCAGGTATTCTCAAAAGAATATCCAGACGCAGTGATTATTGATCAAAGCCCACTTCATGCAACTAGTCGTTCAAATTCGGCAACTTATACAGGAATAATGGCTGAGATTCGAAAATTATTCGCGAAAGCTAATGATGTAAGTGATGGGTTGTTCAGTTATAACTCCACTGGCGCCTGCCCTGAGTGTGGTGGAAAAGGTGTCATTGAGATGAATCTTTCCTTTATGGAAAACTCTGAAATTGAATGCCCAGTTTGTCATGGTGGCAGATACGATCCTAAAGTTTTGGAATACAAATTGAAGGATAAGAATATTGTTGAGATCATGAACATGACAATTGAAGAGGCGGTCGACTTCTTTGATGACAAAAAAATCAGTTCTAAGTTGTCACATATTCAGGACGTTGGCTTGGATTATTTATCAATGGGTCAGCCTTTGAATACTTTATCAGGTGGTGAATGTCAGCGTCTGAAGATTGCCAAAGAATTGAATAAAAAAGGCAATGTCTTTATTCTCGATGAGCCAACCACAGGATTACATGTCTCTGATATTGAAAATATAATCCGAATAATTAACAATCTTGTCGACAAAGGTAATACTGTTATCGTTATTGAACACAATACCGATGTTATGCGTAGTGCCGATTGGATTGTTGATATGGGTCCCGATGGTGGATCTCGTGGTGGACAGATTTTATATGAAGGTCAAGTTGCTGGAATTAAAAAAGTTAAAGAATCTTATACTGCAGAGTATTTATTTTAAATAATTTTATTGATAACAATAATTATTTCTCGATATGTTAGCCTTTTCTAAATATACAACGGTCAATATTGCTGTTATTCTTGCCTTATCAAGGGTTATAGGGGGATAACATTGAAATTTATTGGCGATTTTAGCGTGATTTTCATCAGCATATTATTACCATTATTTTTGATTGTATTTGTATTTGGCTTTCCAAGAATTGTGATTTTAGCAATGACGGCATTATATTTATTTGTGTTTTATAAGATGGTGAAACGATATGCCATTACTAAATTTATGGTGTGGAATGGTTATTGTTATTAGTATGTAAAAAGATTGATCAGTGAAGATGACTATCGAGAAACAGTTTGTCTTCTTGGAAATACTGACCATCGAAGATTACAGAGAATATTATCTTTGCAAGAATATAAATCTTTACTTAGTGTTCTTCCTAAGGATGAACAAAGTATACGTTTGAAAGAATATTATCGATATAACGAATCACCAATTCTGATGATTCACAAAAAAATCGGTTCAGCTTAATGGCTGAATCGATTTTTTAGTCTATATATGAACGCCTACGCCATAAAATGAAACCTGAATAGAGAAGGAAAATTATCGTTATCGATAAACCTAGTTTTTGGACGAAGGTATATTGGTACTGCATTTTAAAAGTTCCGGATCCGTACAATTTAATATTAGTAAATCCTCTATCAGATAGACTTGGATCGAAGCTTGATTTGTTTCCATCTACTTTTGCGGAATAGCCTTTATAGTAGAACAACGGCAGTTCAATCGTAGTAGGTGTGTTACCAGTGTCAAAATCAAACTGGATATATTCTTTGTTTATCGTTTTATTTTCGATGGAAACAGTGGATTTATCGTAGCTGATATCGCGAGGTTTATTCTCCTTAACATCGTCGTAATTAACTGAACTAGGTAAGTATTCGTGACCGGCGCCAATCAAGTAACTGCTGATTTTATCGTAGGAGTTGTAAGTATTCAAACGGAATGGGGATGCCTGAACTGTCAATTGTGCCATCGTGAAACTTAGTAATAGTGTCACGGCAACAAAGGCAGTCGTGAAGTATTTCTTCTGGAATAGTTTCAAATCATCGTTAGCAATAAAGTAGGCCACGATTAATGAAATCAGTGAGAAAAATCTCCATGGAAATTGGAATGAGGCAAAGATTGAGTTTCGTAATTGGTACCATGGGAAGAATTCCGTACAGGCAACAAACATAAATAATGCAATTACAGTCAGACTGATATTCTTACGTTTGATGAAATTATAGCCTGTGTAGATTATCAATCCGAAGAATATGATCGAACCAATATTGACTGTGTGCGCATGAAAAACTTGATTTGAAAATGAGTGTGCAACAAGTTTAGTGAATGGTTGGATCTCGTCTTGAATATGAATAAGTGGTTCTGTCGATACTTTGAAATCCTGGCTGAGCATTTGTTCAAATATAGGTAAGAAAACAGCTGCAATAGTCCCTAAAGTCAGGCCGGCTGCTTTTAAGATAGCTTTCCAAACGTCCCAGTTCCAGAAATATTTAATATTCAATATTACGAACATAGCGGCAAAACAGATTATCATAAACAGCGAGATAATATGTGAGAAACCGATACCAATCATGGCAAAAGCTAGAATGTACCACTCTTTAAATTCGCCTTTTTTGAATTTTATTAATTCTGAAAGGACAAGTGGGAAGAATGCCATTCCTAGCAATTCTCCCAAATCATGTCGGCTGAATAATACTTGCAGTCTATAAGTACTGAAGACATAGATAAGTGTAAAGATCAGAGCATTTTTATTTTTGAAATCTAATCTTTTTCCAGCCTGATATGTGAGAAGAAATGTGACAAAATTGATTGCTACAAGAGTGATCAAATACGTTAGGACCGTGTTAACTCCAAGTGCCTTAAGAATTGCTGAAGGATAAAGCAAGATATCTGGATAGAACAAACTGGAAGCATATCCTAAACCTCCACTGAAATAACCGTCAACTTTCGGAAGAAAATTAAAATGTCTAAATGATTCAGCTAATGCATTGATACGGTTAATGTGATATCGATAATCACCAGTGGCAAAGACATAACCAGGATGCCAATTTACGAAAGCTACTATTAATATACTGGTTACTAAAAACATTAAATATATGTATTTCTTTTGATTTAATTTTTGAGTTAAATTATTCATTATCTAATCCTAGTCATTTGAGATTTTGGAAAACTATTGATGTTTGTATTGTAGCATATAATTTCTTTGCTATTTAATTGTATTATTTATCAATACAATTTGATTTCAATAATTGAAAGAATAATTTATAATTTAAATCAACATTTTGATTTTATTTGTCCATTTGTTTTTCTGAAAAAAGATTAATTTACCTGTTGCCTTACAGTCAGGTCGAAGGTATATATTACTTATTGTGGTTTATTAAACTTTCAAAAGAAGGTAACGGAATGACAAAATTAAATGAAACATACACTTTAAATGATGGGACAAAGATTCCCAAAGTGGCATTTGGTACATGGCAAATGCCAGCAGAAAAAACTCGTCAATCAGTTTTGGATGCAATCGAAATCGGTTATCGTCACATTGATACTGCATTAGTTTATGGTAACGAAAAAGAAGTTGGACAAGCAGTTCGCGATTCCGGCGTAGCTCGTGAAGATCTTTATGTAACTTCAAAATTGCCTGGAGAAACAAAAGATGCCGCTGGCGTTAAACGAGATTTTGAACAAACAATGAAGAATTTGGACATAGATTATCTTGATTTATACTTGATCCATGCACCATTCCCATGGGATGAAATGAGTTCAACTTCTGGTACAGTCGAGAAATACGACAAAGCTAACCAAGAGATTTGGAAAGCAATGGAAGAAATTCAAAAATCTGGACGTGTTAAATCAATCGGTGTTTCAAACTTTAATGTTCATGATCTACAAAGCTTGTTGTCGACAGCAACAATTAAGCCAGTAGTTGATCAAGTTCAATATTATATTGGCTACACTGAACCAAAAGTTTCAGAGTTTTCTAAAGCTAACGATATTATGATTGAAGCATACTCACCATTGGCAACTGGTGGCTTGATCAACAATCCAATCGTTAAAGAAATTGCTGACAGATATGATGCTAGTGTTGCACAATTAGCTATTCAATTTGTTGTCCAGAATGGTGCTTTGCCACTTCCAAAGGCAACACAAAAAGCACATATTTTGGATAATTCCAAACTTGATTTCGTTATTTCTAATGATGATATGGCTAAGTTGAACAAAATGTCAGATTCAGCTCCAAGTACATTCCATCATGCACGTCAGGAGTAGGTTTTTACTGTCGCCTACGGAGAAAAATAGATTTTTTGGCTGGAACATAGGCGACATCGTTTGAAGCTTTTCCAAGTTCAGGAAAATCTCCAAATCGAGTCTTGTTCTAAGTATCGTCCCGATACTAAGAACAATTTGCCTATTGAGCCAAAATCGATTTTTCTCCTTCAGCTTGATAGAATGAGCTTCATTTTAAATTAGTAAAATATAATTGAAATATGCAAAAAGGCCGAGAACTTAATAGAGTGCCCTACAATTGTTAGACAAAAATTCTAACAATTGTGGGGTATTTTTTTATGACCAAATATGATCCACT
>NZ_RHON01000001.1 GCF_003946505.1 Companilactobacillus mishanensis | reverse complement strand
TCTTACTAGTAAAAGCAAAATGAGGAATCACGATTCCGTCGAATCATGATTCCTCATTAATGTTAGTCTGTTTATTTACATATATAGTAAAACTTGATTTGTGATATTGTTAACTTAAAGGGGTGATAGATTATGAATACAAATAAAATCAAATTATACGGAACTTTAGTAATTGGTTTGATTGCCGCATTGCTACAATTTGTATTTCATCAACCGCTTGCTGCACAGTGGATCATTAGTATATTAGGAACTATCTTGGCATTGATAATGTTTATCGACATGATCAAGGTTTTACGCTCAGGAAACTTTGGCGTCGATCTATTGGCCATTACAGCAATTGTTGCCACAATTGCTCTCGGGGAGTATTGGGCAGGTTGGATCGTGCTATTGATGTTAACAGGTGGTGACTCGCTTGAAGAGTATGCTGCTAACAAAGCTAAGAGTGAATTAAAATCATTATTGGACAATTCACCATCGAAAGCACATGTATTGGTTAATGAGAATGTTAAAGATACTGACATTGATGATGTAAAAGTCGGCGACGAGTTATTGATTCGTCCGAAAGAGCAAGTTCCAGTCGACGGAATCGTTTACGAAGGTGAATCAAGTGTTGATGAGTCTTCTTTGACCGGAGAATCGATACCTGTTGACATTACAGCAGGTTCACATGTCATGTCTGGCTCAATCAATGGGGAAGTGCCATTCAAGATGAGAGCTGAAAAATTAGCCTCTGAGAGTGAATATCAAGCCATCGTTAAATTGGTCAAAGAGTCAGAAACGAATCCTGCTCATTTTGTGAGATTGGCTGATAGATATGCGGTTCCGTTTACGATTGCTGCATATATCATTGCAGGTTTGGCTTGGTGGATCTCGAAAGATCCGATTAGAATTGCGCAAGTATTAGTTGTTGCTTCACCTTGTCCATTAATTCTAGCAGCACCAATTGCCTTCGTATCAGGGATGAGTCGCAGCAGTAGAAACGGTATCATCGTCAAATCTGGTACAGCGTTGGAAAAAATATCTTCTGCTAAAACAATGGCATTTGATAAAACAGGTACTATTACTAGAGGTAAATTGGTTGTAAATAATGTCAGAATTGTGAATAACTTTGATGACGAAATTTTCTATCAGTACGCTGCTTCATTGGAACAAAATTCTAGTCACGTTATGGCTCAAGCAATTATTGATTACGCAGAAAATAAGGGTATCAATATGCTCGATGTAGATAAGGTCAAAGAATTTACGGCGGAAGGTATTGTTGGTACGATCAATGGACATGAGGTCAAAGTTGGGACCGGTAAATTTGTAACTTCTGAAGATGTCGACAAAGTACCAGGCTCAGCTGTCTATGTGTCAATTGATGACAAATATGCCGGGGTATTCAGTTTGGTGGATGAAATTCGTCCCGAAGCAAAATCAACTATTGCCAGATTAAAGACTTACGGATTTAATAATATTTTGATGATCACCGGAGACAAAAAAGAGACGACCGATGCGGTCGCCTCTCAAGTAGGTATTACTAAAGCATATCCTTCTAGCTTGCCTGCTGATAAAGTTAAAATAATCAGAGAATTACCTAAAGAATATCATCCCACAATTATGGTCGGGGATGGTGTTAATGATGCACCAGCGTTAGCTTTGGCTGATGTTGGTATCGCGATGGGATACAAGGGTGCAAATGCTGCAAGTGAATCTGCAGACGCAGTTGTTTTGAAAGACGATTTAAGCAAAGTAGGGGATGTAGCAAAGATTTCCGATGATACTTTGAAAGTCGCCAAACAAGCTGTTTTAATTGGTATATTAATTTGTACCATTTTAATGATCATTGCTGCATTTGGACTGATACCAACGATTATTGGGGCATTGCTTCAAGAAGTAGTTGATACAGTCACTATCCTTTATGCATTACGTGCAAGAAGCGATAAATTATAACCATCCATAATCGTCAAGATTCATATCTTTCTTATACATTTTGGAAACATATGGATTTCCCTCAACAATAAAACGCATTTTTTTATCAGTCCAGTCACCTTTATTGGGAACACCGATTCGTGGAGTTTCCAATATATTCTTAGGTGTTCTGGATTTTTTTAGATCAAATTCAAAATCACCAGCATTCAACATAGTTCCAGATAGCGCCTTATCGTAGATTCCAAAGGCACGAATCCATTTGGCAGGTCCATTAGTTGCATCGAAACCAGTTTTCTTTCGGTTTTCTTCCATAATTTCTGTTCCGTCAATTGGTTGGACACCACGAATTAAAACTCCGTTGGGAAGTCCTTTTTTCTGGATACTGATGTCCATGTCTAGCCAACTGTGGATCGAATAAATATAAATCGTTCCGCCTTGCTGATAGAGTGCGTCATTAGCGTCTGTGTGTCGACCCCCAAAACTGTGAGCCGCCTGATCATCAGGTCCGAGATATGCCTCTGTTTCAACAATCACTCCTGAAAGTTTTCCTTGATCTGAATTGTATGTCAGTACATGACCCAACATTTCCTTCGCTGTATCTATAGTTGAATTTGATTCAAAAAATTTGTTAGTTTCCTCGATTTTATCCCCCAAAATAATCCTCCTTATAAGTTTTTTTTGAAAAAAGATAGAAATTACTTGTCACCATTGGTACTCTTAATATATAATACTTTTTGTGCTTACGAAAGAAAGCAAGATGACCCGTTGGTCAAGTGGTTAAGACACCGCCCTTTCACGGCGGTAACATGGGTTCAAATCCCGTACGGGTCACTTTATTTGGAGGATTAGCTCAGCTGGGAGAGCATCTGCCTTACAAGCAGGAGGTCACAGGTTCGATCCCTGTATCCTCCATCAAATAAATGATTTAAAAAAGAGTTGAATGAAAATTCAACTCTTTTTTTGTTTAGATTATTAGGATCAAGTTCCCGATAAATCTGTAAATTAGATTTGTTGTTTCAAATTTGTTGAATATCTTTAGTAGGACCATGATCAATGCGAAAGCAATGATAGCGACCATCGTGTAAATATTGATGTAACCCAAGAAGAACAATAGGGTGGTTGCAATGGCAATTATAATGATTTGAATGTATGAAGATATATCTCCTTCAAAATAACTTATCATCATTGCTGTGATATTTACCAGTAGTAAAGGAATCACGAAGTTTATTGAAATAAAATGTGCGTAATAGAAGACGATTGCAATCGAGATGAAACTCGGAACGATGAAACCATCGATAACAACTTTAAGGATATTATATCTTTCTGGAAAATATCTGGTGACAAATAAGAAAACTATTTGTGCAAATACTAATATCATGATGTTGTAATTCATAGATTTGAATCCTAATACACATAATAAAATATAAATTAATGTATAAAATCCACTGAAAAAATAATTGGGATTTAGGGGTCTAATAAACTCTTTATAGAGTGCTACCATTAACACCATTCCACCAAGGTAAAAATTGATGGAGTTGTTAGGTAACCCATGGGAGAGTATGAATATAGCCGGAAATATATGATAGCTTATTAATTCCAATACTGTGGAAATCAGACTTCTTATTCTTGATTGATCCATTTGCGACTCCTTTAGCGTACGAAACAATATTAATGTAGAAAAAGTCAATCGTCAATTTAATCTTTTCATGAAAATATAAGTATTTTGTGGTAGTCTATTAAAAGGTTCCTGATGGGATCCTTTTTTCTTGCATAAAGGAGAGGCCCTGTAACCGAAAGGTGGAAAAATTATATGTCAAAGAATTATTTATTTACATCCGAATCAGTTTCTGAAGGACATCCCGATAAAATTGCTGATCAAATCAGTGATTCAATCTTAGATGCCATGTTAGAAAAGGACAAGGATGCTCGTGTTGCCTGTGAGACAACCGTTACTACAGGTTTGGTACTCGTTGTTGGTGAAATTTCAACATCAGCATACGTTGATATCCAAAGTGTAGTTCGTAACACAATCAAAGAAATTGGTTATGATGGTTCAAATCCTGGTTTTGATGGTGGTAGTTGTGCAGTGTTAGTAGCATTGGACGAACAATCACCTGATATTGCTCAGGGTGTGGATGATGCGCTTGAAAAACGTGAATCAGCAAAAGACGTCGATCCATTAGATCAAATCGGTGCTGGAGACCAAGGCTTCGTCTTTGGCTTCGCCACAGATGAAACTAAGGAATTCATGCCTTTACCAATTTCTTTAGCACACAAATTGATGCGTAAAACTGCTGAAGTACGTAAGAACGGAACAATTGATTACTTGATGCCTGATGCTAAGTCACAAGTTACTGTTGAATACGATGAAAATGATAAACCAGTTCGTATCGACACAATTGTTTTGAGTACACAGCATAAAGAAGAAGCTCAATTAGACCAAATCAAGAAAGATATTAAAAAATATGTGATTGATGAAGTCGTACCTGCCAACATGATTGATGAAAATACTAAGTATTTGATCAATCCAACTGGTCGTTTTGTAATTGGAGGACCTGAAGGTGATTCCGGACTTACAGGTAGAAAAGTAATTGTTGATACTTATGGTGGTTTCGCTCGCCATGGTGGTGGTTGCTTCTCTGGTAAGGATGCTACAAAAGTTGACCGTTCAGCTAGTTACGCAGCAAGATACATTGCCAAGAACTTAGTTGCTGCTGGTATCGCTAAGAAGTGTGAGATTCAAATAGCTTATGCTATTGGTGTTGCACGTCCAGTTTCAATACATGTTGATACTTTTGGAACTAGTGATTATTCTGAAGAACAAATTGTAGAATGTATCAATAATAATTTCGATTTACGCCCATTGGGTATCATCGAAATGTTAGATCTACAAAGACCAATATATAAACAAACAGCGGCCTATGGCCACTTTGGACGTACAGATATTGATTTACCTTGGGAACATCTTGATAAAGTTGAAGCAATTCAAAACTTTTTATCAACTGTTAAGGATTAGTCAATGAGAACAGAGGCGTTTCTTTAAAGTTATAACTTTAAAGAACGTCTTTTCTTTTGGGGGAAATTATGGAAAAGAGACAAACACAATCACATTTAATGATTGTGACAGTGGCAATTTTCATCGCCACTTTTATGACAGCAATCGAGGGAACCATTGTATCGACGGCGATGCCAACGATTATTGGTAGTTTACATGGCGTTAGTTTAATGAACTGGGTCTTTTCAATTTATTTATTAATGACAGCTGTGTCGACACCAATTTATGGAAAGCTTTCTGATATGATTGGTCGAAAACCAGTCTTTATGTTTGGTTTAGGGCTCTTTGTTGTTGGGTCAGTTTTGTGCAGTATGTCAAATTCAATGCTGACTTTGATTCTAGCCAGAGTGGTTCAAGGATTAGGATCAGGTGCCATTCAACCACTAACCTTTACAATTATTGCGGATATTTTTCCATTGGATAAACGTGCCAAGGTTCTTGGACTTAACGGTTCATCCTGGGGAATTGCAGCAGTTATAGCACCTTTGTTAGGTGGATTCATTGTTGAAAAATTGAGTTGGCACTGGGTATTCTTGATCAATTTGCCAATTGGAATTATTACGATTGGACTAATTTGGGTATTCTTTAAGGGAGATAAAAAGAAGATCGGCAAGGTTAAAATTGACTATGCTGGAACTTCTTTATTAATTTTAGTTTTGTTGCCGATCATGTTGGCACTTCAATACATCGGTGTTGGTTCACAATTGGTTCCTATCGGATTAACTTTAGTTTCAATAATTGCGCTATTCATTTTTATTCATGTTGAGAAAAGGGTGGATGATCCAATCATGCCACTCAATTTATTTAAGAATAAAACATTCGTTATACAAAACATTATTGCCTTATTGATCAGTGGATTCTTGATCGGTTTTGAGGCTTATATCCCAACTTGGATGCAAGGTATTTTAGGATTGAGTCCTTCAATGGGTGGATTTGCGGTTACACCTAGTTCCGTAGTATGGATCTTTGGTTCATTCTGGGCGGGTAGTTTACTCAAAAAGTATGCGCCAAATAGAATTATTTACATTAGTTTAGTATTCCTAGCTATCGCTAATGCAGCTTTATTATTTGCACAAGTGGGCACACCATTCGTATACTTCTTATCACTAGCTGCTGTTGCTGGACTAGGATTTGGTCTAACTATCACAACTACTACAGTAACTGCCCAGACAGTTGTTCCTTCAGAAAACATTGGGGTGGCGACAAGTTTCAATACTTTGTTGAGGACAATTGGACAATCATTGATGGTCTCAGTTTACGGTATTGTTTTGAATACAGCTTTGGCAAATGGAGCTGCTGAGAACAAAAAAATAACCGTCGATATGATGAACAAATTAATTGATCCTCAAACCGCCAGTCAGTTGCCTCCAGAATTGTTACCAAAAATGAAGGAGATTCTATTTTCAGGATTGCATAATATTTTTGTAGCTTCAGCAATCTTATTAGTTGTTGCTCTTGTCCTTAATGCCTTTGAGATTAAAAATAACCGGATCCTTACTTCTAAATAAAGTATAGATGATGCTAACGACTGTGGCTGCGAGAAGGTATCCACCAATAATGTCGCTAGGATAATGAACTCCTAAGAAAACTCGGCTATATCCGATGATAATGAACAGCAATGATGTTGCTATTCCGATGAGTATTTTTAAACTTATTTTTCTGAAGATATATATCGAAATAATCAATAATGGTACATATAAACTTAAGGCTGAACTTGAATGTCCACTAGGGTAGCTGAATCCTGATTCTAAGACATAATGGTGATGACTTGGACGTGGACGTCTGATCCAATATTTGATAATGGTATTGACGATAACAACTGCTATTTTGGTAAAGGCTAGAAACATTGCTGAATAATAATATTTAAAATAGCAGAGTAGAATCACCATAACTATCGTAATTATAATAGTGGAGACCGTTCCACCTATTTCTGTAAAAGTGGTAAGGGTAAAAAGTGATGCGTTGGAGTGGTGGTAGATAGCACTGATCCAATAATTGTCGAATTGACTTATAAACGTTGCATGGTTAGCGACTGATATAGTCCAAATAACAAAAACTACGAGCAGTAAACTGTTTAAGTAATATAAAACTTTGGATAATTTCATTATTTTTTCCTTCTCTTATTGTTTAAATTTTCTTTAAGAAATATAATAGTTTCATGAGTATATTTAAGGGAGTTCAAATCTATGACAATTTCACGTCGTCAACGCAAAGTTGAAGAAAATAAATTAAGATCTGCAAATAGTAAAAGACGTGCAAACAAGAGCCTGAAGAAAAACGTCACTGTTTTGGGAGCAGGACTTTTCTTTGGTGGAGTAGTAGCACAAACAGGTTCTGTCATTGCTTCACACAAGGTGTTTGCTGATGCTTTTACAAATAATAATTCATCTAACACTGATGCAGTGAACGATCCAACTACCGATACTGGTACAGGGATGTTTACACCCCGAGGTGTTGGTGATCAGAACTTTATTGATTACATTGGCAATTCTGCCCGTAAACTTGCTGGTAATAATGATATTTATGCTTCAGTCATGATTGCTCAAGCAATGATCGAAAGTGGTTGGGGAACTAGTGGTTTAGCTAGTGCACCTAACTATAACTTGTTTGGTATCAAGGGTGCGTATCAAGGCACAGCTGTAAATATGCCAACACAAGAAGATGACGGGACTGGTAATCTGTTCTCAATAAATTCTGACTTTAAGAAGTATCCTTCATATAAAGAGTCACTTGAAGATTATGTTTCATTGATCAGAGGTGGCGTTTCAGGTAATCCTCAGATGTATGCCGGAACCTGGAAGAGTAATACTGATTCGTATAAAGATGCAACAGAGTATTTGACTGGCAAATATGCCACGGATACCACTTATGCGGATAAATTAAATAATATCATAGAAAAATATAATTTAACTCGTTTTGATCAATCAGACGATTCATCAAGGGATGAAAGTTATGTTTTTGCCCAAGGCGATACCTTGCAGTCAGTGGCTGACAAATTCAACATTACTTTAGATACATTAATGGATCTAAACGGCTTACAAACTTCAAGCTATGTATATCCTGGGAAAACTTTGATAGTCAATAAAGTTATTGGTAATTCACCAGTTCCAGTAAGTAATGTAAGCACATTGTTAGATAAATCTGCTGGCGATCTTTATGGAAATCAACAAGCACCAGTTATCGTTCAAGATGAAACTGATGGTGTGAAAGAATATGACCCATCTGATTCTGACGCAAATAGTACCAAAGCTGTTTCTGTCAGTGATGATACTGTTGGAAACAAGAGTGGAGCTACTGCTGTAAATGTAAGTTCAAATTCTAGCACACAGTCAGCAAGTAATCCAAGTACCGTCAGTGTTCAAGCTGGAGATACTTTAGACAGTATTGCTAGTCAAGCTGGAACTTCAATTGAACAGCTGAAAGGAAAAAATAACCTTAATTCAGATTTATTGGTTGTCGGACAACAATTATTAGTATAGTATGTAATTCAAAGGAAATAGTAGATTTACATTAATTTTCAGAAAGCGCATGGTCAATGTGAATGCGTAATAATGTATCTCGAACTCGTCCACTAAGTTCTAGTTGCTGAAGTAGTAGTAAGTGACTACGTTTTATCCATGTTACGGATATTGAGAGTCGCACAGTGTGCGGAACTTAGGTGGTAACGCGATAATTCGTCCTATGATTTTTATAATCATAGGGCTTTTTTTTATGGAGGAGAATATATGGCTTATAATCACAATGTCACTGAAAAGAAATGGCAAAAGTATTGGAAGGATAACCAAACTTTCAAAACTGGTACAGATCCAAATAAGAAAAACTTTTATGCACTAGATATGTTTCCTTATCCATCAGGACAAGGATTACATGTAGGTCATCCAGAAGGTTATACAGCAACTGATATTATTGCTCGTATGAAACGTATGCAAGGATTCAACGTGTTGCATCCAATGGGATTCGATGCATTTGGTTTACCTGCAGAACAATATGCGTTAGATACTGGTCATAACCCAGCCGACTTCACTGAGAAAAATATCAATAACTTCAAACGTCAGATCAATTCGCTTGGTTTTTCATATGATTGGGATCGTGAAGTTCAAACAACAGATCCTAAATTCTACAAGTGGACACAATGGATCTTTGAACAAATGTACAAAAAAGGTTTGGCCTATGAAGCTGAAGTTCCTGTTAACTGGAGTCCTGATCTTGGTACAGTTGTTGCCAATGAAGAGGTTATCGATGGTAAGACAGAACGTGGTGGCTATCCGGTCGTAAGAAAACCAATGCGTCAATGGATGTTGAAAATCACTGCTTATGCAGACAGATTACTAGACGATTTGGATGATATTGATTGGCCAGAAAGTATCAAAGAAATGCAACGTAACTGGATCGGTCGTTCAATTGGTGCACAGATCAGTTTCCCAGTGGAAGGACACGACGATAAGATCGATGTCTTTACAACTAGAGCAGATACTATTTATGGTGTTTCATATATCGTTTTAGCTCCAGAACATAAATTGGTTGATCAAATCACTACTGTAGACCAAAAAGAACAAGTTGAAGCATATAAAGAACAAGCTTCAAGAAAGTCAGATTTGGACAGAACTGATTTGAACCATGATAAGACAGGTGCATTTACTGGTGCATATGCTGTAAATCCAGTTAGTGGAGAAAAACTTCAAATTTGGATCTCAGATTATGTTCTCGCTACATACGGAACAGGTGCAGTTATGGCTGTTCCAGCACATGATGGCCGTGATTACGACTTTGCCAAGAAATTTGATTTGCCTATGGTTCAAGTTATCGAAGGTGGAGATATTTCCAAAGAAGTTTATACAGGTGATGGAAAACATATCAATTCTGGTTTCTTAAATGGTATGGATACAAAGACAGCAATCGACAAGATGATCGAATACTTGGAAGAAAAAGGATTCGGTGAAAAACACGTTAATTATAAACTTCGTGACTGGTTATTCTCACGTCAACGTTACTGGGGTGAACCAATTCCTGTTATTCATTGGGAAGATGGCGAAACAACTTTGGTTCCAGAAGACGAATTGCCTTTGGAATTGCCCGCTGATAGTGATATTGCTCCATCAGGTACAGGTGAGAGTCCACTTGCTAACTTGACCGACTGGGTAAATGTTGTCGACAAAAATGGACGTAAAGGCCGTCGTGAGACAAATACAATGCCACAGTGGGCTGGTAGTTCATGGTATTACTTGAGATACGTTGATCCACATAATGACGAGAAACTTGCTGACTATGATCTATTAAAACAATGGTTGCCAGTTGATCTATATATTGGTGGAGCAGAACATGCCGTACTTCATTTGTTGTACGCTAGATTCTGGCACAAGGTTTTATATGATTTGGGCGTAGTTCCTACAAAAGAACCATTCCAAAAATTATTCAACCAAGGGATGATCTTGGGTGATAATCATGAAAAGATGTCTAAATCAAAGGGTAACGTAGTTAACCCAGATGACGTTGTTGAGTCATATGGTGCAGATACCTTGAGAGTTTATGAAATGTTTATGGGACCTTTGGATGCTTCAATTCCATGGTCAGAAGATGGACTAGCCGGAGCACACAAATTCTTGGATAGAGTTTGGAGATTATTCATCAATAATGACGATTACAACACAGTTAGAGATGATTATGTAGTTGACAAAAACGATGGTAAATTAGATAAAGTATTTAACGAGACAGTCAAAAAGGTGTCAGAAGACTTTGATTCATTGCATTTCAATACAGCTATCTCACAAATGATGGTCTTCGTAAATGAAGCAAACAAAGTCGACACAATGCCAAAAGAATACGCAGAAGGACTAGTTAAGATGCTTGCTCCAATTGCACCACATATGATGGAAGAATTGTGGAGTAAATTTGGACACGAAGGTTCAATTACTTATGCAGAATGGCCAACATTTGATGAAAAGAAATTAGTTTCAGATACAGTTGAGTTGATCGTACAAGTAAACGGAAAACTGCGTGATAAGTTGACAGTACCTTTGGATACAGACAAAGAAAAAGTAAAAGAAATAGCAATGAGTGATGAAAAAGTACAAAAATTCTTAGATGGCAAAGACGTCATTAAAGTAATCGTAGTACCAAATAAAATTATTAACATTGTAGTCAAATAGGTATATAAACAGGGTCGAAGACAAAAGTTTTCGACCCTGTTTTTGTTTTAGTAGTTAATCAAGTACAAGAATTGTATATAATTATGTTAATTTCTGCGTAACAATAAAGATCAATTTAATTTTTCAAAGATTAGATGTAGACAAAATCGATTTTGGCTCAGGGATGACATATTTCTTAGCAGTATTGTTTTGGCTGCTTAGAAAAAGGTTCAAAATCCACCCATCACGTTCCCTTCCTTGATTGTTTGTTGGCGTAGCCAACATTTTAGAAGGTTGCGCACGCGCCAAAGGCGACGTACGTTCATTAATGTAATCCGCTGGGGCGGAATCGGAAGTCTAAAACACATAATATATAGTATTCTGTTTCAATAATTAAATTGATTTTTTCAAGAATAAAGTGTATTTTTAAGTTTCCAAGAACAAGTCTTTGCTATAATTGAAGAGATAGTTTTTAAGGTGGTGCAAGTTTTGAGCGCAAAAGAAAAGCAAAGTGCGGAAGAGGCTATTCCAAAGCTAAATCCAGAGGCGTCGAGTCAAGATACCATGTTGAAGGGTTCAGCATGGATGACGGCCGGAAGTATTTTTTCACGTGTATTAGGCGCTATTTATATTATCCCTTGGATGGCTTGGATGGGTTCCGCATATCCTTCTGCTAATGCTCTGTTTGCCAAAGGTTACAATATTTATAGTTTATTTTTAATTATATCTACAGCAGGAATTCCTGGAGCAATTTCCAAACAAATTTCTCACTATAACGCTTTGGATGAATATGCCACTGGTAATAGGTTATTCAAACAAGGCTTGAAGATTATGGCCTTGATGGGAATAGTTTTCGGAGCAATCATGTATTTTGGTGCTCCTGCGATGGCGTTCCTATTCACAAATAGTGATCCTAACAGTATTCCTGTTATTAAATCATTAGGTATCGCCGTTCTGGTCATACCAATCCTAAGTATCCTACGTGGTTACATGCAGGGATATTCTGATATGGCACCTTCAGCCATTTCTCAATTAGTTGAACAAATAGCTCGTGTTGCATACATGTTGGTAGCAACATACTTGATCATGCAAGTTCAAAAGGGTAGTTATGTTGATGCCGTAACACAATCAACGTTTGCCGCATTTATTGGTGCAATTTTTGCGATTGCAATATTGCTACTTTATATGTTCAGGAAACTACCAAAACTACGTTCGTTATCTAGAAATGGTAAACCAGCAAGCGAAATCGATAAAAGTTTTGCTAGAGAAATATTTGAACAAGCTTTCCCATTCATCATCATGGATGCTGGTATCACGTTCTTTAACTTGTTCGACCAGTCAACATTTAGACAATTTATGTTGATGTTCGTTGATGCTTCAAAAGTACAATTAGATAATTATTATTCATTATTTGGTTTCCAAGCTAATAAATTAATTATGATCATTGTTTCATTGTCGACTGCGATGGCTGTTACAGCTGTTCCAATTCTTTCCGGGTTGTTCGCCAAGGGTGACAATAAAGATATTGAATCGCAAGTCGGTAGTACCTTAGAATTGTTCTTTTTCATTATGATTCCTTCAGCTTTAGGTATGTATGCTGTTTCTCAACCATTGTGGACAACATTCTATCGTTATGATGCGCTTGGCGTGTGGATGCTACAATTTTCTTCTATTATGTCCATTTTCTTAGGATTGTTTACCGTGTTATCCGCTGTTCTGCAGGCACTTTATCGGAACCGACTGGCAATTCAGTATTTGGTAATCGGCTTCATAGTTAAAGTAGTAATTCAAATACCAATGATTGGTTTATTCCATGAATTTGGTCCGTTAGTAGCAACAAGTATCAGTATGGCCGTGATCTGCTGGTTAATGTTGAGAAAACTTTACAAGATATATCCATTTAATATCGAGAGAACTGCTAATAGAGTTAGTGGGATAATAATTTTCTCCATTGCCATGTTTGCAGTCGTTGCTATCATCAACTGGATCGTCTACAGATTCGTTGGAAATTCAGATCGAATCGTTAGCTTGTTTGTATTATTCGCTGAAGCAATAATTGGCGCAATCGTGTATGGATATTTAGTTTTGAAGACTAAATTAGCTGACAAAATATTAGGATCAAAAGTAAGCCGAATCAGAAGGCTTGTTAGAATCAAATAAAATGTAAAAGGAAAGTGTTCAACTGGATACTTTCCTTTTTTGTATAATATATTTATTTAACTTATAAATAAGATAATGGTGTGATAAAAATGATGAATGAACCGATAGAAACCGTTAAAAACAAAACTTTAAAGCTTAGCCAAGTGGAAGATGGATTTTACTACGATCATTGTCAATTCAATTCATATAGTGATGCGACCAACTATTCTGATATTGTCTTTGATCATTGTAATTTTGAACAAACTGACTTTAGCAATATTAGTTTTGGTAATGTTGAATGGCATCATAGTCAATTGGCAGGTAGTAATTTTTATAAAAGTAATTGGTATAACTGTAAGATAAGCAGCATGCAATTGTCCGGTGCCGACTTTAATAATTCTTATTTTAAAAATTCTAGTTTTAATGAATGTAAAATGCCGTCGGTAAATTTCACAGAGAGCCGATTTGAAAAAATTGGATTTTTAAATTGTGATTTGTCTGGTGGCTTCTTTCAAGCATTGCAACTTAAAAAAGATATTTCATTCGCAGGTTCAAATTTAACTGAAACCAATTTTAGTGAAACGAAGCTTAAAGGATTTGACTTTAAGGATTCACAATTTGAGACTATGATCATCAGTCCTGAACTTGCAAGAGGTCTGGTGGTGAACCAATATCAGGCTGCTATATTGATTGGTATGTTTGGAATAATAGTGGAATAGAAAAAGGCTAGTTTGAATTATTTACAATTCAAACTAGTCCTTTATTTTATAATTATCGATTTCATTGCTAGAGGAATTTCTGATATTAATTTTTCAGGTAGAACAACAAATGATTTTTCATATATCGAATCAGAAATATAGCTATGAAGAAATAATGCAGCAGCGACAGTTTCTTCAGAAAATCCAAATTGACCTACAAACGCAGCGATGACTCCAGTCAAAGTGTCACCCATACCACCAGTTGCCATTCCGGCATTTCCAGCTTTAATCTGACTGACATTATCGTGATAATATATTTCCGACAAATGTTTTTTGACGATCAATAATGAGCTTGGTGCCAATTTATTTATTGCCTCAAGGTTATTATCGGTAGTTTGATCAGGTATTTCCAGTTCACTCAATCTTTGCCATTCTCCTTGATGTGGCGTCAAAATAACATTGGCTGAAATAGAAGTGATGTCAATATTTTCTTCAGAAACTTCTGTTAGGGCAGAAGCATCAAAAATTATTGTTTGATTTTTAGTAGTATTTTCAATGACTGATTTAATTAGTGATTGAGTTAACTCCGATATACCCAGACCGGGTCCTATGACGATAACGTTTGATTGTTTAATGGAATTTAGTGTTTCCTTTTGATCATGATAATCGATAGTCATCGCTTCGGGAATTCTTGTGTTGAGGGATGCAAACTTCTCTGGAGTTGTTGCAACTGTGACAAGACCAGCTCCAGAATATACTGCAGCTGAGGAGGAGAGAATCGCAGCACCTCCGAAATGAATGGATCCAGCAATAATAAGAATTCGTCCATAATTGCCCTTATATGAAATAGGATCACGTGGTTTTATAACTTTAGCTAATATTGATTTATCAATTTTTCGCATTACATATCCTCTATTTTATGGTATCGTTTTAATGTAAGCATATCACAAAAGTACTTTGCTGCTGTGGCGGAATTGGCAGACGCGCAGCGTTCAGGTCGCTGTATGGGTTTCCATGTGCAAGTTCGACTCTTGTCAGCAGCATTTGGAGAACAAAATAGAATAAAAGTTCTCAATTCTGTGAGTAGGAATGTTGATAATTCAGCATTCCTATTTTTTTATTTTGAAAATGTAATATCATTTTTCTCAGTGTTATTTAAATATTAATACATTTGTCAAAATAATTTGGTAGTCATTATTTTTATGTGAATCGCAAAAAAGAGGCAGAGCTATTTAATAGCACCGCCTCTTTTAGTATCCAAGATTTCTGCTCGATTTATCCTTTTTTCAAATTCAGAGATCCACATTGTTCCTCCATATAAAGGTTGAAACTTATTTAAAAATAATTGAGCATATTCAATCTCTTTCTTATATTGTTTTAGTTTGCGAAAATTTTTACATAATCTAAGGAACGCCTTTACAGAACCACGGTAATTTAAATCTATTAGTCTCATACAAATATCATTTGATTCTGTTAGGAACCCAGACTTACCTAATGATTCTGCTTCCTCCATTTTTTGAATCAAACCACTTTCAATTAATTCAGATAGAATAATATTATAATTGCTTTTTGCTAGATCAGGTGCAGACTTTTCAAGCTCTTTAATCCATACTAATTGACCCTTAAAGTAATTGACAGAGTGTTCAGCTGGGATTCCATATGGTACAAGTTTATAAATATCGTCATTATTCATCAGGACGTACTCCTATTTTAATTATAGTTTGAATATGAGTTCTGAGATTTTTGATAAATGGTATGACCTGTATAAAGTTTTTCACCAAGATTATTTGGTTTCGAACTATCTTTAAGGTAAACGGTTGTGATACCTGTAGAATTATCATCTATCCGAATCATAGTTCCTAATTTGGTTTTCCAATTAAATACGATATTACCATCTAGTGTGGAAGTGGAGTAGGGACCTCCAATCGTTTTTTGAATACTTTCTGCATCTTGATTTCCAAAGGCCTGTGCATAGTATTTCAAATTGTCCTCACTGTCACTGGTAGAATTTCTTTTGCTTGAGTGTTGTTTTTTTGAGGATTTATTGATGCTTTTCTTCTTGTTATTATAACTTGATCTTGGTTCCGATTCGTGTGAAGTATTATCAGATTGGTTATGGTTGGGTATGGCAAATTTTGCTGAAATAAAGATAACCAACATTAACCCATAAGAAAGGTTCTTTAAGAGGGTATTTGGTTTCTTTTTAGTAAAGTACCAAACCAAAATACCGGAAATTATGAAAAGGGTGATTAAAATTATTATCACAGTTTTTTTCTCCTGGGTAAGTTATGATTTTGACCAAGTCATTTCAATTTCTAATTCTTCGGTATCATTATCCATACCTTCGGAAATTTTTATGAATCCTTGGCCTAAATAAAATTCGATTGCATATTGATTCTTGCTATAAACGGATAAATTTAACTGATCAAAATTTTCTTTGGCACTGTGAATCAAATCTTTACCTAATCCGGAATGCATATTGGGTTCTTGAATGAATATTCCCTCAATATAGTTATTGTTCATCCCCATGAATCCAACAATGTCATCATTGTCATAAGCTAGGTAAATATTTGCAGCATCAAGTTGGTTCTTTACTGAATCAAAATTGTCGTGCCAATATTTAGCTGGAATGAAATCATGAGTAGATAAATTAGATTGTAGCCAAATATTAGCAATGGTTTCTAATTCGTTTTCGGAAAGATTCTCAGTTTGTATGATCATTTTAAATTTTCCTCTATCAACAAGTATATTTTAAATGATTGCAATAAGATATTAAATAATGAAAACAATAAAAAAAAGTTCCCTCACAGTGAGAAAACTTAATGAAAAGAATATGTAGTATCTAAGGTTTATTTCCAAAACCTCTGGAAAGTTAAGCTGTTCTGTTAATTGATATTAAAAAATTGTTGGAACTAGGCCACCATCTAAACGTAGTGCTTCACCTGAGAACGATGAAGAATCTGGGCTTGAAACATAAGCAACAAAACGGCCGATTTCCTCTGGTCTAATAAGTCTTTGAATTTGTGAACGTGAACGATGATTTTTCATGAAGTCAGCTTCCCATTCTGATTTAGGAATATCAGAATCTTTGTACATGTCATTGAGCATATTTGAAACGCCTTCAGTTAGAGTTGAGCCCGGCATAACGGTGTTCACAGTGACGTGGGTGGCAACTGTTAATTTGGATAAACTCTTTGCAAGCGATAAATTCATTGATTTTGTCATACTATATTGTGGCATTTCACCAGAAGGCATAACAGCCTCTTCGCTGGCAATAAATATTATACGTCCGAAATCTTGATCCAGCATTTTGGGTAAGTAGAATTTGGCCAGTGAATTTCCAGCTAAAACATTTATTTTGAAAAACTTTTCCCAAGTGTCATCACTAATATCCCAATATTCCATCGGCTGGAAGATACCCATGTTGTTGATCAAAATGTCGACCTTAGGGAATTTCTCAAATAGATTTTGGCGTTCTGATTCTTGAGAAATATCAGCTGGTGCAGCTTGTGGATCAGTATTTGGAAAGTTAGATTTTATTTCTTCAACAACAGTATCAACATCTTCAGCTTTACGTCCGTTAATAATTACATTGGCACCCTCACGGGCCATTTCGATAGCAATTGCTTTTCCGATACCTTTAGTAGAACCAGTAATAAGTGCAGATTTATTTGTTAAATGTAGATCCATTATAATTCCTCCATTTGAATTATTTTACTCACCATTAAATATATACTGTTTTAAATAAATTAATAGATGAAATATAGTAACCGTTAAGTATTTTTTATCAGGATATTAGTTTTAGACTAATTTAGCAGATAATATAACTTAATTTATTTTATTGAAAAAATGGAGGGTTATTTACGCCACTTTCTGAAAAGAGAACTACAATGAAGTTGTAACTAAGGAGGCTATATAATATGGCAGAATCAGATATTGCAACAGAACCTGAAGTTTTAAACATTAAAATGAGTGAGGCTTTTGACTGGAGCGATGACAAGACAATCGTTCGTGACGCTATCTGGAATCACATTATGGAAAGCAACGAACACAACACTGACGAAACTGAAAAAGCCATGATGCCATTTCTAAGTGACACAGATGACAATGTCAGAGCATACTGTGAAAAGAACCTCAAAAAATAAAAAAATTTCCTCTAAATCATTTTGAATTTAGAGGAATTTTTTTGTCCAAAAAAGCCATCTCTGATTGAGATGACTTTTATTTTATTCTAAGCTAGTTTGTGACTTACCGCTTACGGCACCGTCAGTAATTGTGATATTAAAGTTTGCTCCTAAACTTCCTTTGATTCCTGAAGTATATTCGAGCATTTTTGTAGTAGAACCTGCAACAGAAGTTTCAGTATAGCCATTTGGTTTCCCTAGTTCTTTTGTTACGTCAGATTCACTTTGTCCATTTTGAATTTTATTGAAATCATCTAAAGTTAATTTAGATTTTCTATCAATTTTTAGTCCTGTGATTGATTTACTTATTGCATGGCCATTAGAGAAGCCAACTAACACTGTTCCAGTAAAGTCAGCATTTGATAATTTGTTCCAAGTCATCTGGTCAGCTTGAACACCCTCAATGGTAGTTGTTGATGTTGAAGTGGCTTTACCGAATTCTTTCTTGATTGACTCAGATGTTGCACCATCAGTTTCTCCCAATGTGATTGCATCATATTGAGACTTTGTTATTTTATTATTTGAAGATTTCTTTGATGTAGAGTTGCTTGAATCAGAAGATTTTGAAGAATTAGAATCTCCTTTCGATCCATTCATACCACCGATAACAAAAATTAGTACTATGACGATGATTATCCAAAACCACCATTTTTTGTAAAACGGTTTCTTTACTTTATCTTTTCTCATAGTAATCCTCCCCAGGATACTTCAGCTTTTCTAGTCGTCAGTATTTGGACACAACAATATATATCTAAACTTAATAAGCCTAAATCAAATTCATTGTAACAAATATATATGTATTAGATGCTGACGTAATGGTATCTTAATGTGGCACTAAAATTATTGAAATAATCATTACCGCTTGTTACGCCGTTATGCATAAAATATGGATGCTTAGAAACTTTGCTAGGTAATTATATCTAATTAAAATATACTTTGATTATCAGGTAGAGGAGGGAAGATACATGAAATTTGGGAATAGATTACAACAGCTCAGGCATGCAAAAAAGATAACTCAGTTAGAATTATCGCAAGACATGAAAGTCAGTCGTCAAACTATCTCAAGTTGGGAAACGGGGAATAGTTTTCCAGATATTGATAGTTTAATCAGTATTAGCGATTATTTCGATGTGTCTTTAGATATCTTGATCAAGGATGATCCTGATGTTTCTAAATATTTAAGTCGTGATAACGTTTCAAAAAAAATGTCTAAATTAATAATATTGCTATTCTGTGCAAATATATTATTTCTTGGATATGTAATTCTGGGACGATTAAATGTAATTAAAGTCGATAGTCTTTTGGTGATAAGTCTCTTCAGCATATTTATTTCAATGCTATTAATATTTATGATCATTTTTTATAGTCAGGTAAAGTTCGAACGTTCCAATTTTATTTCACCAAAAATTACTGGGCCAATCAGTGTGATTGCAGTTATTCTTGGTATCTTTTTTTATTTTATTAATTCATTGATGAGTGGGATATTTTCAGGAATAGCATTCGGATTTATCATAATTTACTTAGTAAATCGCTTTAATTTAATGGATCCAAATAAAAAGTGAGACGTTTAGTCTCACTTTTTAGTATGCTGTTAAAATTCAAAACGACGTTCAGATAGAATTTTCTTAGATTCTTCATCTGAAGGGCGGTATCCTTTTTTGATAAGATCATTAATATATAATCTATTGTAGAAAAATGAAAAAATAATTCCTACCACAGAAAATCCAAAGCCAAGTGTAGGGATGCTGGCAATTATCTCAATGATTAGGATAATTAAAAACCATTTTAGATCCCATCTGAATATTGCTGGTATGAAACCAAAGAAAAATGTTGTCCACGAAAAGCCGACTTTTACTTGTTTAACATCTTTGGTATTACTGTTAGTTAAATTTACCATCATAAGTCTTTGCCTCCCCAAAATTATTTAGGACGATATTCTTCATTGATCTTCAAACTTCCATCAGCATTGTACAATGGCAAAATTGCACCACCACCTGGACTGGCCACATATTCAACGCCAGTTTCTGGATCAACTAGTATGATTGCGTATAGGGTACTTGCTAATTTAATAAATTTTTCTCTACTCATAATTTATCCTTTATTAGTTACTTATAATACTAAGTTAATGTTATCATAGATGGTGCATTCAAAAGTTACTTTAAAAATTGTCAGAAACGTGATTATTTCTTTTTAGGCATTGGTATTATTGAAAAAGATGAATTACGATAATTTAATTATAAATATATAAAAAATTAAATATGGTTAAATATGCGAAATTTGCTGTTATTATTCAAAAAATGGGGTATACTTACTGTATTGTATTAAGAGTTGGTTATAAGTTTAATTTTTCTTTATGAATGGTTACTTTCTGACTTGGCTTAAAAATGCAAAAAAATATGCGCACAGCGCTGGAGGTTCATTCATATGGAACAAGGAACAGTTAAATGGTTTAACCCTGATAAAGGATTTGGTTTTATTACTCGCGAAGATGGTAGTGACGTATTTGTTCACTTCTCAGCTATCCAAGGAGACGGATTCAAGACTTTGGACGAAGGCCAACACGTATCATTCGACGTTGAAGACGGCGACCGTGGACCACAAGCTACAAACGTTAACAAAGACTAATTATTAGTTTTTTAGAAGTCACATTTATGTGACTTCTTTTTTTATCTAAAAATAGTTAGCTTACGTTTATTGAAAGAACCGTACCGGAATAAAAAGGGTGATCAAATGACAGAAGTAATAGTTAAGTCAGTTGTATCTTATATATCTACCAGCATCGATTACTTGTTGATATTAGTTATATTACTGGCGACTTACAAAAACTACAAAAAAGTTCTTATTGGTGATCTAGCAGGTACTACAGTTTTGATTTTATCATCCATGCTGATTGCTAGAATTTTGGGCTTTGTACCCCAGGAATGGATATTAGGTCTACTTGGTTTGATACCGATATATATTGGTGTTAGACAGCTATTTGTGGACGATGACGATGATGATAAGGTCGTGAATAAGATTCAGAATGGGAATCGCGGCATTATTTTGATGACAGCCATAATTACGGTTACTACCTGTGGTGCAGATAATATTGCAATCTACGTTCCAATTCTTATAGATGTAAGTAATCAGCAACTCGTAATTGTATATATAACAATGATCATTATGTGTCTAGCATTTTTTGTAATAGGACTTTTGATCAGCAAAAATAAGTACATTCAGAATCTGATAGAAAGATCTGGTAAGTATTTAACTTCAGCAATATATATAATATTAGGTATATACATTCTGTTTGAGAATGGAACGATTGCTCATTTTATAAATTAAAAAATATTCTCGGTCTAAACACTGTTATTTAAGTGTTTGGGCCTTTTTTTGTATCTGAAATAAAAACTCATTATTGAAAATACGAACAAGTGTTCGTATAATGTTCATTAAAGGTTGGTGATCCAGATGGAACAAATAGTACCACGCGAAAAATGGTTATATAACGATCGCGGCATGATGAAGTGGATGGGCTGGTTACTATCTGATCATAGTGCATTCATGGAGGGTGAAAAGGTAAAGGAAAAACTTACACCCGTAAAACCTGAGATGGAAGTTGGCATCATTAGTGAGAAATTAAAAGATGCTTGGGAGAACTCTAAGCCAGTAACTGTTCAAATTAATGTTATGGAAAATGACGAATATGTTCCTGAAATTGAGGGAGTAGTTGTTGGATTTAATAGTGGACAAATTTATTTGCAGTTAGATAGCGGTGAAACGAGACTGCTTCATCTTGAAGAAATTCGTTATGCGGAAATACAAAAGAATGGCAAGTGGTGGACGGATGGTTACACCATTTGATGATCCCAGTCGTTTACCGTATCGGGATATTATGTGTATCGACTGTAAATCATTTTATGCTAGTACTGAAGCAATCCGTCGTGCTGAATATCCACTGGCAGCCAAAATTGCTGTATTGTCGCGTGCAGAATCTAATGGTGGACTTATTTTGGCAGCGTCCCCAGATACTAAAAAGAACTATGGAGTGAAATTAGGAACACGTAAATTTGAAATTAGACCAGATATGGATATTCAGTTGGTTGCTCCTCATATGAAGGATTATATAAAATTAAATTATCGCGTAAATCAAATTTTTCGACAGTTTACCGATGATCAGCATTGGTATGTATATAGTGTTGATGAGTCTTTTATTGACGTAACACATAGTCATAAACTGTTTGGTAGTAATGACGAGATTGCTGCAAGAATTCAGGATAAAGTTTTTAAGGAAACTGGAATTGTCACGACTGTAGGAATTGGTCCTAATCCATTGATGGCAAAGTTAGCATTGGATAATGCTGCTAAGGAGGAGGATCCATGGCGAGCTGAATGGCATTATGACGAAATTGAAGACACAATATGGAAGATACCTTCGTTAACAGATTTCTGGTCGATAGGAGCTAGGACAGCTAACAAGTTGGAAAGAATGGGAATAAATTCCATTTATGAACTGGCACATACGGACAGGAAAAAATTAAATAAAAAATTTGGAATACTTGGTGATGCTTTGTATTTTCATAGTTGGGGTATTGATTATTCAGACCTAGCCAAAAGGTACGTACCTCGAGCAGACAATAAAGGGTATGGAAATAGTCAGGTATTGATGCGTGATTATACAACTAAAGAAGATATTGAAACTGTGCTATTTGAAATAGCTGATCAAGTTGCGACACGATTGAGAAAACATAATGTTTTAGGAGAAGTTATTGGCATATCAGTTGGATTTGCAGAGCCTAATGATAAAAACCAACGAGGTTGGGGAGCACAAACGAAAGTTGACCCAACAAATCGGACTGAAGATCTGATTAGAGCTGTTAAATATTTACTTGAGAAAAAATGGCAAGGTGAGTCGTTACGAAGTTTAGGCGTTCGTGTCAATCGAGTAAGTCGACCCAGCACACTTCAATTGTCATTGTTCGAGAGTAACGATCAACACGACGCTAATATTCGATTGGAACATACGATTGATCAAATTAGAGACAAATATGGATATAAGTCACTGGTCCGTGGCTGCAGTAAGTTGTCTTCTGGTACGGCAATCGATAGATCTAAATTGGTTGGTGGCCATCAAGCATAGGTGGTGATTTCTTTGCTAAAAGAATCAAAGGTATTAATTGAGAACTTTGATAAATTTTTTTTACGAAAGTATAAATGGCGGTATCATTTGATGATTGTTAATAATCATTATTTTCATTGTTATAGCTTTTTTTTACAAGCTTATCGCGAGAAAGAGAAATTGTTGCACAGTTACGATTTATTAGAAATCCCACATAAAGAGGGACTATATAAACAAGTACTAACAGATTTAAAAAATCATACGCAATTGTGGATCGAATATCGTGATACGGACCATTTAGTTCATCCTGGATCAGATATAGTTCATGATCTGTCCCATGGTCATTATGGATCGACAAAGTACCATGCAAATTCTAATGGAAATCAGAGATGATTTTCTTGATTTATCTCATTATTTTAGCTTAAAAAGAAAATGCTTACAAAAAAGTTAATATTTTTGAAAAAAAGCTGAAATTCACTAAATATCCTGACAAAATAAGCTTTTGTGCAACCGCAATCAATCACATGAGTATAGGGATAGACAAGGTTTTGGAAAAAAGTTGTAAATTATATTTGACAAAAATATCACAAATCAATAGAATGAAATGTATTCGCTACCACAACTAAAATAATGGAGGTAAACAATCTATGAAATATCGCGTATATTTAGACACAGATTCGCAATTGTTTACTGTCGTAGATAAGAACAATGAAAAAATTTCTGCTAACGGTACAACAATTGAAGAAGCTATAAGTAATCTAAAAGCAGTAGTAGCTTAAAATAAATAAGTCATGGATTTCCTGTAAGAAATCCATGACTTATTTTTATTCAAAGTTCTTTAATTCAGTTATTTTTGATTCAATTTGATTTCGAACGGAACGGAATTGTTCCATGATTTCCGATTCGGTCCCGGTAGCTTGTGCTGGATCAGGTAGTGGCCAATGTAATTTCTTAACAGATGACGGTGTAATCGGGCAACGGTCTCGAGCATCTCCACATAAAGTTACAACAAGGTCACATTGTTGAAGATAGTTATCATCAATAATTTTGGATTGATTTTCCGAAATATCGATACCAATTTCAGCCATAGATTTGACGGCTCTGGGATTTAGTCCATGGACTTCGACCCCAGCACTACGTATTTCCCAATCCTTCGGTAAAATTTTCTTGGCGAGTCCTTCTGCCATTTGGCTTCGGCAAGAATTACCAGTACATAAAAAATATATTTTTTTCACTTTAGGGGCCTCATAATAAATTTAGATTTTTAGAAAATCTTTTTCAAAGTTAGGATTCCATTTCTCAACGGCAAAGTGTCCATTAGAAATAGATTTTACCTTTTCGATCCATTCTATTTCATCTTTTGCACGAACCTTCAAGAATTTATTGCTTGTTTTAGTTGCAAAGAAACTTTGATTTACGATCCACCAAGTATGTGCAATTTTGGCCCGATTCAAATCATCATTCAAGCGCATTGATTCGTAAACTGGAGTTGGCTCAGGCAATGTAACCATGACTATTTCAGTTTGTTCTGGATCCTGTAATTTTGGCAACAGTTCAATCATTGATTGAGGTATTTCACCAGAAGTACGTTTGATTTCGGCGGCATATCTTTGAGTGGAATCTAGAAGAAGTAAGGTATGTCCAGTAGGTGCTGTATCAACAACGACAACGTCATCTTCGTTGTCAGCTATTAAATTAGCAAATTCTCTGAAAACTGCGATTTCTTGAGTACAAGGTGATCTTAAATCTTCAGCAATATAATCAACATCATCTGTATCCATTGCTTTCTTCGCATCATCTAAAACTTCAGTTTGATAGTCTAGTAAAGCCGTTTTCTCATTGATGTGGTTTACATTGATATTTTTATCATCAATATTGAAATAAGATAAGTGATCGGCAGGGTCGGTCGTTATGAGGCGAACCGTTTTACCACGTTCAGCCATTTGATTGGCGATTTGAACGGCCACTGTAGTCTTTCCAACGCCACCTTTTCCCATTGTAAATACTAGTTTCTTTTTAGTATCGATCAAATTGTCAACGATTGTGTTAATACTAGGAAAGTCATCATCAGGTAAATCGACATCCTTATTTTCCGGTTGGACGTCATTCAAAACCAATCTGATGTTCTCAAGGCTGGATATATTATAAGAACGTAATGGCACTTCGAAGCAAGGTGAACTATTTAAGAAATCGCTAAACTCTGATAAGTCGGCTTGTTGATGCTCATAAATACTTTTTGAAGCTTCATCATCGAAGTCTAGGATGGTTCCATTGACAATTATTTTTTGATTTTTCATTCCAATATCTGATAATTCACCGGATGATCTGATGGTTTCTTTTAGGGATGTTCTTTGAGGACGTGTGACAAGAAGCAAGGTCGTCAAAGAGTCATCGGTCAAAGTTTGGACGGCTTTTTCATACATTTCTTTCTTATCACTTAATCCAGATAGTTGTCCTAAACAAGAAACACCACGGTCATTTTCATCTAGATAATTATTCCAAGCTGAAGGCAATTGCAACATTCTAATTGTATGTCCGGTTGGCGGGGTATCAAAAATAATATAATCAAATTCATTATCAACTTTTTCATCGGTCAAGAAATGAGCGAACTCGTTAAAAGCTGCAACTTCAACTGTACACGAACCGGATAATTGTTCTTCCATATTTTTCAATGCAGATTCTGGTAACACGTTCTTATATGGTCTGAGAACACTTTCCTTATATTCGTTGGCTGCGGTGACAGGGTCAAAGTTTGCTAGAAATAACCCTGGAGCTTTTTCCACGGCAGTAAGTTTATTAGGTAATTTCATTTCGAATACATCTTGTAGATTACTGGCAGGGTCAGTCGAAACCATGGCAACCTTATATCCGTTGTCTACAAGTTGTAAGGCGGTAGCACTGGCAATCGATGTCTTACCAACTCCACCTTTACCGGTGAAGAATAAATAATGAGTCAAATTGCCATTTAAAGGATCAAATTTTTTCATATAAAAACCTCCCAGGAAGTAACGCTGTTATTTAACTTCTTGCTTGATGTTTGTTAATGAAACTCCTGTGTATTCTTCATATTCTTTAACAGTTGGATATGAACCAGTTTTTACGATCTCGTCGTCAACAAGAGTAATTGGCAATTTATCTGATTTGTCCTTTTTGTGCATTGCTTCAATAACCTTAGGATTCTTAACGAATTCTTCTGTATCGGTATTTAGGTTGTATCTATTAAATTCAATGTCAGGATTATCCTTTAATTTGTTAGATACCAATGTAATAGTGATCAATTCTGGTTTAACTGATGGTCCACACACACCAGTTGAACAGCATAATGCATGTTCAAAGACTTCAACTTTTTTCATAAATCAAATCCTCCTTTTTATTTGCGTTCTTACAATGGCAAATGCAATTTTCATCGTTAGCCAATAGGTTAGCTATATTTAACGGAAAGCTTTCTTCAAAAGATTGGCTTAAAGTGTAATGTTGCCACTTGCCAACTTTTTCGGCATCAACGACTTTTGCATCCTGAAGTATTCTCATGTGGTGAGAAAGTGTAGGTTGCGTGAATTCAAAGTGTTCAAGTATATCACAGGCACACATAGTTCCACATGAGAGCAAATCAATGATTTTTAATCGATTTGGGTCAGAAATAGCTTTGAGTTGCTTGCTTAAGTTTGTATAGTCCATTGAATGCCTCCTTTCTCTATATCATCTAATTTAAATATAGAGGGTTGTCTATGTGAAATCAATAGACTTTGATAAAAAAATCACAAAACGCTATAAAAAAAGACAATTGGAGTAATTTCCAATTGCCTTAATGTTTACTTATTTAGTTTTGCATGGTTGTTGTACATGATTCCCCAAAGTCCAGGAATAAAGTATAGATATGCACCGCAGAAAAATCCAAAAGCAACAAGTACAGCAGGGTAAATATAAGAAAGATCTCTGTGTAAGAATTTGATCATGAAGTAAGCTGCTACTTGAAGGGCAATTGCTAGAACAAGTGCAAACAAGAAAAAGATGAATAACATTGCATTTGTTGGGTGAATTGGTGTTGGCTTACCATTGTTACTTAAGAACAATACGATGAATAATCCTCCGAAAACTAGGATTACATTATTGATCCACCAAACGATCCATCCAGATTTTTGAGCGTTAGTACTTTTTGACATATTTTATCCTCCCCAAGATATGATTAATAAATTGTACCATATACAATTTTATCTATAGTTGAAAAACAAGATCGGTAAATTGTCCATATTGTTCGGCACTTTGCAGTTTGAATTGGGAAGGAGCGTCTACTGATTCAAATAATCGTTGGCCATCACCAAGAATTACTGGGGCGATTTGAATCTCTAAAGTATCTATCAACTTTGTGGAGATAAGTTCGGTAACCAATTTTCCACCACCGACGATCCAAATATCTTTGCCTTCTGATACTTTTAGTTTTCTGACAAGATCGGTAACTGGTCCACTGGTTTGGATAACGTTATTTTGTTGATATTCAACTGGTAGTGCGTGATGAGAAAGGATGTAGTTATCCATGTCGTCATAAGGAACTTTGCCAACTTCTTTGATCAAGTCATTATAAGTTTGTCTACCCATAATCGTTGTTCCAACATTTTTTATGAACGGGTCGTAGCATTTCTCGGTTACCAGTTTACTATCATATTTGAATAACCAATCTAGTGAGTAATCTTTATCAGCTAGAAATCCATCCATACTGATTGCTCCAAAAAATATAACTTTTCTCATGATTTCACTACCTTATCAATTATTTACAAATCATTATTTTATCATTTTATAGGTTATAAATTAGGCTTATTTGGTTGCAAATTTAACAAATAAAATAGCATAATTATAATGTAAGCGTAATGCAGATTCAATTTGGTCTGTATAAGCTTATTTAAACAAAAATATGAATGGGGCATTGATATGTTAAAAGAATTTAAGGATTTTATCAGTCGTGGGAGTGTAATGGATCTGGCCGTTGGTGTAATTATGGGTGCTGCTTTTACTGCTATTGTTACTTCCTTGGTTAAAAATTTGATCAATCCACTGATTGGACTAGTTCTTGGAAAGATAGACTTGTCTTCATTAGCTTTTTCAGTCGGGGATGCAACTTTCAAATATGGAAACTTTATAGAATCAATAATTAACTTCTTGATTATTGCGTTTGTTGTCTTCTTGTTAGTGAAAGTAATGAATAAAATTATTAAGCAGAAGCAAACTGAAAAAGAGACTGAAGAAGAAGTAAATAAGGATGATGAAATGATCAAGTATTTGAAAAAAATTTCGGAATCAGTTGAAAAAGATAAGTGATTTTTCAGAAAGCAACATTTAAATTAGAAAGTTTCAAATTTAAATAAATATTGATTTATTCTAGATAAATCAATATTTTTGGCTAATCACATTGAAAATTATGAAATTAAATGTTACTATTTTTACACAAAATTAATTTTTTTCTAATCAGTGGAGGGAATATTTATGACAGATACAAAAAAAGTAGTACTAGCTTATTCAGGAGGTTTGGATACTTCTGTAGCTATTCCGTGGCTTAAAAATAAAGGATACGATGTTATTGCATGTTGTATTGACGTCGGCGAAGGAAAAGATCACGATTTTATTGAAAAGAAAGCATTAAAAGTTGGTGCAATCGATGCTGTTACAATCGATGCAAAAGACGAATATGCTGACAATTATGCATTAGTTTCATTGCAAGGTAACACTCTTTACGAGGGTAGCTATCCTTTACTCTCCGCTCTATCTCGACCACTGATAGTTAAAAAATTAGTAGAAGTAGCACAACAAAAGGGCGCACAAGCCATTGCTCATGGATGTACTGGTAAAGGAAACGATCAGGTTCGTTTCGAAGTTGGTATCCATGCTTTAGCACCTGACTTGGAAGTACTAAGCCCAGTAAGAGATTGGCATTGGTCACGTGAAGAAGAAATTGACTATGCTAAGAAGCATGACATTCCAGTTCCTATCGATTTGGACTCACCATACTCAATCGATGCAAATATTTGGGGACGTGCTAACGAATGTGGTGTTCTAGAAGACCCTTGGGTCGAAGCACCAGAAGATGCCTTCGGACTTACAAACCCAATCGAAAAGACTCCAGACCAACCAACAACTTTGACAATTAAATTTGATAAAGGAGTTCCTGTATCAATTAATGATGAAGAAATGAAATTCTCAGAAATCATTGAAAAATTGAACAAAATTGCCGGTGAAAACGGTGTTGGTAGAATCGACCATATCGAAAACAGACTAGTTGGTATCAAGTCACGTGAAATTTACGAATGCCCAGCAGCTATGGTATTGATCAAAGCTCACAAGGAACTCGAAGATTTGACAACAGAACGTGATCTAGGACATTTCAAACCAGTTATTGAAAAAGAATTAACAGAAATTATTTACAACGGTCTTTGGTTCTCACCATTGATGGAATCACTATTAGCATTCTTGAAGGAAAGTCAAAAAGATGTTACTGGTGTTATCAGATTGAACCTATTCAAAGGTAATATTTGGATCCTTGGACGTAAAGCTGAAAAATCATTGTATGATTTGGATCTTGCTACATATACATCAGCTGATTCATTTGATCAAGAAGCTGCTAAAGGATTTATCAAACTTTGGGGACTTCCAACTCAAGTTAAGGCTCAAGTCGATCAAAAGAACTCAAAGAAACCAGTTAACGAGGGCAAATAATGAGTACCAAAAAATTATGGGGTGGAAGATTCCAAGCTCAAGCTGAAACTTGGGTGGATGAATTTGGAGCTTCAATAAGTTTTGATCAATTGATGGTAGACGAGGATATTGAAGGTTCACTTGCACATGTAAAAATGCTCAAGAAAACTAAGATTCTTCCTGCTGAAGATTGTGACAAGATTGCTGCTGGACTTGAAGAACTTCAACAAGAACTTCATGAAGGTAAATTGCATTTTACAGTTGAAAATGAAGATATTCATATGAATATTGAAAGCATTTTAACTGATAAGATTGGACCAGTTGCTGGTAAATTGCATACAGGTCGTTCAAGAAATGATCAAGTTGCAACGGACTTTCACTTATACGTGAAGAATCGATTGCCACAAATCATTAATGAAATTGAAACTATCCAAAAAACTTTGGTTAAACTTGCAGATGAGAATGTTGAGACTATTATGCCTGGATATACTCATCTACAACATGCACAACCAATTTCTTATGGACACTATTTGATGGCATATTATTCAATGTTTAAACGTGATGTTGAACGTTTCAAGTTTAATATGAAGCATACAGATATTTCTCCATTAGGTGCAGCAGCATTAGCTGGAACTACTTTTCCTATCGACCGTGAATTTACGGCAAAGGAATTAGATTTTAGTGAAGTGTATTCAAATTCTTTGGATGCTGTATCAGATCGTGATTTTGCCTTGGAATTTTTGAGTAATGCCTCAATTTTGATGATGCATTTGTCACGTTTCTGTGAAGAAATCAGTATGTGGGTCAGCTACGAGTTTAATTATTTGGAACTTAGTGATAAATATACAACTGGTAGTTCGATCATGCCTCAAAAGAAAAATCCCGATATGGCTGAGCTTGTTCGTGGTAAAAGTGGACGTGTGTATGGTCATTTATTAGGGTTACTTTCGACAATGAAATCATTGCCATTAGCATATAATAAGGATTTACAGGAAGATAAAGAAGGCACTTTTGATACTGTAAAAACTTTGTTACCTGCACTTAAAGTATTCAATGGCATGGTTTCCACATTGAAGGTCAAAAAAGATAATATGCGTCATGCAACTGAAAATGATTTTTCTAATGCTACTGAATTAGCCGATTACTTGGCAACTAAAGGCATTCCATTCAGAGAAGCTCACGGTATCGTAGGACAATTGGTACTTCAAGGTTTGCAAACCCATAAAAACCTACAGGATATTTCAATGGATGAATTTAAAGAGATTTCTCCAAAAATTGAAGAGGATGTTTATGAAGTTCTTAAACCAGAAGTTGCAGTTGAACGAAGAAACTCATTAGGCGGTACTGGCTTTACTTCTGTAAGAAATCAAATTAAAGCTGCAAAAGCACAATTGAATATGGATTAACTACATTCGGGTCGAAAGGCTCGAATGTTTTTTGTTTTTTAAGGCTTTTTTAAAATCACTATCATTTCATAAATGACCGGCGACATAGATATATTATGTAAGCGTATTAAAAATATTATAGGGGTGATATTTATGGGTGCTAAGATTAACAAATTTATGGCATCGCCAAGTAAAGTATTTTATTCGGCAGCTGCCATAATTATCGTCATCATGTTGATCGGTAGTGGATTCGATTGGCAGATCTCGCAATCTGTCATGAATCAGAGTTCTTGGTTCGGAACAGTCTTTCAAGATTATGGATTATGGCCAATACCATTTATCATAATGCTGAGTTGTATGGTCATCATCAATTACGCGTATCGGGCTACAGACAAGCCATGGTTCGTTAGATGCAGTATGATGCTTGGTGGCTTGCTACTTGCAGGATGGCAATTGTGGTTCAATTATTTGAAAACTACTGTTTACTACACATTGACCTTGCAAGATAATATCAAGAAAAATTTGCCAGTTGGTCAGGCAAATAGTGACGGTGGAAATCTTCATCTTTCTTGGTTCGGAAACTTTATGACTTGGATAATTGTATATGCATTATTTATTGTTATTACACAAATTTGGTTGTCACATAAAAATGATGATCAATTGAAGTACTTAGTTAAAGTCGCTATTGTGGCAACATTAGCAGCAATCGTAGCTAATGATGCAGTTAGCGCAATGAAGAATTATTGGGGAAGATGGAGACCTTACGAATTAGCTGGAAATCATGCCAACTTTACAAATTGGTTCCAACCAAATGGTGCCAATGGACATATGAGTTTCCCATCAGGTCATACAACAGCGGCAGCAGGATTGATGTTGTTACCAATGTTCGTTGATCGTTCGAACTTTAAATTACAAAGAATCGTATTCTGGGTCAGTTTGGCATATTGTATTTTGATGTGGGCTTCAAGAATCAGAGTTGGCGCACATTTCATGACTGACGCTACATCTGGACTTTGGATCGTTTGGTTAACATTCTTTATCGTATTGAGTATTACTAATATGCACCTGGTTGAGTGGAAAAAAGGTCTAGACAGTTAACCACTATATCTTGTGTTTTTGAAATTATTTATCACTATATATACGTAAAAATAATGGAATAGATATTTATGTAGTGATATACTTTTAAACATTGATTCAAAAAAATGTTTAGAGGGTGTATTTTTTATGATGGTAATCAACGACTTTAAGGGTTGGAGTAAATCCAGTTATTGGCTACTTGCAATCGGAATTTTGATGCAAGCAATCATTTTGTTTAGTGCAGGTGATTATTCTCCAATGACGTTATTGACAACTCTTGGAGCAGTTTTAGGAGTTACATGTGTCTTGATGATCAGTAATCGTAAGGCAAGTAACGGAATTTTTGGAATTATTTCAGCAGTAATTATTATTTATAATGCGTTTGTTAACAAAGTTTACGCAGATGCATTATTACAATTTGCTTATATTTTTGTATTGGATATTCCTGTTTTAGTAGCATGGACAAAACATGAAGATGACACAGGTAGTGCTGAAGTATCCAAACCATTGGAAGGTTTCAAGCAATGGGCATATGCAATTATCGGAATGTTAGTAATTTGGGCAGTATCATACTTAATTTTAAAGCAATTTGGAGATACACAACCAGTTGTTGATGCATTAGGATTTTCAATCGGAATGATAGCTTCAATTCTTTGTGTTAGAAGAATCAAAACACAATTTATTTTCTGGTTTGTTCAAGGAATCGTATCAATGGTTCTTTGGATCCGTGCATCAATGATTGCCGGAAACGGTTTGTTGAGCCCACTAGGATTCATGTATGTAATCTACATGTTGAATGATTTAGTAGGTTGGGTAACATGGACACGTGCTGAACGTAAAGAAAAAGTAGTTACAGAATAAAGAAAACGGTACTTCTCGATTTGAGAAATACCGTTTTTTTATATTGTGTCTTCTAATGACCACGAAAACTTACTTGTATAGTGTCCAGATTCTGATGGATTAAAATTATCTATTTGCAACGACAAATATTTTTTGAGTTCTTCGGTGTAATCCGTTTCCTTAAAATGTTCAACATTTGTTGGCGGTGAAAAGGTGTCTAATACAAATTGAGAACTAGTTGGAATAATTTTATCTTTCCATACTAATTTACTGTTGAGTTTTTTATCACCGGCAATAAAATCTTCTCGATCCAATTTGAGATATACATGTTTTGAATTTGGTAATCGCCGATCGTTGATTATAAGGTTTCCAATAATGTCTGGTTTGATATTCAAGTTAATGTGAGGCATTACATTTATTTTTCCAAAATTAAATTTTTCTGGAATTTCTAAGCTTAAATTGGTTCCAGAAAAAATAAACGTAAATGAGGTTTTACCCGGTAAATGATTTTTATTATCATGTATCTCGAAATCAATTTCATGAGGTAGGCCATCACTGAATTTAAAAATATTTAGATTATCAATATGCCAAGTGTTTTTATTGATCAGACTATCATCTAAATAATATAACTGGTTTTTTTTATCACCTTTAAATGAGTAGGAAATTTTTACTTTCGCATCTGGATCCGCAAACCATGTGCCTTTTAGATTTATGAAAGATTTTTTTGATTCAAAAGGGTTATAGAGGTCACTATCAAAAAGTGGAGACGTTATAAAAATTAATGGAGGACCATCAAAGCGTTCCTTAACGTCAACAATATCCTCTACTGGTTGTGACACTGCCTTTCCAGTTCTATCTTGGGTATCCTTGGCCCAAAATCTGATTGTATGCAGTCCAGGAGAGAGTCGTTGAAGGTTAATAATTTTTTCCCATGGATGTGGTTTCGAGGATTTCATATCATTTTTGTCTTGAGATGAATTAGTTCTGAATGGAATTGCTTCGTCGAAGTTTTCATTATCGAGAGAGTAATAAATGAGTATATTGTTGCCATGTTTATAATGCCAATTACCAGATGTTTGATAATATTCGTCATTTTTTCCAATTTCCGTAGGTCTACCCTTTGTTCCATGTTGATCAAGATACAAAAATGGCGAATGTGATGATGTTGGATTTTCCATGTAAGTTAAAAATGAAAAACTAGTATTCTGTCCCTTTTCCAAATTTACCAGTCCTGTCTGTATCGACATTCCGTTATCAAAGGTTGGAGTATAGGAACTACCCACAATTAACATACCTTCTTTTGGAACGTCTCCCCCAAGGTTTTTGGCATCGCCATATTCACTTGAATTTTTAAACATATTGTAAAATTCAACTGGATAACCCATTTCAGTTGGAGGTAACCAAGGATAATCTTGCCCACCTCTATATGTTAAAGAATCACTGATAGTTGAGTGGAATGACTATCTCTTTGGTGAGTCAATGTATTTGTTGAAGAAGTAGGAGAGGCGTTGAGTATTATTTGGATCAGTAATATAACCGCCACGATGAACTAATTTTTGATTTGAAGTATATCTGTCTTTAAAATATATACGTTTTCCTTCGAATCTAGGACGAAGGTAATTACCTGTTATTACTGGTGCACTGTTTGAGTGATTTGATGTAAGAATTTCGTTATCTTTGTTTAATTTTATACTTTTGAAAAATAATCCATCAAAATTTTCTAACGTTTTATTACCAACATTTTTAAAACTTATAGTTGTTACCACATTATTTGAATTATTGAACTGTAGTAAAATTGAAATCTCAATTTCGTCATTTGTTTTTGTTTTTTGTCTGAAGGTTAATTTTTGATCTTGCAAGCCAGTATCAGAATTTCTACGATATTCTAATTTAATGCTTTTGAGTTTATATCCGGACTCTTCTTGACTTAGTGGTCCGGAAATTGCAGGGCGGTCTTTATTTCTATATCGCATATCAAAATCACGCATGTTTGATGTAACAAATGATCTATGTGAACCCTGATTTTGATTGGTTTTACATTGGTAATCACCGTTTGCATATGTGTATACATGATTACCAGTAGCAAAATAGCCATCAGTAATTTTATTTCCAACTCCAATAGATAAAAGTGCGGAGTTAGGTGTAAAAATATTAAATCCATTTTTTAAGTATGACTCAATTGATGTTGGAGTAACGGTTGATGCATATTTTAAATCACCAAAATACATCAATGGAACATATGATTCTCCATTACTAACTTCAATCTTTCGACCTTCACTGACTATCATATTTTTGGTTTCTATCCAGTCATTGTTGTCATCAGCGAGTACGGTTTCGGTGTTAAAACAAAGTAACGTAAACAAACTAAGTAAGAATGTCACTACCAGCTTAAAAAGTGAACCTTCAAGTCTCATCAATATCCCCCAAGGAAAGAAAGTTAATATAGTAATCATAAGGTATTGGTAATCATAATCATAACAGAAAACGTTTTTACCTAAATTTAGTTGGTCAATATAAAAAGGATTGCATTGTGGGCATGCAATCCTTTATTTAATTTAAAGTGAATCGGTAGCAGTCCAAGTCCACGTGCTGACGTAATTACCATTTCCTTGATTTTTATTTGCTTTAAGAAATAACGCAAAACTTTTTTCAAACTCACGAGTTAAATCGGTGGTTTTTAACCAGACACTTTCATCAGGAAGAATTTCTCCACTGATTTGAGTTTCTTTATTAATTTGGAGATAGGTATCGTGCCAATAAAATGAACTTTCTAAACTTTCAGGTTGGGTAACAGCTTTTTCATCATCGTCAGTATCCGGTTCTTCTTTTAAGAACTTGTTAACGTTCAAGAATACTTTCAATGGGGAAGATTCTTGAGAACGGTAATCAAGAACTTTTAATTTTCCAGCCAACTGTGGTTGAGAACGAATCGATTTTGTTGGTGCTAAGTTGTGAAGCCCAAAGTCAATCGTGTTTGGAGTTATAAATTGATATGATCCTTCTTGATGTTGGAAATACAGTGTGTCACTGTTTGATTTTCCACTTTCACAGGTAATTGTGAACGTTAATTCGTGCATATCAAGATCGTTAAATTCATCGATCTGGAAGTTTTTCAAGTACCAAGGCATGATTCGACCTGGTGTAGGATTCTTATATTTCTCATATAGTACTTTTTCTTCACCATCACCAATTCTGTAAGTTATATTTACAAAATCACAATGACTGTCCGACCATCCACCTTTTAAATCAAATTCTTGATGGATAGGATTATAGGGGTCATCCTCGCTTGTGTTTGCGGCAGGGGATGCTATTTGAATCTGTGGAATATCTGAAGCACTTTTTGGAACTAAAATAACTACTTTTTTCACTTCAGAAATTTTTCCATCAACATTTCGTGCCCACACTCTGATTGTATGTTTACCTGGAGAAACCCCATCGAGTGGCATATCGTATTCCCATCCGTGAGAAACTCCATCTGTTTTTTCTTCTTCTGTTTGTGTGCCAGAAAGAAGTCTGGTAGCTTCTTTTGTATTTGCATCATCTAATGTACCCAAGATTTCCACCTTGGTTTTCGTATAATCGTACCAGGAGCCACTTAACATGTAAGATTTGTCATCTGGTTGGATAACATCTGGATTCTCTTCTGAGCCTACTTGATGGAGTTCTATCCCAGGAATTACATGTGGGGGCATTTCCAATAGTGTACGGTAATTCATGTAGACACTTTGGTTTCTCTTGAGTTTTTGATTCTTGGTATGCATTGCAAGTCCAGCGTCCCATCTACCATTGACCCATTGTTTTCCGGCTCCAGGTTCGATGCCTTTATCCCCGGTATCTTCCAGATCACTAAAACTTTGATAATAACCTTTAAGTGCATCAGTACCTTTTGACCAGGGAAATCCAGTAGGCGGGGTATTTAAATTGATGAAGTTATTTTTATATGTTTTCCAAGTGGTTCTTCCAGCCCAAGCGTAGGGCTCGTTTTCACCCTCGTTTAAAAACATTTCAAACCTTGCACTGAACGATTTATTTGCTAGGTAAATTCCTTCTTTATTTCCTAATGAACGAATTTTTGCATTACCCTTAGCACTGGTTACTTTCATATTTTTATACAATTGAATGTCCTTGAATGCAAAGCCAGTAAATGAATCTAATTCATCATTTCCAACGTTTTTGTATTCGATATTTGTATTAACGGTGTTATCAGATTGGAACGATTGAGTGATTCTTATTCTTACACGTTTGTCATCATAAGCTTGGTCGAAAACCAATCGTTGCTCTTGTAAGTTAGTTCTTGGGTCGATACGAAAATACAGTTTTACACTACTTTTATCCATCCCAATATTCTGAAGTCCACCTTGGTTGGAAATTGAGTCTACATCAGGGCCAGCTATATGAGGCTTTAATGGATCTGCGGATGGTAGCTTTTGGTTAAGCAAGTCCGTTGTAACAAAGGTACCTTGAGATCCTCTAGCTTTACCTTTTGTTTGGCCATCCCCATGTGAGGTGGTGTATAACTGATTTTTAGAACTTTCCAAATCGCTAGTGTTTGATCCTTTCGAGGGTACAACGCTAAGGGCACTGTTTGGTGCAGTAACGTTATTCTTATGACCCTGACCAATTGGATATGCTCCTATACCAAGGAGACCTGGGAACCAAGGTCGTCCACCGACCGAATCCCTAACCTTTCTATGCTTGTAGGCATAATGGAAATCTCCAAAATATAAAAATGGAGTCGCTTTAGACCCATCGTCTAAAGTTACTGTTTTTCCGGGGCTCAACATCATGTTATTACTACGATTCCAACCGGAATTGGGATCATTTTCCTCGTCAGAAATTCTGGTTTCATTATTACTTTCGACATCTGTAGGTTTTTCTTCGGTAATTTCATTTTGGATATCTTCATTACTATTATCCGGATTTGGTTCTTCAATTTTATTGAATTTTTGAGTTGTTAAAATATCGTTGTTAATATTTTCTATAGAAAGATCCAGCTCATTCTGATTTTTTGTTTGAATGGTAAAACTACCTTCACCAGTAGTTTCCATGTGGTCCTCTAAACTCAATTTTATCTTTTTATTTTTATCATCAAAGTCTACTTTATCTTTTCCAATTTCAGTTTCTAATTTTGCAAGATCAATATTTTGGATTTGCGGTGAACTGATGATCAAAGTAGGTTTATCAGTTGAAACTAGATATTTAACCTTGATTTTTAAAATATTCTCATCATTACTAATTTCACTAAAATCAGCTTTTTCGTAAGCAGGGGTGTCGTCTGCAATCGATACAATTCTTGATGAACTGATAGCATGTGCTATGCACACTCCTAGTGTCCCAATTATTAAGAAGGATAGGAACCCGACAAAAATATTATTTAACTTCACTTAAACACTCCTTTGTATTTTTATTCACTAAATGACATCGCAAAATCATATCATGATTAAGAAGACGACGCCATTCATTTGCTTGTCCAAAATCTGGTCATATTTGAACGGTTTCTTACTTATGATTTTATAAATTTTATGCAGTATTTAATATACATGTATTAAAAAGGGGGCATCATCATTTGATGAGTCCCCTTAATTTTTATATTGAATCGGTTGCAGACCAAGTCCACAAACTCTTATATTTACCGTCGGAATTATCTTTGTGGTGCACTTTCATAGCAAATTTCTTTTCGAATTCTTCCGAAAGATCGGTAGTTTTTAACCAGACATCGGAATCTCCATGAATTCCATCACCAATTTGGAAACTCTTTCCACTGGTCATCAATGTGTTGTCCCAGTAGTAACAAGCCTTTAGTTTCGTTGGAGACTGATTTTTTCCAGATTTAATAAAATCATTAACCGTTACAACTATCTTTAACGGAATTTTTGATTCTCCGCGATAATCGTGAATCTTGAGATCACCTCTTAAGGAAGGTTGTGTAGTCTTGTCCTTATGAGGTGAAAGTTTATTTAACCCGAAATCAATTTTTTCAGGATGAATAAGTTGAAATGCTCCTTTTTCGCGTTTGAAATAAAAGGTAGTTTCTGAAGATTGATCAGTATCATCAGTAATGATGAAGCTGATTTTATGTGGATTTGTATCATTGAATTTTCTTAAATCGAAATCATCCATTTCCCATTGATGAACTTTATCGGTTTCTGGATCATTCTTAAGTTTTGAGAATAGTACTTTTGTTTCTTCGTCATCAATCTTATATTTGATACCGACTGACTTACTATCAGCATCAGACCAGGTATCTTTGAAGTCAAATGCACCGACGATAGGATTCATTGGTTTATCTTCTGAAGTATTTGAATTTGGGGAGGTAAGTGTAATTTGAGGTTTAGAAGTAGATTTTTCAGAAATTTGAATTACAGTTGATTCGACTTCTGATACACGATCATTTCGGTTAATTCCCCAAACTCTGATAACGTGCTGACCGGGACTTAGTGATTTTACCGGAACTTGATGTCCCCATCTATGTGATGTACCACGTTTCATTTCGTCATTGGTTTGCTGATATTCTTGAATGAATTTTGGATTTTTCTTATCTTCTGAATCTATCGAATAATAAAGTTTTATAATTCGATCATTGTAGTCATACCATTTTCCTGTCAATTTGTATGTATTTGCATTTGTTTGAACGACCTGCGGATTGGTTTGTGTACCTCTTTCGTATAGATGAACTGTTGGATCCTCTTTATCTGCTAAGAAGAAGTTGGTTGTATAACTCATATTCACAGACTGGCCAACTTTTAATAATCTATTCTTAGTATGCATGGCAACACCATGATGTTTCATTTCTTCTTTAGTAAATTCGACTCCGGCATTTGGATTCCTTGTTTTGTATCCGAGATCATTCAAATCTTTGAAGACATTATAATTATGGAGTAGAGGAAAAACCTCGTACTTTCTAGAATTATCTTCAGCTACTGCTTGTGAAGGTCGAGCCCATGGAAACTCTTTCTCTGAATCTGTAGAAGATACAGCCATTCTTTGTGAGCCGCCACCCCATGCAAAAGGAGCATCTTTGCCCTTATTTAGATACATCTCATATCTTCCTTCAAAATCTTCGCTGGTAGCGTATGCTCCCTGATTATTTCCTAAAGAACGTAGTTTAAATACATCTCCCTTATCAACCATTTGAAAGTTTCTCATTAAGTGTAAAGATTTGAATGAGAATCCAGTAAATCTTGATACGTCAAGCTTACCAACATTTCGATATTTAATTTTCGTGATGACCATATTATTTTCATCAAAAGATTGTGTTATGGAAATACGAATTTTATATTGTCCAAATTCCTGTTGAAAAGCTATGCGTTGGTCCTTTAAACCGGTTTTAGGATTATCCCTCGTATAGATTCGAGCTGTTTTTTCATTCATTCCAAGATTAGGGAAGTCGTGATTTTTTTCATAATCTGGACCAACTAACTTAGGCCTAAGTGGATCATCAGAAGGAGACATTTCGTTATAAAGGTCAGTAGTTACGAAGGTTCTTTGCGAACCTCTCTCAGGGTTTAGTGCACTTGATGTGTCTCCATCACCATAAGATGTTGTCCAAATAGTATTGTGACTTGATTTCCACCAATCGGTTCCTCGTGGAGACTTAATTACTGCATAATTGGCAGCGGTTATATTATTTTTTCGTCCTTCTATTAGAAACGAACCAACGGATTCATGAATAGAAATTCCTTTTTTTGCATATTTAAAATCACCAAAATAAATAACAGGTGTTATTTTGTTTCCATTATTATCAACGGATTGTTTTCCAGCTGTTACCATAAGTTCATTCTTTGAGTCATTTTTCCATCCAGAATCTGGGTTTCGTTCGTCATCAGGATCATACTCGGTTGCATTTTCTGATTCGTCTTCGTCATCGGTATCTATATTTTCGCCAGGTTCCACCTCTTTGTGGAAAGTTTCCTGAGCCAAAGTAACTTGTGAGGCGTTCATCACCATAATAGTTGTATCATTAAAATTCAAAGTTCTAAGATTGAGTTCACCAGTACCATCAACGTCAGTGAAATATTTTAAATTAAGTGTGATCATACCTTTATCTTTATTTAATTTAACATTATTTCCACCAAATTTTGTATTTAAATCTTCGAAATCGATGTTCTCAATATTTGGTGTCTTGATAATCATGACGGGGCTTTTCTTATTTAATTGATAGTTGATTTTAATTTTGAAAAACTTCTCATCTTGATCGACCAGTGATAATTTTGCTGAGTCCGAGATTCGCAAATCTGATTTTTCTTCGGCATCATGAGATGCATGTACTGTCGATCCAAAAGTTATCCCAAAAATTCCGAATAGCATTATAGCCAAACTTATTACTGCCACATTTTTAAATTTCATAATTTACTCCCAAAATTACGTTCTCTTTCACAAACAAAAATCTTATCATCTTGGTATAAGAGTTAAATTTTAAAAAGCATAAGAAATTATTATGTAGAATGAACCGGAAAATAGAGAATATTTTATCGAAATTTGTCTTAAAAGGTATATTTTTACTATCAAAATGCCTTTATTTCGGTATTTTCACAATATTATCTGTTGTATCAGCATATTTTTGAAAGATTGTATTCACAATTGAAATTTTTTGTTAATGCTGTAACAATTTTAAAAAGGCGGTTCAGGAAAAGTTGTTTTTGTATAAATCATTTTGGATTATTCAAATTTTTGAGCAAGAAAAAAGTCGCCGTCGGCGACTTTTTATTTTTTATGTTTAATAGGTAATTCAACGATAAAGATAGTTCCAACTGGTACATTATCACGTACAAATATCTTACCGTGATGTGCATGGACGATTTGCTCAGCAATTGATAGTCCGAGACCATGTCCGCCACTATTTTTGTTTCTTGATTTGTCGACTCGATAGAATCTACCGAATATCTTCTTTTTATCGTCATCGCTAATTCCAACACCAGTGTCAGAAACCATAATTTGATACTTATTTCCTTCGATATTATCAGAAACACCAATCGTACCGTGTTTTGGTGTGTACTTAGTTGCGTTATCTAAAAGTATTATAAGTAGTTGTTTGATTTTATCTCGATCAACATTTAAAACTACATTCTGTTTAATATCAATTTGGAAAACTTTTTCCTGTGAATTGATTATGTCCGTGAATGGTTTGATTGGATCGGTTAAAAAGAACTCTGGGTTGGTTTCTTTAAAATCCAATTTAGTTGAAGATTGGTCAGCCCGAGCTAAGTCCAACAGGCTGTTGGTTAACGAATTCAATCTATTAACTTCGTCCAATGAAACAGAAATTTGTTCAGCCTCATCAATAATCGTATCATTTGGTTTTGTTAGCATATATTCAAGTTTTCCTTGAATGATTGCCAGGGGAGTTCTTAATTCGTGTGCTGCATCATTAACAAATTCACTCTGTTGTTTCCAAGATTTTATAATTGGTCTCATTGTAAATCTTGTTAAAAGATATGACAGAATCAATGAAATTAACCAAAATAGTGCAAATGAGATTATTAGAATACGCTCAAAATTTTCCAAAGCTTGCATTTGATTATCGATATTTTGGACAACCATAATATAGTTTCCAGCATATACTGGGTTCTTATTATTCTTAGAAGCATGAATTAATTTAATCCGGAAATTCATATTACTGATAACAATATTTTTCTTAACATTAAGATCATTTTTACGTAAAGGAAGGTTTTTTAGAACAGTATATCTATTACCTAAACTGGCTTTATTTAATAACTTGCCCGAATTGTTATAAATCAAGATTGAGGTCTGAAAAGGTGCATTCGGTTGAGGAATAGGGTGGTTTCTTTTGGCTTGCTCGGGGCCGTGCGGTTCATTATCAGGATGCATGTTTGGAGAATGACGAATCATATTTACTTGTGCTTTGATGTCACGATCAATACTGGAATAAGTAGATGTACTGAATGAATTGTAGACAATCATGCCTAATGATATGAATAAAATGGCAAAGGTCATCATTACCAGAATGAATTGTCTGGCTGACTGTCGACGAGTGATTTTGTTTAATCTAGTTTTTCTTTTCATTTTGGAAAATATACCCAACATTTCTGATTGTTTTGATCAAATAATCGTTTTCTGAAGGTCTTAATTTCTTTCGTAAATTACTCATGTATACTTCGACAACAGTGATGGACGTATCTGAATCGAATCCCCAAATACGTTCAAAAATCTGATCTTTGGTTAAAATTGTATTTTTATTCTGCATTAAATAGACCAGTAGATCATATTCTTTTCCATTTAATTCGATTGGATTATTTTCAATTAATACTTCGTGATTATTTAAGTTGATTTCAATGTCATTGATTTTCAAAATTGAATCATCAGCCAAAGCGCCGCTTCGTTTTAAGAGTGCTTTGACACGTGCCTGAAGTTCTTCACGATGGAAAGGTTTAGTCAAATAATCATCCGCACCCAGATCAAAACCGTGAATTTTATCGTCAATTTCAGATTTAGCGGTCAATATCAAAACTGGGGTCGTAACTTTATCTTGTCGAATATTTTTTAAAATATCATAACCACTCATTCCTGGAAGCATTAAGTCAAGAATGATCAAATCATAGACATCTTCAATGGCGGCGAATTTACCTGATAAGCCGTCATTTTCTATGTCGACAGAAGCAAAATCGTTCAAAAATGATTCAATATTATTGGCTAAATTTTCATCATCCTCGACTATCAAAATCTTAATATTATTATCCATATAGTTATAATTTCCTCCAAAGTTAGCTGAATAGATTGTATTTATATTAATCCCAAAAGTAAACCTTTTTTATTTTTTTCATGGTTTTATAGATATTTTCAACAATAATTCTGATTTAAGCTTAATTTAAGTTGACTCAATTATTCTGTATTCATCGTCAAGCAAGGGAGTTGAGACAAATGAAAAAGAAAATTCGAAATACGATACCAATTTTTTTCTCGGTAATTATTTATACCGCCATTTGTTTCTTAATAAATATTGCCCTTTAAAGATTGGAGAATAATAAATAATGGAATCTAAGGAACCTCGCAACACACAACGGCAGACAGGATTCTTTGCCAAATTAAAAAGTGTTAAATGGGATTATTGGTTAATTGCAATTTTAGTTTTAGCCACATTCCTATATGCTTGGAATATTTGGGAATCGACAGAAGCCAATAACTTTTACACTGCAGCAATCGTCAGTATGACCGAAAACTTTAAAAATTTCTGGTATGCAAGTTTTGATCCTGCAGGATATATAACAGTTGATAAGCCGCCAGTTGCCTTATGGTTTATGGCAATCAGTGCCAAAATTTTTGGAGTTCACGGATGGAGTGTTGTACTTCCATCAATACTTTTTGCAATAGGATCCGTCTATCTGATTTATGCATTGATCAAAAACAGATTCGGTAGAGTTCCAGCAAGAATTGCCGCATTGATCATGACAATTACGCCTATTGCGGTCGCTGACTCAAGAACAAATAATATGGATGCAACATTGATCTTCTTCTTGTTACTTTCAGTATGGTTTGTTCAAAAGGCCGTGTTTAAAGGTCAACAAAGATATCTTTGGATTGGCTTTTCATTAATGGGAATTGCCTTTAATGTCAAAATGTTACAGGCATTTATGATTTTACCTGCATTATATTTCTATTACTGGATCGCAACTAAAATCAGTTGGAAGAAAAAAATTGCACATTTAGGAATTGCTTCAGTATTCTTACTAGTCTTCACGTTAATTTGGCCACTATCAGTAGACTTAACTAATCCAAGCAATCGTCCATATGAAGGTGGTTCCGAACATAATTCAGCTTTGGAATTAGCTTTTGGATATAACGGTACTCAAAGACTACTGGGACAAACCACTGGTACAGGTGGTGCTTTCCCAGGAATGGGAAATAGTAGTAAGAAGAGTTCTTCTTCTAAAGGGATGACACAACCAAGTGGTTCTTCATCTTCTAAGAAGAGCAGTTCAACTGGAAATACTCCACCAGCTATGCCAAATGGATCTGAAGGTGGAGCACCTGGTGGTCCAGGAGGAAGCAGTAAGAAAAATGGTGGAGGAGGAATGGCCGGCGGTGGATTCAACACTGGTAATAAAGGTCCATTCCGTCTGTTTGGACAAGCATTAGGTCCACAAATAAGTTGGTTATTGATCGTGGCAATTTTAGGATTCTTCTCTAGTTTCTTCTATTATAGAGGATCCAAAATGAAACGTTGGTATGGATTAAATCCACAACGAAAAGAATTATGGTTGTGGGCAGGTTGGATGGTACCAGTTTTCGGTTTCTTCTCAGTAGCTGGATTCTTCCATCCTTACTACACGATCATGTTGGCACCAGCAATTGCTACATTGGGTGGTGTCGGTCTATACACAATGTTCAAACAATGGCGTGCTAAGTCGGGTTGGTCATTAATGTTACCAACCACCATACTTTCCACAAGTTTATTGCAAGCTTGGTATATGTATCAATATTATCCAGTCTTATCTTGGATTCTCGTGGGAGTAGGTTCATTGATTTCGATACTCCTATATGCATTACCTTGGGTCGGTAAGAAATTAGAGAACAAGTTGACCTTACCAATTGCCGGTTCAATTTTAATTATGCTTGCACCTGCTTGGTGGTCACTAACACCAACTATTTCTGGTGAAAGCTCAGGTATGCCAACAGCAGGACCAGATCTATTATCTAACCCTGGATCCTCAGGTGGAGGTATTGGTTCGGGATCTGTAAATAGTAAACTATTAAGTTATCTTGAGAAACATCAAGGAAGTTCTAAATACCTATTTGCCACAGATGATTCAAGTACTGCTGCGCCATACATTATTAAAACAGGTAAGGCAGTTATGGCTATGGGTGGATTCAATGGTACTGATCAGGCAATTACCTTGGCTCAATTCAAGAAAATGGTTAAGTCTGGTGAGGTCAAGTACTATTACTCAGGCGGAAAAACCGGAAGTGCTAACAATAAGATCGTGAACTGGATCAAGAAAAATGCCAAGAAGGTATCAATTAAAGGTCTTTCAACCACATCTTTAGCTGGAAAAACTGGTTCTAATGAGAATGGGATGCCGACTGGTGGTCAACCAGGTGGTCAAGGCAGACCAGGACAAGGTGGTACACCTCCAAATGGTACGAAGCCAACTGGGAAACCTTCAGGCACAAAAGCACCAAGTTCAACCAAACCATCTAATTCAAAAGGTGGACAACCTGGAGCAGGTGGCATGGGTGGACCAGGAGGAAATAATTCTGGAACACTTTACGATCTTTCATCGATCTATGATTAATTTTATGTTTAGTTAAAGGTTTACCAATTAAGATGATAACTATAGAAAGGAAGTCTAATTATGGCAGATACAATCTCAATTGTTTTACCAGTTTTCAATGAAGAAGCTGGTATCAAAACGACAATCGAAACCCTAGAAAGATACGTCTCAAAACAAGATGAAAATTATGAATTGGTTTTCGTTGATGATGGTTCAAAAGATGAATCAGCAAAAATCATCAAGTTTGAAATCGAAAAAAATGACAATATTAAATTAGTTGAGTTTTCAAGAAATTTTGGACATCAACTCGCAATCACAGCAGGTCTTCAATATACCAAGGGAGACGCTGTTGTGGTCATGGACGCTGACTTGCAGGATCCACCTGAAGTTATACCTAGAATGATCGAAAAATGGCATGAAGGCTATGACATCGTTTATGGAAAGAGAAAACAGAGGGATGGAGAGACATTCTTCAAAAAATTCACTTCCGCAATGTTTTATCGGACTTTCAAAAAACTAGCAACTATCGATATGCCACTTGATACTGGTGATTTTAGACTTATGAACCGTAAGGCTGTTCAACAAATGCAAAGACTTCATGAACAGGATCCCTTTGTTCGTGGTCAAGTTACTTGGATAGGATTCAAGCAAACTAGTGTAGAGTATCACCGCCATGAACGTATTGCGGGTGAGACTAAATATCCCTTATCAAAAATGATCAAACTTGCATTGGATGGAATCACATCTTTTTCAATGAAACCATTACAATTGGCTAATATCTTTTCAGCTTTGCCATTAGTCGGCGGATTGGTCTACCTGATCTATCTGATTGCTACAGGTGGTTTTACGGCCACGACTGTTGGAATCACGTTAATGCTATTTAGTGTTGGACTTGTATTCCTGTCAATGGGAATCTTTGGAAGTTATCTAGGAAGGGTTTTGGATCAAGTTAATGATCGTCCACGATTTGTGGTCAGTGAAACGGTTGGATTCGACCAGAGAGCAAAAACGATTCATCATCTTGATACAAGACAACAGGTTTCAAATTAATAATTGAGTCCCATATTAGTACTTTTAAGTTTCTTTATCTTAATTGGCATTTTATTTTTACCGAATGACAGGAACGTTTCTAAGCGAAATAAACAAGCAAGAGTTCATATAATAGAAAAGAAAATACACTTAAGGAGGTGAAATTTGATTCTTCCGAATCAAAGATTTGTTGTCTACATTTAGATTTGGTTGTGGTAGGATATGACCGAATAACAAATAATATTGAATGAGAAATTTAAGATTTTGAGCAAATATACTATTTAAATTTGTGTTCTTATGTTATGGTAATGTTAAATTTGATAGGAGAGGTATCCTGTTCGCTAAGCTACGGTTAGAAAACAAAATACTTATTTATCAAATTGAACAATGAACTATCCCATTCATTAAAAAAGCTGACGATTACCCAGTCGTCAGCTTTTTGTTTGTCTATTTTTTTAAATATCACCGTTGTAGATCGAGTTTTTAACGATCACATAATCAACTCGACGTAAGGACATTAAGTCGTTTCCACCCGCATATGAGATGGCAGATTGAAGATCTTCTTGCATTTCACGAAGGGTATCTTTGATATTTCCACGACACTTGATCAACATCTTTTTACCCTCGACATTTTTGTAAACACCTTTTTGGTATTGAGAAGCAGATCCAAAATATTCTTTATACTTCACCCCGTCCTTCATAACGGTTTCACCAGGAGATTCTTCATGTCCGGCGAGAAGTGATCCAATCATGACCATGCTAGCTCCAAATCGGATGGATTTTGCAATATCTCCATCATTTCTAATTCCACCATCAGCAATAATAGGTTTGTTTGTGGCTTTAGCGCATAATCTGATAGCAGCTAATTGCCATCCACCTGTACCGAAGCCCGTTTTGATTTTTGTGATGCAGGCACGACCAGGTCCGATACCAACTTTTGTGGCATCTGCTCCTGCATTTTCCAATTCACGGACGCCTTCAGGTGTACCAACGTTACCAGCTATTAGAAAAGTATCTGGTAGATAATTCTTAACATATTTGATCATTTCGATAACTCGGTCACTGTGACCATGAGCGACATCAATAGTAATGTAGTCAGGTTTCAAATTTTGTTTATCAATTTCATTGATAAACGCAAATTCTTCATCCTTGATTCCTAAACTAATTGAACTATAAAGTCCTTTTTCATTCATATTTTTGATGAAGTCAATTCTCTTATTTGGTTCAAAACGATGCATAATATAGAAATATCCGTTTTTTGCTAAATATTCTGCGAGATTTTCATCAACAACAGTTTGCATATTTGCAGGAACCACGGGAATTTTGAACTTTTTAGGTCCAAATTGAATGCTAGTATCACATTCTGAACGGCTATTTACTATACATTTATTCGGAACTAACTGAATATCTTCGTAATCAAAAACTTCCATTATTTTATACTCTCCAAAATGCGAACTATATTCAAATAAATTCCGTATTTTGTTCGCATATATAATTTAACTGTTAACGATATAGAAGTCAATCGAAAAAGTTAAATAATTTTTTCTAAAATCATGCTATTTTAAAGTAATTTTCATGGTATGTTATTAATTGTTAAATATATTACAAAGAATAATTTGACAGTATTAATTGAAATTGGTATTATCGTTTTATTGTTAAAATTTGTTATTGGATTAACGATTTTTAGTGACAGAACAAAATTGGTATATACAAGAAAAGGAGCGATCAAATTGCATAAGTATTCTGCTGAAGACATTAAAGAAATGGCAAGTGAAGAAAATGTTGAATTTATCTGTTTAATGTTTACAGACATCAACGGTATGATTAAGAACGTTGAGGTGCCTGTTTCACAGATAGATAAGGTGCTTGCAAACAAGATTACATTCGATGGATCTTCAATCGATGGTTTCACTAGAATAGAAGAAAGCGATATGCTACTTCACCCAGATCTAAGAACATGGTTAGTATTCCCATGGGGATCAGAACATGGTAAAGTTGCACGTTTGATTTGTGATATTTACACAACAGATGGTAAGCCATTTGCTGGAGATCCTCGTACAAACCTAGCTCGTATTATTGAAAAAATGAGATCGATGGGCTATACAGATTTCAATATTGGACCAGAGCCTGAATTCTTCCTATTTAACACAGATGAAAATGGCCAACCAACATTGAAGCTTAATGATGATGGTAGCTACTTTGACTTTTCACCAGTTGATTTAGGTGAAAATTGTCGTCGTGACATTGTCTTGATTCTTGAAAAGATGGGCTTTGAAGTTGAAGCAAGTCACCACGAAGTAGCACCAGGTCAACAAGAAATTGATTTCAAGTATGAAGATGCAATTTCTGCAGCTGACAGTATTCAAACATTTAAGTTAGTTGTAAAGACAGTTGCTAGAAGACATGGTCTATATGCAACATTCATGCCAAAACCATTACAAGGTATAAACGGATCAGGTATGCATATCAATATGTCATTGTTCAAAGGTGACGATAATATCTTTGATGACGAAAATGATATGCTGTCTGACTTAGCTAAACAATTCTTGAGTGGTATCTTAACTCATGCTCGTGCACTAACTGCCGTTAATAATCCAACTATTAATTCTTACAAACGTTTAGTACCAGGATATGAAGCACCAACATACATCGCCTGGTCAAGTAAAAATAGATCACCATTAGTACGTGTACCTGCTGCTAAAGGTAAGTCAAAACGTATTGAAATGAGAAGTGTTGATCCAACAACAAATCCATATTTGGCAATCGCATGTATTTTGGACGCCGGTCTTGATGGTCTCCAAAGTAACTATGATTTGATGCCAGAAGTAAAAGAAAACATTTATGCTATGACAGATGAACGCCGTGAGGAACTTGGAATTCATGAATTACCATCAACATTACATAATTCATTGAAGGCTTTGAGAAAAGATGAGTTCGTACAATCATCATTAGGTAAAGGCCTCACAAATAGTTTATTTGCTGCTAAGAATGCAGAGTGGGATAAGTATTGTCAAACAGTTTCTCAATGGGAACGTGACACTTATATGCCACTATACTAATTTTAATAAATCTTCAAATTTCACAAAAGCTCTCCAGAACAATATTCTGGGGAGCTTTTTTTGTTATGTTAAATTTTTGTCAAATCATAGTTTGTGAAACTAATTAATATAATCACTAAATTACTTATTATTTATTTTTAATTTGAAGTTGTTCTTTCGGTAAAATTTTATAATATCAATTTATATTAAAGTGAAAACGTTAACATATACGTATTTGCGGGGTTCAAAAAATAAAAACTTAAATTTGAAATCGCTGTCATAATCCTTTATTGTTTGATGTGAAATCGGATAGCTAATACAAACGGTTAGATTTTATTGAGCAAGCTATAGAAGGTTGGGGAAAGAAGATGAACAAAAAAATATATAGAACAATTATTCTATTAGTGGGAAGTATATTAGTTCTTCTGCATGTGGCAGGTTGCTATTTGGCAGTTGCTCAAGCTGTGGAAGATCCAGAAACAACAATTTCAAATGTGAATGAAAATCAAAATTCGAATTCTTCTACTGGATCAATCGATACAAATCAAATCGATACAAGTGAGATAGATCCAAATAATACTGAAGAAGTTGCAGATGATAAAAATCAGGATTCACCAGAAGTTGAAACCCAAACCAATTCGGACAATTCATCTTCAGAGGAAGGCACGCATGATGATTATATAGATACAAGAAATTGGTCAGATTACCATGAAGCAAGCCCGATTGGAATGGGAATGGGAATAGTTTATGATAGTGGATTTCTTGTTCAACCAAAACCACTGTATTCAGTGGGAAAAGGCGAAGAAATTTCTATTAGATCTCGTTTCATTGAATCAGTTTGGGGGAGATTAAAAGGTGTCTTGATTTTAAAAGATGTTGTTCCAAATTATCGTTGGTACACAAGTACCAAACCTAAAGATAAGAAATCTTGGAAACGAGTTAGTTCGGGAGAACCATCTCATAAGCATCATGATTATACTTTTAGCTCAACAAAAGAAGGTAAGTACTATTACTTTGTCAGAGCATATTCTGCAGGTCTATTAGGCATCATAGGTAACACTCATTATGATTCAAAAATTGCCGAAGTCGAAGTTGTTGATAAACCCATCAAGGCAAAAGGTTTTTCAGCTAGAGTCGAGCATGATTATATTTTCAATTCAAAAAATACTGATAATGTAACTTATGCTCATGGAACCACTGTTCCAGGAAATGCGACTGGGAATATCACTTGGGAGGGTGATAATGAGTCAGTTGCTAAAGTTAATCGTGATACTGGGGAGATTCAGGGTAACGAAATCGGTGCAGAAGGTGTTGTAAACATCACAGGTACATTTACCGGAGCCGAAGGAACCATTATGAAAGATAAAACAAAAGTCACTGTAGGGGGTGGTTTAAATGATGTAACGGTCGATCAAGGTAAAACTGCATACTTTGAAGTTAAAGGAATGGATCCAAAAACTTTGCCGAAAGATTACACGACTAAATGGTTTCAAGTCGATACAAAAGGTAGATCAGAAAAAATTTCTGACAAAGGTGAAAGGGATTTATCATTAACATTGAAGCACGTGAAAAAAGAATGGAATAATTATCAGTATTATTGTGAATTTACGACTGGTAATATGGTAACTAATTTTCATTTCAAGACTAACAAAGCACGGCTTTACGTAAACATGGGAGGAACTCCAAAAATTGAAGTTAAAACTTCTATACAAGATTTAACTTATCAAGATAAAAATAATTACGACAAGGCAGTTCACGAAGTAATTAAAGGAGACGAATTGTTATTTGAGAGTGAACTAACAAATGACGATCCGAAGCGGGAACTAAAATTTGGTAAATATAAATTGCCATTACATTCAAGTACAAAATTAAGTGATATCAAAGAAGTTAAGCTGGATGGAAAAGTTTTAGACAACAAGGATTTCAAAATTAATTCCGATTACCAGTTAGAAGTGGGTGGATTCGAATTCACAGAATCGCAAGCTAAGCATGTTGTTTCAGTAAAATTAGTAGTGACTGGAACTAATGAAAAGGGCAATTTTATAACAACTCCATTTGTAACTGGGCAATCAGGAAATCCAAATGGTGGTAGTCAAAGTGAAGAAGACGGATATATGAAAGTTGGAAATAATGTAATCATACATTTCAGGACAAATTCCATTAAGCTATCCGCCAACAATATCATGTTTGGACGCCATCACTTGTTTCAAAAAGATAAAGTCTATAATAGGGAAAATTTTAATGACATTCGAGATTCTGTAATGTCAGTCGATGATCAACGCCGGGAGAAATCCCATTACACGCTCTATGTAACGCAAGAAACTCCATTTCAAGATGAGAGTTCAAAAGAAGTATTACCAGTCAGTTTAAGATATTACAATGCTGAAGGTAATTATTCAGATTTAAGTAGGGAGAGTGTCGTAGTTCCGCAAAACGACATTAAGAAAGATACAACCACAGATTGTGACGGCGTTTTTTGGGAGAAAGACCGTGGTCTAAAGATGTGTGCCAACGAAGTCCCAATGGCAAAAGGGAAATATAAGGCCAAGGTAACTTGGACAATGGCCGATACGTTATAAAAAAAACTCCAAATCATATGATTTGGGGTCTTTTTGAAATTATTTAGCTTCTTTTTGAAGTGCATCAATCATCTTAGATTGCTTTTGAGTGTTTAATTTCCACTTTTTGCCATCTGGAGTTTGAATTGTTGTTTTACCAACTTTTTTAGAATATTGATCATAGTGGAATTCTGGAGCTGACATAACGTTCATTCCACCAGTAAGCTTGAATTGTTTAGGGTTCTTTTTGTTGATAACTAGTTTTGGTTGAGGCTTAGTTGCAAAGTATGAAATTGACTTCTTGTTACCCTTCTTGTCAACTTGGTAATGAGCAGTAGTCTTGTTATCCTTGCCGCTAAAGAATGTTAAGTATTGGTCTTTGTTGTCTTTACTTACACCGACATATTTTTGACCTTTGATTTCATCTTTGGTAATTTTCTTAGCAGAATGTGTTTCTGCTTGTTCTGTCTTTGCACCGTTAGTTGAACAAGCAGTAGCAAATGTTGCAGTTCCCATCAAAGTGATAGCAGCCATCAACGTAACTATAGTTTTTTTCATTTCTTTCTTCTCCTCGTGACGATATTGATAGAAATCTATCGTTATCTTCGATTTTAGGATACCAATGCTGATAAATCAATTTATATCGCGAATTGATTCGATAATTTAAAATAAATTTTATCAAATTGTAATTCTAGAGTTGGAAATAAAATTTTATCAATTTATTACAAGATAGGGTATAATATTTGTGTTGTATGATTTATATATGCGAACTTAGTTTAATGGTAAAATACCAGCTTCCCAAGCTAGTGTCGCGAGTTCGATTCTCGTAGTTCGCTTTTTTAGCACATTTTAGAGTTGTTATGTAAACTTAAAACCGCTGTATACACTGGTATATAGCGGTTCTTGTTTTTTGCAATTCTATGCAAAACTGCATTTGTGTGATTGAATCACACAAAAATCACACAAATTACAGTTGAGATGACAGTACTTTCATTGCTTTATTGTTTTGTTCAATCTTTGCTTTTTTTAGTAAGTGTGAGTAAACACGAAGGGTAATTGTTATGTCTTTATGTCCAAGCCGTTCGGATATATAGCTGATGTCTACTCCGTTTGAAATTAATATTGAGTCATGGGTATGCCGTAGTCCATGAAATGTAATTGGAGTGGCACCTTTAATTTTTTTCAGTTTGTTTTTCAAGTTATGATTAACACCATTGTCGGAGGATATTTTATGATCAGCATTTCTAAACACAAGATTTTCCGGGTCACGGTCACCTTGTTTTATAAACAACTCAGATTGTTCTGCTTTGAGCTTTTTTAACATTGCAACTAAATCATTAGGTATTGATATAACTCGGATTGACGATACTGTTTTTGTTGGTTTGAATCCAGTGTAATTAACATAATCATAAGATTTGTTAATGTTCACATTTTTATTCTTGAAGTCAACACAATCCCAGGTTAAACCCATAACTTCACCAATGCGGCAACCAGTTAACAATCCAAATACAATCTCATAATTTGTAATGGCGATCATACTAGCACTGTCTAAACACATTTCTTTTAATTTCTGCGCTTGGTTTTCTTCAATGTATTTTAGATTAGAAGATTTACTTGCAAGCCCGGAAATAAAAATGTTTCGTGTGAAGTCACTGTATATGATTCTTTCATCAATGGCACCTTGTACGACTTTTCGAATCCTGCCATTGACTTCATTCACGGTTTTTCTTGCATGATTTTCGGCATATGTATCAATCATTTTCTGATACTCAGTACGACTTATATCTTTGAGTAGGGTATTACCGAATTGCTTTTCAATTAATTTATCAATCAGCTTATATTTTCTTTCGCTGGTAATATCTAGTCGACCGATTTTGTAAGTGTTAATCCAGTATACATAATAATCGTGAAAGGTAGTATTTTCACGTTTGGATATTCCAGATTGTTTTGCTTTTAATGCAATCTCTAACCCAGTGGTTGTTGCTTCCTGCTTAGTTTTGAACCCGCCTTGGGAAGAAGAGACTCTCTTTCCATATTTATTAGTTATCCAAACTCGGTATGTCCATGTTTTACCCCGCTTATATACTTGCATAATTACACCTCCAAAATGTAATTTGGGTAAAAATAAATAAGCCTACATTAGACTTATTTTTTTGATTGTCATCGTTGTCCGGACAATTAATTAGTTACTAAGTAATTCTTGTTTTTTTTTATCAAACTCTTCTGGGGTAATAATATTCTCATCCAATAGTTTTTTGAATTTTTCAATTTCATCAGCAATAGATACTGGACTTGTAGCAACATTCTTTCCACTTTTAGCTGCATTCCATTTGCTAGATACAAAATTATAAAAATTCTCTGATTCATCTTTTTTTCCTTTTTTGAACGCTCTCAAAATGACTGTATTTGGATCCTTAATTGCATCATTAGTGGTAGTTCCCGCAAATGTAGTATTTTCTTTGTTTGATAATTCTAAATTGGTTAGTAGTTGAATATAACCGTTTGAAAAGAATGAAGGTTTTCTGAATTCAATTGATTTGATGTCGGAGTAGAAAATAGTACGTCCGCCCTTTATACCTTGTGACATAACACCAAATAATCCTTTCCTTTGAATAGTTATTTTATCGTCATCTGCAATTAATTGACCATTCGTTCCCTTTAATGTTAGTTGATCATTCATCATAAGATTCCTCAAATCTTTCTTATATTTAATAGGCTAGTTCGCTTTTTTAGTACATTTTAGAGTTGTTATGTAAATTGAAAACCGCTGTATACATTGGTATATAGCGGTTTTTATTTTTTGTAATTCTATATAAAACTGCACTTGTGTGGTTCCGCCACACAAAAGCCACACAAAAAATGTAAAAATTAAAACTAACCAGTTGGTCCATAAGATCTATATTTACTTGGAGCCTTTTGAATTATTGTATGACCTTGATACAATAATTCTCCAAGTCCTGTTGATGATTGTTTATCAGATTTATAAACATATGTAATTTGACTCTGGCTATCGTCAATCCTTATCAATGATCCATATGGTGTCCACCAACCAAAAGCCATATTATTGTCAATTACTGTGGATGAATACGCAGAACCAACTAGTCTTTGGATAGTTTCGCTATCTTTTAATCCAAACGATTGGGCATATCCCTTAAGCATTTCTACATTATTGCTTGATTTATCTTTTTTTCGAGGTTCTTTTGCTTCTGACTGCTTAGATTTTATTTTTTTGGAAGATTTTTTTGATTTTTGTTTCCTATCATCTTTAGTAGGTTGTTTTTTGTTATTCTCACTAGAAATGTTTTTCGACGATGTAATATTCGCTTCATTAGTTGACGTTTGTTCGTTTGGACTCAGAATTCCAATAAGAATTCCAGTAAAGATGACGATCACTATCGAAATATTTCTACGATTTTTATTTGGTTGTTTTTTTATGTAAAACCAGATTAGGAATCCACTGATTAAAAATATTAAAGATAGTATGGTTATCATGAATTTCTCCTCGGCTTTTTTTGTACGATTAAGTATATCAGATTGAAATATTAATCCATATACAAATTATTACTTGTTTCCAAAGAATATTTTTAAAATATAGACATATCACGATTCAGAGTGGCCGTGGATCTCTGAAATCATTTTATCCATAAAGGTATTTTCTAATTTAGATTCATGAGTTTTCGCATCATATGATTCTTTCATAAGTGGATTTTCTGCAGGCCAGTTATATGTTATCAAAGTATGAAATCTTTCTAAATTTTCAGCTTCTTTTCCTTGTAATGATTCGAATTTGATATCTTTAACAGTAATCAAGTCTTGATACATATATGAAATTATTCCATCAATTTGTTGTGTATATGTTTGATCAGGTCCAAATGTCTCATTTGGAAATTGACTAAAACTATTAATCATTACCACATGATCACTATCGTCTCTTATCAATAGAGATCTTATTTTATTGTTGTAAATATCTTCAATGTTTTGTTCTGATAAATCAAATGTTCCCATAATTATTTTCTCCTCAAAAAATGTGTTGAAATCACATATTTTTTTTATAAATTTACTTCCAAATAGAATTGCCAAACGTAACATTATATGGACCGGCTCCCTTTGAACCAAAATTCAATGTCATGCTTGCTTGTTTTCCAGCCGCAATAGAATTAGGGATATCTGCCAAATAAGTTGAAGCATCAAAAGTTGCGACCTCGTTATTGCTATCATATAAATCGAAATCTTGTGAGTTAAAATCTAAAGGTGAGGACTTAGTGTTTTGTACGGTTACTTTTACAGTGACAGGATGTTCACCATTTTCTGCACTTTGTAACTCAATTGAATTATCATCTTGAGCAGACTCTACTGTAATCTTCTCTCCCGATTTGAATTCAACTGATTCTCCAAATTTTGTTTCCTTTGAATCAGTGTCATTTTCATTATCTGTATTTGATGAAGAGGTGTCATCAGAATATGAGTAATTATTTTTATCTGAATGATTTCTATTTGTCTTTTTTTCTGTCTTAGGCTCTTCACTGTACTCATATACTGGTGTACTTAATGTGATTATTAACAAAACAGTACTTGCAATAAATAACCAAAACCAAACATCTTTATAAAATTTCTTCTTACTTCCCTTGTCACTTCGATTGTTTCTAGAACTTCGATTTTCCATATAAACTTCCCCCTAAACATATATATATGCTTATTCCATTCTCACAATAAGTAATACGTATAGCAACATAAAAATATATTTATACAGATGAAACTTCATCATTACTCTTATTATTCATTTTTCCAAAGAATTAATTATAAAAGATAAACTTTTCACATATAAAATCAGTATATATTTATGGTATAGAGAAATTGGAGGCGAAGGGTTATGAAAGCTGTATATCCAGTAACCATGATCAAGTGTGACCGAGAATATTCTCCATATTATATTAATATTCCAGATTTCGACTTTTCATTTCATGCTGAGAATATTGTCGATGCTATGGAGACCGCTAGGCAGAATATCTGCAAAAGAATTATGAAGTTAAATAGGGAAGGTAAGGTTATCCCCAAATCTAATCCGATTATTCCGACAACTTATCAATCGGATATTATTACATTGATTGATATAGATACGGATAAGTACTTAAACCTTCCTGAGAAAAAACGTTTTAAAGTTGTGTTCTAAAAAAGCAGCCATGAATTAATTTCATGACTGCTTTATTTTTGTCTAATATCCGAGTTGTTCACTCAAAAAATCTGACCAAGCACTATGTTGCATATCTTTCCAGTTTGAAAAGTTTGTATTCTCGCGCACATTCTTTTCCAGGACATCGTCTGGAACTGCTTCAAAATCTTCATCACTCTTAATATTCATTGGTGCTAGAAAATCTTCAATGCTGTCACAATTTGTGTGAATTTTCATAAATGTTTCTGGAAATAAATCTTCAAAAGATATCGCTGTCTTATCGGATAATTTCGCAGCATTATTACAGATGATCGAAAGCTTGCTTTCTAATTTGGTGTTGTTCTTCTTAAAACCCATTATGCATCACCCTTTCGCTTGAATTATATCAAATTCGATAACAAATTATGCATTTATATATTCTCAAATGCAACTATTTTAATATCTATCTAAAATTATGTTTTATTAGGGCTTTTCCGAATTATAATTAAACGCTTTCTTTGTCATAATTATTATAACGTCAAACAGAGGAGGCACATTATGGATAAATTGTATGATCAATATGACCGTTTACATGATTATGTTCGTTTATCTATCACGGATCGTTGTAATTTGCGTTGTGTATACTGCATGCCAAAGGAAGGTTTGCCATTCTTTCCAACTGATGAAGTACTATCACAAGATGAAATCGTTCAACTGATCGAAAACTTTGCAGAAATGGGTATTAGTAAGGTCCGTATTACTGGAGGAGAGCCTTTGTTGCGAACAGATGTTGTTGAAATTGTTCGTCGAATCAAAGCTGTCGATGGTATTGAGGATGTGTCGATCACTACGAATGGCTTGTATCTTGCTAAAAAAGCAGCCGCACTTAAGGAAGCGGGGTTAGACCGCCTCAACATCAGTTTGGATACCTTTAAAGCTGATCGTTATAAAGAAATCACTCGAGGTGGAAACATTGACCAAGTACTTGAAGGAATCAGTGTTGCCAGCAAATTGAATTTCAAAAAAATTAAATTAAATATTGTTCTGATCAAAGGTCAAAACGACGATGAAATTTTAGATTTCTTGAACTATACCAAAGAAAATAACGTTAATGTCAGATTTATTGAATTTATGCCTATCGGTAATTCTTTGAAAACTTGGCAAAAAGAATATGTTGGATTGAAATCCGTTTTCGATATCTGTGAACAGAATAATCTTGAATATGAGCCAATCGAACTGCGTGGAAATGGTCCCTCAGATAATTATCAAATCAAAGGGCATGTCGGAAGTTTTGGACTAATTCATCCAATCAGCGCAAAGTTCTGTGAAAATTGTAATCGTCTTAGAATCACTGCTGATGGATACATCAAAGCTTGTCTTTATTGGAATGAAGAAATTGATATTAGATCCGCAATTCCTGACAAAGTTGAATTCCGTCGCAAGATTCAAAAAGCTTTGGACAACAAACCTTTGAATCACGAAATGGCAATGTCTGAAACTGATCGTATTATCGATAAAGCTCCAACGTGGAGACATATGAGTCAGATTGGGGGATAAATTTTGGATGCATTAGGACAAGGAGCAGAATTTTCACCTTTAGAAAACGATGTGATGATGGCATTGCAAGATGTTATTGACCCAGAACTGAATATTGATTTGGTCAATTTAGGTCTGATATATTATGTTGTGGTCAAAAAAAATAGTTGCATAATCACGATGACTTTAACAACTATGGGATGTCCGCTGGGTAATTATTTAGAAGAACAAATTACTCAAGCCGCCACTTCAGTTGAAGGAATCGATCTATGCAACATTAATTTAGTATGGAGTCCTGTTTGGAACGTCTCGATGATGACAAAATTTGCCAGAATGAGTTTAGGTATCCATGGTTAATTTTCTTGGTCGTTGAAAACAAAATGGCCGCTTTTACCGCCCATCTTTTCGACAACATGGACGTCGCTGATGACCATTCCACGATCGATTGCTTTACACATATCGTAGATAGTCAACAGGGCAGTTTGTACGGCAAGAAGTGCTTCTATTTCAACACCTGTTACGCTTTTAGTTTTTACTGTGGCGTTAGCAGTAACTGTTGATGAGTCGTCATCCTCGAAATGAATGTCGACTCCGGTCAAGTTGATCAAGTGGCACATTGGAATTAGTGAACTGGTTTGTTTTGCAGCCATGATACCGGCTACTTGGGCGACAGCTAGTACGTCACCTTTTTTGATTTTTCCTTCATGGATCCTTTGCAATGTTTCTGGTTTCATCGTAATTTGACCAGTTGCTGTTGCTGATCGAGATGTGATTTCTTTATTAGTTACATCGACCATCTTTGAACGATTTTGTTCATTAAAGTGTGTTAGGTTATCCATAAAATTGCCACCTTTTCGATTAATATATATCATTATAATACAGCTAATAATTTTTAACGAATTAGTATTAAGGGAGTACTTCAATTATGACAGTAGATTTGAACGAGGAACTCGAAGATTTTGCAAATGAACACGGTGAACCTCATTGGTTAGTTAAACGTCGATTAGCCGCACTTGCAGCAGCCAAAGATTTTAATAATTTTAATGTGGACCAGTGGGAATATTTTCCTATGAAGGCACCTGCTAAGCCTAAACTTACCCATGAAATTGTCGATCAAATCGAATATCAGGATTATGAGCTTGGTATCACGCAATTTGGCCAATCAAACTTTGATACATCTATTCCGGATGAACTTGATGATGAGGGGTTATTATTGACGGATGTGTTTACAGCTTTTCGCCAACATCCGCGTCTGATTCAAAATAATTTTATGAGTAAAGTTATTCCAGAAGATACTGATCAACTGACTAGTTTGCATACTGCTTTTTTTAATAACGGTATTTTCCTATATATTCCTAAGGATTGTCAACTTACCAAACCAATACAGTTAAACGTGTTTCAGGACAGCATTCATGATCAACCTTTGGTGCATAATGTATTTATTGTCGCTGAAGAGGGTAGTCAGGCTCAAGTTATTTTGAATGCCGAAACTATTGGAAAAATGAGCAATATTGCCAGTTGTATGGTGGAAATAATTGCAAAGGCTAACAGTAAATCAAGTTTTACATCGACTAATCATTTTTCTCAAAATACGACTCTATATATGAAGCAACATGCGCATATATCAAGGGATGCAAAAGTAGATTGGAACAATATATCAGACAATGGCGGCGATAATTATGTCGACACTGGATCAATGCTGGCTGGAAAAAATGCTGAATCACATATAAACTCGATTTCGAAACAAAATGATGAATCCAAGATTAAGATAAATAATGAAATTGAGCATCGATATGATCAAAATACTGGTGAAATCGAACAGATCAGTTTTGTTTCAGATGTTGAAAATGCATCAATATCGACTATTACATCAGATAAAGAATTGCAATCTTCACACGTTGTTACTGGCAAGAAAAATATTGGTAATTCTGTCATCAAGATAGATACTGACTTGGTCGGGAAATATAATTATTCGAGTGCAGCAGTTGAAGAGGATGAGTTCAACAATGAATTCAAGCGTGCGATTCAATCAGTCAGCCAGGGTATTGTTGAAAATTAAATATAGTTTTCATAAAAATGTAAAATCTTTTGTATTTCCTGAATCATAATTAGATTTATCATTGATATGAACACAATGTAATTGCTTTCATTAACAAAAATGTTTACAATATATTTGTTAGAAATATTAGGTTGAAGGAGTGAGACATACATGTTCAAACTACAAACAAAATTAGGTTCTTTGATCGGTTCATTAGGTGGAGATGTGCTAGGTGGCGCATTTATTCTCTACGATAGAATGACTGCTAAGAAATAATAAGACATCAATTCGCTTAGGATTTATATCCTAGGCTTTTTTTGTAAATTCGTTTTGAATAAAAATTAGATATGTATATTAAGTGAAAATAACTTATAATGGAATTATGAATAATTTTTTAAGAAAATGGGAGGAATTTAATTTGGCTTATCAAGGGAAAGAAACATCGGTTTTTCAAGGACGTAGTTTTCTAAAGGAAATAGACTATACACCTTCAGAATTTGAATATTTGGTTGATTTTGGTCTTCACCTTAAGGCCTTGAAGAAGCAAGGTATTCCACATCATTATCTTGAAGGAAAAAATATTGCATTGTTGTTTGAAAAAACTTCAACACGTACACGTTCTGCATTCACAACATCTGCTGTTGATTTGGGTGCACATCCAGAGTTCTTAGGTTCAAATGATATACAACTTAATAAAAAAGAGAGTGTTGAAGATACTGCCAAGGTCCTTGGAAGTATGTTTGACGGAATTGAATTTAGAGGTTTCAAACAACAAACTGTTGAAGACTTGGCTAAATATTCAGGAGTTCCTGTTTGGAATGGTTTAACTGATGAATGGCATCCAACACAAATGATTGCTGACTTTATGACAGTCAAAGAAACTTTTGGAAAATTAAAAGGTATTACTTTATCTTTCGTCGGTGATGGTCGAAATAACATGGCAAATAGTTTCTTAGTTGCTGGTTCAATGTTGGGTGTGAATATTCACATCGTTGCCCCTAAAGAACTTTTCCCAGCTGATGATGTTGTTAAATTGGCTCAAGGATATGCTGACAAGTCAGGCAGCAAAATCGTTATAACTGATGATCTAGACAAAGGTGTTAGGGGTACAAATGTTATTTATACTGATGTTTGGGTCTCAATGGGTGAAGAAGATCAATGGGCGGAACGTATCAAGCTTTTGAAACCATACCAAGTAAATATGGATTTGATGAAAAAAGCAAAAATGCCAGATGATCAGCTTATCTTTATGCATTGTTTGCCAGCATTCCATGATGTTTCTACTGAATATGCGGAAGACATCAAAGCAAAATATGGCTTGACCGAGATGGAAGTTACTGACGAAGTCTTCAGAAGTAAATATGCACGTCAGTTCGAAGAAGCTGAAAATAGACAACATTCCATCAAAGCAATTATGGCAGCAACATTGGGTAATTTATTTATTCCTAAGGCTTAATTCTAAAAGAGTTGTGATATCAGGCTTTATGTGCTAATATTTTTAGTGCAAAAGAAGGATTAATTAGTCTGTAAATTTTAAGCGAGATCAGGTTTTGGTGAAAGCTGATCAATTTTAAGATTAAGTCGCACCCTTACTTAAAACTAAATATTTAATTAATGAGTGGATATTAATCAATTAGAGTGGTACCGCGGGAAATTCTCGTCTCTTTCAATATATAAATGTATTGAAAGGGACTTTTTTATTTTAGGAGGAAAATATGAACTCAAAAGAACTTATTGTTAACACATTAAGCAATGTTGTACCTGATGACATTGCCAAAGAACAAATTGAAAAATTAATTGAAAAACCTAAGTCTTCAGATTTAGGTGATTACGCATTTCCAACTTTTATTTTGGCTAAATCATTACATAAAGCACCTAATATGATTGCTAAAGATTTAGTTGCTGAAATAAATCAAGATGGTTTTGAAAAAATCGTCAACACTGGTGCCTATGTTAATTTCTTCCTTGATAAGGGTGAATTTTCAAATGATATTTTGCATACAGTTTTAAAAGAACAAGCAGATTATGGTGATCAAAACCAAGGTAAGGGTGGCAACGTTCCAATCGATATGTCATCTCCTAATATTGCTAAACCTATGTCAATGGGTCATTTACGTTCAACTGTGATTGGTAATTCAATCGCTAAGATTATTTCTAAATTGGGTTACTCACCAATCAAAATCAATCACTTGGGTGATTGGGGAACACAATTTGGTAAGTTGATCGTCGGTTATAAGAAGTGGGGTTCTGAAGCAGAAGTTGAAGAAGACCCTATTAACAACTTGTTGAAATATTATGTACGATTCCATAAGGAAGCCGAAGAGAAGCCTGAATTGGACGATGAAGCACGTGCCTGGTTCAAAAAGATGGAAGATGGAGACAAAGACGCACTAGCTCTTTGGACATGGTTCAGAAAACTTTCATTGAGTGAATTCCAAAAGGTTTATGACCGTCTTGGAGTTGAGTTTGACTCATATAATGGTGAAGCTTTCTACAATGACAAAATGGATGATGTTATTAAAACTATCCAAGAAAAAGGTTTGTTAGAAGAAAGTCGCGGTGCCGAAATCGTTGACCTTTCTGCTCAAGATCTTTCACCAGCTCTGATCAGAAAAACTGATGGTGCAACTTTGTATATCACTCGTGATCTTGCTGCTGCTATTTATCGTAAGAACACTTACAACTTTGTTAAATCACTTTATGTCGTTGGTAGTGAACAGAGTGAACATTTCAAGAAACTTAAGGCTGTTCTTAAGATGATGGGATACGATTGGTCAGATGATATTCATCATATTGAATTCGGATTGATCACAACAAATGGTAAAAAGCTTTCAACACGTAAGGGTCGTGTTATTTTACTTGAAAATGTTTTGAACGATGCTGTTGATCTTGCTAAGAAACAAATTGAAGAAAAGAATCCTGGACTAGAAAATAAAGATCAAGTTGCTGAAGATGTTGGTGTCGGCGCTGTTATTTTCCACGATTTGAAGAATGAAAGACGTGATAATTTCGACTTTAATTTGGAAGAAGTTGTTCGTTTTGAAGGTGAAACTGGACCTTATGTTCAATACACAAATGCACGTGCATTAAGTATTTTACGTAAAGTTGGTGATGTGGATTATGCAAGTGCAGATTCAATGTCACTTTCAGATCCAGAAGCTTGGGATACTATCAAATTGATTCAAGAATTCCCTGAAATTGTTAGCCGTGCTGGTGAGAAATATGAACCATCTGTTATTGCAAAATACTCATTAAAGCTTGCCAAGAGTTTCAACCAATACTATGCTCATAGTAAGATTTTGACAGAAGATGATGGATTAAATGCTCGTTTGGCATTGGTTAAATCTGTTTCTATCGTTCTTCAAATGTCATTGAATCTATTAGGTGTTAACGCACCAGAGGAAATGTAGCAGGTATAGGAATGTGAATTGGAAACTTTTCAGAGAGTTATCAGATGCTAAAGCAACTATCCTTGATTTATGTTGGTTAGTTTTAGCTATTAGTTACGCATTCGGAAAATATCAAACATTTGATATTATCAGCGGATTATTAGGTTTAGTTGCGATTGTATTCTTTCATTTAATTATTAATTTCCATAATAATTACAATGAATTCAAAACTTATCGTACCGGATCATATCATGACAAGATCAATAAAATGAACATTAACCGTGAGTCATTGGCAAAGGTCAGAAGATTAGTTTATGCGATTGGAATTATCCCAATTCTTATCACAGCATATTTAACTTATCGCACGGGTTGGTTTATCTTATTAGTCGCAATCATTGGATTGATTCTAGGATTCTTGTATACTTCGGGTCCTCGTCCTTTGAATTCCACAATAATGGGTGAGGCAGTTATTGCGATAGCAATTTCCGTCGTCATTCCAGTTGCATTCGTGTATCTTGGGTTAGCGACTGCAGGTAAGATTGACTCAAGTACCATTATTGATACGATAGTTATTTGCTTGCCAATTACATTTGCTATTTTTGGGACGATTATCGCCAATAATGTTATGGACCTTGAGGATGATTTGAAAAACGATCGTCATACTCTAGTTGACAGAATTGGTAAGCATAATTCGATGAATCTGTTCAAGGCCAGTTGGGCTTTGACTTATGCATTGATTCCAATTTTGGCATTAATGAAGGTGATACCTTATGTATCATTGATTATGATTATTTTTTATCCCGGAATCTGGGATATTTATCGTCCATTCTTGTCGACAAGTGAACCTAAGAATTTTCCAAATGTATTAAAAGCTACTTTAAGATTGACGATTTCTTACATTGGATTGATGGCAGTAGGAGCCATTATCGATGAAATTATTATACTAATTAAATAAGGATCAGCTTCCGTATGATTACGGAGCTAATCCTTTTTTTGTATGAAATCAGTCATAAATGTAGGTGGTTCGATTTCTGTGGTCCTGAATTTGTTGGAAAATGGTATTTGATAAGTCAATTTGTAGGCACATAACATCATATTTCCGTTTGGTTTCTCACGATTATATAAAACGTCATTAACTATTGGCCAACCTTGGCTGGCAAGATGGACGCGAATTTGATGTGTTCGGCCAGTATGCAGATTTAATTTTATTAGTGCAAAATCATTATTCTTGCGTAATATCTTATAGTCAGTCAAAGCAGCGAGCCCATCTGAGCTGATCCGTTGTTTGCGGACGTCACTGGGGTCGTCGCCGATCGGTAGATTTATTGATCCGGATTGATTGATTGGTTTCAAGAGTTTAACTACTGCGAGATACTCTCGTTTCAAAGTTTTGGTAGTCAATTGCCGATTGAATATGGGTACTAGATATGGAGTTTTAGAAATCAAAACTAGGCCTGAGGTCAACATGTCGATCCGATGGACCATGTAGGGATGCCCGGCTGGGGCTAAATAGGATTCTGCATCGTTCATCAAGGAGTCTGATTCTGTTGGTAAATTGGGATGTGATTTAATGTTTGCCGGCTTGTTGACGATCAAAACATCATTGTCCTCGTAGGCAATGTTTAGTTCATTTTTACCAGGAAGATAAGTTTGATTGTCATTTCTTGGTGGAAAGTCGAAATTTAAGTGGATAACATCTTTGGCATTAACAACCGTGTTGAATGGATGATATTGACCATTGATCGTAACTTGTTTTTCAACTCGTAAGAAATGTTGCCATTTTTTTGGTATCAACCATTTTTTTAGGAGTTCACGCAAGGTCAACTTCTCATTTGAATCCGGTTCATACGTTATTGTTCGCTGGTAGTTAGACATTACATACTCCTTAAAGATTTCTATCATTTAGTGATTTAACTCGATTATATGGTAGAATTTATTTTTACAGAGGTAGACATACATGAATAATAATCGAGGATTTTGGGATTGGGTAAAGCCAAAGCTTAAAGTTGCTTGGTCATTCTTTAAACGATATTGGAAAAGATTCCAAATTACACGCTGGTTGATTTTAATTGTTTTAACTTTAATTTTAGTATTGAGTACATTTTGGACTTACAAAGCAAAAACCTCAAATATTGAAGATCTAAAGGCTTCATTACAAACTAAAACAACCGTTTATGATAAAGATGGTGCCAATGCAGGAGCTTTATACTCCCGAAAAGGAACATACGTTGGATTGGATAGAATTTCTCCAAATATCCAAAATGCAGTGATTTCAACCGAGGATAGAACATTTTGGACCAATCCTGGTTTTAGTATTAAAGGTTATGCAAGAGCTGCAGTTGGTTTGATCATCCATCACGGAGTTACTGGTGGTGGTAGTACTTTGACCCAACAGTTAGCGAAGAATGCTTTACTTACACAAAGACAGACTTTCTCTAGAAAGGGAGAGGAACTCTTCCTTTCAATTGAAATAAATAAAGTATATTCAAAGAAATCAATCTTGGCAATGTACTTGAACAATGCATATTTTGGTAACGGAGTATGGGGAGTGCAAGATGCTTCCAAGAAATACTTTGACAAAAATGCTAGTGATTTGAACCCAGCTGAAGGTGCAGTTTTAGCAGGGATTTTGAAAGCTCCAAATGACTATAATCCAATTGATAGTATGGCAAACTCTAAAGCTAGACGGAATTTGGTTTTAGATTTAATGGCAGACAATCAAAAACTAACTTCACAACAGGCATCATACTATAAAGGAACACCTATCGATTTGAATGATGGATATCAGGTATCTAGTTCATACAAGTATCCTTATTTCTTTGATGCGGTTATTGATGAAGCGGTCAACAAATACGGCCTCAAAGAAGACGATATTTTGAATAAAGGTTATAAGATCTACACGACTTTAAATCAAAATATGCAGTCATCAATGGAAGATTCATTTGATAACAGTGGATTGTTCCCGGCAAACGCTGCAGATGGTAAAGAAGCTCAGGGAGCTTCTATAGCAGTTGACCCACAAACAGGTGGAGTTCTTGCCGTCGTCGGTGGACGTGGTGAGCATACGTTTAGAGGCCTAAATAGGGCAACTCAGATGAAGCGTCAACCGGGATCAACAATTAAGCCGCTTGCTGTTTATACTCCAGCCATTCAAAGTGGATATAGTTATGATTCTGAGCTGAAAGACGAAGTTACTAGTTTTGGTAAGAATAAATATACACCGGCAAATGCTGATGGACTTTATCAGGATAAAATTCCAATGTATAAGGCTTTGGCACAAAGTGAGAATGTTCCCGCTGTTGCTTTGCTAGATAAAATTGGCGTTAAAAAAGGTGTTTCTTCAGTTGAAAACTTTGGAATCAAAGTAAACAAAGATGATCAAAACTTGGCACTGGCCTTGGGTGGATTATCAACTGGAGTGTCACCAATTCAAATGGCTCGTGCTTATACAGCTTTTGCTAATGAAGGTAAACTATCAAGTACGCATTTCATCACCAAAATTGTTGATGCAACGGGAACGGTGGTTGTTGATAACACCGATAATACGACTAAACAGATAATCAGTAAGGATACAGCCAAAGAGATGACAAGTATGATGCTTGGCGTATACAACGAAGGTACGGGTAGAACCGCCAAACCTTCAGGCTACGATATTGCTGGTAAAACTGGTAGTACCGAAGTTCCTAGAAGTTATGGCTACGGTACGAAAGATCAATGGATGATCGGTTACACGCCGGATATCGTTGTTGCCAGTTGGATTGGTTTCGATGAGACTAATACGACACATTACTTGCCAGGTGTTAGTGAAACTGGAGTTGCACCATTGTTTAAAAATGAAATGTCAGGAATCTTGCCTTCAACGGCCGGTACCGACTTTAACACTAAAGATGCTGCTCAAATTGCTAATGAGAATTCGGACAACAATAGTAGTGGATCTGAAGGATTTGCAAAATCCTTCGAAGATGGAGTGAACGGCGTTAAAGATAAGGCAAGTGAATGGTATAATGATATCAAGAACTTTTTTGGTCAATAGGAGGACTATATGAATATTTATGACAGTGCCAACAAATTGGAACAAGATCTAAGAGAGACACCGGAAGTAGCCGACTTGAAACTAGCTTTTGAAGCCGTTAAAGCTAACGACTTAGCATATAAGTTGTTTGACAAGGTTCAAAACAAACAATTCGAACTTCAACAAAAACAAATGCAAGGTCAAGAAATTACAGACGATGATGTTGAAGAAATGCATAAATTATCAGATCAACTTCAAAACTTCACTGAAATTACTAACTTGATGGAAAAAGAAAAGAAAGTTGATTCAATGATGCAAGAATTAAACAAAATTATTTCAAAGCCTATCGCAGAGATTTATCAAGGCTAATTTATTTTCCAAGTAGGGACTGGGCAAGAAATTGCTCAAGTCCCTTTTTTTAAAGGAGGAACTTCCATGAAATTTATTCACGCTGCCGATATACATTTAGACACTCCATTTGCTAATATTAAGAACTTTTCAAAACAGTTACAAAATAATCTAAGAAATTCTACTTACACCGCTGCAACGAAAGTTTTCGACACTGCAATAAGAGAACATGTTGATTTTGTGATTTTAGCTGGAGATACGTATGACAATACTGAGCATTCGTTGACTGCTCAACAATTTCTCAACAATCAATTTACACGATTAAAAGAAAATAACATCGAAGTTTATCTGGTCTATGGTAATCATGATTATTATCGAAATGATTTTGCATCCATTAAATTTCCAGAAAATGTACATATATTTACCAATCAAGTAAGTACTTTGGAAGTCGAAAGTCATGATGGTTTAAAGGTTGGAATAACAGGGTTCAGTTATTATCAACAACATGTTAACCAAGATATGGTTACCGAATATCCTTCACGTGGAAAATATGATTATCAAATCGGTATTCTTCACGCTGGCGTTGGTGACAATAATTATTCTCCATTTACAGTTAACGAACTATTAACGAAAGGTTATGATTATTGGGCATTGGGACATATTCATAAACGTGAGGTTCTCCATGAAAATCCGTTTGTGGTCTATCCTGGTGATACTCAGGGACGAAATCAGAATGAGACAGGTACTAAAGGATTTTACCTGGTCACTGTTTTGAGTAAAATAACAAATATTGATTTTGTTCCCAGTTCATCTTATGTGTGGAAAAAAGATGCAATTGCTGCTGAAGCATCGGATAATTTATCGGAAATGATCAAAAAAATTGACTCTAAATTAGATACCGATGATTTTGGCTTGCTTACATTAGACATAAATAATGCCCAACTTTTAAACGAAGATCTCGTCAAATCGATTGAGCGTGGTGATCTGTTGCATCATTTTGAAGATAATATCTCAAATACGATTCTTTATCGTGTATATCTAAAATTTGGCAATTCTCAGCAGCTAAAGCAGATAGATCAGAGATTCTGGGATGATAGTGTCGAAAAGGTTTTCGACTTGAACAGTATCAAAGATTTAGATAAAAAACTTTATAACATTGACGTGCTACGCGAGCATATGGATAGTCCTGACTTTTTGAAAAATATTCAGGAATTAACCAAGAGTACTATCAATAAGAAATTTATCGGAGAAGAAAAGTGAAATTAATTAAAGTTAAAATCTATGGCTTTGGTAAATGGGTCAATCAGGACTTTGATATTAAATCAGATTATCAAATAATATTTGGCAATAACGAAGCAGGCAAGACGACATTTTTAAATTTTATTAAGAGTATATTATTTGGTTTCGCTTCCGGTAGAGGGACTAATAAGTTTGAACAGTATAAGCCTCGTAATGGTGGTAGTTATGGTGGTGAACTGATTTTTCAAGATTCTGATAATAATAGTTGGACAGTTAAACGTGTGGAAGGTAAGGGCGATGGTGATCTATCTTTATTCAGAGAAGATCAGAAAGTACCAAACAGTCTTTTAACCAAGATAACCAGTGGATTTAGTAAGGCAGATTTTGAAGCTACTCACGTAATGAACGATGAAAGCATTCGCTCAATTTATGATTTAGATGAACAAAAATTAGAGACTGAGATTCTGGCTTTAGGTGCTGCTGGCAGTAAGGAATGGTTACAGACTGCAGATGATTTGGAATCGGATAGTGCAGAAATTTATAAGCCACGTGGGACGAAGCAGCCATTGACTACCTCCATTAAGCGATATCAAGAACTACAACGCGAAAAAGCCCAATTTGATGATCAACAAGTCCAATATTCAAAGATCAATAATAAATTGATGGAGTTGAAAAAAGAGCTTGCTACTTCAGAAACGAAGTATAACAATTTATTAGAAAATCAGAAGGCATTAAATAATTTACATGAAAAGTTGCCTCGGTATCGTGAATATTTGGCGCTGAAGCAGATATCATTAGATACTGCTTCGTTAATATCTCAGAGCGATTGGGATGATTATTTAGAGAATAAGGGTCAGCTCAATGCCTTGAATACATCCAAGAGACGGCAAGCTGATGCAACATTAACTGATCAAGAAGAAGCAATGCTTGAAAACTATCGTTCAAATCAGGCCGATATAGATTTGATAGCCAATAACAAAAATAAGATTCAAGAGAAAATTTTTGATACACGCCAATTTACTGATTCACTAAGGAAGTCAGACTTTAAGTCTGATCAAGTTCGTGCAGAGAATCCTTTATATGATGACAGAATGGAACTCTTAACTAGGGATGACATACAGCAGCTGAACGTTACCACTCCTAAAAGCAATTTTAATTTAGGAATTCTTGTCAGCATAATTGTGTTAGTAATAACATTTTTCGTACCTAATCCTATTCGAATTGTTACTGGGATTGTTTTTGTGGTTACATTGATTTGGTCGTTCTACCAAAAGAAAATCGTAAATGATAGCTTGGCCGAATTAGATGAATCCAAACATAAAATCTTATCAAATAAAAACTTAGACAAATTGACGGTTGAACAAGCCAAATCGATTCAACCAGTGATATCTCAAATTAAATCGCTAAAGCTTGAACAAGCAGAATTGGATTCAAAAGTTAATCAGAGTACCGGGGAACTGGATAAGTGGAAAAATTTGATGGTAAAAGTTCATATCGTTGATTCAGTGGAAAATGTCGAAGATGTTATTCCCGAAGTCGAGTCGTATTTTAATAAGTTGACTAGACTGAAAGAAAAAATTGATTTGATGGAAAGAAGTAAGATAGAGACTTCTGAATTTTTGAAGAATCATACATCTAGTATAAGTAAAATAAATCAGAACTTAGCAAATCTATTTAGTAAATACTCAGTGGAAAATGAGAATGAGTTTGTTGATTTGCATGAGCATCAAAAGCAACAAGCAGATAATATTAATAAATTAAACAATGATGTAGAATATTTAGGAAATGATATTTCAAATTTTGAAAAGATTACAAATTTGGACAGTATTGAATTAGATCTTCAAAGTATAAATAACCAGGTCAATACTATTCAAAGTGAAAGAAATGTTAAACTTAATGAACAAGGTTCATTAGAGAACCAATTAAAACAAGTATTTGATGATTCTGCTTATACAAAGTTAGTAGAGGATATCACCCAATGTGAATCAGAAATGATTGATGAATACGATGAATGGTTATCTGGAAATCTAGCAAGCAAATGGATACATGAAATGTTAAATTTGGCTAGTGAAAATAGATATCCGCGAATGATTGAAAAAGCTAAGAGCTATTTTTCTATTCTTACAAATGGAAATTATGTTGATATTAATATGAACAAACAAAATCATTTGTCTCTAACTAGAAAAGATAAAACCATTTTTGACGTTCATGAATTATCAAAAGGGACTACAGTTCAACTTTATGTATCATTAAGATTAGCCTTCGTAACTGAAATTTCAGATATTGTTGATTTACCTATTTTGATCGACGATGCGTTCGTGGACTTTGACTCAAGTCGATCACAAAATGTTTTTAAGTTGATCAAAGAAATTTCAAGTGACAATCAAGTAATATTTGTTACTGCCAATCTAACTGAAGAGTTGCCTGAAGATCACGTTTTACGTATATAGGAGGATGGATTTATGACAAAGAGGATCACTGATTATAAGAATGGGGAAGCGATGAATCTTGAGGCAATTATCAAGATGTCAAATTATCGTTTGGCAAAGAATGGTAAGAACTTCCTATCACTAGTTTTTGAAGATAAATCAGGTCAAATTCCTGGAAAGTATTGGGATGCAAGTCCTGAGAATGCCAAGGAATTTAAAGTCGGTGCGGTTGTTCAACTTGAAGGAAAACGTGATTTGTATCAAGGTAAACCGCAAGTAAACATCACTAGATTAGGTGTCCTGGATCCAAAAACGGTAGATATGTCAAAATTTATTCAAACTGCTCCAGAGAAACGCTCAGATATGGAAAATGAATTTGAGGACGTATTTTTGCAGATAACGAATGGTGCATGGAATAGAATCGTTAGATATTTGTTCAAAAAATATCGCGACCAGTTCTTTACAAGTCCAGCAGCTAAGTCTAATCACCATGATTTTCAGGGTGGATTAGCTTATCACACTTTGAGCATGGTAAGGTTGGCAGAAAGTATCTCAGCTCAATATTCCAATATTAACAAGCCTTTATTACTTGCTGGTACTTGTTTACATGATCTAGGTAAGGTCATCGAATTGAGTGGTTCACTTGGAATTGAATATACTTTTGAAGGTAATATGATAGGGCACATTACGATAGTTGACGAGGAAATTGTACTTGCTGCCAAAGAGCTTGATATTAGCTTAGAATCAGAAGACATGATTCTCTTGAGACATATGGTACTTGCACATCATGGTTTACTTGAATATGGTTCTCCTGAACGTCCTAAGTTATTGGAAGCAGAGATACTACATGACATTGATATGCTTGATGCATCGATCAATATGATATCGAAAGCCTTGGATAAAACAGATCCAGGGGAATTCTCCGAAAGAATATTTGGAATGGATAACAGATCATTTTATAAGCACAGTTAATAAAACAAAAGGCGAGCATCAGTTAAGATGCCCGCCTTTTTGAGTACAAAAAAAACAGCCCTTATCAGGCTGTTGATTTAATTATTTACTTGGTGTTGATTGAGTTGATGATGATTGTGAATTAGCAGCGTTACCTGATTTTGTAACATAACCAGCTAGAACGTCTTTCAAATCATTATCCTTGATTGAAACATCAGCACGTTTCAAGACTTTAGAGATAACTGATTGCATTACTGATGAATCTTGCATCCAACCGGCGTAAATCTTTGTCTTAAGTTCTGCTTTATGGTCGCTCATCTTACCCTTAGAAGGTTTGTTATCTAGTTTAAGAACACTGTAACCATATTGAGTCTTAACAGGCTCTGATGAAACATCTCCGACTTTATCAAGCTTGAATGCGGCTGTCTTTAAGTCAGTGTCAACACTTGTACTATCGTTATCAAAAGCGGCCATCTTACCACCTTTGTTCTTAGTAGCTGAATCTGTTGAATATTGTTTTGCTAAACTTGAGAAGCTTGAGCCACTGTTAAGTTTATCAATAACTGTTTGTGCTGTAGATTTCTTTGCAACTAAAATTTGTGAAACTGTAATCTTAGGTGAATATGATTTCCATTGTTTCTTCAAGTCTTTGTTTGTAACTGTCTTGTTCTTTTCAAGAGCTACTTTAGTAAGTAGGTTAGTACGAATATTCTTCTTGAATTGAGCTGTTGTCATACCATTTTGTTGAAGAACTGAGCTAAATGAAGAACCATATTGATTCTTGTATTTGTTGTATTCTTTAGTAACTTTCTTATCTGAAACATCTTTACCATATTGGTTCTCAAGAGCCTTTGTGATAATCATTGTTTGAAGTTGTTGTTTACCTGTTGACGATTCCTTCATTTCTTTGTAGTAATCGTTTTGGGTAATACGTCCACCCTTCATTGTTGCAACTGTTTTGTTACCTGAACAACCAGCAACAACAGTAACTAGTAATAGACCAGCAATAGCTAGGATCCATTTAGTAAATCGTTTGTTCATCTTTACACATCCTTATTTAAAATATGTCTACAATTGAAGAGAATACCATAAAACTGGTGTGATTGATTGATTATTAAGAAAAAAAGCACAAAAAATTCATATTTTACTTGTTGATATTTTGCATTTTTTCTAAGTTATCTTGCAACTCTGCAACGGACTCTTTAAGTTCAGCAACATCTGGTTTGATGTCTTCTGTATAATTCACAACGTCGTCTTTAATACCTGAAATTGCCTTAACAGCAACTGAAGATTGATCCTTTAAGTTGGTGAAATCGGACTTTAAATCTTTTATATTATTGATTATGTTGTTATTATTATGTTTAGGCGTGGCGTATGTTGATTGGTAATATTCAGCAGCTACTCCGGAAATTGAACCTAAAATAAAACCTGCAATGAAACTCATATTAGGCCTCCAAGTTTTCTTTAATTTTCTCTGCACGGGCATTTAACTCGTCGTTTGAAGCTTTACCTGTGTTATCTCCCCAAGTCATTGAGAAGTCATCGTCAGAAGAATAACGAGGTACTAGGTGAATATGTGAATGCATAACACTTTGATAGGCGATTTCACCATTGTTGAGGCAAATGTTCATTCCAATGATTTTGTCGTTAGATTCTTTGATTGCACGAGCAATCATTGGGACCTTTTTGAATACTTTTTGTGCTAATTCTTCATCGTATTCAAAAATATTTTGAACATGTTTTTTAGGAACTACTAAAGTATGGCCGGGTGTAACTTGTGAGATATCGAAGAATGCCTTAATATCATCATCTTCGTAGATTGTGATGTTAGGTATCTCGTTTCGAATAATTTTGCAAAAAATACAGTCATCCATAAAAATTTCCCCTTTCAAATAAAGCATTACAATTAATACAATGCTATCATAAAAAAGTTATTAAAAACAGATTATAGGTGGTTTATCCATGACATTAGAAATAAAAGAATTGACTGGTGGTTACGGTCAAGTTTCCGTTTTAAAAAAGGAATCATTTAAAGTTGAAGATGGACAAGTTGTTGGTCTCATTGGATTAAATGGTGCCGGTAAGTCGACTACTATTAAACATATTATTGGATTGCTTACTCCTAGAGGAGGTCAAATTCTAATTGACGGAATGAGTCTGAATCAGGACGTTGAGGGTTATAGGAAGAAAATTGCATATGTACCCGAAATGCCTATCTTATATCCAGAGTTAACATTAAAAGAACATATTGATCTAACGATAATGGCTTATGGCTTGGATCATGACAAGACATGGGAAAATGCTAATCGTTTGCTCAAGACATTTAGATTGGATAATAAATTGGAATGGTTCCCTCAAAACTTTTCTAAAGGTATGAAGCAAAAAGTCATGATTGTCTGCGCATTTATGACAGATGCCAGATTATTTATTATTGACGAACCATTTACTGGCCTTGATCCACTAGCTGTTAACGATTTACTGAATATTGTTGAAGAAAAGAAAAATGCTGGTTGTTCTGTATTGATGTCGACACATATTTTGGCAACAGTTCAGGACCATGCTGACAAATTTATTTTACTTAATCATGGACAAGTTCGTGCTGATGGAACACTTGATGAGTTAAAAGCCAAATTTGATATGCAAGATGCCAATCTAGATGATATTTATATCAAGATGTCACACGAGGATCTATAATGACAGGTTTATGGAAAGAACGTTTAAGAAGACATCAGCTAGGTCAGTTTAAATATCTTAGATTGATTTTCAACGATACATTCGTTTTGGCTTTTATTGTTTTATTAGGAGCTTTAGGTTTCTGGTATTCAAATTTGCTAGATACAATACATAGCGAATTATGGTTCGGGAAAATCATCGTAGTATTGATCTTATTTGTCACGGTTCAAAGTGGACATTTGGCAACATTGTTGGAGGATCCTGACAGTACCTTTTTATTAGTCAGAGAAAAGCAGTTCTATCAGTATTTCAAATCTGCAGAAAATTATAGCAGGGCAATACCGATCGTACTTTTGATAGTTGTCAGTGGAGTCGTTTCACCGTTTGCATTCCAAGCAGGTTCGATTCCAGTTTTTGATATGTCGATGTTAGCTTTGTCGACTATTTTCTTCAAAATGAATTTATTAGATGTTGAACTATTAGGCATTTACAATAAGGGAAGCATTTCTGGAGTAAGTCTTAAATTATTGTTGAATATTGTGTACCTGATTGTAATGTTTATATCGGTATACACCTCGGGAATAATTGCTCCGATCGTCACTTTAATTGGCTGGATTTATTTTGCTCTTCAAAATAAGAAACAATGTGAATCAGGACAACTTCAATGGCAAAAAGCAATTTCTGATGAAGATCAAAGAATGTTTAGAGTTAAGAGATTTTATAACCTATTTACTGATGTACCTGGTGTTACTAGCAAAATTAAACGCCGTAAATGGCTTGATTGGTTATTCAGTAGTATTAAATTGGAATCAAAGAATACATATACCTATTTATTCGCACGAGGGGTCGTTAGAAATAATGAATACCTTGGATTATTTTTGAGATTAACGATTCTTCAAATTATTTTGATGAGTTTTATTGATAATTTCTATATCTCATTGATTGTTGAAGTTTTGTTTATATATCTAGTAGGTTTCCAATTAAAGCCATACTTCAAAGAAGTAATGCAAAACTTGATGCAACGTCTTTATCCAGTTGGCGGTAAGGATAAAATTGCTTCATTTACAAAAATAAGTAATGTAATGTTATTGATTCAATGGGTAGTAAGTATTTTCCCAATTATTTATAAATTTGGTTTCAGTATAAATTCAGTGATTATAATAATTGCTGGTCTTGCAGTAATACTTTTCTTAAACTATATTTATATGCCAAGACAATTAAAAAAATATTTAGATAATGGAGAATTTTAATGCGACTAAGGAATAAGCCGTGGGCTAAAGAAATGATCAATGATAATCTTGATTTAATTTCAGTTCAACCAACAGATATGCAGGGTAAGTGGCAAAGTAAATTCGAAAAAGAACAACCATTATTTCTTGAATTAGGTTCGGGAAAAGGTCGTTTTATTACCGATTTAGCTAAGCAAAATCCTCAAAATAATTACATAGCTATGGAAGTTCAAGAGGGAGCAATTTCTTTGCTTCTCAAAAAGCAAGTTGAAATGAAACTTCCTAATCTTCAATTACTTTTGGATAATGGATCTAAATTGTCAGAATTATTTGCGGAAAATGAAATAGACGGTTTGTATTTGAACTTTTCAGATCCTTGGCCAAAAACAAGACACGAAAAAAGAAGGCTTACTTATAAAGCCTTCCTTGAACAATACAAATATGTTTTGAAAGATGATGGTCACATCAAGTTTAAGACTGACAACCAAGGTCTATTTGAGTATTCACTGATCAGTATGAATAATTATGGAATGAAATTTGATGAGATTTCATTAGATTTACATAACAATGAAGGATTGAATTTAAACAATATTCAAACTGAATATGAAGAAAAGTTTTCAAAAAAAGGCTTCAGGATAAATTACCTGAAAGCCCATTTTTAAAAGTTATTTGATTATTGTACCTTTTTAATGTTGAGTAGTTCGCCAGAAACAGCATCAGCAATGAAGTGATATTGTGCAACGTCGAAGTCGTCCATAGTTGTAACGCCACCAACAATGCCCCATGAAGTTTGACCATTCACGTCAACGCGTTGATAGAATGGTTCAACCCATGATCCAATGACTTTACTGTCTTCTCCGAGAACTGATTTTACTTTGTCGATGATTTTTTCGCTGTCTAAATGATGTTTAACCAAAACAGTAGCAGCTGCACCAGCAGCTAGTACAGTACCAGCAAGAATAACTGAACCGAAACCTTTTTTACTCATATTAAATCACTCCTTGATGTTTTATAGTTTTATATTAACACTATTATATTATTTCCGGCTACCATAAGAGCGTTTAATTGACCGTTTTAGATTTAAAAAGTATATTTTCAATATGAGGTGAAGAATATTATGAAAAATTTTGAAGATTATGGTGAAAAAGACTGGCACAAGGTAACTAAAGAAGGAAAATTTATTTTATTTTTCCACGCAGATTGGTGCCCAGATTGTAAATTTATTGAACCAAAAATTCCAGAATTAGAACAAGAATACTCAGATTTTGAATGGATCAGCTTCAATCGTGATAACAATATGGAAATTGCTCAAGAATTAAGTATCATGGGTATTCCAAGTTTTGTTATAATTGAAAATGGTCAAGAAATTGGTAGACTAGTAAATAAAGACCGTAAGACAAAAGAAGAAGTTGAGACTTTTGTTGACTCGGTAATTAATAAATAAATTTGAGTGAGGGAAAGAACTTGCTATTAAGTTTTTATAATCCAGATGTTCTGGGCGATATTTTGATCGTTGAATTGGCAGATGATACCAACGTCGAGCAATCTTTCGAAAAAAAAGGTAATGTAGTTAAAATTTATAATAATGAAACTAATGATGCCATTGGTTTCAATTTTTTTGGTCTAGGTAAATCACTTGGAATCGAAAAAGAAAATGGACAGATATCACTTGATCAAAAACAAGTAGATACTTTAAACAGTGCAATTAAGGATGCTGGCTTCTCAGAAAGTTTGGAAGTCGATAATGCACCTAAATTCGTAGTTGGTCACGTTGAAGAGATGGTTAAACATCCAGATTCAGATCACTTGCACATTACACAAACTGATGTTGGACTCGATAAACCTGTCCAAATTGTTTGTGGTGCACCAAACATTGATCAAGGACAACTAGTAGTTGTTGCCTTGCCAGGTGCCGTAATGCCAACAGGTATGGAAATTTGGCCAGGTGAATTACGTGGTGTCGATAGTTACGGAATGATTTGTTCCGCAAAAGAGCTTGGTATTCCGAATGCACCTAAGCAACGAGGAATCTTAGTTTTGGAAAATGGTACAGCAGGAGACGGATTCGACTTTGCTGCAGCTGAAAAAATGTTCAATTAGGAGTAATTATGGAAAAAACAGTTTATCATTTTGTCGGAATAAAGGGTACTGGTATGAGTGCCCTAGCATTGATATTGAAAGATTTGGGATACGAAATACAAGGATCAGATATTGATAAGTATACTTTTACCCAAAGAGGCTTGGAACAAGCTGGAATCAAGATTCTTCCATTTGATGAGAAAAATATTCATGAAGGATTGACTATAGTTAAGGGTAATGCTTTTGACGATGATCAAGTTGAAATCAAAAAAGCTAACGACATGCATTTGCCAGTCGTAACGTATCCACAAATGGTTGGTAAGTTAGTTTCAGAATATACATCAATTGGTATTGCCGGATCACATGGTAAGACAAGTACAACAGGACTTTTAGCACATACTTTAAGTGGAATTGCTAAGACATCTTACTTGATCGGTGATGGTACTGGTAAGGGTGAAAAAGATGCAAAATTCTTTGTATTTGAAGCCGACGAATATCGTCGTCACTTCTTAGATTATTCACCTGATTATTTAGTAATCACAAATATTGATTTTGATCATCCAGACTATTTCTTTGGTGGAATCAATGACGTTGTAGATGCTTTCGAATCCGAAGCACGTAAAACTAAAAAAGGTATTTTCATTTGGGGAGAAGATAAACATGCTAAAGCTATAAATGCTGATGCCCCAATCTACTATTATGGATTAGATGAATCCGATGATATCCGTGCAACAAATATCAAGAGAACCGTAAAAGGTTCATCGTTTGATGTATCGATCGACGGCAAGGATATCGGTAACTTCCAAGTACCACTATATGGTGAACATAACGTATTAAACTCACTAGCAGTAATCGGAGTAGGTCATATGGAGCATCTAGACCATGCCTTGATCAACCGCGAATTACAAACATTCAGTGGAGTTAAACGTCGTTTCAGTGAAAAGAAAGTTGCTGATATGGTAATCATTGATGATTACGCCCATCATCCACAAGAAATCAAAGCTACAATTGATGCCGCAAGACAAAAATATCCAGATAAAGAAGTAATAGCTGTTTTCCAACCACATACATACACAAGAACATTAGCCCTAATGGACGATTTCGCTAAATCATTAGATTTGGCAGATAAAGTTTATTTAACAAATATCTTCGGATCAATACGTGAAAAACACGGAGATATAACAAGTAAAGATTTAGGCGACAAGATCCATAAAGGTGGAGAAGTGTTGACACTAGAAGATATGTCAGCACTTCTTGATTACCACAATGCAGTCATGATCTTCATGGGTGCAGGAGATGTACAAAAGTATGAGTCAGCATATGAACAAATATTAAGTACATTGAATCCAAATCAGCAGTAGAAGTGGCAAGAGGGTGGAGAACTGCGTTCAGACTCCGTACATAACAGTGCCACTTTGAAAGCGCGCGTAGCGTGCTCAAAGTGGTGCAGTTATGCTAGGAGCCTGCAGTTCGGAACCCGTTTATGCTATAAAACATAACTAGGTTACCCAAAGAATCAAAGCAGAAAAGTGAATCGGAGCAATCAGCGGAGATGCACTTTTCATCATTTGAACTAAATTTTTAAATCAAAAGAGATATCGAATTGAAGTGAAAACTTTGAAACATTCGATATCTCTTTTAATGTCTAAAGGTAGTTAACTATCACAAACCCTCGGTATTTGTTAGAATAGTAATGATTAATTTCGTTTTTAATGGGAGAGAATATGGCTGATAAAAAGAAGCTTCTTTTGATTGATGGAAATAGTGTCTCATTCAGGGCATTTTTTGCTATGCATAATGTTTTGGACAAGTTTATTTCAGGTGATGGAATCCATACTAATGCATTGTATGCGTTCAATAATATGCTTGATATTATTTTAAAAGATGAAAAACCTACACACGCGCTAGTGGCGTTTGATGCTGGAAAGACAACTTTTAGAACAGAAATGTTTTCCGATTACAAAGGTACTAGAGCCAAGACTCCACCTGAATTAATGGAACAATTACCATTGATTCAAGAAATGCTAAATCTTCGTGGAATCAAAACTTACGAACTCAAGAATTATGAAGCTGATGATATTATTGGTACTCTTTCGCGAGAGGGCGAAAAAGACGGTATGGACGTCACGATTATTACTGGTGATCGAGATTTGACCCAGTTAACTACTGACAAGGTTACCGTAAAAGTAAATATCAAAGGTGTGACTGAGACCGAAGCTTATACACCTACTCATGTCAAAGAAAAATTGGGCATCACTCCTGAACAAATCATTGATATGAAGGGACTGATGGGAGATAATTCTGACCATTATCCTGGTGTAGAAAAAGTTGGTGAAAAAACTGCCATTAAACTTCTAAATGAATATGGGACTATGGAAGGCCTATATGAACATGTTGATGAAATGAAGAAAAGCAAGTTAAAGGAACACTTGATAAATGACAAGGATCAAGCATTCCTGAGTAAGAAGTTAGCGACTATCAATTGCGAAGCTCCTATTGAAGTGAAGTTGGCAGATGTTGAATATCAAGGTGACAATCAAGAACAATTGATCCAGTTTTATCAAAAAATGAGCTTCAACTCATTCCTAGAAAAAATGGACGTTGACACTGGCGAAACTCAAGCAGAACTTCCAGAAATCAAATTTGCTGAATTGGATGCCGAAGCTGCTAAAAAAATTGCTTCATCCAATAAAACTCAAACTTTGATTGTTGAAAGCTTGGGTGAGAATTATCATATTTCTCCGATCATTGGATTAGCTGTTGAGAGTGAAGGCAACTTTTACGCAACGACTGATGTGACAATCTTAGAAGATGCCAATTTCAAATCATGGCTTGCTGACGGTAAAAAGGAAAAATATGTTTTTGATAACAAGAAGACAATTGCTTTATTGAATCGATACGGATGTGAATTCAATGGAGTTAGTTTTGATATGTTGCTGGTTTCTTATCTTTTGGATACTAACAATAACAAAACAGACATTGGTATCGTTGCCCAAAATTATGGTCATAACTTACCTAATGCCGACGAATTTTATGGTAAAGGTACAAAACGTGCCATACCTGAAGATGAAAAAGTTTTGATGAACTTTTTATGTCAAAAGGCCCAAATCATCAACGAATTACATGACAAGATGATGCAAGAGTTGAAAGATAATGACCAAGATAGTCTATACGATGAGATTGAATTGCCATTATCAATCGTGTTGGCATCTATGGAAATCAAAGGTGTGACTGTCGAAGCTGCCAAACTGAAGGAAATGGAAAATTCATTTGCTGAAAGATTGAATACAATCGAACAAAAGATCTATCAAGAAGCTGGCGAAGAATTCAACATTAATTCTCCAAAACAGTTGGGTGTAGTTTTATTTGAAGATTTGAAATTGCCTGTAATTAAAAAGACTAAGACCGGGTATTCAACCGCTGTCGATGTTCTAGAAAAATTAAAGGACAAGTCACCAGTAGTACAAATGATTTTGGATTATCGTCAAATTTCAAAAATCAATTCTACATATGCTATTGGATTACAAAAATTCATTCAACAAGACAACAAGATCCATACAATTTATCAACAAACATTGACACAAACAGGCCGTTTGTCATCAATCGATCCTAATCTACAGAATATTCCGATTCGTATTGATGAAGGACGTCAGATCAGAAAGGCATTCGTTCCAAAACATCCAGATTGGGAAATGTTTTCAGCTGATTATTCACAAGTTGAGTTGCGTGTTCTAGCCCACATTTCCGGGGATGAAAATATGCAAGAAGCCTTTAAGGAAGATTATGATATCCATGCTCATACTGCAATGCGTATTTTTGGTTTGGATACCACTGATGATGTAACTCCTGATATGAGAAGAAAAGCCAAAGCCACGAACTTCGGAATTGTTTATGGAATAAGTGACTACGGTCTTTCTCAAAATATTGGTATTACTCGTAAAGAAGCCGCACAATTTATCGAAAATTATTTTGAACAATATCCTGGAGTTAAACAGTATATGGACGACATTGTTAAATTTGCTCGTGAAAATGGTTATGTTGAAACAATTATGCATAGACGTAGATATCTACCAGATATCCATGCTAAAAACTTTGCGCTCAGAAATTTTGCTCAAAGAACAGCTATGAATACACCAATTCAAGGTAGTGCAGCCGATATTATTAAGGTTGCTATGATCAATATGCAAAAGAAGATCAAAGATGAGAATCTTCAAGCAAACTTACTTTTGCAGGTACACGATGAAATGATTTTTGAAGCGCCAAAAGAAGAAATTCCAATTTTAGAAAAGCTAGTTCCAAGCGTAATGGATTCTGCTGTGAAACTTGATGTTCCTTTGAAAGTTGAATCAGCACATGGTAAAACTTGGTACGAAGCAAAATAAATAGTAGGTGAAGATAATGCCTGAAATGCCTGAGGTTGAGACAGTTAGACGTGGCTTGTTAGATTTAGTTAAAGATAGAAGAATTGAAAATGTAGAAATTAGATACCAGAACCTGATCACTGGGGATGTTGATGTATTCAAAGAGACCGTTACTGGTGCGACGATTACTGATATAGACAGACGTGCAAAATTCTTATTGATCCATCTTGATAATGGTTATACGATCATCAGTCATTTAAGAATGGAAGGTAAGTACCGAGTGTCAGCTGATCCGGCTATGATTGACAAGCATTCCCATGCTATTTTTAGTTTAGATAATGGGCAAAAACTGATTTACAATGATGTCCGCAAGTTTGGTCGCATGCAACTTTGGCCAACAGATAGATTATCTGAAAATAAGTCGATAGCTAAACTTGGTCCAGAACCACTTTCCACTGAATTTACTTTTGAAAATATTAAACCCAGAATTATTAGACATCGGAAAGATATAAAAACTGTTTTATTAGATCAATCGGTAATGAGTGGTTTAGGAAATATTTATGTTGATGAAGTATTATGGCAAGCTAAAATCCACCCGGAGACTCCTGCAAATCATTTAACTGATGACGATATCAAAAAAATAATCGAATGTTCAAATCATGAAATTGATATTGCAATCAAGTCAGGTGGATCAACGGTTCGTTCATATCTTGATGCAGCTGGTCATGCTGGAACTATGCAAAATAGTTTAAAAGTTTATGGCAAAGAGGGAGAACCCTGTGCACGCTGCGGTACTGAGATCGAGAAAATCAAAGTTGGTGGACGTGGGACTCACTTCTGTCCTAAGTGTCAGGTGATCAAATGAGTAAGATTTATGGATTGACTGGGAGTATTGCTACTGGGAAATCCACAGTCTTGGAAATATTAAAATCACGTGGTTGCGTAGTTTATGACGCTGATCAAGTTGCTAGAGAAATAGTGGAGCCTGGGACACCTGGCCTAGAACAGATTGCTGAACATTTTGGTGACCGAATTTTGAATTCAGATGGTTCTTTAAATAGGGCGAAATTAGGTAAAATAGTTTTTAATAATTCTGATGAGTTACAAGCATTGACTCAAATTACTGGTCCAATAATTCGTAAGAATATTGTCCAAACAATTGAAAAAGTTCGCAATAGTAGCGATAAAAAGATATACTTTTTTGAAATCCAATTATTATTTGAGGCTAACTACCAAGACTATTTCAATGCTACAATTACTGTATACGTCAAGCCACCGCAACAGTTACAGCGCTTGATGGAACGTAATAGTTTAGATGAACAAGCTGCACGTGCAAAAATTAATTCTCAAATGTCTATTGATGAGAAAAAAGCTCGAGCAGACTATTTAATTGATAACTCAGGTGATCTTGAATCACTAAATAATGAAATTGATAAATTATTAAAGCAACTTTAATCGGGAAAAGAGGTCATTGCTATGATTTGTCCACATTGTCATCATGATTCTTCCAAAGTTGTTGATAGTCGACCAAGCGATGAAGGCCGTGCTATCAGACGTAGAAGAGAATGCGAATATTGCGGTACAAGGTTTACCACATTTGAAAGAATTGAAAAATCGCCACTACTAGTAATTAAGAAAAACGGTAACCGTGAAGAGTTCAGACGTGAAAAACTTTTGCGTGGATTAGTTCGTGCTGCTGAAAAAAGACCAGTTACAATGGATCAAATGAATGCCATTGTTGACAAGGTCGAAAATGAATTGCGTGCTACTGGTGAAAATGAAATAAGATCACAAGTCATTGGTGAACATGTCATGAAAGAATTAGCCGATGTCGATGATGTCACTTATATTCGATTTGCCAGTGTTTATCGTGAATTTAAAGACATGAACGGATTCATGAAAGAGGTTCAAGAAATGATGGGAAATGAACCTGAAGATAACAAGAAAGACAAGCAAACGAAATAAAGGGGGACTACTGTGCCTTTTGAATCTAACCAAGAAAATCTGACTCCCTTGACCGGATTTTGGTGTGTGACAAATAATCAGTTTGATGATAATTCCAGGAGGCTTTTGACTGACCTGTATTTACCTCTTATTGGAACGACAGCATTTAGTATCTATCAGTTACTATGGGAAAAGATTCCAGTAAAGCAGATTGTCACTCAACGCCAAAGTCATTCAGTGTTATTTAGTTTATTAGATATAGATACAAATCAATTTTTAAATGAGCGTATCAAACTAGAAGCCCTTGGCTTACTAAAAACTTTCCAAAAAGAAGACGAAATGGGAAGTTATTTGGTATACCAACTTTTTAGTCCCTTATCTGCGAAAGAATTCTTTAACGAAGATTTGCTCAGTGTGTTTCTTCTTGAAAAAATAGGTGAATCTGAGTATACAAAATTATCTGATAAGTATCGAACTAAGATTGATATCATTGATGATGCTGAAGATATTTCAAAAGGCTTTTTAGATGTATTTCGTTTGAGTGATGATGACTTGATAAATACGCCGGCTGAAGTTTCAAATTCTCGAGAGAATTTCAAAAACACTGAGTTGGTGAACACGCCTAAAGTTGATGAAAAGCCATCAACAAAATTGGACTTCGAGTTGATATCTGAGCGAGTCTCTCAACTTTACAAAATTAGTCGAGAAGATTTGATCAAGAATGAGGATACTTTGAATAATCTTCATTCATTTTATGGCATCGATGAGATTGAATTGATTGATATTATTGGTAAAACTGAAGATCTAGTAAAGAATCAGATAGATTCGGATGCTTTGAAACGCTTGGCACAGAAACGATTTGAGAATCGTGTCAATATTTCTGCCAGAGTTCCCAAAGAAAAAATTCAAGAGTCTGCTCCTTCTAAACCCGGTTCCAATAATCCACAGAGTACTTTGATAGAACGTGCCAATTCAATGACACCGGCTGACTTTTTGGCAGCTGAGAAGCAGAGTAAAGGTGGATTTACTGGAACAGCAGAAAGCAATGCACTGAGACAGATTGCTAATCAATCCTTCTTGCCAGTACCTGTATTAAACATCATGATCCACTATATTTTGGAAAGCTCTTCAGCTTTAACTAGACCATTTATGGAAACAGTTGCCAATGATTGGAAAATGAATGGCGTTAAAACGCCTGAAGATGCGTTAAAACGAATCAGTGATTTCCAAAATAAGCCAAGGAATCCTCGTGGTCGTTACAATAATTCTTCAAACAGAGTCGAACAAGCGACCGACTGGAGTAAAATAGAGAACAAGTCTGTTACTAATGCCGATGCTAAAAAGGTCGAGCAGGATAGAATGGAACAATTAAGAAAACTAAGAGATCAGGGTAAATAATTATGGAAAAATTTAGCGATGCATTAGCCGAAGGATTGAAAAATTATCATTTTAATAGTCAAGATTACAATCGCTTATTAGCTAAGGCTCTAAACGATCCAGATGTTAAAAAGTTTTTAGTTGAAAATCAAGACAATATCAGCAGTGATGCTATTGATGTCAGTGCAGCTGCCATTTATGAGTTTTATAATCAAAAGAATAATAAGAGCGAGATCAATCGCAATTATTATCCAAAATTAATTGTCAGCAATCATAATATTGAAGTAGCATATTTTCCCAATAAGCAAAAGGTTGAAGCTGATCAACGTAAAGCATATGATTCCAGCTTAGTTTTAATGGATATGCCAAAAGATATCAGAAATGCTAACTTGAATGACTATACCGGTGTTGGTAGAAAACAAGCTTTTGATGCTGCAATCAAATTTATTGATAGTTATTTAAATTCTGATGGCTTTATTCCTGGATTGTACTTGTCTGGAGACTTTGGTGTCGGTAAAACATATTTATTGGGTGCCATAGCCAATGAGTTACATCATCACAACGTTAAAACCACAATGATGCATTTTCCTACCTTTGCCGTTGAGATGAAAAATTCTATTGGTAAAAATAATGTTTTGGACAAAGTAAATAAAGTTAAGGCTGCGGAAATTCTGATGCTTGATGATATCGGTGCTGATTCAATGTCCAGTTGGATCCGTGATGAAGTCCTTGGTGTTATCCTGCAGTACAGAATGCAAGAAAGTCTTCCAACATTTTTCTCATCGAATTTTTCAATGAAAGAATTGGAAAGTCATCTTGGTATCAATCAGCGTGGAGAGCGTGAACCAGTAAAGGCAGCTCGAATCATGGAACGTGTCAGATACCTTTCGATGGAAGTTTTTGTGACGGGTGAAAATAGAAGAATTAAACAATAGTTCTTGCAAAATAAAAAAATAAATGTTTCAATGAACACATGAAAGACAACACTTCGGTTCTATTCAGGGAGGGTACATTTACTGAAAGCTTACCCATTACTGGAGCTACCACTTTCATATTAAAACTGTATATTTATGTTGGTTTACTTTATAACCGTAGAGTGAAGACTGTTTGTGTACAGTTTTAATGTGGGTGGAACCGCGCAGAATGCGTCCCTAAAGTATGAGTACAATTATTGTATTTATACTTTAGAGACGCATTTTTTGTTGTCTAAATTTAGGAGGTAACGTGGATAATGTCAAAAATCAAATTAACATTCCCAGATGGAACAGTTAAGGAGTTTGATGAAGGCACAACAACATTGGAGGTAGCTAAATCAATTAGTACTTCATTGGGTAAAAGTGCAGTAGCTGGTAAGCTCAATGATACTTTGGTTGATTTGGAAAGACCTATCAAGCAAGATGGTAAAGTTCAAATTATTACTAACAAAGATGAAGATGATGCACTAGAAGTATTGAGAAATACAGCTAGTTTAGTATTCAGTGCAGCTGCTAAGGAATTTAAAGCTGATCTTCACTTTGGTGAAAAACAATCAAACGATGATGGTTTCTTTGTAGATACTGATGATAAAGAACAAATTACAGTTGATCAATTAGACGAAATTTCAGCATTGATGAACAAAATCATCAAGAAGAATGACAAAGTTGAAAGATCATTGATGGACAAATCAGAATTAGTTGAAATGTTCAAAGACGATCCATACAAATCATCATTGATCGGTGCTATCGAATCAGTTCAAATTCCAGTTTACACATTGGATGGATTTGTTGATTTTGGTTATGATGCCGTATTACCAAATATCAAAAACTTGAAGCATTTCAAATTACTTTCAGTTGCCGGTGCTTATTGGCAAGGTAAGTCAAGTAACCCAATGCTTCAAAGAATTTACGGAACAGCTTTCTTCAAAGAAGATGCACTTGACGCTGATATGAAACGTCGTGCAGAAATCAAAGAACGTGATCACAGAACAATTGGCCGTGACCTTGACTTGTTCTTCGTTGACCCAGAAGTTGGTGCCGGACTTCCATACTGGATGCCAAATGGTGCTACTATCCGTCGTGTCATCGAAAGATATATCATCGATAAGGAAGTTGCTTGGGGTTACCAACACGTATATACACCAATCTTGATGAACTTGAATGCATACAAGACTTCAGGTCACTGGGAACACTATCGTGAAGACATGTTCCCACCAATGGACATGGGTGACGGCGAAATGCTTGAACTTCGTCCAATGAACTGTCCATCACATATTCAAATTTACAAACATCACACACGTTCATACCGTGAATTACCAGTTCGTATTGCCGAACTTGGTATGATGCACAGATATGAAAAATCAGGTGCTTTAAGTGGATTACAACGTGTACGTGAAATGACATTGAACGATGGACACACATTCGTTGCACTTGATCAAATTGAGGAAGAATTCAAACGTACACTTCAATTGATGGTTGAAGTTTACAAAGATTTCGATATCACAGATTACTCATTCCGTCTAAGTTACAGAGACCCAGCTAACACAGCTAAATATTTCGATGATGACGAAATGTGGAACAGATCTCAAACAATGCTTAAGGCAGCTATGGATGATCTTGGTTTGGATTACTATGAAGCTGAAGGTGAAGCTGCATTCTATGGTCCAAAACTGGATGTTCAAACAAAGACAGCTCTTGGAAATGATGAAACACTTTCCACTATTCAATTAGACTTTATGCAACCTGAGAAATTCAAGTTGACATACGTTGGCTCAGATGGTGAAGATCACAGACCTGTTATGATCCACCGTGGTATCGTTTCAACTATGGAAAGATTTATTGCATACTTGATTGAAATGTATAAGGGTGCATTCCCAACATGGTTAGCACCAACACAAGTACGTATTATCCCTGTTAATCAAAAATTACACAGTGATTATGCTGAAACATTACTTGGTGAACTTCGTAAACACAATATCCGTGCTGAAATCGATACACGTGACGAGAAGATGGGTTACAAGATCCGTGACGCTCAAACAATGAAGATTCCATACACAGCCGTTGTTGGTGACGAAGAAATGGCTGATGCAACTGTATCAGTTAGAAAATATGGTGAAGACGAATCTAACTCAGAATACTTAGGTATGTTTGTAGGTAGTGTCGTTGCCGATATTGAAAACTTTAGTCGTTCAAATGGCTAAACTAAATTCATAAATAAAAAAATAAGCGAGTAGGCTAATAAATAATTAGCTTGCTCGCTTTATTTTTGGATTGAGGTCTTGATACATGTTAAAATGAACAGCGATAGATTAGTGAAAAAGACAGACAGGACGAGTAAACAATGATAAAACTTATTGCAACTGACATTGATGGTACTTTCTTTGATGATCAGCATCACTACAATATAGAAAGATTCAATAATCAGCTTGAGAAACTCCATGCTAGGGATGTTAAATTCACAGTTGCTAGTGGTAATTATTTGGGACATCTTGAAACTGTTATGGATGCTTCACCAGTTGACGCATTCGTTGCTGAAAATGGAGCAAATATTGAAGCAGATGGTAAGAAAGTATTTACATCTTATTTAAGCCCTGAAATATTACAGCAAGTTATGGCAGATTTAGACAAAATTGATAATTTACGTGCATATATTTTATCAGGTGACAATGCAACTTATGTACATGAAAATGATTATGCCGAAGTAGATACTTACTATATTAGTAATTACAAATTGGTAAGCAGCATTGATGATGTCCATGACAACATCTTTAAGATCAACGTTGGCTTAACTACAAATGACCTTCAAGAAACTGAAGATTACTTAAACGAAAAGTATAAAGGGATGATACATGCTACTGCTAGTGGCTTTGGTAGCATTGACATTATTTCAAGTGGTATCAACAAGAGTTTTGGTTTAAGAAAAATTGCTAGTTATTACGATTTGGCACTTGATGAAATATTGTCATTCGGTGATAATAGTAACGACAAAGAAATGCTTGAAGAATCTGGCATCGGCGTTTCGATGTTGAATGGAACGGATCTACTTAAGAAATCCGCCGATAGAATCACACGTGTAGACAACAATCATGAAGGTGTACTCGATACCATTGATGAAATTTTCGAATGGTAAGAATGTTTGTTGACAGTGGATGTATTATCTGATATAGTTAATGACTGTTGAGATTAAGCAGAAGCGCCCGCTTCTCACCTATGCTAACGCCTCTAGGTAAATATAACTTGTATATATAAGTGGGCGTGCGTATGCGCCCACTTTTTTAGTGGGATCATTTTTCGGAGGTGACTACTCATAGCAAGAGATTTATTAGTAAACGATCAAATTCGTGCAAAAGAAGTTCGTTTGATTACCGAGAATGGTGATCAAGTTGGTGTAAAACCTAAAGCAGAAGCCCAACGTTTGGCAGACGCAGCTAATATGGACCTAGTTCTTATGTCGCCTGGTGCAAAACCACCAGTTGCAAGAATTATGGACTATGGTAAGTATAAGTTCGAACTGCAGAAAAAAAATCGTGAAGCTCGTAAAAAACAAAAAGTTGTCAGTCTTAAAGAAGTACGTTTAAGTCCAACTATTGAGGAAAATGACTTCAATACTAAACTTAATAACGCACGTAAGTTCTTGGAAAAAGGCGACAAGGTCAAAGTTTCTCTTCGCTTTAAGGGTAGAGCAATTACTCATAAAGAGATAGGTAAAAAAGTTTTAGACCGTGTAGCTGACAAGACAAAAGATATTGCCAACGTTACTACAAGGCCTAAGATGGATGGCCGTAGCATGTTCTTAATGCTTGATCCAATCGCATCAAAAGAGAATAAGAAAAAATAGTGGAGGGATTTTAAATGCCTAAACAAAAAACACACCGCGCATCAGCAAAGAGATTTAAGAAAACTGCTAATGGTGGATGGAAAAGAAGTCACGCTTACACAAGTCACCGTTTCCATGGAAAGACTAAGAAGCAACGTCGTCAATTAGCTAAGCCAGGCATGGTTAGCGCAAGTGATATGAAACGTATCAAACAAATGCTAGCAACATATTAATTCAGTAATTGTAACTCAAAGGAGGAGTCATTATGCCACGTGTTAAAGGTGGAACAGTAACTCGCAAACGTCGTAAAAAGATTTTAAAATTAGCTAAGGGATATCGTGGATCAAAACATATCACTTTTAAAGCAGCACATACACAAATCATGGTTTCATACCGTTATGCATTCCGTGATCGTCGTCAAAGAAAACGTGATTTCCGTAAGTTATGGATCGCAAGAATCAATGCAGCTGCAAGAATGAATGAAATCAGCTACAGCAAATTAATGCATGGTTTGAAGTTAGCAAATGTTGATATCAACCGTAAGATGTTAGCACAAATCGCTATCGAAGATCCTAAGGCATTTACAAGTTTAGCAGATACTGCTAAAAAAGCTTTAGCTTAATATTATGAAGACGTAATTTGGACAATCCAAATTACGTTTTTTTACTAATGTACACAATCATAAATAGGGGTCAGTAATATGTTTAAACCTAGCATTATGCTGAATAAGATAACTGATATAGAAGTCAGTGACTTACAAAAACTAAAGATAACAACTATTATGACTGATTTAGACAACACATTATTGCCATGGAATAGTGACGAATATACCTTGTCATTAAGAAAATGGCTGAATATAATGGAACATGCAGGTATAGATGTTCTGGTTGTTTCAAATAATAGTTATAAAAGAGTGGAAAAAGCCGTGAATATGTTGCCAATGGGAATTGTTGCACGTGCGAAAAAGCCACTTCCTTTTGTGATAAAAAAATATTTAAGACAAAATAAAATTGATCAAGAAACCGTTTTATTCGTTGGGGATCAAATTTTGACAGATGTTCTGGCTGGTAGCTTATCGGGTATCAAGACAGTTCTGGTCAAACCAATTGTTGAAACAGATGCCAAGAAAACACGTGTAAACCGTTTCTTTGAAAGACCAATCTTAAAGTACTTACAAATTAAAGATAAAAATTTGCGTTGGAAGGACTCATTACATGACAGAAACGAATGAGGTATTAAATTGTATAGGTTGTGGAGCTGAAATTCAGACAACTGATAAAGATGCACCTGGATATGTTCAACAATCCACTTTAAATAAGTATTTAGAGGATGATTCAAAAGAATTATTATGCAAAAGATGCTTCAGATTGAGAAATTATAATGAGATCACTGATGTAAATATCGATGATGATGATTTCTTAAAACTGTTAGATTCCATTTCAGAGCAAGATGGATTGATTGTAAATGTTATCGATATTTTTGACTACGAGGGAAGTGTTATCCCCGGTTTACAACGTTTTGTAGGAGATAAAAAGATCCTTGTGGTTGGTAATAAAGTAGATTTACTACCACACTCAGTAAATCAAAATAAATTGCTAAATTGGGTACAACAAAAGAGTAAAGAAAATGGTATCAAGTCGGTTGATCAAATTATGGTTTCAGCTGAAAAAGGTACTAATATCGATGAATTGATGGAAAAAATCGAGAAGTATCGTGATGGCCAAGATGTTTTTGTTGTTGGAACAACTAATACCGGTAAATCAACTTTGATAAACCGTATAATTAGTCAAAATTCTGACATTAAAGATTTGATCACAACTTCTAGATTCCCTGGAACTACTTTGGATCGAATCGATATTCCGCTTGATGATGGTCATAGCTTGGTAGATACACCAGGTATTATCCACAAATATCAGTTGGCTCATTATTTAAATGAGAAAGAATTAAAAGCTGTGACGCCAAAGAAACAATTGCGACCTTCCACTTTCCAATTGCGTGACGGTCAAACCATTTTTGTTGCTGGCTTAGCTAGATTTGATTTCTTAGATGAAAAATCTAATGTGGTCTTCTACGTGAATCAAGGACTAGTTTTACATAGAACTAAGACAGAAAATGCTGATGATTTCTACAAAAAGCATCTTGGCGAAATTTTGAGCCCACCATATGAAGTTTCTGAATTCCCTGAACTTAAAAAAGAGGAATTTACCTCACATGCTAAATCAGATATAGTTATTTATGGATTAGGCTGGGTAACAATTCCAGCCAATTGTCAGGTGAGAGTTTATGTGCCTGAAGGTGTCAGTGTATCTATGAGAGATGCCATAATTTAAGGAGAAAATATGATTATAAAAGGCAAAAAGAATCGTTATTTGAGAAGCCAAGCACAGACAATGAAGCCAGTTGTTCAAGTTGGCCGAGATGGACTCAGTGAGAATTTATTAAAACAAATTCAATTGCTATTAAGCAAAGACGAATTGATCAAGGTTTCATTATTACAAAACACTTTGGTAGACGCTGATCAATTAGTTGATGCATTGACTGAATTCGATGGAGCCATCGTTCATATTCAAACTATTGGTTCAAAAGTAGTTTTATATAAGAAATCTCCAAAGGTTAAGAATCGTAAATATTCAATCGAACTTGAAAAAATTTAATTTATTAAGTGATGAATAATGAATACAAAAAAGCAGTTATTAACTAAAGTAAAAGCAGAAATCAGAACAAATATGCCTAGACGCCATGTTGGCATTTTAGGTGGTACGTTCAATCCGATCCATTTAGGACATCTAGTTATTGCTGAGCAAGTATATCAGCAATTACGACTTAGCAAGGTCCTATTCTTACCGGACAAAGTTCCACCACATCGTGGTGTAAGTAAGACAAAGCCGATAAGTAGTGATGATCGGATAAAAATGATCAAGCTGGCTATTGAAGATAATATGCATTTTGACCTCGATTTAACCGATGTTAATCGTGGCGGAGTCAGTTATACTTATGAAACCATAAAAATTTTGAAGCAATGCAATCCTGACACTGAATATTATTTTATTATCGGTGGAGATATGGTCGAAAATCTTCCCAAGTGGGCACACATCGATGAACTCGTACAAATGGTTCATTTCGTTGGTGTCTGCCGCAAAGGGTACGAGAAGAGTTCAAAATATCCAATACTTTGGGTCAACACTCCCGAACTTGAAATCAGTTCTAGCATGATCCGGAATAAAGTTAGAACTGGCAAGTCGATCAAGTATCTTGTACCAGATAGTGTTGCAGATTACATTCAGGATCGAGGATTATATAAATGACAGATTTTAATTATGACAGTATAAAGCCAGGATTTGATCGTGATAAATTGTTAACTTCAATGAAGTCACAACTAAGTGATTTCAGATACAAGCACTGTCTGAGGGTCGAAAAAGTATCCCGAGGATTGGCAGCACAGTATAATGTAGATGTTGATAAGGCTGGATTGGCAGGATTGTTGCATGATTATGCTAAAGAACGCCCAGCTGACGAATTTAAAGCTGCAATTAAGTCTCATAATCTTAATCGTGATTTGCTTAACTACGGAAACGGAATTTGGCATGGGATTGTCGGTGCAGAAATAATAAAAGATGAACTTGGTATTTATGATGAGGACGTTTTAAATGCAATTCGACGTCACACTGTTGGGTCAACTCGTATGACAGGTGTTGATAAATGTGTCTTCATTGCAGATTTTATCGAACCCAAACGAGATTTTCCTGGTGTCGATGATGCCAGAAAAGCCGCAGATACATCATTGAATACCGGTGTTGCATTTGAATTGAAGCATACGATCGAACATTTAGTTGATAACAATAGAACAATTTATCCGGTAACTTTCGAAAGCTATAATTACTGGATAACTAAAGGAGAATTATAATTTGAATTCAAAAGAAATTATGGAAATTGCCGTTAAGGCAGCTGATAGTAAACATGCAAATAATATTGAAGTGTTGGACATCAGTAAAGTAAGTATTATGACTGATTACTTTGTCATCATGGATGCTAGTTCACAACGTCAAGTTGGAGCCATTGTTCAAGAAATTTTGGACAAAGTTGGAGAGAACGATATCGAAGTTGGCCACGTTGAAGGAAAACGTGATTCAGAATGGATCTTGATTGATTTACACGATATTGTTGTACATGTATTTACTACAGAACAACGTGAGTTTTATAATCTTGAAAAGTTATGGTCAGATGCTCCAGAAGTAGATATTTCTGATTTGGTAACTGTAAATGATCTATAATTCATTTGCCAAAGTATATAGTGAATTGATGGATGACAGTCTTTACGCAAAATGGGCAAACTATGTCAAAAATCACGTTGGGTCTGAAACAGAAACTCTATTAGATGTTGCTTGTGGTACAGGGGACATGACAATATTGTTGGCTGATGACTTTGATGTCACCGGAACAGACCTTTCTGAAGAAATGTTGAGTATTGCTGACGATAAGGCTAAAAAGGCAGGGGTTTCCATACCTTTTGAGCAAGCAAATATGATGGATCTTTATACGTTTGATAGTTTTGATGCAATCACTTGTTTTGATGATTCAATTTGCTACTTAGGTGACGAAGATGAACTGTATCTTGCATTTGAACAAGCATATAAACATCTGAACAAGGGCGGTAAATATCTATTTGATGCGCATTCATTACATCAAATGGATGATATTTTCCCAGGTTATATGTTCAATCATAAAGCAGAGGATTCAGCATTTATGTGGAGTAGCTATGAGGGAGAATTTCCTCACAGCATTGAGCATGAATTGACATTTTTTAATTGGAATGACGAAATTGGTGGTTATTCAGTTAATACTGAGATCCATCATGAACGGACATATCCAATTCAGACATACTTGGACATTCTTGCTGACGTTGGTTTCAAAAATACTTCGGTTTCCGCAAACTTTGGTGAATCAAAAGTTGATGACAATGCCACTAGATGGTTTTTCGATTCTGAAAAATAGGTGAAGTTATGGCTGGTATATATGGCTTTGTAGCTGAATTTAATCCGTTCCATTTGGGACATAAATTATTCATTGATAAGATAAAAACAAAATATCACCCTGATGTATTAATTGCAGTTATGTCTGGCAATTATGTTCAACGGGGTGATTTTGCGGTTATGAACAAATGGAAACGAGCACAGATTGCGGTTGAATATGGTGTAGATTTAGTAATTGAATTACCATTTGCATATGCAGTTGAACCAGCAGAACTGTTTGCCAATGGAGCAATCCGTTTATTAAATTCCATCGGTATTGACCACCTAGTCTTTGGAACTGAAGATGATGTTGATTTTATCGATCTGGTTACAAAAATCAATGATTCCAAAATTGATTTTACACAGGATTATACGCAAAATTATGCTAGCAATTTGAATAATCAATATGCTAATGAAGGCATTGACCTTGTTGGGAAACCAAATAAGTTATTAGGCTTGAGTTACGCAAAAAGTATCGTTGATAATCATTATGATATATTAGTCGACACAATCTTGCGTAAAGAAAATGACTACAGTTCCTCTGAAATCAGAAAAAGATTATCAAAGCAAAATGATTTATCGGTTGATAAGCTAGTGCCAAAAGAAACATCAGATCAATTGAATGGTGACCAGTTAGTGTCGTGGGACACATTTTACAAATTTCTGGAGTATAATATTTTGACTAGTTCCACCAATGAATTACAATTGATATACCAAATGGTGGAGGGACTAGAAAATAAATTTAAAAAAGACATTTTAACCAGCAAAACATTTGAAGAGTTTTTATTCAACATTAAGTCAAAAAGATACACGCGTTCTCGCCTAAAACGCCTTAGTATCTATACGTTGTTGAATGTTAAGGACGAAGAGATAAATGAGGTGTATCAACATCCTTATCTTCGGATTCTGGCATTTAATAAAGTTGGGCAAACATATTTAAACAACGTCAAAAAAAACCTAGATTTTCCACTGATAACTAAAGTTGGTAAGGCTGAGAATGATTTGATGTCGTTAGAGTTAAAAGTTGATTCGTTGATCGAAATGACCAGTGGGGTTCAACAGAATTACGGAGTGATTCCGTTTATGAAAGGGGCAAATCAATGCTAAATTGGGACATTCAAGATGTACGTAAGTACAAGGATAAACCCTTTGATTTTAAAGAAACATTAGACTTGGAGGACGAGTTAAAAACTCGCTCTGAAGAGATTATTAAGGTGGATAAAGTTGAAGTAAACGGTCAATTATTTAATGATAATGGCTTAGTGATTTCTGACGTAAAAGTTGGTACTAAGCTAACTGTACCTTCAACCAGAAGTTTGGAACCAGTCGAATTAGTGTTAAGATTCAGGATTAATGAAGCATATAACATTGATAATATCGATACTGAAGATATTGATGACTATGCGATAATTATTCCAATCGATGATGATAATCCGACAATTAATGTTTACGAGTCTATTATTGATAATATTTTATTGAACATTCCCACACAAATTTTGACGGAAAAAGAAAAATCTGAAGACATTATGCCTTCAGGTAAAAATTGGACTGTTTTGTCTGAAGAAGAGTTCGATAAACAAAAGAAAGAGGAGCATGTTAATCCCGAATTTGCCAAATTGAAAAATTTGTTCAAAGATAAGGATGAATAAAATGCTCCTCTTTTATAATTTTTTGTTAATATAGAGTATGAAATAAGTTATTAATCGGAGGGATACTATGAGTAAGCCACAAATTGGTGTTATTGGTATGGCTGTTATGGGTAAAAACTTGGCTTTGAATATTGAAAGCCGAGGCTACGAAGTAGCTATTTATAACAGAACGGGTTCAAAAACAGAAAATGTTGTTAAAGAACACGCTGATAAAAAATTAGTTCCAAGTTATACAATTGAAGATTTTGTAAACTCACTAGAAAAACCACGTCGTATTATTATGATGGTCAAGGCTGGTGCAGGTACAGATGCTGTTATCAATGAACTACTACCACTTCTTGATAAAGGTGATGTTTTGATCGATGGTGGTAATACATTCTTCGAAGACACCATGGAAAGAAACGAACGTCTTGATAAATCTGGTATTAACTTTATTGGAATGGGAGTTTCAGGTGGTGAATTAGGTGCCCTTGAAGGACCTTCAATGATGCCCGGTGGTCAAAAAGAAGCTTATGATCTAGTTGCTCCTATCTTGGAACAAATGTCAGCTAAAGCTGAAGATGGCACACCTTGTGTTACTTATATCGGACCAAATGGTGCCGGCCATTATGTAAAGATGGTTCATAACGGTATCGAGTATGGTGATATGGAACTAATTTCAGAAAGTTACAACTTACTTTCACACCTATACAATAAAGATTTGAACAAAGTTGCTGATACATTTAAAGAATGGAACAAAGGTGAACTTTCAAGTTACCTTATCGAAATCACTGCAAACATTTTGACAAGAAAAGATGATGAAGGCAGCGACGATTTCATTGTTAACAAAATCATGGATAAAGCCGGTAACAAGGGAACAGGTAAGTGGAGTTCACAAAGTGCTCTTGAACTAGGTGTTCCACAATCATTGATCACAGCTGCTGTTTACTCACGTTATATCTCGGCTTATAAGGATGAACGTGTCAATGCAAGTAAAGTACTTGCTGCTCCAAAGAGTGCCCCTGATGTAAATATCGATGAGTTTGTTGAAAAAATCCGTAAGGCATTATACTTCAGCAAGATCATGAGCTATGCGCAAGGATTTGCTCAAATGAAGGCTGCCGGTGAGCACTATGACTGGGATCTTGATTTTGGTAAAATTGCTCAAATCTGGCGTGCCGGATGTATCATCAGAGCTCAATTCTTACAAAAAATCACAGATGCATATGATAAAGATGCTAAATTGGACAACTTATTATTAGACAAATATTTTGAAGATATTGTCGAAGAATATCAATCTGCAATTCGTGACGTTGTGAGTTATGCTGTTCAAGCTGGAATCCCAGTTTCTGGATTCATGGCTGCTATTTCTTACTATGATCAATATCGTTCAGAAGTATTGCCAGCTAACTTGATCCAAGCTCAAAGAGATTACTTTGGTGCTCATACTTATGAAAGAAATGACAAACCAGGTATTTTCCATTACACATGGTATGAAGAACAATAATATTAAAGTTAAATTTTATAAATACCAGGGTGAATCTAATTCATCTTGGTATTTTTTCTTATAGAAATTTATTTAAATTAAAGGAATTTAAGGCTTTTCCTATTTTTAATTTTTGCGTTATGTTAAAATCATTAATGCATTGCCTTGTAAAGGTGCAATAATTGATTAATAATTAGGTATTAATTAAATTTAATCTAATATACAGGAGAAAATGGGTATGGCTAAGATATTAGTTATTGAAGATGAAGAAAACATGGCCAAATTCGTTCAACTCGAGCTTCAGCATGAAAACTATGAAGTGAAAGTTGAGCAAGATGGTCGAACAGGTCTTGACGCAGCATTGAATGAGGATTGGGATTTGATCTTACTGGATCTAATGTTGCCTGAATTAAACGGTATCGAAGTTTGCCGTAGAGTACGTCAAGAAAAGAACACACCAATTATCATGATGACAGCAAGAGATTCAATCATTGATCGAGTTTCAGGACTTGATCATGGTGCAGATGATTATATTGTTAAACCATTTGCAATCGAGGAATTACTTGCCAGAATTCGTGCTTTATTAAGACGTATCGACTTGGACATCGATGTTACTAGAAATAATGACCAAGTTCTGAAATACAAGAATTTGGTAATCGACAAGACTACCCAAACTCTTAAACGTAATGGTGAAGTAATCGACTTAACTAGAAGAGAATACGATTTATTGAGTGCTTTAATGGAAAATGTTGGCACTGTATTGAGTCGTGATGACCTTCTGGAACGTGTTTGGGGAACAGGAAGTAGTACCGAGACGAACGTTGTAGATGTTTACATCAAATACTTGAGAAACAAGATTGATCGTGGGGGCGCTCCAAGTTACATTTCTACTGTTCGTGGTAAAGGATATGTAATGAGACGATGAGAATTTCAATCCGCGTCAAGTGGACATCGTTGATTTCAGCAGTTATTTTAGCAGCGTATCTTATTGTTGCATATGTTGCCTATCAAACTGTTGATAATGTTGCCTCTGCATCAGTTGCCCATGGATTTTATATTAAGCTTATTTGGGTCGGTATTATTGTCGTCATTGCTGGTATAGCAGTAAGCTTTGCGGCAGTGACTATGGTATTGAGAAACATCAAGGCTATCAATGAAACCATTGATGACTTGAATAAAAAGCCAGACTCAGACTCACGAATAAAATTACGGAAACGTAATGATGAAATTTATGATCTTACTATTAACATCAATAAAATGCTTGATAGAATGCAAGCTTATACTAATCAACAAAAAGAATTCGTTGAAGACGTATCACATGAGTTACGTACTCCAGTAGCAGTTTTGGAGGGTCATTTAAGCATGCTCCAAAGGTGGGGTAAAGATGATCCGGAAGTCTTGAATGATTCGATAAATTCTTCATTGCAAGAATTAAAACGAATGCAGTCTTTGATTCAAGAAATGCTTGATTTGACTCGAGTTGAACAGATCGATAATGAATATTTGAGCCAAACAACTGAAGTCAAACCGTTATTTAAGCAGGTTTATAATGACTTTAAGATGCTTCATCCCGATTTTGTTGTCAATTATGATGATGATATCCAAGACGGAAGTGAAGTCAGAATATACCGAAATCACTTGGAACAAGTTTTGGTCATTCTGCTAGATAATGCTTTTAAATATTCTGGAGATAGAAAAGAAATCAATTTAGCTGCTTCCACTAATGAGGCTTTACTAGAAATTGTAGTACAAGACTATGGTGTTGGTATCGCTAAAAACGACCTTAAACGCGTTTTCAACCGTTTTTATAGAGTTGACAAGGCTCGTTCAAGAAAACGCGGAGGCAATGGACTAGGCCTCTCTATCGCAAGTAGATTGATTGAGATCTATAAAGGAACCATAACTGTTGAAAGTGTCGTTGGTTCAGGAACTGTTTTCAGAATCGAATTGCCTATCGTTCAAGATGGTATTGATGCAGATCAAGAATCAGATGATACTAATTCAAAAAAATCAAAACGAAACAGCAAAAAAGCTAGGTCCCATTAAGACCTAGCTTTTTGTGTGCTTATTTCTTTGGCTTATTTTGTTTGCCTTGGTTTAACTCTCTAATACTTTTATGTAAATCGTTTGTAGATGAAGGACCATCGTTTTTACCGTTATTATCAGAAGCGCTTGAAGAACTTGAGCTACTTGATGAATTTAGGATTTCATTAAGTGATTCTTCAGTAACAACAACTTCAATAGGGTGTTCTTTAAGGTTTTCATCGGCTTCGCGACGAATCTTAGGAACCATAAAGTAATTGACGATTACTTGTTGGATCAAGAACACGATACCACCAACTAAGAAGTACAATGCAAGAGCAGCGGATGAAACCATTGAAATGAAGAAAGTAATAAGTGGGTTCATAAACATCATTGTTTGCATTTGTTTTCTTTGTTCTTGTGGAACAATCTGTAATGATAACCATGCTTGTATCACATAGAAGACGGTTGCGATGATAGCAATCAATAAACTTGGTTTTCCAAGTGGAATTGAAAGGAATGTGGCAACACCAATTTCTTTTGAATATTGTACAGCTTGATAAATACCAATCAAAACTGGCATTTGTAGAAGTAGAGGTAGACAACCGATACCACCAGTCAAACTGATGTTGTTCTTTTTATAAACATCCATCATCAAGGCACTGATTTTTTGTTGAGTAGCAGGATCTGAAGCTTCTTTTTGTTTTGCTTGAATCAATTTCAATTGTGGTTGAACCGCACGCATTTTTTCTTGTTGTGCAGTTGACTTGTATTGTTGGTTCAATGAAAGAGGAAGCAACAAAAGACGTACCACGAAGGAAATGATTACAATTCCCCACGCATAAGCATTCTTTCCACCGATGGCCTTAGCAGTTGCTAAAATCAAGTTTTGGAAAGGTGTTCCTAACCATTTGTAGATGAATCCGTAGGGACCACCTGTTGGCGCATGCTGGTTGATACCAGTTTGTGCACATCCAGATAAGACCACTGCAAATATCACAACTAATGACAGGACAGAGATATATTTGATTAATTTTTTATTCACTTATAAACCACCTTTTTGTCATATAAAAACAATATACGTTAAGTCATATAGCGTTTCAACCAATGACGGAAAAATTTTTGTAAGATTTTAGGTTATCTGAGAAATCATAATCTATTGTATTAACTTTTGCAAAAGGTGATGGGAAGTCCTTTATTCTACCTAGGAAAATATACAGCACTCGCTCGTCTGCTTCTGCTTCAATTGAAACAGAACCATCCAACTCATTTTTGACCGTACCAACGATGCCCATGTCAGTTGCGATCTGTAGTGCAGTATATCTGAAGCCAACACCTTGAACTCGTCCGTAAACATTAATAGAAACATGTCTCATAACAATCACTCCATATCACTGAATATGTTACTCTAATATTATAAAACAAGAGGGAAAAAACAAATGAAATATATTGAATCTAGAAAAAATGATGAAATTAAACAAATAAATAAGTTATCAAAGACTAAACAAATCAAAAAGACAGGTACTTATTTGATTGAAGGTTTTCATTTAGTAAGAGAAGCTGATGAAAACGAACAAGAAATTGTTACTTTGTTGGCAACTGAAAAAAATGAAGAGGATAGATTGGTCAAGAAATACTACGATAATACATTGATTATTTCTGAAGAGATTGCTAAAGACCTATCCGAAACACAAACACCACAAGGGATATTTGCCGTTTTGAAAATTAAAACTGAAGATAAAACTCCAGATTTTAAAGGACAATGGGTAATTTTAGCTGACGTTCAAGACCCAGGAAATGTGGGAACAATTGTTAGAACAGCTGATGCTGCAGGTTTTGATGGTGTCGTAACTAGTCTTGAGACTGCCGATATTTACCAACCCAAGGTTCAACGCTCGATGCAAGGTAGTCAATTTCACTTACCAATCTATCGAATGGACCTGGAAGATGCAATTAAGAAAGCCAAAATCGCTGATTTAACAGTTTATGGCTCAGAAGTAAATTCAGAGGCAGTTCCTTACAAAGAGTTAGATAAAACTGATAACTTTGCATTAGTAATGGGAAATGAAGCACACGGATTGAGTGAAAATACTCTGAAAATGACAGATAAAAATATCTATATTCCAATTTTAGGAAAAGCTGAATCTCTTAATGTGGCAGTGGCAGCAGGAGTTTTGATGTACGGATTAAAGAATATCTAAACTTGCAAAAGTTTTTTCATTTTGTATAATCAATGGTATATAAATAGTAAAGATGTTGATGAAAAGTAGTAACTGAAAGTTATTCATTACAGGAAGGGTCGTCAAACTGAAAAGGCCTAATGAATAATTCAGTGAATTCACTTTCGGAATCTAATAGTTAAGTTACTATATAACTTTCGAGTGCACGTTTTATACGTGAACTAGGGTGGTACCGCGAGTCCTCGTCCCTTTTTTGGGATGAGGACTTTTTTTATTTAGGAGGCTAATATATGTCATTAAATGATAAATTAAAAAAATTGCGTGAAAGTGGTATTGATGATGCCAAACGCGCAGAACATTTACAAGAATTAAATGATCTTAGAGTTAATTTATTAGGTAAAAAGGGACCAATCACACAGGCACTTCGTGGAATGAAAGATGTTCCCAAGGAAGAACGTCCAGAAATTGGTACTTTAGCAAATAATGTTAAGAAAGAAATCCAAGAAGCTATTGAAGCTCGTATGAATGATCTTAACAAACGCATGGTTGAACAAAAACTTCAAGAGGAAACTGTTGACGTTACTTTGCCTGCTCAATCTCATGAATTAGGAACAAAACATATTCTTAACCAAACTGTCGAAGATATCGAACAATTCTTCATTGGTTTAGGATATGAAGTTGCACCCGGATATGAGGTCGAAGAAGACCATTATAACTTTGAAAGATTAAATATTCCTAAGGATCATCCTGCTAGAGATATGCAAGATACTTTCTACTTAACTAATGAATTATTAATGAGAACTCAAACTTCTGCCCAAGAAGGTCGTGATATGGAAGCTCACGATTTCTCAAAGGGACCATTGAAAATGATTTCTCCCGGAGTTGTTTACCGTCGTGATGATGATGATGCGACTCACTCACATCAATTCCATCAACTTGAAGGTTTAGTTGTCGACAAAAATATCAGTATGGCGGACCTCAAAGGTACTTTGGAAGCACTTTGTCGTCACGTCTTTGGTGCTGAAAGAGAAATCAGATTTAGACCAAGTTTCTTCCCATTTACCGAACCATCTGTAGAAGTTGATGTTTCGTGTTTCAACTGTGGTGGAAAAGGATGCCGTATTTGTAAATATACTGGTTGGATCGAAGTTCTTGGTGCTGGATTGACACATCCTAACGTTTTGGAAATGTCCGGAATTGATCACACTGTATACAGTGCTTTTGCATTCGGATTAGGACCTGAGAGATTTGCTATGTTGAAGTACGGAGTAACCGATATCCGTGACTTCTATACAAATGACGTTAGATTCTTAGAACAATTCAAAGGAGTAAATTAATATGAAAATATCAATGAATTGGTTGAAAGAATATTTGCCAGTTGAACACAATGTAGAAGAGATTGCGAACAAAGTTTCATTAACAGGAATCGAATCAGCACCTGTAGAGTTGGGGACTGACCTTTCAGGTCTTGTCGTTGGACATATTATTGATGTTAAACCGCATCCAGATTCAGACCATCTTAACTTATGTCAAGTTGAGATCGGCGAGAAAGAGCCTGTTCAAATCGTCTGTGGTGCATCAAATGTTGCTAACGGACAATACGTCATTGTTGCAAAAAATGGAGCCAATCTTCCAGCAGGTAAGGTAATCAAAAGCGGTGAGATCCGCGGTCAACTTTCTAATGGGATGATTTGTGGTTTGGACGAACTTGGAGTTAAAGAAAAATTTGTTCCCAAGGAATTTCAAAAAGGTATTTATGTATTCCCAGCTGAAGAACAACCTGGTGCAGATGCTAAAGAACTTTTAGGATTAAATGACACAATGGTCGATATGGATATCACACCCAACCGTGCCGATACTTTAGGTATGCGTGGTGCAGCTTGGGAAATTGGTGCTACTTATGATCACAAGCCATCATTTACTAAACCTGAAATTGCTGAATCTAAGGTTGTTAAAAACAATGACGTCAAAATAAACATTAAAGCAAAGGATTTAGTTACTGATTATTTAGTTAGAACAATGAGTAATGTTACTGTTACTGAAAGTCCACTTTGGATCCAACGACGTTTATGGAATCAAGATATTCAGCCAGTTAACAACATTGTTGATGCGGCAAATTACGTTATGATTGAATTTGGTGAACCTATCCAAGTTTATGATTTAGATAAATTAACAGATAAAGAAATTACTGTTGAAATGGCTGCAGAGGGCCATAAACTTGAACTGAATGATGGTAACAAGAAGGATTTAAGTCACGATGATCTTGTTATTACTTCAGGTGGTCAAGCTTTAGGTTTAGCCGGAGTTCAAAAAAGTTCAGTCGCTGAAGTTACTTCAGACACAAAAAATATTTTGGTTGAAAGTGCAGTATTTGATGGAACTTCTGTCAGAAAAGCTGCACAACGACATGATCTGCGTGGTAATGTTTCTAATCGTTTTGAGAAGGGTGTCGACAATGGAGCTGTAAGTGAATCTCTAACAAGAGCAGTTCAATTGATAGATTCCATTACAAATGTTGAATCCATTTCACAAGAAATCGTTGGAGTTCAAACAAAAGCTGAGCCAATCATTATCGATGGTAAAATTTCTCATATCAATAGTTTGATGGGAATTGAATTATCACCAGAAGAAATGCTTAAAATTATTGATAGACTTGGTTTTACTGCTGAAAGAAATGGCGATGAGATTTCTGTTTCAATTCCAACAAGACGTTGGGATATGACGATTGAAGCTGATTTGATTGAAGAGATTATTCGAATTTTTGGATATGACAATTTGAAAGGTACACTTCCTTCTGGACATGAAACCAGAGGTGGTTACACTCCAATTCGTGAATTCATCAATAAGTTAACCAGTGTATTACTAAGCGAAGGCATGGACGAAACGATTAACTTTGCTTTGATCAACAAACATGAAGTTGAAGATTTCAATACCATCCATACTAATTTAACAAGACTCTTGCACCCAATGACTGAAGATCATGAATATTTGAGAACTAGCTTGGTACCTGGATTGATAAAAGATATTGCATATAATCAAGCTCGTGGTAATGACAATATCAGTATTTTTGAACAAGGTAGAATTTTTGACCGTAAAGAAGGAACTGACCGTCCTGAAGAATTAGAGTATATTGCCGGTGCCGTCAGTGGTAACGTGTTAGAAGACTCATGGAATACAACATCCAAAACAGTCGACTTTTATGATGTAAAAGGGATTGTGGAAGAAATGTTGATGTTCACAAACAGTGACGCTGAGTTTGAATATTCAGCTACTGATCAAATTCCTAACTTACATCCTGGTCAAACAGCTAACATTTCAGTTGATGGTGATGTTATTGGATATATTGGTAAGCTACATCCTAACTATCAAAGTGATCATAATGTTGCTGATACTTATGTCTTCGAAATTAATGTCGACAAATTGTTTGAATTAAGCAGAAAACAAGTTCAAGCCAAGAGTGCTCCAAAATATCCAAGTATTACGCGTGATTTGGCTATTTTAGTTGGAAAAAATATTTCTAGTGGACAAATTGTTAAAGATATCTTTGAAAATGGCGGAGACTATTTGATTGATGTTAATATTTTCGATGTATACCAAGGAAGTAACATTGAGTCTGGATTCAAGTCTCTCGGATATCATTTGATTTTCCAGAACGCAAATGATACATTGACAGACGAAACTGTTGAAAAATCATTTACTAATATTAAGAATAGTTTGGTAAGTAAATTTAATGTTGAAGTTAGATAATTGCAGACGAACTAATGGTATAATTTTAATAAATCAAATCGGGAGGCTGCATCTTGAGCCAAAAAGGTGAAAAAAGAGATGCACTAAAACGTGAGTCTGAAGAAAAGATATCTACTCGTGCTAAAGAACGTTCAGTTGCTAATCATATAGCATATTGGATTGTTGGAGTTATCGCTGTTCTTGCGGTAATTGTTGCAATTATTGGCTTTAATTATGTTAATAGTTCATTGCAACCATATAATTCCAACAGCAAAGAGGATGTTATCGTCAAGATTCCTGTTGGTTCATCAAGTAAAGAAATCGCAAAGAAACTTGAATCAGATAAGGTTATTAAGAGTGCAACCGTATTTAATTACTACATAAAAGCTCATAACTATACTGACTTTCAAGCTGGTTATTATACATTTAAACAATCTATGTCAATGAGTGACATTGTTAATCAACTTCAAAAGGGTGGAAGTTATGAACCAAACGGAACAGCTTCCAACTCGGTACTTGTAAGAGAAGGTGTCACGATCGATCAGATCGGTGACCAGATCCAGAAGAGTACTAATTTCAAGAAGAAGGATTTCTTGAAACTTATGAAGGACGAGAGTTACATGAAACAGCTTCAGAGCAAGTACCCTCAACTTTTGGATTCTTCAATGGAAAAGGATAACGTTCGTTATCACCTTGAAGGATACTTATTCCCTGCAACATATGGGGTTTACAAGGGTATGACACTTAAAGAGCTTGTCAATTCAATGGTTGAAAAGGAAGATACTGAACTCCAACCATTCTATTCAGAGATCAAGTCTAAGGATATGACTGTTCAACAAGTCTTGACATTGGCTTCATTAGTTGAGCGTGAAGGTGTTACTAAGAAAGATCGTGAAAAGATTGCCGGAGTATTCTTTAACCGTTTCGATGTTGACATGCCTTTGCAATCTGATATTGCGGTAATGTATGCACTGAACACTCATAAGAAGAGTTTGAACAACAAAGATACTAGTGTGAAATCTCCATATAACTTGTACAAACATACAGGTTATGGTCCTGGACCTTTCAACTCACCAAGTTTGATGTCGATCGAGGCAACTCTAAATCCTAGAGATAGAAGTGATAACTACTTATACTTCTACGCAAACTTGTCAACTGGTAAGGTTACTTACTCACACACATTGGAAGAACACAACAATGGGTATTTTTCAGGAAGCAAATAAGGTAGAATAAATAAATACTAAATGTCATCTAGTCATTTTGATTAGATGACATTTTGAAATTTTAGAATAGGGTAGGAATCCCGTAAAAAAGTCCAAATTAATTAGATCTATTGATTCATGGAGGAATTCAAAATGGCAGACAAAAGCTATCCAATGACAGCTGAGGGCAAGAAAAAACTTGAGGAAGAGTTAGATAATCTGAAACAAGTTAAGCGTCCCGAAGTCATTAATCGTATTAAAATTGCCAGAGGCTTTGGTGATTTATCAGAAAATTCAGAATATACATCCGCTAAAGATGAACAAAGTGTTGTTGAATCAAGAATTTCACAAATAATTGAAATGTTGCAATACGCTAATGTTATTGATACTGATGAAGTTGCAGAAGATGAAGTATCAGTTGGTAAGAAAGTAACTGTTCAGGAAGATGACGACGATCCAGAATTTTACACAATAGTTGGATCAGCTGAATCAGATCCTGATTCAGGTAAAATCTCAAACGACTCACCAATTGCTCAAGCATTGCTTGGTAAGCACGTGGGTGATGATGTTACTGTTCAAACACCTGCTGGAAGTTATACTTTAACAATTAAAGCCGTCGATGTTGCCTAACGAAAGCGTTTTCTGGTAAGCTAACCACATGTAGTTTATTATTATTACTGAGGTGAACGGAATGAAGATTGAAATTACAGAAGAAGCTTCAAAATGGTATCAAGATGCATGTGATTTAAAGCCCGGAGACGGTATCAGATTTTACGGTAAAGTTTACGGTAAAACCATGGTCCATGAAGGTTTTTCTATCGCATTTCGTAAAGAGGAACCAATCAAGCCCGAATCAAGTACAGTTGTTGATGGTATTACATATTTTATTACCGACAATGACACTTGGTTTTTCGCAAGATATGATTTAGAAGTACAATATGATCCTAAGACTGATGGACCAGATTACATTTTTAAATCGAATGAATAATGCTTTAGTATTTTGAAGGGAAACCTATGAAGAGAATACTGGATATAATTAGAAAAAGAACAGGTAGTCAAGCGAAGTCTACTATTCCCTTTCGTTTAAACCTGCTCTTTTTTATTGTCTTTGCGTTGTTTGCCTTATTGGTTGGACAACTTGCATATTTACAAATTGTATATGGTGGCAAGTTCCAAGCCGAGGTAGATAGAACTGATAAGACTGTAATGAAGGGTAGCGTTCCAAGAGGGATGATCTACGATTCAAAAGGTAGATTATTAGTCGGAAATTCGACCGAGAGCGCAATTACATACACAAAGAGTGCTGGAGTTAAATCGAGCAATATTTATCAAATCGTTAATCGTTTGACTAAATATGTAAAAATCGACAAAGGGAAACTTACTGATCAAGATAAAGCCGATTATATTTTGTCTGCACCTGGAAGATCTGACAAAGTTGCTAAACAGATGCCAAAGTCATATCGTCAGGCATCTGATGGAAGTACTTATTCCAATGCAAAAATCTATCAAAATGAAGTTAAATATATCAAAGAACAAGGTATACATTTAAGTGACGAGGACTTAGCAAAAGCAACATTATTCAAAACTATGAGTTCTGCTTATTCGTTATCGACAGTTTTCTTAAAAGATAAGGATTTGACTTCAAAAGAGATAGCCCAAGTAAGTGAGCATTTGACCGAACTTCCTGGTGTTAGTGTTGGAACAAACTGGAATCGTGAATATCCTCAAGGAAAGTCAATTGCCAGTGTTATTGGTGGCGTATCGACTGAGAAACAAGGAATTCCTGATGATGAGATCAATACAATGTTGGCATCAGGTTATTCACGTAATGACCGTGTCGGAACAAGTTATCTTGAAAAGAGTTACGAGTCAATTTTGGCTGGTACTAAGAGTGAGAAACAGGTTTCGATCGGATCCAATAATCAAGTTAAGAAGAGTACTGAAATTTATCCAGGTCAAAAAGGTGGAAACCTTAACCTAACTATTGATTCGGATTTCCAGAAAAAAGTCCAAAGTACTTTATCAACGGAATTCAGCTCTGCAAAGGCTGCTGGTATTACCAAATATTCTGACGGTGCATATGCAGTCGCAATGAATCCAAAAACTGGTGCTATTTTGGCCATGGCCGGTGTGAGAAACAATCCTCAAACTGGTAAGACTACTGAGGATGCGCTTGGAGTTATCAACAGAACCTTCGTAATGGGTTCTGCGGTTAAAGGTGCCACGGTACTTGGTGCGTTGATGGATGGAGTCATTACTCCCGACAATAATACATTGCCAGATAATCCTATTTATCTTCCTGGTACACCAGTTAAAAAGTCAGTTTATCCAATTGGTACATACAGCAGTTTGAATGCTGAATCTGCTTTGGAAGTTTCATCTAATGAGTACATGATGGCATTGGCTTTGAAAGAGGCACATGCGGATTATGTTCCCAACAAGAGAATCAAAATGAATCCCGACATCTTTTCTAAATTAAGAGGTTACTTCAACCAATTCGGATTAGGTGTCAAAACGGGTATTGATATTTCTGGTGAAACAAAAGGTATTGAAGGTTCAACTCATCTTAATGGTCAGTTGAAGACCGGTTCTGCACTGGATTTGGCCTATGGTAACTACGATGCCTATACACTGATTGAAATGGCACAATATATTTCAACAATTGCTAATGGTGGATATCGTATGCAGCCTTATATCGTAAATTCTATTCAAAAGACTAGAAATGACGGTAAAAAGGGTGCCATCGAATCTGTAACTCAACCTAAAGTATTAAATCGAGTTGGTTTTACAAATTCAGAATTAGGCGTTGTAAAACGTGGATTATACAAGGTTACTCATGGTAGTCAATATTGGACTACCGGAACAAGATTGAGAGACTTGTCTCCATCTGTATCAGCCAAAACTGGTACAGCACAGTCATTCTATTACAACCCTGATGACCCTAATAATCCTGATCCACCTGAAACCATTACTACAAGTTTGGTTTCATATGGACCATCAGATGATCCCAACATTGCGATGGCAATTGTATTTCCAAACTTGACTTCAGAGTCTGGTAGCTATCCTCAATTGGTAGCACATCAGATGTACGAGGACTATTACAAGTTAACTGGTCAAAAGTAATAATAAATTCGGTCTTTTAAAATGTTCAAAAAAATGGTATATTTTATTAGTTGAATTTAGTTAAGTAACATATGAAAGGATGTTCCAGTAATGAGAGTAAATATAACTATGGAATGTACATCATGTCATGAACGTACATATCTAACAAGCAAAAGCAAACGTAACAGCCCTGATCGCTTAGAACTTAAGAAATACTGTCCTCGCGAACGTACCGTTACATTGCATCGTGAAACAAAATAAACAACAGGTAAAATTCCTGTTGTTTTTTTTTACTGGAGGTGAAGTTTTTGGATAAAGTTAGCTTTAGAAAACAACAAATTGATACAGTAAATAGTTTCATGAAAACAGATCAAGCCCAAAAAGAAATCAATGAGATATACTTTCAGCTCTTTGATAATGCAGATTTTAAAGCAGCAAAATCTGTTGGTATAACATTAAGTATTGAAAATGAAATTCCAACCTTTCCAATAATCAATAAGTGTTGGGAAGACGGAAAATCAGTCTATATTCCTAAGACTTTCTCAGATTACTCGATGAATTTTGTTAAGTATGAACGAGATACTGAATTGGAAACAAGTTCGTTTGGAGTTAGAGAACCAAAGGAATATAAAAAAGAAATTTTAGATCCTCCAGAATTAATTATTGTTCCCGGTGTTGCATTTTCACGTGAGGGTAACAATAGACTTGGTTTTGGTGCCGGATATTATGATCGTTATTTGGCCCAATATCCAACTAAAACTATCGCATTAGCTGTGTCAAGACAGTTCTTTATCAAGACTCCTTGGCCAGTATTCACACTAGATAAACCAGTAGACCAAATCATTTCAGTAGCAGAGGATGAATAATATGTCAGCTCGACAAGAAAAGCCTTTTGTAACCTGGATCCTTTTGATGGCAATTGCCATTATGTTTGTTTTGGAATCATTAAGTGGTGGATCTACAAGTGTTCAGACACTATTAGCACTTGGTGCAAAAACTAATTTTGCGGTCCAAGGTGGAGACTGGTGGCGTTTAATAACACCAATTTTCTTACACATAGGTGTTATTCATATTTTGACTAATGGTTTCACACTATTTTATGTAGGTTCGATTTTAGAGCCTATGATAGGGCATACAAGATACTTTGTTATTTTTATGCTGAGTGGAATCGTTGGTAATTTAGCCAGTTTTGCTTTTGGTGCCAACAATGCTATTTCTGCCGGTGCCAGTACTTCATTGTTTGGAATGTTTGCTGCTTTTCTTGCATTAGCCTTGATCTATAAAGAAAATAATTTCCTGAGAGAACTTGGTAAAACATTCTTAGCTCTTATCGTGATAAACTTGTTGATGGATTTGACTATGACAGGTATCGATATTTGGGGTCATCTTGGTGGAGCATTAGGTGGGTTCTTGCTAGGAATTTCGTTAGGGATACCTGGTGTGAAACGTCCAAATGTTTTAATCAGGATAGCATCACTAATTGTTTTACTAGTAATATCGTATTATATGTACACAAAGGGAATGGTAGTGTATGGATAATAAAATGAACTTGCGTACGATGTACGACGTTCAGCAACTTTTAAAAAAATATGGCACCTATGTTCATCTTGGTAAACGTATCTGGGATATTGAACTGATGTCAATTGAATTAAGAAACATTTATAAAAATGAAATGATAGATAAACCTACATTTATAAAAGCTCAGTTAGTCCTAAAATCTGAGCATCGTAAAGAAGAAAAAAAAGAAGAGGAAAGTTCAAAGTGACAGATAAAAAATTAATCGGTGTTGACCTCGGTGGTACAACTATCAAATTTGCCATTCTCACATTAAAGGGTGAGATTCAACAAAAATGGAGTATGGAGACTAATATTCTTTCTGACGGTCAATTGATTATTCCTGATATTATTGATTCAATCAATCATCACATTGAAATGTACGGAATGAAAGCTGATCAATTCGTAGGAATCGGTTTGGGATCTCCTGGTACAATCAATTTTGAAGAAGGCACTATTAAGGGTGCATATAACCTTAATTGGCAAAATTCAGTTTATCCCGTTCGAGATATCGAAAAGGGTACAGGTATTCCTGTTAAAATTGAAAATGACGCTAACGTGGCCGCATTAGGTGAAAGATGGATGGGTGCCGGTAACAACGCAAATGATGTTGTCTTTGTTACGCTTGGTACTGGTGTTGGTGGTGGAATCATCGCTAACGGTAATATTTTGCATGGTGCAGCTGGTGCTGCCGGTGAAATTGGACATGTTACAGTTGATCCAAATGGGTTCATGTGTACTTGTGGTAAACGTGGATGCCTTGAAACTATCGCATCTGCAACTGGTATCGTTCGTGTAGCACGTGATCGTGCATCCGAATATGCTGGTAAATCAGAATTAAAAGCAATGCTAGATGATGGTCAGGATATTTCTGCAAAGGATGTATTTGACTTGGCTAAAGAAAACGATGATCTTGCCTTGATCGTTGTTAACTATGTTTGTGATTCACTTGGATTTGCGTTAGCAAATATTGCTAACTCATTAAATCCTAAGTACGTTATCATTGGCGGTGGTGTTTCTGGTGCCGGTAAGTATTTGACTGACAAAGTTGATGCTGCAATGAAGAAAAATGAATTTGCAACTATCAGAGAGTCTACTGAGTTGAAGCTTGCAAGTTTAGGTAATGAAGCTGGTGTTATAGGAGCAGCTTCTTTGATAAAAGTTGATTAGAGGGATTTTTTAGATGCAAATTGTAAATATCGTTTTATATGTTATTGCTATTGGCTTTTTACTTTATTTTGCTGGTTCATGGTTATATTACAGATACCAAGGCAAAAAACTCAATGGAGCTATTAGTCAAAAAGAGTTTGAAGAAAATATGAGACGTGCCCAAATTGTTGATCTTCGTGAGAAAAACAGTTTTGACGCCAAACATATCTTAGGTGCAAGAAATTTACCTTATTCACAACTCAAATATGTAGAAGGAGAATTACGTCCTGATTTACCAGTTTATTTGTATGATGAACGTAAATCTATTTGTGTTCGTGCAGCTTTGAAGTTTAAAAAATGGGGCTTTGAAGATGTTAACTGGTTGGAAGATAAGTTTTCTGATTGGGAAGGCAAAACAAAGAAGACTACAAAATTATAAAATATTGCAGACTGAAGCGTAGCTTCGGTCTTTATTTGTATGCGGTGAAAAAATGAAAATTGTTGAATATAAAATGCATCAGTTAATTATGAGACTTAAACAGCCTTATAGATTTGCTAGTTATGAATATCGAACTCGACCAATCAATATATTGATGATCAAGGATGAACTTGGTAATATCGGTTTGGGCGAAGTAGAGGCTTTTGAATTTCCAAATTATGTGGACGAAATCCAATCACAGTGTGTTAGATCGATAAATACAAGAATAATGCCACTTTTAGGTGGCAAAAACTATGAGACACCGTTTGAATTCAGTCGTTTCATTAACTCCATGAACAGTCCCAAAATGGCTAGTGCAGCAGTTGAGATGGCAGTCTGGGATTTGTTTTCAAAAAGAAATAATGTGTCATTTCAGCAATTGCTATTTTCAACTATCGGACAGATGAACAATTTACCTGCCAAAGTTGAAGTTGGAGTCGCAATCGGAATTCACAACAACTCAATTCAGATGATTGATGAAATTCAGAAGCAGATAGATAAGGGATATAATCGAATTAAACTGAAGATAAATCGTGGCACAAAAATTTCTGACTTAGTTGAGATAAGACGTCATTTTCCAAAAGTTTTAATGATGATTGATTGTAATTCTCAATTTGGATTGCGGGACAAAAGTTTTTTCCAAAGTATCGACAATTTGGATTTTGCCATGATCGAACAGCCTTTTGGAAAAAAGGACTTTAAGGATCATGCAAAACTTCAAAGTATTATTCGCACGCCAATTTGTTTGGATGAGAATATACTTACTAGTGATGATGTCATGAAGGTTTTTAATAAGCACAGTGGTCAGTATATCAACATGAAAATTGCCAGAGTCGGTGGGGTGTCTAACGCTCTGGCAATGACAAATTTAGCAATTCAAAATGGATTAAAAGTATGGTGTGGTGGAATGCTGGAGACAGGCGTTGGGCGTGCATTTAATCTTGCATTTGCAAGTTTGCCGTTCTTCCAATTTCCAGGAGACATTTCTGCTTCAGATAGATATTATATTAATGATATTACTGAACAAAGTTTCATGATTAATAATGGAGAAATGTCGATTCCTCAAGGCGATGGAATCGGAGTCAATCTAAGTCACATGGCTCAAATTGCTTTTGATAATGAAGAATGGATCAATTTAGGGTAAATAAAAAGAGTGAACATGATGTCCACTCATTTTATTTCTATTTTAATTAACCTTGATGAGCTTGTAGGCTCTTTCTGTTTGCACGACGACGGTTTGCTTCAATACGGTCGTTTTCAGCATCTTCTGGTTCAATAACTGATTTCTTGAAAGCGTGCAATGCTCCATAAACTGCAGTAGCAGTTGTTAATGAGCCGAATAAAAAGCCCTTAACGAAGCGGAAATGTTTTTGTTTTTGTGCCATAGTTGGTTACCTCCTGTCTTCATTCTCCATTATGTATTACTTTGTTAAAAAAATCTATAAATTACATAATTTATTGAGGTGTTATTTTGCAAAAAGTAGTTGCAATCGTTGGTCCAACAGCAGTTGGTAAAAGTGCATTAGGATTAAAACTTTCACAAAAGTTTTCAGGAGAGATTATTTCTGGAGATTCAATGCAAATATACAGAGGACTAGATATTGGTACTGCCAAGGATTCAAAAGCAGAATTAAAGCTTGTTAAACATTATTTAGTGGATATTTGCGATGTTGACCAAAGATATACAGTAAAGGATTTTCAAACTAATGCTTTACATTTGATCGATGAAATTATCAAAGAAAATAAAAATCCCTTCATAGTTGGTGGTACGGGGTTTTATTTGAATTCATTAGTTAAGAACTTAGAATTAGGTGGAGATTCTACAACTGATCCTGATTTACGTGAAAAATTATTGTTAATTGAAAAAGAACAAGGGATCCAAGGTTTACAATCTGAGCTTGAAAATACAGACCCAGAAGCACTGAATTCAATCGATATGGATAATCCACGCCGTATTATGAGAGCAATTGAGGTCTACAAGACAACAGGGAAGTCTATTGTCAGCCAACAAAATGGTGATGATCTTGCTGAATTCTGTATCATAGGTTTAACCGATGATAGGGAACAACTGTATAACCGGATTAATTCACGGGTCGATAAAATGATTGAAATGGGTCTATTGGATGAAGCAAAATCCGTTTTTGAGAATCAAGATAATATACCTCAAGCTAAGAATGGGATTGGATATAAAGAGTTGTTTCCGTATTTTGAAGGAAAAGCTGAACTTGAAGATTGTGTGTCTGAAATCAAAAAGAATTCCAGACATTTTGCTAAAAGACAGATGACATATTTCAGGAACCAAATGGATGTTGATTGGTACAATATTACCGATGAACCAGACTACCAGGTGAAGATAGAGCATAAGGTAACTGATTTTCTACAAAAATAATACCAGTGAAAAAATATTTTTTTAAATACATCGTTGACAGTTATAGGTACGTTTATATATAATAGTTCAAGTGATGTCGCAGTGGCTCAGCTGGATAGAGCAACGGTCTTCTAAACCGTAGGTCATGAGTTCGAATCTCATCTGCGGCATATTATGCATATGTACATCGTATGTCGAAACAATAAAAAGACTACTAATCGTTGATAAAACAACGTTTGGTAGTCTTTTTTATTACCCAATTATTTGGGACAAATGTATGATTTTATACACTTTTTATATTTTTTGCACACCTTTTGCACACTTCTTGTCATTCTTGAAAGAAGTGTTTTATTCTCCAGAGATTATTCAAAAAGATAAGCCCATTTCAGGCTTACTTTATCTATTGTTGGACGTTATAAGTTTTGCTACCTAAAGTTTTAAAATCACTATTTTCAAAAGATACTTTAACTGGTGAATCGTTTTCAAGTGAATATATCATCACAGCTTGAGTGGTTTTTCCCGGTAATAATTTGTCATTCAATGCATCTTCATATTTTTGAAGTGGACTGTCAGCATTCTCATCCAGTGCGACCATTCCTGGAAGTAACTGTTTGTTTGCTGTATCGGTCTTTTGATAAGCGTGTGAGACTATATAGATATTTGATGGATCCTGTTCCTTGTTTGAATTGTTAGTAACATCAGTATAAATAACTAATACCTTTTTCCCGTCTTCGCTTGAATCTCTAACTTCTGATTTTGTAAGTTTATATGTTAAAATTCCGGCACTGAATACATCGTTCTTAAAAGACCACTTGTTATTTTTTGCATCAGCACCTGTTTTTACTTGGGTACTCTTTTCTGCTTTCTCTGTTTTTTCATCGGTTGACTTACTAGATTTGCTGTCACTATTTCCATTCGAGCACCCAACCAGCGCTGTTGAAAGTAAGATGGTAGTAATTAGACCTAAAGTAACACTTCTTTTCTTCATAATATGTAATCCTCCCCAGGATGTTTATCAGCTTTTAACGTCTTCATATTTTGGACGATCTCGTTTGTGGGATAGATAGGGAAGGAAACTTTTTGGAAACGCTTATTTGAACTTCAGTATATCAATTAACAGTATTGAGTAATATAAAATTTTATCGAATGTATGGTAAATTTGTACTGTATTTATTTTAAAAAGTTTGGCGCACGCTAATAGAATGATGTATCTACAAAATGACGGAGGGAAATTTTGGATATTTTAAAAAAGATGACTAGTCAAGAAACTTATGTCTCAAAAAATTTTGAGATGCCACACGAATTGCAAACTACGGCTAAGGAAATTTGCTGGGAATATAATCAGTCCAAGCCAACTGATACAAAATTACGAAGTCGTTTGATCAATAAATTATTTGGCACTTCAACTGACTTGACCTTCATAGAACCTGACTTTCATTGTGATTATGGTTTTAACATCCATTCTCACGGTCTGGCGGTAATAAATTATAATTGTACGATTTTGGATACATCACCCGTACATATTGGAGCAGGAGCTTTTATAGCTCCGGGAGTCGTTTTGGCATGTTCAGGTCATTCTATGGATGCTGGGGAACGCGCGTCAGGAATTGGGACTAGTTCACCAATAACTCTTGAAGATAACGTATGGATCGGTGCCAATTCAGTAGTAGTTGGTGGCGCAACAATCGGTGAGGGGAGCATTATCGGTGCTGGAAGTGTCGTCAATAAAGACATCCCCTCTGGTGTAGTTGCGGTTGGAAGTCCATGCCGTGTAATCAGAAAGGTAACTGAAAAGGATAAATTATCAAAAAATGATCCTACCAAGTAATAAGGTAGAATCATTTTTAAATTGGAGCCGATTATTGTGTGCCATTTGATGGGCCTATACTGCATAGGATAGTAATTTTAAGGGTATGACGGTGTTTTGTTGGTCGGTACGGAAATTAGGCATGTCTAAGAAAATAATCCGTTATGAAGCTTTAAAGTGGATATATTCAAATGGGCAATAACCTCAGATTGGTCAAAAAAATGGAGGTAAAACAATATGATAGTTTATCTCCATTTATTTATAATTATTTGATATTGATTTTCAATGAGTCTGTAATCGTAGCTTTGCCCTTGTTCAACGACATCTTATTCAATAGCTTATTGGGTTGGGCAAAAGGCTCATATAAGTAATATGCATCTGAGCTCTTGAACAACGAGTCATAATTTCCTGATCCAACGTAATCGGAATAGTTGCTGTCTAATGAATTAACATCTGCTTGTGTGAAGAAAATTGCGAATGATAGTTCATCAACTTCTTTGCCTGTTTCATCAGTATAGGCACCGTCGCCGTAAAAAATAACTCCTTTTTTGGCCGCATCATAGGAACCAACAGACTGTAACTCATCAGTCAACTGACCAAAAGAATTGGATGCACTAGTGTCAGAGGATGCGTCAACATTGTCTACTTTGACAATTAATTTTCCGGTATTCTTGGATTTATATATTTTATTGATAGAAGATGCATTATTGTCAGAGAACTTGATCTTCTCATACTTTTCGATTGCCGAAACTGATGCGTTATTGGCTGGTTTCTGAGGTGTGGAGTTCCTATCACAGGAAGCAAAACCTACAATAATTGCGACAATAATCACAGCAATTGTAATGATTAGTGCCAATCCTGCTCGAAAAGTGAGCTTTTTGTTAATTTTCTTCTGCTCTTCTATTTGTTTTTTATTCCATTCAGGTAATTTTCCCTTGTCGTTCATAATGATCGGTCCTTTTGTAAATGAAACTTATTTTGCTATGCTAGAGAATTCAATTTTTTGGCGATATGGCTTTTTCAAAAGTTTATCGATATAGCTGATTTCGACAGTTTCAATTTTTTTATTTTCATCCGGAACAATTGTAAAATTAGCAGATTGTCCAGGGACAAAATTAACACCATTAAATTCTTCGACGTATTTGTAATCAGGATTGAGAAAGATTTCTGCAATTTCAGCATTTGATCTACCAGTATTTTTTATCGTAAAAGTACTTTCGTCTACCTTGTTAACGACAAAGTAGGGACGATTGATTTCTTTAAGGTAATTGTTGAGCCTAAAGAGGGGGATGGTGATTAAAACCACACCGGTAATAATTGCCACGGTTAAAATAATTTTGATAATGAGTAAAGTGATTTCCATAATTTCCTCCTAATAAATACATCAATATAGTTCAATTATAAACAATTAAGTCATGTATGTGGTAAAACCTTACAAATTATTACAATGCATAAAAAAAAGAAGTATCCGTCTATAGACAAATACTTCCGGCAAAAATTATTTTAAAGTAATTCCTTACGACGATTTTGAATGATTTTTTCAAGTTCATCTAAGTCAGTCAAAGTGGACTTTTTCCTAATAAAACTACGAGCAGAAGATCTCATGGCGATGTAATTTGCTCTTTTTCTATTTTTTCGATGCCATTTTTCGTTGGCTCTTTTTTGTGCTTCAGTTAGTACCATAATTACTCCCCTACAAAAAGCTTTTACTAATGATGAAATTATAAACGGTAAAGCATGATGAAAGCAAGGCAATATAAAAATAATTATGTAAAAATACAATAAAAGTGAAAAAATATAATGGTAAAAGTAATAAATATTAAGTATTTGGGAATATTAGGACAATATATTATAAATGTCGCAAATATTTTGTTTTAAATAAAAATATCATATTGCAATGTTAAAAAAATAATCATAAAATAAGAGTGTTGTGTTTTATAGTACAAAGTCGAACCGCGACTTGGGGATTATTCGAGGTGGCATACTTGAAAAGAAAGTATTTGTATTTTATTACCATTACTTTTATCGTGATTGATTTAGTCTTTTCAGTTTTAACCAAATTGGGCATAGTTGATAATCTAGTTGGTATGATCGTAGGGGCAGTGCTTATAGTTGCACTGTATGTGATCATCAGGACTATTACCAGAGTGAACTGGCGCCGGGGTAGGTTGGCAATATCACTACTTAGCGCAGTATTCATTTTCCTATCAGTTTTGCCACTAGTAACAACGCAAATTGTTGTTTAAATTATAAATATTATTGGATTAGGACAATTTCGTTTTGTCCTAGTCCTTTTTTAGTGTAGATTATTAGGTAGTTAAAAATTAGGGGAACTTTAAATGACTAGTAAAAAGCTTCGAACAATTATTTTTGGAATAATATTTTTAGTATTAAGTATTTTATATACAATGCTGTTTGCACCAAACGGAAATGTTCGGCTCATGGATAGTTATGATTTGCTGTTCCATATGAATCGAATTCAAAGTTTGAGCAATATTTTTGTGTCGCCTGTAAACTTCAGTAGTTGGGGTCATGCAGGTAACATGACAAGCTTGTTTTATCCGTGGCTGACTATTTTCCCTGGCTTTTTGATTTTTCAATTGTTTGGAAATCCAGTTTTAGGCTTTCTAGTATATCTTACAGTAATCAATTTCTGTACATTTGTTAGTGCTTATTATTTCATGAAAAAGTTTTCTAACAATACATTGCAATCGTTTTTGTTTTCTATTATATATACTTTAGCCTTTTTTAGAGCGGCAAGTGTTTTTTACCGAGCCGGCCTAGCGGAGTATATTTCGTACATATTCATTCCAATGATCTTTTATGAGTTCTATCAGTTACTGATAGGTAAATTCAACAAGTGGCCATTGTTCGCATTGAGTTTTGCATTAGTTGTGATGACACATCCCTTGTCAGCATTTACGACCGCCATCATGTTAGTGCCACTAGTTCTACTTGTTTTATTTTCTAAAACTTCACATAGCTGGAAATATTGGTTAGATTTGGTCTATTCAGGGGTTAAATCAATTTTCTTTGTTGGATTGACAACTATTGGATTTACTCTTCCAATGTATCAACAGCAAAAGTATATTTCAGTGAATAGGCCAGCAGTGATTGATCTATGGTCGACTGCGAAAGATCCAGTATTGTTATTCCAAGATGCAATGAAGGCTGACGTTCGAAGTTACTCGTTTGGGGCCATTTTTGTATTTGCATTAATCTTGTTACTGATATTTGTTTGGCGAGATCAACTGAAGTATAAAATTATCGCGATTGAAGCAGTACTTGCACTTTTGTTATCAACTAACTTGATCCCATGGAATACGCTGCAAGATAGCTTTTTGAATTATTTACAATTCCCTTGGAGATTTTTAAATCCCTTCACATTTTTCATAGCAATTTACTTGAGTCATATTCTAGCAATGCTAGTTGATAAGAGGTCTGGGCTTTTGAAAGTCTCAGTCGCAGTTGTCATGATACTGATTTGTAGCTTCCAAATTTATGTTAGCGGAACTAAGTTGAATGGTCAGATCACGTTGGTGAAAGATACACCTGTTGTGAAACAATCGGAATCCAACTATATCGTAAGAAGATATAATCAACATGATTATTATCCAAATCGAAGCTTAAAATACTTCCAGGATATCGGAAGACATCACTTTATAGTAAATGACCACAAAACAAAACTTCATTATAAATATACGGATTCCAATTATACTGTTAAATACTATAATCAAGACCCCGTCACGATGGATATACCTGTTTTAGTTTATAAAGGTTTAGATGTCACTATTAATAATGAAAAAACTAATTATACGATTTCCAAACGAGGAACTGTTGAAGTAAAAACCAAACCAGGCCAAAATGTAATTCAACTTTCATATCACTATTCAACTGTGGCAAAAGCAGCAATAGGATTGAACGTTGTCAGTGCAGGACTATTGATTTGGTTATGCGTCAATGATGGCAAGCTACTTTATAAAAAGAAAAAAGATACAGATACAAAAGAACTAAAGTCTAAAAATAGTTGAAAATTATATTAATCTTTGCTATATTTTATTAGTTGCAATCACTATTGCATCTACAACCGCTCAAAATTAGGTTAAAGCCTAACGGCACCTAATTGGCGAGTCTTAGAAGGGAGTGTACGAATATATGTACGCAGTAATCAAAACCGGTGGTAAGCAATATAAGGTTGAAGAAAATGATTCAATCTTTATTGAAAAACTTGATGTTAAAGAAGGGGACGCAGTTACATTTGATGATGTAATTTTAGTTTCTGACGGAGATAGCATTAAAGTGGGAGATCCAGTTGTTAAGGGAGCTTCAGTTTCAGGTAAAGTAGAAAAACAAGGTAAAGACAAGAAAGTCGTTACTTACAAATACAAACCTAAGAAGCACTCACATACAAAGACTGGTCACCGCCAACCATATACAAAGGTACTTATCGATAGTATCAAAGGTTAATACTTATGATTAAAGCAAGTTTTCATAGAAACGATGATAACAAAATTGATTCATTTCTGATTCTAGGCCACGCTGATTCTGGCCCATATGGTCAAGATTTAGTTTGTGCCGCTGTTTCAGCAGTAACAATTGGAACTATCAACAATCTTGAAAAACTTACCAAGATCACGCCTCAAGTCGTTTTAGACGAGGTAAACGGTGGTCATCTTGGCTGTCGTATAACTGGAACGGTGTCACACGACACCGGATTGTTGTTGGAGAATCTGTCGGAGATATTAATCGATATCGAAGGAAGTTATCCAAAAAATATCACAGTTAAAAATGAAAAAAATACGATCGAATTTGATTAGGAGGTAAACTTCATGCTTAAAATGAATTTACAATTTTTCTCTCACCATAAAGGTGGAGGTTCAACTACTAACGGCCGTAACTCAGCTGGTCGTAGATTAGGCGCAAAACGTGCTGATGGACAACCTGTTACATCTGGCCAAATTATCTACAGACAACGTGGTACAAAGATTCATCCAGGTGCTAATGTTGGACGTGGTGGCGATGATACATTGTTCGCTCTTGCAGACGGTGTTGTTAAGTTCGAAAGACTTGGCAAAGATAAGAAAAAGGTTTCAGTATACTAATAAACCGCTAAAGAGGACATTGTCCTCTTTTTTTTATATATAAACCACTTAATATTGCCATAAGCGCGGTAATATTGGTAAAATAAAGGGAACAGATTTTTTTAACGTTTAAAATTGAGGAGAGAATTATGTCAATTTCAGTAAATGAATTTAAGAACGGTTTGACAATTGAAGTAAAAGACGGCATTTGGCGTGTTATCGAGTTCCAACATGTTAAGCCAGGTAAAGGTAGTGCCTTTGTTCGTTCAAAGCTCAAGAACTTGAGAACAGGTGCTGTTCAAGAAATGACTTTCAGATCAACTGCTAAAGTTGAGAAAGCTACTATCGAGAACAAGAAGATGCAATATCTATATGCTGATGGTACTAACCATGTCTTCATGGATACTACAACATACGAACAACTTTCACTTCCTGAAGAACAAATCAAAGATGAATTGAAATATTTGAAGGAAAATATGGAAGTTAACATTATGATGTTCGGTACTGAAACACTTGGTGTTGATGTTCCTAACACTGTTGACTTAAAAGTTACTGCCACTGAAGCAGGTATCAAAGGTGATACACAATCTGGTGGATCAAAACCTGCAACTATGGAAACAGGATTAGTAGTTCAAGTACCATTCTTCGTTAACGAAGGTGATATGCTAACTATTAATACTCAAGATGGAACTTATATTTCACGTGCAAATTAATTTATAGTTATTGGAGATAGAAGTTAATGGCTGATCAAAAATACGTAACATTACAAGATGATGGTAGAGTTCAAGGTAATGTCGAAATCTCTCATCAAGTAGTTGAAATATTGCTCGGAATCGCCACAAATCAAGTTGATGGCGTTTATGAGATGCGCGGTACAATATCTAACCGAATAAACTCTTTATTTGGTAGAATGAATCATGGAAAAGGTGTAGATGTAGTCTTTAGTGACGATAAAGTGTCTGCAAACGTCTATGTTTATCTAGAGTACGGAGTCTCAATTCCCAAAGTATCACTAGAGATACAAAGATCAGCTATTGAACAACTAGAATTCATGACTGATTTAGATTTAACAGAAATCAATGTGCATGTTGTTGGTCTAATTGCCAAAAAAGGAAATGGTGAATTAGAACGAGTAACTGCGGATAAAAAGGAATAAATCATTGAGTATAAATAGACACGAAATCAGAGAAATTGCAGTTCAATCACTTTTTTCCATAGAGACGACCGAGGATGATGCTGAGACCGCTATTCAGTCAACGATGCAGTTATGTGATCTAACTGAAGAAGAGGTACCAGATTATTTGATGTTCCTAGTTTCTGGGACGCTTGATAAACAAGACGAATTAGATTCAGAAATTTCCAAACAATTGAAAGACAAATGGACAGTAAAACGTTTGTCTAGGATTGACCGTACCATTTTACGTATGGGGCTATTTGAAATGGAAAATAGTCTAGAAGTTCCAAAAAAGGTTGCTATTGATGAAGCGATTGAATTAGCCGGTGATTTTGGCGAAAAGGATTCAAAAGCCTTTGTTAATGGAATCTTATCTAACTTTGTTGAAGGGTAGGCTGGTACAGTAAACGTGCCAGCCTTTTTATGGTAAATGACATGAAATTATTAGATGGAAAAAAAGTTGCGGGAGCATTAGATGAAAAGATGACTCTCCGTGTTGAAGATTTAAAGAAAAAGGGTATTACTCCAAGTATTGCTGTTATCTTAGTTGGTGACAGTGGTGCTAGTTCAGTTTACGTTAGAAATAAGAGAAGACGTGCTGAAAAACTGGGTATGGATTTTCAACTGATTCACTACAAAGATGATGTGTCTGAAAATGAACTTTTGGCTAAAATTGACGAACTTAATAACGACAAAACTGTTGATGGATTTATTGTTCAATTGCCATTACCAAAGAGTATTAACGAAGAACGTGTTATCCAAGCAATTGATTCGAAAAAAGATGTCGATGGCTTCGCACCAGACAACGTTGGAAATCTTTGGATCGGTGAACCACACACAAAACCTGCAACAGCTGCAGGTATTTTGATGATGTTAGATTATTACGATGTTGATCTGGATGGCAAGAATGTCGTTATCATTGGACGTAGTAATATCGTTGGTAAACCCGTTGCAGCAATGATGCTTGCTAGAAATGCTACAGTCACAATTGCACATTCGCATACAAAGAATCTTAAAGAATTGGCAAAAACTGCTGATATTTTAGTTGTTGCAATTGGACAAGCTAAATTTGTTACTAAGGATTATGTGAAAGACGGTGCCGTGGTCGTTGATGTTGGAATGGATCGTGATGAAAACGATAAGCTTTGTGGAGACGTTGACTTTGCTGACGTTGAGAATACAGCTTCAATGATGACTCCAGTGCCTGGTGGAGTTGGACCTATGACAATTACTGCATTGATGGACCAGGTCCTTGAACTTGCAGAGGCGAGAGCAAATGCCTGATTCAGATAAATATTTAACGGTTACTGCATTAACACAATATATTAAACGCAAATTTGACGTGGATCCCTATTTGGGACACGTCTATTTGATGGGAGAAATTTCTAATTTTAGGTTAAGACCAAATGCTCATCAATATTTCTCGTTGAAAGATGACAAAGCTAAGATTTCTGCAATTATGTTCAAATCTGCATTCAGCAAGGTGAAGTTTCAACCTGAAGAAGGTATGAAGGTTTTAGTTAGAGGTCGTGTTTCCCTTTATGAATCGACTGGTGCCTATCAGATTTATGTAGATTCAATGGAGCCTGATGGGTTGGGATCTTTGTATCTTGCTTTTGAACAATTGAAGCAGAGATTGCAAAAATTGGGTGTATTTAGTCAACCCAAGATGCCAATTACAAAGTTCCCCAAAAAGATTGCGGTCGTTACTAGTGAATCAGGAGCGGTTATTCACGACATTATGACAACTGTTAAAAGACGATATCCGATTGTTCAATTAGTCTTATTTCCTGCACAAGTGCAGGGGGATGCGGCTGCACCAGCAATCGTTGAACGTTTGAATCAGATTAATGCTATTGGGGATTTTGACACGATAATTATTGGTCGTGGTGGTGGATCTATTGAAGATTTATGGCCGTTTAACGAGGAAATAGTCGCTGAGGCTATTGTTAATAGTAAAATTCCAGTAATTTCTTCTGTTGGTCACGAAACTGATACTACAATTGCCGACTTAGTTGCAGATTTACGTGCACCGACTCCAACTGCAGCAGCAGAATTGGCAACTCCAGTTTTGAGGGATGTTTTAACAGATATTCAAAAAATGGAGATCAGATTGGAAACTGCACAAAATAAGATTCTTGATACATATCGAGATAAGATAAAGAATCTAGCTGAGACTGGTGTTTTGCAACATCCAGAAAGAATCTATGAAGTTTATTTGCAAAAAGTTGATAATTTGACCACAAAATTGATTCAAGACACCAATAATTATGTTGGACGTGGCAAAGAAAGACTTTGGAACAATGAAAACAGATTAGTTCAAGTATCACCACAATCTCAAATCAAGAATTATCAAGCTCGTGTTGCAAATGATTTCCAAAGAATGGCACGTTCAACTAGTGCTTTGCTTAGCAGGCAAAGAAGTGCTTTTGGGAAACAAGTCGGTTCGTTGGATTCATTGAGTCCTTTAAAAACTCTTAGTCGTGGATATGCCGTAGCATCAGATGATGATGGAAAAGTATTGAAGGACGTTTCAGATTACAAAGTTGGTAAAAACGTTAATTTAAGAGTTCATAATGGTTCAGTAAAATTGGTGACAAAAGATATTAGTGAGGAAAAAGATGGCTGAAAAGAAAAAAAGTTTTGAAGAAAATATGGCAGATCTAGAACAAATCGTTACTGATTTGGAAAAAGGTAATGTTCCATTAGAACAAGCTATGGAAAAATTCAAATCTGGAGTAGCATTGAGCAAGAGTCTCGAGAAAACTCTTTCCGAAGCTGAATCTACTGTTACCAAAGTTATGGCTAAAGATGGATCTGAATCAACAATCAACGATGAAAATGATAAGGACGAAAATTAATTTTGGAAATTACCACATTTGATGAGTTTCATAAAAGAATATTGCCTGCTTTTGATCAATTTTTAACAGATAGGCTGACTACTGAAATTAAACAACCAACATTACGTGATGCGATGTTGTATTCTGTAAATTCAGGGGGTAAACGAGTTCGCCCAATGTTATTGCTGGCGACTGTCTATTCTTCTGGAGTTGCCGAGGCCGACCTTCCAAAATATTTTGAAGTTGCTGGTGCGATTGAGCTTATTCATACATATTCCTTGATTCACGATGATTTGCCTGAAATGGACAATGATGATTATCGTCGAGGGCAGTTAACAAGTCATAAGAAATTTGGTACTGGCCCAGCTGTACTAGCGGGTGATGGCCTATTGACCCATGCGTTTTATTGGTTAGCAAAATCTGAATTGGATACAAGTAAGCGAATGGCCGCAGTGAGGATTCTGTCTCATAATGCCGGCCCTATGGGTATGGTAGCCGGTCAGATGACTGATATTACCAAAGAAGATAAGCAATTAAATATTGATGAATTGACAACTTTACATAAACAAAAAACTGCAGATTTAATTACTGCAGCAATAACGATTGGTGCTTCTTGTGCAGATCACAGCCTTTCAAAGAATTTAGTTGAATATGCTGAAAAAGTTGGATTAGCATTTCAATTAAAGGATGATCTTGACGATGCGGATGATGGTGAAGATGTAGATAAGAATACTTTCCCTAATTTGATCGGTAAAAAAGAAACTGAAGAAAAACTGCGTAATTTAGTTAAAGATGCATTAAATGCTGTTTTACGAGAAGAAAAATTCGATAAAAAGTTATTGGTAAGCTTTTTAGATTATTTCAAGAAATAGGAGAATACTGTGGCAAAAGAACGTGTAGATGTTCTATTAGTAGAACAAAATTTATTTGAATCACGTGAACAGGCAAAGAGATCTGTTATGGCCGGTGAAGTCTATAATCAAGATAATCTTAGATTTGATAAACCTGGTGAAAAAGTTGATCCAGAAACAATTTTTCATGTTGTTGAGGGTGCACATAGTAAGTATGTCAGTCGTGGTGGTTATAAACTGGAGAAAGCAGTTGAGTCCTTTAACATTGATTTGACTGATAAAACATGTTTAGATATCGGATCATCGACAGGTGGATTTACAGATGTTGCCTTACAAAATGGTGCTAAAAAGGTCTATGCACTAGATGTTGGTTACAATCAATTAGCATGGAAGTTGCGAAAAGATGAACGAGTAATTGTAATGGAACGTGTAAACTTCCGATACAGTAAACCTGAAGATTTCCACGAAGGTTTGCCCGAATTTGCCATGACCGATGTATCTTTTATTTCTCTTGAATTAATATTGGGACCAATGTTCAATATCATTATTCCTGGAGCAGATGCAGTATGCTTGATCAAACCTCAATTTGAGGCTGGACCAGAGAATGTTGGAAAACACGGGATAGTTCGTGATCATAAAGTTCACGAGATGGTATTGAATAAAATATTGAATTTTGCAAAGGAGACCGGATTTATTGTTGAAGGATTGGATTTTTCACCCATCAAAGGTGGAGAAGGTAATATAGAATTTCTGATGCATATCCGCAAACCTTCAGAAGAGTCTGATGGAGCAATATTGAGTTCAGTTTCAATCGAAGATACAATGGCAGCAGCATATGCAAATTTGAATAAAAAATAGGTGACTCAATGTTAAAAAAATTGATCATAAATAATTTTGCAATCATTAGTCAATTACAGATGGATTTTAAAAATGGAATGTCCGCATTAACTGGTGAAACTGGTGCTGGTAAATCAATCATTATTGATGCATTAGGTTTATTAGTCGGAAGTCGATCATCGATCGACTTTGTTCGAACGGGCGAAAATAGTTTGAAAGTACAAGGATTATTTGAAGTTAATTCAAATAGTCCTATTTTCAATGTCTTGGATAGTTTTGGAATAAAACATGATGATAACCAAATAATAATCAAACGGGAGATCAACCGTAAAGGTAGAAACGTTTGTAGAGTTAATAATGAATTAGTGAAAACCAATGTACTTAAAGATCTAGGAAAATATTTGGTTGAGATTCATGGTCAAAATCAATCACAAGAGCTATTGGATGAAGATAACCACATAATAATTCTAGATAGATTTTCTAACGAAAAGGCACATAACCTATTAAATACCTATAGAGATAAATTCCATGAATTCCAAGATAAACGAGCGAGATTACGTGCCATTCAAAAGGATTCTCAAAATATCGTCCAGAGAATTGATATGTTGAAATTTCAAATCAGCGAAATTGATAGCGCAAATTTGACCAGTGGTGAAGATGACTCATTAGACGATGAGAAAAACCATTTAGCAAATTTTGAAAAAATCAGCAGTGCCCTACAGGCTAGTTATCAATTATTATCTGAGAACAATACTGGTGTAGTCGATGCTTTGGGAAATGTCCGAGATCAACTAGACGGCATTCAAGAGTATGATTCTGCATATCAAGAGTTGTATAACTCTATTAATGGTGCCTATTACCAGCTTCAGGATGACCTTACGACTATTTCTGATGAAATCGGTAGTCTGGACTTTGATGAAAATCGACTTGATGAAATTCAAAAAAGATTGATTGTGATCGATAATCTTAAAAAGAAATATGGTCCGTCATTAGATGAGGTCATTCAGTTTGGGATAGATGCTCATGATGAATTAGAAAAAATCAATATCGATGATACTTCGGAAGAACAATTAAAGGTGGAGTTGCAATCAATGCAGGCTGAGCTTTTAGAACTTGCCAAAGAGTTATCTGATGAAAGACATAAGACAGCCACTAAATTGTCTAAATCGATCAATCATGAGTTAAAAGATTTATATATGAAGAATGCAAAGTTTGACGTCGAGTTTAACAGTTTAGGTGATAACACTTTAAACGAAAACGGAATGGATGCAATTAGATTTAATCTGAAGACTAATGTTGGTGAAGACTTTAAACCGTTGGTTCGAGTTGCTTCGGGTGGTGAACTTTCACGTGTTATTTTGGCCTTTGAAGCAATCATTGCTGCCAAAATGAATGTTGAGACGATTGTTTTCGATGAAATAGATACCGGTGTCAGTGGTCGAGTTGCTCAAGCAATTGGTGATAAAATTTATCGTGTAGCGCAATCATTACAAGTTCTGTGTATTACACATTTACCTCAAGTTGCTGCTATGAGTGAGCAACAGTTCCAGATAGAAAAAAAGACCGCCCATGACAAGACTGAAACTGAAGTCTCATTATTGGACGATCACGAAAGAGTTGAAGCTATTTCATTAATGTTAGCAGGTACAAAAATTACCGACCTGACACGAGAGCATGCAAAGGAATTACTTGAATTAGCACAAGGTGAACAGGAGAAGTTAGATTAAATTAATTGATTTCAATTGATCTAATTCGACAATTTTGTAAAAGCCATCTGTGATTTTCATGATATATTTATTTTGATCAACAGCCTTTATTAGCTTGCCATGGTATTGCTCTTCGTTTAACATAGTTATTACGACCAAATATCTGTTTTCAAGACTTTGGTGAGCAAATAAACTTAATTGATTCATTGGCATTTGAATTAGTTGTGACATATCATTTTCACCGAATCTGATATCGAAGTTACGATCAATAAAATCTGTAGTAGAGTGGATCAAATTTTTAGCAAAATTATTATTTAAACGTGTTTGTAGTTGCATTTTTTACTTCCCCCGAACATTTGTTTGTATCACAAGTATACGAACTTCTGTTCGCATTAGCAACTTATTCTTAAGTTTTCTTAATTATTTTGTTTTGTTATGCTCGCAAACTCTTGAAAATAGACCAATTCTATTGCAAGATAGATAACAATATATATAGATAGTAGGGATAAGTTAATGTCAGCAAAAGGTATGTTAATAGTTTTGTCTGGCCCCTCAGGTGTTGGTAAAGGGACAGTTAGAAAAGCAATGTTGAATAAGTCTTCAATTAGATTCGACTATTCTGTTTCAATGACAACTCGTGAGATGCGTCCAGGTGAAGAAGATGGTGTAGATTATTATTTTCGCACGAACGAACAATTCGAGGATGAAATAAAAAATGGTGGTATGCTTGAGTATGCCAAGTATGTTGATCATTATTATGGAACACCATTGAAATACGTTAACGAGAAACTAGAAGCTGGTACTGATGTCCTGCTTGAAATCGAAGTCAACGGAGCTATGCAAGTTCGTGAGAAGATGCCTGATGGTGTTTATATCTTCCTAACACCACCTGACCTTCCTAGTTTGAGAAGACGAATTACACATCGTGGAACAGATGATGCAAAGACGATCGATAAGCGAATGGAACAAGCTAAAAAAGAAATCGAAATGATGTCAAACTATGATTATGCCGTAGTTAATGATAAAATACCTAACGCAGTCAAAAAAATTGAAGGTATAATAAGAAGTGAACACTTAAGAGTGCCACGTGTTATTGATAAATATAAAAAAATAATAGGAGAAGACTAATATGATAAGCTATCCATCAATTGATAAATTATTAGACAGAGTTGATTCGAGATACTCACTTGCTGTTTTAGCAGCCAAAAGAGCACATGAATTAGAAGCTGGGGATATTGAATTATTGAACCACTACGAATCACCAAGAACTATCGGAAAAGCATTTGAAGAAATTGCTGATGATAAAATTGAAATCGATCCAGATTCAATTCTTCTTGAAAAAGAAGCCGAAAAAGTTGAAGAAGAGAAAAAAGACGAAAATTAATTTGTTCCTTCACTGATTGTCAAAATGATAATTGTGAAGGTTTTTTTATTAGAAATAATATTTTGAGGTTAGGCAGGTGAAATCATGGCAGTAGCTGAAGTAATTGTTGATGTACCAACAATGCAAACGAATCGTCCTTTTGAATATGAAATACCAGATTCATTAGTTGAAGTCGTGATACCTGGAGTTCGAGTAGAAGTTGGTTTTGGTAAAGGTAAACGTAAAGTTCAAGGATTTGTAATGGAAGTCAGAGACCATAGTGACTTCACAGGTAAGTTGAAACCAATCGAGAGGGTAATTGATGTAAAACCAGTTCTATCTCAAGAAATGATCAAGTTGTCATATTGGTTGGCCGACACCACGTATGCGTTCCAAATCTCCTGTTTACAAACGATGTTACCAAATGTAATGCGCGCCAAATACAAACAATTTGTAGTTGCATCAGAAGGATTTGAAAACGATGCGGACGTAAAGAAGTTATTAGACAACCAATTAACCTTGGAAATCACCAAAGACACCGAAGAACAAACTCTGAGAAAAATTGCAAAATTGAAGCGTGCTCATAAAATAGATATTGAATATGTGGTGGAAAATCAAGCTAATTCATTAACTAGACAAGTAATAACGACCGATTTAAATACTGATCAACTACTTGAAGCCAAAGACAAATTACGTAGTAACGCCAAGGCTCAACATAACCTTGTTGATTTTTTGTTGTCTCATCATGATGATTTACCAATTGAAGTAAGCAATCTGGAAAATCAATTTAAAATCACAAGAGCCACACTCAAGACAGCTGAAAAAAATAATTTATTGAAGTTTATTGAGATAACTAAACGACGTAAACCAGTTGGGATAAACCCTGAAAGAACAAGTAACTTAGAATTAACCGAAGAACAATCTACTGCCGTAAAGGATATAAGTGACTCAATTGTTGATGATAAATCTGATACCTTTCTGATAGAAGGAGTCACTGGAAGTGGAAAGACTGAAGTTTATCTCCAATCTATCCAGAAAGCCTTAGAACAAGGAAAAACGGCATTAATGTTGGTTCCAGAAATATCTTTAACTCCGCAAATGGTCAATCGAGTTATTGGTAGATTTGGAGATCAGGTGGCGGTTTTGCACAGTGGTCTGTCGAGTGGTGAAAGATACGATGAATGGTCACGAATTGAAAATGGTAGTGTCAAAGTTGTCGTCGGTGCCAGAAGTGCAGTGTTTGCTCCACTTGATAATATTGGCTTGATAATCATCGATGAAGAACATGAGGCAAGTTATAAGCAAGATGACAATCCTAGATATCATGCTAGGGATGTCGCAAAATGGCGTTCAGACTATAATAATTGTCCATTAGTATTGGGAAGTGCAACACCTAGTTTGGAATCTAGAGCTCGTGCTCAAAAAGGTGTTTATAAGCTGATCAATATGACTAAACGTATCAATAATCATGCTTTGCCACATGTTCAAATCGTTGATATGCGTAATGCTGAAAATTCTGCTGTAAAAGGCGATTTTTCACCATTATTGCAAGATAATTTGTGGCGTGTTTTGAAACGAAAAGAACAGGCGATAGTTTTGCTTAATCGTCGAGGCTATTCATCATTCTTGATGTGCCGTGAATGTGGTTTTGTTCTGAAGTGTCCCAATTGTGATGTATCTTTGACTTACCACAAAAACTTGGGAAAAATGAAGTGTCATTATTGTGGTCACGAAGAAAATGTTCCTCATATCTGTCCTAACTGTAAGAGTAAGAAAATCGGTTTTTATGGAACCGGAACAGAGAATATCGAGAAACAGTTAAATGAAATTTATCCAGATGCAAGAGTTTTGAGAATGGATGTCGATACGACTCGTAGGAAAGGTTCTCATGCTGCCTTAATTGAAAAATTTAGTAAGCATGAGGCCGACATTTTGTTAGGTACACAGATGATTGCCAAAGGATTAGATTTTCCAAATGTTACTTTAGTAGGGGTAATAAATGCTGATACGACTTTGAGTATTTCTGACTATCGTGCCAGTGAGCGTACATTCCAATTATTGACGCAAGTAAGTGGTCGTGCTGGACGTGCTGAAAAAGAAGGTCACGTTATAATTCAAACTTATAATCCAGATCACTATGCTATTAAGGATGCCGCGATGCAGGATTATGAGACCTTTTATAAACAAGAGATGTATTTACGACATCAGTCCGGATATACACCATATTATTTCACGACCTTGATCAGTGTTTCTCATCAAATTGAGAGTCAGGCATTGAAACAAAGTTTTTGGCTGAAAAAACAGTTACAGACAGCATTATCAGATAAAGCAATCTTGCTTGGACCTAGTCCAACTATGATAGCTAGAAAACAGAATAAATATTTTTATCAAATTATTGTAAAATATAAGCATGAACCAAAATTACACGAAAAATTAATGGAAATATTAAATGATACACAAGGGGAAGCCAGACGTGGTTTTTCCATTGCGATCGATAATGAACCACAACACATTGACTAAGTGAGGTATGTTAAATGACAAGTGTGATATTTTTAGGAACTCCAGATTTCTCTGCAACTGTTCTCCAAGGTTTATTGGATGCCAAATACGATATTCAAGCAGTTGTAACTCAACCAGATAAGCCAGTTGGTAGAAAGCAAAAATTGCAAGCAAGCCCTGTAAAAGAGCTGGCAGAACAAAATGGTCTCAAAATTTATCAACCAGCAAAATTGCCTGGCAGTGAAGAGGTCAGCGAATTAAAAGCTTTGAATGTCGATTTGATAATAACTGCTGCATATGGACAGTTCCTACCAAATTCATTTCTGGAATCTGCCAAAGTTGCTGCTATCAACGTCCATGGATCATTGTTACCCAAATATCGTGGTGGCGCACCTATCCAATGGTCATTACTCAACGGTGACAAGGAGACTGGTATCACAATAATGTACATGGTCAAAGCTATGGATGCTGGTAATATTATTAGTTCTGCAAAGTTACCGATCGAAGCTGATGACGATAATGGCAGTTTATTTGAAAAGTTAGCCGTTATCGGTCGGGATTTATTATTGAAGACAATTCCAGATATTTTAGATGGAACATCAGATTCTATTGAACAAGATGAAAATGAAGTTGTGTTTTCACCAAACATTTCAAAAGAACAAGAGCATCTTGATTTCAGTCAATCAGCCGAACAAATTTTTAATCATATCAGAGCATTGAGTCCCGAACCTGGAGCTTGGGTCAATATAGATGGTCAAAGAACCAAAATATACAAATCGGCTGTTGAAAATATCGATACAGATTTAAAAGCTGGGACAGTTTTTGAAATCACAAAAAAGAAATTAGTTATAGTTGCAGGGGATGGAAATGGCGTCTCTATCAAAAAAATTCAACCTGCTGGTAAGAAAGTAATGGACGTAGCAAATTATATAAATGGAACTGGTAAAAATTTAGAAGAAGGACAAGTTGTGGTCAACATAAATGAAAGATAATCCAAGAGCATTAGCCGTCGAAGCACTGACAAGAATTTTGAAGAATAAAGCATATTCAAATATTGAAATCAATAATATTTTAAAGAGAAGTGACGTATCAAACGTTGATTCTAGATTGATGACGAATATTGTATATGGGGTATTGCAACATAAAATGATTCTCGAATATCAATTAGAACCATACATTGCTGGCAAGAAAGTTGAAGATTGGGTAAATATTCTTTTGCTGACAGCGATTTATCAGATTCAATATCTGGATAAAGTTCCTGAACATGCTATTTTCAATGAATCTGTCGAAATTGCTAAAGCAAACGGTAAAAATGATGGATTAGGTAATTTTGTCACAGCGGTTTTGAGAAATTATCAGCGACATGGTTTTAGAGATCTACCAAAGGGAAATTCAGAGCACTCAATGAGTATTCGTTACAGTACACCACAATGGCTTGTTGAACTTATGGTCAAACAACAAGGTGTTCATAAGACAAAAAGCATCTTGCAATCGATCAACCAACCATCGCATATTTCTATTAGAGTCAACACTAATAAAATCACTCCTGAAGAATTGACTGCTAGATTGGCAGAATCTGGATTTGAAATGAAACCAAGTCAGATTTCTTCAGTTGGATTGACTTGTCCAAGTGGTAACTTGATCGAAACAGATGAATTTCGTGAAGGCTTGTTTACGATCCAAGATGAAAGTTCAATGATGGTCGCTCCAGCATTAGATTTACAGGATGGAGACCAAGTATTGGATAGTTGTGCCGCACCTGGTGGTAAGACGACGCATATCGCTAGTCTTTTGACAAACGGATCAGTAATGGCGTTAGATATTCACAAACCTAAAACTAAACTAATACAAGAAAATAGCCATAGACTGGGTTATGAGGATATAATAAGAACTAAGGCATTAGATGCCAGAAAAGCTAAGGATCAATTTGCCCCAGAGAGTTTCGACAAAATTTTGGTTGATGCTCCATGTTCAGGATTAGGATTGATTCGTCGTAAGCCAGAGCTACGTTATTTCAGACAACCAGAAGATTTATTGAATCTACAAAAAATTCAATTACAAATTTTGGATAGTTTGAAGGACTTAGTAAAGGTCAATGGCATGTTAGTGTTCAGTACATGCACCTTTGATGCTGAAGAAAATGAAGATGTAGTTATGAAGTTTTTAGCTGATCATGATAATTATGAAGTTGTTCCAGTTAAACATGAAAATGTTCTGGACAAGAATGTTCATGACGGCGTATTAAAATTATTACCAGATGATTATTTCACAGACGGTTTTTTTGTAGCCGCCTTTAGACGAAAAAAATAATGAGGTAAGGTCAAAACAAATGGATTATGCATTGCTGACTGATGTTGGGAAACTTAGAGAAAATAATCAAGATTATGTAAATGTCTTTAAGAATAAAAAAGGCATTATATTTGGTATTGTCGCAGACGGTATGGGTGGCCACAGAGGTGGAGATGTTGCATCTGATATGGCTGTTTCACATTTGGGACATACATTTGAGGAGACAGATATTTCAGACTTAGATGACCTCCGCGAATGGGTCATCAAGGAAATTAGTAAAGAAAACGATCGTATAATCTCAGTTTCCAATCAATTCGATGATTTGAGTGGTATGGGTACAACGATGGTCGGAGTTTTCTTTGTAGAAAAAACAATGATGGTCGTAAACGTTGGAGATTCTCGTTGCTATCGTTATTACAACGGAGAACTTGAACAACTTAGTGTTGATCATTCATTGGTTCACGAATTGCTTGAGACAGGGCAGATCAGTCCTGAAGAAGCAGAAAACCATCCTCAGAAGAATATCATTACTCAAACACTGGGCGTTTCACAGACCGTTCAGCCTCGGATCAAAAATTTCGATGATGTAGATGATTCGATAATTTTGTTATGTACCGATGGTTTAACAAATATGGTCACAGAAGCTGAAATCAAAAGTGTTCTTTCTCAAAAGCTAAGTCTTGACGCAAAATGCCATCTATTGATCGAAAAAGCAAATCAGGCCGGTGGCCGTGATAATATTACGGCTCTACTTTTTACCTCGGAAGACGGGGGTAACAAGTAGATGGATAAAGGTTACCTAGTTGGAGGACGCTATGAGATTATTAGAACTCTTGGCGAAGGTGGTATGGCCAATGTTTATTTAGCCAACGACACTAAAACAAATCAAAAGGTAGCCGTTAAAGCTTTACGTTATGATTTACAGGATGATGAATCAGTTAAACGTAGATTTGAGCGTGAAGCCAAGGCTACAGGAACATTGTCACATCCAAATATTGTCAATATATTGGATGTTGTTAATGATCATGGAAATCAGTACATTATCATTGAATATGTCAGTGGACCTAATTTAAAAAAATATATAAGAAATAATTTTCCAATTCCTTATCATGAGGTTGTCGCAATCATGCAGCAGATCTGTTCCGCAGTATCTGAAGCACATGCGCATGGAATTATTCATCGTGATTTAAAGCCTGAAAATATTTTAGTTGATGATTCAAAAGATCCAATTCAGGTGAAGGTTTCTGACTTCGGAATAGCTCTAGCTCTTAGTGACCGTTCTATCACGAGAACCAATTCACTTTTAGGCTCAGTACATTACATGTCACCTGAACAGATTCGTGGAGGATCAGCTACTGAACTTTCTGATATTTATGCGCTGGGAATTATCTTGTTTGAACTTTTGGCTAAGACTGTGCCTTTTAAGGGAGATACAGCTGTCTCAGTTGCTTTGAAGCATTCTAAGGAAGATGTCCCTGATTTACAGAAAATTGATTCTAACATACCTACAGCCTTAGAAAACGTAGTACTGAAAGCAACTGCAAAGGATCCAAAACAAAGATATCAATCTGTCAGTCAGATGTACGACGATTTGAATACTTGTTTGTTGCCAGAACGTGCCGGTGAAGCAAAATTTGTACCGATAGTTCATGATGATCTAGGCGCTACAAAGGTTATGCCACCAATATTCTCTATTGATCCTGATAAAAAGGATACCAACCACGAAGAATCAAAAGGTAAAGATAATAAACGTAGGAATATAATTATTGCGTCTGTTATTGCAGCGTTATTGATTATTTTCATGATTTTCTTAGGCGTTAAAGGCAATAGAGAAACTACTGTTCCCGATTTGAGTAATTTGACCTTGAAGCAAGCTAAAGTAATGCTAAAAGGTTCGAATCTTCAAGTTGGAAATATTTCAAAAGAAAATGATGATGATGTTGAAGCTGGACATGTTATTCGTTCAATTCCAACCAAGGGATTAAAGCTCAAAAATAGTGCAAGGGTCAATTTAGTTGTTAGTCTTGGTGCAACGTATTACACCATGCCTAACTTGGTAGGTAAGAATTACTCAGACGTTTCCGATAATTTGAAGAAACGTGGATTTACGGTCAAGTTAAAGTATTCTTCAAACAATAACTATACTGCCGGAACTATTTTGAAACAGAGTGTTCAAAAAGGTGAAAAAGTTGTTGCTAAGAAACAGACTTTGACGCTTACTTTGGCCAAAGCTTCTAGTGCTAAAAAGAAAAAGGTTATTCATGTTCGAGATTTAACTGGTTACAATTTGAAGAGTATTCAAGACTATGCTAATGAGATCGATGTTGAACTGGATGTTAATTATGCTTATTCAAGTTCTGTTGCTGAAGGTCTATTGATCAGCCAGAGTCCAGAAGCAAATAGTGTTATTTCATCTGGCGGAACATTGTCAGTAACAATTTCTAAAGGAACTGATCCATCCGATAATGATGGCTCAGATAAAGACAAAGATAATAATAATTCTGGGAATACTAAGACTTTGTCCAGGTCGATCACGATACCATATAAAGATGACGGCACTGGAAGTCCTAATAAGGTCACAGTTTACCTCGGAGATTCATCACATAGCATTTCAACACCTTATAGAACTATGAGTATTACGCAAGACACGCCATTAATATTGAGCTTTAATGTAAAAGATGGTCAAACTGGGAACTACACAGTGGAGCGAGATAACTCGACGATACTTAGTGGTTCAGTGAGTGGGTAGTAAATGATTAGAGAAGGAAAAATTATCAAGTCGATAAGTGGATTTTACGATGTTCTTGATAGTGAAAGTGACGAGTTAGTTCGTACGCGAGCTAGAGGGAATTTTCGTAAACGAGGGATAAAGCCAATTGTCGGCGATATGGTTTCATACGAGGCTAGTGGAGATCTAGGCTATATCATGGAACTCTTACCACGGACCAATAGTTTAGTTCGCCCTCCGATAGCAAATATCGACCAAGCGATTGTTGTAACTTCAGCAATAGAGCCTAAATTTTCTAGTAATCTGTTAGATAAAATTTTGGTCAATATTGAGCATAATGATATTAAACCGGTTATCTATTTGACGAAAGGTGACTTGATCAGTGAAGACGAATATCAGAATTTGATTAAAGCACTTTCTGGTTATCATGAGGCTGATTATGAGATATTTGAAGATAAAGATAGTTATAATGATGCGCAGGTAAAACGACTTGAGGCACTTTTTACTGATAAAGTTACTGTCTTTACCGGACAGTCTGGTGCTGGAAAATCTACTCTGTTAAATCACATCAATCCTGAATTATCTATCGCAACAGCTCCAATATCTCAAACTTTAAATCGTGGTAAGCACACTACCAGACAAGTTTCACTGTTTGAGATTGCTGGTGGATTGGTTGCTGATACACCAGGATTTTCATCACTAGAATTAATTGAGATCGACAAAGAGGAACTACCTAATTTATTTCCTGAATTTGTTAAATTCAGCGCTGATTGTCAGTTCAGAGGCTGCCAACATGTAAATGAACCAGGTTGTAAGGTCAAAGAAATGGTCGAATCTGGTACAATTATGAGAAGTCGCTATGACAATTATTTATATTTTCTAAATGAAATAAATTCTTACAAGAAGAGATACTGAGGGGGAAAACCTATGACAAAGAAAATCGCTCCATCAATACTTGCAGCTGACATTATGAACTTGGAACACGACGTAAAAATGGCAGAAAAAGCCGGTGCAGATTTATTCCACATCGACATTATGGACGGACATTTTGTTCCAAACATGTCTTTTAGTCCTAGTGTTATTGAAGGGATGAAACGAGTAACTGACAAACCACTTGATGTTCATATGATGATCGACAATCCTGATCAATACATCAAGCCAGTCGTTGATGCTGGTGCAGATACTGTTTTGATCCATACAGAAAGCACAAATCACATTTATAGATCTATTGAATTAGTTAAAAGTTTAGGCGCCAAAGCAGGGGTCGTTGTTAATCCTGGAACTCCTTTGGAAAACGTTAAAGAGCTTTTCCCAATAATTGATCAAATTTTGGTAATGACAGTCAATCCAGGCTTTGGTGGACAAAGTTTCCTTCCAGGTATGCTTAGAAAAATTCAAAGATTAGATCAATTAAGACAAACTTCAGCAGCAGATGATTTTGAAATTGAAGTTGATGGTGGTATAAATGCTGGAACTATCAAACAGTGTTCTGATGCTGGTGCAGATATTTTTGTAGCAGGCTCATATTTATTTAATGGTGAAAGTGAAGCCGAGTTTGCTGAAAAGGTAGATAAATTAAGACAAAGTGCGGCAGAGTAATTAATATGAAACGAATAAATATTCTTTTAGGTGGTCCAACAAGTGAATATCCAAATGAATTGCTGAATAATGCAGCCTCCATTCCTGGTGAATGGGTAGGGGCAGATCGTGGCAATTTATATCTTATTTCACACGGTGTGATGCCAAAAATGGCCATTGGTGATTTTGATTCGATTAATAAAAAAGAACAAAAATTGCTAAAAGAGAATATTCCTTGTTTCAAAAAATTTCCACCTGAGAAAGACGATACTGATTCAGAACTAACCATATTAGCAGCTCATGAAAAGTTTGATGCTGATGAATATTATATTTATGGAGCAACAGGTGGTAGGATAGATCATTTCTTAGTGAACCTATTTCTTCCATTTGATAAAAGATTTCAAACTTTTTATGACAAAATGTATTTTAAATCTGAGACAAATACAGTCCGGTTCTTTAGGCCAGGTAGCTATACCATCTATCATGAAAATAAAATGAAATACGTTGGTTTTGTTAATCTTGGACCTGTTACAGGCTTGAATTTGGTTGACGCTAAATATCAACTAAAGGATTTTAGTTCAAATCATCCAATCAGTTGGGCCAGTAATGAGTTTGTTAACTCAACGATTGATTTTAACTTTGAGAGTGGCGTAATTGCTGTTATTCAAAGTCGAGATAAGAAGGCATTAAAAAAAGACTAACAATTAATTGTTAGTCTTTTTTTAAATGATTAGATTATACACGAGTAACTTTTCCTGATTTCAAAGCTCTTGCTGAAACCCAAACGCGTTTAGGTTTACCATCAACTAAAATACGAACTTTTTGCAAATTTGGCTTCCAAGAACGTTTTGATTGATTGAGAGCATGTGAACGTTTGTTACCGAACACAGTCTTACGGCCTGTAATAATATCTTTTGCCATGGGACCGACCTCCTTTGGCTACATGTTTTCTTTAAAATATCACCTGACTAATTTACCATAATGAAAGTTCTAAATCAATAGTCGAATTATATTGGGCGAAAATCTTTCAATAAAAATGTTGCTATGATAGAATTTTAATGTTTATAGTACATTGATCCAGATAGGAGGATCCATAATGGCAATTACAATAAAAACAAAGCATGGCGAAATTGATGTATCAAATAATACTGTTGCAACTATCGTTGGTGGCGCTGCTGCTGACATATACGGTATTGTTGGTATGGCAAGCAAGAATCAATTGCGTGATGGCATGAACACGATCTTGAATCGTGAAGATTTTTCACGAGGTGTCGTTATTCATCAAGAAGATGAAAAACTTGCCGTTGATGTCTATATCATTGTCGGATATGGTATTAAAATATCCGAAGTAGCAAAAAACTTAAAAGAAAAAGTTAAATATAATCTAGAAACAATGCTTGGAACACCAGCTGGCACTGTGAATGTTTATGTACAGGGAATTAAAGTTTTAGATGATATTAAATAGGAATTGCTGGTTGGAGGAGAAATTTTGAGTATAGAACGTATTACTAAGAAAGAATTTTCTGATATGGTCCGCGTGGCGTCACATCGCCTGGAAAAAAATGCAAAATTCGTAAATTCACTCAACGTGTTCCCTGTTCCTGATGGGGATACTGGTACAAATATGAGTTTGACCGTTCAAAGCGGTTTTAAGGCCGTTAATGAATCAGAGTCGGAATCTGTAGGGGTTTTAGGTAAAGCTTTGGCTAAGGGCCTATTAATGGGTGCCAGAGGTAATTCTGGTGTTATCACTTCTCAATTGTTCAGAGGATTTTCAAAAAGTATTGAATCTAAGGAAGAATTGTCTGCATTAGATCTTGCGAAAGCATTTGATGACGGTGTTAAAACTGCATATAAAGCAGTTATGAAACCAGTCGAAGGAACAATCCTTACAGTTGCTAGATTCGGTTCTGAAGCTGGTATGAAAGCTGTTAAGAGTAGTACCGATGTAGCTGAATTGATGCAAGCTGTTGTTGATGGTGCCAAAGTCGGATTAGAAAAGACACCATCATTACTACCAGTTTTAAAAGAAGTTGGAGTTGTTGATTCTGGTGGCCAAGGTCTTGTATTTATATATGAAGGATTCTTGGAAGGATTGACTGGCGTAGCTTCTCCAGCGGGTGAGGAACATACACCTGATGAAACTGAAATGGATGAAATGGTGAATGCAACTCATCATCAATCTGTTCAAGGTCAATTTACTTCAGAAGACATCAAGAACGGTTACTGTACCGAAATGATGGTTGAATTAGGCAAAGATGCAACGAGTGATGAAACATTTGATAATGACAAGATGAGAGACTATTTAAGTAAAATTGGTGACTCATTGATTGTTGTATCCGATGATGAGGTCGTTAAGGTCCATGTTCATACGAATTATCCTCGAAAAGTTTGGGAAGAGGGCCGCAAATTTGGTTCCCTTGTCAAAGTAAAAATTGATAACATGCGTATTCAACATGAAACAATTGTTGATGATGATGAAGAAACTTCCGTCAATAATTTGCCAAAAGCTGATCCACAAAAGCCTGTTGATTATGCGGTAATTGCCGTGTCGTCTGGAGATGGATTATCGACATTGTTCCAAAGCCTTGGAGTAACAAACATCATTAGTGGTGGACAAACAATGAATCCTTCAACAAATGATATCGTTGATGCTATCAAGTCTTCAAACGCTAAACGTGCTATTGTATTGCCAAACAACGGTAATATCATAATGGCAGCAAAACAGGCAGCTGGTTTAGTAGACATTCCAGTAGCTATTGTTGGGACTAAGACCATTTCTCAAGGGATGACTGCTATGTTGTCATTTAATCCTGAGTCTGATATTGATGAGAACAAAGAAAATATGGAAGATTCTCTAGATACAGTTAAGAGTGGTCAAGTTACTCAAGCAATTCGTGATACTGAAATTGATGGTTTGAAGATCACAAAGGGTCACTTCATGGGAATCGTTGACGGTAAGATTACTGTTGATGATGAAAACATTCTTCAAGCAACTGAAAAAATGCTTGATAAAATGATCGATGAAGATAGTGAAGCTATTACTATTTTGGTTGGTAAAGATGGTAATCAAAACGATGCACAAAAGATTTCTGATTATCTCTCAGATAATTATGAAGACTTAGAGACAGAAGTACATCAAGGTGATCAACCAGTATATCCATACTTGATCGCAGTAGAATAAAATTATTTCAAAAATAGCCAATATCTAAAATGGGATATTGGCTATTTTAAATTTATCGGTGTTAAAATTATATTTATAAACTTTTATTATTCTGAATGAGGAGGGGAAAATGAATTTACAAAACATCGAAGTTTCGACATTACCAGGTGTAGGACCAAAACGTTTGCAAGCAATTAAATCTCTTGGAATCAAGAGCATTTATGATTTACTATTTTATTTTCCTTTTCGATACGAGGATATGGAAGTAAAGAGTCTAGATGAAGCCGTTGATCAGGAAAAGATACTGTTAAAAGGTGTCGTTGCTAGCGATCCTGTTGTCGCTCATTTTGGATATAGAAAAAACCGATTGAATGTCCGTATACTGGTTGAAAATGAATCTATTATGATCACTTTTTTCAATCAACCTTGGCTAAAGGATAAATTTGAAACTGGTAACGAAGTTGCGGTTTATGGAAAGTGGAATGAGACCAGACGAGCATTGACTGGAATCAAAGTTATTGGAGACTCTCATTCTGAAGGTTCAATTGATTCAGTATATTCGGTCAACAAAAATATTCATCAAAAGACTTTAGTTAATTTGATAAAACAAGCTTTTGATAAGTATCAGGATGACATTCAGACAGTCATTCCGAGTGAGATTCGTGAGAAATATGAACTGTTAGATGATCAAAAAATAGTTAAAGGGATGCATTTTCCAGACAGTGAATCAGAAAGTGAAACTGCCAGGCGTAGTGCTAAATTTCGAGAATTTTTCTTATTTGAATGTGGGATCCAGAGTATTAAAGCTCGAGACAGGCAAGATGGTGACGGAATAGAAGAGAAATACGATCAGAGTTTTGTTGATCAGTTTTTATCGACTCTTCCGTTTAAATTAACAGATTCCCAAAGCAAAGTTGTCGACGAGATTTTGGCGGATATGAAATCTAGTCATCATATGAATCGATTACTGCAAGGGGATGTTGGTTCTGGTAAAACAGTTGTGGCTGTAATCGCAATGTTAGCTTCTGTCACTGCAGGTTATCAGGCGGCTATTATGGCGCCGACTGAAATTCTTGCTCAGCAACATTTTGACAAAATAAGTAAGTTATTGACCCCATTAAAATTAAAAGTTGGGATCCTTACTGGGTCGCAGACAAAAAAAGAGCACGATACGATTGCTGGAAATATAGCTAATGGCCAGATCAACGTTATTGTCGGTACGCATGCCTTGATCCAAGATAGCGTTTCGTTCAAAAATTTAGGTTTTATCGTCATCGACGAACAACATAGATTCGGTGTAAATCAGCGTAAAGCTTTGCGTGAAAAGGGAAATAACCCTGATGTTTTAGCAATGACGGCTACTCCGATCCCAAGAACTTTGGCAATCACGACATATGGTGATATGGATGTCTCTCGAATAGACGAGTTGCCTGCTGGTCGGAAGGCCATTGAAACTTATTGGATCCGCAGTCAAAAAATTGAGCAGATGTATAAGTTTGTTCAGAAGCAATTACAAGATGATGCACAAGTATATGTGGTCACGCCATTGATAAGTGAATCTGAGAAAATTGATTTGAAAAATGCTGAATTGATTTTTGATAAATTTAATGAGTTATATGCACCTAAATATCATATTGGTCTTCTTCATGGTCAGATGCCAAATGATGAAAAAGAAAGTGTTATGGATGAGTTTAGTAGTCATAAAATTGATGTTTTAGTTTCGACAACAGTTATCGAAGTTGGTGTCGATGTCCCCAATGCGACTGTAATGGTAATCTATGATGCCAACCGATTCGGTTTGTCACAGTTGCATCAGTTGCGTGGTCGAGTTGGTCGTGGGGATAAACAATCGTATTGTATTTTGATTGCTGACCCTAAAAACGATATTGCATTGGAAAGAATGAAAATCCTGACTTCAACTACTGACGGATTCGTTCTGGCAGAGGAAGATTTGAAGATGAGAGGATCTGGTGATCTCTTAGGTAATAAGCAATCTGGACTACCTGACTTTAAAGTTGGGAATCCCATTACTGATATCAATATTTTGGAAACAGCCCAAATAGAAGCTGAACAAATATTTAAGGATTCAAATCAACTGGAAAAACCAGAAAACAAAGTGTTAAAATCTTTCTTGAGTGCTGAATTTGAGCAAATAAATAATTTCGATTAGTGAGGAATAATAAATGAAAATAGCTGTAGATGCAATGGGTGGAGACAATGCGCCTCAAGTTGTTGTTGAGGGTATTGAAAAAGCTCGTGACGAATGGTCCGACTTGGAGTTCGTCCTTTACGGTGATGAGGAACAAATCAAGAAGTATTTGAAAGATTCAAAGAATATAACGATTGTTCATACTGATGAAGAAATCTTGGGAACTGATGAGCCTGTTAAAGCAATCAGATCTAAGAAAAATTCATCAATGGTTCGTGCAGCCAAGTCCGTTAAAGATGGTGAAACTGATGCATTATTTTCACTTGGAAATACTGGTGCATTACTTGCTGCAGGTATCTTCATTGTTGGTCGTATCAAACAGGTTGATCGTCCAGCATTAATGCCAACCTTGCCAGTCACAAATTCACCACTAGGTGTTAACATTTTAGACGTTGGAGCAAATGCTGAAGCAAAAGCAACATACTTGCAACAATGGGCAGTAATGGGCTCAATCTACGCAACAGATGTTAAACAAATAAAAGAACCTAGAGTTGCATTGTTGAATAATGGTACTGAAGAAGACAAAGGCGATACTCTTCATAAAGAAGCTTTTGACCTATTAAAGAATACTGAAGAAATCAATTTTATTGGAAATGTTGAATCAGGGGACTTACTAGCTGGAGTTGCCGACGTAATCGTTACTGACGGATTTACCGGAAACGCAGCCTTGAAAGCTACTGAAGGTACCGCTACAATTCTGTTGAAAGAATTAAAAAAGGCCTTGATGGATAACGGTATTTTTACTAAACTAGGTGCCGCCATCGTTGCACCGTCACTAAAGGGTATAAAAGATATGTTTGATACTTCCAGAGCTGGTGGGGCCGTGTTATTGGGTCTCAAATCGCCTGTTATCAAAGCCCATGGTGCAGCCAATGTTGAAACAATTTTCTACACAGTTAAGCAAATTTATGATATGTTGCTTAACGACACAGTAAATAAGGCAAATACTTATTTTGAAAAAATGAATAAAGAAAAGTAATATATTTGAGGAGAAGAACCTATGAGTGAACAAGAAATTTTTGATAAAATCACTGCTTTATTAGCAGATAAATTTGAAGTTGATAAAGCTACAATCAAAAAGGAAACTTCATTTACTAAAGATTTGGACGCTGATTCAATTGACTTGGTAGAATTTGTGCTTGAACTTGAAGAAGAATTTGGCGCAGAAATTCCTGATGAAGATGCAGAAAAGATTTTAACAGTCGGAGATGCTGTAACTTACATCAGTAATCATACAAAATAAGGCCATTGGTCTTATTTTTTTTGGCTAATCAATTATTTACAGGTAAAATTTAGTATAATGATAAGTATTTGAAGGAGGTCATACTATGCTTGATCCAAAATTTTTTGAATTACTAGAAAAAGATTATGGGATTACATTCCGTGATCATAATTTGGTCGAAAGAGCAATGACACATTCCTCCTATGACAATGAGCATCGTGATTTGAATATCGGTGATTATGAAAGATTAGAGTTTCTAGGGGATGCTGTGCTTGAAATTAATATTTCAGAGTACTTATTTACGCATTTTCCAGAATTGCCAGAAGGTAAATTAACACGTTTGAGATCAGATATTGTTCGAACTGACAGTTTTGCTAGATTTGCAAAACAGATTGAGATCGATAAGTATTTACAAATTGGACGTGGTGAAGAAAAACAAGGTGCACGTCAAAGACATACATTACTGGAAGATATTTTTGAAGCATTCAACGGTGCCCTGTACCTTGATCAGGGGAATGACGTTGTTGAAAAATTCTTAACTCAGGTCGTATATCCTCATATTGAATCTGGTGAGTTTTCTGAAGATACAGATTTTAAGACACATCTTCAAGAAAAGTTACAACAAGCAGGTGAAGTCGATATCAATTATCAAGTGATAGACGAAGAAGGACCTGACCACGATAAAAAGTTTGAAATAGAACTTATCGTTAACAAGAAAGTACTCTCAAAGGGCTTTGGATATAGCAAGAAACATGCTGAGCAAATGGCAGCAAAGAGAGCATTAGAAGAATTATAGGAGTTATTTCATGCCTTTAAAATCGTTAACCATCAACGGATTCAAATCATTCGCTGATAAAACTAAAATTGATTTCACATCGGGAATAACGGGTATCGTTGGACCAAACGGTAGTGGAAAATCAAATATTACAGAAGCAATTCGTTGGGTCATGGGTGAACAATCAGCCAAAAGTTTACGTGGAGACAAAATGGTCGATGTCATTTTTGCCGGTAGTGCTACCAGACCACAAATGAATCGTGCCGAAGTAACTTTACAATTCGATAATTCCAATCACGAACTAAAGTCAGATCAAGAAAATGTCACCATCAAGCGTAAACTTTTTCGAAATGGTGACACCGAATTTTCGATCAATAATAAAAACTGTCGATTGAAAGATATTAATGAAATTTTTATGGACTCTGGTATGGGTAAGCAGTCGTTTTCTATTATTTCCCAGGGCCGTGTTGAAGAAATTTTTAATAGTAAACCAGTTGAAAGACGATCGATCATTGAAGAATCTGCTGGAGTTGCACTTTTTAAACAAAAGAAAACCCAAGCGGAAAACAAATTAGAAGATACAACTGATAATTTACATCGTGTATCTGATATTGTTTCAGAATTATCCAAACAAGTGGAACCATTAAAAGAACAAGCAAGTATTGCCAGAGATTACCAAGAGCAAAAAGGTAAATATGATGCACTTTACCAACAAATATTGGCATTGGAAATCAAAGACTTATCTGAGCAAAAAAAAGCTACTCAACGTGAACTTGACGAAGTAAAAGCTAGTCTTCAAAAAATTGATGAGAAGGTCAAATCGTCCAACAGACAAGTAAATGATAATCGCTCTCAAATCAATCAAATTGCTAATTCGATTGATAACAGACAATCGGAATTGGTTTCAAAAACTCGTTCATTAGAGCAATTGAATGGACAAATCGCTGTCTCAGACGAAAGAAATGGTTTTAATGAGTCCACTAAGAGTTCAATTCAGAATCAATTAAATGATTTATCGAGTGATAAATCAAATAGAACTAAAAAATTACAAGAATGTCAATTAAAAGTTAAAGACTATCAGAAACAAATCGATGATCTATCTAAAAAACTACGGGAAGTTAAACAGTTACAGGATAAAACCCCTGCAGACATCAACAAGAGCATTACTGATTCCAGAAATGAGTATGTTGAAGCACTACAGAAGCAAGTTTCTAATAGCAATGAACAAAAGTTTTCCAACAAGCAATTAACTCGAATTGCTTCCTCTTCTGCTGGGCAAGAGAAAAGATTGGCCGAAGTTGTTAGATATCTAAATAGTTCAAATGTAAAAATCACAAATTCTAAGGCTGAAATTAAAAAGCTTGTTGATGATAATCAGGAATTAGTGGATAAGTCACAATCTTTGGAGCAGTCGATCAAAGATGTAACTGAAAAAGGTCAAAGCGAAAATCAAGACTATTTACAGTTACTGGAACGAATGCAAGAAACCAAGGCGCGTAAAAATGTCCTTGAAAATATGGAACAAGAACATGCTGGTTTTTATGACGGGGCTAAAAATGTTTTAAATAATAGTGAAAAAATCGGTGGAATTATCGGTGCAGTCGCTGAACTTATCCGTGTTCCACAAGAATATCAATTGGCAATTGAAACAGTCGTTGGTAATCAACTCCAATCGATCGTTACCCAAAATGAGAATGTTGCCAAAAAAGCAATCAATTACTTACGACAACAACACGGAGGTCGTGCTACTTTTCTACCGATCAATATCATTAAAGGGCGTAATATAAACTCTAATGATTTGTCAAAAGCCGAAAATGTTGATGGATTTATTGGTGTAGCAAGTAACTTGGTGGATTTTGATCAGAAAGTTTCAAACATTGTAGAAAACATTTTGGGAAACCTATTGATTGCGCATGACATTGATGCTGCGACTAAAGTATCAGCAACAGTTAATCGTCGATATCGCGTTGTCACACTTGACGGAAACGTTGTTAATGCAGGTGGATCAATGACTGGTGGTCAACAGAGACGTGTTAACACGGCAATTTTGAACCGTAAAGAAGAGCTTTCTTCATTGACAAAGAAGCTTTCAGAGCAACAAAATGTGTTAGATGAAAAACAGTCAAATGTTCAAAGATTACGAAACAATTTGATCGAATATCGAAATCAACTTAATGAAGTAAGCACAAGTCTGACAAAATATAATGATTCCAAAAATACTTTGGATTCACAACTTTCTAACTTTGAAAGTGAACAAAAGCATCTTCAAGAACAGCAAGAAGCTCTCCAATACAATCAAAAGAACACTCAGCAAGAGAGACAAGAAATAGAAGATGACCTTGCTAAACAGGTTTCTGAATCAAAAGGACTAAAGGAAAGAATAGTTGATCTTCAGGCTGATATTGAAAGAAAGCAGAAATTATTAAGCGATTTTGACTTTGAGCTTGCTCAAACTACAAAACAAGTTCAGGATTACCAAACGCAATTAGCAGTTGTTAAAAGTAATCAAAAAAACGAGTCAGAACAGATCGATCGACTCAATTCTGAAATATCGTCTGATGATGAACAAAACAAGGTTTTACAATCAAGGCTTAAAGAATTGAATTCAGAAAGAAGTCAGTTAGATTCAAGCAATTCCGAAATCAAGACGCAAGTTTCTTCATTAGAAGAACAGGTCGAGTCTATCAAGACAGAATTGAAAAAACTTCAAGATACTCGTGCTCAAAAAGATGAAGAATCAAAAACTTTAAATGATGAAGCTCAGAGAAATTTTGAATTACAAAAATCTGCATCAGATCAACAAGAGAATTTAGCAATTAAATCTACCAAATTATCTAATCAGATGGATTCTCGTCTAGATACTTTATCTGAACAATTTCAGATAACTTATGAAGCGGCAATCCAAGATATCGAAGATGAAGAGATAGACACTGAAAAGCTAAGACATGAAGCACATTTGCTGAAAATGGGAATTAATGAATTAGGAACAGTCAATCTTTCAGCAATCGACGATTATGATGCTGTTAAAGATAGATATGAATTCTTGACTGAACAACAAAATGATTTGGTCCAGGCAAGACAGCAATTGCTAGATACCATGTCCGAGATGGATAATGAAGTTATTACTAGATTCCGAAAAACATTCAATGATGTCGCAGCAGCGTTTGAAGTGATTTTCCCTGAAATGTTTGCCGGAGGACGTGCTAAACTGGTCTTAACTGAACCTGATAATATGTTAGAAACTGGAATCGAAATAATTGCTCAACCACCTGGGAAAAAATTCCAACGATTAAGTTTATTGTCCGGTGGAGAGAAAGCCTTAACGGCTATTACTTTGTTATTTGCAATTATAAAAGTAAATCCCGTTCCATTTTGTATCCTTGATGAAGTCGAAGCTTCGTTGGATGATGCAAACGTTTATCGATTCGCAAATTATTTAAAACGTTATGATGATAGTACCGAATTTATCGTAATCACTCACCGTAAGGGAACTATGATGAATGTCAATCGCCTATACGGAGTGACGATGGAGGAATCTGGAATTTCGAGGATCCTTTCAGTTGAGGTAAAAGAAGAGGAGTAATTCATGGGACTTTTTGACAGAATTAAAAAAGCATTTACTGGTAAAAATGATGAAGAAGTAAAAGAAGAAAAAGACCAACAAGAAGTTGGTCAAGAATCCAAAGAATCTGACGTTGAATCTGCTTCCGAGGATATTGCTAAAGAGGAGTCTAACGATTCAGAACCAGCAACTGACAATAAAGAAACATCATCAGATGAATCTGACGTTACCGAAACCGATGAATCAAATGCTTCTAGCGCGGATGAATTGAATTCAGAAGATTCTCAAGATGAGGATGTTTCTGAAGCTTCGGATTCATCAGTAAAAGAAAATGAAGAAATCGATACAAGTGATGAGTCAGAAGAAGATGTAGAAGAACAATCTGAAGAGTCTGGTTCTGAAGAAACAGATTCAGATTCAGAAACTGCTGCAGAAGAAACTGATGATGTTCAAGAATATGATGAAGGACTTAAAAAAAGTCGGACTTCATTTAGTGATCGTTTCAATAAATTTTTGGCTAATTTTAGAAGTGTCGATGAGGACTTCTTTGATGATCTCGAAGAACTTTTGATTGAATCAGATGTTGGTTATGAAACTGCGATGAGAATCTCAGACGAATTGCGTGAAGAAGTTAAATTGAAGAATGTTAAAAAACGTTCTGAAGTTTCTGATGTAATCGTTCAAAAGTTAGTTGATATGTACGATGAAGAAGGTAAGGAAGAAGATAATTCTTTACACTTTAGTCAAGACAAAACACCAACAGTCTTTCTATTTGTTGGTGTCAACGGGGCTGGTAAAACTACAACAATCGGAAAACTAGCTCATCGTTATCAAGCAGAAGATAAAAAAGTTTTACTTGCTGCAGGTGACACTTTCAGAGCTGGAGCTATCGAGCAATTACAAGAATGGGGACGTCGTGTGGATGTTCCAGTTGAAGCTAAGGCTGCTCAAACCGATCCTGCCTCTGTTGTATACGATGCTGTTCAACGTGCAATTAAAGAAGACTTTGATATACTGTTGGTTGATACAGCTGGACGTTTACAGAATAAGCAAAATCTAATGCGCGAATTGGAAAAAATCAAACGTGTTATCACTAGAGAATTGCCAGAATCTCCACAAGAAGTTTTATTAGTATTGGATGGATCAACTGGTCAAAACGCTTTGAGTCAAGCCAAGCAATTTAATGAAACAACCGATGTTTCAGGAATAGTTTTGACAAAAATTGACGGCAGTTCACAAGGTGGTATCGTGTTAGCAATCAGAAATGAGCTACATATACCTGTAAAACTGGTTGGACTAGGTGAACAGATGGATGATTTGCGTGACTTTGATGCTGAGAAATTTATTTATGGCTTATTCAAGGAATTGATCGTCGGTTCTGGAGAATAAAATGGATATTGATGAAACAAATAAAATAAATTTGTTATATAATTTTTATCATTCTTTACTTACTACAAAACAAGATAAATACATGGACTTGTATTATGTTGAGGACTTTTCGTTAAGCGAGATTGCTGAACAATTAGGCGTCTCGAGACAGGCAGTCCTGGATAACATTCATCGTTCAGTTGCTTCTTTAGAACGATTTGAAGAGGACCTGCAGCTCGTTGATAGAACTCAAGAGATTGACGATATAGCCAGTCAGTTGAATAATGTAGTAAGGTCAAAGTATTCCAGTGATAAGGAATTACTGAAGTTGGTTAGACGTATTTCAAAAATAAATGAAATGTAATAGGAGTTAAATATGGCTTTTGAAGGTTTAAGTGAAAGGCTACAAAAGGTTTTTTCTTCGTTAAGAGGAAAAGGTAAATTATCAGAAGATGATGTCCGTCAGGTAATGCGTGAAGTTAGAATGGCTTTACTCGAAGCTGATGTTAACTTCGATGTTGTTAAAGACTTTGTCAAACAAGTTCGCGAACGTGCACTTGGTTCCGAAGTAATGGACAGTCTTACTCCATCACAACAAGTTATTAAAATTGTTGATGATGAACTGACAAAGTTAATGGGTACAGAAGCTGTCCCATTAAACAAAGCACCACATATTCCAACAATCATCATGATGGTTGGTCTTCAAGGTGCTGGTAAAACTACAACAGCTGGTAAATTAGCAAAATATTTGATGGCCAACGATAAAGCTAGACCATTATTTATTGCTGCCGATGTTTACCGTCCTGCTGCCATTGAACAGTTGAAAACAGTAGGTCAACAAGTAGGTGCTCCTGTCTATGAAGAAGGTACCGATAAAGATCCTGTTGAAATTGTAAAAAATGGATTGGCTAAGGCCGCTGAAGATAAAAACGATTATGTGATCATTGATACTGCTGGTCGTCTTGAAATTGATGAAAAGCTGATGGATGAATTAACACGTATCAAAGAATTGGCACATCCTAATGAAATTTTATTCGTTGCTGATTCCATGACTGGTCAAGTTGCAGCTAAGGTTGCAGCTGGATTTGATGAACAATTAGATATAACTGGTGTAGTATTGACCAAATTAGATGGTGATACCCGTGGTGGTGCTGCCTTATCAATTCGTTCCGTTACTGGAAAACCAATCAAGTTTATAGGACAAGGTGAAAAACTAGATCAATTAGATGTTTTCCATCCTGACCGTATGGCAAATCGTATTCTAGGTATGGGTGATATGCTTACTCTTATTGAGAAAGCACAAACTGAATATGATCAAAAACAAGCCGAAGATATGGCTGAAAAGATCAAACAAAATAGTTTTGACTTCAATGATTTCATCGACCAAATGGATCAGATCCAAAAGATGGGTCCACTGGATGAAATTATGAAGATGATTCCAGGGATGGCAAATAATCCAGCCTTAGCTAATATTAATATTGATGAGAAAGATATTTCTCATCTCAAGGCTATTGTTTATTCTATGACTCCTGCTGAGCGTGAAGATCCAGGTTTATTGAATCCTTCAAGAAGAAAGAGAATTGCTGGAGGTTCTGGTAGATCTGTTCAAGAAGTAAATAGAATGATCAAACAATTCAAGCAATCACGTGACATGATGAAACAAATGAGTAAAGGTAACATGAATGGTATGGATCAAATGATGGGAAATGGTGTTTCTGGTCGTTTGGGTAAAATGGCCATGCATTCAATGGTTCGTAAGAATAAAAAGAATAAGAAAAAACGTATGAAGAAGATCAAGCGTTTTAAGAGTAATTAAAAAAAGAAATGTGTAAAGAAAAAAACTTTACACGTTCCCTTTTTTTGTGTATACTATCAAAGTTAAGTACTTAGGAGGAACAATAAATGTCAGTTAAGATTAGAATGAAACGTATGGGTAGTAAATTAAGACCATTTTATAGAATCGTTGTTGCTGATTCACGTGCACCACGTGATGGCCGCTTCATCGAACAAGTTGGTTACTACAACCCAATTTCACAACCAGAAGAATTGAAGCTTGAAGATGACAAGATCATGGACTGGTTGCAAAAAGGTGCACAACCTTCAGATACAGTTCATAACTTGCTTAAAAAACATGGTTTAATGCAAAAATACCATGAAAGCAAATATTCAAAATAATGATAATTGATGGGATCAGATAAAACTTGTTTTTATCATGGTCCTATTTCTTTATCAAATGGAGAGTTTTATGGCAGATAAACTTTATCGAGTTGGCAAAATAGTCAATACTCATGGAATCAAAGGAGAATTGCGTATTGTAGCAATCACTGATTTTCCAGAAGAAAGATTTAAGCCAGGTTCAACATTATTTATGAAACAAAATAATGGATTGAAAGAATTTAAAGTTGAATCATCTAGAAAGCACAAGAATTTTATTTTAGTAAAATTTGAAGGCTTTGATAATATAAATGATGTTGAGCAATTTAAGAATTATGAATTGTTTACTAATTCAGAAATTTCAACTGAACTAAAAGATGGAGAATTCTTATACAATCAAATTATAGGTTTGAAAGTTATCGACCAAGAATTAGGTGAAATTGGGACTGTGTCCGAAATAATGGAATTGGGTCCTAATGATGTATGGGTCGTTAAAGGTCGCAAATACAAAGAAGTTTTGATACCTTATATTGACGATGTTGTAAAAAATGTGGATCTTGAGAATCAAGTAGTAAATGTTGAGATCCCGGATGGATTGATAGATTAATGGATATAACAGTTTTAAGTATTTTTCCAAGAATGTTTGATACATTGAACGAATCAGTTATTGGTAAGGCCCAAGAAAAAGGTCTACTTAATTTGAATATTGTTGATTTTAGAGATTATACGACCGATAAGCAGAATCATGTGGATGACTCACCATATGGTGGTGGGGCAGGGATGTTACTACAGGCACAGCCAATCTACGATGCAATGGATGCTGTTGAAAAGAAAACACCAGGTAAGAAACGTGTTATCTTACTTGATCCAGCTGGTAAAACTTTCAATACGAAAATGGCCAAAGATTTTGCTGAAGAAGATAATTTAGTATTTATTTGTGGACATTATGAAGGATTTGACGAAAGAATCAAGGATCTAGTAACTGACGAGGTTTCTATTGGCGACTATATTTTGACTGGTGGAGAACTACCAACGATGAGTATGATCGATGCTACCATGAGATTTGTTCCAGGAGTCCTCGGTAATAATTTCTCAGCTGAAGAAGAATCATTTTCACATGGTTTGTTGGAATATCCACAGTATTCTCGTCCAGCAGATTTTCGAGGCAAAAAGGTCCCAGATGTCCTTATAAGCGGTAATCACGAAAAAATCCGTATTTGGCGTTTAAAAGAAGCACTTCGTAAGACTTTAGACCGTCGACCTGATTTACTAAAAACAATTGAATTGACTGATGAAGAGAAAAAATTACTTCGTGAAATTCGTTCTGAAAATTAGTTTACAAGCAAAAACAAATAATGTAATATAGTAAGAGTGTTTAAACACATAATCAACGATATTCCGCTGTGTATTATGAAGAAGATATGTATGAGTGTCGGTAAGGGAGAAATAATTAATGAATAAATTAATTCAAGACATTACCAAAGAACAATTACGTTCTGATATTCCTGACTTCCGCGCTGGTGACACTGTTCGTGTCCATGCTAAGGTTGTTGAAGGTTCACGTGAACGTATTCAGTTGTTCGAAGGTGTTGTAATCAAGAAACATGGTACAGGTATTTCAGCTACATATACTGTACGTAAGATGAGTAGTGGTGTTGGTGTTGAAAGAACATTCCCACTAAACACACCTCGTGTTGACAAGATTGATGTTGTTAGATACGGTCGTGTACGCCGTAGCAAACTTTACTATCTACGTGATCGTAAAGGTAAGGCTGCTCGTATCAAAGAACGTCGTCGTGATATCTAATATCGCAATTAAAAAAGGACTTGCATATGCAAGTCCTTTTTTTGTGGTTGAATTTAATGTTAAAAAATCTGAGGTCTATATAGACCGACAACTTTACCAACGATTTCGACGTTATCTAAAATGATTGGATCCATCGTATCATTTTCCGGTTGAAGACGATAATGACCATTTTCTGCATAAAATCTCTTACATGTTGCTTCAATATCTTCTGTCATTGCAATAACGATTTCGCCGTTACTTGCAGTACTTTGTTCATGGACGATAACCTGATCGCCATCAAGAATTCCAACGTTGATCATACTTTCACCATGAATTACCAACATGAACAATTCCCCTGAATCACGAGTTAAGTCTGGTGGTAGTGGGAAAGTACCTTCATAATCACGTTCAGCTGAAATTGGTTGACCAGCAGCAACTGCACCGATAATAGGAATTTCTTTTGATTTAATACCGATTAAATTCAATCCGGCCATTGTTAATTCAAGTGCTCGAGGTTTGGTAGGGTCTCTTTGTAAGTAACCTTTCTTCTCGAGCCTTGTTATATGTCCGTGGACTGTTGAAGTTGAAGAAAGATCAACGGCCTCACAAATTTCACGAACTGTTGGTGGATAACCATGTTCGTCTAAGTAGTCGTGTATGCACTCAAGTATTTGAGCCTGTTTAGATCCTTCATTCTTTGACATTAGAACACCTCATTGTTAGTATCTTATTTAGATTGTATCAAAACATGGTATATAATTCAAACAAGTGTTCGGTATATAGGGAGTGTAATTAATGTCAGAAAATGAATCATTGGTACAAAAGTTAAATGCCCTCGCCAAAAAGGCAAAGGAAGGCACCATTACTAAGGAAGAAGAAGAAGAACAACGTGCTCTTCGTAAGAAGTATCTACAGAACTTTAGAGAAGGTTTCAAGTCTCAAATTGAAACAATGCGTGTTTTTGATAAGTCAGGGAAAGAAGTAACTCCTGAAAAAGTTCGTAAGATTCAACGTGAAAAGGGATTGCGGGACGATTAAGCCTTTCAATTAATGATATTTTTATGTAATATATGTACAGTAAGGAAAGGGTGAATAATTTTATGTGGCCAATAATCATTGCTGCCGTTATAGGTATTCTAGCTGGTGCTGTAATTGGATTCTTCGTTGCTAGATGGTATATGAAGAAGTATTTCCAAGACAATCCACCAATTAGTGCAGATATGGTAAAACAAATGATGTCTCAGATGGGACAAAAACCTTCACAAAAGAAATTGAATCAAGTAATGGCTTCTATGAAGGCACAACAAAAGAAAAACAACTAATATTTTATGATCAGATATAGCTTCACTTATATCTGGTCTTTTTTTATGCAACGGATTTCATAAAAGCCGAACTAAAGATATATCAATAATATAATAATTAAATAATTAACCCTATAATACGAACTTTAATTAACAAATATTGCATAATATACGTCAATTTCTTGTAAAACACGGATAATCTTGCTAAACTGAAACCATGCTTAAAGGAAGAAGATGGCTTATGAAAGATGTAGCAATTATTATGGGTTCGATTTCGGATCTATCAACGATGCAAAATACAATCGATACTTTAGAAGAATTAAAGGTCGGTTATGAAGTTCATGTTATTTCTGCACACCGTATGCCACAGGAAATGATCAATTTTGGAAAAACTGCTGCATACAAGGGTAATAAGGTAATTATTGCTGGTGCAGGTGGTGCTGCTCATTTACCAGGAATGCTTGCTGCAACGACAGATTTACCAGTAATTGGCGTACCAGTTCAATCAAAGGCGTTGAATGGTATGGATTCATTACTTTCCATTGTGCAAATGCCAGGAGGCGTTCCAGTGGCAACCATGGCTATTGGTAAGGCTGGTGCAATCAATGCAGCACTTATGGCAACTAGAATTTGTGCACTAAGTAACTCTACTTACTTAGAAACTTTGTCAGAATATCAACATAAGATGCACGACAAATCTGTAGAAAGTGGGAAACAGTTTGAATAAAGTACATTTACCCGGAGAAACCATTGGCATTATCGGTGGGGGACAGTTAGGTCAAATGATGGCTGCTTCTGCCAAAGAAAAGGGTTTTAAAGTTATAATTTTGGATCCAACAGACAATTGTCCAGCTGCTCAGGTTTCTGATAAACAAATTGTCGCTGAATATGACGACTTAACTTCTTTAATCACATTGGCAAAAGAATGCGATGTACTAACATACGAATTTGAAAATGTTGATGCTGAAACTATTAACGAAATAAAAAAATACACTGATGTACCCCAGGGTTCAAAAGCGTTATTAGTAACTCAAAATCGAATTAGAGAAAAAGAATTTATTTCAGAAAATCATTTTCCAGTAGTTCCTCATGCCATTGTCAATTCAGTGGAAGACTTTGTCATTGCAATATCAAAACTTCAATATCCGATTATTTTAAAAACCGTTGAAGGTGGATATGACGGTAAAGGCCAACTAAGAATTGATGATGAAGGCTACGACAAGGATGAAGTTGAAGAATTGATTTCAAAAGGGACTTGCATATTGGAATCAAGGATTTCACTTTCAAAGGAAGTTTCAGTCGTTATATCGTCAAATTCTGATCATGAACATTCTGTATTTCCTCTTATCGAAAATGAACACCACAATAACATTCTTCATATCAGTAATTGTCCAGCAAGAGTTGGAACATCGATCTCAGTTGAAACGTATGAGATTGCTAGATCTATCGCAAATAAGTTGGACTTGGTGGGAACAATGTGTATTGAGTTCTTCATCGATACTGAAAACAAAGTCTATGTGAATGAAATTGCTCCAAGACCCCATAATTCCGGACATTTGACCATAGAGGCATGTAACATTTCACAATTTGATGCTCATATTCTTGGAGTGTGTGATTGGAAAATGCCAGAGGTTAAATTGTTTGAACCAGCAATAATGGTAAATCTACTTGGGCAACATCTAGAACCTGCGAAAAATCAAATAACCGATCATGAAGACTGGAATTTTCACGATTATGGTAAAAGTGACAGTAAATACAATCGAAAAATGGGCCACATCACAATTTTGACTGAAGATGTAGATTCATCGATTCAACAAATAAAAGAAAATCCAATTTGGAATGATTAGGAGCAATCTAAATGAGTAATCAACTTTTGTATTCTGGAAAAGCCAAGGATTTGTTTGAAACTGATAACACCGAGGAATTGTTGGTTGTCTATAAGGATCAAGCAACTGCATTTAATGGAGTTAGAAAGGAAAAGATTCCTGGAAAAGGGAGTCTTAACTGTAAAATTTCTGCATTTATTTATGACTACCTTCAAAAAAATGGTATTGAAACACATCTGATCAAGAATGTTTCTGACCATGAGCAATTGGTCAAGAAAACAGAGCTGATTCCAATTGAAGTAGTGTTAAGAAATAAAATTGCCGGCAGTTTTGCAAAGAAATTTGCACTTACAGAAGGTAAGTCACTAAACCCACCAGTTATTGAATATTACTTCAAGAGTGATGAATTGGGTGACCCTGCGATAAATGAATCTCAAATAGAATCGATAAACATTGCTACAGCTGAAGAATTGAAGAATATTAAATCTCAAACATTGAAGATAAATGATTTATTGAAAACATTGTTTGATAAGGATGATTTAGATTTAGTCGACTTTAAACTTGAATTTGGTCGCGTAGATAACAAAATAATTTTGATTGATGAATTTTCACCAGATAATTGTCGCTTGTGGGATCAAACAAGTCATCAATCCTTAGATAAAGATGTTTTCCGTAAAAATGAAGCTGACTTAGTTACAACCTATCAAAAAGTATTGAACCGATTAGAAGGAGCCAAATAATATGACACTTGTAAAAGTATATGTAACTTACAAAGAATCGATTCTTGATCCCCAAGGTGAAGCGATTGAAACTGCAATTCATGGAATGGGTCACAATGATATTAACGGTGTCCGAATGGGCAAATATTTCGAAATCAACTTTACAGATGATGCAAAAGATATTGATACAGAAATTGATACAATTTGTGATAAATTGCTCGCTAACCCAAATATGGAGACTTATCGTTACGAAATTGTCAATGCGGAGGGTGCAAAATGAGATTTGCAGTAATCGTATTTCCTGGTTCTAATTGTGATAAGGATTTGTTCTATGCAATCAAGGACGGAATTCACGCTGAAGTAGAAATGGTTGATTACCGTGAAAATTCACTTGATGAATATGACGCAGTAATGATTCCAGGTGGATTTTCATACGGTGATTATTTAAGAAGCGGTGCAATTGCAGCTCAAGCACCTATCATCCCAGCAATTAAAAAATTAGCACACGAAGGCAAGCCAGTTTTAGGTATCTGTAATGGATTTCAAATTTTAACTGAAATTGGTTTACTTCCTGGTGCGTTGATCAGAAATCGTCAAAATAAATTTATTTGTGAATCAGTTGAGTTGATTGTTGAAGACAATCAAACAATTTTTACCAGTGAATATTCTAAAAAAGAAAGTATTAACATTCCTGTTGCACATGGTGAAGGTAACTACTACTGTGACGACGCCACTCTTTCGACGTTGAAGGCGAATGATCAAATCGTCTTTAGATACGTTAATGACATCAATGGAAGTGTTGATAACATTGCTGGAATCATTAATTCTAAAGGAAACGTATTAGGAATGATGCCTCATCCAGAACGTGCTTTGGAAAAAATTGTAGGATCAGATGACGGTTTAAAAATGTTTCAATCGATTTTAAAATCACATATGAATAGGGTGAATCTATAGATGACTGAACCAACTGCCGAAAAGATACTAGATACCAAATTGTATAAATCTTGGGGTTTGAGTGATGAAGAGTACAAAAATATTTCTGAAAACATATTAGGACGTTTGCCAAATTATACAGAAGCAGGCTTATTTTCAGTTATGTGGAGTGAACATTGTTCATATAAGAATTCAAAAAATGTGTTACGAAAATTACCTAATAAAAGTAAACGAGTATTAGCTGGTCCTGGTGAAGATGCTGGAATAATTGATATTGGGGATGATCAGGCTATTGTGTTTAAGGCTGAAAGTCACAATCATCCGTCAGCTGTTGAACCATATCAAGGTGCTGCAACAGGTGTTGGAGGTATTATCAGAGATATTTTTTCAATGGGTGCAACTCCCATAGCTCTGTTGAATAGTTTGAAATTTGGAAATTTGGATAACACTCATACAAAATATCTGGCTTCGGAAATCGTTTCCGGAATCGGTGGATACGGTAATTGTATTGGTATACCAACAGTTGGAGGTGAAATATCCTTCCAAGAGAGATACAAGAATAATCCAGTTGTTAACGCCATGTGTTTAGGAATTATCAATCATGAAGATGTTAAATACGGAAAGGCCACCGGAAATGATAATTTAATTGTCTATGTCGGTGCCAAAACTGGTCGTGACGGTATTCATGGTGCAACATTTGCCTCAGATGAATTTACTGATGAGAACAAAACACAACGTTCAGCTGTTCAAGTTGGAGATCCCTTTATGGAGAAACTTTTGATGGATGCTTGTATTGAGTTGGTTCACAAACATTCTGATTGGATAATGGGTATTCAAGATATGGGTGCTGCAGGACTAGTTTCTTCAACAGCTGAGATGGCTTCTAAAGCTGGAAGCGGATTGATTTTAGAATTAGATGAAGTTCCTCAACGTGAGACTGCAATGACACCGTATGAAATCATGCTTTCTGAATCTCAAGAACGAATGGTTCTTTGTGTAAAACCTGAATTTAAGCAAGACATTATCGATTTCTTCACCGATAAAATGTTGGATGCTGTCGTCATTGGTAAAGTTACATCTGATGGACAATATCGAATTTATCAACACGGTGAATTGGTCTGTGATATCCCAGTAGCAGGATTAGTTGATGACTCACCAGAATATAAGCATGTCGGTGTAGCACCAGAGCGTGTCATGTCTCAGGAAGCTAAAAAACAATTTCAACCTGAAATATCCTCGTTAAAAGATACTTGGTTAAGCATTCTTAAGCAGCCAACAATTGCATCCAAAGAGTATTTTTACAAGACTTATGATTCTCAAATCAAGGCTAATACCGTGGTAAAGCCTGGTAGTGATGCTGCAGTTGTTCGTGTACGTAATACAAAGAAAGCCATCGCAATGACTAATGATGGAAACTCCCGATTGGTATATGTTGATCCGTACATTGGTGGACAAATTACCGTCCTGGAAGCTGCAAGTAATTTGATTGCCTCTGGAGCAACACCAATTGGTATTACTGACTGCTTGAACTATGGTAATCCGGAAAAACCTGAAATATTCTGGGAATTCAATGAGAGTGTTGAAGGTATTGCTTCTGCATGTAAAAAACTAGAAGTTCCCGTTATCTCTGGAAATGTTTCTTTATATAACGAGTTCAATGATGAAGCAATTTTTCCAAGCCCAATGATCGGTATGGTCGGACTTATTTCAGATATTGATAATGTAACTACACAGGATTTTAAACAATCAGGTGATCTGATTTATGTTGTTGGTGATACTGGAAATGACTTTAATGGCTCTGAGTTGCAACAGATGCAAACAGGAGATGTCACTGGCTTACTAAACGAAATTAATTTGGAAAAGGTTGAGGAGACTCAAAAAACTGTTCTAAAAGCAATTGAATCTAAACTTTTACAAAGTGCACACGATTTATCAGAAGGTGGATTGGCTGTCGCTTTATCAGAGTCTGCATTTGCAAATAAACTCGGCTTTGATGTTGACATCCAAATGAACAGTGCAAAATTATTTTCAGAAACACCGGGAAGATTTTTAGTTTCAGTGGCTCCCGAAAACAAAGATAGATTTGAAGAATTGATCGGTAAATTAGGTACATACATTGGGGAAGTTTCTAACAGCAAATCTTTAAAAATTAAAACAAGTGATTCTAACGCTCAGATTGATTTTAATGATGCGTTGTCAAACTGGAAAGAGGCTATACCTTGCTTAATGAAATAAAAGGATTGCACGAAGAGTGTGGTGTGTTTGGAGTTTGGGGTGCATCGAATGCCAACTACCTGACATATTTGGGACTTCACAGCCTGCAACATCGTGGGCAAGAAGGCGCCGGAATCGTTAGTAACGATAATGGAAAATTACATAGTTATCGAAACTTAGGGCTCTTATCACAAGTCTTCTACAAACCATCATTACTTGCATCTCTAGTTGGTGATTCAGCAATTGGTCATGTTCGATACTCAACTGCAGGTGAAAATAAGATTGAAAATGTTCAACCATTATTATTCGACTTTACCGATGAGCAATTTGCTTTAGCACATAATGGAAATTTAACAAATGCAATTACATTAAAAAAGGAACTTGAAAAAGTTGGAGATATATTCAAATCAAGTTCGGATTCAGAAGTTTTAATGCATTTGATACGTCATTCTAAAGAATCAAAATTTGTTGATCAGTTAAAGGATTCATTACGACAAATCCATGGTGGTTTCGCATATATATTGCTGACTAAAGATGCTCTCTATATGGCATTAGATTCTCATGGATTTAGACCTCTTTCTATCGGAAAGCTTCCTGAAGGTGGCTATGTTGTTGCCAGTGAAACGTGTGCACTAGATGCCGTTCAAGCTGAGTTTGTTAGGGATGTTAATCCAGGTGAATTGATTACTATCAACGATGATGGAATGAAGATTGATCATTGGACTGAAAAAACAAAGATGGCAATATGCTCAATGGAATATATTTATTTTGCTCGTCCAGATTCCAACATTTTGGGAGTTAATGTCCATACTTCAAGAAAGCATATGGGAATCAATCTTGCCAAAGAGAAGCCCGTCCCAGCAGATATTGTAGTCGGAGTTCCTAATTCTTCATTGTCAGCAGCAAGCGGCTATGCCGAGGCGAGTGGATTGCCATACGAAATGGGATTGATCAAGAATCAATACATGGGACGAGAATTTATTCAACCAAATCAAGAACTTAGAGAAAAAAGTGTCCGTCAGAAATTGGCCGCAGTAAAGGGTGTAGTTGACGGAAAACGTGTTGTTTTAGTTGATGATTCTATTGTTCGCGGTACTACTTGTGCATTCATAGTTAAATTGTTGAGGGATGCCGGAGCTACTGAAGTTCATCTTAGAATTGCTTCGCCACCATTCAAGTTTCCTAGCTTTTATGGGATAGATATTCAAAACCGCAGTGAATTGATTGCGGCACATAAAAGTAATGAAGAAATGAGACAACAATTTGGAGCAGATTCACTAGAATTTTTAAGTGAAGAAGGTTTGATTTCTGCCATTGGATTAGATTTTGATGCTCCGTACAAAGGTTTGGATCTATCGTATTTTAATGGTGATTATCCAACACCTCTTTATGATTATGAAAAAAATGTTACAGGTGAGTAATAACTTTCGGAAGGAGTAACTATGACGAATCCTTATGAGAAAGCCGGAGTGAACGTTAATTCTGGCTACGAAGTTTCAAAATTTGTTAAACAGTCTTTATCAAAAAAAGGTTCATCTAACACAAACATCGGAAATTTCGGTGGAGCATTTGAAATTCCTGAAGGTTATAAAAAACCAGTAATTATTTCTAGTAATGATGGAGTGGGGACGAAATTACTTTTGGCTGTTCAAGTCGACAAACACGATACAGTGGGTATCGATTGTGTAGCAATGTGTGTGAATGACATTCTAGCTCAAGGTGCGGTTCCAGCTTATTTCTTAGATTACATTGCAATCGGAAAAGTTGATGGCAAAGTTAAGGAAATAATTAAGGGTGTATTGGAAGGCTGCCAACAAGGACAACTTGATTTGGTCGGTGGAGAAACAGCTGAGATGCCAGATATGTATCCAAACGGAACATATGACGTTGCTGGGTTCGCCGCCGGAATTGCTGAAAAAGACCAATTAATGTCGCCACTCAATGTTAAAGATGGTGACAAATTAATTGGAATTGCATCAAGTGGCTTACATTCCAACGGTTTTTCATTGATCAGAAAAATTTTCTTCAAGGATAACGATTTTAATTATGATTCTAAGTTAGAAGAGTTTCCTGATGATAAACTTGGTGACTTACTTCTAACACCTACTAGAATTTACACGAAAGAAATATTACCGCTACTAGAAACAAAATTGATTCATGGAATTGCCCACATAACTGGTGGTGGATTCTTTGAAAATATTCCTCGCATGTTACCAGATAATTTGGCGGCAAAAATTGTCCCATCATATTGGAATGTTCCTAAGTTATTTAAAGTTGTCCAAAAGTATGGAAAATTGACTGATTCAGAAATGTTTGGAATTTTTAATATGGGTGTGGGAATGGTAGTTGCAGTCGATCCAAAAGAAGAAGAAAAAATACTGCGGATCTTAAATCAAGATAAGCCGGGCCAAGGCTTTACAATTGGTGAGGTTGTCTCAAGGAAAGATAAATCAGTTGAACTGATCGGAGGCATAAAATGAGAGTTGCAATTTTTGCTTCAGGAAATGGAACAAACTTTGAAGCACTTGCTGATGATAAAAGATTACTAGAATCAGGACTTGAGATAGTTGTTTTAGTTTGTGATAAACCTAAAGCAAAAGTCATAAAAAAAGCCCAGGATAGAAATATCCCGGTCTTTGTAAATAAATTGTCTGATTATGAAAATCGTTCTCAGTATGAACAAGCGATAGTGGAAAAGCTGGCCCCACTTAAAATTGATTACATTTTATTAGCAGGTTATATGAGGGTCGTTACTCCAACTTTGCTATCACAATATCCAGGAAAAATAATCAATATTCATCCATCATGTTTGCCTAAATATTCAGGACTAGAAGCAATTGAAAGAGCTTTTGAAGCAGGAGAAAATCAAACTGGTGTAACTATACATTACATAGACGAAGGTGTTGATACAGGTCCTGTCATTCGACAAGCAGTAGTACCGATTTTAGATACCGATACTGTTGATACATTGGAAGCAAGAGTTCATGAAAAAGAGCACGAAATATACCCAGAAGTTGTTTTAGATTTACTAAAAAAATTTAATTAGGTGGGAATAAAATGAAAAATGCACTGATCAGTGTCTCAGATAAAACTGGAATTGTAGAATTTGCTCAAGGATTGATAACTCAAGGTTATTCAATCATTTCAACTGGTGGAACTTACAAAAAATTACAGGATAATGGAATCGATGTAACTGAGATAGATGAAGTTACAGGATTTCCCGAGATACTAGACGGACGTGTTAAAACATTGCATCCAAAGGTCCATGCAGGATTATTAGCAAAACGTTCAGATCCAAAGCATATGGAAACACTTAAAAAAATGAATATCGAAACAATTGATTTGGTATGTGTAAACCTATATCCATTTAAAGAAACTATTTCAAAAGAGAACATAGATCTTGCGTCTGCCATCGAACAAATTGATATCGGTGGTCCATCAATGTTGAGATCAGCCTCAAAGAATTTCGCAAGTGTATATGTTGTTACTGATCAAAATGATTATGCTTCGGTATTAGAAGAAATAGCGGATGGAAATGACGATAGTCAATTGGAATTTAGACAAAGATTGGCAGCTAAGGCATTCAGACATACAGCAGAATATGACGGAATTATTTCAAATTATTTAACAGATATATCTGGTGAAACATTCCCTGAATCAAAAACAATTCCTTTGGAATTCAAACAATCATTAAGATATGGTGAGAATTCACATCAATCAGCAGCATTTTATAAGAACTCAATGCCAACAGCATATTCAATCGCATCAGCAGAACAATTGCATGGTAAAGAATTGTCATTTAATAATATTCGAGATGCTGATGCTGCAATCAGAATCGTCTCTGATTTTGATACACCTGCAGTTGTTGCATTGAAGCATATGAACCCATGTGGAATCGGTACAGATCAAGAAGATATCTATACAGCATGGCAAAAAGCGTATGAAGCCGACACAATGTCAATTTTTGGTGGTATTGTAGTAGTCAACCGTGAAGTTGATGAAAGAATCGCAAACGAAATGCATAAAATTTTTCTAGAAATTGTCATTGCACCAAGTTTTTCAGAAAAAGCGCTTGAAATCCTTGAAAGCAAAAAGAATATCAGATTGCTTACATTAGATTTCAGTAAGGCAAAAGAAGCAGATAAATTTGACTATACTTCAGTTCTTGGCGGATTACTGGTCCAAGAAAGAGATACTGTTGTAGATTCAATCGATGATTTTGAAGTGGTAACTGAAAAACAACCTACTGACGAAGAGATCAAAGCGCTGTTATTTGGTCAAAAAGTCGTTAAACATGTGAAGAGTAATGCAATTGTTATTGCAACAACTGACATGACTTTGGGTGTTGGAGCTGGTCAAATGAATCGTATTGGTTCTGCTAAAATTGCGATTGAGCAAGCAGAAAATACATTTAAGGATAACCCCAAGACACCATTTATTATGGCATCAGATGCATTTTTCCCTATGGATGATTGTGTTGAATTTGCCGCAACTCACGGAGTAACTGCTATAATCCAACCAGGTGGTTCTATTCACGACAAAGATTCAATCGATATGGCTAACAAGTATGGGATTTCAATGGTATGTACAGGCAGAAGACACTTCAAACATTAATTAATGGAGAATAATATGAAAATATTAGTAGTTGGATCTGGAGCAAGAGAAGACGCGATATGTAAATCTTTACAAGATTCGGATCGATTTAACGATGTTTTCTGTGCCCCAGGTAATGCTGGAATGAGATTATTTGGTATTCAGACCGTCGATATCAAGGAAACAGAATTCGATAAACTAGCGAACTTTGCAATAGAAAACGATATTAATTACACAATTGTGGGTCCAGAGTTACCGTTAGTTGAAGGTATTGTTGACTGCTTTAACGAACAAGGATTAAAGATTTTTGGGCCAAATAAACAATCAGCACAGATCGAGGGTTCCAAAATATTTGCTAAGAATCTTATGAAATCAGCGAATGTTCCGACCGCGTTTTATGAAGAATTCACTGATTTTGGATTAGCTATCGAATATATTGAGAAGAAGAATCAATATCCGATAGTTATTAAGGCAGATGGATTGGCAAGTGGAAAGGGTGTTTATATCGTTGACTGCTTAGATACAGCAATAGATATTTTGCACTCGTTGCTAGTTGATCATAAATATGATTCAACCAAGGTTGTCATTGAAGAATTTCTAGCAGGTGAGGAATTTTCATTAATGGCATTTGTGGATGGGCCTAACTTCTATCCAATGCCAATTGCGCAAGACTATAAACGTGCACTAGATAACGATGAGGGATTGAATACTGGAGGTATGGGAGCAATTTGCCCAGTTCAGAATATTGAATCAAACGTCGTCTTCGAAGCATATAAACGAGTTCTAAAGCCATTTGTTCATGAAATGGATGCACAGGGCTTTGGTTATAAAGGAATCCTTTATGCAGGTCTAATTTTGACTGGCGACGGAATCAAAGTTATTGAATTTAATGTTAGATTTGGTGACCCTGAAACTGAAGTTGTATTACCAAGGCTTAAGTCTGATTTGTCTAAAGTTATTGATACTCTCTTAAATGGTGAAACTGTCGATAATATGGATTGGCGTGACGATGGCGTTGATTTGGGAGTATTTGTAGCAAGTAAAGGATATCCAGAAAATCCTGATATTGGTAAAGATATTGGTACAAAAGAACAGTTTCAAAGTTGTCGATATAACCTAAATTTTGCCAGTGTAATAGAGAACTCTACTAATCTCATCAGTGACGGTGGCCGATTATACTGTGTTCAAACGCATGCTAATAATATTCAAAATGCAAAAGATAAAATATATTCATATCTTGAAGACATCAATACCGACAATGTTTTTTATCGATCAGATATTGGAAAAAATTCTATATAAGAAAAGCCAGAAGAATATTATTCTTCTGGCTTTTGTTTTGACTTATCAGGGATGTATTTAAAATTAGGATCAATTTCTTTATCAATAGCATTCCATGACTTTTCCATATCATCATTAACTTTTTGAGTTTGTTCTTCATTTAATCTTGCTTTAAAATCAAAGTCGATCTCTGGACCAATACCAACCGTTACTCTTTTGTGTTTCAGTAAATCGGAAAACTTGACTGGTCCTTGGTATACTACTGGCACCAATGGAGCTTTGGATAATTTTGCAATCAATGAAGCCCCACCCTTTAGGTCTTCTGAGTATCGAGTTCCTGATGGGAACATGATCAATACTTGTCCTTTATTCTTAAGTGCTTTAACAGGAGTCTTTATTACCGAAGGTCCCGGATGCTTTCTATCAACAGGAAAGGCATGGGAATGTTCCAGAATAAAGCGTAAAATAGGGTTTTTAAACAATTCAATTTTCGCCATAAATGTTGCTTCCCTTGGTGAAATTGCTAGTGCAAAGAAGATTGGTTCCCACCAAGTTCTATGTGGTGCAACCACAATGTATGGCTTATCAGGTAAATTTTCTTTGCCGACTATTTTAAATCTGCCATTTACAATAAAAACAACTACACGAGCAACAACTCTAATGAATTTATAAAACATAAAGTGATCTCCCAACAAATTATTCTTTTCTAAAATACCACAAAGTAGGTGTATCATGACAAAAATATCAAAGGATATTATAGCAAACAGTGAAATTACGATAAATCAAGATAAATCATTGTATTCATTTAATCTTGACACTATATTACTATATGACTTCGCAAAACCGTCAAAAAAAGGTACTGTTGTTGATCTTTGTTCAGGAAATGGGGCGATTGGTCTAAGTTTGGCAGCAAAAACGTCAGCAAGGATTTTTTTGGTCGAGATCCAACAAAAATTAGCTGATCTGGCACAGACTAGTATTGTTGAAAATAATCTTAGTGAACAAGTTACAGAAATAAATGACGATTTGAAGAACATTCAAAAATATATTGATCACGATACCGTTGATACGATTGTCTGCAATCCACCGTATTTTTTGAAAGAACAAGCGACGAAAATAAAAGATAATGAAGTGTTAGCAATTGCTAGACATGAAATAATGACCAACTTGGATACGATTTTGAAAGTTTCTAAGATATTGTTAAAGGAAAATTCTCATTTATTTATGGTCTATAGACCTGAAAGATTAACCGAGTTGTTAAGTAAAATGAATGAAAATATGATCCAACCAAAGAGAATTAGGTTTGTCAGAAGTAGGTCGGATACAAACTCAAACTTGATTTTGATTGATGCAATCAAAACAGTTAAGACTGCGTCCGTCCAGATACTTCCTGATTTAGTTATGTACAGTGGGGATGAATTAACGAATGAAGCAAGAAAAATCATCAACGGATAAAGGTTATTTTGTTTATATATTACTTTGTTCAGATGGGACATTTTATACGGGAACGTCAAATAATGTCGAGAAAAGGGTAGCTACACACAATACTGGCAAAGGAGCTAAGTATACAAAAGTACGGTTGCCAGTTAAGCTTTTGTATACGGAAAAACTTGAAAATAAATCAGCAGCACTCAAAAGAGAGATAGCAATCAAGAAATTGTCCAGAAGTCACAAGGAAGAATTATTGAAGGACAATGGAATTACTTGGTAGTATTGCTTGATTTTGATAAATTTATCTATTATAATGTTTGTTTGTATTGAAAATACACACACCTGATGATTTGGTTGAAGGTTCGCATATAGCGTATCAACTGAAAGTGATTCAGAGTGGAGGAAAAAACCAGGAGGAAATTTTTATGTCAGTTATTTCTATGAAACAACTTCTTGAAGCCGGTGTACATTTTGGTCACCAAACAAGACGTTGGAACCCTAAGATGAAACCTTTCATCTTTACACAAAGAAATGGTATTTATATCATTGATTTGCAAAAAACAGTACGCATGATCGATGATGCATACAACTATATGAAGGCCGTTGCCGGTGATGATGGTATCTTCTTGTTTGTTGGTACTAAGAAACAAGCACAAGACGCTATTGAAGAAGAAGCAACACGTGCCGGTCAATACTATGTTAACCATCGTTGGTTAGGTGGTACTTTGACAAACTGGAACACAATCCAAAAACGTATTAAGAGATTAAAAGAAATCAAAGCAATGGCTGAAGATGGAACATTCGAACGCCTACCTAAGAAAGAAGTTGCTTTGTTAGAGAAACAACAAGCTAAATTGGAGAAATTCCTTGGTGGTATCGAAGATATGCCAAGAATTCCTGATGTTATGTTTATTGTTGATCCTCATAAAGAAAATATTGCAGTTAACGAAGCTAAAAAGCTTAATATTCCTATCGTTGCTATGGTTGATACAAATACTGACCCTGACGATATCGATGTTATTATCCCTTCAAACGATGACGCTATTCGTGCCGTACGTTTGATCGTTTCAAAGATGGCTGATGCTATCGTTGAAGGTAAACAAGGTGAAGATTCAGTAACTTCTGATGACTTTGCTAAAGAAGATTCAAAAGATCAAGGCGAATCTATTGAAAATGTCGCTGAAAAATCTGATAATGTAGATGCTAACGATAATAAATAATTTAGATTTTGGAGAGTCATCTATTATGGATGGCTTTCTTTCTGACTGGAGGATATTTAATGGCTGCTAAAATTACTGCTGCTCAAGTTAAAGAATTGCGTGATAAAACAAGTGTAGGAATGATGGATGCTAAAAAAGCATTAGTTTCTACTGATGGAGACATGCAAAAAGCTATCGATGAACTTCGTGAAAAAGGTATTGCTAAAGCTGCTAAGAAGAATGATCGTATTGCTGCTGAAGGATTGGCACATATCGAAATTTCTGGCAACAAAGCTGCTGTCATCGAAGTTAACTCAGAAACTGACTTTGTTTCATCTAATGACAAGTTTAAGACTCTCGTAAATGAGATCGGTAAAGCTGTTGTTGAAAATGAACCAAAGACAATGGATGATGCACTTGCACTTAAGATTGGCGATCAAACTATTCAAGAAGCTGTTACTGGCTTAACTGCTGTTATCGGTGAAAAGATTACTTTGAGACGTTTCCAAGTGTTAGACAAGACTGATTCACAAGTATTCGGTTCATACCTACATAATGGTGGCTTAATTGCCGCTGTTGTAATTCTTGATGGCTCAGACGAACAAGCTGCTAAAGATGTAGCTATGCACGTTGCTGCTATTAATCCTCGTTATATCGACCGTGATCATGTTCCTGCTGATGTATTGGCTCATGAAAAGGAAGTTATGACAGAAGAAACTAAAGCTGAAGGTAAGCCTGAAAAGATCATTCCTAAGATCGTTGAAGGTCGTGTTAACAAGTTCTTGTCAGAAATTAGTTTGGCTGATCAAGAATTCGTTAAGGATTCAGATTTAACTGTTCAACAATTTGTTGAATCAAAAAACAGTAAACTTGTTTCATATGTTCGCTTTGAAGTAGGCGAAGGTATTGAAAAGGCCCAAGAAAACTTTGCACAAGAAGTTATGGACCAAATGAAATAATAAATAGTAATGATGGGGATCGCTTAATTCTTTTAGAATTGGGCGGTCTTTTCTTTTATCTTGGGACATTTTCGTGTAAAATTAAAAGTTAGGTCAAACTAGCTATAGTGATTATGTTAAAATGTTTAATAGCAAAATTAAAGGAGAGCACTTATGCCTGATATTAAATATAATCGAGTTATATTAAAGGTTTCTGGTGAAGCATTAGCCGGAGAAAAGGGATTTGGAATCAATCCTCCAGTAATTAAGAAAATTGCTGAACAAATCAAAAGTATTCAACAACTAGGAGTCCAAGTTGCAATCGTCTGTGGAGGCGGTAACATCTGGCGTGGTGAAACAGGAGCAGAGATGGGCATGGATCGCGCTCAGGCTGATTATATGGGAATGATGGCTACTGTAATGAATGGATTGGCATTGCAAGACGGATTGGAACAAGTAGATGTTCCTACTCGAGTACAAACATCCATTGAGATGCGTCAAGTAGCTGAGCCATATATCAGAAGAAAAGCTGTAAGACATCTCGAAAAAGGCCGTGTTGTAATTTTTGCCGGTGGAACAGGTAACCCTTACTTCTCAACCGATACCACCGCAGTATTGAGAGCTGCAGAAATTGAAGCGGATGTCATTCTTATGGCTAAGAACAATGTGGATGGTGTTTATTCTGCAGATCCACAAAAAGATCCACATGCTAAGAAATATGATGAACTATCACAACTTGATATCATTAACAAGAACCTTGGGGTTATGGATTCTACCGCATCTTCATTATCAATGGACAACAATATTCCATTGATTGTGTTTAATTTAAACGAACCAGAAAATATTCGTAAAGTTGTACAAGGCGAAAATATAGGGACAATTATAAAGGGTGGTACAAATGACTGAAAACGTTGCAATTACAAAAGGTAAAGAAAATATGGACAAAACTATCGAGGTATTGAACCGTAGTCTTGCTAACATTCGTGCTGGTAAAGCTAATGCTTCGATTTTGAATAATGTTAAGGTACTTTATTACGGAGCTACTGTTCCTTTGAACCAAGTAGCATCGATCAATGTACCTGAAGCACGTGTCCTATTGGTAACTCCATACGATAAGACAGTTTTGGATGATATTGAACATGCTATCAATTCTGCTGATTTAGGTTCAAATCCAGCAAATGATGGTGATGTAATTCGTTTGGTTATTCCACAGCTAACTGGTGAACGTAGACAAGAAATTGCCAAACAAGTTGGTAAAGAAGCTGAATCAGCACGTGTTGCTGTTAGAAATGTTCGTCGTGAAGCTATGGATTCAATTAAGAAACAAGAAAAAAATGGCGACATTACTGAAGATGATTTCCATGATATTGAAGATCAAATTCAAAAACTAACTGATTCATCAGTTGAACAAATCAATAAACTTGCTGAAGCAAAAGAAAAGGAAATCACTGAAGGATAGAACCTTCGGAATGATTGGCTATGACAGAAAAAAATATCGATGGGCAGAACATAAATTTAAGAGTGCCAAATCATATTGCGATAATTATGGACGGAAATGGTCGTTGGGCTAAGAGAAGTGGACAACCGCGCATTGCCGGACATAAGGAAGGTATGAATAACGTTAAAAGGATTGCTACGGAAGCTAGTCACCTTGGTGTCAAGGTGCTAAGTTTGTACGCATTTTCAACTGAAAATTGGAAACGACCAACGACTGAAGTTAGCTTTTTGATGAAATTGCCGGTTGATTTTTTTGGAGTTTTCATGCCTGATTTGATCAAAGAAAATATCAAAGTTGTGATTACTGGATTCAAAGATGATCTTCCAGCGAAGACAAAAAAAGTAGTCCGAAAAGCAATGGAAGATACAAAAGATAATACAGGAATGATCCTTAATTTTGCGTTTAATTATGGCGGACGAGCAGAAATAGTAAATGCAGCAAAGATTTTAGCTCGAAAATCTAAAGCTGGAGAAATCGATCCTGACGAAATTGATGAAGATTTATTTTCGAAAGAATTATTTACCAGTGTACTTGGTGATTACTCAGATCCTGATTTATTGATAAGAACAAGTGGAGAAGAGCGTATTTCCAACTTCTTATTGTGGCAAATGGCGTACACCGAAATGGTGTTTGATGATGCTTATTGGCCAGATTTCACATCTGATAATTTGATTGAGGATATTAAGACATTTAATGACAGAGACCGGAGATTCGGTACTGTATGATTTTTGGGGGATAACTATGAAACAACGAGTTATAACAGCTGTTATCGCACTTGCTATTTTTATTCCGATTTTGCTTCTTGGTGGAATTTGGTTAGAGATTGCTGCTGCTGCGTTAGCGATGGTTGGAGTTTTTGAAATATATATTATGCGTAAGCGTATTATTGTTTCAATTGATTTTTTAATCACTATTTTAGGGACACTGTCTTTGGCAGTGCCACTTAATTTTTACAAAGGGTGGTTACCAAATGGATTTAATCGATTAGATATTTTTTATATCTTTGTGGTTTTGTTGCTGATGGTAACTGTATTTTCGAAGAACAAGTTTAATTTTGAAGATGCCAGTGTGTCCGTTATCACTATGGCTTATGTTGGAATTGGATTCCATTATTTGGCATCAGTGAGAAATTCAGCTGGAGGTCTTGGTTTATTGATGTTTGCCTTGATCGTGGTATGGTCAACTGACATTGGAGCTTACTCATTTGGACGTAAAATTGGTAAGCACAAGTTGTGGCCAGCTATCAGTCCCAACAAAACTTGGGAAGGAACTATTGCTGGTGTTATCTGCGCGTTAGTTCTTGCAGGCGTATATATGATTTTTGTTCCTCAGAAGTATTCAATGATCAATATGTTAATCATTGCTCTAGTGCTATCTGCATTTGGCCAAATTGGTGATTTAATAGAATCTGCTTATAAACGTTTTTATAAGGTCAAAGATTCTGGAAATATTTTACCTGGACATGGTGGCATCTTAGATAGATTTGACAGTATGTTGATTGTTTTACCTATGTTACACATTTTTGGTTTAGTCTAATCGCTTCTTGGAGGTTAAAATGACCGCGGTAATTACATTTATAATTGTTTTTGGTATCTTGGTAATTGTTCATGAGTTTGGACATTACTATGCTGCCAAAAAATCAGGAATATTGGTACGCGAGTTTTCGGTCGGAATGGGACCAAAAATCGTTGCATACCGCAAAAATAGTACTACATATACTTTGAGGCTTCTGCCATTAGGCGGTTATGTCCGCATGGCTGGGGCTCAAGAAGACGATTCAGAAATTAAACCAGGAACAATGACTTCACTGGTTTTAAATGATGAACGAAAAGTTTCAAAAATTATCACTTCAAGTAAAGTTTACGATGCTAACGGTGTTCCCGTTCAAGTATCAAAAGCAGATCTTGTTGATGATTTATTTATCGAGGGCTACGAAAACGGTGATGAATCTGAATTAAAGAAATATAGTGTTGATCACGATGCAACAATTGTTGAAGAAGATGGCACTGAAGTTCAGATTGCACCTAGAGACGTTCAATTACAGTCAGTTTCTGTCTGGAAGAGAATGATCACTAACTTTGCAGGCCCATTTAATAATTTCGTTTTAGCAATATTATTGTCGATTCTTGCAGCATTTATGATGAACAGCGTAATCGTCAATACTAATAAACTTAACAGCATTGAGAGCGGTAGTGTTGCTCAAAAAGCTGGCTTAAAATCTGGAGATACTGTTTTAAGTGTTGACGGAGAAGCAACACCTAACTGGGTCAAGTTAGTTTCTGCAATTCAACAAAAGCCCGGTGAGAAAGTTAATTTAAAAGTTAAATCAAGTGATGGAACGCACAAAGTTACTTTGATTCCCAAAACTGTTACCCAATCAGGTCAAAAATACGGTATGATTGGTATTAAGGCTACAACCGATAACAGTGTTTTGGCCAAATTGAAATATGGTTTCACTTACACGATCCAAACTACTGCTCAGATTTTCGGAGCTTTGGGTAAGATGATTTCTGGTGGGTTTAATATTAACCAACTAGCTGGTCCAGTGGGGATTTACTCAATGACTTCGCAAGCGGCTTCAATGGGATTACTAAAAGTGATACAATTTATGGCAATGCTTTCATTAAACTTAGGAATTGTTAATTTGATTCCTATTCCTGCTCTAGATGGTGGGAAAATTGTAATGAACATTGTCGAAGCTATTAGAAGAAAACCGATCCCAGAAGAATATGAAACAGTTATATCATTGATAGGTGTCGGAATTCTTGTAGTTCTGATGGTTGCTGTAACTTGGAACGATATTCAAAGATTCTTTATTAAATAGGGGGCTCATACCACATGAAACAATCTCGAATGTATATTCCTACATTGAAACAAACACCTTCTGACGCAGAAGCTGTAAGTCACCAACTCATGCTACGTGCTGGTTATATCAGACAAGTAGCTGCTGGAGCATACAGTTATCTACCGCTCTCATGGTCTGTAATTTTAAAAATTGAAAACATTATTCGTAAAGAAATGGCAAAAATCGAATGTGTTGAAATGAACATGCCGGCTTTTCTTCCAGCTGATCTTTGGAAAGAAAGTGGACGTTATGAGACTTATGGAGACACTTTATTCACATTTAAAGATCGTCATGATCGTGAATTCATGCTTGGACCTACACATGAAGAGACTTTCACAACAGTAATGAAGGAAAACCTCAATAGTTATAAAAAACTACCAGTTTTGCTTTATCAAATGCAAGCTAAATATAGAGATGAAGATCGTCCTCGTTATGGACTACTACGTTGTAGAGAATTCATTATGAAAGATGCCTATTCATTCAGTGCAAACCAAGAACAACTCGATGTTGCTTTTAACGACATGGAGCAAGCATACCGTAATATATTTGACGCTTGTGGTTTGGACTACCGTATTATTTTAGGTGATGCTGGTCCAATGGGTGGTACAGACTCTAAAGAATTTAACGCTGTTGCTGCAATTGGTGAAGATACAATTGCTTATTCAGATACAAGTGAATACTCAGCTAACTTGGAGATGGCATCAAGTAAACTTGATCCACTTCCTGTTGAAGAACATAAAGCAATCGAAACTGTTGATACTCCTGACGTACACACTATTGATGGTTTGGCACAACTGCTAAACATTGATGCTTCAAAGATCATGAAAGCTGTAGCTTATATTGCTGATGAAAAACCAGTATTAGTTATGATCCGTGGAGATTATCAAGTAAACGACGTTAAATTGAAGAACTTGGTCAAAGCTGACTTCCTTGACGAAGCAACTCCTGAACAAGTAGTTTCATTATTCCACAGTGTTCCTGGATTTATTGGTCCTAAAGGAATGAGTGATGATGTTCGTGTCGTTTACGATAGCTCATTAGAAGGATTATCAAACTTTGCACTTGGTCCAAATGTTGAAAACAAACATTACATCAATGCTAACTTTGAAGATATTAGCGAAAACATGCCTGAATTTAACGATGTAAGAATCGTTAAAGAAGGTGAGAAATCTCCTGATGGAAAAGGTGTTCTTAAATTCAATCGTGGTATTGAAATTGGACATATTTTCAAACTTGGTACTAAGTTCTCTAAAGATTTTGGTGCTACATTCTTGGACGAAAATGGAAAAGCAAAACCTATCATTATGGGTAGTTATGGTATCGGTATTTCTCGTTTGTTGTCAGCAATTATTGAACAACATAATGATGAGAATGGTATTATTTGGCCAGTTCGTTTGGCCCCATTCCAAGTACATGTTGTACCTATTAATTACAAAGATGATACACAAAGAAAACTCAGTGATGAAGTAGTATCATTACTTCAAGATGAAGGTTATGACGTCTTGATCGATGATAGGGGCGAACGTCCTGGTGTTAAATTTGCAGACTCAGATTTAATGGGTATGCCTATTAGAATCACTGTTGGTAAAAAGGCCGCCGATTCAATTGTTGAACTTAAGATTAGAAGTACCGGCGAAACAATTGAAGTAAACAAAGATGAATTAGTAAATTCAGTAAAAATATTGCTTAAGAATCAGTAATGAGGCTTAGGCCTTTTTTATTTACGAAAGGTAAAATATGTCAGATAATAACGAATTATTTAAAATTCTGATCAAACAAATAAAGCTTGATGATATTTTGCAGACAAATAGTATTTTTGATTCTGCAGAATTATCAAAAGTGGAAGTCCACAAGAAATCTAGAAGGTGGACTTTTTTCTTTGAATTCAGTAGTGTCCTTCAATTTAATGATTTCCAAATTTTTACTGAAGCGTTGAATAATGGATTTAAGGATATTGCGAATGTTGACTTTGCGATCAATGTGCCTAATTCTCCACTTGATGAGAAATTGGTACACGATTACTGGAAATATGTCTTGAGTCATGCTGAAGTTAATTCACCAGTTGTCTCCCAATTAATGGTCGAAAACCCACCACATTTTGAAAACGGTCAGGTTTTCTTGACTGTGTCTAACGGTTTCATGGCTGATTTCATGGATGGTGAGCTAATTAATAGTATTCAATCTGAGTACAGTAATTTAGGTTTCCCAAGTTTTAAAATCCGGGTAAACGTTGATGAAGCACAGTCACAAGCTCAAATAGACGAGTTAAATGCATCCAACGCTGAAAAGACGAAAGAATTTCAGACTAAAGCTCAAGAGATATCAAAAAATAAACCTGCTAAGTCTGCTTCGGCTGGTAATATCAAAAAAATTGGTCGTAAAATCACTGATGATACACCAATTATTTCAATGTCAGAAATTAACGAAGAGGATCGTAACAAGGTCGTTGAGGGGTATATTTTTGACAAGGATGTTAGAAAGTTAAAATCTGGTCGTCAGTTATTGATTGTAAAAGTGACTGATTATACTTCATCATTCAGTATTAAGAAATTTTCTAATGGTGAAGAAGATGAAGCATTTTTTGAGGCATTAGATCAAGGTGCTTGGGTCAGAGTTCGTGGAAATATTCAAGAAGATAGTTTTTCTCGTGAATTGGTCATTATGGCAAATGATATTAATATTATTAAGCATGATACTCGCCAAGACACTGCTGAAGAAGGCGAAAAACGGATTGAGTTGCATGCACATACTAATATGAGCCAAATGGATGCAATTCCAAGTGCGACCGCTTTAGTTAAGCGTGCTAGTGATTGGGGTCAACCTGCAATTGCCATTACAGACCATCATGCACTTCAAGCCTTCCCAGATGCGTTTTCTGCCGGTAAAAAATTTGGTGTAAAAATTGGTTATGGTGTTGAAATCGATCTAGTCGATGAAGGGAATCCAATCGCGTACAATCTACGAGATGAAGACTTGAATTCTGCTGAATATGTGATTTTTGACGTTGAAACAACCGGATTATCAGCTGTTTATGACAGTATTATTGAGTTGGCTGCAACAAAAATGAAAGACGGGGAAATACTGGAGTCGTTTGACGAGTTTATCAATCCAGGTCATCCACTTTCTGAAATTACGACAAATTTGACTAGTATTACTGATGACATGGTGGAAAATGCACCTGATGAAGCAACGATTATTCAGAAATTTATTGATTTTGTTGGCGATGATGTTTTGGTTGGACACAATGTTACTTTTGATATTGGGTTCTTGAATTCAGCATTAGGAAGATTAGGTCATCACCGTGTGTCCGTGCCCGTTATTGATACATTGGAAATGTCTCGTACTCTGCATTCGGAGTATAGAAATCACAAATTGGATTCTTTAGCCAAAAAATACAATATTGTTTTGGAACATCATCATAGAGCTAATTCTGATGCTGAAACTACTGGATATTTGATGTATAAACTTTTTGATGAATTGGAAGCAAAATTTTCTACGACAAATATTTCGCAGTTGAATGATCACGTTGGTGGAGAAGAGGCATACAAGCAAGCTCGTCCTAGCCATGCTATTTTGATGGCGCAAACTCAAGAAGGATTAAAAAATATGTTTAAAATTGTGTCGTATTCAATGACACAATATTATTACCGGACAGCCAGGGTACCTCGAAGGATGTTGAATAAATATCGTAAGGGAATTCTTGTTGGATCTGCCTGTAAAGATGGTGAAGTCTTTACAACTATGATGCAAAAGGGTTATGACGAGACCCGTGAAGTTGCGCAATATTATGACTATCTTGAAGTTATGCCAAAGCCTGTTTACCAACATCTCCTTGATGCAAAAATTGTTAATAATGAGAACTCATTGGAAGAAATTTTAAAGAATATCATTAAACTTGGTGAGGAAATCAACAAGCCAGTCGTCGCTACTGGAGATGTTCATTACCTAGATGAGCATGACAAAATTTATCGAGATATTGTAATCAAAGCTGTTAAGGGTAATCCATTATCAAGACAAACATTGCCAGATGTTCAATTTAGAACGACTAATGAAATGTTTGATGAATTCAATTTCCTAGATGAAGCAACAGCTAAAAAAATTATTGTTGATAATCCTAAGAAAATAATGGATTCAATTGACGAAATTTCGCCTGTTAAAGATAAGTTATATACTCCCAAAATGGATGGAGCCGAAGATGAGATTCGCAATTTGACTTTGAACAAAGCACATGAGTTATACGGTGATCCATTGCCTGAAATTGTTCAAAAACGAATGGATAGGGAATTGAAGAGTATTATCGGAAATGGTTTCTCAGTTATCTATCTGATTTCACAACGTTTAGTTTACAAATCAAATAAAGATGGATACTTAGTTGGTTCCCGTGGTTCCGTTGGTTCCAGTTTCGTTGCGACAATGACCGGAATTACTGAGGTTAATCCTTTGGCGCCCCATTATAGATGTCCTAAGTGTAAATATTCTGAATTCTTCACCAAAGGTGAAGTAGGTTCGGGATTTGATTTACCGGATAAAAAATGTCCTAAGTGTGGGACTGAATTGGTCAAAGATGGACAAGATATTCCCTTTGAAACCTTCTTAGGTTTTAAAGGTGACAAAGTTCCTGATATTGATTTGAACTTCTCTGGTGACTATCAACCAGTTGCACATAATTATACGAAAGTACTTTTTGGTGAGGATCATGTGTTCCGTGCCGGAACAATTGGTACTATTGCTGACAGGACTGCTTTTGGATATGTTAAAAATTATGAAGAGACAACTGAACAAAATTTGAGAAATGCTGAAGAAACTCGTTTGGCAATGGGTGCCACAGGTGTTAAACGTACAACTGGTCAACATCCGGCCGGAATCATTGTTGTTCCTGATTACATGGATATTTTTGATTTCACGCCATATCAATTTCCAGCGGATGACCAAAATGCTGCTTGGAAAACAACGCATTTTGATTTCCATTCTATCCATGACAATATTTTGAAATTGGATATCCTGGGTCATGATGATCCAACGATGATCCGTACACTTCAAGATTTATCAGGAATCGATCCGCTTACTATTCCAGTTGATGATAAAGATGTTATGTCTTTGTTCTCTGGAACCGAAGCACTTGGTGTTACTCCGGAACAGATTTTTTCTAAGACGGGTACACTGGGAGTTCCCGAATTTGGTACGAGATTTGTGCGTGGAATGTTAGAAAAAACTCATCCTACGACATTTGCTGAATTACTACAGATTTCTGGATTATCCCATGGTACTGATGTTTGGTTGGGTAATGCTGAAGAATTGATAGACAAAGGTGTTGTTACTCTGAAGGAAGTTATCGGTTGTCGTGATAATATCATGATGGATTTGATCCATTGGGGTATGGACTCACAAATGGCTTTCCAAATTATGGAGCATGTTCGTAAAGGACGTGGTATTCCAGATGAGTGGAAACAAGCGATGAAAGATGCTGATGTGCCAGATTGGTATATCGAATCTTGTTTGAAAATTAAGTATATGTTCCCTAAGGCTCATGCGACTGCTTATATTTTGATGGCATTACGTATTGCCTATTTCAAAGTGCATTATCCATTGTTCTATTACAGTGCATATATGTCTGTCCGTGCTGATGATTACGACCTTGTGGCCATGACTTCAGGTAAACAGGCAGTTAAAAATGCCATGCAAGAGATCAATAATAAAGGTATGGAAGCTTCAACTAAAGAGAAGAATTTATTGACGGTTTTGGAAATTGCTAACGAATGTCTTGAAAGAGGTTTTAATATAAAAATGGTCGACTTGGAAAAGTCTGATGCATTTGAATTTAAAATTATCGACGACAAAACTTTGTTGGCACCTTTCAACGCTATTCCAGGCCTAGGTGACAACGTTGCTAAGCAAATAGTTGCTGCTAGAGAAGAACAACCATTCCTTTCAAAAGAGGATTTGGGCATCAGAGGTAAGGTTTCTAAAACAGTAATTGAATATATGACAGAAAATCATGCACTTGATGGAATGCCAGATGAAAATCAATTGTCTCTATTTTAGGCTTCAACGCTTTCCATGGTTGCGTTCTAGCGTCATGTGTGTTAAATTATATTACAGTTGATTATCGTGAACGAGTGAGCAGAAATGCTCACTCTTTTTATTGCCGATTACTTTGGAGGGCCGATTTGAACAATAAAATTGATGAATTGAAAGATATTTTACAGCCAATCCTAGAAAAACATGATTTTTTCTTAGTTGACTTGGAGTTTGTACATGAACGTGGTGACTGGTATTTAAGAGTTTACGCCGATAAAAAAGGTGGAATCACGATTGATGATTGTGCACTTATCAGTGAAGAATATGGTGAAAAGCTTGATGAGTTAGATCCTATTGATCCAGCTTATTACCTTGAAGTCTCATCTCCTGGTGCAGAACGTCCCATCAAGAATGATGAAGATTTAAGTAATTATGAAGGTGATTATGTTAATGTTTCACTCTATCAAAAAATTGATGGTAGTAAGGCATTCGAAGGTACTTTGACCGAAGTAACGGATGACGAAATCAAACTCACAATTAAAGTTAAAAATCTTAAAAAGCAAGTAAACATTACTAGAGATAAGATTGCAAAAATTCGACTTGCGATAGAATTCTAAGGAGAATAGCATGACAAAAGAAATGGTTGACGCATTAGATGCGCTTGAAAAAGAAAAAGGTATCAAAAAAGAGTATGTGATCGAATCACTTGAGGCCGCACTTGTTGCTGCTTACAAACGTAATTACAATCAAGCTCAAAACGTTGAAGTAGAATTTGATGCAAAAAAAGGTAACATTCACGTTTACTCTGTTAAAGAAGTTGTTGAGGAAGTCGCTGATGAACGTTTAGAAGTTACTTTGGCTCAAGCTCAAGAAAAGAGTAAAGGTTATGAATTAGGTGATCATATTCGATATGAAGTAACACCTAAAGACTTTGGTAGAATTGCTGCTCAAACAGCTAAACAAGTAATTATGCAACGTGTACGTGAAGCTGAGCGTGACATCATATATAATGAATATAGTCAGTATGAGCATGAAATAATTCAAGGTATCGTTGAACGTAGCGATAATAGATTTGTATATATTAGTTTTGGTAAAATCGAAGCTGTTATGTCAAAGAATGATCAGATGCCAAATGAGACTTACAACCCTCGTGATCGAGTTCGTGTTTATGTAACGAAAGTTGAGAACGCAACTAAGGGACCACAAGTGTTTGTTTCAAGAACAGATCCAGATTTGGTAAAACGTCTTTTTGAACAAGAAGTTCCTGAGATTTATGATGGAACAGTAGAAATCGTTTCTATTGCTCGTGAAGCTGGAGACAGGACAAAGATTGCTGTTAAATCAGATAATCCTGATGTTGACCCAGTTGGAACATGTGTTGGACCTAAGGGTGCACGTGTACAAGCTGTAGTTGATGAACTTAGTGGCGAAAATATTGATGTTGTTCCTTATGTCGATGATCCAGTCGATTATATTGCTAATGCTTTGAATCCGGCTGAAGTTATTGCTGTTCAGTTTGATGAAACAGATAAACAACAATGTATGGTTATTGTTCCTGATTATCATTTGTCATTAGCAATTGGTAAGAAAGGTCAAAATGCTAGACTTGCTGCTAAATTGACAGGATATAAGATTGATATCAAGCCTGAATCACAAGTCGAATTTGTTGACGATAATGACCAAGATGTCGATATTGATGATGTCGAGAACATTCCAGAAAACAATTCTGATGATAATACAGATACAACAACTTCAGATTCTGATACTGATCAAGAATAAAGGGGGGATGGATTTGGTAGCACGAAAAATACCTATGAGAAAAGATGTGCTGACAGATAAGATGTATCCAAAAAGAGAAATGGTGAGAATTGTCAGAGACAAAGATGGCAATATTTCCATTGATCCAACTGGAAAGAAATCTGGTCGAGGAGCATATGTCGGATTAGATCCAGAAGCCGTTAAAGAAGCCAAATCAAAGAAAATTCTTGAAAAAGTTTTTTCTACTAAGGTTTCTCCTGATTTTTATGATGAGTTGTTTGAATTTGTCGACCATCAAAAGGCTAGAATGGACTTATTCGGGGATTTAGGTAAGAAACATTGAAAAAAGATTTCTTAAATTTCTTAGGAATTGCAGTCTGTGCTGGCAAAATTATTTCAGGTACAGAGCTAACTTTGCAAGGAGTTCGTGACAATACCGTGAAATTGGTTATAATTGCAAGTGACTGTAGTGATAGAACAAAAAAAGAGATTTCAAACAAAACTGATTTTTATAAAGTTCCATTGAATGCATCTTTTACGAGTCAAGAGTTAAAAAAATCAATTGGTAAGGATAGGAAAGTTATGGGTATAACTGATCTTGGAATTGCTAGAAGGTTAAACGAAATTATGGAAAAATAAGGAGTGTGATAGGATGGCCAAAAAACGAATCTATACTATTGCCAAAGAAAATAGTGTTGAAAATCAAGCTGTACTTGATGCTGCTGCCAAACTAGGTATTGATGTTAAGAATCATATGTCTTCAGTTGATGAAGCAACTGAAAAGAAACTTGTTAGTAACTTAAAAGGTGGTAAGCCAGCCACAAGTTCAAAACCTGTAGCAACTAATGCTAAACTAGCCTCAAGTGCTAAAACAAGTACACAAAATACAAAACCAGCTGCCCATAAAGCAGCTGCTCATTCTGATGCAAAAAACACATCAGAAAAGTCTAATGGTGAAAGTGGTGACCATAAGACAAAAATTAAAATTACTGCTGTAAGACGTGATCCAAACAAAGGTAAGGGTCATTTCGAACACAACCATAACAGCAACAATAGTAACAATCATGGACGTAACAATAACAACAATAATAACCACAGTTCGAATAACACTAACAGTCATTCAAACAATCGTCCAAATAACAACAGTAATAACAACAATACTAGTCGCAACAACAATAGTAATAACAATAACAACGGCAATAGAAACAACAATAACAACAGAAGTTTTCAATCTCGTGATCGTCGTACAAACAATAATCAGAGACGTGATCAAACAACTGCTCAAGCACCAAGACCAAGACAAAGTGCTGGTAATAAGTATCTAGATAAGTACAAGACAAATATCCAAGATGCTAGTCGTGTTACTAACCGTCCTAACAACAATAGACGAAATAATTCGAATAACCGTAATAACAATTCAAACAATCGTCCTAACGATTCAAGACGTGTTAATAACAACAATAATAGACCAGTAAACTCAAATAATTCTTCTAACAATAATGCAACTCGTAAACCAGTTGCAGCAGCTAAGCCATCGACTACACCAACTCCAAAGGTTGAAGTTCCAAAGGCAGAATACAAGAAGCCAAATGCAACACCAAACCGTAATTTTGGTCATAAGACTAACTTAGCTAACCCATTTGGTACTCGTAAGAAGAAAAAAGAGAGAAAACGTCAACAACGTAAACGTACTGAACCAAAGAAGGTTATGCCACAAAGAAAAGAACGTCCATTGCCAGAAACACTTAATTATACAGTGGGTATGAACGCTCAAGATTTGGGTAAGACATTGCATCGTGAACCAGCAGAAATCGTTAAGAAGTTATTTATGCTTGGAATCATGATCAACCAAAACCAATCATTGGATAAAGATACAATTGAATTATTAGCAACAGATTACGGTATTAATGCTGAGCAAAAAGTTGAAGAAGATATTACTGATATCGACAAATACTTTGAAGCTGAAACAAAGAATACTGAAAATCTTGTTACTAGACCACCAGTTGTTACAATCATGGGACACGTTGACCATGGTAAAACAACATTGCTTGACCATTTGAGACATACCCATGTTACTGCTGGTGAAGCTGGTGGAATTACACAACATATCGGTGCTTATCAAGTAAGACTTCAAGATCGTTTAATCACATTCTTGGATACACCTGGACATGCTGCATTTACAAATATGCGTGCTCGTGGTGCTGATATTACTGATATCGTTGTTCTAGTCGTAGCTGCCGATGATGGTGTTATGCCTCAGACAATTGAAGCTATTAACCATGCTAAGGCTGCTAATGACCCAATTATCGTTGCAGTTAACAAGATCGATAAGCCAGGTGCAAATCCACAACATGTTACTGAACAATTGATGGAATATGATTTGATTCCTGAAGATTATGGTGGTGACACTATCTTTGTTAATATTTCTGCTAAACAAGGTACAAATATTGACCAATTGCTAGAAATGATTCTACTTGAAGCTGATGTTCTTGAATTGAAAGCTAATCCAGAACAAAAAGCTGTCGGTACTGTTATTGAAGCTAAGTTGGATAAGGGTCGCGGACCTGTTGCTTCATTACTTGTACAACAAGGTACTCTACATGTTGGAGATCCAGTTGTTGTAGGTAATACCTTTGGTCGTGTCAGAACTATGACCAACGATCGATTGAAAGAAGTTAAGAAGGCTATGCCTTCACAACCAGTTGAAATTACTGGACTTAATGATGTTCCTGAATCAGCTGATAAGTTTGTTGTCTTCGCTGATGAAAAAACAGCTCGTGCAGCTGGTGAAGAGCGTGCTAGTCGTGCCCTTCAAAAGGAACGTCAAAATACTAACCCTGTTACGTTAGATAACTTATTCGAAACAATGAAAGAGGGAGAACTTAAGACAGTCGACGTTATTATTAAAGCCGATGTACAAGGTTCAGCTGAAGCCATTGCCGGAAGTTTGAAGAAGATCGAAGTTAAAGGCGTTCGTGTAAATATTATTCACCAAGCTGTTGGTGCAATTACTGAAAGTGATGTTAACCTTGCTTCTGCAAGTAACGCTATCATCATTGGATTTAACGTTAGACCTACAGCTCAAGCACGTACACAAGCTAAAGAAGAAAATGTTGATATTCGTCTTCACAGAGTTATCTATCAAGCTATCGATGAAATCGAAGCAGCTATGAAGGGTATGCTCGAACCTGTTTATGAAGAAAAAGTAACTGGTAACTTAACTGTCCGTGAAACATACAATGTTTCTAAGATTGGTACAATTGCTGGATGTATCGTAAACAGTGGAAGTATCACACGTGATAGTGGAGTAAGACTTATTAGAGATAGCGTTGTTATTTATGAAGGTAAGCTAGCTTCACTTAAACGATTCAAAGATGATGTAAAAGAAGTTAAATCAGGATTTGAATGTGGTATTACTATCGAAAACTATAACGACATCAAGATTGGCGACGAAGTTGAAGCCTATGTGATGGAACAAGTTCCTGTCAAATAGGAGATGATAACTATGAAACATCGTATTGGTAGAGTTGAACAAGAAATTCAAAAAGAAGTAAATGACATTTTACTCAAACGTGTTCGTGATCCTAGAGTGCAAGGTGTTACAGTTACTGGTGTTGAGATGACTGGAGATCTGCAAGAAGCAACAATTTATTACAGTATCTTGTCGGAAAAAGCTAGTGATGTTGAAAAAACACAAAAGGGACTTGATAAAGCAAAAGGCTTGATTCGAGGAGAACTTGGTTCAAGACTTACTTTATATAAAGTTCCTGAATTGAAATTTAAGCAAGATCAATCAATTCGCTATGGTGAAAAAATTGATCGCTTGATTGCTCAATTGCACAAAGATGAACAAGAGCGTTAGTCAAATATCTTTAAATTACATCTAATGAATAATTAGGTGTAATTTTTGTATATGGAGAAAATAATGAATGGTGTAATTCCTTTAGAAAAAGAAATCGGCATGACCAGTTCTGATTGTGTCTATAAATTAAGAAAAATTTTGCACACGAAAAAGATTGGCCATACGGGTACACTTGATCCATTGGTTGATGGTGTTCTTCCTATTTGTGTGGGACAAGCCACAAAGCTTGTAAATCGTCTTACAGGGACTCCTAAAGAGTATGAGGGTGAGATTACCTTGGGTATCTCAACTAGCACTGAAGACCGCGAAGGGGACTTTGTTGCACAAACTAAGTTAGATAATCCTATTTCTGATGAGAAAATTAAGCAGGTCTTTGATAGCATGCATGGTGATTTGATCCAAATTCCTCCGATGTATTCAGCGGTTAGAGTAAATGGGAAAAAATTATATGAATATGCTAGAGCTGGACTAGAAGTTGAGCGTCCACAACGAGAGATCCACATCTATGATTTCCATTTGATCGGTACTCCAGAATTTGACTCCGAAAAAGGAATTCAGAAAATCAGATTTCACGTAAAGTGTTCTAAGGGAACATACGTCAGGACATTAGCGGTTCAGTTTGGTGAGGCATTAGATCTGCCTGCTTTTATGTCACAATTGACAAGAACAAAGAGTGCTGGATTTGAATTATCTGAAACTTTCAAATTGTCAGAAATAGAATCAATGGTAAAATCAAAAGAGAACGATTTCATAAGAAGTATCGATACCGTTTTGGATTACATTCCAGAACATGAACTTACGGAAGATGAATGGGAAATTGGTGTCTTGCATGGTGGATTCTTAGACATAGATGATGCTGACAAGAATCAAGAATTGAGAGTATTAAAAGATGGTGTTTCCAAAGCTTTGTATAAGTATGACTTAGATCGAAAAACTTGGGTTCCTGAATTAATGCTTCTAAATAATGACTAGTAAAAGAGATGGCTATGAAGACATTATCAGTAAAGCATCCGTTAACTCAGGATGAAATACCTAAAGAAGATACAGTATTGATCATGGGATTTTTTGATGGCGTTCATAGGGGACACCAAAAGGTGATCAAAACTGGTGTTGATCTAGCAAAGAAACATAATTTGAAGTCTGTCTTGATCACTTTTGACAGATCTCCAAGAGTTGTTTATCAACATGCCAAAAATTTCAAATACTTATCAACTAACCGTAGAAAAACTGAACTTGTCGAAGAGTTGGGCGTTGATTATCTTTATTTTGTTGAGTTCACGAGTCAGTTTTCCAAATTGGCACCCCAAGAATTTGTTGATCAATATATGATCAATATGCATGCAAAATACGTCGTTGCTGGGTTTGATTACACGTATGGCAAGCATTATGAGGCCAATATGGATACACTTCCTGGATACTCAAGAGGGAAATTTGAAATTGTGACTGTACCAGAGCAAACTTTTGCTAAAGCCAAAATTGGTTCTAGCTCAATCAAAGAAATGATCTTAAATGATAAAGTCGATGTCGCTAACGAGCTGTTAGGATACGCTTATGTGAATCACGGAGAAGTTGTTCACGGTCTTCAAAGAGGTCGAAAATTAGGGTTTCCTACTGCTAATTTAGTGGTTGATGGTGAAGAATTGATTCCATCGATCGGCGTTTATGTCACCAGAATTTTAGTAGATGGTAAATGGTATGAATCTATGACGTCTGTCGGATATAATGTGACTTTCGATGAGAACACCGGTGTAACAGTCGAATGTAATATCTTTGATTTTGACAAAGATATTTACGATGAAGAGGTTCGCATTGAATGGCTTCATTATTTACGTGGCGAAGTGAAATTTGACGGTGCAGATTCATTGATTGACCAACTCAATTTGGATAAAAAGAATTCTATTGAATATTTTGAAAATAATTAGTCTAACGTGTTTACGTTAGGCTTTTTGTTTGTACTTATATAATTATATTTTGATTATTAGCACTTAAATGAAAGCCAATAAATTTTTTCTGTAAAAATCGATTTTTTTGAGCTGCAATACTTGACACCTATTGGTTTGATTGTTATATTTTACATTGTTAGCACTCCAATATGAATAGTGCTAAAAGGAGGACGGTATAATGTTATCGGAACGTCAAGATGCAATCTTGAGAGAAGTCGTGCGCATTTTTACAGATACCGGCCAGCCGGTTGGATCAAAAACGTTAATGAACGCATTACCATTTCATGTAAGTTCAGCAACGATCAGAAATGAAATGGCAACTCTTGAAGAAATAGGTTATCTCGAGAAAACCCACTTGTCTTCTGGGAGAATACCTTCAGCAAACGGATATCGTTATTATTTAGATTATCTGGTTCAACCTAGTATTGTGCCACAAGATATTGCAAATCAAATTGATGAAGATTTTGGACAAACTTATCATCAACTAGATGACATAATTGAACGATCAGCGAAGATTCTTTCTCATTTAACTAGTTATACAGCAATCACATTAGGACCAGAAAGCAGCAAGACCTTGCTTACTGGATTTAGAATTGTTCCACTTAATTCTCACCAGATAATGGCAATAATTGTTACGAGTGATAATAATGTTGAAAGCAATATTTATACAGTTGATGCAGAATTAGATAGTTCGCTCATTGAAAAATTTGTACGGATAGTCAATGACAAATTAGTCGGTCAACCTTTACCAAGGGTCATTGAAATGTTACATAATGATATTCCAATGATTTTGTCAGAATATATGTATTCTTCAGATGGCCTTGTTGATATGGTAGATCAGTTATTCAGAAAAGCTGACACTGAGAAGTATTTTGTTGATGGACAATTGAACTTGTTGAATTACGCTGATAATAGTGACTTGGAAGGTGTCCAATCACTTCTATCAACTATTAATCAGAGTAATGATTTAAAGAAATTGCTTGATTCAGATACAGCTGACGATGGCATTAGGGTCAGATTAGGTAGTGAGATGGGTTCGGATGCATTGAAGAACTACAGTATAATCACTGCTAATTATGACGTTGGACATCATGGTAAGGGTGTAATTGCTTTGCTTGGTCCTACGACCATGCATTATTCTCAGTTGATCGGATTACTTGGTGAGTTCAGAACTGAACTTGCAAAACGACTGATTGATTATTATTCAAGGTATGACGATTCATGATATATATAGGAGGCTGTAATGGCAGATAAAGAGAAAGACCAAAAAACGAAAACTTCTCAAGAAGATGTAAAAACTAAAGAAGCTCCTAAAAAGGAGACTTCAAAGGATTCTTCTAAAGAATCTAAAAAAACGGCCCCAACGGAATCAGATACTGCCAAACTTGAAAAAGAAGTAGCTGATTTAAAGAAAAAGAACGACGAGTTGGAAGACAAGTATATTCGTAGCCAAGCAGAAATCCAGAATATGGGAACACGTCACCAGAAAGAAATTGCTGGAATGCTCAAATATGATGGTCAAAAGCTTGCTAAGGAAATACTCCCAGTTATCGATAATTTGGAACGTGCTTTAACGGTCGAGGTTAAAGATGAAACCGGTAAACAGCTTAAAAAGGGTGTCGAAATGGTTCACCAACACATTGTCAAAGCAGTTAATGATAACAACGTAACTGAAATCAATAATGTCGGTGAAAAATTTGATCCAACCATCAACCAAGCAGTTCAAACTGTTCCAGTTGATGATGATCATAAAGAAGACACTGTCGTTCAAGTTTTACAAAAGGGTTATAAATTAAACGATCGAGTATTGCGTCCTGCAATGGTCGTAGTTGCTAAATAATTAAAATTTAAAAAAGAGGTATTGTATATGTCTAAAGTAATCGGTATTGACTTGGGTACTACTAACTCAGCTGTAGCTGTTCTTGAAGGTGGTTCACCAAAAATTATTGCTAACCCAGAAGGTGCTAGAACTACACCATCTGTAGTTGCGTTTAAAGATGGAGAAATTCAAGTTGGTGAAGTTGCCAAAAGACAAGCTATCACTAATCCAGATACAGTCTCATCAATCAAGAGACATATGGGTGAAGCCGGATATAAGGTTACTGTTGGTGGAAAATCATACACACCACAAGAAATTTCAGCAATGATTCTTCAATATATCAAGAAGTTCTCAGAAGATTATCTTGGTGAAGATGTTACAGACGCTGTTGTTACAGTTCCTGCATATTTTAACGATTCACAAAGACAAGCAACAAAAGATGCTGGTAAAATTGCTGGATTGAACGTTAAACGTATCGTTAACGAACCAACAGCTTCAGCACTTGCTTATGGTCTTGATAATGATAAGGGTGATGAAAAGATCCTTGTTTATGACCTTGGTGGTGGTACATTTGATGTTTCTATCCTTGAATTAGGAGACGGAGTTTTCGAAGTACTTTCAACAAATGGTGATACAAAACTTGGTGGTGATGATTTTGATAATCACATCATGGATTGGTTAGTAGCACAATTTAAAGGTAAGAATGGCGTTGACTTGTCACAAGACAAGATGGCACTTCAAAGATTAAAGGATGCTGCTGAAAAAGCTAAAAAAGACTTGTCTGGTGTGAACCAAACAACAATCAGTTTGCCATTTATTTCTTCAGGAGATAATGGTCCATTGCATTTGGAAGAAACATTAACACGTGCTAAGTTTGATGAATTAACAGCCGACTTAGTTGAAAGAACAAAGGCTCCAGTTGACAACGCTCTTAAAGATGCTGGATTGACAACTGCTGAAATTGACAAAGTTATCTTAAATGGTGGTTCAACACGTACACCTGCTGTTCAAGATGCTGTTGAAAAATGGACAGGTAAGAAACCTGACCACTCAATCAACCCTGATGAGGCTGTTGCTTTAGGTGCTGCCATTCAAGGTGGTGTTATTTCTGGTGATGTTAAGGATGTCGTATTGCTTGATGTTACTCCATTGTCATTAGGTATCGAAACAATGGGTGGTGTCTTCACTAAGTTGATCGATAGAAATACAACTATCCCAACAAGTAAGTCACAAACATTCTCAACTGCTGCTGACAACCAAAGTGCTGTTGATATTCACGTTATGCAAGGTGAACGTCCAATGGCCGCTGATAACAAGACATTAGGTCGTTTCCAATTGACAGATATTCCTGCTGCACCAAGAGGTGTACCTCAGATCGAAGTTAAATTCGATATTGATAAGAACGGTATCGTTAATGTTTCTGCTAAAGATCTTGGTACTAACAAAGAGCAAAAGATTACTATCAAGAGTTCATCAGGTTTGAGCGATGAAGAAATCGATCAAATGATGAAAGAAGCTAAGGAACACGAATCAGAAGATAACAAACGTAAAGAAGAAGTTGATGTTAAGAACGATGTTGAACAAGCATTATTTGCCACAGATAAGACTTTGAAAGACGTTAAGGGTAAGGTTTCTGATGAAGAAATCAAGAAAGCAGAAGATGCACGTGATGCCTTGAAGAAAGCTCAAGACTCTGGCGATATTGAAGAAATGAAGTCTAAACGTGACGACTTGAACAAGATCGTTCAAGACCTTTCTGTAAAACTTTATCAACAAGCTCAAGAACAACAACAAGCTGCTGGTGGTGCTGAAGGCGCTGGAGCAGATGCTGGCGACGCTGGTAAATCTGGCGATGATGGTAAGACTGTTGATGGAGACTTCAAAGAAGTAGATCCTGACAAAGATAAAAAATAAAACAAAGAAAGGATTATAACAGGTGAAACTGGTATAATTCTTTTAGTTGTAATAATTAAAAAAGTTGGGACAAAGTGATTTGTCCCAACTTTCATATAAAGGTGATTTTTAATGGCTGACAGAGATCCATATGATGTTCTAGGTGTCGACAAAGACGCCTCACAAGACGATATTAAACATGCATTCCGCTCACTTTCTAAGAAGTATCATCCTGATATCAACAAAGCTCCTGATGCGGAAGCTAAATTTAAAGAGATCAACGATGCATATGAGACTCTAAAGGACCCACAAAAACGTGCCCAATATGATCAATTTGGTTCTGCCGGAATGGACGGAGCTGGTGGTCAAGGATTCGGCGGTTTCGGTGGTGCTGGTGCTGGCGGCCAAGGATTTGGTGGATTTGAAGATATCTTCAGTCAATTCTTTGGTGGCGGTGGAGCTCAACGTCAAAATCCTAATGCTCCTAGACAAGGATCAGATCTTCAGTACAGAATGGATCTAACTTTCGAAGAAGGTGTATTTGGTAAAGAGACTAATATCTCATACAACCGTGATGAAAAATGTGCTACTTGTGGCGGTAATGGTGCTAAACCAGGTACCGAACCAATAACATGTAATAAGTGTCATGGAACAGGTTATATGGAGGTAGATCGTCAAACTCCACTTGGCCGTATGCGTACAAGAGTTGTCTGTGATGTCTGTGGTGGTACTGGTAAAGAAATCAAAGAGAAGTGTGAAACTTGCCATGGTAAAGGTAAAGTAAATGAAAAGCATACTCTTAAAGTTACTGTTCCAGCTGGAGTTGAAGACGGTCAACAAATGCGTCTCGACGGACAAGGTGAAGTCGGTGATAATGGTGGACCTTATGGTGATCTTTATATTGTCTTCCGTGTTAAGGCAAGTAGAGAATTCACTAGGGATGGTTCTACAATTTATACATCAGTAAATATCAGTTTCCCACAAGCAGCATTGGGTGATGAAATTGATGTAAATACTGTGCATGGACCAGTTAAATTGACTGTTCCAAGTGGTACTCAAACAGGTACTTCATTTAGACTTAGAGGAAAAGGTGCTCCTGTTTTGAATAGCAAGAGTATCGGTGATGAAAAAGTTACTGTAAACATTGTTACTCCACGTAAACTATCTGGTGATCAAAAGGAAGCTTTAAAGAAGTTTTCTGAAGCCGGTGGCAATAAAATTCGTGAAAAAGACAGCAACTTCTTTAATAAAGTAAAAGATGCCTTTAAAGGTGAATAGAAAAATGGTTGGGGGACGAAACCTCAACCATTTTTTGTTATAATAGTCTGGTTAGAAGACAGGAGATTCATAAATGGATTTAGATAAATTAAGAGAAAGACAAACTCGAATTCGTAATTTTTCAATTGTTGCGCATATTGATCACGGTAAATCTACGATTGCCGATCGAATTTTGGAAAAGACCAAAACTATTTCGAAACGTGAAATGAAAGCTCAAGTATTGGATGATATGGATCTTGAGCGTGAACGTGGTATTACTATCAAATTGAACGCTGTTGAGCTGGAGTATGAAGCAAAAGATGGTAAGACTTATATCTTCCACCTTATTGATACGCCAGGTCACGTCGATTTTTCATATGAAGTCTCTCGTTCATTGGCAGCATGTGAAGGTGCATTGTTGATTGTTGATGCTGCTCAGGGTGTTGAAGCACAGACATTAGCTAATACATACTTAGCGATTGATAATGATCTAGAAATAGTTCCAGTCATCAATAAAATTGATCTACCTTCAGCTGAACCCGAAAAAGTCAAAGAAGAAATTGAAGAGATGATCGGTATTGACGCCGACGATGCAGTTTTGACAAGTGCCAAAACAGGTATTGGTATTGATGAGTTGATTGAACGAATCGTGTCCGATGTTCCTGCTCCAGAGGGGGATATTGATAAACCTTTAAAGGCCTTAATTTTTGATTCCGTCTACGATAGTTATCGTGGAGTTGTATTAAACGTTCGTGTGTTTGAAGGTATTGTCAAACCTGGCGATAGAATTGAAATTATGAATAATAATAAGAAATTCGAAGTCACTGAAGTTGGTGTTATGTCACCTAAAGCAGTTCCTCGAGATTACTTGATGGCTGGAGACGTTGGTTATATAACTGCAAGTATCAAGTCTGTTAAGGATACCCAAGTGGGTGATACAGTCACTTTGGCAGATAATCCAACTGATGAAGCTTTGGCGGGATATCGTCACAGTCAACCAATGGTTTATGCAGGTATGTATCCTGTCGATAATGGTAAATACGAAGATTTACGTGAGGCATTGGAAAAACTTCAATTAAATGATGCTGCTTTGGAATTCGAACCAGAATCATCACAAGCATTAGGTTTTGGATTCCGTTGTGGATTTCTTGGATTACTACATATGGATGTTATTCAAGAAAGACTTGAACGTGAATTTGATTTGGATTTGATCATTACCTCACCATCAGTTGATTATCATGTTACGACTACGGCTGACGAAGAAATTATTGTTGATAACCCAGCAGAATTGCCAGACACATCAGAAGTTAAAGAGATCCGTGAACCTTACGTTAGAGCAGAAATAATGGTTCCTGAAGATTATGTTGGGCCAGTAATGGAACTCTGCCAACGTAAACGTGGTGATTTCGTAACTATGGATTACCTAGATAAATATCGTGTGAACGTAATTTACAAGTTACCATTATTGGAAATTATTTTTGACTTCTTTGATGATCTCAAATCTAATACCAAAGGTTATGCGTCACTTGATTATCAAGTTGAAGATTATGAAGCAAGTGATCTTGTTAAAATGGATATTTTACTTAATGGTGAGCCAGTTGATGCATTGAGTTTCATCGTTCATAGAGATTTTGCATATCAACGTGGTCGAGACATCGTGTCTAGACTAAAAGAAGTTATTCCTAGACAGATGTTTGAAATTCCCATTCAAGCTGCAATTGGAAATAAAATTGTTGCTAGAGCAACAGTTAAGGCATATCGAAAAGATGTTACTGCAAAGCTTTATGGTGGTGACAGAACTAGACGTGACAAATTGCTCAACAAACAAAAAGCAGGTAAGAAACGAATGAAGGAAGTGGGTAAGGTTTCAATTCCACAAGAAGCCTTCATGTCAGTCTTGAACCTCAATCGTGGTAAAGAGACAAATGATCAATCAAAAGGCTAATCTCATTGGTTAGCCTTTTTTAATACACAATATAGTTCAACAATTAATTATATTATGTACGTTTAGTAAATATTACTTAAAATATAGTAAAAATTACTTTTTTTTAATTTAAAATTGTGACTATTTATATAAATATAGTTGTATTTCAAGTTGTAAGTACTGGTATTAGAGTGATAATTTAGACTTCATGATATATTATTTTCCAATAAATATTAAAAAATGATCTATTTTTAATACTCATGTGTGTAACAAATGTTTAAAAAGTGTCGATTTATTAAAAATACAATTAAAAGTTAGGTTTATACTTATTTAAAAAAATAATGCATAAATTGATTATTTTATAAATAAAGCGTTTACATTTACTAAAATAGAGAGTAAAATAAAGTTCATTAAAGGAAATATAATTTATTATTAATTTTTGGGGGAATAGATTATGAAAATGAATTTACTATATGCTTCAGCTCTAGCAATTCCATTTGCATTATTTACAGCAGGTAACGCAAATGCGCAAGCTGCTGATACAACACAGGACTCGGCTGTCACTACAGAAAATGTTGGTGATCAAGCCTTGGCAAATGCTACTACAGAAAAGGCAGCCACAGAATCAAATGCCACTGCAGTTTCAGCTACACAAGCTACTACAAATGCACCATTAGTAGTTTCAAACGATCCAACATCACCAAACTCAGATCCAGATGCTGATGCTCGTGTTGCAGCTGGTATCGCTGCTACTGAAAATTCAGCAGCAACAACACAAGATAATTCAACAGAAGCTACTGATACAACTGGTAACTATACTGAAGGAAGAGCATATTGGATTGCTAACCCAGATTACACAATTTGGGATACACCATACTCAGCTTCATCAAACAAAGTGGCTGATGGAATTTACTATACACATACTGCATTTAAAGGCTTAGGACAAGCTACAAATGCTGCGGGTAATGTTTATGAAAATATTACTAACAACGATAACGTAACTGGTTGGATTTATCTTCCAGCTTTGACAACAGTTGATCCAGCTGCACCTGCTGAAGAAACACCAGCAGAACCAGCTGCTCCTGCAGAACAAAAAGGTTTCTTTGATAAAGTTAAGGATACAGCTGACAAGGTTAATGCATTTAACACATCAGTTACAGATGCTGTAAGTTCAACACAAAAATTAGTTCAAACACCTTTAGATGTTGCCACTAACGCAATTACACATCCAATTAATAAAATTAATGAAATTAAAGATGCATTTGGTAAATTACCAAAATTACCAAGTCCTGTAACTGCAGTTAAGAATGTAGTTGATAAAGCTACTTCAGGATTATCAGGTGTTAAAGATGCAGTTTCAAATGTTACTAGTCTTGTTCAAAAAGTTGCCAGTTTATTAGGTGGCGGTAAAGTTTAATCTTTAAATCTTAAAGCCTCAAAAGCAAAATGCTTTTGAAGCTTTTTTTGTGTCTTCATTCATTCAAAGGTTACAATGGATTATAAGAATAGTTATTTTATTAAGGAGGATGCTTTAATGAAAAATTATGATGCAATTGTTATTGGTGGAGGACCAGCAGGTTTAGCTGCTGCCTACAATTTGAAGTCTGGAGGCAAGTCAGTTGCTGTCTTTGAGAATGACTTATGGGGTGGTACTTGTCCCAACCGAGGGTGTGATCCTAAAAAGATGCTACTGAGCGGTGTTGAAGCACGCGATAGAATTGCTCAACTCCAAGGTAAAGGTTATTCAGATATTCCTTTCATGAATTGGCGTGATATCGAACAATTCAAAGAAACTTATACTAGTAAGATTCCATCTGGAAGTAAGGGCGGGCTTGATTCAGCCGGGATCGATACTTTCCATGGTGATGCGAAGTTTATTTCTGAAAACGAGATTCAATTTGATAATGAAACTTTCCATGCTGATAATTTTGTGATTGCTGCTGGCCAACATCCTTCAATACTGAACATTGATGGTTCTGAAAATCTATTAACTAGTAATGAATTTTTATCTCTAAAACAGATGCCTAAATCTATTACTTTTATTGGTGCTGGGTATATCGCTTTTGAGTTAGCCAATATTGCTAATGCTACAGGCGCTGAAGTTCATCTTGTTCATCATAACGATCGTCCGTTAAAAGCTTTTGATTCGGAGTTTGTTGACGACATGGTGAGCCAAATGAAATCTCGTGGTATTAAATTCCATTTCAATGTAAATACAAAACAAGTTGTTAAAAATGATGATGGTTATACTTTGGTCGGTGATGATTTCAAACTCAATACTGACTTGATCATCTGTGCGACTGGACGTGTTCCAAGTGTTGAAGGACTTGATTTGGATGCTGCAGGAATTGAGTATTCTGCCAAGGGTATCCAAGTAAATGAAAATCTTCAAACAACTAATAAAAATATTTATGCAATAGGAGATGTTATCGCCAAATCTGAGCCAAAACTTACACCTGTTGCAGGTTTTGAGGCAAAGTATGCTACTGATTATCTTTTGGGTAAAACCAAAGAGCCAATCAGTTATCCGGCAGTACCTACATTAGTTTATGGAAGTCCCAAATTAGCCAAAGTTGGAGTTTCAGTTCCTGAGGCAGAAGCTGCTCCCGACAAATATAAAATTGTCAGTTCTAATCTGACTGGTTGGTTTACTTATTACAGATTGAATGAACCAGTTGCCAAGTCGAAAATTATTTTTGATAAGAATCAACAAATGGTGGGTGCTACTGTCTTGACCGAACAAGCCGATGAATTGATCAACTTATTGACGATTGCAATCGATAAGAAAATTTCAAACGCTGAATATACCAAGATGATCATGGGGTATCCAACGGTAGCCAGTGATTTACAATATCTGATCTAACAAAAAAGAGGAATCCATTTTTTTTAGGATTCCTCTTTATTATTCTTCACCATAACCATTTAAGTGAGTTGATTTAAAGTTCCATGCATCTTCAATCATCTTATGAACGTCGTCATATTTTGGTGTCCAGCCAAGAATTTTTCTAGCTTTATCACTAGCAGCAATCAATGTACTTGGATCACCAGGACGTCTAGGTCCAATTTCAGCTGGAATTTCTTTTCTAGTTACTTCACGAGCAGCAGATAGAATTTCCTTATTTGAAAATCCATTGGATGAGCCTAGGTTGAAGACATTACTTTCATTACCTTTACGTAAGAATTCCATAGCTAAACGATGAGCCTCGGCTAAATCTTCAACGTGAACGTAATCTCTGACGTTTGTACCATCTTCGGTATCATAATCGTCACCAAAGATTGTAAGCTTGTCACGTTGACCCGCAGCAACTTCAAGGACAACTGGAATCAAGTGAGTTTCTGGATGATGGTCTTCACCAATTGTTCCATCAGGTTTTGCTCCAGCAACATTAAAGTAGCGAAGTGCAACGAATTTGATACCATAGGCAACGTCTGACCAGTGCATGATTTTTTCCATAGCCAATTTACTTTCGCCATATGGGTTTGTGGGAATGGTAGGGTCAGTTTCTTTGATAGGAATTTGTTTAGGTTCACCGTAAGTAGCTGCAGTCGATGAGAAGACGATGTGTTTTACGTCAAAGTCTTTCATAACTTCTAACAGTGAAATCATTCCGTATGTGTTGTTATCAAAATATTTCAATGGATCTTTCATTGATTCTGGTACAATTGAAAAGGCTGCAAAATGAATCACATCAGTAATATCTTCGTTTTGGAATAATTTAATCAAAAATTCTTTATCGCGGATATCGCCTTGATAAAATTTTGCGTCTTTGTTCACGGCAACTTTGTGGCCAGTTTCCAAGTTATCCGCAACAATAACGTCATAACCCATAGAACATAAATGATCAACAGTGTGTGAACCGATATAGCCGGCTCCACCTAAAACGAGAATACTCATGTAATTACCTCCGAATTTGTTATAATTTTATTATAACGTATGTCATTTAAATTAGAGTACTAACCTTTAATTAACCTTAAATTGTTAAAGCGTTCTCTAGTCATATAATTTAACTTTTGTGATGTTATGTTTTATTATTACAGAGAATCCAAAATATAAATAAGATTGTGAAGATAAAAATGAAAAAATTTCTTTCTATTACAGGAATTGTTCTTTTATTCATAATAGCTTTCGGCCTTATCTTTAATGAGCCAATCAAGGAATTTGCTGTCGACCACATGTCGAATAAATTTTTATCCGGACTTACAGTAGATCAAGTGGATAAAAATTCCAAGAAAAAAGCTAATTATGATTTTAAAAAAGTTAAACCTATCAGTGCTGGACAAGTTGCGAAAGCTTCTATTAATAATGATGCAGCGATTATCGGTAAAATGTCAGTTCCAGCGGTTGACCTATATCTGCCAATATTGAAAGGTTTAAGCAATGATGCTCTTTCAACTGGTGGTGGTACTATGAAGGCTAACGAAAAGATGGGAAAGGGCAATTATGCATTGGCTGGTCATTATATGACTAACAAAGGCGTATTATTTTCACGTCTTCAAAATGTTCAACTCGGCGATAAAGCTTATATCACCAACTTGAAAAAAGTATATACTTACAAAATCTATTATAAGAAGGTCGTGCCTCCAACGGCAGTTTATTTGATTGATGATTCTCCAGGTAAGAAATTACTTACTTTGATCACTTGTGCTGATGGTGGTACAAATCGTTGGGCCATTCAGGGTTCATTAGTCAAAACTCAGAAAGCAAATACCAAAACTTTATCAGTATTTTCAAAATAAGCCGTTTGGCTTATTTTTTTAGTTATTTAATTGTTATAATGAAGTGTTAGTGGGTGATGTAGTGGTATCAATTAAGTGGACAAAACGTAAGAGTCCAACACAAGAAGAGATTTCAAAATTTGCACAAGACAACAAAGTTTCGGATATTCTAGCTGAATTGATGATCGAAAGAGATTTGACAGAGCCAGCAGATATTCAGGACTTTTTGCATACAGATATTTCTGGATTGCAGGATCCATTTGCTCTTCACGATATGGATAAAGCACTGGAAACTTTAGATTCAGTGATCCAATCTGAAGGTAAAATTGCAATTTACGGCGATTATGATGCTGACGGTGTTACCAGTGCCTCAATCATGCGATTGACATTGAAGAAAATGGGTGTCGATCCAATTGTTTATATTCCCAATAGATTTAAAGATGGGTATGGCCCCAATCTCGCTGAATATAAAAAATTAGTCGAAGACAAGCATATTGATTTATTGATTACGGTCGATAATGGTGTCAGTGGTAAAGATGAGGTCAAATATTTAAAAGATAATGGCGTAAAAGTCATTATCACGGATCACCATGATTTGCCAAAAGAGTTGCCAGAAGCCGATGCAATCGTTCATCCTACGATCCCAGGTGCTGAATATACTTGTCCATACTTATCAGGTGCTGGAGTAGCGTTCAAAGTCGCTGATGCATTATTAGGTGATGAAGCATTAGAGTTTATTGATCTTGCTGCGATTGGTACAGTTGCCGATTCAGTTGCATTGCTTGGTGAAAATCGTGTAATCGTAACTGAAGGTTTGAAGCACATGAAAGATAATAATCATGTTGGACTCAAAGCTTTGATCGACAAATGTAAATTAAAAGTTGCCAAAATCACTGAAGAAGACATTGGTTTTGCGATTGCGCCTAGAATCAATGCATTGGGTAGATTAGACGATGCGTCATCTGCCATGGAGTTACTTACTACAAGTGATGCTGGCTTTGCCAAAGAAATTGTCGATGAGACAGAAGATATCAATACTAAGCGACAAAAGTTAGTGAGAGATGCTTTTGCGGATTCCCAATCTCAAGTTGAGGCTCAACAAGAGAATGGGGTATTGGTTCTAACAAGTGATAAGTGGCATCAAGGTATCCTCGGTATCGTTGCTAGTCGGGTAGTGGAACAAGAACATAAGCCCACTTTAGTTTTGCAATATGATCAGGATTCAGAACTATATAAGGGTTCCGGAAGAAGTCCCGAAGGATTCAATTTATTTGAAGCACTTGATGCTCATAGAGATTTGTTTGCAGGTTTCGGTGGGCATGCTCAAGCATGTGGTTTCTCATTGAGTGAGCCAGATTTAAACAAATTAATTCCATTATTACAAGAAGAACCATCCAAACAGAATTTTGATCCGATGAAACCGATGGAAAAGGTATTCGATTTGGATTTACACATTCAAGATTTTAATTTTGAATTGATCAAAGAAATTAACAAACTAGCTCCATTTGGAATGGGAAATCCCAAACCATTGATAAAAATACCAGATGTTAAATTGGCTCAATCTCAAGCAGTCGGCAAAGATGGCACTCATTTGAAGACAACAGTTACAGATAGCTCACATCAAGTCAACGCCATTGGATTTGGACTTTTCCAGAAAGAAGAAGCCAACAAGGGTAGTATCTGTGATGTCTATGGCTATTTGAGCATCAATGAATGGGCTGGTAAGAAAAGCCTTCAAATCATGATCGGTGATTTTGAAGTTTCACCAAAAGCAGCTAAAATAAATCAACTTCAAAGTATTTATATTGATTATCGTTCTAAAATGTTATCACAAGCCATAATGGAAAAGTTCGATAGCATAGTATTTTTCAACCAAGCTTATTATGACATGGTAAAACGTCACAATATCGATGCAAAAATTAAGATGTTCAATGAAGATTGCGGTGGGGATAATGTATTGGTATATGATCGACCACATGATATTGAATTGTTCAAGGAATTTTTGAAGAATAATAAGACCCAGCATACAGCACTTTATTTACACACCGACATGAACGCAAGATACTTGCGTCCTGATATGGCAAAGATGAAACAACTGTTGAAATATTTGTATAGTCATCAAAATATCCAAATGGATGAAATGAATTTGGTTGGTGATTATTTAAAAATGGATAAAAATGACATTGATTTTTATTTAAAAGTGTTTTTTGAGCTAGATTTTGTTAAAATGGTAAATGGCTTTGTTGAAAAAGCAGAAGTTTCAAAACAACGCGAGTTAATCGAATCTCCAACCTACATGAAACGATTACAACGCAATGATGTTGAAAAAATATTAATTGAATCTAACTTTGCCAACGTACTAGACTGGATCAGTCAATACGATTGTCACGACTAGATTGAATGGAGAATTTAAGATGGATATTGATTTTAAGAAATATGTTGCCGACGTTCCGGATTTTCCAGAACCAGGTGTACTATTTCGAGACATTTCACCATTGATGCTTGATGGTAAGGCTTATGCCGCTGCTACAGACGAAATTGTAGAATATGCAAAGAGTCGTGGAGCAGAAATGATAGCTGGACCGGAGGCACGTGGATTTATTGTTGGATGTCCAGTAGCTTACAAGTTGGGAGTAGGTTTCGCACCTGCTCGTAAAAAAGGTAAGTTACCTCGTGAAACTGTTTCTGTAACTTATGATTTAGAGTATGGCCAAGGTTCATTATGGATGCAAAAAGATGCCGTAAAACCTGGCCAAAAAGTTCTAGTTGTTGACGATTTAATGGCAACGGGTGGAACATTAGCAGCCACAATCGACCTTGTAGAAAAATTGGGTGGTATCGTGGTTGGAACAGCCTTTCTAATTGAGTTGACTGGATTGCACGGTCGTGACAAGATTAAAGGGTACGATATGTTTACATTGATGCAATATTAATATTAAAAAGGGTAAAATACCCTTGCTTATGGTGAGTTGGCAGAGTGGTAATGCACCGGACTCGAAATCCGGCGAACCGGCTAATACCGGCGCGCAGGTTCAATTCCTGTACTCACCTTTGGTATAAGAACACTTTCGAGTGTTCTTTTTTTATTTGATTCCCAATCGTAAATTTAAATATTGAAATTTTCAACTAACATCACGTAAAATAGGTGTATGTCAAATACAAAAACAATTAAAGATTTCGATCAATTACAAATCACTGTACTTAAAGCATTAGCAGATCCTATTAGACTTGAAATTATTCGGTACTTAAAGTATTCAGACCATGAGGTGGCATGTGGAGAGATTGGGAAGGCAATTAATATTAGTAAGACTTCTGGATCATATCATTTTAAGCTGCTCGAATCGGCTGAGTTAATTCATACCAAAAGAGAAGCACGAGAGAAATATGTTAGTTTGAACGAACAAACTTTTCAAAAGTATGTAACTGATTTCTATAAAAATATTTGAGTTTAAAATCTATAAATAAATAATTCAAAAAGACGATATTTATATCGTCTTTTTTGCTTAAATTATCTTGTCATGTTATTTGGTTAATGGTAACTTTAAAACAGTTCAAAAATACTTGAACTGTTCAAAAAACATTGTACAAGGGAGATTTTAAATGAATGCATCTACAGCAACTGCGCCGTCATCGGGAACGGGAAAATCCAAGCAATTTAATACTACTTGGATTTTAATTTTGACATCATTAGGTTTTTTCATGTCTATGATGGACTCAATGATTGTAACCACAGCTTCAACTGCAATAAGGACTGATCTAAATATTTCAGTCAATATGTTACAGTGGGCATTAAATGCCTATAATATAACAATTGGTGCGGTGCTGCTGGTTGGAGTATCTATGGGGGAACGCATTGGTCGTCGTCGGATTTATAATATTGGTATATTCATTTTTACACTTGGATCAGTATTCTGTGCATTATCTACTAACATCTCGTTATTAGTAGTTTCAAGAATTATCGAAGGAATAGGGGCATCTGTGATGACTCCAATGTCCATGGCCATTTTAACTAATTCTATACCACAGAATGAACGTGGTAAGGCATTAGGGATTTGGAGTGGGATCGGTGGGCTAGCGTTGATAGTTGGTCCATCACTTGGTGGTTTCATAGTAGCGAAATTAGCTTGGCAATGGATTTTTTGGATAAATGTTCCGATTGGAATTATTGCAATATATTTATCAAGCAAACTGTTGCCTGAGAGTAAAGGTAATCGCGATAAAATAAATCCGCTAGATACTATGTTAATAATTTTCACTTTTGCTGGATTAATTTGGTCATTATCTGAAATCACATCCAGTACGATGTCAATGATGGCAATAATTGTTGGATTATTATCTATTATTCTTGGAATTTGGTTTATTTTCCGTCAAAACACTGAATCTAATCCAATGATTCCGTTGAAATATTTTAAGTCCAGGACATTTACAGGTGGAAATTTAGCAACGTTTTTGTTATATGCAGCAATGTACGGTGTGGTATTTTTTCTTCCGCAATTCTTGCAAGTCGTAGGAAAAGTTGATCCTTTGGTTGTTGGTTTAGAAATTTTACCATGGACAGGTACTTTGGTAATTGTTGCTCCATTTGCAGGTAAGGCAGTTGATAAATATGGTGAAAAGTTGATTGCCACTATCGGATTAATTTTTCAAGGCATTGGATATTTGTTGATTTCCATATTTGTCCATGAACAAAGTTCTTATTTTACCATGGTAATACCTTTGGCACTTGCAGGTGTCGGATTATCTATGGCTGGACCAGCACTGCAAAAAGCAGTTTTGGGTGCAGTGGAGCCAACAGCTATTGGTAAAGCGTCTGGAATTTATAATGTCTTTCGTTTACTGGGTGGAGCCGTTGGAACAACTTTAGTTGTAATCGTATTTTATCGATTCGGTAGTATAATTGATTCCAAATTCTTTACTAACGGCTTCCGTGCTGCAATGTTTTTTTCTGCAGTTTTATCCATTTTGGGTATTATATTTTCTCTTCGATTCAAGAATATTAAGAAGTGAACTAAATTAATTCGAAAAATACTCCTTTGAAGTTCTTCTATGACTTCAAGGAGTATTTTTTTGAAACTAATAAAGTTTCTTTATAAGAGTTCTTTTTACCTTTTAAATATTGGATAATGGAAACGTAGGAAAATCAAAAGGGGATGCGAAATGAGTTCTTCAAAAAAAATAAGAATAGTGATTGCCATTTTTGCGTTTACTTTATTGGTAATTATTTGCATTCGCCAATACAGCAATATTGCCATAGCCATTCATAGTTTCAATCGGTTGGACTTTTTGAAACAAATTCGTGATCAGACTCCTCTTGACGCATTTCTATTGATATTGTTACTAGCTGGATTTTCGATTATTCCAGGTGTTCCAGTATCTGTGATTGCGGTTTTAACAGGTGTGATATTTGGAAATTTTCTTGGTGCAGTCATCAATGTTGTTGGTGTAACTCTGGGGAATTTGACCGCTCAGAAAATATTTCAATACTTTCATGAAAAAGTAGACATTAAGAAGTCGCCAAAATTGATCTCGGAGATAAATAAGATGAAGTATCCAATGTTGGGAATTGCGGTTGGTTATATGATTCCGTTTATTCCTACTTCTTTGGTAAGTTTGGCTGTGACTGATATAAAATTGAACAGAAGATTTATTTTAATCGCTACAGTACTAGGCGGAATACCCATGTCGATAATCTATTCGTTCGGTGGCAATGCAATTATCGAAAGTCATTTTAAATTATTGATCATTTTGATTTTGATTGTCGTTGTGCTAGTTTATGCAGCAATTAGAATAAATAAAATCAGAATTGAGAATTCTTAAATTTAGCAGATGCTTAAAGCATTCTGCTTTTTTATTATCGTGTATGGATATATACTCAGAATAAATAAAGTATTATTGAGGTTTCATATGAACAATAAAAAGTTCTTCATCACGAGTTATATGATTTTTTGGTTGATTTGGTTTTTAATCCAAACAATTCTTTATTCGTATATTTTAAAAAATGATTTTTTCCCGAACAGTTATGGATTCATAATTAATTTTCTAATAAAAGGTGTTGTTTGGAGTTCATTGGGATTAATATTATTGTTCCGTTTTCGTCAACAATTGAAATTGCCAATTAATAAATTGTTTAATCGAAATTTTCCGTTACCATTTTGGATCATCCTTTTTGCTATAATCATATACTTACTTGGATCCGCATATTTGTACAGTCACGGTTTATCCATTATCAAACATCCCTTTACTGTAAATGGAAGTCAATTTCTCGGCATAACGATTGGTGCAGGAGTGTTTGAAGAACTTGTTTTTAGAGGAGGATATATGAATATTCTCCTGACAAAGTTAACGACATGGAAGGCAAATTTTATCCAAATGTTGATGTTCTTACTTATTCATTTGCCAATCTATTTTGTGACACCAATGAATATTTTAGGATGGGTCAACAATATCGCTACGGTTTCGATTCTTGGGCTAGTATTTGGTTGGATTTTTGCAAGAACTAAGAATCTGTGGCCATCGATCATCATTCATTGTGTTTGGGATACATTAACATTTTTATTTCTCTTTTAGAATTCAAAATTATAAACAGTTATCTATCTCTAAATAAAGCCAACTTATTTAACTAATAAGCTGGCTTTTTGCCATTTTTATAATATTCTAATTTCTTGCTTTTGAGGTCAAAATATTTATTATTGAGATTGAATTAAACGGTATGTTTTTAGGCATTTTAAATAACTTAAATAATTTCAATGAATAGATATATAGGGGAGTTAAAGTTATGGGTGAGTAATATGAGATCAAAAGACTCGATGAGGAGATTTATCCATGACCCTTATTTTGAGAAGGGCCACTGGATTTTCAAAATACGTCAAACTATCTTGACCATTTTGGCTTGGATTGTTTTACTTGTTCCCGTTTACTGGACTTTTTCCGCAACAGTTTTCATAACTAAGAGTTTTAAGGGAACAATTTGGTCAGTTAATCAGGGAAGGGACATGTTCTATTCGTTTGCACGGTTTTTGGGTGGAGCATTTATTGTACTGTTTATTATTACCTTGTCATTTACGTTCTATAATAACTATTACACCAAGCATCACGTAAAAAAACATGCAATCTATGATGAAAACAGACTTCTAGAACGTCGTGAAGCAATCAAAGATTTTTACACTCAAGAATTCGGTGAGAGAAGTATCAGAAGAAACCAAATTAGATATTATTCCGTTAATCCACAACAGAATTTCGACGTAGGTGCTATACATAAAATTTATGAGAAATTCGAGGCCAAAAAATGACAATTCACACAGGTATTCAGAGTTTTGATGCTTTCGTAAATTTTTTGTTGTTAATATTTGTATCTTATCCAATACTGGGAGCTTTTTGCTGGTTAATAGGATTAATGTGTTATCAATTAATTTATAGGCATCGAATTGTTAATTACAATAAAATGAGTCAAAAGGATGAGCCTTTCATCACAATCATGATTCCGGCACACAATGAGGAAATAATGATTGAACAAACTATTAATTATTTGATGAATAACTTAAATTACACGAATTATGAAGTTCTTGTTGTTGATGATGGATCAAAGGATCGAACACCTGAGATTCTTCAGAGGCTCATGATAAAGTATCATAATTTGAAAGTTGTCAGAATCGAAAAGAACCAAGGTAAAGCACATGCATTTAATATTGGTCTAGCTTTTACTAAGGGTGAATTTGTTTTGAGTAATGATGCTGATACGATTCCAGAACCTGATGCACTTTGGAAGTATATGAATTATTTTGATGCTAAAAATGGTAAAAATATTGCTGCCGTCACAGCAAATATGGATGTTCAAAATCGTGATACAATCATCGCCAAATCACAGACAGTTGAATTTGCCAGCATCGTCGGCGTTATCAAACGTAGTCAAGTCGGTGTATTTGGCAATATGTATGCATACAGTGGCGCCAATACCATGTATCGTCGTGACGCTTTGATTGATGTTGGATTGTTTCGTCAAGATAGGGCTACTGAGGATATCAGTATCGCCTGGGACCATCAAATCAGTGGTTGGTCAACAGTATTTGCACCTAATATTTTCTTCTATATGAACGTTCCTGATAACCTAAGAAGTTTATTTCATCAAAGACAAAGATGGGCAAAAGGCGGTACAGAGGTGTGGTTATCCAACTTTTGGAACATCTTTACACATCCCTTCAGGTTTTCTAGACAAATAGCATTTATGATCGACAATACGTTTAGTATCACGTGGTCTTTCTTCTATTTCCTGACACTAATTTTATTCTGCCTTTCATTTGCGGAATTTTTGGTAACTGGAAACTATGATCAACTGGCGTTTATGTTTGCAATGTCATTCATTTTCGTGACATTTGAAATGTTTGCAGGGCTTTTGCAACTAAGTTCAGCTTTAATAGTTGATGATCGTGCGAGAAAATTTAAGTACTTGATTTTCATGCCATTCTATTCATTGATATATTGGCAAGTAAATTCCTTAGCTGTGGTTACAACCTTTATTCCTGCGATTCAAACTATTCGAGGACATGGCAATGGTACATGGGTCAGTCCCACAAGACATCTTCAATAATTGGCTTATTAATAATATTGACCTTTGAGACTTCAATAATGAAATCCTGAGGTCTTTTTTATTTTCAAATAGTTGGTTATTTTTATCGAAATATTGATTTTGATAAAGGAACATTTTCATACTATAATGAAAATAGTTTTTGCATATAAAAATTTCATTATTTAGGGGGAATAATATGAAAGCAAGTACTGAGATGGAGGACGTTGAGAAACTTGAAAAGTACGTCAATGATCCGTTCTTCGAAAAAGGTCATTTTTGGCTGAAATTTCGACAAATCATTTTAACGATAATTTCGTGGATATTTGTTGTTGTGCCAGTATATTGGACCTTATCAGCCACGGTTTTCGTCAACAAGAACTTCATGAGAACTGTTTGGTCCTATGCTGAAGGAAGAGATATTTTTTATTCATACGGACATTTCTTCATAATTGCGTTCATCGTATTGGCAATCGTAACTATTCTGTTCACGTTGCATAATAATCACTATACAAAGCAACACGTGAAAAAGATTACCAACTATGATGAAAAAAGATTGATGGCACGTCGTAATGCTATCAAGGATTTCTACACTGAGGAGTTTGGTGAGGTCAATAACAGACGTAACAACGTTAGGTATTATTCAGTTTCACCACAACAAAATTTGGATGTAGATACGATCGATAAAATCTATAAACAATTTGAGGAGACAAAATGAACGTACATACGGGGATTTCAACTTTTGATGCTGTAGTTAATTTTCTACTGTTGATACTAGTTTCATACCCAATTTTGGGTGCATTCTGTTGGTTCATTGGTGTCATCTGTTATCAAACAATATATAGACACAGAATAACGGAATACGAAGAAATTGATCATTCAATTCAACCTTTCGTTACAATTATGATTCCGGCTCATAATGAGGAAGTCATGATTGAAAGTACGATTGATTATTTAATGAATGATTTAGACTATAAAAACTACGAAATTTTAGTAACAGACGATGGTTCAACCGATTCCACTCCAGAAATTTTGGATAGGTTGATGAAAAAGTACAAGAATTTACGAGTAGTTAGAATTGAGAAAAACCAAGGTAAAGCTCATGCATTCAATATTGGTGTAGCTTTTGCTAAAGGTGATTTTATTTTGAGTAATGATGCTGACTCAATTCCAGAGCCAGATGCTTTATGGAAATATATGAACTACTTCTATAAGGAAGACGGGAAGAACATTGCTGCTGTTACTGCAAATATGGATGTCCAAAACAGAGATACAATTATTGCAAAATCACAAACTGTTGAGTTTTCAAGTATCGTGGGTGTTATCAAACGTAGCCAAATTGGTGTCTTTGGTAACATGTATGCGTATAGCGGTGCCAATACAATGTATCGTCGTGACGCTTTGATAGATGTCGGCTTATTTAGACAGGACCGTGCCACTGAAGATATTAGTATTGCATGGGACCATCAAATTAGTGGATGGGCAACTGTATTTGCTCCAAATATTATGTTTTACATGAACGTTCCTGACACGTTGAAGAGTTTGTATCACCAGAGAAAGCGTTGGGCCAAAGGTGGAACAGAAGTATGGTTAACAAACTTTTGGAAAATCGTTCTTCATCCATTCAAATACACTAAACAATTGGCGTTTATCGTCGATCAGACGTTAAGTATCATCTGGTCACATTTCTATTTCTTAACGTTGATATTGTTTTTGATTTCATTAATTCAATTTATTTTCGTGGGGAATTATGAACGAGTGTTCCACATGTTCGCGATGTCCTTTATTTTTGTGACATTTGAAATGTTTGCCGGATTATTACAACTAGGTTCGGCATTGATAGTTGATGATCGAGGGCGTAAATTTAAATATCTAATGTTTATGCCGTTCTACACTCTGATTTATTGGCAGGTAAATGCTTTGTCTGTTGTAACAACATTTATCCCAGCTATAAAGACAATCATGGGATATGGACAAGGTACGTGGGTAAGTCCGACCCGAAACGTTAAACAAGAAGAATAAAAATTAATAGACTATCCAATTTGCTGGATAGTCTATTTTCTATGGTAAATTCAAGTTGATATCGTAATTATGTGTGTAATCTTCATCTGCGTTATCTGAGGTATCATAATCAGCATCAAATTGTAGTTTTATCTTAGTGATGTCGCTGACCTTTGATATGTTTTTGATGGGGAAGATCAGGTCGCCTTCTTTTTTGACTGATTTTTCAATTGCACCACCCCAATTAGTTTTGAACTCGGAGATACCAGTCAAAATTCCTTTTGTTTCGCTACTTATATTGGTCGATAGGGTACCTTGTCCAGGAAAAGTTTTGATATCTCTCGATGGTGTTATGATTAGGTGGAGTATCACCATCCCATTAGCTTCTGAAGGTTTTCCATTTTCGTTTTTGAACGTATCCAGTTTTAATATTTTTGCCTCGGTAATAGCAACTTTTGTGGGTGTCCAGCTGTCATCCATAAAATTTAATTTATAGATTCGGTGATTTTTTATTTTTATCTTCGCACCATTAAATGTTAAGGAATTATTATTGATTTTTCCATTTGTATGAGCGGTGGTTTGTCCGTTGGAACTAGCCGTTTTGGATGAATTAAGCATATGAAGTGCTGTTCCAACTAGCATGATACTAACGGCAGTGTAGATTAACCAAAACCACCATGTCTTATAAAATACTTTTGATTCCATCTATTTGTCCTCATTCAAATTTAATTGCTTTTTAAGCGGTTCTTTAATTAGCGTGAACACAATTGCCACTAGTAAAATAAGTATCGCAGGAAAGGCGAAAGAAGGGCTTAGTAAGAAAGTTCCATTACCGGTCATACCCAAAATTGGTCCAATTTTTGTGATGTGACAATCTTTATGACGATCCATTTGAAAAGTATTAATCAGAAATCCAATTCCAGCGACTACATAAAAGAAAATCCAAACAGGACTAATTTGGAATGTCTCGCTCAGAAAGTTTTTATTAAAACTACTATGGAACATAAATAACCATGCTGAACTGAAAACTAAACAACTGATAATATCTGTTAATGCTGTAATATGATTGAATTTTGGATTCAACATGATTTTCCTCTCCAATGAAATGTTGCTGTTAAATCAATTTTAAAGGAAATGATGGTTGAAACAATAAGTAAATGTTGCCAAAAATAATTCCATAAAAACGTTTTATATAGTTATTAATTAATACAAATAAGCCAAACATAATTTTATATGTTTGGCTTATTTTGGTAGTTTTCTATATTAAAAATTTATATCAATTAATTATTTTTGAATCAATTTTGCATGTTTAACATCTTCAATGGTCTTTGTACCAGCAAGTTGCATAACAGTCTTAAATTCGTCATTCAAATGTTCAACAACTGAATACACACCGTCGGCTCCTCCAAGTGCAAGTCCATAAATGATTGGTCTTGCTAAGGCAACCATATCAGCACCGCTTGCTAGAGCTTTGAAAACATGTGATCCACGACGGATACCACTGTCAAAGATAACAGGAACTTTATGATTTACTGCTTTAGCGATATCTGCCAAAACATCAAATGAAGCGGGTCCACCGTTTAGTTGTCTACCACCATGGTTAGAAACGTATACACCGTCGGCACCAGCACCAATGGCAAGTAGCGCATCTTCTGGAGATTGGATACCTTTCACAACTACAGGTAAGTCTGTTAAATCTTTGATACGTTTGACATCTGCTGGACTGATTTTTTGAGCAGCAGCTGCATATATTTCACCGATTACTTTACCTTTACCGGCGCCTGAACTGAATTTTTCTAGGTTTGCCATTGGAAGTGGAAATTGGAATTTATTGATAATATCAGCTTCTCGATATCCATCGATCGTGGCATCAGAAGTTAGCAAGATGGCCTTTGCTCCAACTCGCTTTGCTTCTTTCAATAGACTTTCATTGAAGTCCCAATCTTTACTCATGTACAATTGGAAAAATTGTGGTGCACCGTTTCCAGCTTCAGCTGTGTCGGCAATAGTTGTTGATGCGTAAGTACTTTGCGACATAATAGTGCCTGCCTTAGCGATCCCACGAGCAGTATCTTTTTCTGCTTGAGAATGCGCTAAACCTTGAGCTGCCGACGGTGATGTCATGATTGGCATCTTAACATTGATCCCAAAAATTGAGGTGTCTGTTTGTGGGTCATCAATATCGCTTAAAACTCTGGGAATAATTTGAACGTGGTCAAAAGCTTTGGTATTTTCACGTAAAGTCCATTCATCCTCGGAACCACCGCTGATATAGCCAAAACCACCAGTAGGAATAATTTTCTTTGCCTCTTTTTCCAGACTTGGAAGATTTAAAATATCTAATTTCTTCTCATTGTCACTTTGTGTATAACCATTAATTTCTGTCATGTTTGATCCCTCCGTCATTCTTAACGTGATCAATTTAGCATTACAAATATTATTATTCAAATGATTGTTCTCCTAATTTCGAATTAATTAATTTATACATAAAAGTCAGTCTCTTTGGGAAAAATTATTAATAGTTAGTTTAAATAAATACTTTAAAGTGAGAAAATTAAATTAATTAGAAATAGTGAGATGAGAACATGTCTGATCAAAGAGTTAATTTGGCGAGTAAAGTAGGACAACGATTATGGTTTTCTGGAACGGTCGGTGAATTTACGCATAAGAGAACTAAGGGCGGTGGTAAGGGTCCAGTGTTACTTCTTAAAGATATTGATGAAGTGGATAAAAAAGGTCGAACAATCAATCCGGATGTTACTGATCATGTTTGGGTCAATGCGAATAAATCTGTATTTGGGATTGGTAAAGAAGTAATGCCAGACGATATTCTGATGTTTACTGCAATTGTTAAACCATATGGAATAGTTCGAGAAGATGTTATTAATAAGCGTGATGCCGTGGTAGAAGCGGCAAAGGAAAACAACGCTAATATCTTTAGCAATTATCGTGAGGACTATCTCGATTGGAAAGACAGTTGGCAAGATGTACTTGAAGCTAACAATCAAGCTAAACAACAAATGCAGCAGGGTGTGATCGACAGGAAAACATTTCAGCAGATAGAAAAAAATAATATTGATGCATATAAGTCTGCTCAACCCAATGGGGTGGCCGTTAAAGAGAAAGAAAATTCTAATAGAAATAAGGCTCAAGCCAAGAAAAAATCACTTAAGTTAGTTGATTTTGAATTGGAAGACTTACAAGATGTTAAATTTTTAAAAGAAAAAAGATTATATCACGGGTGGACGAGATTAAAAATCTCCAAAGATGATATTTCCAGGATTAAATTTACCAAATTTCTCGCTGCCAGAAGTTTTGCCTATCGAGATGGTAAGTCGTTCGATGAATTTGAAAATTATAAGAAATAATAATTTGCGTATGAAAACTATTCGTATATAATGAAAACGTTATCTTTTTTTTAGAGGAGGGAAACGTTTTGGTTAAATTTTTACGAAATAACAAAATAGCTTCAATCTTGTTAGCAATTGTCCGTATTTATTTAGGTATCAAGTGGACATTATCAGGTTGGGGTAAAATCACTGGAGGCTTTTCAGAAGCAACAAAAGGGATGCTTTCTGGAGTAGTCAAAAACCCAGTTAAAGGGCCATCTGGTGATGTTGTATATCCATGGTTCAACGATATGATCCATTCAGTTTTTTTACCACATTATCAAGGGATGAGCGTCATGATCTCCTGGGGTGAATTCTTAGTTGGATTAGGTCTTATATTTGGATGTTTAACTACTGCGGCTGCATTTTTCGCACTGTTGATGAACTTTTCATATTTGCTTGCGGGTACAGTTTCTGTAAATCCAGAATATATTTTCCTTGAGTATTTCATTCTTATTGCTGGTCTCAATGCCGGTAAAATCGGTTTAGACTACTGGGTAATTCCTTGGGTAAGAACACACATTTTTAGAAAAAAGAAATCTGCATAAACAAAGGACCATCCATTTGGATGATCCTTTTTAAATTCCTAGTAGTTGTTTTTTCTTCGCTTCAAATTCTGATGATGTAATGATGCCATCATTGTGCAGAGATTTTAGTTCTCTCAAAGATTTTTCAAGACTAATATTATTTACCGTATGAATGGCAGATGATTCATTTGGCCATCTTTTAAATCCACTAATGGCGCTGTTCATCATACTATTAATATTGCCTTCACAATAAACTTTTTCTTTTGTTTCGACATTAAGCAGTACTAATTTTCCCAATGTTGCAAGTTCCACGGTTTTTTCTTTAGTTTGAGATTTGGAAACCCGTTTATGTTTGAAGACAGGTGCAAGATGTTTATTTTTCGAAGTTCCGGTAGTAGTATACGTTGTTTCATATCTGGGACCAGACCAATCGTATTCTATAAGCTTATATTTCTCAGATGGATCGGGTTGATAGTCGATAGAGAAATAGAGTAGTTGATCTTCAGTCTGACGAATCTTGGTTGCTCCACCCACTGGCATTCCATTAGTAGCTTCAAAGTTTACTGAATTAAACTTTTCTTTTTGTTGGAGTAGGTATTCCTCAGAATCAAGTTTACTGGATTCCTTAAAAATTCGTTTCTCATCATCAGTTAACGGTCTTTTTAAAGCAATTTTCTTGGAAATCTTTGCTAGAGCAAATTTGCTGATTCGTTTGTCATTCATTACGTATTTGTTTCTTGTTACTTGAGGTAAATATTTTCTGATCAGGTGCCATCTGTAAATTAAAAATCCAATCAAAACATAGAATCCTAAAACTAAAAGCATTGTTAAAGTTTGTTCCATACAGTTTTGACGCTCCAATATGTTATTTGGTGATTTTATTCCGAGATGATTTTACCATGATAAGATTTGGAAAATAAAATTATAAAGCCTCATATAACAACTTCTTTAATTGATTATGTGTATTAACATAAGTTAATTTATCACTTGCTTAACAAAATATTTAGATTAAAGTAGTATGTTATAAATAGAGTAGATGAAATAGGGGTGATAACTTGGTAACTATTAGGGATATCGCTAAAGAAGCCGGTGTATCACCATCAACTGCTTCTCGTGCGTTAAATAATAATCCACACATAAGTAAAGATACAATCGATAAAATACAAGGTATTGCTGATAAGCTTGGATATTTGCCAGACTATAATGCAAAGAATCTGACAACAGGTGAGGCAAGTGCTGTCGGAGTCGTTTTCCCAGTCGGGGGAGAAAGTATTACTGGTAATCCGTTCTTTATCAATGTTTTAAGTGGAATTAATATCGAGCTGATCAAACGTGGTTATGCATTGTCGGTCGCTATTGCCAAAACTTCTGAAGAACTAAAAAAGAACGTTAAATCGATGATATATCAAAGCAAAATCAAGCGATTTGTTTTGTTATATTCTCAAGAAAATGATCCAATTGCACAATTCTTACGTGATAATAATTTAAGATTCATTGTCATTGGGCAGCCAATTAAATCTAATGATTATTACGTTGATAACAATAATGTCGATGTTGGAGTAGGAGCAACTGAGGCCTTGCTACAAAAGCCATCTCCTTCAAACATCACCTTTGTTCACTCTAAGGAAAATTGGATTTATGAACAACAACGATACCAAGGATTTCAAAAAGTAGTTAAGGAGAAGCACATCAAGTTTAATGAGGTTGCAATGAATGCTGATGATATGGATAGTCTTGAGGATAAGATAAAATCGCAACCAGACGTTGATGGAATAATAGCTACTGATGATTTAAACGCAATCGGCTATTTTGATGAATTCCACAAAATTTTCCCGAACAAGAAACCAAAGCTAATGGGATTTAATAATTCACTGCCGTCTATTTTGTTAAAAAGCAATTTTCAAACAGTTGATCTTTTTCCGGAACAGATGGGAATAAAGTCGGTATTATTACTTTTTAGTGATACTGAAGATCCGGATATTGACAAAAAACGACATTTACTTGTTGCATATAAAATAATTTAAAACTGATCAAATAAAAATTTGACCAGTTTTTTTGTCTCTTAAAACGCTTACAAATAGGCATTTTATGAAAATAATTGATTAGTAAGTTGCAACATTCTTTGTAAAATTAATCACATAAATTTAATGCAAACGGTTGCATAAATATGAAAACGGTTTTATAATGCAAACCATAGATTAATAAGTCATCAGAAATGAGGGGGAGTCATCGTGTCAGACAATAAACAAAAAACACAAGATGGTGCTGGTTTGCCAAAACTATCTTCAAATACTATCTGGATGCTCAGTTTAGGTTTCTTGGGTGTTCAAATGGCCTTCACACTACAAAGTTCTCAAATGAGTCGTATTTTTCAGACTATTGGAGCTGATCCAAATAACTTAGGTTGGTTCTTCATTTTGCCACCATTAGCTGGTTTGATCGTCCAACCTATCGTTGGTTACTATTCAGATAGGACATGGGCACCAAAACTCGGTGGTAGACGGCTTCCATATTTGATTTTAGGTACAGTCGTTGCTGCTATCGTTATGTTTTTACTGCCTAACTCAGGTTCATTAGGTTTCGGTTATGGTTCGATGGCAGCGTTGTTGTTCGGTGCAATTACAGTTGCCTTTCTTGATTTATCTTCAAATATCGCCATGCAACCATTTAAGATGATGGTCGGTGATATGGTAAACGATGATCAAAAGAGTTATGCATACGGTATTCAAAGTTTTCTATCAAATACCGGTGCAGTTATCGCTGCAATTTTCCCATTCGTCTTAACAGCATTTGGTCTTGCTAACACTGCTAAGAAGGGTGTGGTACCACAGTCAGTTATTTGGTCGTTCTATCTCGGTGCAGTTATTCTGGTTATTTCAACAGTAATTACAATTATGAGAGTTAAAGAATATGACCCTGCAACGTATGCTAAGTATCACGGTATTTCAGAAGATGCCAATAAGACTGGTGGTAACTGGTTAGCACTTTTGAAGAAAGCACCTAAAGTATTCTGGACTGTTACATTAGTTCAATTCTTCTGCTGGATGGCATTCCAATATTTATGGACATATTCAGCTGGTGCAATTTCAGTTAACGTTTGGAATACAGCTAACGCTAGCTCATCAGGCTATCAAGCTGCTGGTAACTGGTATGGTGTTCTTGCAGCTGTTCAATCGATTGCTGCAGTTGTTTGGTCATATGTTTTGGCCAAAGTTCCTAACAACCATCACAAATTAGGATACGCACTTAGTTTAGTTTTAGGTGCAATTGGTTTCGTGTCAGTATTCTTTATTCATAGCCAATACTTGTTGATTGGTTCATTTATCTTAGTTGGTATGGCATGGGCATCAATGAATACATATCCATTAACAATGATCACAAATGCTCTATCAGGTGAACACATGGGTACATATTTAGGATTATTCAACGGTTCAATTTGTTTGCCACAAATCGTTGCATCATTACTAAGTTTTGCATTATTCCCATTGTTTGGTAATTCACAACCACACATGTTCTTACTTGGTGGAATTATTATGGCTGTCGGTGCATTATCAGTCGGATTGATCAAAGAAACTTATAAAGCTTAAGGAGAAATTTAAAATGAAGAGAATTTTCGAAGTTCAACCTTGGAATGTTTCAACTCACGAATTTAAGCCAGAGGATAAGAGATTACAAGAGTCAATGACCAGCCTTGGAAATGGTTATATGGGCATGCGTGGATTCTTCGATGAAGATTATTCAGGCGATTCATTACCTGGTATTTATATTGGTGGTGTTTGGTATCCTGACAAAACTCGTGTCGGTTGGTGGAAAAATGGTTATCCCAAATATTTTGGAAAAGTTATCAATGCCGTTAATTTCATCAAAATGAATTTCATGATCAATGGTTCAAAATTAGATTTGGCAAATGATGAATTTACTGACTTTGATTTGGATCTGAATTTGAAAAATGGAGTTTTGGTACGTTCGTTCGTAGTAACTAAAGGTGCCGCAAAAGTTCAATTCAATTTTGAAAGATTTTTGAGTGTAGCCCAAAAAGAATTATCCGTTCAAAAAGTAGATATCAAAAATTTATCTGATGCTGAAGTGAAGATTGAGGTCATTTCCGCATTAGATTCAAATGTTAAAAATGAAGATGCTAATTATGATGAACATTTTTGGGAAGTCAGACATATTGATGAAGACAGCTTAGTAGCCGAAACAAAGGCCAATGATTTTGGTACTCCTCGTTTTACTTCAGGTATGCAAGCAGGATATGTGACCAGCTTAGAAAAGACAGATGAGAATGTTGGCGACACTGAGACTTCCATTACTTTCTCAGGTAAATTGAATAAAGATGAAGTCGCAACGATCGAAAAACGTGTAATAGTTGTAACTTCTCGTGACTACGATTCGCAGGACGAATTAATTTCAGCAATGAATGATTTGTCTGCTAAGATTTCAAGCCAGTCATACGATGAATTATTGACTGCACATGAAAACATTTGGGCAGAACGTTGGGAACAGTCTGACGTAAAAATCGAGGGTGACACTGAAGCTCAACAAGGTATGAGATTCAACTTGTTCGGTTTATTTACTACCTATTATGGTGATGATGCCCGTTTGAATATCGGGCCAAAAGGATTCACCGGTGAGAAATATGGTGGGGCAACATACTGGGATACTGAAGCATTTGCCGTTCCAGTTTACTTGGGGATCACAAAACCAGAAGTTACTCGTAACTTGTTGATGTATAGATATAAACAATTAGATGGTGCTTATATCAATGCCCAAGAACAAGGACTAAAAGGTGCATTATTCCCAATGGTTACATTCAACGGAATCGAATGCCATAACGAATGGGAGATCACCTTTGAAGAAATTCATAGAAATGGTGACATCGCATTTGCTATCTATAATTACACTAGATATACCGGTGACAAATCATATGTTCTAAATGAGGGTTCAAAGGTATTAACAGAGATATCGAGATTTTGGGCTGATCGCGTTCACTTTAGTAAACGCAACAATCAGTACATGATCCACGGTGTCACTGGACCAGATGAATACGAAAATAATGTTGATAATAACTGGAATACCAACTATTTGGCACAATGGACACTCAAGTATACATTGGAGATCCTCAAAGAAGTTTCTGCTGATCAAGCCAAAGCATTGAATGTTTCAGACGAGGAAAAGGCAAAATGGCAAGATATTATTGATAAAATGTATCTTCCATACGACAAAGACTTGGATATTTTTGTTCAACATGATGGATTCCTCGACAAAGATTTGGAACCAGTGAGTGCAATTCCAAAGGATCAATTACCAATCAATCAACATTGGTCATGGGACAAAATCCTTCGTTCACCATATATTAAACAAGGGGATGTTCTTCAAGTTATGTACGACTTTATTGATGAATTTACTCCTGAACAAAAGAAACATAATTTTGATTTCTACGAACCAATGACAGTTCATGAATCAAGTTTATCTGCAGCAATTCATTCAGTTATGGCGGCTGACCTTCATTACGAAAAGAAAGCGGTTGAATTCTATGAAAGAACAGCTAGACTAGACTTAGATAACTATAATAATGACACCGTAGATGGTTTACATATAACTTCTATGACTGGTGGCTGGATTGCCATGGTTCAAGGTTTTGCTGGAATGCGTGTTCATAACGATACATTGAGTTACAAACCTTTCTTACCTAAGAAATGGGACAGCTATTCATTTAGACAAGTGTTTAGAGGCCGTGTTATCGAGGTATCAGTGGACAAGCAAGGCTCACATTTTGAATTGATTTCTGGCGATCCGCTAGACATTCTCGTTGATGGAAAACCAACTACATTGGATTCATTGCAAACTAATTAATTATTGATTGGTGTCTGAGTTATTTAATTCAGGCACCTTTTTTGAAAGGGAGTAAGAAAATGGTTAAATTTGAAGACATTAAAGGTTTCGTATTCGATTTAGATGGCGTTATTGCTGATACTTCTGTATACCACTCAAAGGCATGGCATCAACTTGCCGACGAATTAGGTGTTGCTTGGAGTGATGACTTAGCTGAAAACCTCAAAGGTGTCGGCCGTATGGATTCACTTAATTTGATTCTTAAAACTGGCGGCAAAGAAAATGCCTATACAGAAGAAGAAAAAGAGAAATATGCTGCTAAAAAGAATACTAATTATTTAAGTTTGTTGAAAAATATGAACGCTTCTGCGATTTTACCGGGTATTTCTGATTTCTTGAAAACTTTAGAAGAAAATGATTATAGATTATCTTTAGCATCTGCATCAAAAAATTCTCCATTAGTTTTGGAACAATTAGGTTTGGCCAAATACTTTGAAAAACGTGTTGATCCTACGACTTTGAAACATGGGAAACCAGATCCAGAAATATTTGCTCGTGGTGCAGAAGTACTTGGATATAAACCTGAGCAATGTATCGGGATCGAAGATGCAAAAGTCGGTGTAGAATCAATCAATGCAGCCGGTGAAACATCTGTTGGTATTGGTGATCCAAAGATTTTACATGAGGCAGATATTAATTTTACAGATACGACTCAATTAACTCTGGCTAACATTAAAGCCGCAATGAAAGTAGGGGAACATTAATGACGATTTCAGTCAGAAATTTTGGGCAAGTCGATGGTGAAGACGTAAAGCTTTATACAATCGAGAATTCCCATAAAACAAAAATAAGTGTGATGAGTTATGCTGCTACTTGGCAAAACTTTGAAGTAGTAGAAGATGGTGTAACGCATTCATTGATTGCCCATTATGATGACGTTAATGATTATGTTGATAATCCTTACCAAGTTGGAAAAACAGTCGGACGGGTCGCCGGACGAATTGGTAATGCCAAGTTCTCCATTGGAAACAAGGAATTCCATTTATCCGCCAATGAAGGCGACAATTTATTGCATGGCGGAGTCAAAGGTATTCAGACTCATAATTTTGTTGGTACAGTTGATGAAAAGAACAACAGTGTCACTTTCTCAACCACAATGAGGAGTTCAGATGATGAATTTCCCGGTGATTTGGAATTACAAATTACATATTCATTGAGTAAAAATGATGAAGTAACAATTGAATATCAAGGTAAAAGTAATGCTGATACATTATTCAATCCCACTTGTCACGTGTACTTCAATGTATGTGATGACACATCAAATGTCATGGAACAGAAGTTGCAGATCAATGCAGATGAATTTCTAGCAATTTATGGTGACAAGGTCCCAACTGGTAGGAAGCTGCCTATGACCACTGGATATGATTTCAGAACACCTAAGACCATTGGCAAGGGTCTGAGTGATTTGAAAGAAGAAAATCAAAAAGTCGAATTTGATGATTGCTATGTTACTGGAAATTCAAAAACCCCAGTTGCCAGCGTCAGTGGTGATGGTAGAAAAGTTGAATTATATTCTGACCGTAATGGAATTGTGATTTTTACTGCCAATCCTAATGATGCTGAGAAAGCTGATAAACGTGAATATAATAGTTTAGCAATGGAACTTCAAACTCTTCCAGACGCGATAAATCATAAAGATTTTGGTGATATCATATTGCCTGCAAATAAAGAAATTACTTATACAAATAAATACAAGTATGTTAGATAATCAAAAAGGTCACGAATTCGTATTCGTGACCTTTTTTCTACTTACTAATATTGTCTGACCATTTGTATTCCTTGAAATTTGATTTCTTGGAATGACCAACATCAGTTTTTCCAAATTTAACCGTTGAGTAAAGTCCTTTTTTGAGGTTATCGTTTGAAATTGGACCGGCAGCAATCATGATTCCACCAACTCCACATTCTTGTGCAGAATCAATGACCGATTTCTTTTGAGCATTATCTAGTGATAAGAATTCTTTATTGACTTGTACGATGATTTTCTTGTTACCTAAATACTTGATTGATTCAACTTTGTCAGAAAACTTGTAACCAGGATCAACATCACTTTTTCCCGTCAAATGATTTTGGTCATCTTTCAAAGAACTAGCAATCTCATCATTTATTTTCTTAATTTGTGCTTTGCTATCTGAAATGTTTGGATCATTATTTTCTTTTTTCTTTTCCTGTTGTTGCCTGATTGAGGTTGCCTTGATTTCATTGCTTTGTTTCATGTTCAATACCATTAATACTCCAGAAGATGCTAGAAGCATAATACTTAATGCAGTAAAGTATTTTACTGATTTTTTAGATGGGGTGAATTTTGAATTTGTTTTGTCTTTTGTGAATATCCAAAATATTGGTATAACTGCCACTAAAAGACCAATAATCATCATTGTTAAACCTAACATAAGAACTCCTTTTAGATAGATATTGTAGTACCTATGTCTGATTTTACTCGACCTTGTTCAGTGTCTCTATTCTGTTTTTGTATAGTTGATTATTTATTCACTTGTATATTGAAAATTCATTTTTGCTTTTTACTTATATAATCAAATATTAATAATTATCGATGAAGATAGTCAATTCTTGGATTAAGATTTTGAGATAAAAAATGATATAATCGTTAGCGTTGTTTCAAAAAAAGTATGATTTACATTTGGACTTAGAATCGTAATTTTAAGTCAATTTTTATTAGACGAATAAAGATTCAATTGGATTAAAACTGGAGGATAACACCGTGGTAAATATATCAGACAATAATTTAACCGATTTTGCTAAACCCGTTCATCGACAATTGGGCCAGTACAAAGTTCAACAAATTCAATCCGTTCTGGAATTATTAGATGAAGGCAACACAGTACCATTTATTGCACGTTATCGTAAGGAACGTACAGGGACTTTAGACGAAGTCCAAATTCGAGACATTGAGGATGAAGCAAATCGCTTAATGAAATTAAATCAACGTCGCAATGACGTTATTAAGTTGATTCAAGAACAAGGGAAATTGACTCCTAATTTAAAAAAACAACTTGAAGATGCAACTTTAATGCAACAGGTTGAGGATCTGTATCTTCCCTACAAGCAAAAGAAGCAGACTAAAGCCAGCATTGCTCGCGCGGCTGGATTAGAGCCTTTAGCTAATTGGTTGATGAGTTTCCCTTCTGAAGACTTGAATGTCAAAGCTAGATCCTTTATTGATGTAAATAAAAAATTGCCTGATATTGAGTCAGTATGGGCAGGTGTCAATGAAATATTAGCCGAGAAATTCAGTGACAATGCCAGTTTTCGTGAATGGATCAGAAGATACACATGGCAAAATGGTGAATTGGTCAGTAAAGTAAAACGGAGTGCTAAAGAAAAGGATGAAGGTCAAACTTACGAAACATATTACGACTTTCAACAACCACTGAAGCAGATTCCACAATACCGAGTTTTGGCAATTAACCGTGGAGAACGTGAGAAAATATTAACAGTCGGTATTTTGATTGATACTGATGTAATTCTAAATCACGGATATGCTCAAATAGTCGGTAATCATCAGGGTCCAGCTGTTGTAAAAATTAAAGAAGCCTTTGACGATGCGTATAAGCGTTTTCTAGGACCAGCAATTGAAAGAGAAATTCGCCGAAAGCTTACTGACGAGGCAAGTGAACATGCAATACAAATTTTTGGCAGTAACTTGTATCACCTTTTGATGGTATCTCCACTGAAGGGCAAAATCGTCATGGGCTTTGATCCAGCATATAGAACAGGTTGTAAGCTAGCAATCGTAGACGCAAATGGCCGATTTTTAACTAAGCAGGTGATATATCCACATAAGCCTGCCAGTGATGAGAAGCGAGCCGAGGCAAGCATAGAATTTAAAAAGTTACTTGAAGATTATCAAGTTGAAATGATTGCTATCGGGAATGGTACCGCAAGTCGAGAATCTGAAGAGTTTGTCAGTGGGATTTTAAAAACAATCAAACGACCTATTTATTATGTAATTGTTAATGAAGCGGGTGCTTCAGTATATTCTGCTAGTGAAAATGCTCGTTCAGAATTTGGAGATCTTCATGTTGAAGAGCGTTCAGCAATTAGTATTGGCCGTCGCTTGCAAGATCCTTTGGCAGAATTGATCAAAGTTGATCCTAAAGCAATTGGAGTAGGTCAGTATCAGCATGACGTTCCTGAAAAAGATCTGGACCAGCAATTAGATAGAGTCGTAGAAACAGCTGTTAATCAAGTCGGAGTCAATGTTAATACTGCAAGTCCCGAATTGCTGACTCATATTTCTGGTTTAACTACGACTACTGCGAAAAACATCGTTAATTTTAGAAATGAGAACGGTGCTTTTGAAGACCGTAAATCATTAAAAGAAGTTCCGCGACTGGGTCCTAAGGCTTATCAACAGTCAGTTGGATTTTTGCGAATTATTTCTGGAAACAATCCTATCGACAATACTGATATTCATCCCGAAAGTTATACTGCCACACGAAAATTATTAAAAGGGATCGGAATGTCTCCTGAAATGATTGGTACTACTGAGCTTACTCAAAGTTTAGTTAAAGTAAATAAATATGAATGGGCTCAAAAGCTGAATATTGGTGAAGAAACTCTTACTGATATCATTGAAGGATTAAGCAAACCAGGGCGAGACCTCAGAGATAGCATGCCGGCGCCATTGCTCAGACAAGACGTCTTAAAAATGTCTGATCTCAAACCCGGTATGGAACTTCAGGGAACAGTCCGAAATGTAATTGATTTTGGTGCTTTCGTTGATATCGGCGTTAAGCAAGATGGATTAGTTCATATTTCACAACTAGCAGACAGATATGTTAGTGACCCAAGTACCGTAGTAACAATAGGTGATATCGTCACCGTTTGGGTATTAAACGTTGATGAAACTCGCAATCGTATTCAGTTGACCATGCGTAAAGATCAAGTAGGCAATCAAATATGATGAAATTTTATTATGCTAAGTTGGGATTCTCTGGATTTCTGCTATCATAAAAGCTTTGTTATTTTTGTGGCTATTTGTTCCTACTGCCATGAAAAAATAGTTCAATTAAAAAAGCTCTCACGTCTTGATAGAAAAACTATCAGAGTGAGGGCTTTTATTTTATTATGCTAAATATTTTTTAGCAATCTGCTTGTAAATTTCAATATATTGTAAGTAATCATCTTCGAAAACATATTCATTTATCTGATGGGCACTTTCGTTACCGGGACCTGCAACAATAACATCTAAATTGTGATTTGCGGCAACAAATTGCGAAGCATCTGTACCACCAGGTGCACCAACGACGACATTCTTTTGTTTCCAAATATTTTCGTAAACATCGCGACCAATTTTAACTAATTTAGAATTTAAGTCAGTCTTTACCGGCCAGTTACTACTATCAACAACTAATTCAAGATTCATTTTAGGATCGGCATCGTTCATTTTATTGATCAAGTTTTGAATTTCTTCAATGATTTTGTCGTTATTGAATTCAGGGATAGTTCTTAATTTAACACCCATTTCTGCATAATCTGGAATTGTGTTTGGTTGATCACCGGCGTTCATAACTGTTACTGCTGGAATTGTTTTACCAAGCATATCGTCTTCAGCTGATGTTAAAGTCTGGAAATACTTCTTTTGTTCATTATAGTAAGCAATCAAATTATCCAAAGCATTGATACCAGCTTGAGGCATTGAACTATGAGCTGCTTTACCATGAGAAATTACTCGATAGTCGACTGAACCTTTGTGAGCGGCAAAGAATGAGTGACGGCCAAATTTATCTGGGTTTGGTTGTGCAATATTCAACATTCCACTACCAACTAATTTATTGATCACTAATTGAGACGATCCATTACTTGGTTCGCCGACGATCAAAGCACTCAAATCATCCGCATAACCTTTTTTAGATAATTGTTTGGCACCGATTTCGCCTTTTTCTTCACCGACGGTTGCCATGAATTTAATGTTGCCGTTAAAATCGGAATCCTCTTTCAGTTCAATCAAGGCAATAGCAAGTGCAGACAATCCACTTTTCATATCTGCAGCACCACGACCAATGATTTTTCCGTCGATGTGTTTTGGATTAAAAGGTCCATAGATCCATTTGTCCTCTTCAACTGGGTCGACAACATCTTCATGTCCGGTAAATCCTAAGATTGGTCCCTTGTCATTATTTTTGAGAGTGGCAATCAAATTAACTCTTTTTGGATCAACTTCATCTAGCTCGACAGGTATATCATGCTTTTCAAACAATGATTTTAAGTAGTTTGCAACCAGGACTTCATTGCCGTTAACAGTATTCAATTTAATAACGTCGTCTAAAATAGATAATCTCTCCGCTTTCTCCATATAAAATGCCTCCAGTATTTGATGTTTAATATCTGTATACTGTTAAGTATAATATTAAATAAATGAAAAAGTATTGAATCTTATCATTATCTACACAATATTGGAATGTGGTGATTACATGAATTTATTAATGAAAATTGATCGTTGGATAGGATATTTGTTGGTTGCGGTCGGCATATTAAGCCTGCTGTTCAATTGGTTTTCCAGACAATCCTCAATAATATATATTTTGATTGGACTAATGTTATACGTTATTTCCGCCACGGCTGACAAATCAAAACATACTAAAAAATGACACTCAATAATTGAGTGTCATTTGTGTTTAATTTACTTTTCTGCGTCCTTCTGGTGTGAAGCGGGCACGTTGACGGGCCAATCTAAATTTGCGATATAAGTAGTAGCAAAGTCCCACAGCAGCTACAACGGTAATAATGGGGATGCCTATGTATATGAATAATGTTGCGACAACTGCAAGAATCAAGAACCATTTAATAAGTCCTAAGAATGTATCTAGCAATTAATGTTCTCCTTTATAAATCAGATTGTTAGAATATCATAATCCATTCTATTGCAAAGTCAAGATATTTGTTGACTTTAAATTATATCGGAGTATAGTAACCTTTATCGCTACCTCTCAGAAATACGGAACATAAAGGAGGCGTGAATAATATGAAATATAGAATTCTTTTAGACATGAAGGATCAATTATTCACAGCAGTTGATATTAAAGATAGCAACATCTATGGCAATGGTACAACCATCGAACAAGCAATCAATAATTTAAAACAAAAAGCTGCTTAATATATAAGGGTTAGATCATAATGATCTAACCCTTTTTTAATGCCTTATTCAGGTTCAACTACCGCAAAATCTCCAAATGTTGCATTAACAACTTTTGCTAAATCGTGTGGTTCAACAATCAGAGAATAACCAACTTTTCCGGCGGAGACAACAATTTTATCCGCTTTATCGGCTTCATTATCGAAGTAAATAGGGTAGTTATGCAAAGAGTGGATTCCTACCGGACTATTTGCACCATGTTCGAAGCCACTTGTTTTAACAAGATCTTTTAATGGAACCATTCCTATTTTTTTATTGCCTGAAAGCTTTGCGAGCTTTTTATAGCTAACATGTTTGTCTAGTGCTACCATGCCAACAAGGGGACCGGTCTTGTTTCCTGTCAACACTAGGGTTTTATAAATTTTATACCCCTCACGTTCGTTCTCGTTTGTAACTATTTCTTGTGTGTCGCCTTTGGTTTCAGTTTCAAACATTGTAGGGATATATTCGACTTTTTCTTTATCAAGTATCTTTTCAACAAGTGTTTTTGATACTTTTTTCTTTTTACCCATAATAATCACCGCATCTTTGATAAATATTTTAATGAATCTTTCTATATAATCATATCAAACTTGTAAAGCTTTAGAACCATTTGTATATGAATGAATTTAATCCTAGCTGAGAAATATTTAATAAAAAATCTCTCGATTATTACTGTTGTTATATAATAATTACTTGGAAATATAAAGGAGAAATAAGAAAATGAGCTTTTTTAGTAAAAAGAAACAAGAAATTGATCCAGCTGATAATGACTTTTCCAAGATTTCTAACGAAATAAAAAACAGTCCAGAAAAACTAAGTGAAGCACAAAAATTATTTAAAAATAATGAATCCTTGCGGAAAAGAGCGACAGGTCTGGATTCTCAACAAGATAAGTCAAAATAAGAATAAATTAGTCATAATGTGAAATAATTATATAATTAGTTAAAAATAATCTTTATTATAAGAAATAATTATGATATATTATAAAAAACGAAAATAAGAGGTGACATTATGACTAACAAAACAGCTATTCTTGAAAGAAATGTATTTTTAGAAAGATTTGTGACTTATCGTGAAGTTTTTAGCGAGTACTATAAAACAATGAGTTTGATCGACCGAGGAGAAGCATTGACTTATGAAACATATTCGAGACTAACTGATAATTTCTTATTAAATGTCAAAAACTTTGTTAAGCTATGTGAATCCTTCATCGAAAAACATAATTTACAAAACTCTCGAATTGAAAGAAGTTTAAACAATTACTTTATTAATCTGATTGAAAGCTTAAAATGTATGGATTTAGACAAAAATACATTTGATAAGGGTTACCTTAAGACAGCCAAATGTAAGGTGATCAAGTCAGAAAATTCATTTGTTAAATCCATTGGAATTGATTTAATTTAACGGACGTTTCTTATAACGTCTTTTTTTTATGTCATTTATCTAGTAATCTTATAAGTAACGTAATATGGAGGATAATTATATGAAATGGCAAAAAATAAGTGTTGAGATCCCAAATGATTTTGACGAAGAGATTATTTCAGATGTTCTGATGAAGGTTGGTGCACAGGGGACTGAAATAATTGATAACGATGATTCCTCTATACAATTTGAAGGCGAGTTTGGTAAATACGGTGAGGTTTACGATAAAAAGCCCAAATTACCATTCGTAACTGTAAATGCCTATTTCAGTGAGGATGACTTTAAACCTGAATTTGTTGAAAATCTTAAGGCTGAAATTGACGATTTGAAGAATTATGGCTTTGATACTTCAAAAATAAATATTAAACAAACTAAAATGGACGATGCTGATTGGGAAAATAATTGGAAGCAGTATTACCATCCAGTTCACTTATCTAGATATCTGACTGTCGTGCCAAATTGGGTCGATTACCAACCTAAGCATGATGATGAAAAGCTGATCGTAATGGATCCTGGTAAATCCTTTGGAACTGGTACTCACGCTACGACATATACTTGTATGCAAGCACTAGAATTGATACTAGGTGATGCAGACTCACTTTATGATGTCGGAACTGGTTCAGGAATTTTATCTATCCAAGCCAGAAAATTAGGCGTTAAAGATATAACAGCTTTTGATTTGGACCCAGAGGCAGTTGAAGCTGCTCGTGAAAATTTGAAATTAAATGATGATTGTACTGACATTAAAGTTTTCGAAAATTCACTTCTTGATGGTGTTGATGGAAAAGTTGATGTCATTGTTGCTAATATTTTGGCAGACATAATAATGCAGTTTATTCCAGACATAGAATCACATTTGAATAATGATGGTTTCGTTGTATTATCTGGTATCATTAATGAAAAAGAACAAATGATCACTGACAAATTAAAAGATTTAGGGTTTGGTGTTCTAGAGGTTTTCCATTTACAAGGATGGTCAACCATGATCGTTAAAAGAATAAAAGACATCGAGGCGCAAGATGGAGCAATACTTCGTTGATACAACAATTGATCAAGATTCGTACATATTAGATGATAAGGAACAATTTCATCACATTATTACCGTATTACGTCACCAACTTGGAGATGTAATTTATTTAGTAGACAATAATACAAATTTATTTGAAGCGACTTTAGCCAATGTAGTGGGAAAAACGGCAATTTTTGATGTTAAAAAAAGTGACATTGCCACAACGGAACTTCCTATTAAAGTAACTATTGCTTGTGCGTTATCCAAAAAGGACAAGGTTGAATGGATCACTCAGAAATCTACAGAGTTAGGTGCGACTGACATCGTATTTTTCAATTCGCAGTATTCAGTTATGACTTGGAAAGGTAATGTAGTCGACCGAAAACTGGAAAGACTTCAAGAAATTGCCAAAAATGCTGCCCAACAGTCGAAACGTCGGATGATTCCTAAGGTGTCATACTTAAATAAATTTGCGGATTTGACCAAGTTGGATGCAGATTGTAAATTACTTGCCTACGAAGAATCAGCCAAGAATGGTGAAACTAGTGCACTTGATCGTTCACTGACTAATGAAATTAAATCAGTAATTGGTGTATTTGGTTCAGAAGGTGGAGTTTCTCCCGATGAAGTCAACTTGCTTCAAGATGCTGGTTACACTTCTGTTGGATTAGGACCAAGGATTCTGAGAGCTGAAACTGCTCCCATGTACCTACTATCAGTGCTATCCTATAATTATGAATTACGAATGAATGAGGAATAAATTTTGAAGAATCTCTGGAATGAAGTAAAAAAATCTAAAACGACTTATATTGCATTAATCTCAATAGTATTGGTATTCATTGTGCCAATATTATTCAATTTGTTTCATTTGGGTAGAAGTAATCGAATAATATTCCTATTCTTTATTATCAATGTGTTCTTTTCTGCATTTATCGGCTGGTTCGCAAAAAAATATCAATTGTCATTTTATAATTTAGTAATTTTTCCGATAATTTTTGTCGTCAGTGTATTCGCTAAATACGGGAAATATGGTTATTTTTTGGCTGGTATTTATTTAGTATTAAGTATTTTGATATATTTCTTATTCGATGATAAAAAGTAATTGTGTTTTATTTTGTAATACAAGATAATGATATATAATTAAAAGCACTCAATGAGTGCTTTTTGTTGTAAGAAAGAGGAGTGATTAGGATGAAAAAAAGAGAAGATTATACTCCTGAGGAAGTTCTCGATATTTGTCGAGAATATATGAACGATGAACATGTGGAGTTTGTCAATAAAGCCTATAACTTTGCTGCATATGTACACAAGGAACAAAAACGTGCTACAGGCGAACCATACATCATTCATCCTACTCAAGTTGCACAAATTTTAGCCTCTCTTCATATGGATCCATACACTGTCGCTGCGGGATATTTACATGACGTAGTCGAAGATACCAATATTACTCTCGGGGATGTCCAAGAGCTATTTGGTGAACAAGTCGCAACAATTGTTGACGGTGTTACCAAAATTAGTAAATATAAATATCATTCCCATCAAGAGCTATTGGCTGAAAATCACCGTAAGATGCTGATTGCCACTGCAAAAGATCTCCGTGTCATTATGGTCAAATTAGCTGATAGACTACATAATATGCGGACATTAAAGGCGTTACGACCAGATAAGCAACGCCGAATTGCGACTGAAACTTTGGAGATTTATGCTCCACTAGCTGATCGTTTAGGTATCAGTAAGATCAAATGGGAATTGGAAGATTTGTCTCTTCAATATATCAATCCACAACAGTACTATCGAATTGTTCATTTGATGAATAGTAAACGTGAAGAGCGTGAAGGATATATTACTGAAGCAATCGATTACATCAAGACCAGCGTCGATTCATTAGGTATCAAGTACGATATTTATGGTCGTCCAAAACACATTTATTCTATTTATAAGAAGATGCGTGATAAGCACAAACAATTTTCTGAATTGTATGACTTATTGGCAATTCGTATTGTCGTTGACACAGTCAAGGATTGTTATGCAGTTTTGGGGTCGATCCACTCAAAGTGGAAACCTATTCCTGGACGTTTTAAGGATTATATTGCTGTTCCAAAGACAAACGGCTACCAATCACTCCACACAACGATTATTGGTCCTGGTGGTCAACCACTTGAAGTTCAGATCAGAACTCATAAAATGCACGATGTGGCTGAATATGGTGTTGCAGCGCATTGGGCATATAAAGAAGGTAATTTTGATGGCGTTCATCTAGACGATGATGAACAAAAGATTGAAGTTTTCCGTGAAATTCTTGAATTACAAGAAAACTCTGATAATGCTGCTGACTTCATGAAATCAGTTAAAGGTGAAATCTTTAATGACAGGGTGTACGTATTTACTCCACAAGGTGAAGTTATTGAATTGCCAAAGGGCTCAGTTCCTTTGGACTTTGCCTATCAGGTCCACACTGAAGTTGGAAGCCACTCAGTCGGCGCAAAGATAAATGGCAGAATGGTTCCGCTGAACTATCAGCTGAAGAATGGTGACATTGTTGAAATGTTGACATCCGCCAATGCCAAACCAAGTCGTGATTGGGTAAAACTAGTTTATACATCACGTGCTAGAAATAAAATCAAACGATATTTTAGAATCAAAGATCGTGAAGAGAATATTGTTTTAGGTCGTGAAATGATTGAAGATCAATTAAAAAATCAATCGTTATCAGCCAAAAAGTTTTTAGATAAATCTCATTTGGAGAGTGCGGTTGAGCGCTTTAACTATACTGATGTTGATGAATTGTTTAATGCAGTGGGATATGGTGAATTGTCGCCACTGAACGTTGTACATAAGCTTGTCAATGAGGATCCTGAGAATAAAAAAGAAGCCGAACGTAAGGAACTCGAAGAAAAAGTTATCACTAACGAAGATAAAGATACTAAGAAAGCTCCGAGTGAATACGTTCAAAATAAGATCCAAAAAGAGCGTAGTAACGTTAATAACAGTATCTCTGTTCAAGGCATCGACAACTTACTGATTCGGTTAGCAAAATGTTGTAACCCTATTCCTGGTGATGAAATTGTCGGATATATTACAAAGGGTAGAGGATTAACGATCCATCGTGCTGATTGTCCAAATGTTCAAAGTGAAGAAGCTAAACGTCGTTTTATTGAAGTGAGCTGGGACAATGTTACTAGCGAGAAACGTTATATTGCTGAACTAGATATTTATGGATTTAATAGAAATGGATTGATCAACGATATTCTTCAAGTTATCAATTCAACGACGAATGCACTCAACAATGTTAACGGCCGAATCGATAAGGATAAAATGGCAGTCGTTCATGTGAGTGTTGGTGTTAATAATAAAGCACATCTGGATCAAATCATTTCAAAACTGAATAGTGTTCCTGATGTTTATCAAATTAAAAGGACGATTGAATAATGAAATTAGTTATCCAACGTGTCTCACAAGCTAAAGTATCTGTAGATAACAAAATCCTTGGTCAAATTGATCAAGGATTTTGTTTGTTGGTTGCTTTTGCTGATGAAGACAACGATGAAACAATTGAATATATGGCGAGAAAAGTTGCTAATATGAGAATATTTTCTGACTCAGATGATAAGATGAACTTGTCCATTTTAGATGTGGGTGGAAAAATATTATCCATTTCTCAATTTACTTTGTACGCTGATACAAAACATGGAAACAGACCGAGTTTTACTGGCGCCGGAAATTTTGAAACGTCTAAAAATAAATATGATCAGTTCAACCAAGCGCTTGCAAACCATGGTTTACAAGTTGAAACTGGGGAATTTGGTGCTGATATGCAAATTGATTTGACTAATGATGGGCCAGTGACCATTTTAATGGAGCGATAAAAATGAAAAATATAGTATGGGATTTCGACGGAACCATTGCCAATAGTTATCCAGGGATGGTAATTGCAGTACAAGAATCCCTGAAGAATAATTTTGATATTGAACTTTCAAGGGATACGATTTACAAGGATATCAAAGAGACATCAATCAGAAAATATGTGAATGAATTGTTTTCGGATGATGATCATTATAGCCAGGATGTTGCTAAAAATGTCAAAATCTTCTATGAAGATTACAAATTGATAGAAAGAAAATATCAAGATAGAATCCAATTGTTGCCGCATGCACTACAAGCTTTAAAATACTTGAGTGAGGCAGGGGATAGACAATTTATTATTACGCATCGAGATGAATCTATTCATGAAATTGCGAAGAACTTAGAGATCAGCCAATTCTTTGAAGAAATCGTCAGTGTTGCTGATAACTTTGAGCGAAAACCCGATTCCAATATGTTGGATTATCTGATGGAAAAATATCAATTAGATTCTGATGATATTTATGTTATTGGAGACAGAAAAATTGATATTGATTTTGGGCATTCTATCAATGCGCATACAATCTTGTTAGACGAAATTGGTGGAGATTATTCACAAGAATATACGATTGGTTCATTAGCTGAAATTAAAAATATTATCTAAAAAAAAGCACAATTCGAAAAATTCGAATTGTGCTTTATTATTTATTGAAAATAATTTTTCAATCCAGCAGTAACAGCTCTTGCGACTTGTTCTTTATATGCTTCTGAATTGATATGTTTATAGTCAGATTTTGAATTTATATAGCCTAATTCAAGTAAAACGGAAGGCTGACTATTGTAATGCAGAACGTAAAGATCTTTTTGTTGAGTACCACGATTCTTAATTTTCAGCGCCTTTAGTTGATCATTTAAACTAGTTGCCAGTTTGCCATCTTTACTATTTTCATAGTAATAGGTGGTGATACCAGAGCCAGCATCTGCGGATGTGGAAGAATCAAAATGTAAACTGATGTACGCATCGGCTTCAATTTTACTTGAAAGTCTAGCTCTATTTCCTAGTGATTTGGTGGCATCTCCATCTCTAGTCAAGATAACTCTTGCACCAGTCTTTTGAAGTTGCTTTTTGATTTCTTGTGCATAGGCTAAGGTGAAGTTCTTTTCATAGGTTTTTTTCTTAGATTCAGCACCAACATCTGTGCCACCATGACCAGGGTCAATAACGATTGTTGCTTCTGATATATTGGTTGCTGCAGATTTGACAGCGTCTTTAGTACCGGTAACAGTGACTACCCAGCTAGCCACGTATCCAACTGAACCGTCGCTATCACGAACTTTATACCACTTACCATTTTTGCCAAGGTAATCAAATGATTTTCCAACATTAACAGTTTTGACTATTCGACCATTGGAATTAGGATCAATTCTCAATTTCGTACTTGGTTGTGTAACGGTAACCTTCTTTATATCGCTGCTGTTGGATGATTTCGAAGAAGTGCTTTCACCGGATGTTTCTTGAGTTCCTTGAATGAATTCAGTTTTGACCCATCCAGCGGTACCTTTATACAGTATTTGAGTCCAATCTTTTTCTTGGTACATAATTGTAACTTTATCTGATTGGGAGATAGTTCCGAGTACGGCACTGGTAGCATCAGCATTTTTGAAGACAGTCGTATTCTGAACTTTAATGATTCCAACTTTATTGGTGGTTGAACTCACATCAGTATTATCCAGTAACCAACTAGCGACCCAGCCGATTTTGTCACCGGCAAGTCTGACCTCATACCATTTATTTTTTTCGGATATTATCGATAACTTATCACCTTTTTTTACTTGCCCCATATTTGCATAAGATAGGCCAGGGCCAACTCTGACGTTGACAGAATCAGATTTCACATTAACAGCATTAGCATTTGCTAAAGCAATAGTTGACCAACTTGAAATACAGATCAAAAAGATGACGGCGACGATTATTTTATATTTTTTCAAAAAGTTCCAAAATTTTTTCATATAAAACATTCCTTTTTTGCGCCATGAACTAAAGACAGTTTTTCTCATACTTTATATAGTACTAAATTTTCAACAACATGTGGGAATCAAACTCCAATTTTATGGAAAATTTGATAATTTAATTGTGCTATTTTTTCAAGTGAAACTTGACAAGAGGGCTGTTTTTGATTAGTTTATAACTATGTTATTTAATCAAATACACTTTACTTCACAGAGAGTCTGAGAGCTGAGAACAGACAGTAAACAATTTGAGTGACGAATCAAAAACGTATGGCAGGCGTTAACTGTAGAAAAAAACTAGGTGGTACCGTGCCAAAAGCACCCTTGTCTCATTCATGACAAGGATGCTTTTTTATTTGAAGGAGTATATATATGCGTTATCAAAAACCAAAAGGAACAATGGATATTTTGCCTGATGAATCAAGTAAATGGCAATATGTCGAAGATGTAGCAAAGAATGTCTTCAATAGATATCGTTTTTCTGAAATCCGAACACCGATTTTTGAATCATATGAAGTTTTTGAACGATCATCTGGAGATACTTCAGATATCGTGTCAAAGGAAATGTATGATTTTAAAGATAAAGGTGACCGTCATCTTGCACTTCGTCCCGAAGGAACAGCAGGAGTCGTTCGTGCGTTCGTTGAAAATAAGCTTTATGGTCCTGAACATATCAAGCCTTACAAGGTTTGGTACAAGGGTCCAATGTTTAGATATGAACGTCCACAATCAGGTCGTCAACGTCAATTTCACCAAATTGGTGTTGAAGCATTCGGATCGAATTCTCCCGAGCTAGATGTTGAAGTAATTTCAATGGGCTTGGAGTTTTTAAATGAATTGGGTATCAAAAACCTAAAAGTGGCTATCAATACATTAGGTGATCCCGAATCAAGAAAGAACTATCATCAAGCTTTAGTAGATTATTTTACGCCATTTAAGGATGAATTAAGTGATGACTCAAAGGTTCGTTTAGAGAAAAATCCTTTGAGAATTTTAGATAGTAAAGATAAAAATGACCAAAAATTTGTGGCTGATGCTCCATCTATTTTGGATTACCTTAATGATTCATCTAGAGAAAGATTTGAGTATTTGAAAAACCTACTTGATGACTTGAATGTTAACTACGAAGTAGATCCAACAATGGTCCGTGGTTTGGATTATTACAACCATACTATTTTTGAATTCATGGTGACTGATCCAGCTTTCAATAATAAAGAAATCACAGTTTTAGCTGGTGGAAGATATAACGGATTAGTCGAAGAATTAGGTGGTCCAGAAACACCCGGTATTGGTTTTGGATTAGGTGTTGAAAGATTATTGTTGTTGTTGGATAAAGATTTAGATCTTTCAAAGAACTTAGACATCTATCTAGTTACAATCGGTGAAAAAGCCGAAAAAGCATCTGTAAAGATTTTGTCAGAGTTAAGAAAAGCTGGTTTTTCAGCAGATAAAGATTATTTACAACGCAAAACAAAGGCTCAATTTAAGACAGCAAATAACCTTAATGCTAAGTACACAGTTACTATCGGTGATAATGAGTTAGAAAATGATACAGCAAATGTCAAAAATATGGCTACTAGTGAAGAACATGCTGTATCACTAGAAAAATTATCTGAAGAACTTAAGAAAATCGAGGATAAATAATGGAAAAAAGAACAGATTATTGTGGAAATATTGATGAGCAATACGTTGGTAAAACTGTTTCCTTAGATGGATGGGTTCAACGACGTCGTGATTTAGGTGGATTGATTTTCGTTGACCTCCGTGATTATCGTGGAATTGTTCAGTTGGTATTTAATAATGACGACAGTGATATTTTTGCCAAAGCAGAAACGCTTCGTTCAGAATATGTCATCAATGTTATCGGTACAGTTAGAGAACGTGGTGAAAAAGCAGTTAATCCACATATGAAAACCGGTAAGATCGAAGTTGTAGTTGAAAAAATTGAAATCCTGAATAAATCCAAAACTCCACCTTTCGAAATTGCTGATGATATTGATACAACTGAGGAAACGAAACTTAAATATCGTTACTTAGATTTCCGCCGTCCTGAAATGCAAAAAGCTATCAGAACACGTGCTCAAATCAAGCATTCCGTAAACGAATACTTGTACGATAACGGATTTATTGATATTGAAACTCCAAACCTTGGAAAATCATCTCCAGAAGGTGCTCGTGATTATTTAGTACCATCTAGAGTTTATCCAGGCAGCTTTTACGCATTACCACAATCACCACAACTATTTAAACAACTATTGATGGTCGGTGGTTTTGACCGTTACTTCCAATTGGCTCACTGTTTCCGTGATGAAGATCTACGTGGAGACCGTCAACCAGAATTCACTCAAATCGATATTGAAACAAGTTTTATGTCTGCTGAAGAGATTCAAACCGTAACAGAGGGATTGATTGCTCGTGTTATGAAAGATGAAAAGGGTATTGATGTTAAATTACCTTTCCCAAGAATTGAATGGGACGATGCAATGGCCCGTTTTGGTTCTGATAAACCCGACGTACGTTTTGGAATGGAACTACAAAACTTAAATGATATTTTTGCAGATTCAGAATTCAAAGTCTTCAAAGGCGCAATCGATAACGGTGGAGAGGTCAAAGCAATTGTTGTAAAAAATAATGCTGACAAATATTCACGTAAGAATATCGATACTTATACTGAATATATCAAACGCTTTGGTGCCAAAGGATTGGCTTGGGTAAAATATAATGAAGACAAGCTAACTGGTCCTGTTGCTAAATTCATCACTTCTCATGAAGATGATTTAGTTGAACGTCTAGGATTAGAGAATAATGATCTAGTTCTGTTCGTCGCAGATAAGAAAAAAGTTGTTGCCGATGCATTAGGTTACTTGAGAACTGCTATTGCTAAAGAGCTTAAACTTTATGATCCAAATGAATTTGCTTATGTTTGGGTTGTAAATTGGCCATTATTCGAATATGACGAAGGAATTCAAAGATGGACAGCAGCTCATCATCCATTTACAATGCCTAACGAAGAAGATGTTCATTTCTTAAATGATGGCGAGGATCCACATAAAGCATATGCTCAAAGTTATGATATCGTCTTGAACGGTTATGAACTGGGTGGTGGATCGATTCGTATCCACAACCGTGAAATTCAAGAAAAAATGCTTAAGGCTCTTGATTTCACTCCCGAAAGAGCAAATGCCGAGTTCGGTTATTTAATGGATGCCTTGACTTATGGTTGTCCACCACATGGTGGGTTGGCAATTGGTCTAGATAGATTTGCCATGCTACTTTCTGGTAAGGAAAATATTAGAGATGTTATAGCATTCCCTAAGAATTCAAATGCTACCGAACCAATGACTCATGCACCTGCACGAGTTTCAGATGCTCAATTACAGGAATTAGGTATAGAAGTTTCAGAAAACGCTGAAAAATAATGAAAAAAAAGAAGCTATCTCAAATTAACTTTGAGGGCTTCTTTTTTTAATTAAATATTAATAAATGTGAGCAAAATATTAGTTTTGGCATCAAATATGTATATACTGTTTTATATACAAAGAGGAGTGATTCAGTTGGCAAAAGAATTTAAGAAGAATTTAGATAACTTGGATGAAATGGAATATATGGTTACTCAACATGCAACAACTGAAAAACCATTTAGCGGAGAATATGATAACTTTTATAAAAAAGGCATCTATGTGGATATTGCTAGTGGTGAACCACTATTCTCATCTGCTCAAAAATATGATGCTGGATGCGGGTGGCCATCATTTAGCCAACCAATCGCACAATTAAAAGAAAACCTGGATACTTCGATTGGTCATGAAAGAACCGAAGTTCGTAGTGGATCTGCAAATTCTCATTTAGGCCACGTTTTTAACGATGGCCCAGAAGAAATGGGTGGTATGAGATACTGCATTAATTCCGCTGCTCTAAAATTCATCCCTTATGAGGAAATGGATGAAAAAGGATACAGTGAATATAAGAAATATGTTGAGGAAGGCGATAAGTAATGAACAAAGAAACAGCTATTTTTGCGGGTGGATGTTTCTGGTGCATGGTCCATCCCTTTGATCAACAACCAGGTATTATTTCAGTAGTTTCTGGATATACTGGTGGACATGTCCCCAATCCAACATATGAGCAAGTTTGTTCCGAAACAACCGGACATACCGAAACGGTTGAAATAACTTTTGATGCAGATGTCATAAGTTATAAAGAATTGGTTAGTATTTATTGGACAGTTGCTGATCCAACTGATGCAACTGGTCAATTCCAAGATCGTGGAGACAGTTACCGCCCAGTAATCTATTATGCAAACGAAGAACAAAAAGAAATTGCTGAGAATTCAAAAAATGAATTAGCAAATTCTGGAGCATATGACGAACCAATCGTCACACAAATACAACCAGCAAAAGAATTTTATGTTGCTGAAGATTATCACCAAGACTTTTACAAGAAAAATCCAGAAAGATTTGAAATGGAAGAACGCGGTGGACGTGCTGAATTTATGGAAAAACATCAGAAGTAAAATCCACATTAAACGCCTTTATGTCGCATATTAAACAATCAAGAGAGTTATGTCACAACCCTCTTTTTTTGTGCTATGATTACATAGGTAAATTTTTTCTTAGGAGATTTTTTAGATATGGATGAACTCGATAAGTTGATTGAAAGACATCAAAGCTTATCAAAATTGTCAGTAGCGTTTTTGTATTCAATTACTGTATCAATTGCCGTTAATATGTTTTGGACACCAGGCGGGATCTACGGTTCTGGTATCACCGGTGCCGCCCAACTTATCTCTACAATTAGTCAACGTTGGATGCCATTTCAAGTTTCAACGGCTATTATGCTGGTTGTACTGAATGCGCCACTTTTCATACTTTCTTGGACGAAAATTGAACATAAGTTTACTATGTTTACTTTCGTCGCTGTTGTCCTATCGTCATTTATGATGCATTGGATACCACCTTTGAAGGTTACGGCCGATCCTTTGGTTTGTGCAATTTTTGGTGCTGTAGTCAATGGATTTGGTACAGGTATGGCCTTGAGAAACGGTATTTCTACAGGTGGCATTGATATAATAGGTATCATTCTACGCAAGAAAACAGGTAAAAGTGTCGGAACGATAAATATTCTCTTCAATCTACTTATTATTGCTCTTGCTGGTTTCTTGTTCGGTTGGGTCCACGCTTTGTATTCAGCTGTAAGTATTTTTATCAATGGTCAAGTCATTGACATGATATATAATAAAGATCAAAAATTACAAGTTATGATCGTTACTTCAAAGCCAAAAAGTGTAATTACTGAAATTCAAAATGAAATGCGTCGCGGTATTACTATCGTTCACGATGCTGAAGGTGCGTACAAACACGAAGAAAAGACAATTCTTTTCACAGTTATTTCTCGTGCTGAACAACATGAACTAGAAAATGCAATGGTGGATTCAGACCCTCATGCATTTGTCAGCGTAACTGACACTGTTAAAGTGTTGGGTAGATTTTATCAAAAGCATATATACTAAATCGGAGGTTTCAGGATGATAATAGGTTCTCACGTTGCCATGAAGGCACCAAATATGTTGGTTGGTTCTGCAAAAGAAGCACATAGTTATGACGCAAATGCCATGATGATTTTCACCGGTGCTCCTCAGAACACTCGCAGAAAAGATGTTTCAGAGATGAAGATTCCTGAAGGCCAAGCATTATTAAAGGAATATGGGATAAATCACATCATCGGACATGCACCATATATCATCAACTTGGGAAACACTGTCAAACCACAGAATCTTCAGTTTGGTATTGATTTTATGCGTGGAGAAATTCAAAGATGCGATGCTTTAGGTATTGAAGCATTAAGTTTTCACCCTGGAGCACATTTGAATAAAGGTCCAGAAGTTGCTTTAAAACAAATTGCTGAAGCACTTGACGAAATTATTACTGACGATCAAAAAGTTAGCATTGCAATTGAAACAATGGCTGGCAAGGGTACCGAAGTTGGAATTACCTTTGAACAAATTGCACAGATACTTGACCATTCACAAAAAAATGACAAGCTATCAGTTACGATAGACACTTGTCATATGAGTGATGCTGGTTATGATATCAAGAATGATTTCGATGGTGTATTGAATGAATTTGACCATATTATTGGGGTCGATAAAATATCTGTCGTGCATCTGAATGATTCCAAGAACGAACAAGGCTCTCATAAAGACCGTCATGATGATATTGGTTTTGGAACGATTGGATTTGATGCCTTGAATTATGTGGCACACCATGAACAGTTGAAAGATGTTCCAAAAATAATGGAAACTCCTTACGTTAAAAAAGATGAAAACGATAAAAAGGGGATTGCTCCTTTTAAACCTGAAATAGAAATGCTCAGAGCACAAAAATTTGATCCTGAAATGAAAGAAAAACTAATCAATCAAAAAAGCTAGCCGATGGCTAGCTTTTTGAATATCCGTTAATATTTAATTGTTCCATAATTAGTGCTGCAGTTTCTTCGATCGATCGGTCGGCAGTATTGATAACCAAGCAACCAATTTTGTTGTAAATATCGTTTGAGTAGTCTAATTCTTTTTGAATCTCGCCCTCGGCGGAATATGTTGTATCAGGATCCAAACCATAAGCAATCATTCTTTGACGTCTGATTTTTAACAATACGTTCTTATCGTTAGTTAATCCGACGATTTTCTTAGGGTCAACTTTCCAAAGTTCATCGGGGATCGATGAAGTTGGTACGAGTGGAAGGTTGGCAACTTTGATATTTTTATTTGCTAAGTAAAGTGATAAAGGAGTTTTTGATGTTCTAGAAATGCCTAGTAGAACTAGATCAGCATCTAAAAGACCTTTAGGATTTTTACCATCATCATTGGTAAGAGTAAATTCCATTGCTGAGATCATGTCGAAATATTCGGAATCAAGGTTATGAGTCAAACCTTTCTTACGAATTGGATCAACGTGAACCATTTGTGAGAATGTTCCAATTATTGGATTAAGAATGTCATAATAGATGATGCCATTATTTTGGCAATAATCATTAATAACTTCGATAGTATCCTTTGATACTATTGTATGGAGGATGACTGCATTTTTCTCTTTTGCCAGCTTTAAAATATTTTCCAGCTGTGAGTCATTTTTTACAAATGGAAATTTGGTATACTCAACATCGAGCATTGGAAATTGTGTAAACGCAGCTCTAGCAACACGTTGAGCCGTTTCTCCAGCTGCATCAGAAAGTACAAAAACATCTTGTTTTTGGGTCATGAAAATCTCCTCCTAAAAAAGTGAAAAAATTGTTTGAACATTAAGCTCTTTTTGTTATAATAACATATGAACTGTGAAAGAAATAGACAGTTACGTTCATTATTGGAAGGAGGGATATCATATGGCAAAAACTATCGTTCATGAAAATGAGTCGCTCGATGATGCTCTTCGTCGCTTTAAACGTTCTGTCTCAAAAAGTGGAACACTTCAAGAATACAGAAAACGCGAATTCTACGAAAAACCCAGTGTTAAAAAGAAGCTTAAATCAGAGGCTGCTCGTAAACGCAATAAGAAGCGCCGTTAATAATTAAGGTTAAAACATTCAATGTTTTAACCTTTTTTTTATTAGTTTTTGCAGTCGTTATGGTATCATTTCAAGTAACGATAGGGGTGTGATTTATTGGCTGATAATAAGCAACAAATTAAAAAGAGTGTACAGATTAACGATCCTCAAGTAGCGGTTAACATATTTGGTGTAAATGATAGTAATTTACGCTTGATCGAAGAGGGACTTAACGTTGAGGTTCACGCGTTTGGCGAACAAATTGATGTTGCCGGTGAATCCAATGATGTCGGAAGTGCAGTTGCTTTAATCAATAAATTAATAAAATTATCAAAAGCGGGAATTGCTTTAGGTTCTGCAGATATTGCCAGTGGTTTAAAAATGGCTGAGCGTGGAACTTTAGATTATTTTGAAGATCTTTATAAAGAAGAGTTGATCAAGGACTTTAGTGGTAAACCTGTCCGAGTTAGAAACTTTGGACAACGTCAGTATGTTAATTCCATAAAACATAATGATATTACTTTTGGAATTGGACCTGCCGGTACTGGTAAGACATACGTTGCCGTCGTAATGGCTGTAGCTGCCTTGAAACAAGGTAAAGTTCAGAGAATCGTCCTTACAAGACCAGCTGTTGAAGCCGGTGAAAGTTTGGGATTCTTACCCGGAGACTTGAAAGAAAAGGTGGATCCATATCTAAGACCTATATATGACGCCTTGTACGCAATTTTAGGTGCAGACCATACGAATAGGTTACTAGAGCGTGGTGTCATTGAGGTTGCTCCTTTGGCCTATATGAGAGGTCGTACTTTGGATGAATCATTTGTTATCTTGGATGAGGCACAAAATACTACCCGTGAACAAATGAAGATGTTTTTAACACGTTTAGGATTCGATTCAAAGATGATCGTTAACGGTGATGCAACTCAAATTGATTTACCAGGTCATGGCAGAAGTGGGTTAGTTCAAGCTGAGAAGATATTGCAGAACTTGCCACACATCAATTTCGTTAATTTCACATCTGCCGATGTTGTCAGACATCCAGTTGTTGCTGAAATTATCGATGCATATGATGATTCTGATGCAAACAACAAAGAAAAATAATACGGAGTTAATAATGGAATTAGAAATATTCAATGATGATAAATTAATCGATGAAGATAGACAAAAATGGGTCGAAGATTTAGTGGATTTTGCAGCTTCAGAATTGGAGTTGGCAGAGAATACACAACTGTCGATCCATTTTGTTTCTAAAGATGAGATTCATGAAATCAATAAGAAATATCGAGATGTAGATCGTGCGACTGATGTAATAAGTTTTGCCATCAATGATGGTGAAGATTCGTTAGACTATATCGAACAGCAGATTCCTGATTTGCCAGTTGATTTAGGAGACCTATTCATTAGTGTTGAGATCGTCGACGAGCATGCTAAAGATTATGAGCATTCTTTTGATCGTGAATTAGGTTATACGATCGTTCACGGAATTCTTCATCTTAATGGTTATGATCACATTAAACCTGAGGATGAAAAAGTAATGATCGGTCTTCAAGAAAAAGTACTAAGCGCCTACGGCTTAAAAAAATAAGAGGTATTCAAAGTGAAAATTGACGAACAAAAGCTATTTGATACTGCTATGGCTGCTATGAAAAATGCATATGCACCTTATTCACATTACTCAGTTGGTGCAACTATTGTTACCACTGGAGGTGCAATTTATTCTGGTGTGAACATCGAAAATGCATCCTATGGCCTGACAAATTGTGCCGAAAGAACTGCTATTTTTAAGGCAGTTTCTGAAGGACATCGTAAAATCAAAGCAATTATCATAGTAAATGGTACATCGGAAATGTCGAAGCCTTGTGGAGCTTGCCGTCAGGTTATGAGTGAATTCATGGACGCTGATGGGCAGGTATTTTTAGCCAACAAGGATAACGATTATAAAGAGTTCACTTTTGATCAAATTTTGCCACTAGCATTCAGTGAGAAGGACATGGATTAATATGACAAACGGATATCGTTCAGGATTCGTCGCAATTGTAGGTCGTCCAAATGTTGGAAAATCTACTTTTATGAATCGAATTATTAAGGAACAAGTTGCAATAACATCACCAAAAGCACAGACTACCAGAAATAAAATTCAAGGTATTTATACTGATGATGAACGTCAAATTGTATTTTTGGATACTCCAGGAATACATAAACCACATAACGGATTAGATCAATATATGGATAAAGCCGCCATTTCAGCTTTGAAAGAAGTGGATGCAGTTTTGTTCATGACTGAAGCTGGACAACAAGCTGGACCTGGAGACAAGTTCATAATTGATGAATTATCAAACGTAAAAGCCCCAGTATTTTTAATCTTAAATAAAATAGATTTAGTTAATCCAGATGATATTGCTCCACAAATTGATGAATATAAAGATTTGTTGGACTTTTCTGAGGTAATTCCAATTTCTGCTACGAATGGTAACAATGTTGAAGATTTGATTGATTCATTAACTGCTCATTTACCAGAAGGGCCAAAGTATTACGATGAGGATCAAATAACTGATCATCCTGAGTACTTTATTGTTGGAGAATTGATCCGTGAGAAAATCTTGTCAGATACTAGAGACGAAATTCCACATTCAGTAGCTGTAATTGTTGAACAAATGAATCAACGAACAGAAAGTGGCAAACTTCAAGTTGAAGCTACGATTTACGTTGAACGTGATAGCCAAAAAGCAATCGTGATCGGAAAAGGTGCTAGCATGTTGAAGAACATCGGTATTGGTTCACGAATCAAGATCGAACACTTGCTGGGTGAAAAAATCAATTTGAAGCTTTGGGTAAAAGTTAAAAAGAATTGGCGTGATGATCCATTATTCCTAGCTAGAGCAGGATATTCGGTCAAGGATATTAATTAATGGCAAGAAATGTCACCAACTTTTTTGGAATAGTCGTCAAGCGCCAGAGATATCGAGAACGTGATTCACTTGTAACGATTTTGACTCGTGAGTATGGATTCAGGACGTTTTTAGTCCGCGGAACTCAAACCGGAAAATCAAAATTATCTGGTTCAGTTATTCCTTTCTCCTATGGTGATTACACTGGACTGGTAAAAAATGAAGGCCTGAGTTATATAAATTCGGCCAGCAACATAAAACAGTTTGATGAGATCATCAAAGACATCGAGTTGAATGCTTATGCAACTTTTCTTTTTGATTTGGTTCGACTTGCGTTTATGGAAGAAAGAATACCTGATAGTTGGTATAAAACAATATTCAAAGCCTTGATGTACATCGATAATGGCTCAGATGGTCAGATAATCGTAAATATTATTCAAATGCATCTATTGGAAGTATTTGGCGTCGCACCAAATATGGATAGTTGTGTAGTAGGTGGAGAAACCGCTGGGAAATTTGATTTCTCAGTAGTTCTGGGTGGAATTATTTGTTCAAAGCATTATGCTAATGATCCTAATCGACTTCATATTCCTGAAAAAATAGTCTACTTTCTTCGACTATTCTCTAAAATTAATATCGATCAAGTTGGAAAAATTGAGTTGAAAGAAACTAATAAGGATTTAATACAACATGCCATCGATTCAATTTACTCCGGTACTGTTGGACCCTATCCAAAAAGCAAACTGTTTATTGACAAAATGAAAAGTTGGCACGTATAGCGATTGACAATTTTTAATAAAATGACTATTATTTAACTTATATAGACAGCGATGTGGGTTCAGTGAAAGCCACAGTTTGTTATGGCAGAATTATCTAATTTTAATATAAAAGAGCAGAACTGAATTAGTTCTGAATTAGGGTGGAACCGCGAGTAATCGTCCCTTGCAGTATGTACAAGTATACTTTCTGCAAGGGACTTTTTGTGTTGTATCCATCTGAAGGGAGAAATGATGACAAAAAAATTAAACGTTCAAAATATGATTTTGACGCTCCAAAAATTTTGGGGAGATAAGGGCTGCATGTTGATGCAAGCTTATGATACTGAAAAAGGTGCGGGAACAATGAGTCCCTATACATTTTTACGTGCAATCGGACCAGAACACTGGAACGCTGCATATGTTGAACCATCAAGAAGACCTGCAGATGGACGTTATGGTGAAAACCCTAATCGTTTGTATCAACATCACCAATTCCAAGTTGTTATGAAACCTGCTCCAAAGGATATTCAAGAATATTATTTGGATTCACTTCGTGCATTAGGTATTGAACCACTTGAACATGATATCCGATTTGTTGAAGACAACTGGGAGAATCCTTCAATGGGTTGTGCTGGTGTTGGTTGGGAAGTCTGGCTTGATGGAATGGAAGTTACACAATTTACATATTTCCAACAAGTTGGTGGGTTACAATGCCACCCTGTAACTAGTGAAATCACTTACGGTGTTGAAAGATTAGCTTCATATATTCAAGATGTAAATTCAGTTTACGATTTGGAATGGGGCGACGGAGTTCTTTACGGTGATATTTTTAAAGAACCAGAATATGAACATTCAAAATATTCATTCGAAGAAAGTAATCAAGACATGTTGTTCAAGTTCTTTAATGATTACGAAAAAGAAGCTAATCGTTTGATTGATCTTGGATTAGTTCATCCCGCATACGATTATATTTTGAAATGTAGCCATACATTCAATCTTCTTGATGCTCGTGGAGCTGTTTCAGTTACTGAAAGAGCTGCATTCTTATCACGAATTAGAAGAATGGCACATAAAGTTGCCACAGCATTTGTTGAAGAACGTAAGAAACGTGGATTCCCACTTTTACCAAATGATGATCCAGCAAAGGAGAAAGTAAATGACTAAAAATTACCTATTAGAAATTGGACTAGAAGAAATGCCTGCTCATGTCGTAACGAACAGTATCAATCAATTAGCCCAAAAAACAGCTAAATTTTTAAAAGATAATCGAATTTCTTTCTCTGAGATCGATAAATATTCAACTCCACGTCGTTTAGCAATCATTGTTAAAGATATGGATGAAAAACAAAAAGATATTGATATCAAAGCTAAAGGACCATCGAAAAAAATAGCTCAAGATGCTGACGGCAATTGGACTAAGGCTGCCCAAGGATTTGCCAGAGGTCAAGGTATGACTGCTGGTGACATCTTTTTTGAAGAATTAAAGGGTGTTGAATACGCATATATTCAAAAACATGAGACTGGTAAAGATGTTGCTGATGTATTGAAGGACATCACAGAAGTTATCACTTCATTAACTTTCCCAACTCGTATGCGTTGGGCCAACTTTGACTTTGAATATATTCGTCCGATCCATTGGCTTGTGTCACTATTAGATAGCCAAGAAGTTCCTATTAAAATATTAGATGTTGATTCTGGCAGAATGACACGAGGTCACAGATTCTTAGGTGAAGATGTTGAAATTGATAACGTCCGTGATTATGTTGATGATTTAAGAGGACAATTTGTTTTAGTTGACGCCAAGGAACGTAAAGATTTGATAAGTTCTCAAATTGAGACTATTGCCCAAGATAATGACTGGGTCGTTGATGTTGACCCTGATTTATTGGAAGAGGTCAACAACTTAGTAGAATATCCAACAACTTTCCATGGAAAATTCGATCGTAAATACCTCGAGATTCCTGAAGAGGTATTGATTACTTCTATGAAGGATAATCAAAGATACTTTTACGTTAGAAATAAATCTGGGGAGTTAGAACCAGACTTTATTTCTGTAAGAAATGGTAACTCAGAACATCTCGAGAACGTTATTCAGGGTAACGAAAAAGTACTTGTTGCTAGACTTGAAGATGCTGATTTCTTCTTCAAAGAAGATCAGAGCAAGACTATTCAAGATTACGTCAACAAATTGAAGACAGTTAATTTCCACGTAAAAATCGGAACAATGTATGAAAAAATGCAACGTGTTCATCAAATTTCTGATCATTTGGCAACATTATTTGGATTGTCAGATCAAGAAAGAAAAGATTTATTACGTGCCAGCGATATTTACAAGTTTGATTTGGTAACTAGCATGGTCGATGAGTTCCCAGAACTCCAAGGTGTTATGGGTGAGAAATACGCCAGTATCATGGGTGAAACGAATGGAGTCGCAAAGGCTGTTCGTGAGCACTATATGCCAATCTCTGCTGAAGGCGATTTGCCATCAACTAAAGTTGGCGCAACCCTAGCAATTGCAAACAAGCTTGATTCCCTTATTACATTTTATGCAGTTGGATTGATTCCAAGTGGATCAAATGATCCATACGCATTAAGAAGACAAGCCTATGGAATTGTGAGAATTCTTGATGACAACAACTGGTCAATGAATTTGAATGATTTACAAGACTTTATTGCTGCCAATTTAAAAGTCCCTGACAACTTAAATCTTTCAGAACATTCTGATGAATTGATTCAATTTATGATCGATAGAGTTCGTCAATTACTAAATACTACTTCTATTAAAAACGATATTATTGATGCGGTTACGTCTGGAAGCAACATTGATCCGGTAGCAATGGTCGATACTGCCAAAGTATTACAATCACATTCAGCAGATCTCGAGTTTAAGGCTGTAATTGAAGCATTAGGTAGAGTTGTAAACTTGGCTCAAAAAGCAGGCTTTAAATATTCAGATGAACTTAAGATGGATGACAGTTTATTCGAAAATCCTTCAGAAAAATCTTTGAATGAAAAGGTTGCTGCAATTTACACATCACAACCTGATAGTGCGGAAAAGTTATATGATCGATTAGCCGCATTAAAAGAATCAATCAATAGTTACTTTGAAGAAAATATGATTATGGATAAAGATGAAAAAATCAAAAATAACCGACTTACTCAGCTTGTCATTACAAACCATTTAATTGCAAAATTGGGAGATTTGTCTAAAATTGTAGTTAAGTAGTAAATATGCTTGTAAATTATATTAGAACGTGATATATTATAATTCACTGTTTTTACATATAATCTGTGAGGGGGTGACGCCTATGGCGAATATGATTCCAAAGGAATTTATTGCTGAAGTTTCCTCGAGCATCGACATTGTTGACGTAATAAGTAAGTACGTTCAATTAAAAAAATCAGGTAAAAACCTGATGGGATTGTGTCCTTTCCACGAGGAGAGGACACCTTCGTTTTCTGTATCGGAAGACAAACAATTCTTCCATTGCTTTAGCTGTGGCCGAGGCGGAAATGTATTTGAATTTATTATGCAAATTCAAAATAAGACTTTCCCTGAATCAGTTATTGAAGTTGCAGAAATGAGTAATACACCGGTTCCCGATAAATTTAAACCTAACAGTAATGCTCAATATCAAAATTCTGATACCAAGGTATTATTGTCAATGTACAAAGAGGTAGCCAGACTGTACAGTCATATATTAAATAAGACTGCCAATGGTGAGCCTGCTTTGAAGTATCTGGATGGGCGAGACATTACTTCGGAACTGATTGACCATTTCGATATTGGTTACGCCCCGAATAATTCTCAGATCCTGTTGCAACTATTCAAAGACAAAAATATTTCTGATGAGATCATGCGTAAATCAGGATTATTTTCTGAAAATCAAGATGGGGAATTATTTGATCGTTTTCGAGATCGTGTTATGTTTCCTATTAAAGATGAAGCAGGAAATATTATTGCATTTTCTGGACGAATTCTAAATAAAGCCGACAGCACGGCTAAGTATATGAATAGTCCGGAGACTCCGATATTTAGTAAAAGCAAAGTGTTATTTAATCTTGATTCTGCTAAAAAAACGATTAGAGATAAGCAAAATGTGATTTTATTTGAAGGATTCATGGATGTTATCAGCGCCTATAAAGCTGGTGTTTCTAATGGAGTTGCTTCAATGGGGACAAGTTTGACTGATCAACAGTTGTATACATTAGGACGTTTGACCAATCAAATAAACATTTGTTATGACGGTGATGACCCTGGAGTTGAGGCGACTTACCGTGCATTAACACAACTTACCGATAATAAATTCAATTATGGCGTTATCAGTATTCCAGATAAGCAAGATCCGGATGAGTATATTCGGAGTGCCGGATCTGACAAATTCCGACAGTTGACTGAAAATTCAGTTCAAAGTCCAATTTCATTTATATTAGATTATTACAAGCGTCACTATAATCTATCTAATGAACTAGAACAGATGGAATTTCTGAAGAAGGCATTACAAGAAATTGCCAAGCTAGACTCGCCCGTAGCAATTGATATGTACGTTGGTAGAGTTGCTGATGAATTGAATATTTCCAAAGATTCAGTCAATAAAGAGTTGGCTAACTTGAAACGTAAGACGGCGATACAAAAGCCGGCTAACAATTACAAGAATGTCCAACAAGCTGCACTTGAAACAGTAACAGCATCAGTTCCTGACAAGTTTGATCGTATTGAAAAAGCTGAACGGTATTTGATATATTGGTCAGTTGAGTTTCCGGAAATTAGGTCAATGCTGAAGGCAAATAATTTCCGTTTCATTCACGCTAACTACCAAACGCTATTTGATGCTATGCTGTCTTATAGTGATAGTTATGATGAAGATATACATATTTCTGATTTTATGAATGTTTTAGATGATGGTAGTAAGGGACTTTTGGCCGATATTGAAATGATGCAGATGCCAGCAGAATATAATGACCAAGAGATCCAAGATTATATCTCTACAGTTGCCAACTCTAGTTTGGAATCGCAACTTACAGATATAGTCAGCCAACTGAAACAAGCGGCAATGGTAGGTGACAATAAATTACAATTAGATCTGACACAACAGTTGATTGAAGTTAGAAGATTGTTAACTAGTAATTAATGCATACTGGAGGAATATACATGGCAACAAAAAAAACAACAGTATCTACAGGTAAAAAGACTAAGAAAGTAGTTAAATCTACCAAAGAATTACAATCTGCAACTAAGAAAGTAATTAAAGAGTATAAGAAAGCAGGTCAAATCACCGATACTGAATTGACTGAAAGACTTATAAAACCATTCTCATTGAAAGATGACTCACTTGATGATATTTTGGAGGAACTTCAAGATAAGGGTGTTTCTGTAGTTGATGAGAAGGGTAATCCTAGTAAACTTGCCCTAATGAAAGAAAAGAAAGACGCCAAAGCTCCAAGTTCAAAAGATACAGCAGCACCCGCTGACATCAAGGTCAACGATCCTGTTCGTATGTATTTGAAGGAAATTGGTCGTGTTCCTTTGTTAAATGCACAACAAGAAGTTGATTTAGCTTTGAAGATCGAACAAGGTGACGAGGAAGCTAAGCAAAGACTTGCTGAAGCTAACCTTCGTTTGGTTGTTTCCATTGCTAAGAGATACGTTGGACGCGGTATGCAATTCTTGGATTTGATCCAAGAAGGTAACATGGGTCTTATGAAGGCGGTTGAAAAATTTGATTACCGTCTAGGATTCAAGTTTTCTACATATGCAACCTGGTGGATCAGACAGGCTATTACGCGTGCTATTGCTGACCAAGCAAGAACTATTCGTATTCCTGTTCACATGGTTGAAACAATCAATAAGTTGATTAGAATTCAACGTCAATTATTGCAGGATCTTGGTCGTGAACCATTACCTGAAGAAATTGGTGCTGAAATGGACATGCCTACAACTAAAGTTCGTGATATTTTGAAGATTGCTCAAGAGCCAGTTTCTTTGGAAACACCTATTGGTGAAGAGGATGATTCACATCTTGGTGACTTTATTGAGGATTCTGACGCAACCAGTCCAGAGGATCACGCATCGTATGAATTGTTGAAGGAACAACTTGAAAATGTTCTTGATACATTGACTGATCGTGAAGAAAACGTTCTACGTCTTCGTTTTGGTTTGGATGATGGAAGAACTCGTACTTTGGAAGAAGTTGGTAAAGTATTTGGTGTTACTCGAGAGAGAATTCGTCAAATCGAAGCCAAAGCTCTTCGTAAGTTACGTCATCCTTCAAGATCTAAACAACTAAAGGATTTCTTAGAGTAATTAATATTTGCCGTTTGAAATTTTCATATTTCAAACGGCTTTTTTTATGAAAATAACCAGAAATGGTTATGTTTTTTTTAGTTTTGATTTACAATTAATTATATTCAATTTTTGGAGGATTTTTATGTTAGACAAAACGATTTATGACCAAATTTTTAAACGTTCCTTTACGATTCCCATCACAGTAGTATTCTGGGATGGCAAGGAAAAGCATTATGGACCTGAAGGGAACTCTGACATAACAATCAAGTTTAATAAAGAGGTTCCTATTAAAGAAGTTGTGAAACATGCGACTTTGACACTAGGAGAAGCATACATGGATAAGGACATCGAGATCGAGGGCTCGATTCAAAAACTTATCACTTCTGCATACACTCAATCAGATAGCTTTATGTCTAGTACTAAACTAAAGAAAATCGTACCTAAGTTTAGTCACTCAGAAGAAAACAATAAAAAAGAAATTCAAGAACATTATGATATAGGAAACGATTTTTACAAATTATGGCTTGACGATACAATGACATATTCATGTGCTTATTTCAGAACACCAGAAGATGATTTGAAGACAGCGCAATTGAATAAAGTTCATCATATTCTTAACAAGCTAAATACAAAACCTGGTGAATCTATCATCGATATTGGCTGTGGTTGGGGAACAATGATGTTCACTGCCGCCAAAGAATATGGTTTGAAGGCTAAGGGTGTTACACTTAGTCAAGAACAATATGATTATGTTAACAACAAAATTATTGAAGAGAATTTGACTGATCAAATGGAAGTTATTCTTGAAGATTACCGTGAAATAAATGAGAAATTCGATCATGTTGTTTCTGTTGGTATGTTTGAACATGTTGGTGAAAAACATCTAGAGGGCTACTTCAATACAGTTAAGAGACTTCTAAAACCAGAAGGTACTGCATTGATCCATGGTATTACTGGACAACATGAAGGCTTAGGAGTTGATCCTTGGTTAGTTAAGTACATTTTCCCAGGTGGTTACATTCCTGATATTAAAGAAAACATTGGCCACATTATGGATGCAAAACTTCAAATAGATGACATTGAACCACTACGTCGTCATTACCAAAAGACTGTTGAAATTTGGCGTCACAACTTCTTGAAGGTCGAAGATCAAGTTGAAGATATGTTCGATGAAAGATTCGTACGTATGTGGGATCTTTATTTGCAAGCATGTGCTGCTTCATTTGAAAGTGGAAATATTGATGTTATTCAATACCTTCTAACAAATGGTGCCTCAGGATCAAGCCTACCAATGACACGTGAATACATGACAGATTTGGATCGCAAATCTGCAGAATAGGTGACTTATTTGACTTTATTATCGAAAAGATTACAGGCCGTAGCAAGTATGGTCGATCCTAAAACTCGTTTAGCTGATATTGGATCCGATCACGCTTATTTGCCGGTGGATTTGATTTCAAAAGATATAATTGATTTTGCAATTGCAGGTGAAGTGGCTCCTGGACCAATGAGTCGCTCACAAGCAGATATTACAAAATTTGGTTACGACGAGAAAATCAAGGTCAGATTAGGTGATGGTCTTGCTGTAATCAAAGCTGAAGATGATATTCAAACAGTTGTAATTGCCGGGATGGGTGGAATTTTGATAAGTGACATCCTTAGTCGAGCAACAAAAGAACAGCTATCTAACGTGAAGACGTTGATATTGCAGCCCAATATTGGTGAACCGTTGGTCAGACAATGGCTAGTTAAAAACTCGTTTGAAATAATCGATGAAGATATTGTCGAAGAAGATAACCACGTTTATGAGATAATCAAAGCTAGTTTTACTACAAATAAGGTTGAATTGAGTGAATCTGAATACTTAATGGGACCAATTTTGATACAAAGACATTCAGCTGTTTTCATTGATAAATGGGCTCACAAGTTGAACAGTTATCAAAAAGCTGTGGCAAATATGAAAAATGCAAAATCCATTGATGAAGCCAAAATAACTCAAATGAATGACTATATTAAGTACATTGAGGAGATATTATAATGGTTAAAGTTCAAGATATTGTAAACAAGGTCGAGGAGTTTGCTCCTTTATCAATCAGAGAAGATGGAGATCCTACTGGTTTTCAAATTGGTAACATAGATATGGAGATCAAGAAAATCATGACAACTTTGGACGTTCGTCCTAAAGTTGTTCAGGAAGCCATTGATCAACATGTTGATATGATCATGGCGCACCATCCAATTATGTTTCATTCAGCTAGAAATTTAGATTTAGAATCACCACAAAACCAAATGTATAGTGATTTATTGGAACATCATATTGCCGTTCATGCTGCACATACCAATTGTGATAAAGCACATGGTGGTATGAATGATTGGCTAATGGAAAAACTTGATCTAAAAAATGTCGGATACCTTAACCCTGATGATGATTACTCAATTGGTCGTGTGGGTGAAGTTGAATCACCGATGGATATTTTGGATTTTGCAAAGAAAGTCAGAGATGCATACAATTTACCAAACTTACGTTATGTAAAAGCTGAAAATGAACATCTTGTTAAAAAGGTTGCTTTGATCGGTGGGGATGCTGGAAAGTTTTATCCAGAAGTACTAGCTTCAGGTGCAGATACCTTTATTACTGGTGATATATATTACCATACGGCTCATGACATGATGGCATACAATTTGAATGTTATCGATCCGGGACACCATATTGAAGCCATTTTTACCGAAAAAATGGCGCATAAATTAAATGATTGGAAGAACGACAATCATTGGGATGATCTAGAAATTATCCAGTCAAAAGTTAATACTGAGCCATATAACTTTATTTAGGGAGTGTTTAGTAAGATGACAATTAAGTATGAGAAGTTAATACCACGCTTTTTAGGTTATGTTAAACAAAATACACGTTCGGATGAAAATTCTACAACAATTCCTTCAACTGAAAGACAAACTGTTTTTCTAAACAAGTTAAAGGATGAATTAAATGAAATCGGTATGTCTGATGTTAAAATAAATCCTTCTAACTCTTATTTGACAGCAGAATTGCCATCAAATCTTGATCATGAAGTACCGGTTCTGGGACTTATCTCACATATTGATACAGCTGATTTTAATTCTGTAGATATCAAACCAAAAATAGTCGAAAACTACGACGGTAAAAGTATCATAAATCTTGATGACGATGGAAAATATACACTTGATCCCAAGGTATTTCCTTCATTGCTAAAATATCAAGGCCAGACGTTGATCACAACTAGCGGTGATACTTTACTTGGGTCCGATGATAAATCCGGTGTAAGTGAAATTATCACTACTATGGAGTATTTGATTGCCAATCCAGATATTAAACACGGTAAAATAAAAATTGGACTTGGCCCAGATGAAGAAATCGGTACAGGTGCAGATAAATTTGATGTCCCTGATTTTGGTGCAGATTTTGCCTATACAGTTGACGGTGGTCCAGTTGGACAACTCGAATACGAAACTTTCAGTGCTGCAGCATTAAAAGTTCACATTACTGGTAAAAATGTTCATCCGAGTGAAGCCAAAGGTATTATGATCAATGCTGTTCAAGTTGCAGTTGATTTTCAAAATGCGTTGCCAAGTGATGAAGTGCCTGAAAAGACTGATGGTCGTCAAGGTTTCTATCATTTACTTGAACTCAATGGAACAGTTGATTCAGCAGATATGTCTTACATAATCCGTGATTTTGAACGTGATGGACTAGAAGCTAGAAAAGCTAATATCAAAAAAATCACCGATGAACTGAATGCCAAGTACGGTGAAGGTACAGTTGAAATAGATATGTATGATCAATATTACAATATGATCGATGTTATCAAGGACCATATGGATGTTGTTAAAATTGCTGAAGATGCTATGAAGAACTTAGATATTGTCCCTGACGAAGCGCCAGTGCGTGGTGGTACTGATGGGTCTAAAATCTCATATATGGGCTTGCCAACACCTAATTTATTTGCTGGTGGAGAGAATATGCATGGTCGTTTTGAGTACGTTGCAGAAGAATCGATGGAAAAAGCAGTTGACGTTATCCTAGAAATTGTTAAACTAAATAATAATCGTAAGAAATAAAAATACTAGGAGATGACTAATATGCCATTAGTACATATTGATTTGATTGAAGGACGTAGTCCAGAACAACTTAAAGCAATGGTTAAAGAAGTAACCGACGCTATTTCAAAAAACACCGGTGCTCCTGCCGAACATATTCATATTGTTCTTAACGAAATGCCAAAGAACCACTACTCAGTTGGTGGAGTTTTAGCAAGTGACAACTAAATAGAATTAATAGCCAACCTACATTTTGTGTAAGTTGGCTATTTTTATGGCTTAATTTTTAGCTCTTGAATATTGTTGTCTTTCAATAATTGATTTAACTTATTGAGAAGTTCTTCATTTTGATTAAAATCTGCAAAGGCAATCGCCATTGTCAGATCATGACTCATTTCATTTTTATTATGTGTGGTACGTAGTTTTGCTAGAGCAGATAAATAAAATAGCTCATCAGAGTATTTAGTTGGCAGAAATCCGTTATGAGATTTTAAACCTATATTAGTGAGATTTAAGACTTTTTGGGGACTATTTGTGTTTGTGTAGAAGTTTGAGAGGTCCACTAGTGCAGCAATGAAGTAGAAGTACTCGTAATTATCACTTGGATCAACGTTAGGCTGCAATTTAGTTGCTGATTCCATATAATATGCAGCTTTGTCTTGAGAATTGGTTGAAAGATACAAATTTGCCAAATTAACAAATGCCAGAAATTTCCAAAAAGAAGATTTATGATCCTGAAGCTGTATTGTCCGATTGAATTGAAAGAGGGCATCCTCATAGTCATGTTCCATTAAAGAACAAAGTCCATGCTGGAATAAAACGTGTGACTTATCAAGATTTTGTAATTTTGCTTCATCGATTGATTGTAAAATTTCGATTGCATCTGAATCATTTTTTTCTTGCAATAATCCATCTATCTTCTGGATTTTATCTAAAATCATATTCGAACTGGGAAGGGAAGAGAAGTCAGAAAAAACATCGTTGAGAGTTAAATGCAATCGCAGGCAAAGTTTGATCAAGACATCTGTGGATGGTGAAATATTTTGATTTTCAATTTTACTTATCACAGCCTGAGTGCAGATTCCCGCACACAATTCAGATTGATTGATTTTCAAATTGAGACGCTGTTGTTTGAATTTTGATCCTAATATCATCTTTATCACACTTTCATATTACTATAAGTAATATTTATCCGTTACGTATATTGTGATTATAACTTATAGTAATAATACTTGCTAGATGTTTACACTGATATTTAAATTTGCACACAAAAATAGCCAAGATATTTTATCTTGGCTATTTAAGTCTTAAAGATATTGCTGCATTAAATCAATTATCTATCTATGCAATTTGATGTATTCGAGAATCGTTTTTTCTTCGTCTGGTGTTGCTTCATACTCGCCAGATTTGAGGTTATGAACACGTTCAACAGCAAGGTGACTTTCAAACGCGAACTGTGTGTCATTCATATTCTTATCTTTTTCGTATTGAATAATTGACTCTGAAATATTTGGTTTATCCATAAATTCACGACCTCCATAACTCAATATTATCATTAAGATTAATTTTTAGACATTATTTTTAAAAAATTGTCCAATTATTAAGTGGCCAATAGCGCCATTTAACTTCACCAACAATACTTCCTTTTTTGATGAAACCTATAAGTCGACTATCTTTTGACACTGTTCTATGGTCTCCCATTACGAAGTAAGTGCCGGAAGGTACTTTATTTGTTTTCTTGACCTTATTTAAATAGCTCTTGTTGTAAATCTGCTGATATTCAGGAGATTGAGCTAATTGACTAAGGGTGAAGTTATAGGTGTAACTGTAAGAACGTCCAGCATAGAGATTCGTGCTGCTTTCTTTCAATTTGGATCCGGCATCTAAGAAAGTTTCTTTATAACGTTTACCGTTAATGTACATTTTATTATTTTTAGAAACCACTGTATCACCGGGCATACCTATAACACGTTTGATATAGAAAGATCCTGGTTCATCAGGAGCCTTCAAAATAATTACGTCGCCTCGTTGAATGTTTGAATGCTTAACGGCTAAAAGTTTCTGCCCGTCCTCAAACGTCGGCTGCATTGAAGGCCCTGAGACTCGTTCGTTCGCTAGTGTAAATTTAAAAGCTAGCATGATGATTGCATATAAAGCAATGGTAAGTGCAATCGTCTGAAGCCAAAATTTCCAGCCAGACTCTTCCTTCTCAGGTTGTTTCTTTTTTTCATTTTTTGCCATATTTCACCTCAAACTTGTACTACTTAGAATATTACACTTTTTGGCAATTATTTGAAATAAAATGTAGTATTAGTAATATTAAAATTACGTAAAGGAAATATTATCTTGGATTATATTGAAAACCTACGTCAAATTGTATCTACCTTGCCACAGCCAAAAGTCTTTACAGCAAGAATTAATTTCATGCAACATGTCTGTGATGCTCTTAAATCCGGAAACCTTCCTAAGTATCGTTTCCCAACTTTTGAGTTATCAGAATCTGAAATCAAAAATTACTTGCGTTCAAACATGACTGACGATGAGTCAAAGTTTCAGCAAATGGTAGAAACTTTGCAGAATTTTGATAAACAATTAGGCGAGTTTAGAACATATTTGCAAGTCAGATTTGGTTATTGGGCAACTATTACTGATAATTTGATGGATTCGTGGGTCAAGTTATTCCCTGATCGAAAGTATCTGGAATTGATGGCAGGTAATGGGTACATTTCGAAGGGATTGAGGAATCGAAATATGTCCGTAGTCTGCACGGATAATTTGAGTTGGTCTGCACAAAGTAAAACAGGCGAGACACTTATTACTGATATCGAACAATTGGACGCCTTATCAGCAATTAAAAAGTACCATGATCAAGTTGACTCAGTCGTTTTAGCTTGGAGTCCTGATCGAGATGAAATTGATTTTGAAATACTAAAAGAAATTAGAAAATTCAATTTGGAATTCTTTGTTATTGGCGAAGAATATGGTGCTACCAATAGCAAGAAGTTTTGGGATTCGATCAACGTGATCAAAAATCCTGAAATTGACGAATTAAATCAGGTTTACTCCCAATATGACTTGGTTAATGATAAAATTTTCTTAATACAATAATAGGTGAACTTAGATGAAAAAAATTATTTCTAGTATTATTATTTTTCTTCTAGTCCTTTTGGCTGCTGTTGCGGTTTCTAAGAGTGATTCGATCAAATACAATAATACAATGAACCGGCTGGGCATGAGTGATGATGCGACAGTTATGAAGACAAGTTCAAAACGAAACTTGACTTCAACAGTTGAAGCATTGAGTAAAGCAAAGTTATCAGACTATCAAATTATCTTCTTTGATAAGAGCAACAGTAGTTTTGGTTATATTTATAGTCATAATCTGTTAAGAAAACTTCCGACCGTGTCAGGTAGATATTTTTCAAAGACTGACTTCAAGTCTGAGATACCTTTTGCTGTACAAGGACAACAGTCTGAAACCACAAGCTATAAACCTCAGAGTCAGGAATATATCAAAACGGACAAGCGATATATTTCAGTTATCGGGAATATTGGATTTAATAATGCTGATATTCTAAATGAACAGACTTTAGTCTCATTATCACCAACGCAACCAAAATCTAATAAAAAGTTAAATCAACTGATACCTGTTGTTGATGGCCGAGTTTTATCTAATAAATCTGATCTCACGAAGATGAAAAAGATAATAAAAGTTAATTCAACTCATAAATATAGTCCACAATCAGACGACTTTAGTGAAGTACAAACAAACAAAAGTGATAACTTATATATTTTGTCATTATTATTGATTTTCTTAGCCCTGATTGCTGTAGATATATACATCTTGTTACCGTTGAGATTTGACGTTAAGAAGACTCAGTTGACCGGTGATTTGAAGAACAATTATCGAAATGGATTATTACTAAGATATCTACTATTCACCATGATTCCGTATGTTATAGGTTACATTTGGATCAATTGGCGAATCGTGATCATTAGCTATTCGACCCTTAACACTTACTTGATCTTGTCCATGCTGGCGACTGTTATTGTGGGAATATATCAAATTTATTTTGTAAAAAAACGGAGTGAAGATTAACCGATGAATGTGAATCTAAGTTCAGAGTTTAAAGAAAAATATACTAATCTATTAGGTGACCGTGCACCAAAATTATTTTCAGCGATTGAAACTGAAAGTGAGAATGCATTCCGAATCAATCCACTGAAACCTGGTTACAAAACTCTGACAGAGAGTTTAGAACGACCAATTGAGTATACAGATATTGGCTTTTACGGTGATATCGACGGAAATTCTATCGATCATCTTTCTGGTTATATTTATAGTCAAGAACCAAGTGCGATGTATGTTGCTGAGGTCTTGGATGCAAAACCAGGGGAGACAGTTTTAGACCTTTGTGCAGCGCCCGGAAGCAAGACTACCCATATTGCCTCCAAAATGGCTTCTGAAGGGCTTTTAGTGGGCAATGAAATAAATTATAAGCGTGCTAAGGTTTTGTCTTCAAACGTTGAAAGAATGGGTATTAGAAACACAGTTGTAACAAACAATTCACCAAAGGATTTTGAAAAAGGCTTTAACAATTATTTTGATAAAATTTTGGTAGATGCTCCATGCTCTGGCGAAGGAATGTTTAGAAAAGACCCAGAATCAGTCAAATATTGGTCGCAAGAGTATGTGGAATCATGTGCAAACCGTCAAAAACATATTATGGATTCAGCTTACAAGTTGTTAAATAATGGTGGAACTTTTGTCTACAGCACTTGTACATTTTCTCCAGAAGAAAATGAAGAAAATATTGATTACTTTTTGAACAAATATCCTGATATGCAAATTGTTGAGATAAAAAAATACCCTGGAATGGAAGACGGAAAACCAGAATGGGGAAATGATAATCAAAACCTAACTAAAGCATTGAGAATGTTTCCTGATCAATTTAATGGTGAAGGACATTTCATTTGTAAGATGCAGAAGGTTGGAACAGCTGAAAATACAAAGTCTCGTGAACTTAACTCTGGTATGAAAAAAGAAGATACACAGTTATTTGATAAGTTCATCAAGCAAAACCTGCAAGAAAATCCATACAGCAACTATTTACATATTGCTGATTATCTTTACAATCCCGCATCCCTTGATTCTCGTTTTAAGAAGTTACACGTTTTACGAAATGGGCTTAAATTGGGTGAATTCAAAAAAAATAGATTCGAACCTGATATCGCAATGATATTAGCTATCGAACCTAAAGAATTAAAAATTATTTATGATTTAAGTGATGATCAATTCGGAAAGTATCTTCACGGTGAGTCCGTAATATTGGAAAAGCAACCTGATTTCAATAACAAATGGATTGGGCTCAGTTATCAAAATAAATTATTCAGTTGGGGAAGATACTCCAATAAAGAGATAAAAAACGTTTATCCCAAAGGATTAAGAAGGTAACACGATATTTCTTTGAATTGCATAATCTTTCAAGTCTCCATCAAAAAGGATGGGGGCTTTTTTGATTTCTTGAATATTTTTAGCGCCAATGGCTGCCATGATGATTTTTATTTGTACAGAAATACTTTCAAAAAGTAATTTTGTTTCGTCTAAAGAGAACTTTTGAAGGTGATGTAAAGCTAATCCTGAGATTCCGACTGAGGTAGCTCCTAATTTCAAAGCTTTAACGATATCCATTGCGGTGCGAATCCCACCAGAAGCAAATATGGTTGTATCATCAAGACTTGATTGGGCTTCGAGCAGAGATTCCACAGTTGATAATGAAAATTGATCTAAATATGTTAAATCTAGTTCATGATTTCTAGCGGTTTCGATTTCAGCAAAATCAGTACCACCAAAGCCAGAAATATCGATATTTTTAACACCACATTTTTTCAACTGGCGAATATTTTCTTGGCTTAAACCAAATCCTACTTCTTTGACAATAACTGGAACATTTACATTTGAAACGATGTCTTTAATATTGTCTAACCAATAAAATTCACGTTCACCTTCAGGCATGGCTAGTTCTTGCAGAACGTTTAGATGAATTTGAAGGGCATTGGCGTCAATGAGATCAATTGCCTTTTGAGCTTGTTTTGCGTTTGCTTTGGCTGAGACATTGGCGATAACAAATCCTTTTGGATCATTTTCTCTAAGAACTTTAAAACTATTAGCAGTTTCAGGAATCCTTAAGTAGACACCCATCGAACCACTAGAAACAGGTATGTTAAAGTCATTCGCTAATTTTGCAAGTTCAGAATTAAATTTTTCTGACTGATTTGAACCACCGGTGATGGCATTAAAATAAAAAGGATGGCTGGCTTTAAATCCCAAGAAATCAACGCTGGTGTCTATTTCGGACATTGATAATTCCGGAATTGCATTATGAATAAGCCTTACACCTTCAAAACCGGCATAAGACTCATCTGTAAAATATTTTTCTGCTAAGAATAAATGTTCAACCTTACGTTGAATTTGTTCATCCTGTTTAGGCATGTTCGATAATATCTCCAATTTTTAATGGTAGGGGAGTGATTCCAACTTTTTCCCACTCTGACTTAAGAGTAGCGATATTGATATTCTTATTGCCGATAACGATTCCACAGTCACCACCACCTGCACCAGATGTTTTGGCTGCACCGCCGAGCTTTTCTGCAATGTCACATAGTTTAGTTAATAATTTTGTTTCAATATGAACATTACTGAAATTTGCCAGATCAGTTAGTATTTTACGATTATGACTGATCATTTCTTTAATTAGTTCGGCATCATTATTTTTAAAACCTTCAATTAGTTTTTCAACATTTTGACGGCTTGATTTCAAGAAGTGTTGATATTTTTCAACTTTTTGAGCTTTAGTTAAGGCAATACGATCAACTAGGATAGAAGTTGATGCAGGGGATCCCGTCCAACCAACTACCAATTCCAATTCTTTTGGCAATGTCAAAGGGTCGATCCTTAAGTTTGGCCAATTTAATTTGAGTAACTTTCCGAGGCTATGGTTTCGTACCATATTGAATACCCAGTTACGATCTGGTGATTTGTAAGCAACGATTCCACCGAAGGCACTAGCGGCAATATCTCCAAGACTACCGTTTCCTTGAACCGATAAGTGAGCAATAGAAGCTAATTTATAAACGTCCATTTCAGATAATTCAAGCTGATAAAAGTCACCAAGAGCTTTCACAACTGCGACTGTAACTGCAGCGGAACTGCCTAATCCAAATTTTTTACCGTCTTTTGAATCAAGTTCACTTGTAACTAATAAATCGTAATATGCTAGTTTCTTTTGTTTCTCGAGAGCATATCTTTCAACAAATTTAATGGCAGTTAAGATGTACTGTAATTGACTTTCAGTATCATCAAATACTAATTCTGTACCTTGTCTGTTCCAGTGGATCAATTCTTTATTTAAATTCTTCGATTGAATGGTTCCACCGTTTTCAGATTCTGTAACTCTTGCGGTCACATATTGATTTACAGAAGCTATTACTGCTGGAAAACCAGTTTCTACAACAGCGTATTCTCCTGCCAAATATAATTTTCCAGGTGCTTTTCCTGTAGACAAAATATCATACCTTTCAGTTTATCAAATGTATTCTATACCTCGACCAATGTGGGCTTCAACAGTGGAGATACCTGTTATATTAGCTTCAATGAAGTCTTTGACCTTTTGTACCGATTCCTTGCTACAAATTATTTTAACATTAGGACCAGCATCTATAGTAGCATATGCGAGAATTCCATTATTTCTTAACTTTTTTATTATGTTTAAAATTTGTATAGTTTCAGGCGCAAAGTAGGTATAAGGAGGATTCGCAGACAAGGTCAATGCATGCATCGACATAGCATTGTGTTCTGAGATCTCTCCAATTTTTTGAAGATCTTTATTAGCAATTGCTTGCTTAATTTCGACTAGTTCTGAAGCCACTAGTGTACTCCAATTTGAATAAAAAGGGGAGGTTTTTACTGAAGATTCCATCCCTGTGGTTGATGAAATTGATTTCTCCGCCTTAGAAATTACCACTGAAAGCAAAACTATGCCAATATCAGGACTTTCATCAATTGGTTCAGCAAAGGAAGTGTCGTTGTTTGTTCCGGCATGCCATTGTACAAATCCTCCAAATATGGATCGACTGGCTGATCCAGAGCCATTTCTAGACAATATTGAAAGTGATTTTTTGGATAAGTCAAGATTCATTGTGCTATTGATTGAGGCTGCTAATGCTGCAAATCCAGATGCCGAAGACGCAAAACCAGCAGATGTTGGCACATGATTGGTCGAATTGATTTGGAAATGTTCGTCAAACGAATACATTTTTCTGACTGTATCCAAATAATTACGAATCCTTAAACTTTTCGAATCATCTAATTCTTGATTGTTCAAAAATACGACATCTTTGTCTGAATTGATCACTTCAGACTTAGTATCTGTGTAAAATCTATCCAACGTTAATGAAAGACTGTCAGTATAAGGTATTTTATAAGTCTTATCTTTTTTCCCCCAATATTTAATAAGGGCAATATTTGTGTATGCGCGTGCAATTTTGGTCAACGAATCAGTCCTCGTTTTCATAAATTGAAAGTGGTTGGATCCACGTTTGTTCTGCCTGATTTTTAATGAGTGCTTTTTGAATCATTTGTGCACTGGTCAGATTTTTAGCTAGGCATATTATACAGCCGCCTCTACCTCCACCAGTAATTTTGCTGCCTAAGGCACCAGCATTATTAGCAGCATTTATCATCAAATCAACTTTTGGTACAGATAAATTTAAATCGGTTAAAATATCGTTAGCATGATTGAAAGTTTGTCCCAACGATTTAAGGTTGTTTGTTTGTAAAGCTTTGATGGTGGAATCTGTGCATTTCCCCAGCTGTTCTAACTTGTTTCCGATTGCTATGGGATCATTGTCGTACATCGACCTAACGTCAGATACAGTTTGCTTAGTTTTACCTTTGATTCCTGAATCTGCTATGACTATAAAACCGTCCGAATTAAATGTAAAATGTTCGACTTGTTTGTCTTTGGTAAATTTTATCGGCGAGTCAGAAATAACTGTTCTCGCATCAAGTCCACTAGCTTTACCATGAGTTACGGTTTCTGATTTATTGATATAATCCAGCAATGTCTCATTATCAAGTTCAACATCAAAAAAATCGAACATTGCTCGGGTAATTGCTGCACCAATTGCAGCAGACGAACCAAGCCCACGTTCAATAGGAAGACCACTATCGATCGACATTGCGTAATTCAATTGTTCCTTGTTCAAATCATCATCTAATAAGGAAATTAAATATTTGACTCCAGATAAAGATTCGGGTAGTTCAGAAATCTTTCCAACAAAGTAATTTGAAGAAAGAACTTTATCTGAATTTTCTTTTACTCTAATTATTACTGGGATACTAACAAGAGGGAGTGCAATAGCTGGATAATTGTAAACTACAGCATGTTCTCCCATCATGATCATTTTTCCATGACTTTTTCCAATACCGTTACGCACAGCATTCACCTCAGTTTCTCTAAGAATATATTTTATACATACTCGAAACATAATTCCACTGTCTGAAGGTTTAACTATGATAGAATTTTTACAAGGAGATATATTATGACGCTTAATTTTATTCTAGGTAAGAATCAACAAGATCATCATCATGAAATAATGAAGCTATTTAGCGATGATTTTAGTAAATTTAAAAATGATGAATTCTTTTTTATTGTACCTAATCATATAAAATTTGAATCCGAAATAAATATGTTAAAAGACTTCGGTGATATCCAAGGAATTGATGGGTTGGTGGCGACAAACAAAGTTCAATGTTTCTCACTCACTCGATTAGCTTGGTATTTTTTGCGTGGGACTGATATTTTCAATACTGAAACTTTAACAGATACAAAGTCAGCAATGATAATCCGTAATATTATCAATCAACAAAAATCTCACTTAAAAATTTTGTCAGGGATGTCAAACAAACCGGGCTTCATTGATCAATTATCGTCTCAGTTTACAGAATTCCAAAATGGGGAAGTTGCTCCAGAAGACATTTCCAAAGTATTATCAGAAAAGTCAGATGAATTATTTACTGGGAAAATTGATGAAATCAACTTAATTTATAAAAATTATTGTGAACAAATAGCCCAATTTGCTACAAACAATTTCAAAATGGATGCCTTAGCAGATTTTTTCAATAAATCACTTAATTCCAAACATTTTCATTTTTATGTCGAAGGTTTTTCTACATTTACAGCGGTTGAATTACAAGTTATAAAATCAATGCTAATTAATTGTGCTAATGTCGATATTTCACTAGTTCTCGAAAATCCAGCTATTAAACCAATCGACAAAACTGACTTTTATGCCAGACCAGCTGGAACATATAACCAACTCTATAATTATGCACACGAAAATGGTGTAGCATTCTATAATTATTTTGCTAAGCAGAACAGGATCAGTGATGACCTGGCGAAATTAGAAGATTATTGGATACAATCTAGCACTTTACAACCAATCAAGGCCAGCAACTTCGACTCACGGAATTCTGTTCAAGTTTGGAAGTGTACCAATAAACAGACTGAGGTATCAGCTGTAAGTACTTATATTCGCCAGATGGTCGCAAATCAAGGATATCGCTATAACGATTTTTTGATTTTGGCACGCGATTTGAATCAATATAGTTCTTTTGTAGAAGCATTCATGGATGAAAATGAATTGCCATATTTTATCGATCTTCAAAGAAAGATGACTGACCATCCCTTTAAACAACTGATAGACTTGCTATTTAATTTAGTTAATCACGGTTTTCAAAGTGATGATGCCATTTCAATTTTACGTACGGAACTTCTGATTCCAGAAGGGTTTGCAAATGACAATATTGCAAAATTTAGGGATGCTGTAGATTTGACTGAGAATTACGTCCTTGCAAATGGAATCACTCGACGTAGATGGTTAGGAAAAGAATTTGAATCAGACGCTACGTTAGATGAAGAAATTGATAAAAACATCATCAACGATTATCAATCGATAAATAGAATTAAAAACTATTTATCTGAGATCTATACCCAGCTCAATGACTTCTTGAGTGAAACTCATTCTGCCACTGATGTTGCTTCTTTTCTATATGAATTTTTGACACAAAACGGGGTCTTTCAAAGATTGACAGAATGGCAAAACCAAGCCATTGAACAAAATGAGTTGACTATTGCTGACCAACCAGAACAGGTCGTTGATAAATTCAATGATATTTTGGATGAATACGTCAGTGTATTTGGCGATACCAATTTTGACAGCCAATCATTCATTGAGATACTTGATTCAGCATTTGAGAGCGCTCAGTATTCACAAATTCCATCAACTTTGGATGCCGTAAATATTTCTGAAATTGGAATGGTTCAACCTAATAATCGAAAAATCACTTTAATATTGGGTTCTACCGTCAACAATATGCCAGGAACTTCAGTCTCCAACGGTATTATTGCAGACGAAGAACGTCAATTGATCTCAGAAAATCTATCTTCAGAAAAGTACTTGAACGCTTCAGACGAAGTAATGAACAATTCAGAGCCATATTTGCATGATTTGACGTTCAGCACATCTTCTGAACGGTTGATTTTTACTTATCCAAATTTTACTGATGACAATAAGCAACAGGACCTATCAAGTTACGTGATAAGAATAATTGAACATTTCAATATATCGACTGAAGATGTTTTACTCAACCCTCAACCTGATGACCTTAGTGAAAACAATATTTTGAGGTACGTAGGTTCACAGGATTCTACATTAAACTATCTGATCCGAGTTTCTCGAGCTTCATTGGACAATAAAACTTCATTATCAAACAAGTGGAAATATATTCAAAATACTCTTTTAAGTAGCGATTCGGACCGCTCAAAATTTGCGTTGAGTTCTCTAAATTATCAGAATGTCCCAACAAATCTCGATCCAATGGTAGTCGAAAAGCTATACGGGAATAACATCAATGTTTCTATTTCTCGTTTGGAAACTTTCTACCAAAACGAATATGAGTACTTCTTAAAATATGGCTTGCGTTTGAAGCCACGACAATTATTTGAAATTACACCTGCCCAAAATGGTTCGCTATATCATGCAGTTCTGGATGGATTTGTTAAGCTGATCAATCAAAAAGATGTCGATATCAGAGATTTAAATGATACACAATTAAAGGATTTTGTCGGTCAAATTTTTCAAGAGCAGTTGAAATTACCTCAAAATAAAATTTATCTATCATCAGATCGTATGGGTTATCTATCAAAAAAAGCAGAAACGACACTGTTGCAACTAGTGAATGCAATCAAACAACAGTTGAGTCGAAACAAATTTAAACCGACTGCTACTGAGGTTGCCTTCGGTAGAATCAGAAATAATCATCAAGATTTACCTGGACTGACATATAAGATTTCTGGGGGACATGTTATTAATGTTCGTGGAAAAATTGACAGAATTGATCAAATGACATTAAAGGATGCTGATTACCTGGCGGTTATTGATTACAAATCCAGTGCCCGTAAATTCGCATTTGATGCCTTTCTTGAAGGTTTGACGATGCAAATGCCAACTTATCTTCAAAATTTAGTTGCTAATAAGAATCTGTTTTCGAAAAACTTGGATGTCAGGATAGCTGGAGCCTTCTATTCACACATTCAAAATCCAAAAATCACTTTGAAAAAGGGTGTAGACCTGCAGACAGAATTACTTAAACAGTTCAAACTTGATGGATTGATCGTTAATGATGAAGAGTTGATCAGTAATCTTGATAATTTGATATCAGGTCGTTCATCCAATATTCTTCCACTAAAAAATGCTAAAAGTGGGGTTTCTATTAATCCTAAAAATGCCATTAGCGATGATGATCTATTTAAAATTTTAAATTACAACAAACACTTGATCACAAATGCTGGCGAGAAAATTTATTCCGGTAAATTACAAATTAATCCTTACCGTGATAGCCAGGAGAATACAGGTCTGCAATTTAGTGATTACCGTTCGATCTTACAGTTTGATGCAATGTTACCAGAGAATGAGTATCACGAAATAATAAAACGTGATAAGACCGATGTTTTGAACCGAATCAAGAGTATTTTGGAAGGTGGTGCTGAAAATGCCCAAATGGACAGAAGATCAAAATAAAGCTATTTTTCATCATGGACATGACATATTAGTTTCAGCTGCCGCTGGATCAGGAAAGACGACCATTCTGATTGAACGAATCATTGAAATGTTAAAAAATGGAGAAAATATCGATAATTTCTTAGTGGCTACATTTACTGAAGCTGCAGCTTTGGAGATGAAAGAGAGACTTGTAAACAGAATAAAAGAGCTAGTCGCTTCTGGTGAACTTGATGATGAAGATAAACAACATTTACAAAGCCAGATTTTCAAAGTATCTGTGGCAAATATCAGTACGCTGCACGCTTTTTGTCTGAGTGTTATCAAAAAATTCTATTATGTTATCGATCTTGATCCAAGTTTTCGTCTACTCAGTGATGAGACCGAAAAGACTATGATGCAACAAAGAGCATTTGATAACGTTAGAAATAAATACTACAAGAAAAACGATGCTGATTTCCTTGATCTAACTGAAAATTTTTCAAACGATAAGACAGATGATGGTTTGGCAGACACTGTTTATAAACTTTATGATTTTGCGATCACCAATGATGACACTAATGGATGGCTTAATAGTCTGACAAATAGTTATCAAGTTGGCGATAGTTTGACCGATTCAGACTTTTACCAAAAATCCTTTAAACCTCAAGTTATTAAATCACTAAGGAATTTGATAGACGAAATGAATAGTATTGCTGAACGTGCAAAAGATGACCCATTGAGTCAAAATTACGCGCCAGTAATGAATTCAGCTGTCGTTCAAATAATGAATACGATTGATCTTCTTGAATCTGAAAAGACATTTGATGAAATTAGAGAACAAGTTTTGAGTTTTAAGTATGGTCGCGCCAAACCAGTCTCAAAGGAAACTAAAGAATTATCTGATGATGATTCAATTTTGAAATTGGTCAAGAAACAAAAGGATGACGTCAAAACCGAATTTGAAAAGGACATCGTCAATAGCTTTTTCATCCAAAATGAAGCTGATACTCTGGACACAATTCATAACGCCGAAAAGATTATGGCAAAACTAGTCGAGGTTGAATTAGCCTTTATCAAGGAATTTAACAATATCAAGACTTCAGAACATGTGCTAGACTTCAATGATTTGGAACACAAAGCCGTAAGCATTTTGACAAGTGAAGTAGAAGGACAAAAAGTTGCCTTAGGCTTCTACCAAAACAGATTTCATGAAATTATGATCGATGAATATCAAGATGTGAATGCCATGCAAGAAAATATTATCCAACTTCTATCAAACAAGAATAATCACATGTTTATGGTTGGCGATATCAAACAATCTATTTATGGGTTCCGTCAGGCTGCACCTTATATTTTTACTGGTAAATATCAAGAATTTCAAAAGGAAGACAATCCCAATGAATTGATACAACTGTCCAAAAACTTTCGTTCATCAGTCCCCGTTGATAATTTTGTAAATACTATTTTTAAAAGTATATTCGATGAACAAATCGGTGATGTAAAGTACGATAAGAGCGTTCAACTTGTGGCAGGTACTAGTTTCCCTGATGATGTTGATGCTGACACTGAGATGTATTTATTGAACGATGACCAGTCAACAGATGAAATGGATGATTCAGTGGTCGAAAATAAACGAATCAGTAAGATTCGATTTGTCGCCAAAAAGATCAAAGAGTTAAAGCAACAGAATTTTAAGGTTTTTGATGGTAAAAAGGGTAAGTATCGGGAATTAAAATATTCAGATATTGCTATTTTGGCTAGAAATAAGAACAGCAATACTGATTTGATATCATACTTTGCTAAAGCTGAGATTCCAGTAATGGTCACTGATGCACAGAATTATTTCCAAACGACAGAATTGCAGATCATGATGTCTATGTTGGAAATAGTTGACAATCCTCGCCAAGATATTCCACTTGTGGCAGTTTTACGTTCACCGATCGTTGGATTGAATGAAGAAGAACTTGCCGAGATCCGTTTGGCAAACAAATCAGATGACTATTTCACTGCAATGAAGGATTACATTACCTTAGATTCAGAAGATATTCGTCCCAAGTTAAAAGATAAATTAGCTGCATTTTTTGTCCGATTGGAGCGTTATCGTGATTTTGCCAACAAAAATAGTTTGGTCAAACTTATTTGGAAAATATATCAAGAGACCGGAATTCTTGAATATGTTGCAGGGATGCCTGGAGGAAAGCAAAGAACTGCTAATTTGCATGCTTTATATCAACGAGCAAACAATTATGAACAAAATAATTTCAAAGGTCTCCATAGTTTTATTGCGTTCATTCAGCAAATGCAGAAGATGGACCGTGACTTATCTCAACCAAATAGTGTTGAAGCAACCGATGATACAGTTAAAGTCATGACCATCCACGCTAGTAAAGGACTAGAATTCCCAGTTGTAATTTTATTGAATATCGATGGCTTGTTTAACAATATGGATTATGTAAGTGAAACTTTATTTGATTCTAAATTAGGTGTTGGGATCAATGTCCTGGATACTACGACTCGTGCAAATGTCAGGACCATCCAACGAGCAATTATCAGTGATCAAAAGAAGATTTCTGCAGTTTCTGAAGAAATGAGATTATTGTATGTTGCTTTAACTAGAGCAAAACAAAAGCTAATTTTGATCGGTCATTCAAAAGATTCTGAAAAAACACTTAGTGCTTGGGATCACGCCAGACGAGAAGACGATGGTGTTATCAATGCTGGTTCTAGATTAGCTGCTAGAACGTACCAGAATTTGATCGGAATGAGTACACTTTCATCTGATGAGCGTAGAAGAGTCCCTGACTCAAATGAATTGGTGAATGAAAACTGCCAACTACACTTTCAGTTCATTGAATCCGATGATCTTAAGGATTCTGTAAGTAAAAAAGTCGATTCTACGATTTCTGAAGAACCATCGACCAAGATTTTTAAAGATACAGTTAATAATATTTTAGGATTTACATATCAACATCAAGAGGCGGTCGAAACAACTGCTTATCAATCAGTTTCTGAAATCAAAGGTCTGTTTGCAGATCCTGATGATAATGAGATGGCTAGATCAGAAATAATTTCTGATAAGGGTAGATATGTTCTTGATCAATTCAAAACGCCAAGATTTCTTCAAAAGACTACCAAAGTTTCCGCGACTGATGTTGGTAGCGCAACTCATTTGGTTTTGCAAAAAATATCATTAGACAAGACACCTGACGCTGAAGATTTCGAACAATTGATCAAAAGTTTGGAAGATAGCAAAGTTATTGATCCAGCAGTAGGTAAAAAAATAAATGTCTCCAGTCTGGTTCAGTTTTATCAAAGTGATTTGGGTAAATTGATATTAGAAAATAAGGATCATGTTAGTCGTGAATATCCATTTTCAATATTGATGCCAGCAAAAAAATTATTTAAATCTGATAATGTTGATAACTCTAATGATGACAAGATACTAGTTCATGGTATTATTGATGGAGTGATTGAACTTGATACCAGTATCATTGTCTTTGATTACAAAACAGACAATGTTAAAAATGGGAAATTAAAAGATGCTATTGAAAAGTATTCTGGACAATTAAATCTTTATTCTGAAGCCATTTCATCCATTATTAAAGATAAAAAAGTTAGTGGTAAATATCTTTACTTCCTTCAAATCAATCAAGCAGAGAAATTAGATTAGTGGTGATTTAATATTGAAAAATTCTTACGCTGTTGTTGATCTAGAGACAACAAATGCTAATTGGCATGACAACGGGCGTATCATTCAATTTGGTTGTGCCTTGATCGAAAACGGCCAAATTACCAAAATTTTTAATCAAAAAGTAAATCCAGAAGTGCCAATTCCAAGTAGAATTACTGCTTTGACAGGTTTGAGTGACTCTGATGTAAAAGATTCTCCAAATTTTAAGGCAATTGCACCGAAGATTTTTAAGCTACTCAAAAATAGGGTATTTATTGCACATAATGTTAATTTTGACTTACCATTTTTGAATCGTGAATTCAGTCGGGTAGGGATGAATCAATTAAATGTTAAGGCAATCGATACAGTAGAATTATCGCAAATAATTTTTCCAACTGTAAGTAGCTACAAGTTACAGGACTTAACTAGTTATTTAAGTATTGAACATGATAATCCGCACAGTGCTGATAGTGATGCATTGGTGACTGCCAAATTGTTCCAAGTACTTGTTAGCAGAATCAGCGAGTTGCCAACGATGACCTTGAAATCGCTGGCTAATTTGGGGACTGAAACGATAAGAGAAACAAATATCGTTTTTAAAAAGATATATGAAGAACGGAAAAACAATAATCAACTTTTACCTGATTATTTATTTGAGAAGAATGGCCTTGTTCTAAGAAAAAAAGACTTTCATGTCAGTGAACAAATTGATCAAAATAGGAATTATCCATCGTCAGAAAAAACTAAGCGTGAAATGCTTCGAGGGATTTTAGATTATCGTCAGAATCAATCTGATTTGATGGACGATATTTTTAAAAACGCCAACAATCGTAAAAAAGACCAGGAATGGAATTTGATTGAGGCTCCAACCGGTTCTGGTAAGACTTTGGGTTATTTACTACCATTATCGTATATGGTGAACAGCCAGCAGAAGTTGGTTATTTCTACAACAACAAAAGTTTTACAACAACAAATAGTTGACCAAGCAATTCCACTACTTAATCAAGTTACAAATAATAATTATCATGCTGAAGTTGTTAAGAGTAGCTACAATTTTATTGATATTGATAGATTTTATGAGGCTCTCGACAACTATCTTGGTCATAGGCACACAGCCTTACTTAAGATGAAAATTATCGTCTGGCTAACTATGACTACTACCGGAGATTTAAACGAACTGCACTTGACGAATTATAATAATCCATTGTTCACAATAATTCGTCATCGAGGTGAAGCTAAAGAGAAAACTATTTTTAGTGATGATGATTTTTGGACGTATCAACAAAACAGATATCATGAATCTTTAATTTTGGTTACCAATCAGTCATATTTGGCTCGACATCTCGATAGCACAATGTGGGGGGACAATTCATATTTGGTTATTGATGAAGCTAACCACTTTGCCGACAGCCTGCGTGAGGTGGCGTCGCCAACGATTGATTTCTTCAAATTAAATGAGTTTGTTAGAAAACTTAGCGATATTTTATATCAAAATCGTGTAACTTTGAGATATGCGTTTACTGAAGTGACCACACAATTATGGAATTATCAAGATCTCCAAGATATGGAATCTCATTTTCAAGCAATAAAGGAATTAATGGAACGACTAGAATACAATATTTTTGAAAATTATATTCAAGATCAAGTGGGGTTAAAGGAACGTAATCAAATGGTTTCTTTGATTATGGATAAGAAACAATTTGGTGCTAATAACGAGGAATTAACTGACTTGTTATCAGATTTAATCGTTGAATTATCGATGGTAGTTAATCGTATCGATGTACTTTTTGATCAATATAATTTTCAAAAAAACTTTATTTCAATTGAACTTTCTAAAATTATTTCTAACTTGATAATTGAAAACTCCAAGATAAGAACTGTTCTAAGTGGGTTAGATGAATTGTTGCAATTGTTGAAGACTGCTGATGCAGACTTTGGTGTGCAATTGGACATGCGTGACTATTATGAACCAAACAGCATGAAACTTAGTTGGCGTCAATACGATATTAAACGTTTGATCAAAGAGACAACTGATTCGTTTAGCCAGATTTTTGCAATTGGTGCTGCCATTACAGTTCAAAAAGATTTTTCACATTTTATTATGGATATGCAATTAGACCAGGAACAAATCAATCAGATGCTTATCTTGCCGGATTCAAACGAAATGGCAAAAAATAGTAAAATATATATTCCCAGTGATGTTCCTGATATTACATCGCTTTCAAATGAGGAATATTACAGCATGGTCACTGACCACATTGTTCAAATATTGGACGACATGGACTATCAAACCATGATATTATTTAACTCATTAGCAACTTTGAATGCAGTCTATTCAAAATTGATGGAAACAGACGTCAAAGAAAAGTGGGAAATACTTGCCCAAGGCATTACTGGTACGAACGAAAAAATTAAGAAACGTTTTGCCATCGGAAATCGTTCAGTTCTTTTAGGAGCAAACTCTTTCTGGGAAGGCGTGGATTTTCCAAAGAAAATGCTGGAAATATTGATTGTTACTAGAATTCCTTTTGAATCGCCAGAAATGATCGATGTTAAAGTCAGACAAGAAATTATGAATAAGCATGGAATAAATGTTTTCAGAGCGGATACATTACCTAGGGCAATTTTACAGTTGCGTCAAGGACTTGGTCGACTCGTGAGAACTTCAGGTGACAGGGGAGTAATAATGTTACTCGACAACCGTATTTTGACCAAAAATTATGGTAAAGATATTTTAAACTCGTTACCAGATGGTTTACCTGTCATTAATGAAGACATGCCTTATATTAAAAAAGACATAAATCAGTTTTTGAATTAAAAGCAAAGTTGCTATACTATGTTTAATTGACTAAGTAAAAGGAAGACCTTATGAATAGAAGTACAAAAATATTGCTAGTAATTTCTTTGATTACTTTAGCTATAGTTTCGGTGATAACATATATAAATCTTTCATTTGCACCGTATTCTAGTGCAAGATCACAATCAAATTCTATTGCTGAAGAAAAGGCAAATATCGTTCAACCTGATTACTTTGGTGATTACACAAGAACTGATCGTTATTTTGCAGTCGGTGGATTGACGAATAAAAAACAATATCGTTATATTATTATTAATGCTAAAAGTGGTAAAACAGAAACATTTGATAAAGGTAATGCACCATTACGTGAAAAAGTATTGCAGGGTGTAGCAGATCGATATAGTCCTACCAAAATTTTGCATATAAATTTAGGATTGTATAAAGGTAAACCAACATGGGAAGTTGCTTTTGAAAACAAAAACAACACCGTGGGTTACAATTTGGTCGATTTTAAAACAGGCAAAAGTGTTCAGCTAATTAATAATATTTAAATTGTAAATTTGGAATCACAAATTATAAAAAATAAAAAAAGGTATTAGGCAGGAAGCCTTTACCTTTTTTATTTGAAGAAAGTTGTAATTTATGGAAAATAAAATATTTAATGAGTTTTTATCCAGTGGTAATACAACCATCAGTAATTTATTAATAAAGAACTATCGTAAATTACGAATGACTGAAAAAGATTTGATAATTTATTTGAATCTATTGATGTTTTCACAACAGGGGATCCAATTCCCTCGTGCTGCCTTAATGGCTGATCACACGGGTTATTCCGAAGAGGAAGTATATAACACTATTCAAAACTTGATCAAAATCGGAATCATCGATTTAAAGACAGTTATTGAAAATCATCAACAACGTGATATTTATGATTTGACTCCAGTTTTTGAACGAATCAATACTTTATTGGAACAAAACGAAAACCATAATCAGCACCAAAAGTTGTTGACCGATACTCAAGAACTATTTAAAAAAATAGAAGTTGAATTTGGTCGACCAATATCACCGATCGAGCAAGAACAAGTTCATCAATGGATCGATGATGACCATTTTAGTTTAAAATTGATTGACTTGGCACTACGTGAAGCAGTACTAAATCAGGCTTATTCATTGAAGTATATGGATCGAATTTTGATAAGTTGGGAAAAGAGCAATATAAAAACTGCAGATCAATTGCAAGAACGCCGAAAGAAGTTGGGATACTAATGTTAACTAAAGAACAAATAGCATGGGCAATTCATGAAATGGAAAAGGATATTGGTCCCGTTGGTCCATCTCTAGATTCTAGAACTCCATTCCAATATCTGATTTCGGTTATTTTGAGTGCTCAGGCTACTGACGTTTCCGTCAACAAAGTCACTCCTGAATTATTCTCAAAATATCCTCAACCAGTTGATTTGATGAATGCAAACTTGACTGATGTTGAAAAAATAATCAAGAGTGTGGGTCTATTTCACAACAAGGCTAAAAATATCATCAAAACTGCTGGTGTCATTCATAACGAACTTAATGACATCGTACCAGAGACTAGAAAGGGAATAATGTCATTGCCAGGGGCGGGTAGAAAAACTGCCAACGTGGTTCTGAGCGACGTATTTGAACAGCCTACTTTTGCAGTGGACACGCATGTATCCGCTATTGCAAAGAGATTGCATTTCGTTGATAGTAAAGCTTCTGTTTTAGAAGTTGAGAAAACTATTGTCGGATCCTTAAAACCTGAAGAACTACATCAAGCACATCACACCATGATCGAATATGGTAAGAAGTATTCTATGAAGATCGATCCACTCAAAGAAGAAAATGAATTGATTATTCAATGTGATGAACTAAATGAACAAAATGAAATGAAAAAAGGCTAGAGAATTTCTTCTCTGGCCTTTTTTGTTACTCATTTTCATTAACAGCACCTTGGGTGTTTGCACCCTGGGTACCGCCGTTATTAGTGTTTCCACCGGTATCTCCATTATTGTTGTTCCCAGTGTTATCACCTGTGTTACCGTTGTTTCCATTATTGTTATTGTTGTCAGTAGTACCACCGTTGTTGTTTCCACCATTGTTGGTATTATTGCCATTTGAGTTGTTATTGTTTTGATTATTGTTATTCGTACCGTCGCCGGTAGTAGTGTTTCCGTTTTGCTCATTGTTTTGAGTTTCATCAGAGTCAGTATCATTATCACTTGGACGACGATTAATTATGACGTCATTACCACTTGACTCAGAAGTACTGTTTGAACTTGAAGAACTGGAATAGCCCTTGTATGGATTGTTAGGGGCGTGTCCACGTACAAACAGCTCCCTGGTGTATGAACTTGGAGAAGCATTTGGAGATGCTACAGAAGGGGACTCAGAACCGTTATCTTTAATTCTAAGTGAGACTACTGAACTTGGCTTCCTCCAATCTGAATTAGTTGATTGTTTCGACAAATATTCCATCTCAGCTTTGTAAATCTTACCTGCAACACTTTGATATGTTGAAGAAATACCATTAGCATTTGGAGAATCATATCCGGTCCAAACACTCATAGAGTAGTTCTTAGTGTATCCGTTATACCAAGAATCTTTTGATTGTCCACTCAATGCGGGATTGCTGGAAATAGAATCATCTGAATAATTAGTGGTACCAGTTTTACCAGCTTGATGTAATCCGGAAATCTGAGCGTAGTCAGCAAATCCAGCAGATGTTGGCACACCTTTCAAAACATCAGTGATCATGTAGGCAGTAGATGATTTCATCACTCGTTTTGGTTCAGAATGATAAGAATGAGTGATACCATCTGCCGTCTCAATTTTTGAAACATAACTTGGTTTGTAATAATAACCACCATTTGAGAAGGCTGCATAGGCACTGGCACCTTGTAAACTAGAAGCATCAGAACCAATACCAGCTGATAATCCTTGGTTACTTGGGATCTTGATCCCTAAGTTCGCTGCGAATTCTTTAGCTCGAGTGAATCCGACCTCGCCAAGTGTTTTAACCGCTGGAACATTTCTTGATGTCACTAACGCTTCACGAAGACTCATTTGTCCTTTGTATGTTTGATCCCAATCACGCAGGACAATGTCTGTACCTGGATATGTATATTTAGAATCTTCCAGTTGCTTGTAGGTTGACCAATTTAGATATTCAATGGCAGGTCCATAATCCAGGATTGGCTTCATTGTTGATCCATTACTTCTGGAAGTTTGGACCGCTCTGTTTAAACCAAATTGAATATTATCAAGATTTCTGCCACCAATCATGGCAATAACTTTACCATTGCTAGGATCGACGATAGTGGAACCAACTTGCATTTTTGAATCTGGAAATTGAACATAGTTTGAAGAATTAACGATATTATACAAACGTTTTTGAGCATCATAGTCCATATTTACAGTGATCTTTAAATTATCACGATAAGGATCGAATCCTTTTTTCTGGACTTCAGAAATAGCCTCTTTAACGTAAGGATCGGTGATCATCTTATCTGTGTTTCCATCAGTTGTGATTTTCTTGTATGGTTGTAGGCCATCAGTGATCGGTGTAGCAATTGCTTCATCGGCTTCGGCTTTAGTAATTTTGTTATTGTTGTACATTGCTGAAATTACCAAATCACGACGATTCTTTGCTTGATCTGGATGTGTATATGGATCGTAATTACTTGGGGCATTTGGCAATCCTGCTAATAGTGCCATTTGAGGCAAGGTAAGGTCACTTAACGACTTACCATAATAGTATTTGGCACCAGTTTCGATACCATAAATACCGTTATCTAGATAAACCTTATTGACATAAAATTCGAGAACCTGTTGTTTAGAAAAATCATGGCTAACTTTCATAGCTAACCAAGCTTCTTGCATTTTTCGTTTGAAAGTTTGATCCTTTGCATCGGTTGAAAAAGCAGTCAACTTAACTAATTGCTGTGTCAAAGTACTACCACCTTGTAGAGTACCTTGAGTAGCGTTAGTGAAAGCTGATTTGACGATTCTAACTGGATCGATACCAAAAGTTTCATTATAAAAGTTTTTATCTTCTATAGATATGACCGCATCTTGCATCTGTTCTGGAACTTTATCGATTGTCACATAGTTTCGTTTATTGTCACCAAGAGATGCAATTTGGTCTCCGCTAGAATCAACTATTGTGGAGGAACCACCGCTTTGCAAAGTTTCTTGACTTATAGCAGGGGCCTTAAACGCATAAAAAATGAATATTATTAAGAAAATACCAACAATCGTTCCCAAAACGATCCCGACCCATTTAAAGAAATTCTTGATGGGAGAGATAGGTTTGACATCATCGTTGCTATGTCTAGGTGTTTTATCCATTGTTATTCCTTCCTGCTTTCAATTAATTTATTTATAATATCAATATAAGGCAATGTTGGGTTATAATCTGGTGTAATTTCATAAGAATCATTTACTATTTCTGACAATTGAATAGATTTGGGACCATCATGTTTTTGCCCATCCCAATATTTAAAAAGCTTAGTTGCTGGCATGATAAAGTATCGCTTCAAGGCAACATATTTGATGATCACAAAACAGATTCCGTTTTGCTTTTCACACGCCCTTAAATGATCTATTTGGTGTTGGTGGAAGTTTTTGAGCGGAAAGGAACTCTTTTGAGTTGTTTCTTTCGCTTCAAAATCGATATAATAACCATTGTATACGCCATTATAGTCGGTTGTAGAAGCCTGCCTAAAATATGCTTCTTTAATAACGGCACGACTTCTCTTAGGATAATCTACTTTTACAATTTGGACAGGGGTCGGTTTTTTATATATTACCGCAATATCGTGTCCCCTATAATACTTGTTACTTTCATTAATTTCATCTTCAAGGTGCATACCACGGTCACCAAAAAGTATCTTTTTGGATTGTGAGGTAGAGAGCTTTGCTGGCTTCTGACTTCGTTGAAACTTGCGTCCGTCAGGATAGTTAAAATTCAATATATCAACTCCTACTTTCAGAATTATACCATGTTGATTGAAATATTAATTAAAGGAGGTTCCTCGTGATAAAAAATTTATGGGTAACAGGTTACCGTTCATATGAACTGGGAATCTTTAAACCTGATGATCCAAAAGAAAAAGTGATTCAAAAATTCCTTGAAGAACGTTTCATTAATTATGCTGAAGATGGTATGGAATGGATTTTGACTGGTGCACAACTTGGTACTGAACAAATTGTTGGAAAAGCAGTTAAAGTTTTAAAGGATAAAGGATATAATATCAAACATGCAGTTATGTTGCCATTTTCTAACTTTGGCGGCCAATGGAATGAGAAAAACCAGTCATTACTAAATATTTTTTTAAGAAATGCGGACTATGTCAATAAACTTACTACTTTAGGTTATCATTCAGGTATACAGCTAAGGACTTGGCAAAGTTTTATGCTAAAACATACTGATGGCTCACTGATATTTTACGATCCAGACAATGAGGGCAAGCCTAAATATGATTATGATGCAATGAAGAATTATCAGGAACAGGGGAATGATTATTCACTTGAATTGATAGATTTCGATGCAATGCAAGATTTTGCTAACATGATGTCCGAAAAATAGCTATTATATATATTATGAGATAAATATTTAACACAATTGGGGTGCAAATAATGAACAACATGAATCAAATGAACGGCAACGGATTTAATCCACAAGGTCAACCAAATGGTAACGAGGACAAATTTTTCTTAAATTTCCAACCAAATGATATTTTACAAAAAGAGTTCAAAACTAAGATGCGTGGTTATGACCAAGCTGAAGTTGATCAATTCTTAGATGGTATCATTAAAGATTACGAAGCTTATTCAAATGAGTTGAATCGTTTGAAGTCAGAAAATAATCGTCTTCAATCCCAAATCAATTCTGGTGCTCAAGCACAAACAAGCAACAACGATACACAACAAGCAACATCCAGACAAAGAAGTGGCAGAAGCATTCCTGTTCAACCTAAGGCCGCATCAATGGCAAGTATGAACGCTAGTCAACCAAAGGCAACAGATGCTTCAACTAATTATGATATTCTCAGAAGAATTTCTAACCTTGAGAAGCATGTTTTTGGTCGTGATTTTGCTAATGGAATTCCTAATGACTCCGCTGTAAAAGACAGTGGTAGTGATCCAGTTAAACAATTCGCATCAGCTGCTGTTCCAAACAGCATGAATTCTAGTCGTGGAAACTTTGAAAGTGGACATAACGAAATCAATCCTGGATCAATGTCAAATCAAGGCTTGAACAATCAAAGTATGTCTAGCCAAAATCCTAATATGAGTCCTAATCATTTTGACGATAGTCGTCAAAATATGAATTCTTTTAACCCAAATCTAAATAACAATGGAAATATGGGTCAATTTTAGGTATAATATTCGCATTGGTAAATTTTGAGTAATCGCGGCCTAGTTATCTAGGCTGAGGAAAGTCCACGCCCGCACGAGCTGAGATGCTTGTAGTGTTCGCGCTTGGCCCAATAAGCCAAGGTACCTTATGGTAACGGCAGTGAAAGCACTAAGGTTATACTATGTGTTACTAGCTTGAAAGTGCCACAGAGACGTAGCATCAAGGGAAACTTTGATGGTGGAACGAGGTAAACCCCACGAGCGGGCAACCCAAACTTTGGTAGGGGCGCTTCATAACGAGAAATGAATCTACTGTGAAGGCTTAATTGTAGATAGATGATTACTAACTGTATCGGAGTACCGAGCCGGTACATGAACAGAACGTGGCTTATAGAAATTTACTAGGTAAGGGACGACGTGTTCGTCCTTTTTTTGTACAAAAAATTTGCATTTTAAAAGAGGATTTTTATGAAATTAATGGCAACTATGTCGAGTGGTTTTGAATCAATAACCACAAAAGAATTACAAGATTTAGGTTATGAGACAACTACGGAAAACGGTAAGGTTTATTTTGAAGGTGAGTATGAAGATATTGCCAAAGCGAACCTGTGGTTACGTAGCGCAGATAGAATCAAAATTGTGATCGATACTTTTGAAGCTAGAAGTTTCGAGGAACTATTTGATAAAGTCAATGCAATCGCTTGGGATTACTGGTTGCCATTAAATGCTGCTTTTCCGATCAAGGCTAGAACAGTCAAATCGAAATTACATTCCGAACGTGATATTCAAGCAATCACAAAAAAAGCCATCGTAAACAAGATGGCAGATGTTTATAAACGACGTGGAAGATTACCAGAATCTGGTGCAACTTTCCAAATCGAAACTAGAATTCATAAAGATGTTGCTGAAATAACGCTCGATACCACTGGTGATTCATTGTATAAACGTGGCTATCGTTTGGAGCATGGTGTAGCACCTATGAAAGAAAACTTTGCTGCAGCACTGATTCTGTTAACAAACTGGCATGATGATATGCCATTCGTTGATCCAACAACTGGTTCTGGAACAATCGCTATCGAAGCCGCATTATTGGCTAAAAATGTAGCACCTGGAACCTTACGTAAGTTTTCGTTTGAAGGTTTCGACTGGATGGATCCTAAGATTTTAGAAAAAGAAAAAGAAGCAGCTAAAGAAGTTCAGCGTGCTCCAAAATTGGATATATTTGCTAGTGATATTGATGGTTCTATGATTGATCTCGCTAAATTGAACGCTCACGGTGCTGGAGTGCTGCACGATATCAACTTTAAACAAATTGCCGTTAAAGATCTAAAAATTGAAGGTCGCGACGGTGTAATCATTTCCAACCCTCCATATGGTCAACGTATGAGTGATATGGAAGGCGTTAGAAAGCTTTACAAGGAAATGGGTGACGTCTTCAATCCACTCGACTCTTGGAGCAAGTACATCGTAACTAGTGACTTGGAATTCGAAAAGTATTTCGGAGAAAGAGCCACAAAGAAACGCAAATTATATAACGGTTCTATTAGAACCGATTATTATCAATTCTGGGCAAAAGAAAGATAATTAAAGGCTATCCCGACGGTGTAGGTCCCAAATTACAAAGATGATCATGGCAATCGTTATAATGATCGAGAATATCCATGACCATTGTTTATCGGCAATCGGAAGTTTCATATTCATTCCGTAAAATCCCGAGACAATTGTTGGAATACTAAGGACAATCGTATAAACCGTCAATATTTTCATGGTTGTATTTGTTTGATTATTCAAGATGTTATTGCTTGTGTTTGAAACACGATCAATGATGTCTGATGCCAAGGCAGCTTCATCCCTTAATTGCTCGATTTCAACAACTGAATCATGCAATCTTTCTTTGGTCTTGGCAGCCAAATTTACTGTCTCTGCTTTAGAGTTGGCAATCACGTCAATTTGTCTTGCAACAGTATAATTACTGTTGATGGCAGTATTGACATATATCATCAAATCTTGAAGTTTTGAAAGACTGATGATTTGCTTATATGATGTTTTCCTACGCTCAATATGTTCTTGGATCCTGTTGCGACGAACATTGATGTCATTAATTTCATCGCTAAAATCGTCAGCAATTCTATCAAAAGCATTGAAGATCAATGCCCAGATTCGGTCTTTAATAATTGGACTATAATGTGAATCTGCTTTCAGAACATAATCACGTACATAGTGAGTATATTTATTTGTAAATAAAAATAATTTATCGTCTTTAATAACCATTGATATCGGCATCGTACTTTTGGATGCACTTGATTTGTCATTTTCATTTTGAACATAATAAACAACTAACCAAATTTGGTTGTTTTCGTCAAATTCTAATCTAGCTCGTTCATTAACATCATCAGCGTAATCGAGAATTTCATTTGTAAGACCGTAAGTCTCAATCAATTCTGTTCGATCTGAATCGTTTAGATTAGTTTCAGATGCAATATCAACCATTTTGAAATTTTGTTGTAAGTTTTCAATCTTAATCATGTCAGTACCCCTCACATGAAATTATTTTATCATAGTGATGATAACGAAAAAATAATAGACTCAATATCTTAGATTAATCTAAGTATTGAGTCTATTTTAGTTTGTAAATAGATTATAAAGTTCATCTTTAGGAATACCGCTGAAGTATTCATCCAGATCGAAGTCGTTCAAAGCTTCTTCAATCGATGTTTTAGAGTAGGGGATACCAACTAATTTCTGTTTTATCGTTTCAGAATCCTTTTTCCCAAAGTAATCTCCGTAAATTTCAACAGATTTAATTTTTCCTTGTGAGATTTGATATCTGACATCTACGGTTCCCATATCGAAATGCTTACGATTTTTTACAGAGAAATCAGGTGATTTTCCATAAACCCAGTCCCAATTATAATAAAAATCAGCGTTCAATTTCTGAATAGCTTTTTTATCATTATCAGTCAGTTGATATTCTTTATCAGAAATTTTTGACATATCGTCAGTATGGAAGAGCTCCAAAATTAATTTGTCTCGGAATTCCTCGGTAGTAAGTGATTGATATTCTGGTTTGAGATAAGGTTTGACATTGGTTACACGAGATTTTACTGATTTTATGCCTTTCGAAGCGATTTTATCAGCCGGGACATTTAATGCATCAGCCAAAACGGACAAGTCGACATCGTAAGCTAAGGTCCCATGAGAGAACATTTTCCCATTTTTGGTATACATGGCATTTCCTGAGAATTTTTTGCCATCGACCATCAAATCGTTTCTCCCAGAAACTTCTGCTGTCGTTGCTCCCATATCTTTTAATGCATCAATAATTGACTTCGTTAGCTTCTTAAAATCACCAAAGTTATCATCATCAGAATTAACTACGAAGCTGAAACTGATGTTTCCTAAATCATCATAAACAGCGCCACCACCTGATATTCTTCGTGTGACGGTAATATTATGTTCTTTGATGTATTCAGAATTTATTTCTTCAAGTGTATTCTGATTTCGACCGACAATAATACATGGCTTTTGAATGTAAAAGAGTACTAACGGCTCGTCGAATTCAACGTTATTCATCAAATATTGTTCAGTCGCTAGGTTATCACGAATATCTTTTGATTTCATTCGATAAAAATACATGATTGATCTCCCTTGATAATAAAAAAACTTGAGTAAGTTTCCTCAAGTTTTCCGTAATTTAATTTTATGGAGTAAATAATTTTACAAGTTCATCCTGTGGGATTCCCTTGAAATAACTGTCTAGGTCGAATTGATCCAGTACACTTAAAATGCTGTCATGATCAAATTTAACGCCAGTAAGCTTTTCCTTAATGTCTGTTGTGTCCTTCATACCGAAGTAGTCACCATAAATCTCGACATTTTCGATTTTACCTTCTTCAACATTGTAACGAACATCGACAGTACCCATGTCAAAGTGTTTACGTTGCTTGGCAGTGAACTTAGGTGATTGACCATAAACCCAATCCCAATTGTAGTAATATTGTTCTTTGATTTTGTCGATCTCTTTTTGTTCTTCAGGAGAAACAACATATTCTTTGTCTTTGATATCTTCAAGATTATCAACGTGGAATAATTCCAAAAGTAAACGATCTCTAAATTGTTCAGTAGTTAAATCTTGGTACTCTTTGGCAAGGTAAGGTCTCAAGTTTGTAACACGACTTCTGATAGATTTGATACCTTTTGAGGCAATTTTATCTGCTGAAACATTCAATGCATCAGTCAAGACATTCAAATCAACGTCTAATGAAAGTGTACCGTGTGAGAATGTTTTACCGTTTCTTGAATACATAGCATTTCCAGAGAATTTTTTACCATCTACTAATAAATCATTTCTTCCGGAAACTTCAGCAGTAGTTGCTCCCATTTGATGTAATGCATCAATAATAGGTTGCGTGAATGATTTAAAATCACCAAAATTCTTATCGTTCGAATCTACCACGAAACTGAAACATAAGTTACCAAGGTCTTGATATACAGCTCCACCACCAGAAATACGGCGAGTAACAGTAATATTGTGTTCCTTGACATAATCACTATTGATTTCTTCCAAAGTATTTTGATTTCTACCAACAATGATACATGGTCCTTCGATATAGAAAAGAACTAGTGGTTCATCAAATTCAACGTTGTTCATCAAATATTGCTCAGTAGCTAAATTATCACGAATGTCGCGATCTTTCATAAGAACGTAATACATTAATAAGATCCTCCTTGAATGAATAAAATTGTAAGCGATTTTATGATAGCACAGTTTCATAGGATTTAATAATAATTAGTGATTAATTCCTTAAATGGATCAATTCTTGATGTATCAACGAATGTGCGGCTTTATTTTCCTTATCTGAGATATGTTTCACAAAGTAACTTGGAAACTTATCTAGCAAGGGAAGTATCTCATCTACAGATTCCTGATAATGTTTTGAATAGTTCTTGGAAATACTATCGACGACGATTTGACTATCACTACATAATTGCAAAATCTCATCAGTAAAATCCAACTCGATCAACTTCAAAAGTGCGACTTTTACTGCTTTAAATTCCAGGTAATGATTGTCTTGACTTTTTTCTTGCTGAACATGTTCATATTCTTTGTTATTATTGGTAAATACATAGCTGATTGCAGCTAAGTTTAAGTTAGTATTTAAACCGGCATCGGTGTACAATTTAATCATTCAATCAAACCTTTCGGGGGTATTTTATGTCGAAAAAGTATTACATTCAGCCAACTGGCGCCTGGGGCATAGTTTTGTGGTCTTTCGCACTTATTATCATCTTTTTAGGTGTGGTTTTGCAATTAGAAATTATGAGCCTCAGCTTTCTTCCAATTGTCATTTGGATCGTTGGCCTAGCCTATATTTATTACATTATTAAAAGTTCTTGGATAAAAGTTACAGATTCCAAAGTTATCATTAAAGAACCTAATTATCACAAAACGAGAAGTTTTGATCGTTCTAACGTAACAATCAAGTCTACTAACAAGTGGCAAATAGAAATCGACTTTGATAACCGTGATTATTTTCCAGTCAAGGTCACATCGACTAAAAAGATCCTTTCGAATTTAAGAAAAAGAGTGGGTGAATAAGTATGGCATTTCCAAGTGATATAGAAATTGCACAACTAAATGAACATGATAAGATGAAAAACATTTCTGAAATTGCAAAAAAAGTTGGGCTCGATGAACAAGATATAGAGCCTTATGGACACTACAAAGCTAAAGTGTCAGGTAATGGAATTTCAAAAGCTATGAAAAATGATGATGGTAAATTGATTTTGGTAACTTCGATCAATCCCACACCCGCGGGTGAAGGAAAATCGACCGTTGCCATCGGTCTAGCAGACTCAATGCAAGCTCTTGGTAAAAAAACAGTTCTAGCTTTGAGAGAACCATCTTTAGGTCCAGTTATGGGAATGAAAGGTGGTGCTACTGGAGGTGGATACGCTCAAGTAGTTCCAATGGAAGATATAAATTTACATTTTACCGGCGACATGCACGCGTTGACCAGTGCCGTAAATACTTTAGCAGCATTGATCGATAATCATTTACATCAAGGAAATGAATTGAACATAGATCCAAGACGTATTATTTGGAAACGAGCTTTAGATATCAATGACCGTTCGTTACGTAATATAGTTTTGGGACTTGGTGGACCTATCAATTCAATTCCTAGAGAAGAACATTTTGAAATAACAGTTGCTAGTGAACTAATGGCAGTTCTTTGTTTATCTCAAGATATTGACGACCTAAAAGAGCGTATTTCCAGTATCTTAGTTGCTTACACTTATGACAGAAAACCAATATTTGTCCGTGATCTCGGCGTACAAGGCGCAATTACGATGCTATTAAAAGATGCATTAAAACCTAATTTGGTACAAACGTTGGAAAACACTCCAGCAATCATCCATGGTGGTCCTTTTGCAAATATTGCACATGGCTGCAACAGTATTTTAGCAACGAAGTTAGCCATGAAGTTGGGCGATTATACTGTCACTGAAGGTGGATTTGGTGCCGATCTTGGTGGGGAAAAATTCTTGGATATTGTAACTCCAAAATTAAAGCATGCTCCTGATGCAATCGTAATCGTCGCAACGATTCGTGCACTTAAATATAATGGTGGACAAAAATTAGCAGATTTACAAAATGAAGACTTGAATGCTTTGACTTTAGGCTTCAAAAATCTAAAACGTCATATCACCAATATGAGATACTACAAAATTCCAGTTGTAGTTTCGATCAATGAATTTGCTACAGATACCGATAATGAAATCAAATTGCTAACCAATCTCTGTGATGAAGTCGGTGTTCCCGTTGAATTAACTGAGATTCATCACAAGGGTAGTGCCGGTGGACTTAATTTGGCAAAAACAGTTATTAAAGCTACTGAAAAAGAGTCACATTATCAACGACTTTATGATGATGACCAAACCACTGAAGCAAAAATTGCTACGATCGCCTCCGAAATATATGGAGCAAATAATGTTGAATATTCCACACAAGCAAGAAAACAACTGCAAACTTTAAAAGATAATGTCTGGGACGACCTGCCAGTTTGCATCGCAAAGACACAATATTCGTTGAGTGATGATCCCAAAAAATTAGGAAGTCCAAAAGACTTCACTTTACACGTCAAAAGTCTGATTCCAAAACTTGGAGCAGGATTTATTGTCGTTCTAACTGGTAACGTTTTGACGATGCCAGGCTTACCAAAAGAACCAGCTGCATTGAATATGGATGTCGATAATGCCGGCAAGATAAGTGGGTTATTTTAATGCCATTTATTTATGCAGTTGTATTTATTGTTTTAGTTGCAGGTGATCAAGCTCTAAAAATGTACGTTCACTATAATATTCCAGCATTTGGATCCCATCAGTTTATTCCCGGTATAGTGTCATTAACGAATATTACTAATAATGGTGCCGCATGGAGCATGCTAGAAGGAAAAATGCTTTTCTTCTTTATTGTGACAATCATTGCGGTGATAGTACTGCTGTATTTATTTATTAAATCTAATAAGAATGAATACTTATATCGTTTTTCACTGTTATTACTATTTACTGGGACGATCGGGAATGCGATCGACCGTTTCACACATCATTATGTAATTGATATGTTCAGCTTAGACTTTATGAATTTTCCTATCTTTAATCTCGCTGATACATACATAACCGTAGGAGTGATCCTACTTTTAATCTATTTATTCCGTTCGACAGCAGGTGAAAATAATAACAAATAATCAATATACTTTAAAATATGAAGAAGAGAAAAAAGGCCGTCTAGATAACTTTATTAGTGAGCAAGTCACAGATATCTCTAGATCACAGATTCAAAAATTTATTAAAGACGGAGAAGTCTTGGTCAATGATTCAGTAATCAAAAAGACCGGCTTTAAAGTTTCAAATGGCGATGTAGTTACGTTTACCGTTCCAGCAGAGAAACCAATAGAAGCTGTTCCAGAAAACATACCGATCGATGTAGTCTATGAGGATGAGGATGTTATGGTTGTAAATAAACCACAAGGAATGGTTGTTCATCCCGCAGCAGGTCATCCTGATGGTACGCTGGTAAACGCAATTTTATATCACAGTAAAATCAATGATGATGATTTGATCCGTCCTGGGATCGTTCATAGAATCGATAAAGATACCTCAGGGCTATTGATGATCGCCAAAAATAATTTGGCTAAACAATCATTGATGCATCAGTTAAAAGAAAAAACTAATCTAAGAGAATACGTTGCAATAGTTCACGGTAATTTTAAGGAACGAAAAGGAATCATTGACGCACCACTAGGTCGTTCTAAAAGTGATCGTAAAAAACAAGCAATCGTTGATGATGGTCGCAAAGCTATTACTCACTTTGAGGTCATTGAACAATTTGAAGATTATGCACTGATAAAATTACGCCTTGAGACTGGTAGAACACATCAGATAAGAGTCCATATGCAGTATATTGGTCATCCAGTAGCTGGAGATCCATTATATGGGCCAAAGAATACTTTAAATGGCCATGGACAGTTCTTACACGCAAAAACTTTAGGATTCGAACATCCACGGACTAAAGAGTGGATGGAGTTTACTGTGGAGCCACCGAAGATATTTACTGACACCCTCAACAAATTGCGCGGTTGACACTTAATTAGACGTATTATAGTCTAAAATTATGATATGTGAGATTAAATAAATAGAGCACTCACGCTGTGGGTGCTTTATTTGGATAAGGAGAACTTCAATGGCAAAAGAAATTATCGACGGTCAAACTATGACCCGAGCATTGACACGAATAACTTATGAAATAATTGAAAGAAATAAAGGAATTGAGGATTTAGTTTTAGTTGGGATAAAAACGAGAGGTGTATTTGTAGCACATAGAATTGAATCTCGCTTAAAGCAACTCGAAAACATTAGTATTCCAGTTGCTGAATTAGATATCACTCCTTATCGCGATGACAAGGATGATCAACATGATACTGGGGATGTTAAGGCCTCTCCGCTAGATTTTGACATCACTAATAAGCACGTAATTCTTACAGATGATGTTCTTTATACTGGCCGTACCATTCGTGCTGCAATGGATGCTTTAATGAGTTCTGGACGCCCTAAGAAAATCTCACTTGCTGTTTTAGTTGACAGGGGACACCGTGAATTACCTATCAGAGCTGACTTTGTTGGTAAAAACATTCCAACTTCACAACGTGAAAAAATCAGAGTCTTCATGAAAGAAATTGATGGCGAAGATAAAGTCGAAATTGAATAGATAATCAATTGGAGTGACATAATGAAACGTTATTTAATTTTAGAAGATGGAAAAGTCTTTCCTGGTGAAGGATTTGGTTCTTCTGCAATTACCACAGGTCAATTAGTAGTTTCGAATAATCGAACTGGAATCGAGCAATCAGTGACAGATCCTGATGCTGAAGGTCAAATCATGGCTTTTACTATTCCTGGAGTAGGAAGTTCTGGCATCAATCGTGATTACTACGAATCAATCAATTCTCAATGTAAGGGAGTTGTAATTGGTTCAAGTATTTCAGAGACAGTAGACGGATCAATTCCTTTTGAGGAGTGGGTCGGAAGTCTTGAGATTCCTGGAATCAAGGGTGTAGATATTCGTGCACTTTCCAGATATATTCATGATAATGGTGAAATGAAAGCTAGTATCATGGATACGCATGACCAACATGCAATTGACCAAATAAAAGCCTTAGTTCTACCTCCAGATTTGGTGAAACAGGTCTCAACTAAGCAATCATATCCCAATCCCAATATTGGTACGAAAATGGTCATTGTTGATTTGGGATTGAAATATTCTATTTTGAGACAGTTATCATACCGAGACTGCAATTCGGTAATCGTGAATTATAATGCTTCTCCAGAAGAAATTGCTAATCTAAATCCAGATGGGATTATTTTTTCAAATGGACCTGGAGATCCCAATGACTTAACACAAACAATTAAAAATATAAAAGTTCTTCAAAAAGAATTTCCAGTTTTAGGAATCGGATTGGGTAGTTTATTGATTGCAATTGCTAATGATTGCAAAATAACACGACTGACTCATCCACATCATGAATCTTCATTGGCTGTCAAAGAAGTAGCCAGTGGGAAAATAGACTTTGTTAATCACAATCATTCATACACGATCGATCAAAAATCGATTGGTTCATCGGATTTCATTGTGACTAATATTTGTGTGTCCGATGGTAGTATCGAAGGAATAAGACATGAATATTTACCAATTATGAGTGTTCTTTTCGAACCTGAAGCCGCACCTGGACCTACAGATGGATACTATGTTTTTGATGAGTTTATAGATTTGATTGACTCGATCAATCATCAAGATTGGAGTAGATAGTTTGGCAATAAGTGGAATACATAACATATTGATTATTGGACCAACCAACAGCGATAAAAACGTTGATCTATCTACTGCACTCTACGACACAGCGGATATTTTGCATAAGCTCGGATACAAAACGACGATAATCGTTGAAAACCCAACTGCCTTATTGTCCTCTGGAGATTTCTTTGATCGTGTTGTAGTTGAAAAAGTTAATGGTGAAAATGTTCTTAATTACGTTAATCAATTCAGACCTGATGCAATTTTGCCAACGGTCGGCGATCGGAATGCGTTAGGTATAGTTTCTGGTCTAAATGGTAAAATTTCGACTACTAAAGTCCTAGGTACGAGTTACTTTGCAGCTTTGGCAACATTCAAACGTGAGTTGTTCATCAGCAAATTAAATCAAAATAAACTGCCTGTCATCAACTTTATTTCATCTGACGATGAAGACGAATTATATGATTTCATTCGTTCGATCGGTTTTCCAATCATAGCAAGACGAAGATTCTCCAACCGTCATTCAAGTGGTTGGACAAATATCAACAATCTGTTTGAACTTGATAATTTCATGGCATTAGAGGATGACAAAACTACCAAGATTGAAATAGAACGTAGTATCCGAGGCTTTAGTGAATACTCCATGACTGTAGTTCGAGATAGATTTGATAATGCTGCATTGATTGGAACTATTGAAGATATTGAACCTATTGGTATTCACCATTTGGATTCCAACTTGGTTTCACCAGCATTATCATTGAATGATTCAAAATTACAAAAGCTAAGAAACTATTCAATTAAATTAGCAAGAGTCTTTGATATCGTTGGAGTCTGCACGGCTCACTTCGCGTTAAATCATAAAACAGGGGAGTGTTACCTGACAGAATTCATTCCTAGGATGAGTGAAGAAACAAAATTCTTGGAATACGCTACTTGTTATCCGTTAGCAACCGTTGCAGTTGAATTAAATCTCGGATATCAATTAGACAAACTTCAGCTGGACTCTGGAAATAGTTTTAACGGAGCCGAAGAACCATTTATGGACCACATTACTTCAAGATTTCCACAATGGAATTCTAAAGAGCAACGTTACATCGGTCCTAGTAAAACTTCTGATTCAAGTATCATAGTCAATGGATTCAGTATTGAAGAAGTCTTCAATAAAGGACCATTAAACGATAAATTGAATGATAATTTGACCAGATACGAGCAGTTGCACAAACTAGATGATGATCAATTATTCGAAAAAATAATTCACCCGACTAGTTGGATGCTAGATGTTCTACTTGAAGCGATTAGACGAGATTTTGAGTTGCCGGTACTTTCTGAAGTGACGGGAATAAATATGCCTTATCTTGTCGTGTTAAAACGAATCATGGAAAACAGTGCGATCATTAGAGATGATGCTGTCGACGAAGAAAACATTGAACGACTCGTGGAAATGGGCGTGAAAGGTGTCGGATACAGCAAAGTCTTATTAGATCGAGATGAAATAGTAACGAAATCGGTTGTTAAAAGTAAAAAGTCGATTTCAGTTGCATCAGAAAATTTCGAAAACAGAAATTATTTTGTAACTAGTGGTATCAGTAATGATATTGAAATGACAGATCGTAAAAAAATTGTTGTAAGATCACCAATTATTACTTCAAAAAAGAATATTATGGTCAGACAATTTGTTCTTTTACAATTGGTCAAATCAATCAACCAAAATGGATTGGAAGCAGTTATCGTGGGTCGTGAACCTTGGAGTACTCCATTGGAAATCCGCGATATCGCTTATGAGATTGCTGATCCTCATATGGAATTACGCCATTTAAATTTGATACCTAATGAATCTGTTTTCAAAATTATTGATTTTTCAGAGACTTTGTCGGCAGAAGATGTTGAAAATAATGAAGTTTTCCAAATAAGTTCAAAGAAAATCAAGTCACTTGACGTAAAAGGGGAGACGACAATGAGAATTATTGTTGTCTCTGACGGTGATAATTTTACGATACCATCAATAATTTTTAGAAAATCAATCAATGATAAAAGTTACGAAATTAGTTCGTTTAACAACTTTTTAACTCAGCCAGAAAAGAATGAAATTCTGGAAATAGTTAAACAAGAGTTGTCTGACAATAACCAAATAAATGTCTTTAATTTTGAATTAGTAAAAAGTAATGGACATTGGTTAGTTACGTTGATTTCTGAAGGTATGAACGGTGACATAATAAGACATGAACTAGCAAGTTCCGTTCATGTTATCGATACACTTGTAAAAATGATCTTAGGTAATAAGTTTAAAATTGGAATGGATATTGATGAAATATTCTATAATGATGATGACGAATACCTAGTTACCATCAACGATAAAAAATTTGAAACATTTGATTTTAAAGAGACACAAACACTTCTAAATGAGGAAATAAAAGATTACTAAAAAATGCCCCACAATTGTTAGAATTTTTGTCTAACAGTTGTAGGGCATTTTAATTTGGATTGATATTTTTATTTGGTGTCAACTTTTAGTTTATTAACTAAATTTCTATCTGGATCAACTAACATAGTTTTCTGACCCTCAAAAATCACAAAACCAGGCTTTGCTCCATTCGGTTTACGAATATTTCTAACTTGTAAATAATCAACGGGAACTTTTGCTGAATCACGAGCTTTAGAGTAATATGCAGCAATTGATGCAGCTTCGACTAATGATTGTTCATCAGGATCACTAGATTCCAAAATAACATGTGAACCTGGAATTCCCTTAACGTGAAGCCAATAATGGTTCTTCTGTGCTAGTTTCATCGTTAATTTATCATTTTCAATATTATTTTTACCTACAATAACTTGAATTCCAGTAGAAGTTTCAAATTTCTCACCGACAGTCTTTTTCTTCTTACGACGTTGATTCTTCTTTTTCTTCTTGATGTAACCTGATTCTTCAAGTTCTTCAATAATTCCATCAACGTCTTCAATATCGACATATTCCAAAGATGCCAGAACAGAATCTAAATAGTTGACTTCGTTGGTTGTTATTTCGAGCTGTTCATTGATATGTGGAATTGAATTTTGTAACTTACGATAACGTTTGTAATAACTCTGAGCGTTATCAGATGGAGAATATTCAGGATTCAAAGCAATCTTAACTTCTTCATTATTGTAATAATTGGTTAGAATGATAGATTTACTTCCACGTTCTATCTTCGACATGTAAGTGGTCAACAACTCGCCATATAAATTATATTGATCCATAATTTTGGTTTGCTCAAGTTGCTTATTGAGCTTTTTGATTTTCGATTTATCTTTCTTCAGGATAATACTTAATCTATGAGTAATACTCTTAGTTTGTTGTTCGATTCTATCTATTCTAGCTCTATCAAGATAATAGTTATCCAGCAATTGACCTAAAGTAGGGTAGTATCCAATGATATCAGTGGTATTTTTGTATTCAATCGGGAAGAATCCCAACTTCTTATTCTTGTGAAGATTAGCAGTGTTTGCCGAGATCAGTTCATCAAAATTATTGATAAACTCAATGGGATCTCCATTTTTCTTCATAATCTCTTCAAGTTCATCAGATGTATCCAAACCAATACCTTCAAATTTTTCTCTGATTGCATTGGCATCATCCAAATTTTCGAAATCTTCTTTAGTGGCAGTAAAAGGATTCATCTTGTTTTGTGAAGGTGGGAGTTGATAAGTATCGCCGGGTAGTAGTCCTCGAAAACTATTATTTTCTGGGGAAACACGTTTGATCAAATCAACGATGTTATTAGTTTCGTTATTGATCAAAAAGATATTACTATGTCTACTCATGATTTCAATCGTGAGTGTATATTGATGAATATCACCTAGTTCATTTTTTGCACTCAAATCGATCATAACAACTCGATCATTGTTCAACTGTCTAAATCCTTGCACAATTGCACTTGTAATGTATTTTCTTAAAGACATAACAAAAGTTGATGGCTTTGCGGGATTGGCAAATGGTTGAGTTGTAACTTGTAGTCTTGCATAACTAGGATGTGCTGACAATAGAAGTTGCTCGTTTTTACGATTACTTCGAACTGTCAAAATTAATTCGTTTGCAAAAGGTTGTTGAATTTTCGAAATTCTTCCACCTTTTAACGTTCTATTTAATTCGTTTACCATTGAATGGGTAAACATACCGTCAAATGACATTTAGTGACCTCTTATTTCTAATTCTATTTTTTATAATGGTTTATATAAAATTCGTTCTATTCAAGAATGGTTTATTAATCTATACTGTTTGTTAACCATTTACTTTTTAGAGTGCGTTAAATATAATATGCCTTTAATATGATATAATCAAATGGTTATACTCATTATACGTGACCAAAACAAGGAATTGATAAATATATGAAAATTGCCGTCGTAACTGATAGTACATCTTATCTGCCTCAAGAAATAGTTGAAAAATACGACATTACTATTGTACCAATTGAAGTAGTTTTTAATAACAAAACATATCGAGAAGATATCGATATTACAACATCTGAATTTTATGAATTATTACAAAAATCACCAGAACTTCCATCTACAACACAACCTGCAATTGGTGAAATGCTTAAATTATATGATGATTTAGCTCAAAAAGGCTATGATGCCGTTATTTCCATTCACTTGGCAAGTTCCATTTCTGGATTCGTTAATAACCTCAAAAGTGCCGCCTCGACTGTAGATAATATTAATGTGGTTGTTTATGATTCTTGGATCACTGTTAGATTGATGGGATATTTAGTCCAAGAAGCAGCAAAAATGGCACAACAAAACAAACCACTTGATGATATTATCGCAAGATTAAATGTCTTGAGAAATACAATGGGTGAGTCTTTTGTAGTAAATGACCTTAAAAATCTAGTCAAAGGTGGACGCTTATCCAATGCCTCAGCTGTAATTGGGACTATGCTGAATATCAAGCCAATGCTTGAATTTGATTCGGTAAGTCATCATATTGTTGCCTATGATAAAGTAAGATCCTTGAAGAAGGCCAAACTCAAGGCTGAGGACAAGCTCAAAAAAGCTCTTAAAGAATCAGATTATCCAATGCGATTATTAGTTATTGATGCTGATGATAAAAAATCTGGTGACGAATGGGCGGAACATTTACGAAAGAAATATCCTGATTTAACTGTTGATCGTTCATATTTTGGTCCAGTTATTGGTGTTCATTTAGGAAAGAATGCACTGGCAATTGCCTGGATACGTGACTTCGACAGATCTTAAATAGTCAAGAATATTAACAGAAAAAGATTCGAACAAATTTTCGGTTCGAACCTTTTTTTATATACATTTTAGGGTAAAATTACATTAGTTACTTTTCCAATTGAGATGGGGGATATTATGATTTCAACTAAAAAGAAAATTGCCGTTCTATTTTCGACAATGCTGGTTATGGGGACAAGTGTTGCTAATGCTACGACTACTTTTGCTGAAACTACCGATGCTTTACAAGCAAATTCAAGCGAAGTATCAAATTCAAACGTTTCAAATAACGTCAAACAGGGATCGAGTCAAGAGACTGACAATGCTAATAACACGAACAACATTGCTATTACTCAAGCAAGTTCTAGTTATGATGTTGCAGCAATCAAGTCAGAGATTATTAATGAAACAAACAGACTTCGCAGTCAAAATGGATTAAATCCACTCACTGACATTGGATTTCTTGATACTTATGCTCAGAAACGTGCCGATACACTTTCCGATGCAAATAGTCTCGACTACCACAAAGGATGGAGTGCTATTCCAATGGCACCATACAACCAAGATGCAGAAGAAAATATCCTTTTAATGCCTATTGCAAATATCGATGGTAATGCTTCGACAATTGCTAAAGGCGTCATTAAGGAATTCTATCAAGAAAAGAATGATCCTGATCCTAATTATGGTCACAGAAAGAACCTTCTTAATCCTTATGTAGGCTTCATGGGTACTGGGGTTACCATAACGTCAGGGGGAGTTATCTATGTCGCACAAGAAATGGGCAATGATGATAATTATGCAGAACGAAGTTCAATTTTAGACAGAAATAAATATTACTATACACATGACAATGATTATTCTAATGTTTCAAAATATGATTTATCAAATTCTGAAAGAAACACCGGAAATGCCGCTCAAGATTATACTCAAACAAATAACTATACATTTGTTGATTTACGTGGTGGTGTTAGTACACTTGACAATTTTGTTAACATTTATTCAAAGAATGGAAAACAATACACAAATGTTCGTTTAGCTCCAAATACTGATTGGTACTCAGATATTATGGCTATTATTAATGGTACATATTATTTCCATGTTTCAACTGATGGTTACGTTTTGGCAACTGATATTTTACCTTGGGCAACATTTCTTCATGGTAAAATTATTCGAGCAAACTCAAACGCTATGATCTATAACGACTATGGAAATCCAACTACAGACCATGTTAGTGCTGATACTAAATGGTCTACAGATCGACGGTCAATCAATTTGACTGCCAATGTTAAATACTACAGAATTGGTACAAATGCATGGTTGAGGGGCACAGATGTCACAGATATGGCCACCGTAAAAAGTACTACGAATAGCTAATGAAATTGTTTGTTTGAAGGGAATCTAGATGTTTATACTCATATGTTTTTTTTCCATCATGATAGTTTCAATACCGTCAATAATAATGCTATATTTTACTTTCAATCACTCTTATAGAATAAAATACAATGTTGAAGATTACGAAAAGTGGGTACGTGTTCCGAACGTCAATCCAGTGATGGCAAAAATTCTCTATACTGGGTATGATCATGCAGATTTATCTTGCTTAATATCTCAATTTCTGGTTTTACAGAATACTGTTGAAGTCAATCAAATTGAAGATAAGTTTGTTATTGTTTTTCTAAACAATCCTAACGATGAATTTTTAAGGTTCCTCATGGAAGAAGTTGGAAATGGTAAACAAGTAACATTGGAAGATATTTCTGAATTTCCCGATAAAAAATTAAGAATTGAGTTTATTAAGTGGACATATCGTGTTGCGATTGGAAAAAGTAAGTACGTAGATAATAATAAAACGAGAATACATGGGATGTTGAAAGTTTCAATCTTTGCTTGGATGATAATTACCATTTTACTTGTAACCATTACGTTGATTTTTTTTGCTGAATCATTATGGATTTCAATTGCTCTTTCATCACTTGGTCTTTTCAGCGTACTTTTAACTAAAAAAATAACTTTTAGTACTCAAATCTATACTCCGCTGGGGCAGGAATTATTATCAGAATTAAAAGCATTAAGATCATTCCTTAGTGATCCTTTAAATAATAAAAAACTAATGAGTACAAATTACGATCTTTGGAAAAGTCTGATTCCTTTTTCCATCTCACTTGAAATAAATCCAAGTAGTTATAGTTTTTACACAATATCTCATACTAGTAATTTGAACCACTACTTTGAGTTTGCATCGGCTTTGTATGCTGCGTTCTTAAAAAGTCCGGGATTCAATTAGATTATCTTACCGATTTGGACTAACCATTGTTAATGGTTTACATTTATAATTTTTTAATACAATTGGGTTTATTATTGAAGTATTTTTGTCTTCCAAACAAAAATATTATGTACTCAACGATACAGCATTGTCAGAAAATAAATATTTAATATAAAATTAATTTATGATATGATAACAATGTATTAAAAAAATTATATTTAAAGAGGGGAAAGTTATGAAAAAATTTTTTCGATATTATTCGCAACCGTTTTTAGTACCGTGTTGTTATTTTTGACAATTGGTGGATTAAATGTAAAGGCTGACATTAACCCAACCGAGAACTATGTTGCTAACAATGCATCATATACGACAGATGTTCAGTCTGCAAGTAATGGCGGAGGTAAGCTCCTTGCAAGCAAGACGGGAACATCTTCATTGATTTTTACAAATCGTCGTAATGATGGTTCTGGTTCTGGAAGCTCACAGTCACATTCAGCTCCCAATTACGGATCTTCAACACAAGGAGGAAACACAATTCCAGCTGGAGTTTTCTCTTACAAATTCTATGTGTACTATATTGGCAACAATACTGTTGAATATAGATTTTATGTAATAAATTCAAGTATTCCAATGGGAGTAAATCTTGATGTCATCATGAATGGGGTTAAGTTAGATAGTTATCGTCAAACTGGCGGTTCAATATCTTACGACAAAACATTCTTAGCTGGTGGAAAAGGAAACTACGTTGGCGTCTTAAGGGGATATGTATTCCCTGTTAGTCCATATGCTGCATTAAATGAATTTACAGCCACATGTTCATATACTATAAGATAATTACGTTGACGAACTCTTATACTGTTGCTACATGATAACAGTATAAGAGTTTTTTTATTGTTCAATATTTTAAAAATATTTGTGAAATTATTTCTCTTACACTTTAAATTTCACAGATCAAATTATAATTTATTGAATTAGTAATTTCAGACTAATAGTATGAGTTGTACTCGTAGCATAACAACATTGGACAATGATCTAAATGATTTCAATAATTTTTGATACCCATCTGCAAATTGTCACGAATGTTTGAGTATCAATGTAATATGACTGGAAGTCAAATTAGATGCATTAATAATAAAATAAGAACACTCTCAATAATAGCTAAAAAATGTCACATCAGAATGATGTGACAAAATATCGATAAATTTTAATAATTTAAATTCATATACGATGAACATATTAACAGTTAGATTCAAATACAAAACTTAAATAACCAATTGATTTGCAGAGTACAGTATATTACGTAGTGTCAAGTATCTGATACAAAGAGGGCTGACGATAGCTGTAATCATTATACCTCGATGAATAAATTAAGAAACTTGTTATTGAATCAATGAATTTACATGAACTAAAGTCATGAAAAGATTGTAGATAAATGAAAACCAATAATCGAATCAATTTTTAAACAAAATGGAATACTAACTTTGTGTTTGAAATAGAGTTGAAAATTGAATCAAATCAATATTAATGCCATTTTTCACAAATTCATTGTTAGATATTTGAAAATATTGGTATTTGGCGGAAGTCTCAACTGTACTGCCGACAGACCAATCTGTACCACTGGATATGACTCTATTTGTTAATACAAATCGACCATCTTTTAAAGCATATACTGGCGAGTCATCTTTTATGCGGAGAATTGAACCGTTGGAAATATTACCTTCATTGTTATATTTAGTTTCATTAATATTACTGATGGATGAAACATAACTCAAATCTGCAGTATCCATAGTAGAAGCGTGTGATACTGCAAGATTACTCGCACCAAATGACAATGCTATTACTGCAACGAGTAATGAAATATTTAGTTTCTTCATAATTTACCCCCTTATTTGTTATAAATTTAATTATAAATGTATTTTCCATTAAAGTAAACTTTTGTTAGCAAATTCCATAATAATATTAGATTAAAACATGAAATGTTTGAATGAAAATACTTCGTGCTCTTAAATTCACGATACTGGAAGTGGTTAATATTATCAGTGGAATCAGTATGTAAAATTTTTAGTTAGATCCAGTTGATAAGTTTTTAACAAGTGGTAAATTCTTTATTTTTTCCTCCAGTGATGCTGGATTAATAACGCTATTGCTAATTATGGAGGATGCTTTTTTATTCCAGCTAATATCTCCCTCTGTTGTATATAACTCATTTATTTCCTTGATTGTTGATAGCGCAAGTTTTGCAAATTTTTGCAATTGTTCCGTATTAATATATTTTATAGAAGAGCTAACCAATTGTTTAGCACTTGGTTCGATACTTAAGGTATTAGATATCAATACATTGATTATTCTTGTTGAACTAACGATTTCGTTTTTTGCGAGCCATTGAGGATGGTCCCTGGATTCTCGAATATGTTTCACTGGGATTGGCTTGTAATTTGCATATAACTTTACTTCAGAAACAACAATTGTGCCTCCATCCAGATAGAACCATGGATCAGGTGCAGCTGAATTTGTAGAATTCTTTGTCAAGAATCCAAGCACATTTCCAAGATTTGTAAGTGCCTTTTCAAATTTGATACCTCGATCTTTTACTTTTTCTTGTTGATCGTAGTTTGATAGAGATAATCCCGAAGTTATCTCAGCACATTGCTTTTCAAAGGCTTTACTACGACTGGATGAATTGGAACCATAATCGGAACTAGAAATATTTTTTTCAATATTATTTATCATATCTGCGATACGCAAATCATTAAATGAATCAATTGATTGTGTTTCATTTACATTAAAACTGTACTGGAGCGACTTAAACCAGGGCAGTAAATATGAATCTTCTAACAAATTATTAATTTGTTGAGTAATTAAATTACCCTTGAAATGATTATTTTCAATCCTATACAACATTGCAATATTTAAATATCTCCAATACATTTGCAAACCTTCCAATGTCTCATTTTGACATTTCTTCAGGTCTAAAATAATAGATTTACTAATTTCATATGCTTTTTTTGTAGCACCATTCCATAAGCAATATTGAAATTTAACTTCATTTTTTGAGATTTTTTTTAAAATTAAAGTGTCAGCATCGTCTTTAATATCATTTAGTTTTTTGTTCCTGAGTTCAATAATACCTTCATTGACCTCATACCATATTTTACTTTTTGGATTCATTAGATCTTTGGATATTCCAATTAAATCATTAAAATCATCTGCTTGAGTTGAGACTTGCATTCCAATAGAAATTTCGGCCTGAAGCTCAGGAGAGAATAACTTTCGTTTATTAATATCAGATAATATACTTTCCAAGTCTCTTCCCTCGACAACAACGACAGAGAAATCATTTGTCCCTCTAGTACATCTTCCAACTGCTTGAGTTATTTTATTTTTTAATGCCTCATCTAGTAAAGGAGCAGCTTTTAATTTACTTGAGAAAAAAATTTCTTGTAAGTTTTTATATCTTGGTAAATCTTTTAGTAGAAGTAAATGACTCATATTATCTGGAAAATCTATTCCATCATATCTGTTCGCTAAAATGGCAATTACATTTTCTTTAACCGCAAAATCTCGTATATTCTTTTGTAATTTAAGTCCGTCGAAAGAGGTTAAGCTGGGATTGTTTTTCTCAAGGATAGTCTGAAGATGGTTTTCCTCTTTTTTTGACTTAACTAGTGCAACAGATCTTTTGTTCTCAAGGTGCAGGTTGTTAAATAATTCTTCTTGTGTATTTAGTTTACTCCACTTAAGGTTGGGGAATACAAACATCCTTCTTCCTATCCTTGGAATCTCATCAGGATTTAGTTTAATTTGAGTGGCATCATGAATTCCAAATGTTCTTTCAATTTCACCACTTTGACCTATAGTTGCTGAGAGATAAATTCTTCGTTCCGCATTGTGAAAGCTTGCGATTGTGTCGCAAGGCGCAATTTGTGGAGAAATCTCAATACTGTGCTCATTCATGAATAAATTGCATGCTGAAAAATGATCCTGAATATTATCTAAGGCGAAATGATTTGCACTGTTATTTGTTATTTCATTAGATGCTGAAATAGTACCCAATAATTTTGAAGCGACTTTATCAAATGAAGGTAACGGCAACATATCGACCCAGTGGGGATCTGGCCTTATTGTGCCCATTAGATGAGAATAGGTGTCAGTATTAATAGTATTTTTTAAAATATCAACTAATTCTTCAAATAGACCTTGATAACTGGATTTTTCAATTTTTAATGTCCAATTACTGATAACATATGGTGATGCATTATGTGCGTCGTCAAAGAACAATACATTAGCATCTTTGAATCTACTGTATTTATTGAAAATCACACTATAACTTGTTATTGCAATTGATTCAGCATTATTATAATCCATAAATTCATCATCCTTGTATTCGCTGAATTTCCCAACAAAGGTGTGACAGTTAATTCCATATTTTTCTTCGGCTTCTCTTGCAACTTGTTCAACCAATAGATTATTGAGACATACATAAACCACTTTTTGTTGATTCTTTCTTCTTAAATATTCACCGAGAATCAATGCTACCAATGTCTTACCACTTCCTGTAGGAAGTTCTAAGGTAACATCTCTATTTTCATTTTTAGTTTTAATATATTGATCTAAAATGTTTGCTTGATAGTCTAAAATACCACGAATCTTTTTTTGTTTATAATCACTGTACATTGACTGTGGGGAAGCATATTCAAAATTTGTCCCCGATTGAAAATTGAATCTACCCATAATTTTTCTCCATTCCAATAATTAGATTGAACAGTTTGTCACATACTATCCAATTTAATTATAAAAGGTTAAACAATCGAAATAAAGCTTATAAATAAGTATGACGTCATCAACGACTCTGATAATAATCTGTAACTCACTAGAATTATGGAAATCCAACTAATAGATATGTCAGCACTTTATCTGAATGGCAAACTGACCGTCGTTCTGTCAATTTGACAGCTAATGTTAAATATTACAGAATTGGTACTAATGCTTGGCTAAAAGGGTACAGACGTCACTGACATGGCTACTGTAAAATAAAGTTATATTATCACTTTTTAGACTTAAAGGTTTTAACATCTTTAAGTCTTTTTTATTTATACAGTTAACTTATTTTGTAAAACTTGATAAGATATTAATAGATAGTTAGAGGGTGAGAATTTGAATGAAATTTTTGATGATTACATACAAAAATCAGTCACAAAATTCAGACTGAATAAGCACATCAAAGACTACTTTTACGCAAATAAATGGTTATTAGCATTCTTCCTCGCATTTCCATTATTGATGGATCTCTTTTTTGGGACTTTTTCATTTTTTAGTTTAGTAAAAACAATCTTTATTTTAATAAGCGGATTTGTTTGGGTATATCTTAAATACCTTTTTGTTAAAAATGTTTTAGTAAATAAAGATAATCAATTACAACCATGGAAATATAATTTATGGAATGCCGGAATATGGGGATTTGTGATAACATTGCTGGCCATTCCTTCACAGGGTCATGAACCGGTAGATTTCAGTTTTTTGATCAATATCATTGTTGTATTTATTATCGGAGGTTTATTCTCATTGCTATTCACTTCGTTGGAGATGCCGAGAATCAAGAATTATTTAGGTAATGAAAAAACTAGCAAAAGATAAACTAATCTTTTGCTGGTTTTTTACTTTTTATTTGTATATTCATCTCATAATGTAAACGATTACGTTATACTGTAGCTAATACATATGAGGGATTAGGTCAATATTATGAAGAAATACGTATTAAGTTTTTGTTTGATATTCTCTATTTTTTTCACTGTATATTTAACTCAAACAAATGTAAAAGCAAGTAATTCATATGAAATTACTAGTTTCAAAGCTAATGTGAATGTTCAAAAAAACGGTGATGCAGCTGTTACTCGTAGAATCACCTATAATTTTAAAGGTGATTTCCATGGAGTTGAATTTCGCGAGCAATTAGGAGATATGGGTGGAATATCTGATCCAGATGTATCAGTGATCGAGAATGACAAAACTATTTCTCTGACTAAAAATAATAGTAAAAATGACAACACTTTTTACACATCAACCTCAAATGATGAAAAATATACCGATGTCTATCATCGAGTGTCAAATAAAAAAGTAACTTTTATTTATCGCTATAAGATTGATGGATTAGTAACCAATTACAACGACATTTCAGAAATTAATTGGACTCCGATTGGGCGAGGTTGGGACGTTTTACTCCATGATGTTGATATCCAAATCTCTTTACCTCAAAGACATATCAATGATTTTCATTCCTGGGTTCATGGAACAACTGATTATACAAATAATGTAAGCAGCAAAAATGGAACAGTTAATATCAAATTAGATAGCATTTCTCACAATAAACCATTGAGGCTAGTTACAATATTTCCAAAATCTGTAACTCCTGATAATACCTATACTGTCAATAAAAATAAACGAGATTCGACCATCAAAAAAGAAGATAAATTGGCAGCAATCGTTAATAAACAAAGGCAAAAAAGCATAGTTACGAGTTACGTTTACCTTGCAATTTTCATGATAATCATCATTATGTTGTATTTATTTGTGTTTATTAAATGGCGTAAGCAACCAGAATCTCATATTCCAGAACCATCTAAATCCAAAGATCTATTCAAACTACCTGAAGTCTCTCCAAGCATGGCAAAGATTTTACTAGACCAAGCTGATCGTGCTGATGCACAAAGTTTCGTGGCTGAATTATTAGTTCAGCAAAATAAAGGCAATGTTAAGATCACTAGATCCGAGGATACTTATGAAATTGAAGAAATAAAATTTATTCATGACGATTTCTTTCAATTCTTATTCAAACATGTTGGAAATGGAAAAAAGGTTTCAATTAAACAAATCAATGAGTATCCAGGAGAAGACTTATTTTATAAATTTGTCGAATGGAGCGTTCGTGTCGCTAAAGATAGAGACAAGTATTTAAGTTCTGCTAATACGAAGTTGATCGATATGCTTAAAAACTTTGCTGTAATTACTTCTGTGCTTGGTTTGGCATTATTTGGACTAACAGCTTGGTATAACGGCAAAGGTCTAATGACAGCAACTATAATTGCTTTGGTTGCAATCATTTTTAGCTGGTCAATATACATATACGGCAAGAAGCACATTTCTCCGTACACAGAGAAAGGAAACGCTGTAGTTTCCGAGTTACTAACTTTCAAACAAACTTTAACTTCAATCAATGATATCGAAATTGCAAAGGTCGACGATTTAACTTTGTGGCAAGATATTCTGCCATATGCAGTAGCATTAGGTATTTCACAGAATGTTCTTTCACAATTAAGAACTGTTTTTGGTGATAAAATCTCATTAGATCCCAACTTTTCAGTTTTATACTCAGTTGCGCTATTTGGCGGCATGAGTTTCGTTAATAATATTCCTAGCAACGGAGATGGATTCGGCGAATATAGTGGCCCTTCTGGTGGAGGATTCACTGGTGGCGATGGTGGTGCCAGTGGAGGTTCCGGTGGGGGAGCATTCTAAATAAAAACATCAAATCTATTTTAGATTTGATGTTTTTTTCTCTAATGAATTATCAAAATTGCAAGTCGTCAGTCTAAAATCAGCAATAGAAACAATGTCCAGATCCATAATCCAATCCAGATCAAGAAACACACAGCTCCAAACGGAGGAAAAATAAAAATCGTAGTAATAGAAAGATAAAATACAAGCTTTCTAGCACTTTCAATAAAATCGTACTGAATCATCAAATATGGTATGAACAAAAGTAATTTTCCAATTAACACAACGAGTTGAAACGCAAACCTCAATATTTTTCTCCTTAATCCTGGCTTTAACTATTTATAGTATTTTACAGAATTAGAAGATGGCAATCAACGAGTAATTGCTCTTACATCAAAGTCTGATTTTCTCACACTGAATTTTAATCAATAATCTTATCTTTAAGAATGTCAGCAAATAAATTTATTATGTTTTTTCCCATCGCAATTTGTAATTAATATCAAAATGCATTCAAGAATCCAAAATAGGGAGTTAGGGCTAGTTTTTTACCGATATTGCTCAAATTGATAATCAAGGTTACATAATATATATTATACGAAGTAATGCATTTAAGACTTTTATCGGTCTCTCATTAGCAAAATAAAAAACATAGCCATTTTGACTATGTTAATTTCTCTGCATTTACTTTTTCTACGAATTCAATTACTTGATCCCGATAATTATACATATCGTTGTACTTCTTTAAGATATCAAATTCATGTGTACGTGCGATTCCTGTATGTAATAGCTCATCATACAATTCGTAATATGGTAAGTGATTAATCTTAGCCAAATTCAATTCATCTTTGATATCGTATGAGACGCGTTTAAACGACACGTTCGCATATCCTTTATCATCTATATCTAGTAATGCGTATTCTGCACGCAGATCATTTGCAAATTTCTTCCATTCTGTATATGGTTGTCCAATTGCTCCAGGATTTATGATGATCTGTTCTTTGCGTGTTGTACGCATCAGTTGATGGTGTGTATGACCATAGACAGCAATATCAACGTTAGGATCAACGATCAGGTCATCAAAATTATGCTGATCCTCATATGGCAGCAATTGATGACCAAAGTTCTTTTCAAGTACATTATGAGTAATCTGAATCTTTAAGCCATTTATCTCAAGAAATTGACTCATCTTGCTTTGCTGAAGTTGTTCAAAATAAGGTTCGGCCAGTGATTGTGATATATACTGATCCATCTTTGCTACGTGAATGTATCCAGGACTGTCATAGTTCAAATATTTTGTATCACCATTTAGAATAGTTAAAACTAAATCATCCCAGTTTCCGCGGATAAATACTTTTAAATTTAAACTATTTATCCGCTTAAATAATGTATTTGTTCCAGGTCCGGGTGTCATTAAATCACCTAAAAACCAGTATTCTGTTGCATGTTCTGCCTTTGCATCTTTCAAAACGTGTCGTAGGGCGGTCAAATTTCCATGTATATCAGATAAAATTGCTATTTTATGTCTCATCATCAATATCTCCCTAGTTATATGTTTTGTACTTTTAATAAGATGTTTTCGTAAAACATTTATTTTAAAATAAATTACTTTTGATACTCTTTGATCTCATGAATAAACTTGTCACCATATCGTTCTAATTTAGCATGTCCAACACCATTTACAGATAAGAATTCTTGACTATTTGTTGGCATAATCTGTGACATATCTTTAAGCGAACGGTCTGAGAATATTACAAATGGTGGAACGTCTTGCGCATGAGCCAAATCTAATCTTAGCTTACGTAGACGTTCAAATAAGTCTTCATCAAATTGCCCGTCAGCAACGATTGGTCGATTGATCTTAGTAATATTGGTTTCATGACGATTAACTTTAAGTTCGCCTTTGATTGTTTTTAAACCACGACTGGTCAATCTTAATAATGGATACTGTCCATTAGTCGTTTGTAAAAAGTCATTGGCAGTTAAGTAATCAATAAATTGTTCAATGAACTTCAAAGTTTGATCATGCATCAAGCCAAATGTAGAAAGTTTCCCGAATTCACGCCAATCGTTGGCAAAACTTGCAGTCCCTTTCAGAACTTTTGCTACTGTGCTACGACCATATTTCTGGTTCATTCTAACGACACAGCTCAAAACCTTTTGTGCATCAGAAGTAACGTCAACTACTGGACGCTCATCCAAACAGTTAGAACATCTACCACATGGAGTAGTTTTGACTTCACCAAAATATTTAAGAATATAATTCATCAAACACATATCAGTTTTGGCGTATTGATTCATTTCACGGAGTTTTTCAGTCAAACTTTGCTTATATTCTTCATCTGCTTCTGACTGTTCAATAAAAAATCTATGCAATCTTAAATCACCAGGTGAATACAATAAGACGGCCTCAGCAGCTAATCCATCACGCCCTGCCCTACCTACTTCCTGATAATAACTTTCAATCGTTCCAGGAAGAGAATAATGAATGACGAACCTAACATTAGTCTTGTTTATTCCCATTCCAAAAGCATTGGTAGCAACCATGACATCTATTTCATCGAAAAGAAAATCTTCCTGCATCTGATGACGTTCTTCATCATCCAGACCAGCATGATATTTTCCGACCTTGATCCCATGTTCTTTCAAATCCTCATAAATTTTCTCAACATCTTTTCTTTTTCCTGCATAAATGATTCCTGACTCATTAACATGGGACTGTACATACTCAAGGACATATCGAGGTTTGTTGACACCACGTTCAATTTTTAGAGCTAGGTTATTGCGTTCAAAACCAGTCTTAATAACATTCTCATCAGCGATACCTAAAATATCCGTCAAGTCATCTTGAACTCTATTTGTCGCTGTTGCAGTCAAAGCAAGAATATTTGGATGTGTGGGTAAACTATTTAACGGACCAATTACATTCAGATAACTTGGTCGAAAGTCATGCCCCCAGGAGGACAAAACATGTGCTTCATCAATGGCTATTAAATCAATTGGCAGATGCGACAACCAATTATAGAAATCATCATTTTCGATTCGCTCAGGTGCTACATACAACAATTTTACAGCACCGGATTCAATATATCTCATTCGTTCATTGGCTTCACGATAATTTAAAGTACTATTGATAAAAGTAGAAGGAATATTCATTTCATTGAGACTATCTACCTGATCTTTCATTAACGAGATAAGTGGTGAAACTACTAAAGTCAATCCAGATAACATCAACGCTGGTATTTGATAACAAACTGACTTTCCACCACCGGTAGGCATGATACCAAGTGTTCTTTTGTTATCTAAAACATCTTCAATAATTTTAAGTTGACCAGGTCGAAATTCGTCGTAGCCAAATGTATCTTTTAATATTGCTTGTGGACTGATCATGAAAACTCCTTAATTTACAAAAAACTTCTCTTAATAGAATATCATTACTGATAAGAATTCGCCCGTCAGTCGATTTAACTATTTATATCAATTGTAATTCTTCAACTGCATTTTTGATGCCATCATTATTTACATCAGTGGTGATAAAATCTGCTCGATTTTTTACGATTGGATTTGCATTACCCATCGCAACAGTATATCCAACAGCATCAAACATTTCTAAATCATTCTCTTCGTCACCAAAGGCAATTGTGTCTTTAGCGGAAACTCCAGTTGATTCTAAAATCTTTTTTATTCCGACAGCTTTATTGGAACCCTTTAAAGTCACGTCATATACAAGTTTTGCTACTTTTACGGTTTTGATCTCAGGAACGTTAAAATTCAGTTGTTCTTTTTGGTTATTTAATTTAATGATCAATTGAATAGCGTCTTCAGGGACTTTATCATCAGGAATCGACTTAACGACCATGGAACTATCGCCGATGAACTTCGAACTTTTATTTTTGTACAAAACATCTGCGGTTTCATAACAAAAAGAGATTCCTTGATCATTCAACTGAGAAACTGCCATTTTAAGTTGTTCAGCTGAAAATACATCGTGCATAATGGTTTTACCTTTAAAACTAACAAATCTTCCGTTATTAGCGATATAGCTATCTATTTTCAAATCTTTTAGAAGATCAGAGATCATCCCTCGATTTCGACCTGTTGCAATTACAGGCTCAATCCCATTTCCTTTTAACTCTTTCAAGGCCAATCTAGTCGTATCGGGAATTCGATCCAATATGGATGATTCATCTCCAGCATTATGTGCTGCTAAAGTCCCATCAATATCAAAAAATGCAATTTTAAAATTAGACATCATTCCACATTACTCCTTCTTACCCCGCTACTCCATAGTTAAAATTACGCGATAATCAATTAATTTTATTATATATTAACTGCAACAAAATATTTTGAAAATCACTAAGTAAAAAATTAGTTTTTGCCTAATACTGTTGACTTTTTATTAAAATTGGATGATTATATTTTTAACATTCTATAATTATTTTAGAAATATATGATTGAGGGAGCGAAATATATGAGTAAAGTTGCGATTATTGGTTTAGGTCATGTTGGTGCTACCACAGCTTACACTTTGGTTAGCCGAGATTTAGTAGATGAACTAGTTTTATTTGATAAACATGAGAAGATTGTTACATCTCAATATAAAGATTTGAAAGATGGACAAGTGGGTTTGAACTCACATGTTAAAGTCATGCGCCCTTCCATTTCTGAATTAAAAGATACAGATATCATTATTTTTTCTGCCGGAAAAATTTCTGTACAACATGGATCAGGAAATCGTTTTGATGAGTTGAACTATACAAAAAAAGTTGCTGAGGAATGGGGTCCAAAGCTTAAAGAGGCAGGATTTAATGGTATCTTGATCGATATTACTAATCCTTGTGATGTTATCACTAGACACTTGCAGGAATTATCAGGTCTACCTAAGAATCATGTATTCGGAACTGGTACATCCCTCGATACTGCTCGTATGAAGCAAGCAGTCAGTGACAAATTAGGTATCCATCCAAATAGTGTTCACGGATACGTTCTTGGTGAACATGGTGAATCACAATTTGTTCCATGGACAAGTGTTAGAGTTGAAAACACTATCTTGAGTGACCGTCTTGATAATGAAGAACAAGACGCATTAGAAAAACAAGCCAAACAAAATGGTGTCGATATCTTCTTCGGTAAAGGCTTTACTAGTTACGGTATCGCTAACCAAGCTGCTTTGATCGTTCAAACAGTACTTAGTGACAGTAAAAAGATCATGCCAGTATCCTGCTTTAATGAAAAAGAAGGATTGTATATTGGTGAACCAGCTCTCATCGGACGTGATGGAGTTGAAAAAATATTCCCACTAGATCTTGCCGAAAATGAGCAGAAGAAATGGGATGCATCCGTTAAAAGCATTCAAGAAATGTACGATGCAATTTAATTTTTAGCAAGTCGTTAGTTTAATCTAACGGCTTTTTTGTTGCCATATTTCATTCCTTTACTTATTTTTAAATATTATTTGAAATAATGTTTCATAGAGTATATTCTTTGATTGTTAAAACGCTTACACAAAGAGGGTGTTTGAATGTTAGGATTTTCATTTTATTTAACGGATCCACTTGATGACAAAGCCGAAAATTATTTTATGAATATGTCTGAAAATGGATTTAAACTAGTTTTCACTTCTGCTCATATACCTGAAGAGAATCATTCACAGACTTCATCAAAGATACTTCAGTTATACGAGTTAACACAGAAATACAATTTACAATTGATGATCGATACCGATCGTGATTCGATGAAGTATTTACCCAAAAATATTTTTCCAGGCTCAGGTTTAAGACTGGACGATGGATTTTCACCAATTGATATCTCAGAATTATCACAAAATATTCCGTTGGCTCTCAATGCCAGCACTTTAAACAAACAATTGTACAACGAATTGGTAAAACAAAATTTCAATCAAGCCAATGTTCAAGCATGGCATAATTATTATCCACGTCCTGAAACTGGACTAGACGCTGCTTGGCTAAAACAAAAGAATGAATGGCTACATTCGATTGGTTTCAAAACTCAAGCATTCATTCCTGGGGATATGAATTTAAGAGGTCCTCTTCATGATGGCCTCCCTACCCTTGAGTCTCAACGTCACCAAAACTTATTAGCATCATATATAGAATTAAAAAAGCTTGCTACTGACACAGTTGTTATTGGTGACCCTGCATTAAGTACCGATATGCAGTCCGCATTACATGACTACGTACAACGGAAAATGATCAAATTACATCTTGAAAGTTTTTCTGACGAATCAGTAAAATCAGTCATTTGTAATTCAATCATGGAAAATCGGCCAGATGTTGCTCGAGACGTCATACGAGTTAATGGCAGCCGACAGATCATTAAGGATTCTGTTATCGACACTACACCCATTAGCAGCAAAATAAGATCTCCAGGTTCCGTAACAGTCGATAACTCAGACTATGGACGATATGAAGGTGAACTTCAAATTGTCAAAACAGAGTTGCCTGAGGATCCTAAAGTTAATGTTATCGCGCAAGTAGTTCAATCAGACTTGTGCTTACTAAACTCAATTGGATCTAGCGGATTATTTTATTTTAGTGATCAGGAGGAAAAAGATTAATGGATCTAACGAAACTTACGACCGAGACTAGAAATCCCAAATCAATGAACTTGGATATGATGTCGACTTCTGAAATATTGCAGTTGATGAATCAACAAGACCATTTAGTTCCTCAACGTATTCGTCAAGCTCTACCTCAGATAAACGCAGCAGTTGAACAGATAATCCATAGTTTTACATTGGATGGAAGATTGATCTACATCGGTGCAGGAACTAGTGGACGACTCGGCGTACTAGATGCTGCTGAATGCGTACCTACTTTTGGAACAGATCCAGAAATGGTCCAAGGTTTGATTGCTGGTGGCTCAAAAGCAATGACAGTTGCTGTTGAAGGCGCCGAAGATTCGCTTACCTTGGCTCAAGAAGACTTAGAAAAAATAAATTTGACTAGCAAAGATACCGTTGTTGGAATTGCTGCTAGTGGCAGAACTCCATATGTTATTGGGGGATTAAAATACGCTAATGAGATTTGTGCCACTACCATCAGTATTGCGTGCAACAAAGATTCAGAAATATCAAAATTAGCAAAGTATCCAATTGAAGTTGAATCAGGTCCAGAAATTCTAACGGGATCTACGAGACTAAAGGCTGGTACTACACAGAAATTGATCTTGAATATGTTATCTACCGCATCCATGATCAAAACAGGAAAAGCATATGAAAACTTGATGATCGATGTTAAGCCAACCAATGATAAATTGGTTGAACGGGCACGAAGAATCATTATGACTGCTACTGATTGTGATTATCAACTAGCTTCTGACACTCTCGAGCAGACAAACAGTGACGTTAAAACAGCCATTATCATGATATTGACCGGTTCGACAGTCGAAGATGCAAAATCAAAATTGAAACAAAATAGAGGATTTGTCAGAAAGGCAATCGAGGGGGAATAACAAAATGTCAGAATCAAAAGAACAAAGACTAGCTAGAGAAATCTATGCTGCCGTTGGTGGACCACAAAACGTTCAAAAACTAATTCATTGTATGACCAGAGTAAGAATGACGATTCGAGACAATGACAAAGTCGATATGGATAAATTAAAAGCCATTGACGGCGTTTTAGGAGTCGTTGAGGAAGATACCCTTCAAGTTGTTGTTGGACCTGGTATCGTCAATAAAGTTGCCCAAGTAATGATTGATCAAGTTGGCGTTAAACTCGGCGAAGATTTTCCAGAAAATATTGAAACTGTATCATCTGACTCAACCGAATCTGAAAAATCTGAACATCAAAAAGCTAAGGATGAAGTCACAAAAAAAGCAGCCGAAGTTAAGGCTGAACATAAAAAGAACATTAAACCTTCAAAAACAAAAGCAGTTTTAAAATCAATTTCTAATATCTTTGTACCTTTGATACCTGCCTTTGTTGGTGCCGGTCTTATTGGTGGTATTGCAGCCGTTCTTTCAAACTTAATGGTTGCGGGAACCATCGGTAATAACTGGTCACAATTCATCACAGTCCTAAATGTAATCAAAAATGGACTATTCTTGTATCTTTCAGTTTACGTTGGTACCAACACTGCATCTGAATTTGGTGCAACACCAGGACTTGGTGGAATTATTGGTGCTGTTACCCTACTTGGTGGTGTCGACCCTAAAGCACCATTACAAAACATCTTTGATGGACAAGCTTTGACATCAGGTCAAGGTGGTATTATCGGTGTAATCTTTGCTGTTTGGATCTTATCGATCGTTGAAAAAAGATTACACAAAATCATCCCAGATTCCATCGATATAATCGTTACACCCTTTTTGACACTATTAATCATTGGTGTCTTCACAATATTTATCGTTATGCCTATTGCCGGAGTCGTTTCAAACTCATTAGTTGGATCTATCATGTGGGTATTGAAAGTTGGTGGAGCCTTCTCAGGATTTATTTTAGGTCTGTTCTTCTTGCCTATGGTTATGTTGGGATTGCATCAAATTTTGACACCTATCCATATCGAGATGATCGACAAAACAGGTTCTACTCTCCTCTTACCAATTTTAGCTATGGCCGGTGCTGGTCAAGTTGGTGCAGCCTTAGCATTATGGGTTCGTTGTCGTAAAAACAAAAAACTTACTAATATGATCAAGGGTGCACTTCCAGTTGGATTCCTTGGAATCGGTGAACCTTTGATATACGGTGTTACTTTACCTCTAGGTAGACCATTCATTACTGCCTGTATCGGTGGTGGTATCGGTGGTGCCGTGGTTGGTGCCTTCGGAAATGTTGGAGCAATCGCCATCGGACCTTCTGGTCTTGCATTAATTCCATTGATCACAAATGGACACGTTTTAGGTTATATATTCGGATTGTTGGCAGCGTATGCTGGTGGATTTGTCGTAACTTACTTCTTCGGTGTTCCAAAGGATGCCAGAAAGGCAACTGAATTAGGTTAATGGACAGTATTCTTTTAACAATCAAGCAGTCTAAGGATAATTTGACTAAGACTGAGCAAAGTATTGCCGAATATATATTGAAAAATCCTCACGAAGTTATCAAAACTAGCGTGCAGGAATTAGCTCCAAAGATTCCCACAAGTCCAGCCTCAATCGTAAGATTTAGCCAGAGACTTTGTGGTAATGGCGGTTATTCTGATTTGAAACTACGTTTGTCAGCTGAGTCTGACGTTGACACAGCTTTATATGAAGAACTGTCACCATCAGACTCGATTGATGATATGAAGAAGAAATTATCATTTCGTGTTGATCAAACTTTGACAAAAACTAATTCACTCTTGTCTGAAGAAAGATTAAAAGCTGCTATAAATCTATTCAATGAGAAAAACACCATAATTGCATATGGTATCGGAGCCTCAATGATAGCTGCACAAGATTTACAGCAAAAGCTGTTACGAGTTGGAAAAACAGTAGTTACAAATATTGATTTGCACCTATTAACAACATTATTGTTGGCAAAAAAGAATGAGACTGTCTTAGTGTTGATTTCTAATTCTGGTGAGACGAAAGAAATCATCAAATTTGCTAAAATCGCCCATGAAAACAATGTGCCCGTAATTTCGCTCACACAGAACGAATCTAGTAGCTTGGGCTACGAGTCTGATATAGTCTTAAAAAATGATGACAGCTCAGAGAACGCCCGTTTGAGAAGTGCTGCGACCACATCACTAATTTCTCAGCTTTATGCGATCGATATTTTATATTACAGTTACTTCTCATTACATTTCACAGAAAATGTTAAACAAATTTCTTTGTCACAAAAATATATTTCAAATAATTTTAAGAAGGATCAATAATGGGATTATTTTCAAAAAAGCATAAATCAGATGAACTAGTAGCGCCAGTTAATGGCAAACTTATACCTCTAGAAAAGGTGGATGATCAAGTTTTCTCACAAAAAATGATGGGAGATGGATTTGCTGTCGAACCTTCTGATGGGAAGATTGTTTCTCCTGTATCCGGAAAAGTCGAATCAGTTTTTCCAACTAAACACGCCCTGATGATTTCAACAAAGAATGGACTTGAAATCATGCTGCATCTAGGTTTAGATACAGTTGAATTAAATGGCAAACCATTTGAGATCACGGTAAATGAAGGAGACTCAATCGAATCCGGACAAAGCTTAGGAAACATGGATCTAGACGAAATCGTCAATAGTGGTAAAAAGACCACAGTAATCACGATTGTTTCTAATATGGATTCTGTTTCAAAGATGTCACCAGTAGATACCAAGACGGTCAATTCAGGTGATACAGTTCAAACAGCAATTCTATAAAGAGAAGCACACTTCTTTAGCAGAAGTGTGCTTTTTAATGTTTACAATATTTATAAACTTATACGACTAGTGATTAGATAACTTTGACATACTGTATACTGTAAATGTTACAAAGTGAGGAAAATATGACAAAAATACCTTATATTACAGGTTTTAATGCCTATTTAAAAACTAGAAAAATTTCCGACCGAGCTCATACTGAATACTTAAATTCACTGCATGACTTTTTCGATTATATGATCGAACATAATGCTGATTTTAAGGTTTCTGAAGATGTGAAAGAAATCCATGAAGAAGATATCCGATCATTTAAGAATTTTCTCGATAGTAACCTTCAGCTTAGTCCTAGTACCATCAACAAAGTTTTGAGTAATTTGAACGTATATTTTAAATATCTCTTCTCAGTCAAAAAGAATCTGGAAATTCCTACAATGAACGTCAATAGTTTAACGGTCAAGGCTCAGGAAAATTTTCCAACAGAAGTATTTGAAAATCTTCCGAAATATTTATCCGATGAAGATTTGAACGTTTATACACTACTACTGATATTGATCATATCAAAGGGATACACTTATCAAGAGGCATTATCAGAAGGCTTTTATTCAGAATTTCAAAACCTATCCTTCTCAACTGATGAGCGAAAGTTCATTTCAATCTATCACACTTTTATCAAACCATACGCGGATTTTTGGAATAATGGAAATTTGTTTTTAAGTCGAAACAAAGGTGCTAAATCTCCACTTTTGAGTGTTTCTGCACTCCATCGAAATCTTAAAAATGATAGTGAAATATTGAAGTTAGATCTGACACCGAAAAAACTTTATACAACATTTGTATTAATTACTTTAAGTGCGCAGGAACCATCTGACTTTCAATTAAAATTTATTAATAACATGAGTACATCTTCACTACTTTACTACCGACGAGTTTTAAGAGAGTCTGACTTCAAAATGTAATATGTTATTATGTTATCTACAAAGAAATATTATTGAATTTGAATTATAATATTACTATTAATAATCATAGAGGGGTTATATTACGATGTTTAAGAAAAATATCATTAAAAAAATTACTGTTTTATTAGGTATATCATTAGTTGCCATAAGTGCTATTCCTTTCAATAGTGCCAATGCTGCTACAACTTCGAATAACAATGGCGACTCAACCAATCAAATGTTCCCAGTAGACTACGCAGACCAATATTTGGCTGGACTGAAATCAGATATCACTATTCCAAATTATGACCTACCTGCTGAAACAGATGGATACTATCGTACATATGACCAATTCATGTCTCGTGATATGACAACATGGCTTGGTGCAGCAAACGTTGCATATGCCAAAAGTGCCAGAAATTCATGGCTAACAGGATACTTTCTATACAGATTGAGCCCTGCCGATGATGATTTTGGTAATCTTCAATATACAGTAATTCCTGATTTGAAGAAAAATGGTGGTACAGCCAATCTTAAACTTCAAGTATTGAATGTATTTAACAGTGGACAAGTCCTTAGAGAACAACCTATCACTATTCACGTCCCAGCTCCTTCAGAACAATTAAGCGTAAACTATAATGCTACAACAAATTACAGCACACCTGTTACCTCAAATGCATTCACTAACTCTTACCTACTTCCTAGTATCTCAATCAAAGACGAAACTACAGGTGCAACTTATCAAGCAACAGATTTGGATCCTGTAAGTAGTGTTTACTTAGACGGTAAGAAAACTGAAATTAGTTCACTTAGAGGACAACTAGCTGCTGGTACATACACACAAAGTATTTACTTCAAAGTTGCTGGTATGAGCCAAGCTCAACTTGGTGACTTTGCCAACAATAAGAAAATCGTTGGGAACAATGGTGATGCCAATATTAGATACTCTGGCGGACGATTGATCCTAACTAGAACCATCAATGTTAAATAATTTATCTCATCAAAAGCATATTTCAGATATGCTTTTTTTGTTGCTCCATATATATTATTTTGTATTAAAATAGTAAGTATTAACCACGAAAGTTGGATTCAAACGAATGAAAAATATTGCAGTTTATTGTGGAGCATCCACTGGAAATAAAGATATTTACCAAAAGTCAGCTGAAGATCTAGGTCACTGGATAGTTAAGAATGGATATGGACTAACTTATGGTGGTGGAAAATATGGACTCATGGGAGTAATTGCAGATACGGTCATCGATGATGGTGGGTATGTTCATGGGATTATCACCAAAGATTTGGCGGATCGAGAATTAACACATGAACGAATTTCAAAAATCGATATCGTTGATAATATAGATATTAGAAAAGAAGAAATGCTGGCGGATTCGTTTGCAAGTATCGCCCTTCCTGGTGGACCAGGAACTCTTGAGGAAATGTCAGATGCCTTCTCATGGACTCGTATCGGTGAAAATGATAATGCATGTGCATACTTTAATGTTAACCATTATTATGATTCGCTAGAAGCGATGTACAACCAAATGATAACTGAAGGTTTTATGGATCAAAGTGCAAAGGACACATTACTATTTTCAGATTCTCTGGCTGAAATTGGACATTTCATCGAATCTTATGTTGTTCCTGAGCGACGTGAATATACAAATAAATAAATATGCAAAAAAATTTACACCAATCTACAATGGAATTATTATTATGGTGTCAGATAGGTATTGGTGATTTCCCTATTTGACACTCCTTAGATTTCTTCTTCATTCAATTGTTAGACTCATCACTAACATGTCGAAGATGAAATCCCCCACATTATTGGATAGAAGTAAAAAGGCTGACAGATTTTATCTGCCGGCCTTTTTTAATGTTATATTCTATTTTTATTTTATAAGAATGCTGTAATTACACCTGCGACAACAACTAAGGCAAGTCCAGATAATACGGCAACCATTTCTTTTCTAGTTTTGCTTTCATGTAGTACGTAAATTCCACCAAGTGTTGCTAGAATAACGTTCATTTGTGAAAGTGTAAAACCAGTTGCTAGTCCGTTAACTTCTGGACGAGCTGAGATCAAGTATGTCAAAGCAGCAAAAGCGAAGAAGAAACCACTGATGATGTTTGTATATGAACTCTTAGTTCTAAATGGTTTAGATTGGCGATTACCTTTAGTAGCAATAGCAAAGATAGTAGCGACAACTGCCATACCTAAAGCTTGTGGCAAGAAGGCTTGGAATCCATCAATCTTGATACTTTTAATTTGCGGAAAAGCTGAATATCCTAAATAACCAGCTTCAGCACAAAGTACAAGAAGAACTCCTTTTAAGGCGTTTGATCCACCCTTATTTTGTGACTTATTTTCTGTATAAGTCGTAAAGTAAACACCAACAATAATAAGTAAGATTGCGAAGAAGCCTAACATCTTAGCAGTAGCTGATGACCATTCTCCAAGAACAAAGACACCCCATAAAGATGCACCAATCAACTGGAATCCAGTTGATATAGGCATCGTACGAGAAACTCCCATTTCAGTAAACGCATAGAAAACAAGAATTTGCCCAATAGACCAACAGGCACCGGATAAGAATGTGTAAAGAAAGGCCTTTCCACCTAACATTGGTGTTTGACGGAATAATGCCACAAGAATAGCAGCTATCAAGGTACCATATGTGGCACCAATAATTTGGTTAACTGGCTTTCCACCAAAATAACCAGTTAGGACGGGGAAGACACCCCAACCTATCATCGGCATTAAGCCGATCAAAATATTTATAGCACTCATTGTATAACCCCTTTTATATTTAACAAGAATAACAACATAAAAACTGCTGGGTCAAAACACCCAGCAGTTTTGATGATAAAGATATTATACAAGAGCAAGTTAGCGTTTTCAATGTAAACGGTTAACTTTATAAAATAAATTTACTAATGTTAAACTAAATTTTTACTAAAAAGCTTCGTTCAATGGTGGTACAACTTGCTTCTTACGTGAAACAACGCCAGGTAATGCAGCCTTATTATCTGAAACTTTTGTATCTAATGCTTTTTCAAACTTGGCAACAGCATCATCTTCACCAATAATCAAACCAGTTGTATCACTTGTAAGGATATTTGTAATCAATAATACAAATAAGCTGTAATTGTTATCTTTGTTTTCAGAAGTAATTTCTTTAACAAATTCAGATTCACGTTTCAAAGTATCGTCGACATCAACAGTATTTACTTGAGCAATACGAACATTCTTGCCATTCATTTCAAAACTCTTGGCATCCATATCAATCAATTCTTTAGTTGATTTACTATCTAAGTTTGTTCCAGCTTTTAGCATGTCCAAACCATATGATTCGTAATCAATTCCAGCAGTTTCAGCAAGACTCTTCAATGCTGCTTTATCTTGGTCAGTTGTAGTTGGTGATTTTAATAAGAGAGTATCTGAAATAATTGCAGATGCCATTAAACCAGCAAGATTTCCAGGAATTTCAAGTTTTTGTTCATTGTACATCTTCCACAAAATTGTACTTGTACAACCAAGTGGTTCAGCACGGTAATATAGTGGTAAATCAGTAGTGAAGTTAGCAATTCTATGATGATCAACAACATGAGTAACTTCCAAATCAGCAATGTCATCAAGACTTTGTTGACTTTCGTTATGGTCAACTAACATAACTTTTTTGACTTCACCATTTGCAGCACTAATTACTCGTGGATATTTGTAATCAAATTTATCAAAAACAAATTTTGTTTCTTCATTAGGTTCGCCTAAAGCAACAGCTTCAGTATTAAAACCTAATTCATTTTGATAATGTGAGTATGAAATTGCTGCAACGACAGCATCTGTATCTGGATTTTTGTGACCAAAAACTAATTCTTTTTCTTTTGCCATGTTAAAAGTCTCCCTCTCTTTATCACTAAGATTTCAATCTATCGATATAGCTTGTCTTACTCAAGAAACTATCCCATTCTGCGAAGAATTCCTTGATACGTGGAATTTTATCTTTATCTTCTCTGAAGACAAAAGTCAATTCACTAGAAATAGCTGGTTCTAGAGGTGTTTGGTGATATTTGATCATAGATTCATGAGCTAAACAAAAACTTAGTGGTAATCCGGTAAATATACCATCTGAATCTTGAACAAATTTTAGTAACTGATATGGTGATGAGAATCTTGCAACCACTTTTGGTGGATCTACAAGTGAGTTCTTGAACTTCTCTATCATCAAGTCAGTAAAGTAATAACCTCTTAGATATGCTACCCAAGGATTGGAAATAGCTTCTTTGTAAGTTGCTTTACCCTTCTTGAATATCTTTTCATTATTATGTATCAACATAATGTTATCATTAATGATCTTCTTTGACTTATACGATTTCCAGTTTTTAATAATATTATCTGGTAAATACATAATAGCCAAATCAATCTTGTTATTTTCAATTTCATCCCAAATCTCACGTCTATTCAGGAGAATCAAATCAATTTCAATATTTGGATTGATGCGATTGAACTCAACAATAAAATCCTCAATTACTTTGGATTCCACAGTTGCAAGTATTCCAATACTAATGGTTCCGGAACTGTCAGAGGAATTTTGTTGAATTTGATCGGTCACTGTATTGATGACATTAAATATTTCATGTGTTGCACTTAACAAAGAAGTACCTGCATCGGTCAAATAGATCTTTTTACCGACACTATAAAATAATGGTGCACCAACGACCTTCTCAATTTTTTTGATTTGTTGCGTCAGAGCTGGTTGCGTAATACCTAATGACTGAGCCGTTTTTGTATAACTCATGTTCTTTGAAAGCTCATCAAAGTAATTCAAAGCCTTTGAACTAAATACACGTCTTGCCTTTTCATCCAACAAAAAAATCACTCCTTCCAGTTACAAAAAGATATTATCATTTCTATAAGTAATCATACTATAAAAATTACCCCAATATCATTATGATTCCGGATTTGTTATATCTTTTTTCTCAAACCGTACTGGTATACCGTCAGTTTCAGGGTCTAAAATAAATGATCCATTTGAATACCTGTCAGCGTCTTGGTGACCTTTTTGATCAATAATCAATTCATTATTGGTATCCGTAACAACAACAAGTTGTTCTTTACCGGTAATATCAGTTACTAATTTAATACGATGTGGCGAAGTCTTGAGTTCACGCAATGTCAATACACCACGTCTAGCACGACTTGTAATCGGAATCTCTGATAATTTCATTTGCTTGTATGAACCACGTTGGGTCAATAAAGCAATTCGATCATCAGTATTGTTCTTGTCTTCAATAAAGTAGCCTGCGATTTCATCATCAGATTTCAAACTGACAAATTTAACTCCGACAGCTTTACTTCCAACAATTGGGATTTCTGAAAGTGGGAACGCAGACGCATATGAATGAGTCGTAAAGACATACATCAATTTGTTCTCTGCAACACTAGTTGGGAAGTACTCGATATTAATAACGTTATCAGTTGACGCCTTCAATTTAATATATCGACTGGCTCTAGATTTATATGTTCGACCAGGCAATAGGTCTTCAAATGATACTTGTTTAACATAATTATCGTCTGTACCCATAACGAAAGTTCCGTCATTCTTCAAACTTTCAAAGACGAACGCTTTCAAAATAGATTCGTCATTAGCTAAACCAATATCTTGCGACAAATGCGAGCCTGTATCTTTCCATCGATTATCATCTAATTCAAAAATTTGACGATAGATCAGGTTACCTTTATCGGTAAAAATAAAGATATGATTCAAAGTATTAGCTTCCACATCTAAGATTGGATAATCTTCATCCTTAAGTCCATTATCACTTGGATCTGAGGCTTGATAAGATCTTAAACTTGAACGTTTTACATAGCCATCATGACTGACTAATACTCGAACATCTTCACTAGCAACCATGACACGAGTGTCAACTTCGATTTCAGCAACTTTTGCTTCGATCTTGGTACGTCTCTTATCACCATATGTATCGTGAACTTCTTGTAATTCCGTTTTGATAACATTCATTAATGTATCGTGGTTATTGATAATTTTGTTCAATTTTTCGATTTGGTCTTTGAGTTCTTTATCTTCTTTTTCCAACTCAGTAACGTCGGTATTAGTCAAACGATAAAGTTGTAAAGAAACGATAGCTTCTGCTTGTGGTTCTGTAAATTTATATTCTTTAACTAAATTATTCTTAGCATCGGATTTATTTTTACTTGCACGAATTGTCTTAATAACTTTGTCCAATATCGAAAGAGCTTTGATCAAACCTTCAACAATATGAAGACGTTTCTTTGCTTTGTCCAAGTCGAACTTCGAACGACGCAATACGACTTCTTCTTGATGATGAACGTATTCAGTTAACATTTGTACAAGACCAACTTGTTGTGGTCTCATATCAGCAATTGCAACCATGTTAAAGTTATACGAAATTTGAAGATCAGTATTCTTCAATAAGTAATTAAGAATTCCTTGTGCATCAACGTCACGCTTTAGTTCAACAACGATTGAAAGTCCTTGTCGATCACTTTCATCACGGACTTCCGCAATACCTTCAACTTTTTTAAGGACACGAACTTCATCCATCTTCTTGACCAGAACAGCCTTATTAACTTCATATGGAATTTCAGTAATAATAATTTGAGATTTGTGACCACGTAAATTCTCAATAGAAGTCTTGGATCTCAAAAATACTTTTCCACGACCAGTTTCATAAGCTTCACGTATACCACTTGCTCCTTGCAAAATTCCTCCGGTTGGGAAATCAGGACCCTTAACTATTTTCATTAGATCATCCAATGTTGCATCAGGATCATCAATGAGTTTGATCGTAGCCTCAATGACCTCAGCCAAATTATGTGGTGGAATTTCCGTAGCATAACCAGCTGAAATTCCGGTGGCACCATTGACTAAAAGATTAGGAAACCTAGCAGGAAGAACTTTTGGTTCCTTTTCTGTATCATCAAAATTCCATTCTTCATCAACTGTGTCTTTATTGATGTCACGCAGCATTTCTGTTGAAATTTTACTCAATCTTGCTTCGGTATAACGCATGGCAGCAGGTGGATCACCGTCCATTGAACCATTATTACCGTGCATTTCTATCAACGGTGCACGTAACTTCCAGTCTTGTGATAAACGGACCATAGCTTCGTAAATCGATGAATCACCATGGGGATGAAAATTACCCATGACGTTACCAACACCTTTGGCAGATTTTCTAAAACCTTTATCATAGGTGTTTCCGTCTAAAAACATTGAGTATAAAATTCTTCTCTGTACAGGTTTTAAACCATCCCTAATATCTGGCAAGGCTCTTTCCTGAATAATAGATTTAGAATATCTCTCAAAACGATCTCCCATGATTTTTTCTAATGGGATATCTTGAATTTTAGGAGAATTGTTAGCCAAAATAAATCACCTATTCCTTATTCAATAAATCATCAACGACTTTACTATCAATATGATCAGTATCGTCAACTTTTTCGAGGATATTGTCCCCTTCTTCAGTACCGTTGAAACGAACGTTTTTTTCGATCCAATCACGACGAGGTTTTACCTTGTCACCCATCAAAGTTGTAACTCGACGTTCTGCCAAAGCAGTATCATCGATATTTACTCTGATCAAGATTCGACTTTCAGGATCCATAGTAGTTTGCCACAATTGATCGGCATTCATTTCTCCCAAACCTTTAAATCTTTGTAAGTCATAACCTTTACCCATTTCCTTAATGGATGAAGCTAACTCGTCAGGTGTCCAACAATATTTCATCTTTGTTTTGGCACCTTTACCTTTTTGTAACTTATAGAGTGGTGGTAATGCAATATACACATGACCAGATTCAACCAACGGACGCATGTAACGATAGAAAAATGTCAATAATAGAATCTGAATATGAGAACCATCATCATCAGCATCGGTCATAATAATTACTTTATCGTAATTTCTGTCTTCTAATTTAAAGTCAGCACCAACACCGGCACCAATGGTATAAATCATGGTATTGATCTCTTCATTTTTGAAGATATCTTCAAGTTTTGCTTTTTGTGTATTCAAAACTTTACCACGTAAAGGTAAAATTGCTTGGAATTTACGATCTCGACCTTGTTTAGCTGAACCACCGGCAGAATCACCCTCGACGAGGAATAATTCATTCTTAGATGAATCTTTAGATTGAGCTGGAGTTAATTTTCCTGATAGTAATCCATCAGTCTTTTTGTTCTTTTTACCATTTCTGGTTGATTCACGAGCTTTTCTAGCAGCATTTCTTGCTTCACGAGCTTTAAGTGCCTTTTTAACAAGAGTCTGGGCTTGTTCACCATTTTCCATCAAGTAGAAACTCATTTGTTCATAAATCAATTGATCAACCGCAGAACGAGCTTGAGGTGTTCCTAGCTTGCCCTTAGTCTGACCTTCGAATTGAAGTATCTCTTCAGGTATACGGACTGAAATGATCGCTGAGAGCCCCTCTCGGACATCACTACCCTCAAGATTCTTACTATTTTCCTTCAAAAGGCCAACTTTTCTAGCATAATCGTTAAAAGCTTTGGTCAATCCAGATTTCATTCCAGACTCGTGAGTCCCACCATCAGCGGTTCTGACGTTATTTACGAAGGAAATAATATTTTCAGAGTATCCATCATTATATTGACCAGAGAATTCGATCTCCATACCCGAATTAGTACCTTCAACATAGAAGATTCCACCTAATGTATCTTTGTCTTCGTTCAAATACTTAACAAAAGATTGAATACCGTCTTCAAAATGGAAAACTTCTTCCTTGTCTTCATCGCCACGTTTATCTGTAATAGTGAATTTAACACCCTTCAACAGGAATGCTGACTCACGCAAACGCTCTGATAACGTTTCAAAGTTGAATTTAGTTGTTTGGAAAATAGATGCATCAGGTTTGAAACTGATAGTCGTTCCATTATCCTCACGTGTTTTACCAGTCATTTTGAGGGTACCAACTGGATGTCCACCATTTTCGAATCGTTCTTCATAAACCTTGTGTTCACGAACTACTCTAACTGTCATCCATTCCGAAAGTGCATTAACTACAGAGGAACCAACACCATGGAGTCCACCAGATGTCTTATAACTATTCTCTGAGAATTTACCACCAGCATGTAATACAGTTAAGATAACTTCGATAGTTGGTTTACCGGAAGAGTGCATACCTGTTGGCATACCCCTACCATGATCGACAACAGTAATACTGCCATCGTGATTAATTGATACATTGATTTCTTTACCAAATCCAGATAACGCTTCATCGACAGCATTGTCGACGATTTCGTAAACTAGATGATGTAGACCACGAGTATCTGTGGATCCAATGTACATACCTGGACGTTTACGAACGGCTTCCAAACCTTCTAGGATTTGAATTGATGAATCATCATAAGATGATTTAGGCATTTAAATCATTCCTTTATAAATTAGCTTTAGTACAACAATGACTTATTATAGCATTTAAATTCAAAAAAAAAGCAAACATATGTTTTATGAGAATTTATTAATATTGACCGATAACACTAATTGTACCTAAAAATTAAGGTAATATGGTGAAGTAATGGTTAAATTACTGTACTTGAGATACAATTTAGTCAAAATAAATTTTGAGAGCGTGATTTTATGAAACTCTTTTATTGTGTAATTTTAGCATACCTGATTGGATCGTTCCCAACAGCATATATTGTTGGGAAGGTATTCTTCCACAAAAACATTTTCGATTATGGTAGTGGAAATGTTGGTACAACCAACGCTTATCGGGTCTTTGGTCCAGTAGCAGGTACTGTAGTACTTGTTGTTGATATCTTGAAAGGGACTTTGGGTGCACTAATGCCGGTCTTCTTTGGACTCGACCACCGCTGGATGCTGTTTGTCGGTGTCTTTGCAGTATTAGGACATGTTTTCTCGATTTTCTTAAAATTCCGTGGTGGTAAAGCCGTCGCAACAAGCGCGGGAATATTACTAGCATATAGTCCTTCATTATTCGCAATCTGCTTTGCATGCTTAGCAATCATTGTCTACGTTACTAGTATGGTCAGTGTCGGAAGCTTAGTCACTATTTTAGTTTTCGCAATTTCAACTTTATTCATGCATGACTGGATTTTGACAGCAATTGCGTTTGTAATTTTAATCATAATCTATGTGCGTCACATCCCTAATATCAAACGATTATTAAAAGGTAAAGAGAATTTAGTCCCTATCGGACTGGCGTACAAACGTCAACAGAAACGTAAAGAAGAAGAGCAACAAAAAAGCAATCATTAAGTTGATTGCTTTTTTATTTGTCTATTTAAATGAAATACTATAATACGCATCAAACTGTTGTTTAGGTTCAAGCAGATTAATACCATATTTACTTTCAAACTTGTTATCGGTATCTACTTTGTCAGCAATACCCCACCAAGGTTCAATACATACAAAATTACCAGTCTCCGGATACTGTGACCAAATTCCAACAAACTTGGCATTTCCGGTATCCAAAGTCAAACTTCTATCTGTCTTGGCACTCTCAATGGTAATAACAGCTGGATCATTCAATCGGTAAATAATTGCATCGTCAGCAAACTTGTCATGATTCAAGGTAAAGTCTTGATCTTCAACTTTTTCTTCGTGACTAAGGTCGATATTGCTGTCTTTTAACGAAATACGTGATCTGGTTTGCTTTGGTTCGACCTTGATCCCAAAATCCTCGTATTCCAGACCTTTTTCAAAAGGAACTGAAAATCCAGGATGCGCACCAATAGCAAAATACATATCATTTTCAGCATCAGTATTATCAACCAAATAACTGATCTGCAAAGTATCTTTGACCAATTGGTAAACAATTTGTAGCTTGAAATGGAATGGATAGACTCTTAAAGTCCTATCACTATCTACTAAACTAAACACTAGTTTAGCATCAGTCTGCGAGGCTAACGAAAATTCTTCATCCCTTGCAAACCCATGTTGTGACATTTCATATTCGTGATCATTGTAATAATAATGATCTCCTTTTAAACGGCCCACGATTGGAAATAAAACAGGAGCGCGTCGATTCCAGATCTCGGGGTCGGCTTGCCAAATAAACTCATTATCGGCGTTATCTTTAACACTAATAATTTCTGCGCCTACTGATTTAACTTGTACAGTCAAATAATCATTTTTAATACTGTATATTTCCATGGTTTACACCTCTAAAGGATATAACGTGAAAGATCTTTATCAGAAACAATCTTACCGACTTGTTCCTTAACATATTCACGAGTGATTGTGATATCGCCCATTTGCATATCTGGACCTTCATAAAGAATTTCAGCAAGAATTTTTTCAAGAACTGTTGAAAGTCTTCTGGCACCGATATTTTGATTTGTATTATTCAAATCAAATGCAACCTTGGCTATTTCTTCAATTGATTCTTTAGTAAATACCAAATTGATCCCATCAGCTTTTGTTAATGCAACATATTGCTTAGTAAGGGCATTGTCAGGCTTAGTCAAAATTTGGATGAAATCATCTTCAGTCAAGTCTTGCAACTCAACTCGAATTGGAAAACGACCTTGCAATTCAGCAATCAAATCGCTTGGCTTACTATCAGCGAAAGCACCTGAAGCAATAAACAAAATGTGATCAGTGCGGACAGCACCATATTTTGTATTAACTTGTGAACCTTCAACAATAGGTAAAATATCCCTTTGAACACCCTCACGAGAAACTTCACCAGAATTTCTTTTATCTCCGGCAGTGATCTTATCAAACTCATCAATGAAAATAATTCCGTTGTTTTGAGTTCTGTCGATCGCACCTTGATAAATTTCATCATGATCTACACGTTTAGCGGATTCTTCTTGAATCAAAACTTCACGTGCTTCTTTAACTGGAAGTGTTCTAGAAATCATTTTCTTTGGCATTAGTTGATCCATCATGCCACTCATATCAACACCCATATTGGCCATTTGATCATTCATTGGACCAACTTTACGTGATTCTTGAACAGTGATAGTAACTTCATGATCTTCTAGAAGCCCTTTGTCCAATTGCTCTTTGATCGATAAACGTTTATCACGTACATCATCAGTAACATCACGGTTTTCATCGGGATCTTCATCAGTATCATTATTGTTATTATTTAGCATATCGCCAAGATTGCTTGCTTGACTCATATTTGAAAGCATTGACATGAAGTCATTCATACCATTTTCTTGTTTTTGTTCCTTCTTGACACCAGGCACAAGTAATTTAACAAGTTTCTTATCAACTTTACGTCTTACTTCTGGACGAATTTCTTCATACTTTTCATTTTCTTCCATTGTTACAGCAACATCCATCAAATCACGAACCATTGATTCTACATCTCTACCTACGTAACCTACTTCAGTAAACTTGGTTGCTTCAACTTTAACAAAAGGTGCCTTAACAACTTTAGCTAAACGTCTAGCAATTTCAGTTTTACCAACACCTGTAGGTCCGATCATAAGTAAATTCTTTGGTGTGATCTCTTGTTGCATCTTGTCTGGGACTTGCATACGACGATAACGGTTGTAAAGTGCAATAGCCACAGACTTCTTAGCATCATCTTGTCCGATGATATATTTGTCCAATTTTTCAACAATTTGCTTTGGAGTTAAATTTTCCATTGATTAAAATCTCCTCTAAAATTTATCAGAAATAATATTGTTGTTAGTGAAAATATCGATACCTGAAGCAATTTGAATTCCTTCACGGGCAATATCTTCAGCAGACATATCCTCAGCATGTCTGCACATTGCAATAGCGGCAGCTTGGGCAAAATTACCACCCGAACCGATTGCAATTACATCTTCATCAGGTTCAATAACTTCTCCACTACCTGAAATCAACAGTAAGTCATTTTTATCCAAAGCAATCAACATTGCTTCTAGTTTTTGCAATTGTGGATCCTTACGCCAATCTTGAGCTAACTCAACGGCTGCTCTCTTTAAATTACCTGAATAAGCTTTTAATTTCTTTTCAAACCAATCTTGTAAGGTAAATGCATCTGCAACACCACCGGCGAATCCAATGATAACTTGATCATCAAAGATTCTTCTAACTTTGTGGGCAGATCCCTTCATAATGAATTTTTCACTTAAAGTAACTTGTCCGTCACCAGCGATGGCAGTCTTTCCATTGTGCTTTACAGCTACGATTGTTGTCATAAAAATAAACCCTCTCTATCTCGGAAAATATTTTTTATAATCTTTTTGCAAATGTTCCATAGTTACATGAGTATAAATTTGAGTAGTTGATAAACTGGAATGCCCTAGCATTTCCTGAACAGTTCTTAAATCAGCTCCGTTGTCCAACATATGTGTCGCAAAAGTATGCCTGATCATATGGGGATGAATATCTGCTGTCAAACTAGTCTTTTTTATCACTTGATCAAGAATATATTCAATTCCTCGGCTGGTAATTTGCTTACCTCGATTATTAATAAAAACAAAATCATGTTCCTGACCATATTTTCTCATTATTTTGGTTCTAGCGCCACTGATATACTTATTTAATGCCTCTTGAGCATACTCGCCAAATGGAACATAACGATCCTTATCACCTTTACCATGAATCAATACGATTCCATTTGTAAAATCTAGTTGTTCAAGCGTCAAATTAGCACACTCGCTAACACGCATACCAGTTGCATACAGAAGTTCCAATAATGCGGAATTACGTTCAGATAGTAAATCATCGCCTTTTACAGCTTCAAATAAAGTTTCCATTTCTTTTTCATAGAAGAACCTAGGTAATCGACGACCCTTTCTACGTAATTGCACCAGTTCAAACGGATTTTTGGTAACAAAACCATTTCGAACTAAAAAATTGTAAAAAGAACGGAGCGTTGAAATTCGTCTTGAAATAGTTCCATCAGAGTAATTTTTTTCGTCCATAAAAGTCAAATAGGTTTCAACATCTATTTGATTTACGACTGTAAAACCCTTGAAACCACCACTATTATCTAAAGCTTCAACAAAATTATGAATGTCTTCCAAATAAGACTTCTTCGTATCGTCTGAATAGTGGCGATTAATAACTAAATATTCGACAAATTTGTCGACGAAATCTTGTTCGATCATTATTTCTGAATTGCCTCTTCGTAATCTCCATTTGGACAAATAACCTGACGGCCACCCTTGACCTTTTTCTCAACCAAATAATGTTGATCTTTTGGGCAATTTCTACCAATTGGTTTGTCCCAAGTTACAAAGTCACAATCTGGATATCTTGAACAGCCGTAGAAAATACGGTTCTTCTTGGATTTACGTTCAATAACTTGGCCCTTTTTACACTTAGGACAAGTTACACCAATTTCTTTAACAATTGGCTTGGTGTTACGGCAATCAGGGAATCTTGAACAAGCATAGAATTTACCATAACGACCCAATTTGATAACCATTGGGGCGCCACAGATATCACAATCGATACCTGCAGGCTCATCTTTGATTTGAACTTTTTCAATTTTATCTTCGGCGGATTCAAGTTCTTTTTCGAATGGTTTGTAGTATCTATCAACTACTTTGACCCAATCCTCTTTACCCTCTTCAATATGATCAAGTTCATCTTCTAGGTTCGCAGTAAAATCAACATTAACGATATCAGGGAAATAATCCTGGATCAGATTATCAACGATTTCACCCAACTCAGTGGGTTCAAAACTTTTACCGTTCAGCTTTACATAGTATCTTCTTTGAATAGTATCAATAGTTGGTGCATAAGTTGAAGGACGTCCAACACCATTTTCTTCCAGTGCTTTAACTAGTGAAGCTTCAGAAAATCTAGCAGGTGGTTGAGTAAAATGTTGTGCAGGGTCATTTGACTGAAGTTGTACCTTGTCACCTTCATTTAAATCAGGCAGAATATTATCTTTTTTACCTGACTCAGAAGTGCTTTGGTAAACCTTGCGATAACCTTCAAACTTCATCTTTGAACCGTTAGCTCTAAAGTTGACATTGTTTTGACTGATATCAACGGCCATAGTATCGAAAACAGCAGGTGTCATTTGACTTGCTGTAAATCTCGACCAGATCAATTCATAAAGACGATATTGATCACGTGTCAATAATTCTTTCATTGATTTTGGAGTACGGAAAACTGAAGAAGGGCGAATAGCCTCATGGGCGTCTTGAGCACCTTCTTGGTTTTTATCATTACGCATCTTAACAGCTGCAAATGGTTCACCATATTCTTCATGAATAAATTTTGATGCTTCTGCTTGAGCAACTTTGGAAATACGCTTGGAATCAGTACGCATATAAGTAATTAAACCTACGGTACCTTCTTTTCTACCAAGATTGATTCCTTCATATAGTTGTTGTGCAATCATCATTGTTTTTCTAGTTTTAAAGTTCAACTTACGGTTAGCTTCTTGTTGAAGTGAACTAGTTGTAAATGGTGCTGCAGGAAATCTCTTACGTTCTTTCTTGGTTACTTTTTCGACATCAAAATCGGATTTCTTATCGATTTGTCCAAGAATCTCTTGCACTTTTTCATTGTTTTTCAAATCAACTTTTTTATGATTTACACCATAGAAGTTAGCACTAAATTTGTCTTTCTTATGCTTAAAAATCGATTCGATCGTCCAGTATTCTTCTGGAACAAACTTTTTAATTTCATTTTCACGTTCAATTACTAATTTAAGAGCAATTGATTGAACACGACCAGCACTCAATCCCTTTTTAACTTTAGCCCATAAAATAGGTGAAATTGAATATCCAACTAATCTATCAAGAATTCTACGTGCTTGTTGAGCATCTACTAAATTCATGTCAATGCTACGAGGTGATTTAAATGCTTGTTTAACGGTATCTTTAGTAATTTCATTAAAGACGACACGGTTTTTTCCATCGACGTCTAGACCTAATAAATGAGAAACATGCCATGCAATGGCTTCTCCTTCACGATCCGGATCGGCTGCGAGATAAACTCTTTTAGCTTTCTTTGCTTCTTTTTTTAAATCCTTTATTACGGGACCTTTACCACGAATAGAAATGTATTTTGGTTCGTAATCATGTTCAATATCGACACCCATTTGACTCTTTGGTAAATCTCTAACATGTCCCAAACTGGCAACAACATGGTAATTTCTACCTAAATACTTTTCAATGGTTTTGGCTTTAGATGGTGACTCTACAATCACCAGATTTTTTGATGATGGCACGTAACCGTGCTCCTTTCGTAACTCGATTAAAAACTGAACTTATATTAAATATCAATTTTTGTTTTGTCAATAAAATAATACATATATTTTCAAAAATGCGAAAGCGTTTGCTAAATATCATTAAAATTTATCAGTGGTGTTGCCCCTTGTTGGATCAACTTATTGCAACCTGCTGATAAGCTTGAATCAATCGGTCCAGGTATTGAAATAACCTCCCGATTTGAATCAAGTGCTAATTCAGCAGTGATCAATGCGCCACTCCTAATTTTTGCTTCCGTAACGACAACTTTTTGGCTCAGACCAGCGATTATACGATTACGCTGGGGAAAATGCCAACGATTGATTTCGCTTCCTGGTGGATATTCACTAAGTAACAATCCATGAGTAGCGATATCATCCTGTAATTGTCTGTTCTGTTTTGGATAATATTTATCAAGAGAACTACCAATCACAGCAATAGTTTTACCGTAATTATTTAGAGTCACTTGATGAGACCAAGCGTCTACTCCTTGAGCTAGACCGCTTACAACAGTATAGCGGTCAATCACTTTTGGAACAAGTCCGCTAATGCAACGATAGCTATATTCGGTTGCTTGTCTTGCTCCAACAATAGCTAAACAATTGTCTAAAAGCAAATTTTTATTTCCTTTGTAAAACATCATTGCCGGTGGATTATAAATTTCCCTCAACTGATTTGGATACGAATCTTCTAAATAATTTATCACTTGAATATCTTTTTTTACCGGTCGCCTTAATAATAGAAGAAACTCGTTATATTTCTCTGGACCAAGTTTTAATTTGAGCATCTTTAAAGAATCCATTTCGAAATTTGGATTATCAATAAATATACTTATTATTTTCAAAAGCATTTGATTTGAAACCATTCTTGTCATTCGACACTGTACTAAAAATTCGTTTAATTTTTCCATATAAAAACACCACTTTCATAATAAATTACGCAAGTGGTGTTTAATATAATTTCGAAATATTCTTTACAGGTGAAAAACTTTCACGATGGATATTGGTCTTGCCATATTTGGCTAAGGCGTCCAAATGTTCTCTGGTACCATACCCATCATTTCTCAAAAAGCCAAATTCAGGATACATTCGATCATATACTGACATCAATCTATCTCGAGCAACCTTAGCTACTATACTGGCGGCGCCAATCGTAATTGATTTGGCATCACCCTTGATCAATTTAATTTGTGGAATATCCACTGGTATAGTCATTGCATCAACCAATATCTGATCGGGTTTAGCATACAAATTATTTATAGAATCAGCCATTGTAAGTTCTGTTGCATGATAAATATTTTCTTTATCAATCAATTCTGGTGATCCGACAGCCACACTGATATCAATGGCCTGATTGCAAATTTGAATATACAATTCCGATCGTTTTTTGGCACTTAATTTCTTTGAATCGTCAACCTCATAGAGAGTATTGTCACTAGGCAAAATAACTGCGGCTGTTACGACTGGACCAGCAAGTGGTCCACGTCCAACTTCATCGACACCAGCAACCATTTTTTCTTGATTCCAAAATGGTATTTCCAAAGTTTCTTTCTTATGAAATTTAACTAACAATTCACGTTGTTTTTCTTGACGACGATTATATTTTTCTAATAACTTTTGAACTCCAGATCTGGAATCTGTCATAAGCTCAGAAATCAATTCGTCATCAGCGGTATGATCTAAAAGATCTTTGACTTCCTTAATAGTATAACTATTCTTCATAGAATTCCCCAGGAACATCAAAGGTAACTCTTCCAAATCTCAAATTACGTACATCCATGATAACTTTTCTGGCAGCACGGTCATAGTCTTCTTTGTATCCAAACTGTTCCGTCAAATGCATCAATAATTCACCAGTAGTATGGTTCAACATATCAGCACTATCCAAGTTATAGACATCAGTCAGACGTTTCAAATAATGGGCCTGCAAAAAGTTAAGCGCAAAAATAGCGACATCATCCGGCGGATAAATCTTATCTTTAATAGCACCAGAAAGAGCCAATTTCATTCCAACTTTAGGATCATTGATCTTTGGCCAAAGAATTCCAGGTGTATCCAATAGGTCGATTCCATAATTAGTCTTGAGCCAATTTTGATTCTTCGTAACACCTGGCTTATTACCTGTTACAGCGACATTTTTTCCGACCATCTTATTCAAAATAGTAGACTTACCAACATTAGGAATTCCAATACACATTGCTTTTATCTGATAATTTTTAACGCCAGCATTCTCATATTTTGCAATCTTTTGAGAAAGTTCAGCTCGTATCAGAGTATTCAAATTCGATAATTTATTATCATGTTTGGCATCTGACTCAATTGAGGCTGTACCTTCTTGTTCAAAATTCAGCTTCCAATCTGCTGTCAATTTGGGATCTGCCAAATCAGACTTGTTCAAAATTATTATATGTTTCTTTTGATTGATGATATCTTCCAAGACTGGGTTTCTAGATGAGTATGGAAGTCTAGCATCAACAATTTCTAAAACAATATCAACCATTTTCAAACGGTCTTGAACTTGGTTTTTTGCTTTGTTCATGTGACCGGGATACCACTGAAAAGCCATATTTATCACCTATTTTCTGTCTACGTCTTTATATTTTTGGTAAATTTCGTCAAAAATCGTCATACTTGGTAAATATCCAGCATTTAATTCCAAATAGTCAGATATTTTATCGTAATCCTGCTCTTGTTTCGGAAACGATTGATCATGAAACGCATTATTTGCGAATTCAGCATCAGGTTCCACACTTTCAGGATTACGGAGAGTCATTAAGTATGCATAAAAGCTTCTCTTCATAAATTCTCCTCTATTGATTATCTGTGATTTTTGTATTCATTACATCAAAAACAAGTTTATCATTCTTTAAATCTAGTTTCTTAGCACGAATGCTATATCCCTCTTTGGTTCTATACTTAGTAAATTTTAAAAGAATTGTCTTATCCTTGCTATTTACGTCTACCCAATCAGGAATCTTGAAACTGTTTTTAGCATAATTCATGACAAATTTAATTGGAAGTGATAATGCTCCAACCTTTATCTGCTTAGCCTTCAACAAGACATCCCCATTAGTTTTGGCATAAGGCGTCATTATCAAATTAAAATGGATTTTTGCTCCTAGAAATTTTACTTCGCCAGTAAGTTCAGCATCCTTTTTTAATTTGAGTTGGTACTCTGCCTTACCATTATTCAACGTATGTTCCAAATAATACTGAGCCATTTCATTAGCTTGGTCTTTATTCATGTTGACGGTAAATATTTGTTCATTTTGAGATTCAATTTTTGAGGAAACTTTATAGGTTTCATTGGGAGCGCTAAATACTTTTGAACCCAAGATCCCACCAAAAACTAGTATAACTGCTAGTAATGCAATAAAAGCATATTTCCAATAATTTTTATTTTTCATATATTACTTGTAAAGCCACTCTTTCTTGGTATTCTTCACTTGATCATAAATTTTTTCTGTCATCATATCATAACCCTTGGCATTAGGGTGAAAATGATCTTGATCAGAAAGATAAGGGTTAGTACCAGTCTTTTTAGCCTTCTTATCTACATATTTAGTTTCATACAAATTATTGATATCTACGTAGTAAGTATTATTCACGGAATCGGCAACTTCCTCTGAGGCCTGGCCCCATTTGACGAAAGCAGTTTTAGCGTCCGTCACGTTTGCTAAATAGATGCTGAAAGGATTATATATACCGACCAAATAAATTGGAGCATGGCCATTATAATGCCTAATATCAGCAAGTAAAACTCCCAATCGACGGTCAAATTTAACTTGTTCGTCAGAAATGTTTTTTTCAGTAAGATCCATACCCTTTTTCTTGAGTAAATGCATGAAGTCATTGCCGCCGACTGTAACAGTAATTATATCAGCTTTAGGTAACGATTTATGAATTTTTTGGTCGAACGAAATCCTATCTATTATTTGACTACTTGTGTTACCGGATACACCAAAGTTATCAGAACTAACTTTTACCTTATCGTCTTCCTTAACTTTGTTTGAAAGACGTGTAACATATCCACCACCGATCGACTTTGAATCACCAATACCTTCAGTCAACGAATCACCGATCGCAACGATTTTTATCGATTTCTTTTTGGGAATGACTTTTTTCTTTTTAATTATATTTTTAATGCTTTTCTTATGCGTAGTTTGTTCTGATTGGGTACTCTGTTCATTATTTTGATAAAAATAATATCCAGCTCCTCCACCAACCAAAAGTAACACGATTACAGTAGATAATAATATCCATAATGTTTTTTTCTTCATCTAAAATCCATCTTTCAAAAAAAGCTGATGAATAAACCATCAGCTCCTACTCTGTATAAAATTCTATTGCGAATGCACCTGATCCAGCATGAGTTGCAATTACAGGACTTGTAACTCGAATCAAAAGTGGTACTTCAGGAACGATCTCCTGCAACTTTTCCTTAAGCTCATTTACATAATCAAGTTTATCAACGTATGAAATCCCAATCGCCTTAATATTTTTAAGTGATTTGATTTCATCCATTACATTGTTCATATACTTTTCAATTGTCTTTCGACCACGTCCACGCTTGGCAACATCTAAACTATTGTTCTTCAATGTGAGAACTAGATTAAGATTAAGCAATGTTGATAAAGTTCCTGCGAATCTGCTTAATCTTCCTCCACGTAGAATATTCTCAATACTTGTCACACCCATGTATAGATATGTGTGATCACGAACATTATTAATGGCAGTCTTGATTTCGTCAACTGATTTGCCTTCTTTGGCAAGCTTTGCAGCTTTTAAAACTTGAAATGCCAATCCACGATCAGTAAATTCAGTATCGATTGCTTCATAGTTTCTATCAGTCATTTCACTTACCTGTTTAGCGGCATTAACTGTACCACTGATAGCAACAGTCATATTCAACGACAGAATATCAGTATAATCCTCAGGAATTGAATCAATTACTTCCATGAATGTTCCTAGTGATGGTTGCGATGTTTTGGGTAGATCCTTTGACGCATCCATTTCTTTTACAAATTCTTCACGAGAGATGTCAACACCATCTACATACGTATTACCATCAATTTCAATGGTCAATGGAACCACACTGATGTCATTTTCTTTGATTTCCTCTTCTGTCAATTGAACTGAAGAGTCAGTGATAATTTTTACCTTGCTCATATTCTCCCTCTTTCATAGGGTTTCGATTGATTAATTGTTTAAATTATACCAGATTTGTTATCAATGTATTAACTTTAGTATAAAGTATTATACTGTACTTAAACAAATTGAAAGTTGGTTTACGATTTGGAAAAAAATTCTGATTTAAAAAATAAGCAAACCAAAAAGTTTTCTCGCACGTATCTGATACTTAACGAAATATTTAGTGCTGTAACTCATGGTATCGGAATCATTTTAGCTATTATTGGATCGGTCTTCTTACTTATTAAGGGATTCAAAAGTGGAAATCCGCTTGAAATAACTTCTTATTTCATTTACGCATTTACATTATTCTTCTTATATCTCAGTTCAACTTTATTTCATAGCTTGTACTTTACTAGAGCAAAAGGTGTCTTTCAGATATTTGACCACAGTTCAATTTTCCTTATGATTGCTGGAACTTACACACCATATTGTTTGATTGCATTAAAAAGTTCCGCCTTTGCCATCGCACTCTTGGCAGTAATTTGGGTATTAGCAATCGGCGGAATTCTCTATAAAATATTTAATGTTGGTAAATTCAAGTATTTTGAAACTTTCCTTTACGTTTTAATGGGCTGGGCAATAATAATTGCCATGAAACCACTATTTGCAGCCATCGGTGCCACCGGAACTTGGTTATTGATATTCGGTGGGATTGCCTTTACGTTAGGTGCCGGTGTTTACTTGATCAAGAACTTAAAATTTGCTCATGTGATCTTTCACATTTTCGTAATGATCGGTACGGCGTTGATGTACTTCTCAGTATATTTATATGTTAATTAATTTTTTTGTAAGTCTCGAAGGTATATGGATAGATATTTTTTTCGTCCATGGTACCTTCTTTTTTTTCGGTCAATTTAAATTTATTGTAATCTATATCAACCATTTTCGTGTCACCAACAAATTCGTGGTGGATCTTTGTGACATAAAGAATATCAACATCGTCAAGAAACATTTGAAAAATAGTTTTGCCACCTATTACCATAATATCTTCATCAGATTTGGTAACCTTAGACAATTCTTCTTTTGAATTGATCAATTCAGCTGGAGACTTAACTTGATACTCATTATTACGAGAAATAACAATATTTCGACGGTTTGGTAAAGGACCATTTGGAAAACTTTCGTAGGTCCGACGTCCCATGACAATCGTATTACCTGTTGTTAAATCTTTGAATCTTTTCATATCGTTCGGAAGTTTCCACGGTAAGGAACCATTTTGTCCGATTATCTTATCGGCATCTTCTGCCCACACAAAACTTATCATGTATTTCCTCCTAAACGGCAACTGGTGCCTTAATTGCAGGTTCTGGGTCATAACCGGTTACAACAATATCAGCAACGTCTAAATCAAAGATACTTTTGTTACCTTTAATCTCAAGTTGAGGTCCAGCATGTGGAGTCCTGCTTAATTGTTCTTTTACTTGATCTAGGTGGTTCAAATAAATATGAGCATCCCCAAAAGTATGGACAAAATCTCCAACTTCTAAGCCAGTTTCTCTAGCGATCAGATGTGTTAACAATGCATAACTAGCAATATTGAATGGAACTCCTAAAAATAGATCAGCACTGCGTTGATACAATTGGCATGACAATTTGCCATCATTCACATAAAATTGGAACAGTGTGTGACACGGAGGTAATGCCATAGTTGGAACATCTTCTGGATTCCATGCACTTACGATCATTCGACGAGAATCAGGTGTATTTTTAATTTGATCGATAACGTTTTTGATTTGATCGATAACTCCACCATCACGTTTTTGCCAATGTCTCCACTGTGCACCGTACACAAAACCTAAATCACCAAATTTTTTGGAAAAATCATCATCATTCAAGATTTTTTCTTCGAAGATCTTTTTTTGTTTTTTATACTCTTGATTGAAATCATCATCAACGAGACTGCGACGACCAAAATCAGTCATATCAGGACCAGTATAAATGTCATCTTCTATATACTTTTTGAAAGCCCACTCGTCCCAAATATGATTCTTATGTTGCAATAAATACCTAATATTAGTATCACCATGCATGAACCACAAAAGTTCACTTTTGATCAATCCAAAGGGAACTTTTTTTGTCGTCAATAGTGGAAATGATTTGGAAAGATCAAATCGAATTTGATATCCAAAAGTGCTTATTGTACCAGTTCCAGTACGATCACCCTTTTGGTGACCATTTTCTAAAACATACTTCAATAAATTCAAATATTGCTGTTCATTATCCATATTTGTCTCCTACTCAAATTGACTAAGATATTCCCAACGTTCCATCATTGTATCGGCTTTTTTGTTGGCTTCATCTAGCTCACGCTGAAAATCCATCAATTTCTGATAATCATTCGAATCATCATTCAATTGGGCTTTCAAATTAGATATCTCATCGTCTAATTTTTCAATTTCAGGCTCAAGTTTATTTAATTCCATTTGTTCAGCATACGTTAATTTAGTTTTTTCTGCAGTTTTAGTACCTGATTCTTCAGATTTCTCTTCAGCTTTTTTCTCTTTATTTTGTTGATGTTTTTCAACTTCTTGCTGGTTCATTTTTTCAAGATAACCAGAATATGAATCATAGCTCTCTTCAATTTGACCTTGGCCTTTAAAAATCAATAACTTACTTGCCACTTTATCTAAGAAGTATCTATCATGAGATACTGCCAAAACAGTTCCCTTGAATCTTTCCAGATAATCTTCAAGAATCGTCAAAGTTTCAATATCCAAATTATTAGTTGGCTCATCCAAAAGAAGAACATTGGGTTGTTTGATCAAGATTGCTAATAAATAAAGTCGGCGTTTTTCACCACCCGATAACTCTCGAATAAATGCTCCTTGCATTTGATGGTCAAATTTAAATGTATCCAATAGCTGAGAGGCGGACATACGCTCACCATCTTCATTTCGAACACCTTGACCTATTCCTTCGAGGTATCTGATAACTCGCTTCTCAGGGTCCATATCTTGAGTGTATTGCGTGTAATAACCCAGATTAACAGTTTGACCTGTTTTCACAGTACCTGATGTTAATTTGATTTTATCTGCCAAAACATTTAAAAATGTGGTCTTTCCTGATCCATTAGATCCGGTGATCCCGATCCGATCACCTTTTGAAACCAGATAACTGAAATCATCAATTATTGTTTGATTATCAAACTGCAAACTTGCATCTTTGATATCGAACACGTCATTTCCCAGTCTTTGTTGGGCAATGTCGATCGACATTTCTTTTTCAGCGGCTGGTTTGTCAGATAGATCATCTTTTAAATCATTGAATCTATCAATACGTGCTTGCTGTTTTGTTCCACGAGCCTTGACACCTGCACGCATCCAGTCCAATTCTTTCTTGTACATTTGTGTTTTATGTTGTTGAACTGCAGCATTTGTAGCTTCATTAGCTGCTTTTTGAGAAAGATATTTTTCGTAGTTACCGTCATATTCGGTCACATTACGGTTCTCAAGTTCAAAAATTCTGTTGGCAACTTTATTCAAGAAATAACGATCATGAGTAACAAACATTACCGATCCCTTAAACTTGTTTAAATAGCCTTCTAGCCAGTCAATTGCTTGATAGTCCAAATGGTTAGTTGGCTCATCCAGGATCAACAAGTCAGCATCAGAGATCAATGTCTGTGCCAAAGCAACACGGCGTTGTTGGCCACCAGATAATTCTGATATTTTTTTATCCAATTCTGTGATGCCCAGTTTATTTAATATTGCTTTAACATCAGATTCCATTTGCCAAGCATCTGCAGCGTTCATTCTTTCCTGAAGCTTGAAAAACTCAGACTGGATTTTTTTATCATCAGAGTTCTTATTGAAATTGATCAAGCTGGCTTCATATTTTCTGATCAATTTAAACTGTTCATTTTCGCCAGCAAAAACAGCATCCACAACAGACAATTCTTCATCTAGTTCTGGTTGCTGTTTTAAATATGAGATTTTATAATTCTTTGGTTTTTCAACGTCAATCGTATTTAAGTCATTATTATTCACTAGACCATCAAGTAGCGTCGTTTTACCAACACCATTAAGGCCTAACAACCCGATTCGATCGTTTTCATTGATTGTAAAAGTTACATTTTTAAACATGGTTCTTTCGCCAAATGTCTTTGAGGCATTTGATATATTAAGTGTTTTCAAGTAATTCACCACATATTCTAGAGTTAGTTAATATTTTAGTCGAAATTGAGCATTAAAAAAAGCCCTATCTGAAATAGGACTTCAAAATAAATCTTACAATCTGTCTTTGTAAAGATCGTATACTGAATGATCTTCATCAACAGCGACATATAAGTTACCGTTTTGTTTTGAAATAGCTGATGATTGATAAACGTTATCTAGGCCTTCAGCATCTTTTTGCTTGAATGGCAAGTAAATTTCCATTGGTTCCTTATTTTCATCAGGACCAAATTCAATATCAAGTTTTTCGATATCTTGGTATTTAATGATACGGTTGAACATACCATCTGCCATTGCAGCAGTTGACACATCAGTATCCTTGATATAGTCAGCTTCAGGAAGAATCTCAATTCTAAATCTCTTACATGGGTGGATTTCTTGCATACGGCCACCTTCGATACGACCAAAACTGGTTGTAACACGTGAGATCCATACATCACTCATTTCACCGTGATCGACCGTCCATGTATCGCCATTTCTGAAATAAAATTTTAATTCTTTAAAAACATGCTTGCTCATGTTGTTACCACCCTTTCGAATACTAAAATACTTACTAAGGTAATAATACCACGGTTGTTATTATTTTAACAAATATCTTTGTAAATCTTCGTAAGAATTTGTAACCGTTTGCGTAACGACGGCTTTCTCCAGTTTATTCATAAAGAAACCGATTTCAGGACCTGGCTTGATATTTAATGTTTTAATGACATCATTACCGCTTATTTTCAAATCATGTGAACTATTTATCGGGATGGCATCGATCAATTTATCAAGCTTTTCCCGGTCAAATTTGATATCGAAAAGCTCAGCAAGTTTCTCAGCTCTAGAAACATTATCCAGACCATCTTTATAATAATCCCAGATCTCTAGGCTATTCGACTGGATCAACTTTAGTATTCTCATCGTCGAAACACAGGCTTCGCGTGACTTATTAGATACTTTCCAATCACGAAGAAATTTGCTTAATTTTTCTTCCGAGTGTTCCAATACAAATCCGATAGCAGTCCAAGCCATTTCATCATCTACCATTTGAAAATCTTCAGTCGATAATAAATTATTTAGTTTGCTGGCTTGACCAGCAAATTCAGGACAATACTCAGATAGATTTAAATTCAAAAATTCTTTGAATCCAATCTTCCAAGCACGTCCGATCATCATTTTTATAAACTCTTCTCGAATACGCTCAACTGCTATTTTTTCCAACAATGGAGCATTGTCTTCGATTGCAGCAGCTGTCTCTGGCTCAATGGTGAAATCTAGCTGTGATTGAAATCTGACTGCGCGCATCATTCTGAGCGCATCCTCATGAAATCTTTCTTCAGGGACGCCAACAGCTCTGATAATTTGATTATCCAAATCGGTCAGTCCATCAAATTTGTCTACGACATTACCATTTCTATCGACTGCAAGTGCATTGATCGTAAAATCTCGACGTTTCAAATCGTCTTCCAATGACCTGACAAAAGTAACTTTATCCGGACGACGATAATCTTGATAACCTGATTCTGTTCTAAAAGTGGTTATTTCATAAGAGTTATCGTTCATCAAAACAGTCACGGTACCATGCTTGATTCCGGTATCGACAGTATGTTTAAAAATTGACTTGATTTCTTCAGGATAAGCACTCGTTGCAATATCCACATCATGGATCGGCAAACCTAATATGTGATCGCGCACACTACCCCCAACGAAATAGGCTTCAAATCCAGCTGTTTCAATCATTTCTAATATCGGTAGCGCTTGCTGAAAGTCTGTTGGTAGTTGTTTGATCTGCATAAATTTACCTCATTTGATCTAATAATTCTTGCATATCCTCATTGTCAGGATTTTTACGCAAGTATAGTTGTAATGCTGCTTTTAGTGCCGGAGAATCTCCAGAACTACGTAAAATTTCTATCATGTCACTCAAGAAGTCAATATTATCTTTATATTCTTCAAATGCTAAACCAATATTTTCTTGAGCTTTTTGAATGTCATCTGTTTCAAAGTATGACTTTGCCAGATTCCAAATAAGTTTTGGATTATTATTTGTGTCGAAATCAGCAAGTAGATCTAGGTTATTCTTGTATTGCCCATGGGTAATGTAAAAATCACTTAATCTAATTACTAATGGTAGCGGTGTCTCTACAGTACCGATACCTTTTTTGATAATCTTGATTGCATTGTCAGCATCTTCAGAAACTCCGGCATCAAATGCGATTTCATATAGTTTTTCGTCTAACTCATTGATATTAAGTCCTAATTGAGCATATTTGAACGATTGTTGATTATCCTTGATATTCAAATAATCGTCAGCTAATACAACATAAGCTGTTGGATAATCGTGATTGATCTCCAACAACTGTTCTAAGGTCGAAATTGATTTGTTGTAATTCTTGACCTGGTTGTATAAAAATCCTAGTTGATATTGTGCATCTTCATTTAGTTCGATGGCATTCAGATTTTCAAACTCTGAAATTGCTTCCTCGTATTGACCATTACCAGATAATGAACTAGCTTTACGCAATTTGATAGAAATACCAGAATACTCATCGATTCCATCATCTAATAAGAAATTATAAAATACTAAGGCCTTACTAAAATTATTCTCATCAAAATACAGTTCAGCAATCGCAAATCTAAAGACGTCTTCATCAGGATACAATCTAACGCCCTCTAATAGCTTTTGCTCACTTACTTCATACATTCCTTGCGATTGATAAATATCAGCTGAAACCAGTAAATTTTCGGCATACGATGGAGAATCAGGCCCAATTTCAGAAATATAGCTTAGAGCTTGATCGGTATCACCATCAGAAACTGCAATTTCGGCCAATCTTGATAAAATTTGTCCTTCATCTGGATAAAGTTCTAATAGATGTTCATAGATGGTTTTAGCTTGTACTGACAAACCTCGACTTAGTAAAGTTTCGGCTAGAGAGAATTTTGTTTGATCATCATCTTGTTCAAGCGATTCTTGGATCAAACCATCCACATCTGTGAAATCACCCGCGTCAATTGTTTCAATAACTTCGTCTGCTTTACTCAAATTTATTCCTCCATTTTTGCATTAAAAAAGCGGTCTAAAGACCGCCCCCAAGAAATAAAACTATTTAACTGAATCCTTCAAAGCTTTACCTGGTTTGAATGCAGGTACTTTGCTTGCTGGAATCTTAATTTCTTCACCTGTTTGTGGGTTACGACCCTTACGAGCTGCACGTTGACGTACTTCGAAGTTACCAAAGCCAATAAGTTGTACTTTGTTACCTTCTGATAAGTTTTCTTGAATTGATTCAAAAACAGCATCTACTGCTGAAGTTGCATCTTTCTTTGTTAATCCTGTTTTGCTAGCAACACTATCGATAAGTTCTGCTTTGTTTGCCATGTGTAATAACCTCCGGAGATAAAAAAATTTTTTAGAAACTATGAACAATTGACGTTTGTGTTCATCATTCCAACTACAAAAATACCATAGCAATGGGGATGTAGCAAGCGTTTAAGGTCCAAATTCCAATAAATAAACGTTTTTTATAAAAAAATTGATACTTTTTTCATAATGTCAGGTAAATACCGTTACTTTCGCTTTCTTGGCAAGATTTTGATCGGAGTACCTTCAAAATCAAAAGTATCTCTCAATTGGTTGATTAAAAATCTTTCATATGAAAAGTGAAGTAATTCATTGTCGTTAACAAAAACAACAAATGTTGGTGGTTGGATCGCAACTTGAGTCATGTAATAAATTCTCAACCTTTTACCGTTTACGACAGGTGTTGGTGCAATTGAAGTTGCACGCAACAATAGATCATTTAGCATTGCTGATTGAATACGACGGTGTCTATTATCAAAGACACGTGAAACTAATTCAGGAATCTTATCCAATCTCTGTCCTTTCACTGCGGAAGTGAAAAGGATCGGTGCATAAGATAAGTACTGGAATTCAACTCGTATCTGATTTTCAAAGTCCTTCATTGTATGAGTATCTTTTTTCAAAGCATCCCATTTGTTAACAACAATGATCACACCTTTACCAGCATTGTGGGCATATCCAGCAACACGTTTATCTTGTTCACGGATACCTTCTTCAGCATTCAGAACAACACAAACAACGTCAGATTTATCTATGGCACTCAGTGCTCTCAATACTGAATACTTTTCAGTGTTTTCATAAACTTTTCCACGTTTTCTGATACCAGCTGTATCGATCATGGTAAATTCTTTTTCCAGAGTTTCATCATAATATTTCGTATCAATGGCATCTCTAGTAGTACCTTCCATGTTGGAAACAATAACACGATCATCTTTTAAAATAGCGTTAACTAGTGATGATTTACCAACATTTGGACGTCCTATAAAACTAAATTTGATTGACTCATCTTTTTCATGATTATCTTCGTTTGGAAATGCTTTAACAACTTCATCCAACAAATCACCTAGACCAGTTCCTTGTGAACCGGAAACGGGATTTGGATCACCAAAGCCCAATGTGTAGAAATCATAAATATTTTGACGTTGTTCTGGATTATCAGCCTTATTTACAGCCAAAATAACTGGTTTTTTTGTACGATAAAGAATCTTAGCGACATCTTCATCTTCTTTAGTGACACTATTTTGACCATTAACGATAAATACAATTACATCTGCTTCATCAATAGCGATTTCAGCTTGGTTTTTGATTTGAACCGTCAGTGGCTCGTCACTCATATCAATACCACCTGTATCGATCAATCTAAATTCACGTCCAAGCCAACTAGCTCTAGCATAAATTCGATCTCTCGTTACACCGGGAGTATCTTCAACAATAGATAGTCTTTCATTGATAATTCGATTAAAAATCGTTGACTTACCAACATTTGGTCGACCTACTAATGCTACTACTGGTACTGCCATATGCACTACCTCCTTATTTGTGAGAATTAACTATTTCAGTAACTTTATCTACTACTTCTTGAATACTCATATCTGAACTATCTAATTCAACGGCATCGTCTGCTTTTCTCAATGGAGAAATTTCTCGATGTGAATCTTTATAGTCGCGTGCAGCAATTTCATCCTCTAAAGTTTTTAGAGGCGTATCAATGCCACGTTCAACGTTCTCTTTGTAACGTCGTTCAGCTCTAACTTTAACGCTGGCAATTAAGAAAATTTTTACTTCTGCCTTTGGTAGAACTGTTGTACCGATATCTCTACCGTCCATCACAATATCAGTATCATTTGCCAAATTACGTTGCATCTCAACTAATTTTTCACGGACCTCTTTGATAGCTGAAACTTGAGAAACATTATTGGTGATTTCTTCACTCCTGATTTCGTCAGAAACGTTTTTACCATCAAGAAGAACATCTTGACCATTTTCAGTATTTAGGAATTTGATTTCATGTGAATTCATTAAATTTAATATTCCAGAGACATTACCATAGCCTACATTGTTGTTTTTGGCAAGTAAAGTTACAGTACGATACATTGCACCAGTATCGCAGTATACGAATTTAAGATTTTTAGCGATCAATTTAGCGATCGTACTCTTACCAGCTGAAGCTGGTCCATCAATTGCTATTTGCATTAATTTACACCCATTTCTAAAAATAAAAAAAGACAGGAACTGACCTGTCTTTTATTTTACCTTATTTTGTACGTAATTGTGTACCTGGAGATAAAGTACTTACATTTGGATTCAAAGCTTGTAACTGAGCAGTAGTCATACCACTATTTACAGCAGCTCTATACCAACCTTCACCTTGTTTAACAGTGTAAGTTCCGCCACCAGTTGTTTGACCAGCTGATTGTGAAGCTGAATTATCTGTTGTACCACCAGTGTTGCCTTGGTTAGCAGTTGTTGTATCAGTTCCTGTAGTTGTGTCACTACCAGCGTTAGAATTTGTATTCTCATCTACAGTTCCCATGTTGGCATTTGAATCGGAATCAGATTTTGAACTCTTCTTCTTTTTTGGAGTTGTAGTCTTTTTCTTTGTAGTTGACTTCTTCTTAGTTGAAGATTTTTTAGAATTAGATTTCTTGGATGAATCTTTATCTTGTTTTTCAACAGATTGTTCAGTTTGGTTGTTGTCTAAGTTATTACTACTGTCACCTTTTACAAAAGTATAGATAACAGGAATAAACATTAGAGCAATCAAAATTACGACCAAGATAGTAACCAAGGTATGATTACCACGTTGCTTGCTTTTACTAACTGCACGTGAAACATGACCTTCTTCATCAGTGTCAGAATCAAAACTGTTTTCCCATGGCTTTTCTTCACTAGTATTATCACTAGTTCCATCGGCTTTTGTAGTTTCGTTTTCGCGCATAGCTGATCCAGCAGCCATACCGGCACCAACACCTGCAGCAACTTTAGCACTCTCATCATTTGCTTTACTTGCTTGTAGATGATCGACGCTATCGTCATTGTTGAAAGTATTTGGTGTCTCAGTTGGTTCAGAATTTGGAGTAGATCTTGGAACATTATTTACAAAATCTGAACTTGTTCCAACATCTTGTCCAACTACACTATCAGTATTTGAAGGTGTTGCTTCGTCTTCGTTTGATGGTACTAAATTGTATTTTCTTAAATCTTCTGGGGTAACTGAACCCTTTCGACTCAAACCTTCCGTTGATTCAGGAATTCTTGAACCGGAAGTATTATTATTGTTATTCTCAGGCATTAAAAACCAACCTCCTAATTTCTATCCCTATAAGAATAGCATATTAATTTAAATTTTTTCTTAAAAGATTCATAAAAACCCACAAAGATTAACCTATTTCAGTGTGAAATGACCCTCTAATCTAGGGTAAATGATTATTACACCTAAACTAGTGATCAATGATTTTACAATATTAAATGGAATTACTACTGTAGCAACATATTTCGACAAGCTCATATTTAATTGCATCCCTACCACATTCATATAAAGTGGCATAACAACAAAGTAATTCAAAACAGACATTACCACGGTCATAGTGATCATACCAGTAAGTACTGCCATGAATTTTTTACCTTTTTGCCAGAAGTATGTGAATGGGAGTAACAAACTCACACCACCGACAAAGTTAGAAAAGTCTCCGATAACTCCAGCCACACCTGATCCGGTGATCAGCAAGTGAACTAAAGCTTTTATGAAGGCAATTGCAGTTCCCCCAATTGGTCCAAAAACTAATGAACCAATTAACGTAACGACATCACTAAAATCAACTTTCAAAAATGGTAGCCAGAATAATACTGGAAACTCAAAAAACATCAGAATAGCTGCCAAAGCTGAAAAAATTGAAACCCCTATCAATGCGTGAAATTTAACTGTACTTCTTCCCATAACAAATCAACCTTTCTCGTTGATTCCCGAAGAAAAAGAGACCTATTTTGGGCGCGCCAGAACAGATCTCTCTCTGTTTTCTTCCATCTAGACTTTAACTATCGGTTTGGGAATTTCACCCAATCAACCAGCAATGCTGGGTAGCGGACTGTACCGCCGGTCGGGAATCTCACCCTGCCCTGAAAACCAACTATTAAATTTATAATTAAACTATATCAAATTATTTTCTTTCCTTCAATAGTGCTACCTCTTGTCGAGTCAAATCACGATATTTTCCTGAAACTAGGCCATCTAGAGTCAAAAAACCATACTTTTCTCTAGATAATTTGGTTACTGGATGTTTCACAGCAGCAAACATATTCTTGACCTGATGATTATGACCTTCATGAATTGTCATTCTTACTAATGAAGTATTCTTCTTAGTATCTTTAGACATAACCTTAACTTTTGCTGGAGAAGATTTGTAATCCTTGAATTGAATACCTTTTTCAAGCTTCTTTATCTCTTCGGTACTCAAGAATCCCTGAACTTTTGCAATATAAGTCTTCTCAACATGATATCTGGGATGCATTAATAAATTGGCAAATTCTCCATCATTTGTCATCAAAATCAAACCAGAAGTATCGTAGTCGAGTCTACCGATTGGGTAAACACGCTCTTCAACATCTTCTTTCAAGAAGTCCGTGATTACTTTGCGATCCTTATCATCTTTGACCGCAGAAATCACTCCACGAGGTTTATACATTAAAATATAACGTTTTTTCTCATGCTTTAAAGGCATGCCGTCGACCTCAATTTTATTATGATTATCGACCTTAATACCCATTTCAGTAACAGTTTTACCATCTACGGTAACGTGGCCTTTTGCAATAAGTTCTTCTGACTTACGTCTTGAAGCTACTCCTGCATCTGCCATTGCTTTTTGTAATCTAATTTTTTCCATATGTTACTCCTTCAAATAAGTCTATATTGCCATTTTGTGGTGTTTCAAAATTTTCAATTTTTGGTAATTCATCTAAACTTTTAATTCCAAAGTAATCAAAGAAATAGTCAGTTACAACATATAAGTTAGGATGACCGGGGACATCCTTTTTTCCATTTTCTTTTATGAGTTTTCTTGCCACCAATGTATTCACACTACCTGAACTTTGAACGCCACGAATCCCGTCAATTTCTACCCTTGTGATTGGTTGTCGATAGGCTACGATCGACAAAACTTCTAAAGCGGCTTGACTTAGCTTAGTCCCGAGTCCAGATTTAAAAAATTTGGTAAGTAGCTCATTGTATTCCTCTTTGGTGACTAGCTTGAATGTACTATTATATTTTACTAATTTGATACCTGAATTTTTATTTGATGCCAACTCGATCTGCAATTGCTCGACATTTTGTCGTAATGCTGATTTATCGATGCCAATCAATGAAGCAAGGTCAGATTCTGAAACTCCCTGGTCACCGGCAACAAACAATAAGGCCATGATTTCTGCTTGAAACAATTTTAATTCCTCAATTCAATAAATAAGTCGCTTTCGAGACTTTCTTGATATGCATTAACTTGTTGATTTCTGACCATCTCTAAAATAGCCATGAAGTCTGTCACGACTTCTTCAATACTGTGATTGACTTTGAGTAATGACTTGAATGTGATTTTTTTCAATTTCTCAAGTTTTTCTAGAATTTCTGTTTGAGCCGTTTCAATTGAAATAGTCTCATTTTCGATCATTTCGGTTTTTGGTTGTCTGGCGACTTGATTACGCAGGATTTCTGTAAAAGTAGTACTCAAGTCTTCCAAACCGACCGAGCCAGGTAGTAAGAATTGATCTATTTGTGTTTTAGGAACACTCGGCTCTTTATCATACGACAAATTTCGGGCTTTTTCCTTTTCCTCAAAATAAGACGAAACGTGTTTAAAAGTCTGATATGTTAGCAATTGTGAAACTAATTCATCACGTGGATCTTCGTCATCGATATCTTCGTCAATTTCATCAGGTGCCTTTGGAAGCAACAGCTTACTTTTGATCGACATCAACGTTGATGCCATTACCAGGTAATCACCGGCAATATCCAATTGTAAAACTTTCATACTATTTAAATAATCCAGATATTGTTGGGTTATTTGGGCAATCGGGATATCGTAGATATCAATTTTTGCCTCTTTGATCAAATGTAGTAATAAATCGATTGGACCTTGAAAATCGGTCAAAACTAATTTTAATTTTTCCATTATTTAGATTCCGTTTTTTCTTTGTTACGTTGTTCATACCATTTTCTCAACTGATCAACTATTCCAAAGCTCCCCAATATTTTATACTCAGGAAACTTTCTTTGAATATCATCAAAAATTCTAAATGTGTTCGTCTGTGAGCGATATGAAGGGTTAAGCGAAATATATTCGATAAAAACTGTTTTTTTAGTAAACGAAAGTGCCACTATACCCGAAAAATCCTCAACTTTACTTTTCCATAAATAAAGTTGACGATTTTCGTCTTCATCGTACAATTTCAGCTCTTGCTCTAAGTTAGACATGTCTTTTAAATCTGAGATATAAGATAGAAATCCCATAGCTATTTTCTGATTTTCATCACGATTATATTTATAAAGCATTTCTACCTCCTATGCTCTCGGATGGGCATCCTCATACACTTGTTTCATATGTGTTTGATTAATATGCGTATAGATCTGTGTTGTCGAAATATCTGAATGCCCCAGCAATTCCTGGACAACTCGAAGGTCAGCTCCATTTTCCAACAGGTTTGTGGCAAACGAGTGTCTCAAAGTATGCGGCGTAACGTCCTTTTTAATTCCTACTTGGTTAATGTATTTTTTGATCATTCGCCAAATAGATTGTCGTGTTAAATGTTGCCCTCGAAAATTCAAAAACACAGCACTCTTTTCACCGTATTTTGATACCAACTCTTTGCGTGTAGTATCAAAATATTTATTGATCCAAGAAATTGCAGTCTGACCAATCGGCAATAATCGTTCTTTATCACCCTTACCGATGGTCTTGATCAAACCTAAATCTAGATGCAGATCATCTAAGGATAGACCCACTAATTCGCTGACACGTAAACCAGTCGCATACATCACTTCAAAAATAGCTCGATCACGAACTCCTAAAGGTGTGCTTACATCAGGTGACTCGATCAATGAAACGACTTCCTTCATTGAAAGAACCACTGGTAAATGTTGAGCCTTTTTGGGGGCATCAAGTTCATTCATTGGGTTAGAGCTAATTTTATCAACAAGTTCTAACCATTGATAAAACTTCTTCAAAGTTGAAAAAATACGAATTTGACTGGTTTTGGATTTACCAACTGACTCTTGAAAAGCAAAGAAGTTAGTAATTTGAAAATGATCATCAGGGTATTGTTCCATTTTATTCTTTTCTAGATAATGGCTGAATTCTAAAAGATCCTGTCGATATGACAGAATCGTATTTTTTGATAATCCTCTATCTAGCCTCAAATATCTGGAATAGTCATCGATCGTATCGATCATGAACTGGCAATTTACTTGTACTTTCTCGCTCAACTAAAACACCCCTAGCTACTTCTTCAAATACGTGTACCCGTCTCGCTGTTCGATTTTACGTTGTTTCATCAAATTACCTAAAGCACGCTTAAAACTACCCTTACTGATACCAAAATATTCTTTGATATCATCAGGATCACTTTTATCGGTATATGGAATTTTACCATCTCTTGCGTGTTCCAAAACTGCCATGATCATTTCTGCATCAGGGGTTATTTCTTCAAAGGCACGAGGACGCATCGACAAGTTCAGACGTCTATGACTTGAACCAATTACACGAGCTTTAACATGTTGACCAATACGCAAAGGACCATCTTGCTCATTTGTATGAATAAATCCAAGATAATAACTTTCCGTTAGAACGAACGTACCTGAATCTCTGATAGCAATAACTGTACATTCTTCGTCACGATTTTTCTCTTCATCACTAGCACTTCTAGCAATTTGCATGTAAAGATTAAGGTCAGCCAATTTACCCCAAAGTCTTCCTTTGTGATCAACATCAAGTTTGACCATGACACTGTCACCTTTTTTAGGCCATTCTGAATGTTCTAGTGGTAGATCATCTAGTGATACGACAACATCCTTTTCTGCCAATCCCACGTCGACAAAGACACCTAAGTCTGAGCGAGTATCTTTAACTTCGGCAAAGTCCCAAATACCAGGCATAATGTTAGGCATAACAGTAGTAATTTTATTTTTGTGATTTTGAGTTTCGTAAACAAAACCAGCAATTTCGTCCCCTAATTCAGGGAGATCTTCTAATTCACTTAAATCCAAAGCAAAGGTAACACCTTCGATTTGAACAAATGCTTCAGTCTTATTTAAGTCGGTAACTGTGCCTTCTAGCACTTGACCGTACATACTTGAAGTTTCCATATTTCACCAATTTTCTTTAATTTGCTTCTTTATTTTACCAGTAAACTGCCGACATTTCACAAATTTGAGCAAATGTTTTAACTATGTTAAGAAACAAAAAAAGAAGAAAGTAAAATTAGATTCATTTACTTTCTTCTATAATATATTTATCGAATTTTTTAAAACTAAAAAGTTAGATTTCATTGGGATGAATAAATGATCAAATTACAACAAAAAATCATGCTTAATTGAATTTGGTCATACTGCTCCCATAATGAAAACACTTTGCACATATTTGTATCGAATTGAAATACAACACCTCGTGGTTACATTTTTGAAGAAAACGTTACCAACGTTTGCAAGATAAATATAACCGTTTTCATAATAATGATACAATAGCAAATAAACAGATGTTTAGTAACATATTTACAGGAGATGTGTTAATGGATTCACAAATCATGGATCGTCTAAAAGAACATGGAGTCATAGAAACTGAACAACTTAAGAGTGGAAATCATGTTGAAGATTTACCACTAAAGGCTATAAATAAACAAAGTTCACGAAATGATCTTACAGTCTTAAATAATTATTTCTTCCGAAATCGAAATGTATATATCAGTAAACATGACCGATTTGCACCCTACCCACCGCATACACACCAATTTTTAGAAATGAACTACATGCTCGAGGGTTCGTGTGATCAGCTCGTCGATGGTAAAGAAATTCATTTAAATAAAGGTGACTTATTATTACTAGATGTTGGGTGTACGCACTCCATCAGCAAACTAAATGAAAACGATATTCTAATCAACTTGTTATTTAGAGATCAATCTATTAGTATCAATTTTCTAGATGACATGCGCCGTAGTAATTCTGTTCTGTATGACTTTTTATTGAACAGTGCTTCAGGTGAACACAATACAATCAAATATCTGGTTTTCTCTAATAACGTTGACTCAGACATCTCTGTGACAATGGAACAAATAATTACAGAATACTACTCAAAGTTAGAATTCTCGGATGTGATCATTGAAAACTACCTTTCAATTTTATTGACCAAACTAGTTCGTCACTATCATGTCTCGACTGACAAAAAGAGTCCTCAACAACGGCTCATGATTCAAATCATCAAGGATATTTCTGAGAATTATAAAAATATTCATCTGGTAGATTTGGCCAAAAAATATGGTTATAACAAAAACTATTTAAGTAATTTTATTAAAAAAGAATCCGGTAAGTCCTTCAGTACCATAGTAACAACACAAAGATTGATCAAGGCACATAGTTTAATAGCTGCAACGACTTTACCCATTTCAGACATTATCGAATCTGTTGGTATGAAAAATAAAACTAGTTTCTATAAAAAATACAAAGCCTACTACTCATCTATGCCTGCAGAAGAAAGAAAATAAATACCGCAGTTTGCATTTTCAAGAAAAGTGTGAAATAATACACAATTGAAGAAAACGTTATCATAATTTAGTAAAAATTATGAGGTGGAATTACATTATGAAAATTAAAGCAGCAGTTGTAGACAAGGTAAATGATCCTTTTGTAATCAAAGATGATGTCGAATTAGCAGACCTACAAGACGATGGCTTACAAGTTAAAGTCGTTGCATCAGGTATTTGCCATTCAGATGAAGCATTGAGAAAAGGTGATGCAGCCTTCAGTTTCCCAGTTGTTCTTGGACATGAAGGTTCAGGAATTGTTGAAAAAGTTGGTAAAAATGTAACAACTTTTGAGCCTGGCGACCACATTATCATGTCATTCTATTCATGTGGTGAATGTGACAAATGTCTAAAAGGTATTCCTACACAATGTCGTAAATATGCCGCATCTAACCTTTCAGGTACCCGTCCTGATGGTTCAGATCATTTTACCGAAGATGGTCATCACGTCAGTGATATGTTCAACCAATCTTCATTTACTACTCACACAGTAATCAATAAGAGAAATGCCGTTAAAGTCCCTAAGGATCTCGATTTACGTAAACTTGGACCTCTAGGCTGTGGATATGTTACTGGTTCTGGTACAGTATTCAATACTCTTCAACCAAGACCTGGCGACACAATTGCCGTATTTGGTACAGGTGCCGTTGGTTTAGCTGCCATGATGGCTGGTAAGATTTCTGGATGTGTTAATGTTATCGCTGTTGATATTGTTGACTCACGTCTTGAACTTGCTAAGAAATTAGGTGCTACCGATGTTGTAAACAGTAAGAACGAAAACGCTGTTGAAGCAATCAAGAAAATCACAGGTGGCCTAGGTGTTGACTGGGCTGTTGATACTACTGGTGTTAAACAAGTTATGGAAGATTCCATTACTGCACTTACACAAGGTGGTACAAGTGCATGTATCGCTGTTACTCCAAACAACATTGACTTGTCTACATGGAATGACTTATGTGTTGATGATAAAAAAGTTGTTGGTGTAAATATGGGTGATTCAATTCCCCAAGTCGATATTCCACGTTTGATCAAATTCTATCAAATGGGTTCATTCCAATTTGATTTAACTGAAAAATTCTATGACTTCGACCAAATCAACGAAGCTGATGCTGATTCTGTTAGTGGTAAAACTATCAAACCAGTATTGATCATTGATAAAGACTATCAACCTGGAAAATAATTTTAAAGATAAAAATAGGCTTGCAATCTAATGCAAGTCTATTTTTCACTCGTAATTTTTCTTGAGATCCAATTATAAGATTTAGTAAGTCCTAACGGCAACGCAAAATAATAAGGATGTTTTCTTACCCTTCTTTCACGTTTCAAACTAAGGTTTTTAAAGTAGTGAGTATTTTTAGCAGCAAACTGATGTCTGTATGCTCGAATTTGATTAATTTCTTTGAAATCTTTCATGTTACTATCTCCTTCTGGCCCGAAGTATAGCACCATTAAAGACATTCGATACAAATAATGATTGGCGATCATTGAGGTACTTTCAAACTTTAATTGACTTACCACATCATTCTATGTCATACTGGTTCTCGGTGCCAAACCAAGGTAAGGGTAAGCGACCGGCGCGAAAGCGTTCGGAAGGCCGCCGCACCTTACCACGAAGGCGTATCTACATTTTGTAGATACGCCTTTTTTTAATCCTATTTATTACTTTCATTCTTTAACTTATCTAAAAGTACACCAGAAATTTCAGTTAACTGTTCATCACCATCTTTTTGTGACAATCTATAACCAACAAAGTATGGAGAAACAACAAATCTCGGCACAATTTTGCAAACAACTTCAGATCCAGTCTTATAAAAAAATATGTTATAAGAATTGCATCTACCCTCATAGAAATCACTAAGAACATACTTGACTGTAACTCGAGCGAATTCTGTTAAATTATTGATATATTTTAAATCATGAATAATAATATTGAACTCCACAAAACCCATGATTGGTTTTTCTGAAATATTGACATTTATATGTTCATCATCCCAAACATTCATTCCGGTGAAATTTTCAGGTTCAGTATGTTTATATCCATCAACATCGTTCAATCCAACAATTTGGAAATGTGGGTGCCTCAAACTTCCACCTGACATCGGTCCAAAATTCTTATACATTAAGACACTTTTATACTTATTACTTTGAATCATGTCATTCCAGCAATGGAAAATATATTGAAAAACTTTTCTGTTTTTGGAAACTGAATATGTTGAAATATCATCCTCATGATTAGCAGACTCGATCAACACTGTTTGATTGGTATTTCTTAAAGTTTTAAATTTATTCTCTAACCAAATCATGTCACCCTTTTTATCAATAATATTAGTTAAATTATCCGTGTCGCAAAATGGACAATAATTATCGGCATGACGGAAATTCTCTGGTTTTCCTTTGGCCTGTTCAATTTCAAATATTAGCACGTCTTTATTTGACACTTTTACACCTCGTTCTAAATCTATAAATTAAATCATACCCCTAAACACAAAAAAACTGAAAGAAACATAACGTCTCTTTCAGTTTAATTATTAACTTTTATAAGTTGATCTTAAAGTGAGTGTGAAGCACCCTTGTAAACAACACCACGTCTTGAGTCAACTGTAACTGTTTCGCCATCAGCAATTAGTGATGTAGCGTCTTTAGCGCCAACAACAACTGGTAAGCCCATAGCAATACCAACAACAGCAGCATGTGATGTAAGTCCACCGTTTTCAACAACAACGGCACTAGCTTTTTCAAGAGCAGGAAGGTAATCTTTGTCAGTCATTTCTGTAACAAGGATGTCTCCTTCTTTAACCTTATCGTTAGCTTCTTTAGCAGTGTGAGCAACAACAGTGTTACCAACAACAGCTTCTTCACCAACACCTTGGCCTTTAACAAGCTTTGAACCGATCAATTGAATCTTCATAACGTTTGTAGCACCTGATTCACCAACTGGAACACCAGCAACGATAAGAATCAAGTCTCCTTCTTTAGCAAAGCCAAGATCTTGGGCTTTCTTAGAAGCAAGATCAAACATTTCATCAGTGTTTGATGGTCTTTCAGTAACGATAGGATTTACACCCCAGTTAACTGTTAAACCACGTTGTGTCAATTCATCAAATGTAATAGCTAGAATGTCAGCACTTGGACGGTATTTAGAAATCATGCGTGCAGTGTAACCTGAAGCAGTAGCTGTAACAATTGTATTGATGTTTAATTCTTCAGCAGTTCTAACAACAGCTTCACCGATTGATTCTGTGATGTTTGAGCCCTTGTAATCTTCGAAACGTTGGATAGCAAGTTGATTGTTTTGATCAAGTTGTTGTTCTGTACGTTCGTCGATGTTAGCCATTGCAGCAACAGCTTCAACAGGGTAATCACCATTAGCACTTTCACCAGAAAGCATAGTTGCATCTGTACCATCAAGAACAGAGTTAGCAACGTCAGTAACTTCGGCACGTGTAGGACGTGGGTTTTCTTGCATTGAATCAAGCATTTGTGTAGCAGTGATAACTGGTTTACCAAGTGCGTTACACTTCTTGATTAAGCTCTTTTGTACAAATGGAACGTTTTCAAATGGAATTTCAACACCCATGTCACCACGAGCAACCATAAGACCATCAGAAACTTGCAAGATTGAATCGATGTTGTCGATACCTTCTTGTGATTCGATCTTAGGGAAAATTTGTACATATTCACAGTGTTTTTCTTCAAGGATTTCACGAATATCAAGAACATCTTGAGCTTTACGAACGAATGAAGCTGAGATGAAGTTGATTCCATTGTCACAACCAAAACGGATATCTGAAGCATCTTTTTCAGTGATACCAGGAAGACGGATTTCAACACCAGGTGCATTAACACCCTTTCTTGAACCGATCATACCGTCGTTTTGAACAACAGTAACTAATTCACGGTGTTCGTCATCTTTTTCAGTGATTTTCAAGTCAACAAGACCATCATCGATCAATACGTGTCCACCAACATGTGTATCATCATATAGACCTGGGTATGTAACAGCAATCTTTGATGGGTTACCTGTTAATGAGTCATCCATTGAAATACGGATTGTTTCACCGATCTTGGCTTCAAACTTACCACCGTCTTGAACGGTTGTACGAATCTCAGCACCCTTTGTATCCAAAACGATACCTACTGTTTTACCAGTGATTTTTTCGGCTTCATGAACCATCTTCATACGTGAAAGGTGTTCTTCATGGTCACCATGTGAGAAGTTGAAACGGAAAATATTTGCGCCAGCTTCAATCAACTTTGTAATTGTTTCGACATCATTACTTGCAGGACCAAGTGTACTTACGATTTTTGTTCTTTTCATTAGAATCCTCTTTTCTTATTTTAAAACGATTATTGTATCAAACTATCTGCTTAATGATTTATTTAAATCATACAAGTCTAAATCTGGTTTGTGTTTGCCATCGAATAAATCAAGCATATTATGATATGTTAATTGATTGTTTTCGATACCAATTGCAACGCCACCCTTGCCTTCTTCAAGCAAGTCAACAGCATAAGCACCCATCTTACTTGCTAAGACACGATCTCTGGCTGTTGGTGAACCACCACGTTGAACATGTCCTAAAACAGTTGCACGGGCTTGGAAATCACCATATTCGTTAAGTTTTTCCATGAACTCGTCAGCATGCATAACACCTTCAGCTAAGACAACAAGCATATGCTTCTTACCTTTTTCACGTCCACGTTTGATACGATCAGCAACTTGAGCAATGTCAAATTCACGTTCTGGTACAACGATTTCTTCAGCACCACCAGCTACACCAGACCATAGAGCGATATCTCCTGCTCCACGACCCATAACTTCGATAACGAAAGTTCTTTCGTGAGAAGTTGCTGTGTCTCTGATTTTATCGATTGATTCAATAACAGTTGTAACAGCTGTATCAAAACCAATTGTAAAGTCTGTATATGGGATATCGTTGTCGATTGTACCTGGCAAACCAACAGCATTATATCCATGTTCAGTTAAACGCAATGCACCATGATATGATCCATCACCACCGATGACAACTAATGCATCAATTCCGAACTTCTTAAGTTGTTCGATACCCTTTAGTTGACCTTCTTCTTTGGCGAACTCTGGATATCTTGCAGAATACAAGAAAGTTCCACCACGTTGAATACGATCGGATACGTCTGATGCAGTTAATGGAAAGATATCTCCGGCAACTAAGCCAGCATATCCATAATTGATACCAAACACTTCAAGACCCTTATCAAGAGCTCGACGTGTGACTGCTCTAATAGCAGCGTTCATACCAGGGGCGTCTCCACCACTGGTCAAAATACCAATCCGCTTCATTTATTCACACTCCAAATTTATTTGTTTCTAAAACAAAACCTAATAAAATATAACATTTTTTTCACATTCTTTGTAGCGTTGAAAACGTTTTATCACTAAATTAATTGCCTTTTTTTAGGAAAACGTTCTTTTCACCCAAAAAATCTACTAATTTTGCTCTAATTTCGTCATTAAAGTTAATCCAACGATTAGATTTTAATAATAATGCCTGTTTTTCTCTTTCCCGATAAACAATTACTGGCATATTTCCTGGTGAAGTTTCTACCAAATCATACAACTGTGTCAATTTTTCTTTAGTATCATTCTGGTTTAAAACTCTCAGATACAATCTTTGATCTGGCAATTCGATCATGTACTGTTTAGGATCATTGATTCTGTCTACAATAACTTCAAGATCTCCACGTTGACCATCATTAGGCTTCCCAACAACTAATAGAATTCTTCCTTCTATTTCATCTTCAGAAATTTTTTGGAATAATCTTGGGAAAATCGTCAACGATATATTGCCGGTCTCGTCTTCAATATTTGCGAAAGCCATTCTCTGACCCTTTTTAGTCCGAATGACTCGCATACTTTTGATCAATCCCAAAATATTGACTGTTTGTCCCTTGTGGATCTCCAGTTGACTGATTGGAACTGTTTCAGTATTCAAAAGTTTCTCTCGATACTTTTCAACTGGGTGGCCTGAAATATAGATACCCAGATATTCTTTTTCCTGATTCAACTTTTCAGTCAAAGTGAAGTCATCCATTGAGTGCTTCTTGGGATCCAATACATCGAATAACGAAATATTATTACCAGCGAGCTGAATACTTTCAATCAAATCGCGTATATCATACAGAGTTTCCTTCCGATTACGATTGAACTTATCAAATGCACCAACTAAAACCAACGGCTCAATATTATCGTTTTTGACAAATTTGACATCCATTCGTTGTAAGAAGTTCAGCTCATCAGTATAAATGCCCTTTTGAACGCGCTCATTGATAATTGCCTGTGAAAAATCACGTCTCATCCCTTTGACACTTAAAAAGCCAAAGCGGATCGAATCATCATGAACAATAAAATTATAACTGCTTTTGTTGATGTCTACGTTCTCAATTTTTATATGACGTTCTTTTGCAGCTTGAATATAAGTTGCAGATTTCTCTTCACTACCCATATTAGAATTCAGTAAACAGGTGAAGAAAATCTCCGGATAATGTACTTTAATGTATGCCAACCAAAAAGCAATCATCGAGTATGCAACTGAGTGGGATTTATTAAAACCATAATTACCAAACGTTTCTATATAATGATAGACATTCTCAGCCGATTCTTCAGTATGACCATTTTTCACTGCACCAACAACAAACTTTTTATGATTTTCATTCATCAGGCCTTCGTTCTTTTTACTGATGGCTCTTCGCAAGATATCAGCATCTGCTAACGAGAAACCAGCCATTTCGGAAGATGCTTGCATGACTTGTTCTTGATAGACCAAGACACCATATGTCGGCTTCAAGATTTTTTCCAAAGATTCGTCAGGATACTCAACAGGTTCATCCCCATGTTTTCTAGCTATAAACGTCGAGATATTCTGCATTGGACCAGGACGATACAAAGCATTCGTAGCAACGATGTCATTAAAGCTAGTCGGTTTTAATTGACGCAAAACACTCCTGATACCATCTGATTCAAACTGAAAGACACCATCCGTGTCAGACTTTTGAAATAACTTCAAAGTCTCTGGATCATCTAACGGAATTCTCTCTGGCTTGAACTCCTTACCAACCTTTTGCGAAATCAGCTGAATTGATTTATCCAGAATAGTCAAATTCTTCAATCCCAGAAAATCCATTTTTAGAAGTCCCAGACTCTCAACATTATTCTTGGTCTGTTGCGTCAAGTTGATACCATCGGCTTCCAATTGAACTGAAACAATGTCAGTCATTTTCTTTTTACTCAAAACAATACCAGCGGCATGAGTCGAATAATGACGAGGTATTCCTTCAAGTCGACGAGAAACCTTGAATATCAACTGATTATCATCGGAGTTTCTGACCAGTTCCTTCAAGGCACCAGATTCTTCAAATGATTGATCAAGAGTTATATTTAAACTTCGAGGTATAGAATTCGACCACTTACTCATTTGAAATTGGGTCTGACCAAATGCACGTGCAACATCCCTCAAAACGGCTTTGGTTGCTAGAGTTCCGAACGTAATTATTTGTGCCATATGTTCTGAACCATATTTCTCATGCATATACTCAACCATTTCGTCACGTCGATCATCAGGAAGGTCCAAATCAATATCAGGCATATTGACACGTTGAGGATTTAAAAATCGTTCAAACAGCAAATCGAATTTAATTGGATCCACCTGAGTTATCCCCAGTGTATATGAAACCAAAGAACCTGCGGCCGAACCACGCCCAGGACCGGTTTTTATCCCAACTTCATGTGCGTGCTTGATAACATCCCAAACAATCAAGAAATAGTCAGAGAATCCCATTTGATCGATGACCTTTAATTCATACGACAATCGTTTTTTGTATTCGTCTGAAACTTGACCATTTAGGCGTTTTTCTAATCCCTTAACAGCTAAACTTTGAAGGAATTGAACAGATGGTATTTTATTCGGTGTTTCGAAAACAGGAAGTTCTGTCGCCTTAAACTCAATTTCAACATTACAAGCATCTGCAATCTTATTAGCTGCTTCAATTGCATAACTCATGTCATAATGTTCAAAATCAAAATCGACATCTTCGGCGGTTCTTAGATAATATTCTCCGTTTTCTTCAAGTTGATCAGTATTTTCAAATTTCTCACCGGACCGAATATGATTAACAACTTGATAAGACAAATCATCATCTTTATTGATATATCTAACATCGGTCAACGCAACCATAGGAAGATTGGTGATTTCGGATACCCTTTTAGCTTTACTTACACGATTGATTTGATCAGCGTACAAACCAACTCCAATAAATAATGAATCGTGATCAACCAATTGAGCTAGGTTGGCTGAAAACTTTAATGGTTCATCTGTGGTTAATATTTCTGCACCAACTGATGGCGTGATCAAAAAGAGTCCATGAAGCATATCTTTTATTGCATCAAGCTGAATTGGATCCTTGCTTGACATGACGGCAGAAGAAATCTTAATTAGATTATGATATCCAACATCGTTTTTCGCCAACAGAATCAATGGATACGTGTCTTCTCCAGAAATTATTCCAGCCATTTGAACAGTCAAACCAATAATTGGCTTGATTTCATTCTTACGGCACAGTCGATAGAAATCTATTGAGCCATACAAATTATTAATATCGGTCAATGCTAACGACTTGTATCCCCGGTCTTTAGCTGTTTTTACCAACTCAGGTAACTTGATGGGACTTTGCAGCAAACTATAGCTGCTCATAACTTGTAATTGTGTTTGCATTTTCCAGCCCCCTTATATAAAATTATAACAAAATTGATTCAAACATTATTGGGGAATCCCTTAATTTATGTTAAAGTATGAAAGAAAGCGAGATGGATATTAATGAGATATGTTGCTGTTTTCTTCTGGGCAATCGTTTTAGGCCAAGTTGCCGGCTTTATCGGTGGTGCCTTAAACCAACAAATTTTTAATTCCCAGCAAACATTGATTGTAACAATAATTTTCGCAATAATATTTAGTATAATTCCACTTATTATGAAGAATAAGGACAACGATAAGGATGCCTAAAGGCATCTTTTTTTTGTTTGGAGGATAATTTATGGAGATAAAATCATTAGACCACATGGTACTGACAGTAAAAAGTATTCCTGAAACAGTGTCCTTCTACAAAAATATATTAGGAATGACTCCAGTAACCTTTGGTGAAAATCGTACTGCTTTAAAATTTGGCAAACAAAAAATCAACTTACATCAATTAAAACATGAATTTGAGCCCAAGGCTAAGAATCCCATTCCCGGCTCGGCAGATATTTGTTTAATATCCACTACACCTTTTGAATAAGTGGTCCCCGAACTTAAAGAGAATGACATTGAGATTATTCAGGGACTTACTAGTTTCACTAAAAAAGCTTGCGCCTATTTGGCAGCAAGCTTTTTTGTTTGAATATTGGTATTAGCTGGATCAATTTCGGGGTCGTCAAAAATAATATTATCTACTGACTCCACCTTGATTGTCCCACTAATTGGATTTTTGATACTCATAACATTTGTTGTGATCTCAGCATTGATATTTGAGCAATATTCGAATGCAAGATCAGTACGAAGCACTTTGCAGTTGACCATCTTTAGGTTATCGATGTAACAAAGTCCCTGATCACTTTCAATCGTACAATTTACCAAAGTAATGTTTTTAGTGTTCCAAGCTAGATATTCACCACTGATTTTAGAATCATAAATTGTAACATTCTCACAATTCCAAAATGCATCTTTTGACACAAAGGTTGAATTATGAACTTCAATATTTTTTGCTCCGTCGAAAACATAATTTCCAACTACATTCAGATTGTCTACCCGAATATTTTCACTATTCATACCAAAATAATTACCGTTCACTTGAACATCTTTCAAATCAATATCCTTACAATTCCACATAGTTTCTTCAGCATCCGCGAAAAGGACATTTTCAAGTTTGATTTTACTTGCTCTTCTGAATAATTTTGGAGCTTGTAAAGCTGAATTTGTTATTTCAATGTCGTCTGTATACCAGATACCTGAACGTGACATTGTTTCAAAAACTGAATCATCGACCTTGATATGTTTTGAATACCAAAGTGGATATTTCCACTTGAATACAACATCCTTCAAATCCAAATCGTGTGTTTCTTTTAAAGGTGATTCACCTGTTCCAAAAGTTGTATCATCTATCTCTTCATCATGGGCCTTGAACAATGGACGTTCGCCCTCAAAATAATCCTCATTAATTAATTTCTTCATTTAATTCACCTTTTAATTTAAAAATTTAATCCATGGACTGTAATTCATATAGTTCTGAATACAATCCCCCAGAAGCCAACAATTGCTCATGTGTGCCACGTTCAGCTATTCGACCATGACTCAGTACTAATATCTGATCAGCATCTTGTACGGTCGATAATCTATGAGCAATCGCAATGGTGGTTCTGTCGTCACGCATCTTAGTTAGTCCACGAGTGATACTTTGTTCAGTCTGTGGATCAATATTTGCCGTTGCTTCATCAAGTATCAATACTTTTGGATTTCTGACAATTGTTCTGGCAAATGAAATCAACTGTTTCTGCCCAACTGAGAAGCTACTACCTCTTTCGATTACTTTAGCATGATATTTACCAGGTAATTCTTGTATGAATCCATCGGCATCAACGAATTCAGCAGCCTGTTCAACTTGTTGATCAGTAATATTTTCGTCATACATACGGATATTCTTAGCCACATCACCATAAAACAAATATGGTTCCTGAATCACTAATCCTAATTTTTGACGCAATTCCTTAGTTGAATACTCTCTAATATCTCTGTCATCAATAAGTATCTGGCCTTCACCAAACTCATAAAACCTCAGCAATATATTAATGATCGAACTCTTGCCACTTCCGGTATGTCCAACTAGGGCAATCGTCTGTCCAGGTTCGACTGTAAACGAGATGTCTTTCAAAATTGGTTCGCCAGGTTCATAAGCAAACGTTACATGTTTAAACTCGATCTTACCTACTTCAATTTTTGCATCACTGTCTTCAGCTTGTACGGGTGAATAAGTCTGATTATCGAACAACTTTGAGATCCGATAACCTGCAATCATTCCATCTTGAAAATAAGACATGTAGTTCATGACATTCGATAGTGGATTAAAAAAGTTTTGTTGGTAAGAAATAAACGCATAAATCACACCGGCGGCAACGATGGTATGTGTACTTTCAAAACCAAACCCACCTAATGAAATAATTTCCGACAATGTGAACATCAACGTGATCGTTGGGTAAAGTAAAAATGAATTAACATTTATCATCTTATTTCTTTGCCTAAAATACTGATCATTTTTTTGTTCAAACTCTGACACCATACGTTTTTGTTGACCAAATTGCTGAATAATATTTATACCCATCAGAGATTCATTGAGCTTGGTATTGATCTGACCCAAGTATTCACGCAATCTTTGATAAATTTTGGAACTCAATCGTTGATATAACCAAATCAGGATATACAACAAAATTACGAACAGTCCTGTTGCTATCGCTAATGTCACATTTACTGACATCATAGCGACAAATGCGGAAACCATTGAAAATACGGCAACTAGGATCATCAAGAATAAGTTCCAGAAATCGTACAACGTTTTGGTATCGTTTGTTACTCGAGAAACTATCGAACCTGCGGGAGTTTTATCAAAATAATCCATACCCAAAGCATGTAATTTCCTGAATAGCTGACTTCGGATTTTCTCCAAAGTTCGCTCAGCTCCCATTGAAAATGCAAAGTTCTGAACAAATTGAACCACGGCTTTGATCATAGTTCCAATAAAATACACTATCGCAAAGCCAACTATTATTTGAATGCCTGTACTCTGATGAACCAAATAATGATCCATGTAATACTGCAGCATTCTTGGTAAAAGTACATTAATGATGCTTAATAATATTGCAAAAAATATTGCTGTTAGAAATTGACGTTTGAATGCCCATGCAAAGCTGAACAGACGTTTCAAAATATTTCGTTGTTGTTTTCGCGTCAAAGCCTGAATATCATTGATAACTTCTTCATCTTTTTTATCCACGAGTGTTCAACCTCCCTTCTATCTCAGCATTACGTTCCTGCAGATTGAAGGTGTCGTAATACCAACCACGGTTATCCAATAGTTGTTTATGTGTCCCCTTTTCAGAAATCGTCCCATCTTCGACTACCAGAATCTGATCGGCATGTTCCACTGAGCTCAATCTGCTGGCGGCAATGATGGTTGTTCCCGATGTTCGGTTCTGAGCGATTCTGTTTTCAATATTCCTCTCAGTCTTAGAATCTACAGCTGATAAAGAATCATCCAATATCAATAACTCTGGATTACTTAAAACTGCGCGTGCAATCGATAATCGTTGTTTCTGACCACCTGATAATGAAACACCCAGTTCACCAACTTGTGTATCATACCCTTCTGGCATCCCTTTGATATCAGTATCAAGATCAGCCACGTATGCAGCAGCCTCGACCTGACTTTGATCAGCATCGATATTAGCAAAACGAATGTTATCACGAATATTAGTTGAAAATAGAAAATTGGTCTGTGGAACATATCCGATATTATCAAGATAATCATCCAACTTAAAATCACGGATATCATGTTCACCAACTGTTATTTGACCGTTGTAATGATCAAAATCACGCATCAACAAACTAATAATTGTTGATTTACCACCGCCAGTTGGACCAACGATCCCCAAAGTTTGTCCCTCGCCCAAATTAAAACTAACATCTTTGAGTGCACTGACATTTCCATCTGGATAGTGGAATTTTTTCATTTCAAAATTCAAAGTACCTCTTGGCTGGTCCTTGACCTCATGTTTAGGGATGACCAAAGAAGACTTTTCAGACAACAGCTCTATTATCCGATCATAACTAGCTGATCCTCTTTCCAAAATATTGAAAAGACTTCCAATCGCAAACATTGGCCATGTCAACTCAGCCATGTACGTGATAAAAGATACTAATTGTCCGATAGTTATCCGAGAATGTATAACCGCTAATCCGCCAAGAATAATGGTTATGACATATGAAAGACCCATTATTATCGATGTCAGCGGATCAAACATGGCATTAAGACGATATGTTTTCTTATTTGCATTAATATTTTTATCAACATATTTGTCAAAGTCCGCTTCATCTTCAGACTCTTGACCGAGAGCTTTGACAACTTTGATCCCGACGATACTTTCTTGAGTCTTATTATTGATACTCGAAAAAGCCGCTTGAGAATCCATAAATGCATCATGGATCTTATTTCCCAAAACATTTGCCATGACAGCTAACAAAATCAGTGGAAGTATCGCATAAAGTGTCAACTTCCAATCGACAAAAATCCCCATCGCAAAAATCATCGACAATCCTGTGATCAATGAATCTGCCAAGGTCAAAACTCCGGGACCGGCAACCTCTCTAACTGCATCGATATCATTCGTTGCATGGGCCATTAAATCACCTGTACGCCATTTTTTATAAAAAGTCGTATCCATCTTCATAAAGTGATGAAATAGCCTGTTACGCAAGTCACGCTCTAAAACATACGAGCTACCAAAAATCATTTTCTGCCAAACAAACCTTAGAATGTAACCTAAAATTGCGACAACTAATAGTAATCCAAGATTTACAAATAAAAATTGCATTGACATGTTCCGTTTACTGACCGCATCTACAACATTACCTACTATCCGAGGTGGTACCACATTGCAGGCCGCGACTAATAGTAATGCTAAAACACCAAACGAGTATTGACGCCAACGTCGTTTGAAAAACCAACCTAATCGAGAAAAGATCCCCATATTTATTTCACCTATTTATTAATATTTTTCTACGTGTATGACAATACACCTTATAGTGGACTATAAGGCAATACCTTTTTTCAAAAAAATGCAAAAAAAATAAGCCATGCTAAATGCATGACTTACTTAGTTATATAAACATAAAAGGCATTTCCAGCCAAATTAATATTGACAGGAACACCCTTAGAAGTGATTTGCTTCATTGTGGTTTTGTTACCATTGTCCATATTCTTCATTTGCTTTTGAAGATTCTTAGTAACAGCTTTACCGTCTGCTCCTGCCAATTCCGACATGGTATACAAACTCATTCCAAAATTCTTCAAGCCAGTCTCAGATTTCAAATCTTTATATTGGCATTTCATAGCAATACCCATGAGGTAATTACTTTGAACGTTAAAGTATAAAGTAGTACCTGTAGGTTGCTTATATGTAAATATTCCGTCCTTAACGATAAGTGGTAACTGGTCAGTAGGACGATCCACCATCAGAGCATTGTAATTATATTGCTGTGCAAGTGCAGTATAATCCGTCAATGGTTTTTCTTTGTTAACAGTAACGATTTTTGTTTGCGTTGCACTCCCATCACTGGCAACAATCTTTACATCTTGCTGATTAGAAGTAGTAGGAACTGTAAATGCAAAATGACCTTCATTCATACTGACTTTTTTAGTCACGCCAGCAACAGTATAGGTAAGTTTTTTTGTTTTGGTAGCCTTACCTTTAATTACGGCGACTAATCCATTTGCATTATATTCATTTTTGGTGGTCTTGAGTGAAAGACTTGAACAACCACTCAAAACCATGAAGAAAATCGGAATCAGCAATAATAGAAAATATTTGGTCTTTTTCATATCAATTCCCCGTTTTATACAAAAAAAGTCAAGACATTACGACTTGACTTTTAATTAAGCTTCTTCTGTATTATTTGAATCATCGATAACTTTGTTACCCTTGTACATACCAGATGGTGATACGTGGTGACTTAAACGATATTCACCAGTTGCAACATCAAATTGCATGTTAGGTGTGTTCAACTTAATATGTCCACGTCTTTGACGTTTTCTTTGTTTTGATGTTTTTCTCTTTGGAACAGCCATATTTATAAACTCCTTTATTTATATTACTTAATCAAATCTAACGTTTAATATAATACTATCATAATAACGCTACGGCAAGCAAAAATTCATTTTTGTTTACTTTTTTGTCTTATTATCCTTTAAAGCATTAGCAATTTGATTATCATTTGAAACTTTTACATTGGATAATTGCTTTTTAGCAGATCTGGACAACTTCTTTTCGTCCTTCTTCTTTGAACCGGTGTTGGCAAGTAACATTGTTATTACTGCACCTAATATCAAAGTGACGATTATCAAAACGATCAGTGGTAATTGGATTTTAGTGAAACCAAAACTGACCGCAACTGGATCGACATTTAAAATTGCAAAAATTACAACAATTAATGCAACAATCAATCCTATAACAAATTTCCATTGTCTTTTTTTATTATCCATAACTATAATCCCCTATTTACGATTTCCAAACGTCCCTGCGAAATAGTCTCCCACACTTGGTGCCATTTTGTAAAGTACACTTGCTAATTCCATGTATCTTGGTCGATTGATCTCACGTTTTTTCTTGTTAAATGTATTAACGATATCCCATGCTAATCTGTCAGGGTCCAAAACAAATGCTTTAACAGAATCCAAATATTTACCTTCATGGTCAGCTACATTAAAGAAATTAGTTGCAACAGGGCCCGGATTAACGGTCGTGACAAGTATATTGAAAGGTTTTAGTTCAAGCCTGATACCGTCAGAAAAGCCAATCACAGCTGCTTTGGTTGCCGAGTATGCGGCAGATTTTGGAGTAGTGATCTTCCCAGCCATCGAACCAACGTTGAAAATATGCCCATGGCCATTCTCAATCATATGAGAAGCAACCAAACGCGTCATCAACATTAATCCCAGCACATTAACACGAAACATTTTTTCTATCAAATCAAAATCGGTCTCTAGATAATTTGAAAAATCACCAAAACCCGCTGCGTTTACTAAAATATCGACATTTTCAAAGTTGTCATAAATCGTTTCGACACCCTCAGTAATTGCTTTTGGATCACTCATATCGATCGATAGGTAAAAATGATTTGAATATTCATCTCCTACTTCGATACATTTCTGTTTGACTTGAGCCAATTTCTCAGTATCTCTAGCTACCAAAATCAAATTGGCACCAGATTCAGCTGCATTTATTGCAACATCTTTACCGATACCTGATGAGGCACCAGTCACGAGAACAGTTTGATTTAGTAAATTTGTCATAAGTATTCCCCATTTCTAATTAAATGGTACTTCATAAACATCAAAATCATTAACCACTCGACTATTTTCAAAAAACTTCTTAGCTTCATTTTGTAAAATCAATGACGCCTTACCTGTATATCTAGCAGAAATATGAGTCAATAACAAGCCTTTTGCATGTGCTTTTTTGGCTTCACGTGCAGCTTGAGACGCCGTCGAATGATAGTAGTTGTACGCCAACTTTTTATCTTCATCTGAAAAAGTCGACTCATGGACGACCACATCAGCATGATCGATCAATTTATCGATTTCTGGAGTATACCGAGTATCAGAAATTATTGCGACTTTCTTACCTGGCTTATCAGGGCCAATAAAGTCCTTACCGTCTAATTGCGTACCATCTTCCAGAGTGACTGTCTTTCCAGCTTTCAAGTCACCAAAAATAGGACCGTTCGGAATATTATATTCTTTTAGCTTATCCACTAAAAGTTCACCAGTTCGAGGCTTTTCTTCAATTCTGTAGCCAAAACAAGTGATGCGATGTTCTAACTTTCCAGCATAAACTGAGAAAGTTTTATCGCTAAATATCTCGCCACCATTTTTCATTTCAATGTACTTGATTCGATAATTTAGCTTTGTTCCAGTAACCCTTAGAGATGTTTCCACAAAATCCTTTATACCGACGGGACCATACAACTCTAATGGTTCTTGGCCACCTTGATTGGCACGACTCGACAACAATCCTGGTAAACCAAAAATATGATCACCATGTAAATGAGTTATAAAAATTTTTGTTATTTTTCTAGGTCTGATTGCGGTTCTTAATATTTGATGTTGTGTTGCTTCCCCAACATCAAACAACCAAACTTCGTTTCTTTCGTCTAATAGTTTCAATGCAGTACTTGAAACATTTCTGCCTTTTGAAGGCACTCCCGCGCCAGTTCCCAAAAATTCTAATTCCATACAAAAATCCTATCTATTTTTTTAAGTCTTTCAATATTTCTTTGGCAACAAATGAAGAATAGTACATCGAGCCATCTGGATTTGGATGAACATTGTCATCATAGAACCAGTCTTTGTGACCTTGTGCATATCCATTCCAATCAATAATTGAAAGATTTTTATATTTCTTAGTTGAATTTGCCAGTAATTCGTTGACAGATTTTTCCCAAGGTCTTGATGGTACAAACGTATTTATCCAAAATACGTGAGTCTTGGGACCAACCAAATGCATAACTTGATCAAGTTGTTCACTCGAGAATGGACCATTAGTTCCTAATCCAATAAGAACATTTGGAGCCAATGCTCCCTGATCCTTATACTTTTGAAGAATATCAATACTTTGATCCAACTGACGACTAACAGCGGCATCAATAACAACGTTATTTTCATCAAATAACTTGTTAAAGTTATTCAATCCGTCGGCCATTACTGAATCTCCAACACCTGTCATTTTAACATCACGAAGTCTTTGTAAGTCGACCTGTGATAATCCATATTTTTCAAAATCTTTATTAACAGGATGTGATTTAGCAAGTTTCTTATACTTTGCAGTATTTGCTGCAGAATATAATCCCTCAGAATCATTTTTATTCTTCTTCAGATTATCGATAGCCTTTTGCTTGCGCTTACTATTCGTCTGAGTATTTTTCTTAATTTGTTGAGCTAATTGACTATCATTAGCTTTTGGCTTTGGTGCTGTGGTTGCTTTCACAACTCCATAACCACCAGTAATACAAATGGCAGCAATAATGATTGCTAAAATACGACTCATTGCTGAGGATGACGTAAAGAAATGCTTAACGTCACTCCATTTTGCATGTGACAATGGTCTCTCAACAAATCGATACGAGAATTCTGTTACTAAGAAGATAATGACAACTTCGATAACTGGATAAAGGATCGGATGATTAGCGATGTCTTTAAATTTCGATTCAAAAAAGATCATCACTGGAAATTGATAAAGATAAAGTCCATAACTTCTGCTTCCAACATAGTGGAAAAGTTTATTAGATAAAACCTTGTTCCAAACAGCATCAGGGTGAGCGACCACTCCGATAAAGATACAAGTTACGACAGAGAATATGAACATTCCACCACGATATAAGAATGGTGATGAATCTTTAACGGTAAATATCATGAATATCATCAAGGCAAACGAAAGCAAACCAACGATATTGAGCTTGATCTTGTCGCTCTTCATAACACCATGTTTAAGTTTCTCCGCTGGCCAAACTATTGCTAGACCACATCCCAATAAGATTGAGAACAATCTAGTATCAGTACCATAATAAACACGACTAGGATCAACACCAGGTTGATAAAGCAATGCCATTAGGATGGCTGAAGCAATTGATACAATCATTGCAAACCAAAAGATTCGACTCTTTCTAACACCAAACTTGATGAACAACAATAATAATATTGGCCAAACGATATAAAATTGGCCTTCAATTGACAATGTCCACAAATGTGTAAAGGGCGATTCATTATTGGCAAATCTTTCGAAATAAGATTGACCGTTGAAAATCTGCCACCAATTATAAACATTCAATACATTGGTAACGAATATTTGATCTAAGTGGTACAGCAAATCTTTCAAAAATAGGACGATATAAGCTCCAGAAGCTAATAAAACAAACAATAGTCCTGGATACAATCGCTTGATTCTATTTACATAGAATCCCCCTAAAGAAAACTCACCGCCTGCATCAACAGTGTTGAAAAAATGATCAGTTATTAAATACCCCGAGATTAGGAAAAAGATGGGTACCCCAAGGTATCCACCTGAAAATAAAGTTGGATTCAAATGGTACATAATAACGCCAATAACACCTAACGTTCTCAGTCCATCAAATCCGCCAATATAACGTCTCTTTGGTGATTTGTTCATAATATACTTTGCCCCTAAATTACTAAATAAACTCGAATGTGAAGTCCAGAATCGTTACTGAATCGCCTGATTCTGCACCAGCCTTGATAAGTGCATCTTCTACACCCATACCCTTAAGCTTACGTGCAAAACGCATAATACCGTCTTGATGATCAAGATTTGACATCTGCAATAGACGCTCAACTTCGTCACCAGTGACAATAAAGCTATGATCTTCTTCTTTTTCGATCTTAAATTTATCTGCTTTTGGTTGATACTTGTATTCGACAGTTTCATCGTTTACAACATTGAAATGGATTGGTTCAGCGTTTGCTAGAACTTCACTAGTATGATTCAACAGTTGTTTGACACCTGTATGTTGAATACTTGATATTGCAAATATGTCTGCATCATCAGGTAACTTTTCTTTGAATTCTTGAAGTCTTTCTTCTGAACCTTCAACATCCAACTTTGTTGGAACGATTATCTCTGGTCGACTTAGAATATTCTCATCATATGTTCCAAGTTCTTTACGAATGGCTAAATAATCCGTATAAGGATCACGACCGTTTTCAGGATCCATATCTACTAGATGCAATATAACTCTAGTTCTTTCAACGTGACGTAGGAATTGAATTCCCAATCCGACACCATTTGATGCACCTTCGATCAAACCTGGTAAATCAGCAATAACAAAATCTTGACCGTTATCTAATTTGACCATTCCTAAGTTAGGATTCAAAGTCGTAAAGTGATATGCAGCTATTTTAGGTTTGGCTGAAGTTGCTACCGAAAGCAAGGTCGATTTACCTACAGAAGGAAAACCAACTAAACCAACATCGGCAATCAGTTTCAATTCCAACTTGATATGTTTTTCTTGACCGGGCTCACCATTTTCAGCGACTTCAGGTGCGCGGTTCTTAGAGTTGGCAAAATGAATATTACCTCGTCCACCTTTTCCACCTTTGGCGATGACAAGTTCCTGATTATTCTCGATCAAGTCTCCTACCAACTGTCCAGAATCTTCATCATATACTGAGGTACCTGTTGGCACTGCAATATAAACTGGATCAGCCTTACGACCGTACATTGACTTGATCTGTCCATTTTGACCTGGATCTGCTTTGAAGATTCTCTTGTAACGAAAATCCATCAAAGTATTCATTCCTTCATCAGCACGGAGAATAATATCTCCGCCTCGACCGCCGTCTCCACCAGCTGGTCCACCTAGAGGGACGTACTTTTCATGTCTAAATGCTACTGAACCATCGCCACCTTTACCTGATCTGACGGTGATTTTAACGTTATCAACAAACATTTGACCCCTCCTTTCTACCTATTATTGTAATTTTATTTATCATTTTTAAATTCTAGCACAAAAACACGTACCATCATACTTCTAAACCTAATTAAGTGTCCAATGTTTTTTCTCAGCCCTGACACATTTTGAAACTTTTTGAATGTTTTTGAACGATTATGATTGATTTTGACGGAATATGGAGTATTATAACATCAAGAGGTGAATGTAAGTGCTTACCGAAGAGAGACATCAGATTATTTTAAAGCAACTTCAAATGCATAATATCGTCAAGTTGCAAGATTTGATACCCCTCACTGGGGCATCAGAATCTACCTTAAGACGTGATTTACAGGATTTAGAAAACTGTCACAAGCTTTTAAGAATTTATGGTGGTGCTCAAAATATTATTTCGTTCCACGATGAACCCGCCCTTTCACAAAAAGTGGCTGCCAATACTGATGATAAGGATAAAATAGGAAAAGCCGCCGCCGCACTAGTAAACGACAATGAAGTCATTTTTCTGGATGCTGGTACAACTGTTCAAACTATCATTCCTTACCTTTCAGATTTAAACAATTTATTAGTCGTCACAAACAGTGTTGATAGTGCATCGATTTTAGCAGATTATCAGATTGAAACATTCATACCTGGTGGAAAACTAAAATCAAGTACCAAGGCAATCGTAGGTTCAACCATGACCAGCTCGTTAGAGAATTATCATTTTGACAAAGCTTTTATCGGAACAAATGGTTTTTCCATTCAAGCAGGTTTTACAACACCAGATCCCGAGGAAGCATCAACCAAAGAAATCACCATTAAGAATTCAAATAAAGCTTACGTATTAGCTGACGCATCTAAATGTGGTCAAGTTAGTTTCAATAGATTTGCACCATTGAGGGATGCCGAATTATTGACTAATGAGTTGCCAAGTAAATCGCTCGAATTATTATCCAGACAAACGAAAGTAACGGAGGTTAAATAGTTGATCTATACAATTACTGCCAACCCTTCCATTGATTATGTGCTACAAGTCGACGCACTGAACAATGGCGAGGTGAATAGAACTACTAGCGATGTAAAATTACCAGGTGGAAAAGGAATCAACGTTTCTATTATATTAAAGGAATTAGAGCTTGATTCTACAGCATTGGGATTCGTTGGTGGCGCAACCGGATTGATGTTTGAAAAACTTCTACAAAAGAAGAATTTGAATACATCATTTACTACCGTTGAGGATGACACTCGAATCAACGTTAAAATCAATGCTACAAAACAAGATGAAGAAACCGAAATAAACGGAACTGGTCCAGCCATTTCTGCAGATGAAAAGTCAGCATTCCTTGATCAACTAAAACAAGTTGGTAATGACGATGTTGTGATCATGTCAGGAAGTTTGCCAAAACAAATTGCTGATACTTTCTACCTTGATATTGCAAAAATGATTCAAGCCCAAGGTGCCGATTTCGTCATTGATACTACTGGACAAGCATTGCTAGATACATTGCCATTACATCCACTCGTAGTTAAACCAAACAACCACGAACTGGCAGATTTATTCAATACTACTTTCAAATCAGAACAAGATATTGTTGATAACGCTAGAAAGCTTTTGGATAAAGGTGCAAAACACGTACTTGTATCTATGGCCGGTGATGGAGCCTTGTTGGTAACTAAGGACCACGTATACAAAGCAAACGCACCAAAAGGAACTGTAATAAATTCAGTTGGTGCTGGTGATTCAATGATTGCTGGATTTGTCGGAACATTCATGAAGACTAAAGACGCAATCGAAAGTTTTCATGAAGGCGCCGCTTGCGGTTCAGCAACTGCATTCAGTCAAGATATTGCCGTACGTTCCAAAATAAATGAAGTGTACAATGACATTACTGTCAGTCAATTAAGTTAGGGGGAAGAATTAATGGATCTGAAGGAACTACTACTAAAAGATGCCATGATCATGGATCTTAAAGCTACCACTAAAGAAGAAGCTATCGACGAAATGGTCGATAAATACTTTGAAGTTGGAGTTATTGATGACAAAGAACTTTACAAATCAGACATTTTAAAACGTGAAGCTGAAACAAGTACTGGTATTGGTGATGGAATTGCCATACCACATGCACATGACAAGGCTGTTAAAAGAGCAACCGTGCTATTTGCAAAAAGTGAATCTGGTTTAGATTACAAATCATTGGATGGCCAACCTACCTTCCTATTCTTCATGATTGCCGCTCCAGAAGGTGCTGATAATCTCCATCTACAAGCACTTGCATCATTATCATCACTTTTGATCAATCCTGATTTAGTTTCAAACCTAAAAAAGGCCAAAACTGCTGATGAAGTTCAAAAGTTATTTGACGACGCTATGGCAGCTAAAGAAGCAAAAGACAAAGCTGACGAAGAAAAAGAACAAGCTCGTTCTAAAGCTGTTGCTGAAGCTGCTGCTAAAGAATCTTCAAACAAAAAACCTTTCGTCGTTGCTGTAACAGCCTGCCCTACTGGTATTGCCCACACATATATGGCCGAAGCTGCACTAAAAGAACAAGCTGAAAAAATGGGTGTTGATATTAAAGTAGAAACAAATGGTTCTGAAGGTGTTAAACATTTGTTATCTGCTTCTGATATTGCCAGTGCTGATGGTGTCATCATTGCTGCAGATAAGAAAGTCGATATGCCTCGTTTCGATGGTAAACACTTAGTTAACCGTCCTGTAACTGACGGTATCAACAAAGCAGAGGAATTGATCAACTTAGCTACTGAACAAAAAGCTCCGATCTTCCACTCAGAAGGTGGCGCTGCATCAACCGAAGAAGAAAGTACTGAAAAGAAATCACTTTGGTCAAAAATTTATGCTGACTTAATGAATGGTATTTCCAACATGCTTCCATTTGTTGTTGGTGGTGGTATTTTAATGGCCCTCTCGTTCTTACTAGAGCCTGCCGTTGGATCACATTCACAATGGTTCTTATTCTTTAACAACGTTGGTAATTATGCATTCAGCTTCTTGATTCCTATCTTAGCTGCATACATTGCCGTTTCAATCGGTGACAGACCTGCTTTACTACCTGGTTTTGTTGGTGGTTATATGGCATCTGTCGCAACCGCATCAGTTGTGCCTTCTAAGAGTCCTGCCGGATTTATCGGTGGTCTACTTGCCGGTTTCATCGCCGGATGGGTCGTAATTGGACTCAAGAAACTGCTTAAAGGACTTCCAAAGACTTTGGATGGTCTAAAGCCAATTCTGTTGTATCCAGTTCTAGGATTACTCTTTACTGGAGCAATCATGTACTTTGCAGTTGACCCTGTTTTCGCCGTTGTTAATCACGCAATCACTAACTTCCTTGAATCAATGGGAACTGGTAATGCTGTTATTCTTGGTACTCTATTAGGTGGAATGATGGCTGTTGATATGGGTGGTCCATTCAACAAAGCCGCATACACATTTGCTATTGGTACATTTACAGCTACACAAGATGGTGCCCTAATGGCTGCCGTCATGGTCGGTGGTATGATTCCACCTCTAGCAATTGCTATTGCTACAACATTCTGGAAAAACAAATTTACTGAACAAGAAAGACAAGCTGGTCTTTCAAACTATGTTCTAGGTATTTCATTCATTACCGAAGGTGCTATTCCATTTGCTGCTGGAGATCCACTTCACGTTATCGTTTCAAGTGTTATCGGAGCAGCAATCGGTGGTGGTTTGACACAACTATGGCATGTTAATGTCCCAGCACCACATGGTGGCTTATTCGTAACATTACTTGCTAACCACCCACTTCTTTACTTATTAGCTGTAGTAATTGGTGCAATCGTTGCCGGAGTTATCTATGGACTTTGGAAACCTGCAAAAGCTGCAGAAACACAATCTAAATAAACCAAAAGCGTTGCTGAAAAATTTCAGCAACGCTTTTTTTACATCTTCTTATATTTTTTATGAGTTTCAATATTTGCCAAAGTTATTTTAATGGTTTGTGCAGTGGTTCGAGGGATACCTAATTCAATGATATCATCAACGGGAGCCTCTTTGATTTTCTTGACTGAACCATATTTTTTAAGTAACTTTGTTCTAGTTTTGGGACCAACACCTTGGATCCCATCAAGTTGGGATGACAAAGCATTCTTACTTCTGGTTTTTCTTTGGAAAGTAATAGCAAATCTGTGGACTTCATCCTGAATTCTTTGTAGTAGATAAAATCCTTGGCTCTTTCGATCAAGTTCAACCGTTTTTCCCTCTTCTCCAAAAATTAAATGAGAAGTATTGTGATGACTGTCTTTGACCATACCAGCAACAGGAACATTATTTATTCCCAGTTCATTTTGTAAAACATCCATAACTGCTCTTAGTTCAATTATTCCACCATCCATCAGTATCAAGTCAGGTAATGGCTTTTCTTCCTTCAGAAGTCTTGAATAACGTCTGTATACGACTTCTCGTGTATTGGCAGCCTCATCGGCACCAGACTGATGTTCGACCTCGCCTTTTATCTTGTACTTACGATAATTACTTTTTTCAGGTCGACCATCTTGAAATACGACCATGGCAGAGACAGGATTTGTTCCTTGAATATGTGAATGGTCAAATGATTCGATCACGTGACCATATGGTAGATCCAAAGCCTTGAATACTTGTTCTTGTGCACCATAAGTTTGACGATTATCCAACTCCATTAATCTAAATTTCTCCTGCAAGACTAATTTAGAATTTTCAGCGGCCATCTCCATCAAATCACGTTTTTGACCACGTTGTGGTGTTCTAAAGGGAACATTCAAAACATCCGAAAGTGTATCTTTGTCAATGTTTTCCGGAACCAAAATTTCTTTAGGTAAAACTTGATTGCGACGATTATAAAATTGAAGAATAAATGTAGAAAGTTCTTCTTCAGGAGAATTGACACAAGCAAACACCCGCTTCTCACGTTTCATCAATCTTGCTTGACGGATGAAGAAGATTTGAATTGAGATCCATCCCTTCTCAACATAGTAATTGAAGATATCCCTTGGTGTACTATCATTTGAAATGATCTTTTGTTTTTCAACAGTGGCTTCAATATATTGGATTTGATCGCGCAATTCTCCAGCACGCTCATATTCCTGCTTTTCTGACGCCGTCTTCATTTTAGATTTCAAACTTGCCTTTACTTCACCAACGTTACCGTCTAAAAACTTTTTAATTTTCTCGATCTGTCGAATATATTTTTCTTCTGGGACCTCCTTGAAACATGCTCCTAAACATTGTCCCATATGATAATACAAACAAGGTCTCCCGATGTGACCCTGGCAACGTCTTAATGGATAGACTTTTTGTAGAAAATTCAAAGTACCTGATGCAGCATATACATTAGGATATGGACCGTAATAATAAGCTCCATCCTTTTTGATCTGACCGGTAATTTCCATCTTAGGATCACGTTCATTAGTAATCTTGATATATGGATATCCTGTCCCTTTTTTCAATCGGATATTGTAATAAGGTTGGTGTTTTTGGATCAAAGTTATCTCTAATAAAAAAGCCTCTTTATCGTTAGATGTAATTATTGTTTCAAAATCCCTAATTTCAGATACTAATTTGGCAGTTTTACCCTCGTGAGAACTCTTAAAATATGAACGAACTCTATTTTTTAAATTTTTGGCTTTACCAACGTATATTATTTTTGAGTTAACATCTTTCATTAAATAACAACCTGGACGAGCCGGTAATAAGCTTAATTTATGCTCTAAATATTCTGTTGCCAAGCCAATACCTCGTTTCATCATATATATGACGTTTTATTTTGACAATTATCTAATTAATTCAATACGCTTATATTATTTTAATCTATTATTAATGAGTTGCAAGCAATTGAGATTTGGTAGGAAACGTACTATAATATAAGTAATTAAAAAGTAGTTAAGCAAACTAACCTGAAAGGGGCTGATACCAATGGGCTTAACAGTGAAACGTGAAAATGATTTTGGAAGTTTATTTGATAAGTTTGCCTCACTTCCCGATGATGTTAAAAAAAATGTAGAACGTGTAGATTCTGCAGATAAGAAATCTTCTAAAAAAACAGATGATTCAAAAGAAAACAAATAAATGACTTCTCCTACTTTGTTATATTTACAACCTGCCTGAATTGTCAATATTTCTAAAGTATGATTATCGTTAGTTCTAAACAAAACCCTTTTGATAATTTTAAAATGACACCTATCAATTAATTTTGATGGGTGTTTTTTATTTTGAATTCACATTGTAGTAAAATATATATGTAATCGATTCCAATAAGAGAGGGTAATTTTATGGACTTTATTGATAATAATTTTAGTAGACACTCAGAGGAAATGATTGAATCATCTACAAAGGGTCTGAACTTATTTGAACAAACCGATAAAGCAGACTATCCGTTTGCAAATATCGTTCTCGTTCACGGTTTAGCAGAACACTCAGGTAGATATGATACTATCACTAGTTTTCTTCAAAAGAATAATTTTAACGTATTTCGCTACGATCAAAGAAGTCACGGTAAATCTGAGGGGAAACGTGGCCATTTAACGAGCGTGAACAACTTACCAGACGATTGTAAAATAGTTATTGATATGGCAAAAACTCAATTTCCAAATCTGCCAACGTTCTTGTTAGGTCATAGCATGGGCGGACACACAGTTTTGAAAGTTGCTACCAATTATCCAGGCATAGTAGATGGCATCGTTGCTACTGACCCACTCTCAATTTCCTTTACTGATAAAATTGATGGTGATCCAGAGAAATACTTACCTAATCAACTCGGAAAAGGCGTAAATACTGATCCAAGAGTAACAGCAAAGTATAATAATGATCCAATGAACCTTAAAGAATTTACAGTAGGTTTGATGAATACCTTGATGGATAGTGCGGCAGACTTGAAACAAGACTTAGATAAAGTTGTTGATCCAATTCTTTTACTACATGGTGAAGCAGATGGTTTGATTCCCGTTTCAGACTCACTAGAAATTTATCAGAAGTTTTCATCCAAAGATAAAGAAATTCATGTTTATCCTTTCTTGATGCATGAAATATTAAATGAACCAAGTAGAAAATGGGAAATATATCAAGAGATTTTAAACTGGTTAAATAAACACAGATATTAATACAAAAGGAGCAAATTCAATTAAGAATTTGCTCCTTTATTTTCATATTCTATAAAATGTGCGTCTATCATGGGTATTTTTTTCTGGTTAAGTCTACCTTCACTGCTCGAGCCTTCACCATAAACATTCACTAAATCACCTTTTTTAAGGTTCTTTGTCTCTTTGGCTAGGTCGCTAAGATGGTAACTTACCAGCACAGGACTACTCTCTTCATCCTCGTGAAGATCAATGACAAGCTGTCAACCTACTTGGTCATTAGCAATGACATCCTTGATCTTACCCCATTGGTTAATGTACTTCCCACGATATAACTTGTTATTTTCACTAAGTTCGGTATAAGAAACATAGTCATAATCGTTTTGAACTTCTTTAAAATCCGACACCGAAAGTTGAATCTTCCGATCATCGTCATCAGCTTGAACCTTTTGAACTTTCTCAATAAAAGGCCAAGCCGAAGTAAATTCAATCCTTGATGCATTGGTAGAAATATAAATCGCAGTTCCAACAGTTAAAACAAATCCCAAACAAATTCCAACTCTGAATGAATTTCGCTTAACTATCATAAGCAATACCGTCAAAAGGACGATTGCTAAAAACATACTGAACAGAAAAACTAACATATATTTAATCACCCATTTATCTGATTTGTCCCACAGGAAAATACTTTACCAAAGTTAAATGGTGATTGCTAGTATTCTTATCTTTTTGATTAAGGTTAGGTGTTCAAAAGATTACAAAATTAGCCTGGTGAAATTGCTCGAACTTTTGTAATATTATCATTTCCTGATAAATCTTCGACCACATCTACATAGGTCATCTTATGAGGTAATTTTACCTCATAAACGTTGGTATAAACGTATTTATCGTCAATCTTGCTGGCCCTAAAACTCACATTATTTACCGTAATATCTTGTTTATCAAAATAGTCCGAAATAAATTTTTTGAAATCTGTTTTACTATCATATTGAATTTCTAAATTTCTTGTTGGACTGACAGAAACGATTCTTTTCAGAAAAGCAATTACACCATATACAACTACAAAACTGGCAATCGCGATGATATAGTTACCCATCCCTACTGCTAAGCCTAAACAGGCAACGACCCATAAACTTGCTGCAGTAGTTAATCCTTTGATGGAATGGTGTTCAACGATGATCGTACCAGCACCAAGGAAACCAATTCCACTTACAACTTGAGCAATCAATCGAGCATCGTCCGCACGAACTATGCCTTTATATTGTGGATATACCTTGGCTATTTCTAAGGCATCGAAGCCAATTTCTTTTTGTACTAAGGCAATAATACATGCACCCAAACACACTAATATATGAGTTCTTATACCAGCTGGACGATGTTTCTGCGCCCGATCCCATCCGATTACACCAGATATTACCGTTGCGAGCAGTAATCTTATGACTACAGTTACAGCATCTAAATGTAAAACCACATTGACCCCTCCCCTTTACTAAAAACATACCACTTTTCAGAAAATAAAAAACTTTCTGAAAATAAATTCCAGAAAGTTTAAGCTTTGACCTTCTCCAACCACTGAGGTAATACCTCTTCCAATTGGGTAAAAGTCCTATTAAATTTATGATCAAACCAAGGATCTTCAATTTCTTTATCAATATCTAAAATGTCATACGCTTTAAATATTTTTTCTTCAGTACCAGAGGGTGCCATATTTTTAAGATCGATTATGTTTTGGGCGTCCATTCCGACAATAAGGTCTGCATGTCGAAAATCATAATCAGATATTTGTTCAGCAAAATGCTCAATAACAGGAATATTTTGTCTTTTCAGTTCAGAAATTGCTCCTGGATGTGGGGCGTTTCCGATTTCATATGTTGACGTTGATCTAGATTCAACGTTAATATTCGATTTCAAATCCGCCTTGTTGATCAGATCATCAAACATCATTTCGGCCATTGGTGACCGACAAATATTTCCAAGACAGACAAATATTATTTCTTTCATGAACATTTATCCTCCTATTAAATCAAGCCAAGACGACGCTTAACGTCCTCCAACTGTTTCTCTAAAACAGGATCGCGTCTGCTTAATACATCTAGTGTACTGGCAGATTCTTCTTTTTTGGATGCAACAGATGATGAAGTCTTCTTGTCATTTTTTTTAGGACTGATCTTTTTACTAGTTTTAGATTGAGAAGCTTTTTTCGTAGTTGTTGCTTTTTTTTCTGTAGTCTTTTTTTTGCTACTACTCTTATCCGCTACACCAGTATTCTTGTTAAACTTTCTGACCCAAGCAGCTACTTGTTGATAAGATATGCCGTATTTTTCACCGGTAGCTTTATAATCATTATCGTTTTTTATTGCATATTGAGCTATTTCAGTTTGTTGCTCATTTGTGTATTTCATAATTTATCTGATACTCCTAATAACTTTGTACAAAAATTATACCATACTGATTACATGTGACATGATCATGATTTCAAGATTCACGTCCTTAATGGCAATTATATAAGAAAAGTGCATAAAATCTGACATTTATGCACTCTTTTATAGAAAAAGTAACGATTTTGTCTTACAAAAGTAATATTCTAATCGGAAAGAAATTCTAACATTTTTTCATTAAAGTAGTCCTGACGTTCAGACATAATTATGTGACCAGCTTCCGGCACGATCAAGGATTCACCGTTTTGACATAGTTTTGCGGATACGACAGCATGTTCTGGTGACCAAAACGGACTCTCACCGCCTGACATAAATAATACTGGAATATTGAGTAATGAGATCACATCTCGCCAATCTTGAAACGCATGATCATACAATAATGGACGATTCAAAGTATAATCAAATTTCCTACCTCCTTGTGCCTCTTTCACAGCTTTGTATGTTTCATCATTAATACGTTGATACGTAGTATGAACTGCATACATCCTTTCTGATGCTTTAGGAAAATTATCCCAATTCAAATCTAATAATCCATATGGCCAATCTGGTTCGGAAATCATTTTTGGTGATTGATCCACACTAATAACTTTGTGCAAATTACTGTCGCCATACAAGGAACAATAAGCCCAAATAGTAGCAGCACCCATAGAATTACCCATGATATCAACATTTTCCAAGTTCAGATGTTCCAGCAATTCGGCCACATCCTTACCTTGACGGCTCATCCTTAAGCCCTTTGTGGTGGTCTCTGAACGACCATGATTGCGTCGATCCAAATTAATGACACGATATCCATTTTGGCTCAATACCTCCACTTGAGAACGCCAAATTTCCTTGTATCCGGCATATCCCGTCATAATTAATATGGGTTGCCCCTTTCCGACATCATCATATTCTAGTTTGACACCATCGCTTGTAATAAATTGCATTTTTCTACCTCCTTTTTGACTAAAAAAATTAAATATTTTGATTCTGTGAAATTTCCAGCAAACTCTATTGTCGAGTGAATACTTTAATGAGATGATAATAGCTATTGAATAATTCTTTTTATATTATTTATTAGATTTTTAAATAGAAAGGTCATTTAAATGGATATACATCAAATTCAATATTTAATCACTATTGTTGATAATGGTTTCAATTTAACAAAAAGTGCCCGTATTTTACATGTTTCTCAACCTGCACTGAGTAAACTGATCAGTGAAATTGAAGATACAGAAGGCATCCAAATTTTTATCCGTGGTAAAGGTCGAATTACTGGTCTAACACCACTGGGTGAAGATCTGATTCGTCATGGTAGACAGGTCAGCTCCGACTATGATGACATGATGAAAAGTATGCGAGATAAAGCAACTTTGAAACGTGGAACCGTCAAAGTTGGTATTGCTCCCGTCATAATTTCAACTGTATTTAATCGAGCAATTCCGAAGTTTATCCAAGAAAACCCTGACATAGATTTACAAATTGTTGAAAAAGGTGCTTATGAACTTCAAAAGATGTTGATCTTGCAAGAAATCGACCTAGCAGTTTTGGTTTCACCCGCAACTTTTCCTTCTATTCAAGAACACGTTATTTATAAAGATTCAGTTGCTGTATGGTTCAATCAAAACCATCGATTCCACGAACGTAAAGGTCCAATCCCAATCGACGAGATCGGTAAAGAAAGAATTGTTACTTTAGATGATAGTTTCATGGTCACCTACCAAGTTAAAAAGAAGTTCAGCCAACGCGGCATTACACCGGATTTCTTTTTCCAAACTAGTTCTTGGGACTTGATTCTTAATATGTGTCAAGAGATGGAAAACACTGTCGGTATCGTCGCTGCACCCATTGGTGAAAATTACTCTGGTGATATCGAACATCGTGACTTTGAACCATATTTCCCTTGGGATATCAGCCTTTGCAATTTAGGTGACGTATATCCAAATAACCTAGTGAGATACACTCAAAAGTGGATCGCAAACTACTTTAAAAAATTAAACTCGAATGAAGAAGAGTTCATCGAAAAACCATAAAAAAAGCGGAAAGTCCATTTTTAATGACTTTTCGCTTTTTTAATTATTAAGCATTCACGTTAACTGATTCGCCAGGTTTGTTGTTTGTATCACCCATTAATGGTTCTTCAAAAATACGAGGATCCATGTAACGTAAATCGTCACTAATGATAGGTTTGAAGTCCATATGGTCTAATACATCCTTCTGTAGATCAATTCCTGGTGCGATTTCTGTTAATTCAATACCGCCATCTACTAACTTGAAGACGGCACGTTCTGTTACGTAATAAACGTTTTGTTTATTTTGATGTGCAACAGGACCAGAGAATGTGATTTGTTCAACAGCGTCAACTAATTTATTGAATTTACCTTCTTTAAGGATATTCAATTTACCATCTTTGACCTCTTCTTTAAGTCCAGCGGCCATAAATGTACCAGTATATACAACTGTAGGTGTGTTTTGAGTGATGTTAACGAAACCACCAGTACCGGCAATCTTAGGACCGAACTTAGATACGTTGATGTTACCTTTCTTATCTAATTCAGCTAATCCTAGGAAGGCGATATCAATACCACCACCATCATAGAAGTCGAACATGTATGGTTGATCAATTGTAGCTTCAGGTCCAATGGCACAGCCAAAGTCTCCTCCACCCATTGGTACACCACCGAATGTTCCGGGTTCTACGGTAGTTGTAATATTTTCAGCAGATCCTTCTTCTTTCAAAACAAGGGAAACTGTTTCAGGATACTTACCAATACCGTAGTTAACGATATTGTCATCATCATTCTTGAACATTGCTGCACGACGAGCGATAACTTTTTTGGCATCCAAAGGTACGTCAATTGCTCCAGCTGGTTTAACAACAGCTTGGTTAACATAATCTGGGTTAAATTGAGTATCAGTACTTTGTCTTGTCATTGATTCGTCTGATGTTTCTACAACATAATCAACTAACAATCCAGGAATTCTAATATCCTTAGGTTTCATTGAACCTTTTTTTAGAACTCTCTTAACTTGAACAAAGACTTTACCACCATTATTATGTGCAGCCATTGCGATTGATGTAGATTCAAGAATCAAAGGTTCATCGTCAAAGGTGATATTACCGTCTTCATCAGCATATGTTCCCCGGAGGATAGCCACATTAGGCTTTGGTACTTCATATGCAAGATAGTCTTCACCATGGATCTTCATTTTTGAAACTAGATCATCTTTTTTAGCAGCATCGTTTAATTTTCCACCTTCAACATCAGGGTCAACGAATGTACCTAACCCAACTTTACTAATTTGAATTGGTTTATGAGCTGATGAATCACGGAATATTTGTGACATAACTCCTTGTGGGAAGTTATAAGCTTCGAACTCATTGTCAGCAACTAGTGGCTCCAATTTTGGAGCAAGTGCCCAGTGGCCACCTACTAGTCTTCTTAACATACCTTTTGCGGCAAAGTTGTTTGTACCACGATCTTTACCATCACCAATACCTGAAGCATGCCATACTTCAAGGTTCTTTGGATGACCCTCGTTGTCAAATCTCTTACGCATATTTTCAAGAATTTCTTCAGCAACATCTGAACCTAGGAATCCCTCTAAAGCGATTGTCGCGTCATCAGGAATAAGTTCTGCGGCCTTTTCACTGTTTATAAATTGCACAGTCATCTAAAACACACCCCATCCTTTATTACTATTTGTTACAACTACTCGCCCGAGCCTAATGCTGTTAAAGAAGTTGCATTTAATTATTATTTTATGGTTTTAATTTCATCAATTGATCCAAGTCAACTTCTGTTTCATCTGCACCAGGAACTTCGAATCCGTTGATTTGTAAGAATTCACGACGGAACTCTGCATAACCAGTTAAATCAGTATTGAAGTTTTCTGGAGTAATTTTTGCCATTAACTTAGAAACTTTTTCTTGAATATCTTCACGTTGTTCCCATGCATCTGGACGTAGACGACCGTTTTCATCAACTTCACGACGGCCACCATAAACCATGTCACGGAATAGACGATCTTTATGCATGATTGGTGTTTCGTGTGTTCCTGTTTCCTCTTCAACTTTATAAAGTGCTAAACAATATAGAGGGAAAATAGGAATAACAACAGAAGCTTTAGTTGTTACGGCACGTGATACAGAAATCAATGCTTCACCATTGATGTCATCAATATTCTTTTGGATCTTATGTGATGATTCTTCAGCAGCATCTTTAGCAATACCTAAAGTACCTTCGTGATAGAAGTCATATGTACTCTTTGGTCCGATGTATGAGTAAAGGATTGTCTTGAATCCGTCAGCAAGAACGCCGGCCTTCTTCAATTCATTTACCCAAATCTCCCAATCTTCGCCACCCATGACGTGCTTTGTGGCTTCGATTTCATCTTCCGTAGCTGGTTCAACAGTTTGTTCGAACAATTTACCTTCTTGAAGGTTGATGTTTTCACCAGTAACTGGTTTACCAACTGTCTTGATTACTGAGCGCCATACTTCGTCAGGGTTGTCAGGATTTACACGTTTTGGTGCAGCAACTGAATATACTAATAAGTCAATTGGACCACCAAATTCTTTCTTAATATAATCAATAACTTTGTCTTTCATATCTTGTGTAAAACAATCACCATTGAAGTTCTTACCGATCAATCCAGCCTTTTCTGCTTCTTCTCTAAAGTAGATATTGTTGTACCAGCCAGCTGTACCTAACATCTTTTCATCCTTTGGTGGACGTTCGAAAGCAACGCTAATTGTATCTGCTCCTTGACCAAATGCTGCTGTGATACGACTTGCTAGTCCATAACTTGATGAACCACCGATGATCAATGCTTTTTTAGCACCTTCATAATGACCTTTGCCTTGTACATAAGCGATTTGATTCAAAATTTCTTGACGGCATCCATAAGGATTAACTGATCTAGCAACGTTACCTTTTAGCTTTTCGCTAATTTTTACCATTGTGTCTGTACTTGTATCTGACATATCAATTCCACCTTTTTTACAAAGAATTAAAATCATCTGGATCAAGTAAAAACGATTTACGGTTACCATTTAACATTTGAATATGAAAGTACTCGCTGATTGATAAGTTTGAGTTATTCAAATGTTTTTATAGCCGAGTCATTTAAACTTAATCGGTTGAATTTCTATAGATGGTAGTTAAGCATTTCACATATTTTTTTATGTAAGAACTGTTCACTATCAAGCTCTTTCATTTTTCACTTAACTGCCTTCACTCAGTAATGTAAACCTTTACACAAATCGAAACCAATATAACTTTTTTATTTTTTTCATAACTAAAAGTTATGGTGCCGGTGTATCAGGCACCTTCGTGAAATCGTGAACAATATATTATAAACATTAATTTTGACTTATCATTTTCTTGTCATCAATAAACCAAAAAAAAGATACCCAAGTGTCAATTAACTTGAGTATCTTAACGTTTCTATAAACCAAAGAATGCTTTATAAACGAATATTCCTAGTACACCACCTACGATCGGAGCAACAACTGGAACCCAACTATATTCCCAATGTGATGATCCTTTATTAGGAACTGGCATCAATGCATGCACGATACGAGGTCCCAAGTCACGAGCAGGATTCAAGGCTGGTCCTGTTGGACCACCAAGTGCAATAACCAATACACCGATCAATAGACCTACACCAATGTTGGCAATATCGATTGCTTGATGGAAGAACATTCCACGATACAATCCCATAGCACCGAATACCAAAATAAATGTACCTACTGATTCAGCCCAGAAACCGTTCCAAGAACTTCCAGCACCATCAGCAGTCGCAAATGTTGCCAATGTCAATGCTTGATCTTTCGATTTCTTATAATATGGCCAATATACTAACAATAGAAGTAACTGACCTACCATTGCACCCGCAAACTGCCAGATGATATATGGTAAAACCTTGTCCCAAGGGAAAATACCGGCACTTGCTTGGGCAATTGTAATAGCCGGATTTAAATGGTTACCTGAAATAGATCCAAACATCATCGCTGGGATCATAACACCCAAACCATATCCGATGGCTATAAATAACCAACCACCATTTGCTTGGCCAGGTTCCCCATTACCTGTAGTTCCTTTTAAAAATGAGTTTGCCACCGCACCATTACCGAATAAGATCAGTATCATAGTACCAAAAAACTCTGCTGCAAAACGCGCATCCCATGTTCCACTCAATGTAGACGCCTCCTTTTTAATATGTTAAGTAGCTTAAAATATCGAAAGGATAATTTGTGGTTATAGATTTCTTCAAATGTTCAGTCGCCAGACTTAACAATTTGCATAATACAAAACTATTTTGAAAGCGTAAACATTAATATTTTTTCATACCTACCATAAAAATATGTTATAGGTCGTCAAACACTCTGGTTTTAAACGGTTTTTAGATCAATTTTTATTCAATATTTCACAAAGTTTGCTCAAAAATAAATTTTCAGAGAATATTTGATTTCGCTGAATCCCCTATTCTCAAGCCTTTTCACTTTTTACATTATTTGAACTTTTTTCACAGTAAATTTGATTTTTACTCATTTATCGTTATTATTGTGGTTGAAAGTACTTGCTGGTGAAAACCAGACGAAATAAAGGGGATTACTAATAATGGCAAACTCAGTTACAGCAACAAAATACGAAAATGTTCTATTAGAAGAAAATGGCGGAATCGCTACATTAACAATCAACCGTCCAAAATCAATGAACGCATTGAACTCAGATACATTGACAGAAATTGGTCAAGCATTAGATGACGTTAAAGCAAACGCTGATAAGATCAAGATTTTGGTTATTACTGGTGCTGGCGAGAAAGCATTCGTTGCCGGAGCAGATATTTCTCAAATGAAAGATATGAATCCTATCGAAGCTTCAAACCTATCAAAACTTGCTCACAATTCATTCGGTAAAATAGAAAACTTACCTCAATTCACAATTGCCGCAGTTAATGGCTATTGTTTAGGTGGTGGACTTGAATTAGCTGCATCATGTGATATCCGTATTGCATCAGAAAAAGCTAAATTTGGTCAACCAGAAACAACACTTGGTATCGTTCCTGGATTTGGTGGAACACAACGTCTAACTCGTTTAGTTGGTCGTGGTAAAGCTAAAGAAATGATTGCTACTGGTTCAATGGTTGATTCAGCAGAAGCATATCGTGTAGGTATTGCCGAAGAAGTTGTAGCACCAGAAGAATTGATGAATAAAGTTAACGAAATTGCTTCAACAATTATGAAGAATGGTCTAATTGCTGTAAGCATGGCTAAATATGTTATCGATCGTGCCGCTGACCTACCACTAGATCTAGCCATCGATTTCGAAACACAAATGTGGTCACAAACATTTGCTACAGAAGATCAAACAGAAGGTATGGCAGCATTCTTAGAGAAACGCCACCCAAGCTTCCCTGGCAAATAAAGCTAATTATTAATTTAGACTCGAGTGATATCGAAAGATGTCACTCGTTTTTTTTGCAAAAAAAGATTTGAGGTCATCCAACACCTCAAATCTTTTTTTAATTATGTACAATAATATTACTCATTTCTGTTAGCTGGCTTCATGATTGCATGTCCATCAGTAACAATATCACCATCTTGATTTGTAACTTTTGTATCCAAAGTTACAATCTTTGAATCACCATTGTCCTTGATGTTAATGACTTTGCAGGTAACAATCAAGACATCACCAATAAAAACGGATTTATGGAAATTTAAATCTTGATTGATATATACAGCTCCTGGTCCAGGCATCTTATTGCCCAAACATGCTGAAATCAATCCGGCAGATAACATACCATGTGCAACTCTACCCAGATAATTTGACTGTTTGGCAAAATCATTATCCATATGGATCGGATTACAATCTCCAGTTACCTTAGCAAACGAATCTACATCATCATCGGTGACACGTTTGGTAAGTTCTCCAGTCATACCAACTTTGATTTCATCATCATACATTACTTTGTAATCATCCAATATATCATCTCCCATACGTGAACACATTCACATACAAGTGCAAAATGTTCTTATTAGATTATTATAGGTTCAATTTATTTTCAATAACAATATGTAAAAGTCATAGCAGCTATAACTGCTAGTAATGGAAGCCATAAAAACATACTGTGGTAAGTGTTTACTATATATCTGGAAAATAAAAATCGCTTCACAAAAATAATTATGGATATTGTGATTATTTGAGCAGATATTTACAAAAAAATAAGACCACCCCTGGTCTTATTTTGAATCATCAAATTTTTAACAAACAATGAACTATCCCCTAGTTTCGGTCAGTTAAAATTTTCAAAGGATCATAACGATCCAATTCTATATACAACAAAATGACTTAAGTCCCAAGATAAATACAATATAAATGCCAATAGATGGCACTTTCTACAACTTGGTATATACCAGTATATTCTTCATAAACTATTTTGTATAGCGCAAATAAGTAATATCTTATCATTTATATTTTTATCGTAGTTCGGAAAATAAAAATAAAAAAACCGTCACCTCTCGGTGACGGATAAACGGTCTGTTATCTGATATTGATTATGAAATAGATTATATAGGAGTTAGTATTGTTTTCTAAATCTGTTAATGTAATCATTTCTGATTACGGCTTTATACTACAAAATTTCTTGCCACTTTACAATTAATTTGAACTTTAAATTCTATATTAATGGTTAATTTTATAATTTACTAAAAATCTCGATCAACTTATTCATCAATGGCCCCTTCTGTAGAGTATGACGATAAATAATCATAATATAGAACGGTGGAAATTTGGTATCTATTACATTTAGTTCTTTAACTCCTGGGGCATTGACCAATGCTGTTTCGGTAATCAAACTAATCCCCTTATTTGCACGAACAAGGTCCAACAGTAATCGATAATCAGCTGTTTGGTAGACAACGTTTGTAAATACATTATATTTATCAACTAAATTGTCAACGATCTGACGATGCATTGAATTCTCGTCCAACAGGATTGCATCCTCATTTATCAAATCTTTCAAATGAAGTGTTTTGGGAAACTCTCTCTTGTCACTCGCAATAATCTTGAAATTTTGTTTTTTTATTACTTCATAATCAAAATCATTTTCATGTGGCAAATAACTTGCACCTAGCAGTGAAATATCCAAATCGCCATCATAAAGTTGATCTAATAATTCTTTTGAACCTGCACTAATTGGTTCTATTCGATCTAACATACCTGAGGTCTTCAATTTATCAAAGGCTTGAGGGACAAGATAATCACTAATGATCGGCGGAAATCCAACTTTTAATTTTTTTGTCTTTAACCGGTCAATATCCTTACGCATCAGATTATCTTCTCTAAGTATCCTATGTGCGTGTTTCATTAGCTGTTCACCAAAAACAGTCAACGTGACTGAGTTAGCATAACTTTTTCTTACTATTAACTCCGTTTCGTATTCCTTCTCCAAACGTTTTAAAGAATATGAAATAGTTGGTTGACTGACACCAAAATAGTTTGCAGTATCAGAAAAACTTTTTAATTCATTTAATTTTGTAAAATATTGCAAGTCTCTAATATTCATAATTCACCTATAAATTATTCTTATTAATTATATCACGTTTGACTATAATTTTTATAGCGGTGTATAGTCATGCTGTAAATTAATTCGGGAGGATGCTTATGACAAACACAGGATTTAATGTTCTAAATAACCCATTTATTAATAAAGGAACTGCATTTACTGCAGACGAAAGAAAGCAATTTCAAATAGAGGGACTTTTACCCCCATTCGTTCAAACTTTGGATCAACAAGTTGAACAAACATATGCTCAATATCAGATGAGAGATACCGATTTAGCTAAAAGATTATTCTTAATGGATATCTTCAATGAAAATAGAGTTTTGTTCTATAAGCTTTTCAGCGAACACGTTAATGAATTCATGCCAATCGTTTATGATCCAACCATCGCTGACACTATCGAAAACTATAGTAGATTATTCATCGACCCCCAAAATGCAGCCTATTTATCAATCGATGATCCCGACAATATGGAAAAGACTTTAAAAAATGCTGCTGACGGTCGCGATATTAAATTGATCGTTGTAACAGATGGAGAAGGAATTCTCGGTATTGGTGACTGGGGTCTGCAAGGTGTTGACATCTCAGTTGGTAAATTGATGGTATACACTGCAGCTGCAGGAATTGATCCTAAATCAGTGTTACCTGTCGTTCTTGATGTTGGTACAAATAATCAAAAGTTACTCGATGATGACTTGTATCTCGGTAATCGCCACGAACGTGTCAGAGGAGACAAATACTATGCCTTCGTTGATAAATTTGTTGAAATTGCTGAAGATACTTTCCCTAATATGTATCTCCACTTTGAAGATTTTGGTCGTGATAATGCCGCCAACATCCTCAATAAATACAAGGATAAGATTTTGACATTCAATGATGATATTCAGGGTACAGGAATCATCACACTTGCCGGTATCCTTGGTGCTTTAAACATTTCTAAACAGAAATTAACTGACCAAGTTTATATGTCATTTGGTGCCGGAACTGCTGGTGCAGGTATCACAAAACGTATTTTTGATGCCATGGTCGAAGAAGGACTTTCTGAAGACGAAGCACGCAAACACTTCTATCTCGTCGATAAACAAGGACTACTTTTCAAAGATACAGAAGGTCTAACTCCCGAGCAAAAACCATTTGCCAGAGATCGTAGTGAATTCAGTAATGCTGATGAACTTACAACTTTGAAGGCAGCAATGAATGCTGTACATCCATCTATCTTAGTTGGTACCTCTACACAACCAGGAACATTCACCAAGGAAATTATTCAGGATATGGCAGCACACACTGACCGTCCAATTATCTTCCCATTATCAAACCCAACTAAATTGGCAGAAGCAACTGCAGAAGATTTAATCAACTGGACTGATGGTAAAGCACTAGTTGCTACCGGTGTTCCAGCCGCTCCTGTTGAACTTAACGGTGTTACTTACCACATTGGACAAGCAAATAATGCCTTAGTTTACCCAGGACTTGGACTCGGTGCACTTGCAGTAAATGCAAAATTATTGTCAGACGGTATGATCAATCGTGCTGCTCATTCACTTGGGGGAATCGTTGACCCAACCGAACCAGGAGCAGCTGTATTACCTCCTGTTTCAAAATTAGATGTCTTTAGTATGACAGTTGCTAATGGTGTTGCTGAACAAGCAATCGAGGAAAACCTTAGCGACTCAAAGGATGGCGACAAAGCCGTTCAACAACTTAAATGGACACCAGAATATTAATTTAATTAGTCAAAAAGGGGAATTTTTATGGAAGCTTTCGTTACTTCATTAGAAAGCGTTGCTGAAATTGTAATCGTTATTGCATTAGGTTACTGGCTTAGAAACTCAGGTCGTCTCAGCGACGAATTCAAAGGAAACATTTCATTTTTAATTATGAACATTGCATTACCTGCATCAATCTTTGTCTCAGTATTAAAATATCTAACTCGAGACAAACTGGCTAGTCTTTCAGGCGGACTAGTCTTTGCATTTGCCAGTTTTGCTGGTAGCTATATCGTTGCATGGTTATTAACTAAAATTTTACGTATCCGACCAGGTCGTCGTGGTACTTTTATCAATATGTTTGCTAATGCAAATACTATTTTTATTGGATTGCCACTTAACATGGCGTTGTTCGGTACAAAGAGTTTGCCATACTTCTTGGTTTACTATGTTATGAACACTATTTCTACATGGGCAATTGGTGTTTTCTTCATTTCTAATGATGATCCAACTGTTACTAAAGATACAAAGAAAGAATTTAATTGGCGTAAACTTTTACCAGCTCCACTTGTTGGATTTCTAGTCTCTCTTGTATTCTTGTTACTAGCCATCCCTATTCCAGAATGGATCACAAAAACTCTAGATATGGTTGGTGGAATCGTTACTCCAATGTCACTGATCTACATTGGTATCATCCTAGCAGATGCCGGATTGAAATCAATTAGATTTGATCGAGATACAATTTGGGCATTATTGGGAAGATTCTTATTTGCTCCTGCACTGATGATATGCTTTATCATGCTTGGTGCTTCAATGGGAACTACAATGCCTAGTTTGGAGAGCAATACTCTGATCATCCAAGCTGCTGCACCAGGATTGGCTGTTTTACCGATCTTAGTTGGACAATCTCATGGTGATGTCGAATATGCAACAAACTTAGTCACAACATCTACCGTGTTATTCGTTGTGGTTGTTCAAATCCTTATGCAAATTGTTAACTATATTTAAACTGTTTTATTCCGTAGCTAAGCGAACCTTTAACCTTTTATTGAAGTCTTAGTTTAAAAACATTTAGAGACACAAAGAAGCTGTGATACTACTCACAGCTTCTTTTTTAATTGACTAAAATTCCCAAAATAGCCTGTAATAGTCTATCTTTAGCCATCTTTAATTCATTCTCAGGAACAATAACAAATAACTCTTTACCATGTTGTTTGACCTTATATTTTTCAAGGAAATGACTGATGACACTCTGAGAAATGTCATTATTTTTGACATACTTATGGACCTTTCCTTCATCACTCAAAGTGACCATACCTTTGTTTCGAATTAATCTCATTTTTATTTTTCCAAAATCTTTTATCTCAAAGGGAAATACTAAATATTCTGGTTCATCCAAATTGCTCACCTTTTTCTTCAATCCTAAAAAACAATACTTCTGCTATAATCAACGTGAAGATAAATATTTAGGAGGCACTAACTTGTCACTTATCAATATCAGTTATCGAACAAATTATTTACATACTTATTTTAAAACTACCGCCATTATCCCTGACACAAATGAGAACAACTACCGGACACTCTGGTTGTTACACGGGTATACTGGTGACGATTCAGCCTGGATCCGTCACACGAATATCGAAAAGTTGGCTCGTGAATATAATACGGCGGTCATCATGCCAGAGGCAAGAAATGCTTTTTATACCGACTCTAATTTCATCCCTTACTATTCGTATTTCGTGGATGAGCTGATTCCAAAAATACAGTCTCTCCTACCTATTTCTACACACAAACGCGATACTGCCATCGCCGGTTCAAGTATGGGAGGATATGGTGCATTAAAAATTGGATTTAAAAATCCCAAAATCTTTGGTAAGGTTGCGGCATTATCACCAATTACTGATATTGAACATTTTAGAAATAATCCTTCATGCCCAATGGCTCCAGAAACTTTTGATACTATCTTTGATAGTCCAGAGAAAATTAAAGTTAATCAACCATATAATATTTTCTCGGAAAACAATTCAAAGCAAAAAGTCCTAACCATCTGTGGTACAGACGATTATATGTATGAAGATAATTTAAACTTCAAAAATTTCATGACCGAAAAATTGGCATCTAACTATACTTGGAAATCTGTCAAAGGTGATCACTCATGGAATACTTGGACAGCAAATATTGAAAATGTATTCAAATGGATCCAATAGCACTTAAAAAGACGATTATATAATAATCGTCCTTTTTATTACCATACGAATAATCCAACAAAAGCTGCTGACAATAGCGAAACTAAAATACCTGAAAGTAACATATAACCAACATTTTTAGAAATAATATCATTTTTACCCTTATCAACTAATCCTTTGAAACAACCAATGATCATTCCCAAGGTTGAGAAATTAGCAAACGATGTGATAAAGACTGTCAGAACTGCTTTGAAATGTGGATCAAATTTATTAATAATATCTGTAACTTTACCCATTACAACAAATTCATTTGTAACTAACTTGGTACCCATATATTGCGCCATCTGGAAGGAGTCATGGCTGTTTAAACCTAGCAACCAAGCGAAGGGATACATGATAATTCCAAGGATATGCTCCAAGGTCAACCATGGATTTACTAATTGTAGAACTTTGTCGATCAATGCAGCTAAAGCAACGAAAGCAATAACATTCGCAGTGATGATCAAGATCAATTTACCTGCACCTAAGATAGAATCACCTAAGAATGAGAAAAATGGTTCTTTTTTACCTTCATCATCGTTAGAAATTGTTGCAACCGTATCTTCAACTGCATCAACTTTAACCGGATTCAATAAACTAGTTACTATGATTGCATTTATGATATTTATTGGAATCGCGGTCAAAATAAATCTACCCGGCATCATCTGAATATAGGCTCCAATAATAGATGCTGTGACACAACTCATAGACATCATCGCTAAAGTCACATCACGTTCAGGTTTCATTTTTTTCAATTGGAGGCTTGAGACTGCTAGTGCCTCAGTATTACCCAAGAACATCATTTCAACAGCAAAGAATGATTCAAACTTCGGTTGACCTGTGATAAATGATAATCCTTTTCCGATCCACTTAATTATAAATGGTAGAACTCCAATATAAGTTAATATGTCAAACAATGGAACAATCAGCAGGATCGGTAATAATGCACTAGTTACAAAATCCATACTTTTGACATGGACCCAGCTTGGCAAGGCAAATTCAATACCTACATACGCAACCTGGACTAGCCAATTAAAACCTTCTGCAGCTCCAGAAACAATGGCTCGACCAACATCAAAACTTGTCAGAAACCACGCCATTAAAAGATTCAAAGCAACCATAATAATGATTGATTTCCATTGGATCTCCTTACGTTTCTTAGAGAACAACACCCCAATAGCTAAGAACACAAATAGACCAATAATATTAATCAAAAGGTACATATTCATATTTATTTAATCTCCTTTGTTGTTTATACCCTCCAGTGTTTTTATCATATCATCAAAACGGTTTCAAAAAGCCAAAAATGCACATTTTAATAATTATAGAAAATTAACTATAAAAAAATAGAGAGATCCTTACGGCTTTCCCTATCAATATTTTTTAAAAATCAATATTGTCATTGATCAACTTGTCAATAAACTGACGGAACTCTTCATCGGAATGTGTTTGATTTGTAACACATTCTTTTTTTGTATTGTCGCAAATCATACATTTCTTTTCTGGTACGCCTAGTTCTTTTCTGGTGATTGGATCAACACTATCACCTTCAACAGTAAATACATTGATATCAAAGATGGCACCCAATGGTTTATCGGATTCATACTTGATTGCTTCTTCTTTTAATACTCCAGGATCTTTTTCGATAATAATAAATGCTTCGGGTCCAGTAGTTATATCCCATAAAATTTCTTTGACTACGTTGTAGTTTGAAAGAAAATCTTTCACTACCACATCAAATGTATGACTCAAAAATCTGTTGTTCTTGATGGGTCCTGGGATTGTCATTGTAATACTTACTAAAGCACAATTTTCTGGTATTTCGTCAATTAGAAAATTTTCTTCTTCAAGTCGAGTTCGCTTACTTTTTTTTATCTGTTCAGCATTTTGGCTAAATCCCTCAGAGAATACATTAACCATAAAATTACTCTAGTCGTTTAATTAATTCAGATGTAAATATAAAAATATTTGGAATTAAAATCCATAAATCGTTTATGTTTATTCTACCACGAAATATTCACTCAATACCCCTTATCTCATGAAGTTATACCAAATTTATAAATTTATTAGCACTAACTTCGATTCACTTAATGAAAAATTCAGGACACTACAATGCCCTAAAGGAGTTAGGGGGTGACCACCTTTAGGGCATTTAAGTTTTAAGAATTTTAATGACAATTCGTGATTAATTTAGAGTGCATGTAATTTGCGGACAATATTATCGTAAAATCCCACTATCGAGTTTCTCAATGATGATGCCTGATCATAATCTTGTAATACGAAATCTTTATGATCCCAGCCGTTTTCTGGATCATTGTATTGCCATTCACCAGTCTGTGAATCATCCGTCACATCATCACGAACAGCTGCCTGACCAATTGGAAATTGTGCAGATATAACCGGCACTTCTCCATCATTAGGCCACCATCTTGGATCATTTCCGGCAGCTCCAATAAATGCTGCGCCAATTTTGTCGACCTTATTCATAGTTGAAATAGGTACATAGCGTCCAAAAGCATTAGGTTTGGTTGCTAAACCTGAATACGTAAAATAATGAACATCTGGAGATAGATTGGTCCTGTTGTTGATAGCGGTTGCCCCATTCGATGTTAGATCGTATAAAGAGTTATCATTTGTGGACCAAATTCTACTTTTCAATGCGGTACCAATGTAATCGATCATTGATTGACCTTGATTTCTCGTTAATCCCCATTGATCAAGTTTATAGTCTGCTGATGGAACTACAAGTGGGACTTTTGCTCCAACCAGTGCACCGGTATAAAGTAAATGTCTTACAACTCGCAGATTTCCAACATCAGTTGCAGTTGGCGTTCCGTTAGATGGAGTTGCAACTGTTGTAACTGAATCCACCCAATTCTTGCCACCTTGGAAAAGCGAACTGGTTTGATCACCAGTGGCTTGAACTTCAACGGGACTTCCATCCCTGAGTAGCGTATCTAGTTCCCTGACAGTTTGGCCGCCCATCGAATGACCTAACAGATGCAATTTATTGGTGCCATCCCAGCTAGGATAAATGCCCTGAAATGTTCTTCCATACCTAGAGTGTCCATACTGGTCAGCATGTGCTTGACCGTAATCGACAGTTCCACCCTTTATGTAGTAGTACAATTCCACTGCTCGATCATAATCGCTACTATAAGGACTGACAGTGCCCTCTAAAGCATTTGGTCGATCAGACTCGGAGCCATAATTGAGGTCCTTGATCAAATCGGTAGTCTTTCCACCCCAATATAAATTGTCTCCGGCCTCACCTCGACCCCAACCTGTCAAGCCATTAACAAACACAACTGGATAGTTGTTGGAAGCAAAACTCTTATTATTAAAACTCGCAAAAGTAATAACTGCAAAAAATAGACCAAATATTAAGCTAAATATAAATGATTTCTTCATTGTGAATTCTCCTCCCTTCCTTTGAGTTAAAGAATACCTTATGTAAGCGTTTTCCACAAGCTGTTTTCACAATAATATCAGTCTATATTTATGAATAAATAATCTATATTTTGATTTATCAATCAATAAACATTAATATATCAACCTTACTGATTACATAAATAACAATATATTACAAATAAAAAGACAATATATTATAAATTAAACATCAATTTACAATATATTGTCATGGTATGTCTTTTATTTGATAATTAATGGTTTCAAACTATTTTCAATAGTCTCTAACGGTGAATCAATCTCAGCCAAAGTTGCCGCAGTATATGCACCTTCAACCAAAGCAACATCATATTTATGAACTACCTTATCGGTCATTTCCATGAACATTTCCAAATTCATCTTAGAACTACCAAGATCATAGAAAGCTAAGATTTCATCACCAATATTTTCATCAAATGCTTTTTGAATTTTCTCTAGCGACGATCCGATTGCATTTTCATCTGTACCACCAGCAACAGTAATTGAAAGGCTTGGCGCTGCTTCAGAAATTAAATCCTTCACACCATCAGCTATTTTCACTGAATGGGATACGATAACAATTCCATATTTCATACTTTAACCTCCGATAACTTCAATCAAAGATTCGAACAGATATGCACTTGATTGAGAACCAGGATCCAAATGTCCTGCTGATTTTTCTTCCAAATAACTTGCACGACCTTTGGTAGCAACCATATCCTTGGTTGATTCCAAGGCATCTGTAACTTGTTGGTCAGTCAACGGACCTTGTTTTAGATCATCCGCAATTGGTTGCCATACATCGATCATTGTTTTCATTTTGACATCAGATTGTCCACGACGTTTGATGCCATCGGCACCAATTTGTACTAAAGCAGACAAATCATCATTATCCTTAGCTGCTTTTGACATATCCAAGAAGGCAGTTCCATATAAAGGACCTGATGCTCCCCCAACTTTTTGGATCATTGCAAATGCAGTTGTTTTAAAAAGCTCAGATAAATCAACTGGTGTTTTCTTTGCAAACGCGTCTTTGACGGCTTTAGCACCACGATCCATATTTGTACCATGATCACCATCACCAATGGCAGTATCCAGTTCGTTCAGTTCTGCTTTATTTTTCTCTAACTTATCAACGAATAAATTTATCCATTTTTCAGCATCATTTAATTCAATTTTCATATTGATCTCCTACCATGCAATTGTTTTAACTGGTTCGTTAAGCCATTTGATCCATTCAGGGTCTGCCTTCATTATTGTCAATGAGATTCCGACCATATCCAATGAGGTGACCATGTTACCGACACGACTATAACTAACATTTATATTTTTCGCCTTCAACGCATCTAAAGTATCATTTGCGAAAATATATTGCTCCATTAATGGTGTTGCGCCCATTCCGTTGACAAGAATAGCAAAATCTCCTGACTTGTCAGAAAACTCACCGGTAATCTTTTCTACTAATTCTTGAGAAAGCTTTTTAGAAGGTTGAATTTTTTCAACTGAATATCCACGTTCATTATGAATACCAATTCCAAATTCGATTTCATCTTCACCCAAGTCAAATCCAGGATGTCCAACTGCTGGGACTGTTGCTGCTTTCAGTGCAATTCCGATTGTCTTTGTACTATCAACAACTTTCTTACCCAACTTTACTAAATCATCCAGTGCCATGCCTGAACGTGCGGCTGCACCAAGAATCTTCTCGACTAAAACAGTCCCAGCAACTCCACGTTTCCCTTGAGTGAATTCACTGTTTTCAACTGAGATATCATCGTCCACAACTATTGTACCGATTTTAATGTCTTCTGCTTCTGCCATTTCCTTAGCCATATCAAAATTCATAACGTCACCGGAATAATTTTTGACAATCAATAGGACACCTTTACCTTTATCAACGGCCTTGATTGCTTCATAAATTTGATCGGGCGTTGGTGAGGTAAACACTTGACCTGCGACAGCTGCGGACAGCATTCCATCTCCAACAAACCCAGCATGAAGTGGTTCATGACCACTACCACCTCCTGAGACAATACCCACTTGATCAGCAGACGCAAAACCAGCATCGTTTCTTACCACTGCTGTAGTACCAGGAATCTCTTTTACCAAATCTGAATTCGTACGTACTAGACCTGAAACCATTTCAGGCACTATGTTCTCAACATCATTAATAATTTTCTTCATAAGATCCTCCTCAAACAGACTTATATAACAAAACAATTATAACGTATAAATTATTTTTGGACGAATGATTGCGGTTTATGGGCAAAACACGAACATTTTGGTCTTTATTAATACTATTATCAGTGATATTCTAATATTTATTATAAACAAAGAAGTGATTGATTATCACCTATCAGTATTTTCCACTGACAAGGCGGATTTTTCACCTAAGTTCTCACTTCTCAATATTTATATAAATAAATGAAAAGGAGAACCAAAATGTCCGAAAATAATACCAATCTTTTGGTAGGACCAAACGATAAAGTAGGCTTGGCAGAATCAGGTTTCTTGGGCCTCCAACATGTCCTAGCTATGGATATTTACGTACCACCAATAATACTTGCCGGAATGATGTCAATGAGTCTATCTGGCCAAATGGGCCTGCTTCAGTCCACTTTCTTAGCTGCTGGTATAGGAACGATTCTACAAACTTATGTCTTCATGAAAATGCCAGTATCACAGGGTCCCTCTTTTGTTCCATTGGGAGCTGCTGCCGGTGTGGTTCTAGCATCAGGTGGAGTAAATGGAAACGGAATGGGCACACTGATTGGCTCATTATTAGTTGGAGCAGTAATTTTGATAATTATGGGAGCGACAGGAATCTTCCAAAAAATCATCAATAAATTGGTGCCTGCTTTAGTTGGAGGAACTATTATAACTTGTGTTGGACTTTCACTGATTCCTTCAGCACTTAACGATAATATTTTTGAAGCTAGTGGCAATATCAATAATAATATGATTCTGGCTACCGTCACAGCACTGACACTACTTGTTGCAGTTGGAATAAGCATGCGTTTTCCTAGTGTTAAGCGATTCTTTAGAACTGGATCAATCATTTTAGCGTTAGCCGTTGGTACGATTGTCTCAACAATGATGGGACTTTTTGATTGGAAAACCGTTGCTGACGCATCCTGGGTCAGCCTTCCACAACAAACTGTTTTCCATTATGGAATCCATTTTTCACTTTCGGCAATCGTAACTTTCATTATTATATACGCTGTGATTACTACCGAAACCACAGGAACATGGTTTGCAATGGGTGCCGTGACTAATCACAAAATTTCAAGTAAGCAATGGAATATGGGAATTATTGGCGAAGGAATCAGCTGTCTTGTAGCTGCATTACTTGGTACAACTCCTGTAACCGGATATTCAACTAACGCCGGAGTTATCACCATTACCGGTGTTGCTAGCAAGCGAGTCTTTTTCTTTGCTGGATTATGGTTCATTATTCTGGGATTCTTCAGTAAAGTTGCTGCCTTCTTAGCCGCAATTCCAGCACCAGTAATTGGTGGAGTCTTTGCCATCATTTGTGTAACTATCATGTTGAATGGACTTAATGTGATCCGAAGACTGAATACCACTGATCGAGATATTTATATTATTGGACTCCCAATAATCTTGACCTTAGCGCTGGTATTGTTGCCAAATTCTGTTATTAAAGAATCTCCACAATTATTGCAATATCTACTTGGCTCACCTATTGCGATTGCCGCGATAACTGCAATTTTACTAAATATCTTAATGCCATCGCCGCATAATAAAATGCAATCTATATAAAAAACGTCGATACTCAAAATTTAAGAGTATCGACTTTTTTTATACTATTTCATTTTTCAAAACTTTATCGATCATCCAAGCAACACCATTTTGATCGTTAGTCTTGGTGACATAATCAGCAGATTCTTTGACTTCACTGATTGCATTATCCATCGCTACGCCAAATCCGACACCCTTTAGCATATCAAGATCATTACCATAATCACCGAAACACATAAAATCAGTTATTGGAATTTCAGTTACTGCAGAAATTCTTTGTAAAGCAGACATTTTTGTGACATCAAGAGCATTTATCTCATAATAACTTGCACCTGAACGACTAATGACAACTGGCAGTGAAGTAAATGATTCAATTTTCTTTTTTAATTCAGATAATTTATCTGGATGTGCACTAAAACAAACTTTATAAATCGAAAAATCAGGTTTCTTATTCAGTTTTCTTAAATCAGCTACTGAATCCATCAACACATTATACTTACTGACTCCCTCATAATATGTGGCACCACTTAATTCTGGATCAGTCACATATGTCGAATCTAAACCATCCAGAACTACCTTAAATCCATCTCTTTCAGAACGCATCAACATTTCATCGACAACGCTTGTTGCCATTGGACGGTCACTTATCTTGTTGCCATCTGGATCAAAGATAACTGCACCATTTAATAAAACCATGTAACCATTCGTTTTCAAATCATTCTCAAAAAAGCCCTTAACTGATTGTAAAGTCCTACCTGAGCAAATTGCATATGTTATTCCAGCGTTAACAGCCTTACGGATCGCAACCGAATTCTCCTCAGAAATCTGGCTATGGCTATTAAGTAAGGTACCATCTAAATCAGTACCAATGAACTTGATCATAAATAATCCCCTTAAAATTAATGAAATATAACAGTAGTTTAATATTAACATTTATCATCGAAAAACATAAATTATTTGAAAACTAAATTTAATTTATAATTTTTTGACAAATGCATTAATCAAACATTTTCATTACATTAGACAAGCTTCAACCGTATTAAACTGATGATTATTGAATAATAACTTTATTAAACTCTTCCGGTAATTCAAAATGAACATTATGACCAGCATTTTCAACGATGAAAATTTGAGAATTGTTTATGTGTTGAGATAACCGCTCGCCAATTTGAACAAACTTGGAATCCTTTGCCCCCACAATGATATATACCTTTAAACCACCCAGATTGGAAACTGTTGGCCAATAATTGGGTTGTGAACCAGTCCCCATTTTTAATAAGGAATATGCCACATTATTATGATTTTGATGCAATCTCTGATTGTGCATAAACACAAAACTAGTATCATTAACGTCTTTCTGTGTCTTGAACAACGGCATATTTTCCCAGTATGCAATAAACTCTTCCATACCGAATTTTAATACTTTTTCTGCTAGTTTTGCATCATGATCCTGTCGTATTTTTCGAGCTTGACTATCTTCGATACCGGCGGTGGTACTTTCCAAAATCAGTTTGTTCAATCTTGATTGATACTTCAAAGCATATGCGATGGCGATTCGGCCACCCATTGAATAACCAACCAAATTCATCCTCGTTAATTTTAATTTTGCAAATATACTTTCTAATTCATTTATCTGATTAGCTTGTACAAAATCAGCCTGATCCACATCCTGATTTCGATTTTCACCAAATCCTAATAGATTCAGTTTTAACCATTGGAAATTTGACTCATCAGTTACTCGATCAAAATCATGACTACTACCAAGGAAGCCATGCAAAAATACGTAAACTTCTTGATTTGGATCAGTAATATTTGCTTCGTAGTTATATAGATTCTTATTTACTTTTATCGATAACAAACTGATTGATCTCACTTCCAAATTTTGTTTCCAACATTCGATGTTGTTTCACATTGATGGATCTATCCGACTGAATTTCAATTATTTTTTGTTTGGCATCGTTATCCAGAGCATTGATTACCTGCTGTTTATCAGGAACTTGAAAATAATCGAATCCATACAGAGTCGCAATATCAGCTATCTTCAAATCTTGAGGAGTCCCGAACAATGTCTCAAAATAATCAGTGGCCTTAGATTGTGGTAAAAACGAGAATATCCCTCCACCATTATTGTTACTTACGACGATGGTCATTGGGATCTGGTATCTTTTTGCCATCATTAAACCGTTCATATCGTGGAAGAGTGCAAGATCACCAATAAAAAGGACATTATCCTCACTACCAATACCTGTTGCCATTGCTGTGGAAACTACCCCATCAATACCATTGGCTCCTCTATTACAAAAAATACTTCGAGTTTTCGTTCCTAGATAATAATTTTCAAAGTCACGAATCGGCATACTATTACTCAAAAATATATTGCTTGATTTGGCGATATTATCATCGATAATTTTTGGAATACTCAATTCACTAAATTCGTCGTTTTGAAGTTCATTCTTCTTCCGTTCTGCAAAATTATTCAATTCTATCAATTTCTCAAGATATGCAGGAGAATTATTCAGATTCAAATTAATGATATTTTTGATAAATGACTTTTCTGAACCAGCAACAAAGTTGTTTGTACTTAACGTATAATCATTTGATTCGTGATCCCCAACGTATATAATTTCAGCACTTGAAGACACTTCCTTTAACCAATTGGAAATAGAGGCTGAAACCAACGTACCGCCAAATCTCAAAATCACATCCGGTTTGACGTAATCTAAAATCTCTTTAGTACCAGTCTTTATAATCAAATCGCCATTGTTGATAACGTATTTGCTACCATTTCTAGTGTTTGAAAGTACATCTGCCATAATTGGCCAATTTTGGCTTTCAGCTAATGCCAGCAAGTCTGAATGATAATCTAGTTCCTCGGGACCAGCGATTATCAATACCTTTTTATCAGCCAAAATCTGCTTATAATCTGTAACAACTGACGAATAGTTAGCAGAATTGAAATTAATTTTGGAAACAAGTGGATCTTCACTATCCAAAATTGGCATCAATGGCTTTCTTAAAGGTAAATTGATTTGGACTGGACCCCTTGGGTAATCCAAAGATCGTGCAACTGTTCTCTGTGACTCAAACTCATCATATTTCGACGTTTGTTCAGAATCATCTTGCAAATTTAGGTTAACAAAATATTTCGTATTTCCATGATAGAGATCATTTTGGTTGATTGCTTGTGGAGCACCAATGTTAGATAGCTCGGCAGGTCGATCACTAGTTATTACGACTAAAGGAATATGTGATAATTTTGCCTCAGCTACGGCGGAAGCATATTCTGTTGCAGCAGTCCCAGAAGTACAAATCAAACCGACTGGAATCTTGTTTTTCTTAGCTAATCCCAGCCCAAAAAAGCTGGCGCTTCGTTCATCGACATCGATGTATATGTTTATTTCACTTCTTTGAGTGGCTAATTCTGCCAACAAAAGTACCACTGGTGTGGAACGAGAACCGGGTGAGACGACAAAATTCTTAACACCTTGTTCAAATAATGACAGTAAAAAAATCTTGATATTAGTGGTCATTACGTCGTTCATTATTTACCCTCCAAATATTGTAATAGCTTCAACATCGGTTGTAATTTTAGCTCCGTTTCTGCAAACTCGGAACTGCCAACTGAATCAGGCATGATCCCTGCTCCAGCAAATATTAAAAAATTATTTTTGTTTATGTACATTGATCTTATGCCAACAATCAATTCTGCATTACCTGATAGAGTGATATATCCGATCGGTGCACCAAACATAACTCGCTTACGTGTCTCAAGTTGTGTGATCAACTCCAATGCTTGCTTAGTGGGAAAGCCACCTAATGCTGGCGTTGGATGCATTATCTTGATCAAATCGAAAACATTTTTGTCAGTATTTATCTTTGCATTTATCGGAGTATATAAGTGTTGGACCGTTTGATTCTTTAATATCATCGGAACTTTTGAACTTTCAATATCATCACTAAAAGATTTTATTTTTGAAAGTATTTCAGTCGCAACAATACTATGCTCAGCACGATTTTTTTCATCTTTATACAATTCTAAAGACAATTTATCATCAGAAAGTTGACTGTCACCACGCTTGATTGTTCCTGCTACAGCAGCTGTGGAGAAATCTTTGTCTTCAAGCTTGAAAAGCCTTTCTGGTGTGGCGCTCACAAACATTTGGTCTTTTATTTTCAAAATAAAATGATACGTATTGCGATTAAGTGCCTGCAGACCCTTCAACAACTTATTAGAATCAATTTGTCCATCTAATATTCCCTCAGAAAAACGCCCCAATACAACCTTTTTCAAAATTTCATCTTGAGAAATTTTTCCAGCAAGTTCGTCAACTGTCTTTGCCCAATCTGGTGAATCATTTCGTTTTGTAAAAGATCGTAGAGTCGAACTAGATCCATCCATACGCATAATTTTGTCGAGGGCATCTTCAAGCTTATCGCCAGAAAATCCGTGTTCTCTAATCTCTGAAATAACAACTTTATCACTCGATATTTTGATGATTATTCTAGGTAATACAAATACACCACCAGACCAGTTTTGCCAAAACTTTGATTTTTCAGAGAATTGGTAAAACGAAAATCCACCGATAACTGCAATACTATTTAAATCAGTTTTCTTTGGTAGTTGTTTCTGTATATTTAAAAACCAATCACGAACTACATCAAAAGAATTTTGAACAGAATCGGGATTGATCCTACTCGTACTCCCTATTCCGATCCACTTAGTTTGTTCATCACTTGATTCGAAGAAGCTAAATATTTCTTGATTAACCGCAGCATCGATAAGTTTTTGTAGTTTATCTTTGCTCCAATTGACTCTTATTTGCCTGACGTTCAACATGAATTTCACTCCACTTTAATGTGTAACAAGAAAAAAAGTTGAGAATTTCACTCTCAACCCTTTAGTCTAGTCATTATTTCTAAAATCAATCAGTTCATGATTCATTTCTTTAGTTTGTGCATATATTTGAGAATAAATTTTATATAGCTCTTTGTATCGGTCAGCTTTTTCTGGCTCAGGCCAATAGCTCTTACCTTTTTTGATAAATTTATCTGCACACTCATGAAGATCACTAAACCATTTTACCCCAACAGCAGCTATCATGGCTGCTCCGAGTCCTGGTCCTTGTTCATTTTCGATTGTCGATACTTTTGTATTAAAGACATTAGCTTGAATCTGCAACCATAGTGGGCTCTTTGCTCCACCACCGATTGAATAAACTGTGTCAAATTTTTCACCATGCTCATGATAGATCTTCAAGATATCTTCGTATGAGAAAATAACACCCTCAAGTACTGCTCGTACAAAATCAGCTTTATTATTTTTACTTGAAACTCCGATGAAACTTCCACGAATCTTACTATCAGCATAAGGTGTACGTTCACCAACAATATAAGGAGTGAATAATAGTCCATGTGCACCAACTTGTGACTCACCGGCTAATTTGACAAACTCTTCCATACTCATTGACTCACCAAAATTATCGTGAAGCCATGACAAACTGTGTCCCGCTGCAAGTGTCACACCCATCGAATAATATTTATCTGGAATAGCGTGATTGAAAAAATGCAACTTTCCACCATAATCACGAATGCTGTCTTCATGTTTGAGGACAACTCCAGAGGTACCAGTACTTATCATGACTTTACTCTCATCCATGATACCTGCACCGATTGCACCAGCAGCATTATCTGCAGCGCCGGCAATCACACGAGTGTTCATCGACATCCCTGAGAATTTAGAGTAATGTTCACTAATTTTGCCGACTTCATCGATGGAACTTACTAATTTAGGACAAATATCAATGTTAAGTCCTAATTTGTCACAAATTTCTTTGCTCCAAGTTTTGTTTTCTACATCTAATAAGACTGTTCCGGCAGCATCTGAATATTCCATGCTGATATCTCCAGTCATTCTGAAACGTAGATAGTCTTTTGGTAGTAAGAAAGTTTTAGCTTGCGCAAAAATCTTTGGCTCATTTTCTTTGACCCATAATATTTTTGGTAAAGTAAATCCTTCTAAAGGTCTATTGCGAGTGATCTTTAAAAAGTCGTCACCACAAATATCCATAATTTCTTTACATTGTTCAGTTGTACGTGTGTCATCCCATAGAATTGCTGGACGTAAAACAGCATTATGTTTATCCATTAATACTAGTCCATGCATTTGACCAGAGAAACTTACACCTTCAACATCATTTAAATCAATATGATCTTTTAATGCTAAGTTGACGATCGCAACTGTGGTGGCAGTGACCCATTCTTCTGGATCCTGTTCGGAATATCCAGGTTGCTCCTGATCGACAGACAAATCTGAACTTTCCTGTGATACTATGTCTCCTTCTTTATTCATTACTGAAACTTTTACAGAACTGGTTCCAAGATCAATTCCCATTACATAATTCATTTAGTATATAACTCCTCAAAAAAAGACTAGACACAATAATAGTCTAGTCTTTACTTTTTATGTTATTCATAGTGTATAACATATAGCTAACTAACACAAAGTTGTTAACTGATTATAATTTAAAAATTGAACAAACTGCTAAAAATACACAAGTAAATACAAATAAAATTGCTAATAGTTTCCAAATATATTTGACCCAAGTGACAATGCTGATATGACCAACTGCCAAAGATCCCATAACAATTGCAGAAGTTGGTGTAATCAAATTAACAAAGCCTGAGGCTGATTGAAATGCAGTAACTACCAATGAACCACTGACTCCAGAAAACCTTCCTAGAGGTCCCATGATACCCATTGTGGCAGCTGCACAACCTGAACTAGATGGAATCAAAAATGACATTGGAATATAGAATATATATGTCAAAATGATGAAAATAGATGAGGATAATCCATGTAGTCCAATTTCTCCAGCGTGCAATACTGTAGCTGTGATATTACCATCATTCATAATAACTTGGACACCACGAGCAACTGCAACGATCATTGCCACACTAATGAAGTCTTGCATACCAGTCAAGAAACTACTGATAAAATCAACTTCACGCATATGGAAAATAAACATAATTAATATAGAACCAATAATAAATAAAGTAGTAATTTCAGTAAAATACCAATTACCAAGTGGAATCAAACTTTTCCCAACAAACGCTCCTAAGAATGGCGTATGAGTAATTGAATGATTCAAATGTTCAAAGAACGTCAAATTCTTATTTAAACTGGTCCAAGGAATCAAACTAGTTATCATCACGACAAAGGTCAAAATAAATACTACTAGAACAGCCTTTTGACGACCAGTTAATTTATCAGCAATTTTCTCACTTCTATTACCGAATTCTTCCAAGTTCTTTTGGCGACGTGCGAAAACATATGATTTAGAAGGATCATTTTTTACCTTTGAAGCATAGTGCATGACAAAAATCACAGAAATGATCAACGTCAAAACTAAGAATATCAATCTGGGAAAAATTCCATCACCAGGTGATATATGAATGGTTTCTGAAGCTACACCAGTTGCAAATGGGTTGACGGTCGAAGCCATACAGCCAATTTGCGAACCAATCAAAGATATCGACACCGCTGTAATGGTATCGTACCCGACACTGACAATAATAGGGATTAAAATTGGCACAAAAGCGATGGTTTCTTCACCCATACCAAAAGTTGTTCCCCCAATAGCAAACAATGTCATCAAAAATGGAATCAGAATTTTTTCTTGACCGGCATATTTTTTAACGATAGACCCGATCCCATCGTCTAACATTCTGGTTTCAGTCGTGACTCCCAAGAAACCACCGATAACCAAAATAAACAGCGAAACTGATATTGCTCCATCAGTCGTTTTAGTACCGACCATACCATTTACTGGAGCCTCAAAAATATTCCATAATCCTTGGGGATTACTTGCAATACTTTTGTATGTACCAGAAATAACGTTCCCTGCCTTAGTCGTCTCATATTGACCAGCTGGAATTATCCATGTCAAAATTGCAACGACAATTAATAGGAAAAATAAAATGGTGAACGCTGACGGCATTCTCCATCTTCTTTTTGCAATTTCCATTATTCTCTCCCCTAACCTTACAATGTTATTAGAATAATGGTTATTTACAAAAAACACAATACTACCATGAGAATTTCTTTAATGAAAGTGTGTTACGTTAAGAGTTTACTAATAATATAAAATCATTTATTTCATATTAATTGCTCCAGAAGCAGCTTTCACAATTATTGAGTGTAGTGGATCAGATCCAATGCTTCCATCTTTGTAAGACTGGACATCATGATCAAGTACAGCAAAACTTGGAACTTTAACTGTCCCTGATTTGGCAGATAAATCAAATTTAAAATTATCCAAAAGACTAGTATCCAATTTTACCAAACCACTTTTTGAGCTGATATTAACATCATCTGTTAGTTCATGAACGCTCATGACTAAGGATCCCGAATGGAGATTTATCTTACCAGCTCCATTAAACGCATGACCATGGATTGATCCACTATGAGCATCTAAATCAATTTCATTACTGAATAACTTATCAAACTTAATAGATCCAGAATGAACATTCATTTTTAACAAATCAGTTGCTTTAACATTATTTAGACGAACAGAACCTGACTTAGCTTTAACAGCCAAATTGTCCACTTCAATATTCTCTGCCTTGAAACTACCACTATGTAGAGTTGCTTTAACACCTTCAAGTCCTGTGATTCCCGACATTACAATGTTTCCTGAATAATTGAGCAAACGTAAACGACCAATAAATTCTTTTGGAAGTAACAATTGAACTCTGACTCTTAATGGAAGAAACTTCGGATAAGCTCCATTTTTGATTGTTAAATCATCATCCACTACTCCAATTTGAGCATAATATTTATCATTATCTCGAGACATGTATTCTCTCAATACAATTTTGTCAGTTTTAGATGGCAAAATTGTTAATTTGACCTGACTATAATCAACATCAATATTGTCTATCTCATCGGCGCTGAATTCCCTTTTATTGACCAAATTCAATGATTCAACATAAACCTCAGTGTTTACTGAAGCATCAAACTGATTGTCAAAGTTATCGAAATAATCCTCTTTTGATTCCTTGGAAGGCTTATCTTCCGTTCTGATTCCATCACTATCAATAGTAAGTTTGCCTAATTTAACGCCATTGTTGTCAGCTTTAAAAAACTTACCTTGGTTGATCGACACGCCATGATCGTCAATATTTAAAAGTTTGCCATCATTGATACGGACACCATTATCATCAATATCTAATTTATAGGATTTTTTAGAACCATGATGTTTGTCACTGTTTTCATTGATTTGATCAATCAAGTCGTCAATATCTCCGAAATTATCAAAAGCATTATCAACAGCTTGCTCAGGAGTTGAGCCAGCTTTAACCTTGTCCTCAGCCGAAGCTAAAAGATCAGATTGAAGTTCATCAGAAAGTTCCTTCAAATCTGGAGTTGATTCATATGAATCAAAAATATCTGCTAATTTATCTGAAATTAATTTATTGATTTCGTTATTCATTTGTATCATCAATCCTTCCAACTATTAAGTGATCAATAATGACCTTGGCAAAATTCCATTCTTTGATTTTGCTATCAAGCGTTTCTTTACCTTGATCAGTAATTCGATAATATTTTCTTCGTCCACCCTGAGATTCATCACCCCAGTAACTACTAATATCACCATTTTTTTCTAAACGCCTAAAAACCGTATAGAGAGTAGCTTCATTCAATTCATATTGATTGTCACTTAATTTTTTTACAGTTTTCGATATTTCATAACCATAGTTATCGCCCTGACTCAGAATGTTCAAAACGATGGTATTGGTATGACCACGAATAATATCTTTAGAAATATCAGTTTTCATCTCATCACTTCTTTGCTTTTCGATGATATAAATGTAACACCAATTACTTTGCGTGTCAAAGTAATTTATAAAATCACATACTTTTTATTCCAATTAATTTATTTAATAAATATACTCTACACAAAAAAAGCTGAAAACAAAAGTTTTCAACCTTCTCGTATATTTCAACAAACAAAAAATATCCCGGACCATTTTAGACGGATGAAGTGGCAGATCAGTTCAAATAACGACTTGCTATCTCCTTATATATATCAATAAAATTCAAGTACATATCTTTAGGAACAGACTCATCAATTTTATGCATAGTAGCATTACCAGGTCCAGAAATGACCATATCATAGTCATCAGGCTTCCCATCCAAGAACATGGCCGCATCAGTGGTACCGGCAATACCAACCCTTTGGACGTTATCACCAAAGTATTTCTTGGTAATAGACTCAGTAAGCTTAATTATTTCAGAATTCTTACCTGCTTTAACACTTGGTAAATTCATCATTATTTCTAATTTCAAATCATTGTCACTTTGCTTATTGATATCGTTGATAATTCCATTAACTTTCGTCAAAACTTTTTCATTATCATAATCTGGTACCGTTCTGAAATTCATTTCTGCCTGTGCAGATCCAGGGATGGCATTGACTTGAGTACCACCTTCAATGGTCGTGATGTTAAAAATAAAGTCGCCCAATTCTGGATCACTTGCACCAGTATTCTTAAATGTATCTGTGGCTTGTTCGAGGAATTTCAGTAAGGGTTCGATTGCATTGAATCCTTCATCTGGCATCGAAGAATGTGCTGCCTTTCCAGTCGAAGTTACTCGAATATCTAATGAACCCATATGTGTGTATACAAGATAATATGCAGAAGGTTCACCAATTACTAGTGCATCTACATCTTTCATATAACCTTCATCAGTCAATTGCTTGGCACCGTATTCACCCACTTCTTCAGCAATTGTGGCTAGCAAGCGAACTCGACCATTTAGTTTCACGCCACTCTCTTTCAGTTCAATCATTGCAATGACCATGGCAGCTAATCCAGATTTCATATCAGTCGCACCACGTCCATACAATTCATTGCCCTTCTCGGTCAGCTTAAATGGATCATATGTCCAGCCATCTCCAGCCATGACGGTATCCATATGGCCAGAAAATGCCAAAATCTTATCACCGTCACCAATTTCAGCTACCAAGTTAGCTCGATTACCCTTATATGGGATTATTTCAGAGAAAATTCCGTGATCATTAAAAAGTCCTTTGATATACTCAGCAACATCTTTTTCATTATCATTAACTGATTTGATCGATACCAGTTTTGATAAAATATTTAGCTTTTCTGCTTCATCCATAAAAACTACTTCCTTTCCTTATATTATTGATTGTAACACCGCTTACATTGTGGAAATTAAAAAAGCCAGCATCCGCTGGCTACACTTTATAATTCTAAATGGTTTAAAAATTCATGACGATTTTGATGTGCGATACGTCTTTCTTGAACTCGCTCAGACCAACCAGAACAGAGATATTTCTCTTCATCAGTTTCGGGCACAATAGTGTCAAAATCAACTTCACCGAATTCTTTGAGGGTGACCATTGTACAAAAACTAGTAAAAGCAATTATTGGTTGTTTAGTGGCAACATCATAGGTAGTAATTTTTGAGAATACCTCAATTGCACGATGAGCTGCCCCAGTAACATAAGATTGAAGGCGAATATAATCACGGGGAGTGATAGGACTCCAAAAATTCATGTGATCATAACTTGCAGTCACAACTTTAGCATTCGTGTACTTAAAAGCCGCCAAACCTGCATTTTCATCGAGTAAACTTAATGTTTTCCCACCAAATAACGTACCCTTATCATTCATATCGCCATCAAAGATGATTCTGTCACTAATTGCTCTAGTTTGATCACAAGTTACTTCACTCATATTTTCTCCTCGAAACCCACGTTTATTATTCGTCTATTTTAGCAATAACTAACAAATTCAGCAAAACAAAAAAGACACATCACTGTGTCCCCTAAAACATTATTTAACAAATTTGAGAATCTTATTTTCAGATAATCCTCGATTGATATGTTCGATTTGAGATGGTCCGTTATAAATAAATCCTGTATATACTTGTACTAAAACTGCTCCAGCATTTAATGCTGCCTGAGCATCCTCAGTCGTGAATACTCCACCGGAGAATATCACTGGTAATTCATCCCCATATTTAGCAAATACAGCTTCGGTCAGTCCTAATGATTTCTTCAAAAGTGGCTTACCGCTGAGTCCACCCTTTTCAAATTTATTCTTAGAATGTAAATTGTCTCGACTTGTACTTGTGTTTGACAAGATAACGCCATCCATTAAATGACTGGTTTCTGACAATATTGAAAGTAATTCGTCAGATGTCAAATCACTACTGAATTTACAAAATACAGGTTCATCGATCATCAAATTACTAACTTTACCCAGCAAATCGATCAAAATATCTGGTTTTTGCAGGCTCATTACTCCAACTTGATTTGGGCAACTGAGGTTAAGTGCGACATAATCCGCTTGATCATGAATTATTTCAACATCGTCAACCATTTCTTGAATCATTTGGTCAGTTGTCAAACCGTGACCTGGAGCGATACTGATTCCAATCACAGTATCATGTTTACAATCAGCTAAACGCTCTTTAACGACTTCAACACCATCGTTATTCAATCCCATTCGATTGATAATAGCTTGATCTTCAGGTAATCTAAAAATTCTTTTCTTAGGATTACCATTTTGTGGATTCCTAGTAACACTACCCACTTCCACGAAACCGGCACCTAATCCACCTAAACTATTGAAAAACTGACCATTTTTGTCAAATCCAGCAGCAATTCCTATCGGAGAACTGAAGTGAACTCCTTTTACGTCGACTCCTAAACTTTCACGATTTTTCGAATAAAACATCGTACTCAACAATTTGGAACGACGATTAAATATCTTCAAACCATTAGCAACTAAATGATGGTCGATTTCTGGATCGACCGCAAAAATCAATGGACGTGCCATTTGATACCAGTCCATTACTTACACCAGCCTTCAGGATCCTTATACCATTGATGTAAGAGATCCATATCTTCAGACTCTACATAACCTAAACTCTGGGCCATTTCTATCATGACAGGATAATTCGTCAAAGTCTTTAAAGTTGTCTCATGCATTTCAAAATTTTTATCAGCTTCTGGTAAATTATAGGTAAAAATTGCTGCCGTACCAACGACTTCAGCACCAGCATCTCTTATAACATCAACCGCTTGTAAAACACTACCACCAGTTGAGATCAAGTCGTCAATAACTACTACCTTATCGCCTTTTTGGCAACGACCTTCAATTTGTCTTTTAGTCCCATGACCCTTTGGCTTTGAACGCACATAATTCAAAGGTAGATTCAAAATATTAGCAACACCCGTTGAATGTGGAATTCCAGCTGTGGCAACACCACTGATGACATTGGCTTCAGGATAATTTTCTTTGATCAAATCAGCCAAGTCCTTAGCGATTTGTTGGCGGAAATCTGGGTAAGCAATCGTCAATCTATTATCTGTATAAATCGGTGACTTAATACCACTGATCCATGTGAATGGCTCCTTGGGACTAAACTTGACCGCCTTGATTTTTAGTAATTGACTAGCAATACTTTCAGCAACTTTTTTATTTTCCATTATTTCCACTCCTCAGAAATATCGTTATAAGCATTGAATCCATCATCAGCTTGAGTAATTGGACGTCCAACGACAATCGCATCACTACCTAACTCTTTGGCCTTCGCAGGTGTAGCAACACGTTTTTGGTCACCGACTTGTGCTGATTTTGGTCTGATACCTGGTGTCACACATAGAAAATCATTTCCAGTTGCTTCTTTGATCAAAGGTACTTCTAAGGCTGAAGAAATAACTCCGTCAGCACCGTTTTCGTATGCTAGTTTTGCTAGATGTGTAACATAATCCTGTGATTGTAGTGGAATCTGTAATTCGTTTTCCAATTCATCCTGACCTAAAGATGTTAACTGAGTAACCGCCAATAATTTGGTATCACTATTAGCTAAGCCTTCCTTGGCTGCAGCAATCATTTCTGAGCCACCACTGGCGTGGACGGTCAACATTTGCACATCCCATTTAGCAATCATTTCACAGGTTCTTCTAACCGTGTTAGGAATATCATGAAGTTTTAAATCCAAGAAAATTTTGTAACCTCTATTTCTCAAACTTCTAACAAATGGATACCCAAATTGACAGAACATTTCGAGACCAATTTTCAAAAATAGATCTGTGTCTTTAGGAAACTGGCTCAAAAATTCAATACATTCAAAATCATCTGCAAAATCTAACGCAACAATAACTGGCTTTGTCATACATTTCTCCTATTTCTTTTCGTATACGCACTTTCCGGCTACGAAAGTCTTTTCGATCAATCCATTTACCTCATCACCGATGAACGGACTGTTAACACCTTTGGATAGAAAATCCTGTTCTTTTATCTCATATGTAGAATCTAAATCAATAATTGTGAAATCAGCTGGACGACCGATTTCAATTTTCCCAGCATTACGTAAATTGAATACATCAGCCGGTTTTGTTGCCATCAAATCAAGAAGATATTCTAAACTGATAATTCCAGTCTCAACGAAATTCGAGTACATGAGTGGAAATGATGTTTCGATTCCCGTGATTCCAAATGCACTCTTCAGGAATCCCTTATTCTTCTCATCTTTAGCATGTGGAGCATGATCAGTTGCAACCATGTCTATCGTACCATCTTTGAGGCCCTCAACTAGGGCGAGTCTATCATTTTCAGTTCTTAATGGAGGATTCATTTTGAAATTTGCATCATCTGCTTGAATATTTTTATCACTCAAAATCAAATGATGTGGACTAGCTTCAGCTGTGACATTAATACCAGCATCTTTGGCTAATCTGACCAACTGGACACTGTCTGCTGTAGAAATGTGGCAAACATGATAATGTACCCCGGTATCCTTTGCTAATAGAATATCTCTGGCCAATTGTGAGGTCTCTGCAGCTTGATTGATTGCAGGTAATCCCAATCTTGTGGATATTTTACTACGATTGATCACGCCATGATTGAATAAACTCTGATCTTCAACGTGCGCACATAAGTGACTATTGATAGCAGCAATTCGTTCCATTGCAGTGAACATTGTCTGTGCGATGTCAATTCCGTGACCATCATTCGAGAATGCAAAAGCACCTAATTTCGCCAGATCCTCGATCGGACTCAACTCTGTACTGATCTCATCGAGTGTGACTGGGGCATATTGTAAGGTATTGATCAACGACTCACTGTTATTCAGTTCAACCTGTTTTGAAAATTTTTCAACGTCATCAGGCACTGGTGTGACATTAGGCATCGCTCCAACAGTCGTAAAACCACCATGTGCTGAAGCCAATGTTCCAGTTTGAATCGTTTCTTTGTGAGTTTGACCTGGTTCTCTAAAATGAACGTGAACGTCGACTAACCCAGGTGCCACCAACTTGCCTTCAGCGTTAATAACAGAATCTGCATTTGGTTCGATAGAATCTTTCACTTGCGAAAACTTTCCATCTTCAATCAGTAAATCTTGCTTTGAAATTTTATTATCGTAATATAGCTTGGCGTTTTGTATTAATGTTCTCATCTGAAGTATCTTCTCCTTTTAGAACTGCTTCGATCATTGCCATTCTCATGAATACACCATTTTGCATTTGCTTGAAAATATATGATTTGTCACATTCAACAACATCGTCAGCAATTTCAACTCCGCGGTTGACTGGAGCTGGATGCATGATCATGGCATCTTCTCTCATCATATCGACTCTTCTCATGTCCAAACCAAATTCTTTGAAGTAATCTTCTTTAGAAAAAGCTTTATTTTCATCAGCTGAAAGACGTTCGTGTTGAACTCTGAGTAACATTACAACATCCATTTCACGACATAGATCATCAACATCCATGTGAGGTCCGATTTCGGCAAATTCTGGTGTGTACCAAGAATCAAGTCCACCGAAACTAACCTCTGCACCTAATCTAGTTAAAATCTCAGCATTAGAATGGGCAACACGTGAATGGCTCAAATCACCAATAATACCTACTTTTAATCCTTCAAATTGTCCAAAGTGTTCAGCAATAGTCATCATGTCTAAAAGTGATTGTGAGGGATGTTGGCCAGTACCATCACCAGCGTTGATAAGATGAATGTTTAAATCATGTTTTAACAATTCGTTGTAAAATTCATCTTCGCTGTGACGTATTACAGCAACACTAGCACCGATACTCTCGATAGTTTTGACCGTATCATACAATGTTTCGCCTTTAGTAGTTGAAGAAGTTGAAGCATCGAATGCAATTTCTCGCATACCCAAATTCATTTCGGCTACTTGAAAACTGGATTTTGTTCGGGTGCTGTTTTCAAAGAATAAGTTCATCGCATATTTATTCATCCCAGCATCGGATTTTTCACCGGCCTTGAAACCCATTGCGCTATCGATAAGGTCGTAGACTTCTTGATTCGAAAATTGTGACATAGAAAGTATATTTTTCATTGTTTTCCTCCAAATAAAAAGGACTCCAGCCAGTCCTGGAGTCCTCAAGATAGACTTTCGTCCATCGATAAATCTTTGAGACCTCACAGGATCTGATTAAAAATTCTTTTATTATTATTTTTTGTAAACAAAAAACTTCCTATCCCACAAGGTTAGGAAGTTTACACTTTTAGTCAAAATGTATAGAACCTTCCAAGCCTCACAGGACTTGATTAAAAGTTTTCGTTGAAATAAATATAGTGGAATTCATGACATTAGTCAAGTTGTTTAGACACATTACCCACTACTTTTTTGTCATCATTCTTGGCAACTTTGTAACGGTTACCAAAGATAAATCCGAAGATGACAGTTAATAATGGATTTAACCAAACGTAGAATGCGAATGGAATAAATACTAATGGACTAACTCCCAAGATCCCGGCGATAAAAATACCGCTGACACCCCATGGAACCAGCGCATTGATATCAGCACCACCTGTTGCTAAGACACGTGACAAGTATTGAGGTTCAATACCCTGTTCAGCGAAGTTCTTTCTGAAAGTAGTTCCCGGCAAGATAATTGAAATGTATTGCTCACCAACTAGGAAGTTGACACCAATAGCACTGATGATCGAAGCTGAGATCAATTTTCCAGGAGTATTGACTTGATCTCTTAACTTACCGATCAAATTGTCAACAACACCAAGTTTTAACAAAACACCGCCTAATGTTAAGGCACAAAGAATCAAAGAAATACTGTCTAACATACTTGAAACTCCACCGCCACTAACAATCGCATTGATTTGTTTATCAGAAGTATTCAATTTGAAGCCGGTCATTATTTGATTACTTATAGTTGAAAATGATGGATGATCGATGAATATGTGCATAACGATTGCAGTGATTGCACCCGACAATAATGTTGGGATGGCAGGTACCTGCAGAGCTGCACACAAAATCAAAACGGCAATCGGTATCAACATCCATGGTGAAACGAAGAAGTTACTTTCCAATGCATTAATAATGTGATGAACTGAAGACATGTTTGGATTAGTTCCACTGTGACCAGCAAACAAAAAGATGACAGCTGTAACTACTGCTGAAATCAAAGCCGTATGAGAAATAGTTCTGATATGATCAAAAACATTTCTAACTCCGGCAATACCAGTTGATAAATTAGTTGTTCCTGAAAGTGGAGACATATTATTACCAAATAGTGCTCCAGATACTATCGAACCAGCCGTTAAGGCTACATTGATACCCATTACTTGTCCAATACCCATAAAGACAATACCAAGTGTTGAAATAGTGGTAAATGAGCTACCCACGATAACTCCAACTAAACAGCAGCTGACAAATACTGTAAACAAGAAGAAACGAGCATTCAATAATTCAAGTCCATAAACCATGATGGTCGGTATTACACCAGACATGAGCCAGGCGGCCACTAATACCCCGATCATAATAAAAATAATCATCGGAATAATACCTGGTTTAACACCATCAATTATTCCATCTTGAAGTTCATTCCAAGAGAATCCACGAAATTTTCCGTAAAATAACAATAATGTAAATGTTAATAGAATCGGAATTTGTGGGGTCATTTTTAATTTGATCATCATTGTTCCTAAAATTAGAAACATGACTAACATAATTATTAAACTTTCCCAAAATGATAATCGACTTGCTTTTTTCATATCTGCCATCGCCTTAGTGATCTATTTGATTATAGCTAGGAAGTACTTCTTCTTACCGCGTCGAATAACAATATATTTACCGTCAAATGAAGTGCTTGGATCAATATTTAATGTTGTATCTGTTAATCTTTCTCCATTGATTCTGATAGCTCCATTTTGAATATCTTCACGAGCTTGACGTTTCGATTTGTCGACATTTGCTTCAATCAACAAATCAACTAAATTGATTTCTTCGTTGGGAATCTCTGCACTTGGAACACCGTTAAATGCTTGGCTAACTTCATCAGTTGTAAGCTCTTGGATCTCACCTGAGAAAAGAACTTCTGTAATTTTTTCAGCTGTCTTCAAGGCATCCTCACTGTGAACAAATGTAGTAACTTCCTGAGCTAATTTTCTTTGTGCTTCTCTTTTTTCCGGTTGTGATTGTACTTTTTCTGCTAACTCATCAATTTCTTCTTTTGATAAGAAAGTAAATTTCTTGAGTAAATTGATAACATCTTTATCATCCTGATTGAACCAGAATTGATAAAATTCATATGGTGATGTTTTCTCTGGATCTAGCCAAACCGCACCACCAGCGGTTTTACCGAACTTTGTACCATCTGATTTTAGTAACAATGGAATAGTCAATGCATAAACTTCTGCTTCTTGGCCTTCTGCCTTATGAATCAAATCCAAACCAGCAGTTAAGTTACCCCATTGGTCTCCACCACCAACTTGCAATTGAACATTGTGTTGGCGATAAAGTGTCAAGAAATCTAATGATTGTAAAATTTGATAAGTAAATTCTGTAAATGAAATTCCTGTTTCAAGTCTGCTTGAAACAATTTCTTTATTAAGCATTGTGTTGACGTTGAATAATTTTCCATAATCACGAAGGAAATCTAAGATACCGATTTGAGCTGTCCAATCATAATTGTTCACCATTGTAAAACTTGGAAAAATCTTCTTAGCTTGATTACTTAGAGCGTCAACGTTGTGGTTGACTTGGTCCATCGTTTGCATTGGACGTTCAGCTTTTTTACCACTGGGATCACCAATTGATCCAGTTGCTCCACCGATAACGATATAGGGATGGTTGCCAGCTTCCGCAAATCTTTGTAATGTCATGAATGGTAACAAGTGACCAATATGCATTGAGTCGCCAGTTGGATCCATACCACAATAAAGTGAGATATCGTTCTTATCTGTTAAATCTTTTAGACCTTCCTCATCTGATGTTTGATTTACCAATCCACGCCATTTGAGTTCGTCGATAATATTCATGTAAAAAATTCCTCCTAATTGATCGTCCTGGTCATAAAAATGGAATAAAAAAAGAGCATCTCTGCATAATGCAGGGACGCTCTTTGCGCGGTACCACCCAAAATTCAAGTATTTATACTTGCTCTTTATTCCCATAACGCAGGACACGAAACTTTAGTTTAGTATTTCATTAGTTCACCCTGCATGGCTCACACCGACCGCCAATTCTCTTAACACACAGATGAATAACTACTTCAAATAAAACTAAAATTAATTATACATAGAATGTTAGCAGAGAAAAACAATTTTTCAAGTACTTTTCTTAAAATATTTGTAAACAAATTAAAATATTGCGAATGACTTTTTTTAAATTTAAATATCACGTACACTAGTTGTACCAGAAAATAATCGATTAAGGATGACAGATCAAATGACTAAAAACCTATACATAATGAGACATGGCCAAACAATTTTTAATGAACGTGGAAAAATGCAAGGCTGGTCTGATGCTCCTTTGACAGACAAAGGAATTGCTCAAGCAAAAATTGCCGGAAAATATTTTAAAGATAACGATATCCACTTCGATGCCGCTTATTCTTCAAGTTCAGAACGCGCTACTGACACCTTAGAACTAGTAACAGACATGCCATATGAGAGACGCAAAGGTCTCAGAGAAATGTATTTTGGACTTTTTGAAGGTGAAAACAAAGATCTGAATCCATTGAATTCACGTTATGAGCTATTTTATGACGCGTTTGTCCAATATGGAGGAGAAGATATGGTCGATGTTCAAAAACGTGTTACAAAAGAATTAATCGACATTATGAACAACGACAATGACAATGTCCTAGTCGTAAGTCACTATGTTTCAATTCTTGCTTTCACTAACCAATGGTACGATTCAGTGAAAGTACTAAAGAGCGGCTTTACCAATTGCAGTATTATCAAATTCTCATTCGACGACGACAAATTCAAATTAGAAGAAATTATCAACCATGATTACTCAGACTTAGACAAATAAAAACGACTGACAGACGTCAGTCGTTTTTTTGTTTTCTTATAATTAATTTTAACCAACTGTTCCTTCCATTTCGTAGCTGATCAAACGGTTAAGTTCAACGGCATACTCCATTGGAAGTTCCTTGGTAAATGGTTCCACAAATCCCATGATGATCATTTCTGTAGCTTTAGCTTCACTAAGTCCACGACTCATTAGGTAATAAAGCTGCTCTTCTGAAACCTTCGAGACTTTCGCCTCATGTTCCATCGAGACATTACCATTCAAAATTTGATTATATGGAATCGTATCTGAACTTGATTCCTCATCCATGATGATAGTATCACACTCAACGTGGGCTTTTGATCCGTCAGAATTTCTTTCAAAACGAACTGTACCACGATAATCAACTGCTCCACCATCTTTAGAGATGGACTTGGAAACAATTGATGATGATGTGTTCTTAGCATTATGGATCATTCTAGCACCTGCATCTTGATCGACACCTTTACCAGCAACGGCGATAGAAAGCATTGTACCTCTGGCACCTTCACCATCAAGGTAAACACTAGGATATTTCATAGTGATCTTAGAACCTAAGTTACCATCGACCCATTCCATTGTGGCATTTTCCATTGCCTGAGCACGTTTTGTCTCAAGACTGTAAACGTTATTCGACCAGTTTTGAATAGTCGTATAACGCATATAAGCGTCTTTCTCGGCAAATACTTCAACAACAGCAGCATGTAAACTATCTGATGAATAATTTGGAGCAGTACATCCCTCAACATAGTTAACACTTGCGCCTTCATCAACGATGATCAATGTACGTTCAAATTGACCTGAATTTTCAGAATTCAATCTAAAGTATGACTGAATAGGAATATCCAATTTAACGCCCTTTGGAACATAAATGAATGATCCACCAGACCATACGGCACCGTTTAAGGCAGCAAACTTGTTGTCATTAGGATGTACTAACGTACCGAACCATTTTCTGAACAATTCTGGATATTCTCTCAAAGCAGAATCTGTGTCAGTGAAGATGATTCCCAATTTATCAAATTCATCTTTCATGTTGTGATAAACAACTTCTGACTCATATTGTGCAGATGAACCAGCCAAATATTTTCTTTCAGCTTCAGGAACACCTAATTTATCAAAAGTAGTCTTGATTTCTTCAGGAACTTCATCCCAATCACGATATTGTTTATCAGTTGGTTTTTGATAATATCGCATATTATCTAAGTCTAGCTTTGATAGATCTGGTCCAAAGTCAGGCATAGGCATTCTTTTATAAGTTTCATAACAGTTCAAACGAAAATCTAACATCCATTGTGGTTCGCCTTTTTCTTTCGAAATCGTACGAACAACATCCTCTGTCAATCCTCTACCAGTTGTAAAAACTGGTTTGACATCGTCATGAAAACCAAAGTCATAATCTTTATCTAAATCTAACGCTTCGACCGAAGTAGCAGCATCTTCATTATTCTTTGTGTTTTCTGTTTCTGGCATACTTTCACCCTCCTGCTTAGAATTAAAATTTTATTCTTTATTCAATGCTTTATGTAATGCTTTCCAAGCTAAGGTTGCACACTTGATCCGGGCTGGAAATTGCGAAACACCCTTCAAAACAGCTGAATCTTCCAAAATATCTGTATTAGATTTTTCGCCTAATATCATATCTGAAAAAGCTTCGACCATATCCTCTGCTTGATCGACTGTTTTATCCATAACAGCATCAGTCATCATACTGGCTGATGCTTGACTGATAGTACAACCATATCCACTAAAAGCAATATCTGTGATTTTATTATCGTCAACTTTAACATCAAGCTGCAATACATCCCCACAGGTTGGATTTTTCAATTCGATCTCATTGGTCGAATCGTCCAATTTACCATGATGATGTGGATGAGCAGAATGATCCAAAATTACTTGGCGATATAAATTGTCCATTTTAGATAGTGCCATCTTTAAAGAACTCCTTTGTTGCAATAATTGCATCAACTAGTTTATCAGCATCTTCTTTAGTGTTATACAAATAAAAACTGGCTCTGGCAGTCGCTGACAAACCTAGATAAGTCATAAGTGGCTGCGCACAATGATGCCCTGCTCGAACAGCTACACCTTCCATGTCTAATCCTGTTGCTAAATCATGGGGATGTAATCCATTCAGATTAAATGAAATCACACTGGTATGTTTTTTAGGATCACTGGGACCGTAAACAGTGACATCCGGGATCGCTAAAATTTTTGGTAAGACGTAATCAACTAATTCAGACTCATAACTTTGAATCTTATCCATGCCGATTTCGTTTAAATAATCTATCGCTTTGCCAAGTACTATCGCACCTGCAATGTTGGGAGTTCCAGCTTCAAACTTCCAAGGTAGATCCGTCCACGAAGTATCTTGTAGATGGACAAAATTGATCATCTCTCCACCAAAATCAACAGGTGGCATTGCATTTAGCAAGTCTTTCTTGCCATATAACACACCAATTCCAGTTGGTCCTAACATTTTGTGACCAGAAAAGGCCAAAAAATCACAGTCCAGATCCTGAACGTCTACTGGCATATGTGGTACTGATTGCGCACCATCGACAACCATGATGGCACCGTGCTGATGAGCAATTTTAGCTATTTCTTTAACTGGATTTTCAACACCCATGACATTTGAAACATGAGCGATAGAAACAATTTTTGTCTTGTCGGTAATTTGCTTTTTAGCATCTTTCAAGTCGACAAAACCATCATCAGTCAAATCAATATACTTTAATGTCGCATGTTTTTGAATAGCTAACTGTTGCCATGGAACCAAATTACTATGATGTTCAAGGTATGAAATGACAATTTCATCCCCTGCTTCAATGTTTGATTGTCCATAACTGCGGGCAACGATATTCAAGGAATCAGTTGTACCTTTTGTATAAATGATTTCTTCACTTGATTCAGCATTAATGAACTTTTGAATCTTTTCTCTAGCAGCTTCAAATTCTTCAGTCGATCTCTCAGCCAAAGTATGAACGCCGCGATGAACATTCGCGTTATCATTTGAATAAAAGTCGGAAATAGCATCAATAACTGCCTGTGGTTTTTGTGTTGTAGCAGCATTGTCAAGATAAACTAGATCTTCATCGTTGACCTTTTGATCTAATATTGGAAAATCTTTTCTCCAAGGATTACTTTTGTTGTCCATTGACTAATTTCCTCTCGATCATAGCAGTCATTCTATCCCGAACTTCCTTTTCAGGAATTTCAGTAATAACACTGCTTAAGAATCCACGGATAACTAATCTTTGAGCTGTCTTTTCATCGATACCACGACTCATCAAGTAGTACATTTGATCTTCGTTAACACGACCAACACTGGCAGCATGTCCGGCTGTAACATCGTTTTCATCGATCAATAGAATTGGATCGGCATCTCCACGGGCTTTTCTAGAAAGCATCAGAACACGACTCTCTTGTTGTGAATCTGATCCTCTAGCACCTTTAACAATATGACCGACACCGTTGAAAGTAAGTGTTGAAGATTGCAAGATAACACCGTGTTGCAAAATATGACCAATTGAATGTTTTCCATAATTGGTAACTTTTGTATCGATTCCTTGTACTTGGTCAGATGTAGTGATGGCAACGACTTTAGCTTCTGTATGTGAACCTTCACCACGAAGTTCTGTACCGAAATCACCGACGACATGACCATCATTCATGGAACCGATGGCCCAATCAAGACGTGCATCATTGCCAACGTAACCATGACGATTCAAGTATGTTGAAACATTGCTTCCAAATTGATCTAGTGCGGAGAAATGAACATTAGAATTATCCAATGCAACAACTTCAACCACAATATTAGCGATATTAGTTTCTTTGTTGCCGTTGCTCAAATAATTTTCGAGATAAGTTACTTCACTGCCTTCATCTGCAACGACTAAAACATGATGATTATAGTCTTTCTTCTCATCACCATTTTGAATATAAATTGCTTGAATAGCTTCTTCAACTTTTAAATTCTTTGGAATGTATAAGAAGGAACCACCATTCATAAGTGCCAAATTAAGTGCAATTAATTTATTTGAATCAACATTAATAGTTGTATTCAAAAAATATTTTTGAACTAAATCTGGATATTCTTTCAAAGCTGTCCAAATATCTGTAAAAATAACTCCCTTGTCAGCTAATTTATCACTCAATTTTGAAACTACAGTCGTTCCACCATTTTGCACTAATAAATTATCTGTTTCTGGAAGTGTCACGTCTGAAATGTTTTCATCTTCGGCAAACGGTGCTTTAGGACGATCCAAACGCCAACTACGATAGTTGATTTTTTCATATTGAGGTAATGCCAAATCAGCAGATTTGTTTAAAGCATCTTGGCGTAATTCGCTAAACCAGTTTGGCTCTTCATTTTTATTTGCAAAATCAACTACTTGATCAAGATAATTTTCTTTTAAACTAGGTCGCATAATTACCCTCCTATATTTCGTCTGTTAATTTTGCATCGATGTTCAAATCATCACGCAAACCAGCATAACCCTCTTCTTCAAGTTTCTTAGCTAAGTCTGGTCCACCACTCTTGACAATTCTTCCATCCATCATGATATGAACTTGGTCTGGAACGATATAATTCAACAGTCTTTGATAGTGAGTAATGATCAATGAACCAAAATTGTCACCACGCATTGAGTTAACTCCTCGTGATACAACCTTTAGAGCATCGATATCTAGACCTGAATCAATTTCATCAAGGATAGCAAACTTAGGCTCGATCATTAGTAATTGCAAAATTTCATTACGTTTCTTTTCCCCACCGGAGAATCCTTCGTTTAAGTATCTTTCTGACATCTCATCTGTCATATCGAGAATTTCTTGTTTAGCATCTAATTTTTTCATGAATTCCATGATTGGAATTTGATCATCATCAGCTCGGCGAGAATTGATAGCAGCACGCATGAATTCAACATTTGTAACACCAGCAATTTCTTGAGGGTATTGCATAGCTAAAAACAAGCCCGCTCTAGCTCTTTCATCAACAGGCATTTCCAAGATGCTCTTTCCATCAAACAAAATATCCCCTTGTGTAACTTTATATGCTGAGTTACCCATAATAGCTTGAGACAAGGTCGATTTACCAGTACCGTTTGGACCCATGATTGCATGGATCTCGCCAGTACTCATTGTTAGATTGACACCCTTAAGAATTTCTTGTCCCTTACCGTTTTCATCATCTACTACTGAAACATGTAAGTCTTTTACTTCTAATGTGGACATTATATTCCCTCCATCTGATTGATTGATTTCTACACCTAATAGTATCCTCTTTTTTTAAAAATAATAACAATTAAATATAGTTTTTCATTCCTATAGTTATATTATATATTCTTAAAGTGTATGTTTCCAGAAAAATTGAAATCACTTTCATGATATAACAAAAAAGACAGAACATGAACTGTTCTGCCTTTTTATTTCATATGATTTTCGATCCAAGACCAAACTTCATCTTTACCACTCTTAGTTTCTGCACTAAATAGTTGTAATTGATCAGTTTGATTGATCTGCATTGTTTTATTTACTTGACTAATTGTCTTGTTCCATTGATTCTTTTTAACCTTATCCATTTTTGTCGCAACAATCAAAGTTGGAATGTGATAGTAACTAACAAATTGATACATAGAAATATCATCATCACTCGGAGTGTGACGTCCATCGACTAGAATCACGACTCCCTTTAAAGGCTTTCTAGTCGTTAAATATTCTTCGATCATAACTCCAAATTCTTCACGTTGCTTTTTAGAAACTTTCGCAAAACCGTAACCGGGAACATCAACTAAATAAAGTAAGTCTTCTATATTATAAAAATTCAAGGTTTGTGTTTTACCTGGTGTACTTGAAGTTCTAGCAAAACTTTTACGATTGATCAGTGTGTTGATCAGTGATGATTTTCCAACGTTAGAACGACCTAAAAGGGCGATTTCTGGATAACCTTCACCAGGATATTGTTTTGAACTTACAGCACTTAAATTCATCGATACATTATTAACTTGCATAATTCACCTCAGTCTCATCATTCTATCATAAAATGGCAAAAAAAAAGTCGCCACCTAGGCAACCTTTCCATCTTTCAATATCAATTCTGGTTTTTTAATTTTACGAACTGCGTCTTTGGTAACTTTAACAGTCTCAACATCGTCTCTTGTTGGAATTTCGAACATTGTGTCCAACATAGTTTCTTCAACGATAGAACGAAGTCCACGAGCACCGGTATCACGTTCAATTGACATCTTGGCGATTTCATTTAATGCGCCATCTGTAAATTCAAGGTTGATACCATCGATATCCATCAATTCCTTATATTGCTTGATCAAGGCATTCTTAGGCTTAGTCAAGATTTGTACCAAGTCACTTTCAGTAAGCTTCTCAAGAGCAGTAACAATAGGAATACGACCGATAAATTCAGGAATAATACCGAACTTCATCAAGTCTTCTGGAATGATTTGTTGCATGAAACTCTTAGTTTCGTCAAGAGACTCTTGTTGTTCAGCACCAAAACCAATTGTCTTGTCACCTAAACGGTTTTTAACAATTGTTTCGATACCATCAAAGGCACCACCAACAATAAATAGAATGTTAGTAGTATCAATTTGAATAAGTTCTTGTTGTGGATGTTTTCTTCCACCCTGTGGTGGAACACTAGCAACAGTACCTTCTAGAATTTTGAGAAGTGCTTGTTGAACACCTTCACCGGAAACATCACGTGTAATCGAGACATTTTCGCTCTTTTTAGCAATTTTATCAATTTCATCAATATAAACGATTCCGTGTTCAGCTTTTTCAACATCAAAATCAGCATTTTGTAAAAGTTTCAACAAAATGTTTTCAACGTCTTCACCAACATAACCAGCTTCAGTTAATGTTGTAGCATCTGCAATCGCAAATGGAACTTTCAGAATACGAGCCAGAGTTTGAGCTAAGAATGTCTTACCAGAACCAGTAGGTCCGATCAAGGCAATATTACTCTTTTGAAGCTCTGTCTCACCGTCTTTAGAGTGTTCCATCTTATTAATTCTCTTGTAATGGTTATAAACAGCAACTGACAAAGCACGCTTTGCATCAGTTTGGCCAATTACATAATCATCAAGAATTTTTTTGATTTCAACGGGTGTTGGAATGTTTTCAAGATCTAATGGAGTATCTTCTCCAAGCTCCTCATCAATTATCTCTTTACACAGGTCAATACATTCATTACAAATGTAAACACCAGGTCCAGCAACAATTTTCTTGACTTGGTCTTGAGTCTTTCCGCAGAAAGAACAACTAATTGTACCTGTAGTTTCTGTACTATCAAACATTTATACATTCTCCTTCAATAGTTCCAATACTTGAAAAGTCTAGCATTGCCAAGTTGAAAGGTAAAGCATTTAGCCTACAAAAAAATAAGAAGCTTAATAGCCTCTTATTTTTTTAATTATTTTTCAACTGAAGAGTCAACAATTAGTTCAATTGCTTTCTTAGCAGCAATATCATGAGAAAGCATTTCGTCAGTTAAAGCACCTCTAACGGCTTTTTCATCCATATTGTATTCGTCAGCAAGTGACTTAACTTCGTCTTTGATTTCATCATCAGTAGCCTTGATGCCTTCTTTAGCAACAACAGCTTCGATAACTAAGTCAGTTTTAACACGTTCTTCAGCGTCTGATGAGAATTGCTTCTTCAAATCATCTTCTGTTGTACCTGTCATTTGGTAATACAATTTAGGATCGATTCCTTGACGACGTAAGTTAGCCAAGTATTGGTTCATTTGGTTTTCAACTTCTGTGTCGATCATTGCTTGAGGAACTTCATCGATCTTAGCATTCTTAACTGCGCCAGAAATAGCTTCTTCTTGAATGTTTTCTTCTGCAGTTTCTTTCTTTTGATCCTTGATTTCATCATGTAACTTCTTCTTTAGATCATCCAATGTATCAACGTCTTCATCGACATCTTTTGCAAAGTCATCATCTAACTTAGGAAGTTCTTTTGATTTAACTTCATGGATCTTTGTCTTAAAGATTGCATCTTTACCAGCAAGTTCTTTTGCTTGGTAATCTTCTGGGAATGTAACTTTAACGTCAACATCTTCGTCAGCACTGTGGCCGATCAATGAGTCTTCGAATCCAGGAATGAATGAACCAGAACCTAATTCAAGTGAGTAGTTTTGTGCACTACCACCATCAAATTCTTTGCCATCAACTGTACCAACATAGTCAATAACAACTGTGTCGCCCTTTTCAGCTTTTCCATCTTTAAGCACAAGTTCAGCTTGTTGTTTTTGTAAGTCTTCAAGTTTTGATTCGATATCAGCTTTCAAGACGTTACGTTTTTGTTTCTTAACAGCAATACCTGTGTAATCTCCAAGTTCAACTTCTGGTTTAACAGTAATAGTTGCACTGATAGCCCATGGTTGACCTTTTTCCATTGAATCAACAGTAATTTGTGGTTGATCAACAGGATCAACTTTTGTATCATCAACAGCTTGTTGATATGCGACTGGCAATACAGCATTTAAAGCATCTTCATAAAGTGCTTCTTCACCGTACATACGATTGAAAATTTGACGAGGAACTTTACCCTTTCTGAATCCAGGTACGTTCAAACTCTTCTTAACACGGTTAAAGGCAGTATCTAAACCTTTTTTAATAGTGTCTTGGTCAATTTCAAATTTTAATTCACCAGTGTTTTTTTCTTTTTTTGTAAATTTAGCCTTAGCAGACATTTTATCCCTCCGGTATTTCACGATCTCATACTTTGTAATATTACCTTAAAATCGCGCCATTGTAAATATTCTGTATGATTTCTTCGTGTATTTGGGTATTTTACTACAAAAAAAGAGTCGCGACCAAGGTCTCGACTCTTTAAAATTCGTGTTTTAGTAACAATTAGTCCATGATGTCTGTAACAACACCGGCACCAACTGTACGTCCACCTTCACGAACAGTAAATCTAGTACCATTTTCAATGGCAACTGGAGCAATCAAGTCAACTTCAAAAGTAACTTGGTCACCAGGCATAACCATTTCTACACCGTCTGGCAATTCAATAACACCAGTAACGTCAGTAGTATGGAAGTAGAATTGAGGACGATAGTTTGAGAAGAATGGAGTATGACGTCCACCTTCTTCTTTTGTCATGATATAAACTTCACCCTTGAATTTTGTGTGAGTTTTGATTGAACCTGGTTTAGCAAGAACTTGTCCACGTTCGATTTGGTCACGGTTAATACCACGAAGAAGAACACCAACGTTATCTCCGGCTTCACCAAGATCAAGAGTCTTACGGAACATTTCAAGACCAGTAACAGTTGATTTTTCAACTTCTGGCTTCAAACCAACGATTTCAACTTCATCACCGACTTTAACTTCACCACGGTCAATACGACCAGAAGCAACAGTACCACGACCAGTGATTGTAAATACATCTTCAACAGGCATCATAAATGGTTTGTCTGTTTCACGTTTAGGTGTTGGGATATATTCATCAACGATGTCAAGTAGTTCTTCAACATGCTTGATTTCCTCTGGGTCGCCTTCAAGAGCCTTCAAAGCTGATCCACGAACAACAGGAATGTCATCACCAGGATAATCGTATTCTGAAAGTAACTCACGAACTTCCATCTCAACTAAGTCAACTAATTCGTCATCATCAACAAGATCAGTCTTGTTCAAGAATACAACGATGTAGTCAACACCAACTTGGCGAGCAAGCAAGATGTGTTCACGTGTTTGTGGCATAGGACCATCAGTTGCAGCAACAACTAAGATGGCACCATCCATTTGTGCAGCACCAGTGATCATGTTCTTAACGTAATCAGCATGTCCTGGAGCATCAATATGTGCATAGTGACGCTTTTCAGTTTCGTACTCAACATGGGCTGTGTTGATTGTGATCCCACGTTCTTTTTCTTCTGGAGCTTTATCAATATCAGCGTAATCCTCAGCTTTAGCTAAACCTTTGTCAGCCAAAACCTTTGTAATTGCTGCTGTTAAAGTAGTCTTACCGTGGTCAACGTGACCAATTGTCCCAATATTTACATGGGGCTTAGTTCTCTCATAATGTTCTTTTTCTGCCATTACAAAGAATCCTCCTAAAATTTCATTTCATAAGATTAATCCAAAGAAGATGTTCTTTAGATGACTCTTTACTGAAAAATTATACTACTTTCAGAGGCGAAAGCAAACAAATTCACCGCAAATCACCAACTAAAAATATACTCTTTGGATTATACGGGGCGCGGTTTGAATTGTAAACACCCTTTTTGAAAAAAGTTTCATAATTTCATTGTTGAAAAGTATTTATCAATGAATCAAACCGATCTATCCATTTCTCAACGTCTGATAACCCCGGATCGTCACCCACCTGTGACTCATCTAGTAAACCATACCGCAAAAGGAAAACTTTTGTCCACAATTCTGGAGTTTTTATTATCTCCGAACCGAACGGATAGACCAACGCAGCGTACAGAGACAGCTCGCTACGAAGATTTTCCAGTTGAACTTGATTTTCAGAATTTGCGATTAGTTTTTCCAATTCGTCACACATGGATAAATAAACATCCGAAGACATAATAGGCTTTAATCTAGCCGGATTGCAAGTTTTATTTTCACCATAGAACGACATTTTCAATTCTTCATCTATGCCAAGCTTAAAAAGATTTTCAATAACTTCACTTTTTAGCAGCGGATGAAGCAACGGATTTTGTATCAAAAGCTTGGTACAGCTCAAATAATGTTCCTTATCAAACTCCCGAAGGCTTCTGATCAGCTGTATCTGGTCCACAACATTCAATGTGACTATCGAATTGATTTTTTTCACGATAATTTTCATTTTTGGTGTGAAAGATCTACTATGCCTATCCTCTGAGATTTTTACACGCGTTTTAAAATTATCGATAAAGTCATCCTCTATCGTCGAAAGTTTATTTTCAGCGTAAAAATGAATCATCTGATTGGCCAACAGATAATCATTGTTCTCTATTACTATGTCAACGGCCAATTGAGCAGCTTCTGGATCACTTAAATAATAATTAAAATAATCCAAAATTACTGACTCTGCCTGATCTGCATTCTTTTGATTTAACAACGCTGCCGCTAAACCTTGATTAATGGAAAAGGATTGTTTCATTCCATATGCTCTTGAATAAAAATCCACCGCATCTTCCCAATTTCCCTTTTCAAATGCGTCATCAGCCTGCTCTAAAATTTTTTTTAGATTATCTGAATCGTCCATTATTTACCTCGTTATAATAAAAGACCGCACTATGACGGTCTATTTTTTGGATTTTCGATGTCTGTTTTGGTTAACTTCCATAATAACTGGAAGTATTACTGGATGACGATTAGTTTGTTCATACAAGAAGTGGTTCAATTTCTCACGAACTCCCTGTTTCAAATCTGACCAGTCAAAATCTTTACTGTTTTGAAGATAATCAGTAATTTGATTAACGATCAAATCAGAACTTTCACTTAGAAGGTCACGGCTTGTTCTCATATAAACGAAGCCTCTAGCGGTAATTTTAGGCTTTGCAACCACTTTTTTCTTTTTACGGTCAATTGTAGCTACAGCGATAAACACACCGTCCTCGGCCAATAATTCACGATCACGAAGAACGATACTACCAATATCCCCGACACCAATACCATCAATCATAGTATCCCCAGCGTCGACAGCTTTTCCTAAATAAAATTGTCCGTTTTCATAATTCAAAACGTCACCTTTTTTAGTTAAGAAAATATTTTGATAAGGTATACCAGTCTCATGAGCAATCTTGGCATGTGCATCCAATAAACGATATTCACCTTGAACTGGGATCACGTTATTTGGTTTCAACAAGTTGATCATCAATTGTAAGTCTGTCTTGTTAGCATTACCTGATGGATGCATGTCATCACCTAAAGCTTTAACTTCAGCACCAGTACGGTAAATAGCATCTCTAGTCTTTGCAAAAGTTGTATCGAGTGAGTGAGAAGGTGTTGTAGCAATAAATACCAAGTCTCCCTCTTCAATATCAAACTTGGTCTTTGCAGCTGGATTTGCCATCTTTTGAAGCAATTTGATAGGTTCACCCATTCTACCAGTTTCGATAATTACTAGATCTTTTTTGTCGACTTTATCCAAGTCTTTACTTGTAATGATCAATTCTTTGTTATCGACTTCAAGGTAGCCCAATTTCATTGCAGTCTTCAAAATCTTTTCAGCATCTAAACCTGAAAGGTAAACCCGCTTATTTGTTTTGTCAGCGGCATCCAATAATTGTTGCATACGCTGAATGTTTGATGCGACTTGGGCAATAATAATTCGACCATTATGATAACTGAAAGTATCTAAAATATAGTCGTAAATATCTGTTTCGTTTGAGTTCTCAAATGGAGATTCAGCATTTGCGGAATCACTTAATAAAGCGATAACATTCTCGTTACCAATTGCAGCAATTCTTCCTAAATCAGCCTTGTAAAGAGGCAAGGCAGCTTGATCAAATTTGAAATCACCAGTATAGACGATTTCTCCTTCTTGTGTCTTGATAACAGTACCCAATGAATCAGGAACAGAGTGAGTTGTTTTGAAGAAAGAAACAGTTGCTTCGTTAAAGTCGATAGCTGTGTTTTCATCGATAACATGGAAGTTATCAAATTTCTTACTACGACGATCATTTGAACAGACGATTTTTGCTAATTCAATGGTCATTTTCGCACCAAAGACTGGAATGTCATAATCTCCAACTAAGTATGGTAATGCACCAATCGCATCCGCATGACCATGTGACAAGAAGATACCGACAACTTTACTGATGTTTTCTTGAATATAAGTCATATCTGGGACAACGACATCAATTCCATAAAGATCGTTATCAGGATATTGCAAACCAATATCTAAAATATATATTTCATCATTAACTTCGACAGCGTACATGTTTTTACCTGTTTCACGTACACCACTAAGAATCATAATTTTAATTTTTTGACTCATTTTTCATCTCTCATTTCGTAAAAATAGCATAGATCACAATTTAAATTGCGTTTTTTTAAGTCTTTGATCAGACTACTTGAGCTATACCTGAATAACATCTTATCACATTGTAAAGTACAATAAAAACATTACAAAAAAAAAGAGATTCCCGTAGGAATCTCTTTGATTATGTTTATATTTATATATTAACGACGTAGACCTAATGACTTGATGAGTTCACGATAACGTTGAACGTCTTTGTTTCTTAGGTATGAAAGTAAGTTACGACGGTGACCGATCTTCTTCAATAATCCAACGTATGAATGATGATCCTTCTTGTTTACTTTCAAGTGATCGTTTAATGCATTGATGTCATAAGTTAATACGGCAACTTGTACTTCTGGAGAACCTGTATCTCCATCTTTACGTGCATATTTTTTGATGATTTCGTTCTTTTGTTCTTTTGAAATAGCCATTCTATTCACCTTTTCCTATTATATTTAGCCATACTATGCAAAACGTTGGTGACTCGCTAAACAGAGTAATGGTTAACACAGCTATTAACATTACTACATTTAAAAATATTTATCAAGGCTGACTTTTTTTATAAGTATTCATTGCATTGAATGCTCTCGTTGGGTATAATACACGTATTGTGTTTATAACAAACGATAAATCGGAGGTGAAATAAATGCCACAAATTAAATCAGCTATCAAACGCGTAAAGAGTGCCGACAAGGCTAACCTTCGCAACAATGCTCAAAGAAGCGCAATGCGCTCAGCTATCAAAAACTTTGAAACTGTTGCAGCTAACAATGGTGAAAATAAAGATGAATTGTTCAGAGCCGCTGAACGTGCAATCGACATGGCAAAATCAAAGGGATTGATCAAAGCTAACAAAGCTGCCCGCGACAAGTCAAGACTTTCAAAATTAAACTAATCAATCATTAAGCAACTTTAGTTGCTTATTTTTTTTGCTAAAAATTAGGGCCAACCTATTTTAAATATAGGTTGGCCTTTTTTTATGCAAATTTTGCGATGAATAAATCAAAAAGGAGTTCTTTGTCACCCTGGCCTGACTTAACTTGATAATCTAAATTAACAATATCGTGAAACATAAGGCTTAATTTGTCCATTCCGATTTTTCTAGATTGTTGTAAAGACATTTTAACTCGATAAGGATGTATTTTAAGTTGCTTAGCAATAGTAGCTTCAGACAAGCCCTTTTTACTTAGTATTCTCGTCTGGATCAGTGACCTTAATTGTGAGGTCATTATTGCAGTTAATAATATCGGGTCGATTTTTTGCAATAAAAACTGATGATATAGATCTTCGGCATTATATACATCGTTTTTTAAAATACTATTCATCAAATCGAAAACATTGTCATCCAAACTTTGAGGAACAAGTTCATTAACTGCATCAACGTTGATAATTTTTGACTTCAAAGCATATAATTTCAATTTATCCAGTTGATTAAGTGTCTGCGAGTAATTGCCTTTTGTTTTACTGATAAGCATATTCAAAGCATCCCCATTAATGGAATAACCATCTTGACTCAATTCATGTTGAATTGCTTTTGCTAACAAATGACTATCTAACATCCCTGCATCTATCGGAGTTGCCACTTTTTTTAATTGTTTAGTAATCTTCTTTCGGGCATCCAATTTTTCATACGTTGCAAAAATGACTAATATTGTCGTGGGAGTTGGGTTCTTGACATAGTCGATCAAAACTTCTGGGTCCTGATCAACTGTATGCTTTACTTTTTCAGCAGTCATGAAATATGGGTTTTCAGCAAAAACAAGCCGTCTGTCTCCAAAGAACGGTGCTGAGATAGATTCATTGATCAAATCTCCAATTGGTATTTCACTCAAATCAAAACTAGAAAAGTTCATTTCTTGTTCTTCTGGTTGTAAGAGATTCTTGAACGACTTTCTAATGTCCTTAATAAATGCCTGCTCTTGTCCCGTCACCAAATAAACGTTACTAACATTATTCTGCTTTAAGTTTGTTTTTAACTCATTTAGCTTCAATCAATTCACCCTTCAAATATCCTTTTAGCTCTGTATGTTGATCAAATGGAAAGTAATACCAAGTTATCATACCATAATCAGCAGTGTTCACATGTGCAATCTTGTGAGTATCAAATCTATCAATAGTCTCCTTATTAGGATGACCATATCGGTTATTGACCCCGGCTGAAATCAATGCCCATTGTGGACGTATCTCTTCCAATAGTTTGTCTCCACTTGCAGTCTTCGAACCATGATGCCCGGCTTTTAAATAATCAACATGAAAATGATTTGCCGCAATTATTTTATTCTCATTCTCGATATCCAGATCACCAGTAAACAGCCAATTTGTCCCTTTTATATTTGCAAGAATAGTTAAAGAATCACCGTTTTCACCAATACTAGGCTTACTTGGCCATAAGATATTCCAACCTATATTCCCTAAATCAAGGTGATCACCACTTTCTAAAGCTGAAAACTTCACATCTTTATGAGCATTCATGATATCTTTAATTCTCTGATTTGTATTTAATCCACTTCCAAAACTAACTTCATCCACTGGAAATTTAGTCAACAAGGTTTCAAGATTACCAATATGATCAACATCTTTGTGTGAAAGAAAAACTCTATCTATGTGTGTGATTCCCTTAGATTTTAAAACTGGAATAGTACTAGTCTCTACTTGATTCATACTAATTCTTCTCTGCCAGGGTTTAACTGGAAAGGCCAATTTTCCTCCAGTATCGATCAAAACTGTCTTGCGAGTGAGAGGAGTTGTGATTAAAATACTATCTCCTTGTCCAACGTCAATCAACGAGACTGACCCAAACATAGGAACTTTGATCAAGAATACTGAAATGGAAAACACGACAATGAATTCAATTAAAAACTTATCATATATTTTCTTTCGCTCAATAAAGTAAAACGACAGAATTATCATTACAACTACCAGCCAAATAGATATTTGTCCTGTAGTGAATGCAAAACGACTATCCGTGGAAATTAATCCCATCAATGAATACATTTTATCGAACCATCCATTTAACCATAGCCAGAATGAATTGAATTTGTTTACACTAAACAGTGCTAATATTGTGGTCGGCAAAATAATATAAGTAAATATAGGAACAAACACTAAGTTCATTATTAATGTTAACCAACTGAATTGAAATGTATAGAAAGAAATAATTGGGACACTGACAATATTCATTTTGAAAGTAGACGCAATAAATGAACCTGCATTCAAAAAAATGAGAGCTAACGACAAAAGAAAACTCAATTGGCCACCCATTTCAGTCACCGCAAACGGATTAACTAACTCGCATATCAATATCGTGATGGAAAATACATCTAATTTACTAAGTTTGATTTCCAATTTTTTGACAATAATTGCAACCAATGTAAGTACGATAGCTCGCCAAATACCAGTTTTAGATCCCACAAACACACCATAAATTGGCAATATGGTTAACAATATGTACTCTGCAGCTTCTCTGGTAACTTTCAGTAAGGATGTAAACTTCAAAAACATGTTGACCAAAATAAGTATATGTAAGCCAGATAAACTAAATAAATGAATGACTCCTAAGACACTAAGTGTCTTGAAAAAATCAGACTCATCGTTACCAGAGTAGCCTATCAACAAATTTTGGGTATGTATCCTGATCCACTTAGGCAAACTGTCAAGATACTTTATTGAATGTATTCGTAAAACATTTATTTTCTCAAAAATTCCGTGTGGTTCATGCAATGTTGGCATATTAATCTTTGAAAACTTTGCATTATAAAATATCTGCCGATGATTTGAATATAATTTAAAATTATATTCACCAGGATTTCTGGGTCCTTCTATTTTATCAATACTTTTAACAAATACGTCGGCATCGATTGGGTCGGAAATTTTCTTCCAGTACATTGCTTCTTTTTCAGTTGGAATTTTGTATAGAAATTTTACAGTACCCTGCTTTGTCACAGCATCACCAGACAACAAGTCTCCATTAACTTTGATTTTATCCGGAAATATAGTGACTTTGCTCAAATTTTCAATTGTTGCCGAATTTAATAGGCTTTGCTGAACTGTTTCAAATTTAAATGCAAATATGGCTCCTAAAAATAGTACAACAATGAGAATCCTGGTGTTCTTTAAAAAGCAAATACGCAATAAAACAAATACGATCAATATTCCATTTAATAAATTATTACTTGTAAAATACCAAAATGACAGCAAGGTAACCAACATCGCTGGGAAAATCCAGTTATTTCTCATTATACTGTCAATGAATCACGGAGTGTCTCTAAAGTCTTGTCACCTATCCCACTGACCTTTGTTAAATCTTCTAACTGAGCAAAATTTCCATTCTTTTCTCTGAACTCAATAATTTTTTCAGCCTTCTTCGGACCAATACCAGACACTGATTGAAAGTCTTCGACTGCTGCCGTGTTAATGTTTACCTGTGTTTTGGATTTATCACCGGACTGAGAACCAGAATTTGTATTTCCACTAGCAACAGCTGATTTTTCTCCAATGTGTGGAATATAAATTTGCATGGCATCTGTCACTCTTTGAGCTTGATTAACTTGTCTAATATCACCACTTTCAGTTATTCCTCCTGCCATTTTGACAGCATCTAAGACAATAGATCCTTTATTCATCTTAAATACACCTGGATGTTTTACCTCACCTTGAACATCGACCATCATATTCTTGGGTTCATTTTCTTTGCTCTTCATAGGATCCTTTTTTTGAACAACTTCAGTCATGGGTTTAGTTTCAGTTACTTGGCTCTTTTTATTGCCATTCACATTCAAATACATGACTCCCAAAAGCATTACCAAGCACGTAAGAACTACAATTTTATACTCTTTTAGCTTTTCAATAATTTTTTCCATTAAAATCACCTCAAAGTATATTACGCAAAAAAACAACCAGTCTTTCGACTGATTGTTTTATTTTTCTAAATAATTGATTGCATCGTCCAATTTTTTAACTGGAACGATTTTCATCTTTGTATGTATCTTCTTAGCGGCTTGTTTGGCTAAGTTGTAATTATTCACATATGTTGGATCATATTTCTTAATTTCTTTAGTTACAGGGTCATTTGGCGCAAAGAATATGGTTGCTCCTTCGGCAGACGCTGCGTAAACCTTTTTATCGATACCACCGATTGGTCCAACTGTTCCATCTGGGCTTATCGTACCGGTACCAGCAACCGTTCTACCTTTTTTAAGGTTCTTATTAGCTATTTGTGAATACACTTGTAGTGTAAACATCAGACCAGCTGACGGTCCTCCAATTTGGCCAGCATTGATGACAGTTGGTGGAGTACCCTTTGCGACTGTATCATCAGTTAAAGTTATTCCTAACCCATGACGCTTGGTATCTTGCAACTTAACAAGTGTACCTTTAGCCTCTTTTTTCTCGCCATCACGAATGAAGTTAATTTTGACTGTAGCGGTTTTTTTCAACTTTTTCACATAATTAATGAATTGTGTCGAACTATGAAATTTGTATCCATCAATAGCATTAATGGTATCTCCAACTTCCAGCTTCCCTTGGAAATTGGAATTATTAGTAATATCCATTACATAAACACCTTTATACTCTTTGGTGAAAGGTTTATGTGCCTTACTGTAGGCAGCTTGAATCGCACTGTTTGTCGCCGACTTCATATAATACTGTTGAACTTGGAAATATTGTTGCGATGTTTCACCACCCATTAACTCATCCTGAGGAGAAATAGTCTCAAAGTCATTCCCCAATGATTTTAACAAGGTGAAAGGTGTTCCTTTAACTAGTCCAACTGTTGTTAAAAGCAAATCACCTTTCTTCTTGTCGTGTTTGCCATCAACTTTCACATATTGTGAGGTCGGTTCCGCGCTTCCTGGAACTTCCAAATAGTATTTGGTTGGGAACATAAAAAATAGCAATACTACAATAACAATGAATATGGCGCCAATTACTTTATTGCGTGTTTTGTTGAATTTCAATGGCTAGTTTACCTTTCTCAACCGTTTTTTCAATTCTTGGGCTACAAGTTCAGGGACTAATTGAGAAATGTCCCCATCGAATCTTGCAACCTCTTTGATCATTGATGATGAAATATTTGTATAGCGATAATCTGCCAATAAAAATACTGTTTCAATATCATCGTCTAATACTTTATTGATCGTAGCCACTCCGGATTCATAACCAAAATCATCCGAGTTTCTCATTGATCTGACCAGAAAACGTGCATTGTATTTTTTTGCAAGGCCAGTTGTTAGTTGATCCTTACCGTCAATAACAATAACGTTATCCAAATCACTAATTTCATTTTCAATAAAAGACTTCTTTTCTTCATAGTTAAAGAGATAAGTCTTTTTTGTATTGGTCATTGTTGCCACTATTACCTTATCAAATAGCTTTGAAGCTCTCCTAATAATATCCAAATGTCCGTTAGTCACTGGGTCAAAACTGCCTGCGTACAATCCAATTCTTTCTGACATCAATTTCCTCCGTACTGATACAACGCAACCATTGTATCTTTGTAATCCTTCTTTTTGATCAAACTTAAATTATCCATTTCAGATAAATCTACTTCATAATCGGTTTCATCAACAATAACAGCACCCTCATTTAATTGTTGATTTGAAATCATATCTTTAATTAGATTTTCAGTGATCTTCATTCTATATGGTGGGTCCAGAAAAACTAAGTCAAATTTCACTGACTGTTCAGCAAATGATTTTAATGCTTCAGTTGCCGATGATTTTACTACAACAAATTGTTCTTCGTGATGTGTTTTTTCAACGTTCTCATGAATTACATTAATTGCTTTATAGGCTTTATCTACTAAATATGCCTTTTCATAGCCTCGAGAAACTGCTTCAATTCCCAGCGACCCTGTTCCAGCAAAAAGGTCCAAAGCGATTCCACCGTTAAAGTATGGAGTGATCATACTAAACATGGCTTCCTTGACCTTCCCAGAAGTTGGACGAGTGTTTTTTCCAGGAACTGGTTTTAAATTTAGACCACCAAAAGCTCCAGATACGACTTTCATTCTTCTCCACCTTCGGTAAATTTTTCAGCTTTTCTGACATCAGCCAAATCATAATGTTCATCAAGTTCCTTACGATGTGCCAAAGATATTCTTTTAACATATTTTTTAGTCGTAAGTTCTTTTTTGACATCAGCCAATCTGCTGGTATTGACATAAAGCATTACATATTTCATTTTGGGTGAACTATAGTAAATAGTCCCATAATGTTGTAACTTCTTTTTCCATTTCATGGAATAGAGCCAAACATAAAGTGCTTGACGTTCTACTTTTTTAAACATTAAATCACCTTTATTTTTCGATTGAATCAAACTTTGCTGTCGCCTCCAAATTGAGTACGATACCTAATGCTGCGGATAAGACCAATATACTTGAACCACCATAACTAATAAATGGCAATGTAACACCGGTCAAAGGAATATATCCTAATAATCCACCAACATTTAAAATGATTTGTGACATGAGCATTGTAGCAATTCCATACAAAACTAATGAATTATATGTACTTTTTGAGCGTAATCCTACAAGGACGATTCTCAAAACTATCATGGCCAATAAGCAAAGAATGATCAATACTCCAAAAACACCTAATTCTTCACTGATGATAGATAAAATGAAATCGGTATGAGGTTCTGGTAAATAACCTCTTTTTTGAATACTGTTTCCTAAACCTACTCCAAAGAATCCACCGTTACTGATGGCATAGAATGAATTTACGATCTGTGCCCCAGACGTCCTCTCTAATTCGAATGGATGTTGCATGGCCAAAAATCGTTGATACTGATAATTATGAATAAAGAATCCTGGTTTTGCTGTAAATAGGAACACTAATGCAGCAGTAACCATAGCTATTAATGAACCATCGAGTTTCCAAATTAAATTGGAAGGTATAGTAGATGCTGAAATCAACACCAAACTCAACACAATTAAAATTAAAGCTCCACCAAAATCAGGTTGAACTACGACCATTATTATCATGGTCAAAATGAAAATCAACGGTACCTTGTTAGCTTGCCATAAACTTCTAAATCCGTCGATGTCATTCATTTTATTTTGTTTTATCGCCAATACTAAGGCTAAATACATTATCAAAACAAGTTTGGCTAATTCTAGTGGCTGAAAATTTATTAACCCCAAATTGATCCATGCAGAAGCACCATTAATATTACTGCTTGGATTAATTCTTGCCCTTATTACCAAAAACAGTAATGAAAACCAAGTTATACCACCAAGAAGACTTAAGAGACCTCTTCCCTTTAATACTTTTGCCTTGAGCATATAAACAATAAAACAGATAAAAGCACCCAGCAAAGCATATAAAGTCTGCTTCAAAAGATATTGTGTGGTGCTACCACCTTGCATCATATTATTATAAAAACTGGCAGAATAGACCATAACGATACCGATCCCTAAAAGAATCACATAAGGAACGACGATCCAAAGGTCAATTAGCTTTAATTTTTTCACATTTAAACTCCCAAAATCTAATACTAAGATTATACCACCAATCAAAATCTCGTTACTACACAATTGGGTATAAAAAAAAGAGGTCAAGATTTCTCTTGTCCTCTTTGAATTAAGCTTTTTTAGACATTTTACGTTGTTTGTCATACTTCTTACGTTCATTTGTATCAAGAATCTTCTTACGAAGACGTACATTCTTAGGTGTTACTTCACATAGTTCATCTTCATTCAAGAATTCGATAGATTGTTCTAGTGACATAGCCTTAGGTGTCTTGATAGCAGCAGCATGATCTTTACCTGAAGCACGAGTATTTGTAAGGTTCTTACCTTTAGTAACTGTAACAGCGATATCTTGATCACGGCTACTTTCACCAACGATCATTCCCTCATAAACATCAACTTGTGCACCGATAAATAATTGACCACGATCTTCAACTGATTGCAAACTATAAGTTGTTGATTGACCTTGGTTGATTGAAACTAGGGCACCAGATCTTCTACCTGGTTCCCAGTTCTTAACAACTGGTTTGTATTCTTCGTATGTATGGTTCATGATACCGTAACCACCAGTCATTGAAAGGAATTCTGTTGAAAATCCGATCAATCCACGTGAAGGTGCTGAGAAGATCAAACGAGTTTGACCATTACCAGTACTTTCCATGTTCTTCATGTCACCTTTTCTTTGTGACATTGCATCGATAACTGAACCAACGTATTGGTCAGGTGTATCAATTGTAACTTCCTCAAATGGTTCGCTATTAACGCCATCAACATTCTTGTAGATAACTTCTGGACGAGAAAGTTGTAGTTCAAATCCTTCACGTCTCATTTCTTCAACAAGGATTGACAAGTGAAGTTCACCACGTCCAGAAACCATCCAAGCACCAGCTTGATCAGTATCTTCAACTTTAAGTGAAACATCAGTATGTAATTGTCTTCTTAAACGTTCGTCGATCTTTCTAGCAGTAACTTCTGTACCCTCACGACCAGCGAAAGGTGAGTTATTTTGTAGGAACATCATTTGTAGTGTTGGTTCATCAATACGAAGCAATGGTAGAGCTTCTTCATGATTAACTGGACATACAGTTTCACCAACATAGATATCTTCCATACCAGAAACAGCAATAAGGTCTCCGGCTTTAGCTTCTTGGACTTCAACACGATCAAGACCCATGAAACCAAATATCTTCGTTACACGGAAGTTCTTGGTTGATCCATCGAGCTTCATAACAGTAACGTTATCACCGATTTTGATAGTTCCACGGAATACACGTCCAATACCAATACGACCAACATAATCGTTGTAATCAAGTAAGGCAACTTGGAATTGTAAAGGTTCGTCTGAATTATCAATAGGAGCTGGAATAGTCTTAAGGATAGTATCAAACAATGGATTCATAGTATGTTCTTGCTTTGCAGGATCAGAATCATAACTTGATGTTCCATTGATAGCTGAAGCATAAATAACTGGGAAGTCTAGTTGTGAATCGTCAGCACCTAATTCGATGAACAATTCAAGAACTTCGTCAACAACTTCTTCAGGACGAGCACCTGGTCTATCAATTTTGTTAATAACAACGATTGGTGTTAAATGTTGTTCCAAAGCTTTCTTCAAAACAAAACGTGTTTGAGGCATTGTTCCTTCATAAGCATCAACAACTAATAGGACACCATCAACCATCTTCATGATACGTTCAACTTCACCACCGAAATCGGCGTGTCCTGGAGTATCCAAAATGTTGATCTTCTTACCGTCATAATCAACAGCAGTATTCTTAGAAAGGATTGTGATTCCACGTTCCTTTTCGATTGCATTAGTATCCATGGCACGATCTTGGATTTGGTAATGTTCATCTAATGTATCTGATTGTTTTAGCATTTCATTAACTAGGGTTGTTTTACCGTGGTCAACGTGGGCGATAATCGCAATGTTTCTAATATCTTCTCTTCTTTTAGTCAAGTTATTTCTTCCTTCCATAAATGACAATAATCATCACTTGCAATAAAAAAACTGTGATTGTAATTCACAGTTTAGTCACAATTTTTAACCGTTTCTAGTACTTCAGAAACGACTTTCTGAGTACCAGCTATTACGACTTGTGATTTTAGCATATTTACAGGCGTACCGTCAACTCCTACAACGTTTAAGCCCATACTTTCACAAAGTACTCGTCCAGCAGCCAAGTCCCAAGGAGCTAAATAGGACATATACATGACTTCTTTTCCAGTTACTAAATGTTTAAAAACTATTCCTGCACTACCAAAAATTCTAATTCCACTACTATGGTGGACTACTTTTTGAGTATTAAATTTATTTGCTAATACCATTGGACCACTTATATCAACTAGCCCTTGCGATAATTCCAAATTTTCAGGATTTTCAAGTTTATGTTCATTTTCATAAACACCGATTTCAGGACCACCATGATAAATCTTTTTATTCATCACATCAATAATTGCTCCGACATATGGCTTACCATCCAAATATACCCCGATCATGGAAGCAAAATCATCCCTACGTTTGACAAAATTCATGGTACCGTCAATTGGATCAACAAAAAATACCAGGCCATCCATGCTATCAGGAGTATCACCATAGCCTTCCTCACTTACAATAACAGCATCCGGATAATTTTCTTTGATAGTTTGAACAACTGACTTTTCAGTTGATTTGTCGAAATTTGTAACTAAATCATTTCTACCAGACTTAGTTGCAACACTTTTGTTACGATCCGCATCAACAAATAATTTTTCACCGACATCTTTTAGCAATGAAGTTAAAAATTTATCTATTTCCTTACTTTGTTCTTTCATAATGAAGCCTTACTTTCCCGTTAACTGGAGTCGATTGACTTTGTTTAAATGCCTTGTAAATTGAATATCCAGACTCTTGTTCAAAATCATGATCCAAACGTCTTTGTTCCATTTTCATAGGTACTACTTGGCAAAATGCTCGATATTTTTGCATAAATTCTTCCCGTTGAATTCCATGTTCATAAACAGCCTCTACTGCGTTGTATAGTGCAACGACTTTAACGATATCATCGTACGTCCAATCACCATCAAGTGGATAACTGTAATTTTCTCGCATTGTCAAAATCCCCCAATCTTTTTACTCTTTAACTATACAAAAAAAGCGATGCAATTGCATCGCTTTTGTTTAATTAAATATGTGTAGGATATCCAATAAGAATATCTGCAGCTTCTTGTACAGGTTCGCCTAATGTTGGATGTGGGTGAATTGTACGTGCAATGTCTTCTGCGTTAAGTTGACAATTAATTGCAACACTTAATTCAGAAATCAATTCACTAGCACCAGGTCCAACAATTTGACCACCAATTAATGTACCAGTGCCTTTTTCAGCAACTAATCTTACAAAACCTTCAGCTTCGTCAAGTGAAACGGCACGAGCGTTACCGGCAAATGGGAACTTAGCAACGTCTGTTTCGATTCCTTTTTCTTTAGCTTCGTCTTTTGTTAGACCAACACTTGCTAATTCAGGATCTGTAAAGCAGACCGCTGGCACACCAATAAAGTCATTAGCAGAATTTTGTCCTGAGATTGCACCTGCAGCTGTTTTGGCTTCAAAGAAAGCCTTGTGAGCTAAAGCAGGTCCGGGAACGATATCACCAACAGCAAAGATATTTGAAACGGATGTACGACCTTGTTCGTCAACTTCTACAAGTCCACGATCAGTTGTCTTAACACTTGTCATTTCAAGACCAAAGTTGTCTGTGTTTGGACGACGTCCAACAGTTACCATACAATAGTCAGCTGTGATTTTTTCTTCTTTTCCATCAACTTCATAAGTTACAGTTACATCTTTGTCAGTTTCTTCACCCTTCTTAGCCATGGCGCTAGTAATAATTGTAACGCCTTTGCTTTCAAGGTTCTTCTTAACAACAGAAACCATATCTTTTTCAAAGTTAGGAATAATGTTTGGTGTACCTTCAAGGATAGTAACATGTGCACCTAAGTCAGCATATGCTCCAGCTAACTCAGTACCAACATATCCACCACCGATGATAACGAATTCCTTAGGAATAGCTTTAAGGTTCAAGCCACCTGTAGAATCGATAATACGTTCACCAAATTTGAATCCTTTAATTTCAATTGGACGACTACCAGTTGCCAAAATTAAGTTCTTGAACTTAATAGTTTGGCCACCACCGTTATCCATGAATTGACGAGGACCACTTGGCATGATACGTAGTTGTGTATCATTGTCCAAGTATGCTTCTCCTTGGATCAATTCAACTTTATGCTTCTTGAGAAGCATGTTAACACCGTTTGTCATACGAGCAACAACTTTTTCGTCTTTCCATGCTTGTGTCTTAGTAAAATCGATTTCAGCACCTGTTGTAGTAATACCATAAACTGATGAGTCACGATCTTGCTTCAAACGGTTACCAGCAGCGATAAGAGCTTTGGATGGTACACATCCAACGTTCAAACAAACACCACCGACAGTGTCTTCTTTTTCAATAACTGTAACAGTTTGTCCTAATTCGGCTGCACGAATAGCTGCAACATATCCACCGGGACCTGAACCAATAATAACTGTATCTTTTTCTTCAACATTATCTGCCATTTTAATACTAACCCTCCATTAACAACATATCTGGATCATGAAGCAATTTCTTCATGAGGTTCAATGCGTTTTGTGCCAAAGCACCATCAATTAATCTGTGGTCATAACTCAATGAAAGCTTGAGCATCTTACCAACTTGAATGTTTCCATCTTCGTCAACGTATGGTTCGTTAGCGATTTTACCAACACCTAAAATAGCACTTTCAGGTTGGTTGATAACTGGTGTAAACCAGCCACCACCAATTGAACCAACGTTACTGATAGTAATTGAACCACCAGACATTGTCTTGGCACTCATCTTGTTGTCATATGCGGCTTGAGAGTTTTCTGAGATTTCTTTAGCAATTTCGAACATACCTTTAGAATCAGCATTCTTGATATTTGGTACATACAAACCATGATCTGTGTTTGTTGCAATACCAACGTTGAAGTAATGTTTGTAAACAATTTCTTCAGTTGTGTCATCAATAGATGCGTTGAATTCTGGATATTCCTTCATTACAGCAACTAATGCTTTAACGATATAAGGTAAGAATGTTAACTTAATATCTTTGTCAGCAGCAATTTGCTTGTATTTCTTACGGTTAGCCATCAATGCTGAAACTTCAACATCGTCAAAACTAGTTACGTGTGGACTTCTATGCTTGCTTTGAACCATTGCTTTAGCAATAGCTTTTCTTGTCATAGTCATCTTTTCACGTGTTTCAAGTTCTGGTGAGTCTGACTTGTAAGGTTTGATAGGTTCTGCAGCAGTATCAACTGGAGCAGCGGCGGCGGCTGGAGCGGCGGCTGCAGCAGGAGCACCACTCTTAGCTGTATCAACATCAGCTTCAGTAATTTGTGCATGCTTACCAGTTGGTGTAACTGTTGATAGGTCAACACCTTGGTCACGTGCATATTGACGTACAGATGGCATTGCTAAGTATTTAGCATTTGCTGAACCAGTAGCTTCCGCAGCAGGTGCTGCTGCAGCGGCTGGAGCGGCAGCTTTGTCATCTGATGCTGCAGGAGCAGCATCGTCAGCAGCGGCTGCTGGAGCAGCATCGTTGTCACCTGTGTCAGGAGAACCATCATCAATAATGATCAAAGTATCTCCAATTTCAACAGTTGCTCCTTCTTGAGCAACAATTTGTTTAACAGTACCAGCAACAGGAGAAGGTAGCTCCTCAACTGATTTATCATTTTGGATCTCAACTAAAGAATCATCTTCTTTAACTGTGTCTCCTTCTTTAACAAGCCAGCTAGCAACTTCACCTTCGGCCATACCTTCACCTAGTTCAGGTAGTTTAAATTTAAAAGCCATACTTTGGATCCTTCCCTTCCATGCATTTAGTCATTAATTAGTAGTTTAAAATTTCGTTTACTTTTTCTTCAATTTCATCAGCACCAGGGATCCAGTAATCCTCACCTTGGGCGAATGGGTAAACACTATTTGGAGCAGCAACTCTACCAATTGGTGCATCAAGAGAAAGAATAGCATCCTCAGCAATTGCTGAAGCAACTTGTGCTCCAACACCAGCCATTTTTTGAGCTTCTTGAACGATTACTACTTTGTGTGTCTTTTCGATTGATTTGAAAATTGTGTCTGTATCGATTGGTGAAACAGTTCTTAGATCGATAACTTCAATAGAAGCTTTGTCTTTAAGTTTGTCAGCAACTTTCTTTGCTTCGTTAACTTCAGCACCATAAGCAACAATAGTTAAGTCTGTACCTTCTTGTACAACATTAGCTTGATCCAATGGAACTGTGTACTTGCCTTCTGGAATATCATCCTTCATTGAACGATATAACTTCAAGTTTTCCATAAATAGAACAGGGTCATTGCTTTCAACTGATGAAATCAATAGTCCTTTTGCGTCGTATGGGTTACTTGGCATAACAACACGTAGTCCTGGAACTCCTGTAAAGAAGTTTTCAAGGTTATCAGCGTGCATTTCAGCAGTATGTGTACCACCACCATAAGGTGTACGGATAGTAACTGGTGAATGTTGTTTACCATCGAAACGGAAACGCATTCTAGCTTCTTGGCCAGCAATTTGGTCAATAGCTTCAAATGAAAATCCCATAAATTGGATTTCAGGAATTGGACGCCAGCCTGTAACACCAAGACCAGTTGCTAATCCTAAAATACCTGATTCAGCTAAAGGTGTATCAAAGACACGGTCTTCACCATACTTGTCTTGTAAACCTTGTGTGGTTCTAAATACACCACCGTTTTTACCAACATCTTCACCAAAGATCAATGTTTTTGGATCTTCGTCCAAAACAATATCCAAGGCGTCAGTGATTGCTTTAATATATGTCTTCTTTGCCATCTTTAGTTCGACTCCTTTGCTTCGAATTTTTCAATTTCTTTTCTCATTTCTGGAGTTGGAATTTCAAATGTACGTTTCAACATATCTGAAACCTTATCAACTGGAACAGCATCTGCTTCCTTGATTGCATCTTTGAATGTTGCCTTGTACTCATCCACGAGACTATCTTCTTGTTCATCTGACCAAAGTCCTTTATCTTCAAGAACTTTTCTTAAACGAATTAGAGGATCTTTTTCATGCCAAGGTTTTGTATCTTCTTCAGTTCTGTAACGTGAAGGATCATCACCAGCACTTGAGTGAGCACCATAACGATATGTCAATGTTTCGATCATTACGGGACCATTTCCAGCGATGATGTAGTCACGAGCTGCTTTAGCAACTTTGTAACATGCCAAAATATCCATACCATCAACTTGAACACTTGGAATACCAGCAGCAACTGCTTTTTGTGCAAGTGAAGGTGCAGCAGTCTGTTTATTTCTTGGAGTAGAAATAGCAAAACCATTATTTTGAACGATGAACAATGCAGGTACTTGGAAAGCTCCGGCAAAGTTCATACCTTCGTAACTATCACCTTGAGAAGTACCACCATCACCTGTATATGTGAAGGCAATTGCTTCTTCTCCGTTTTTCTTAAGACCCATAGCAACACCGGCTGCTTCATCATATGCAGCACCGATGATGATTTGTGGCATCATAGCACGAGCTTCGTACTTGTTACCAACAACATGGCCTCTTGACCATAAGTATGCTTCTGTAACTGTTGCTCCGTGTTGGATCAATTGAGGAACATCACGATAAGCAGGTAATAAGTAGTCTTGCTTCTTCATAGCTAAGACTGTACCCATCTCTGAAGCTTCCTCACCTTCTGTAGGAGCATAGAATCCCATACGTCCTTGACGAGAGAAATTCATTGTTTGTTCGTGCAATGCACGTTCCCAAACCATCTTCTTCATGAATTCGACAAGATCGTCATCGGAAAATGAATCAAATGCCTCTTTGTCAACAACCTTGGAATTTTCATCCAAAATCTGAATAGGTTTCGGTAAATCTGCCAAATTTTTCTTAATTGCGTCAAAATCAACAACTGAACTTTGTGCCATTTTTCACATTCCTTCCATTCAAAACAATAAGCCACTTACATATATCTGTAAGGGCTTTCAATACTTTCAGTTTACCATTGATGAAAAAAAATACAATAATTTTTACAAAACAATTTTCATTTCATTATCCAAGGTCTATTTCATTATCTGATTTACCATTGTTCAATTCGTCAACCATCGAGTCTAGAGAAATTGTTGCCATATTCTTAACCGCGGTTGTTGTATAAAAGGCAATATGAGGAGATACGATAATCTTAGGATTCTCGATCATTTCGCTCAAAAGTTTGTCATCTAGCTCTTGGCCTGTTCTGTCACTGTTGAAAATACCAACTTCATTTTCATATACGTCTAGCACAGCTCCTAAAAGTTTGCCTGATTTCACAGCATCGTTAAGGTCAGCGGTATTGATCAAATCACCACGACCAGTATTTACGACGATCGCACCATCTTTCATATTTGCAATGCTGCCTTTATTGATAACAGTGTTTCCTGCTCCCAAACTTGGCAAATGAAGTGTTACAACGTCAGATTCTTTTAATAATTCATCTAATGTGTCTACATATAAATCTTGTTTTTCAATATTAGGATTACGATATTTATCAAAAGCAATCACTTTTGCTCCAAAACCTTGATAGATTTTAATTGCAGCTTGACCAATTCTACCTGTACCTGCAACACCCACAGTCATCTCATTTAATTCACGACCAATATCAGGTGCCCACATAAAATTATGTTTATCAACTTTACGGATCATTGATTTCATACTTCTAAGTAAGATCATCAAACCAGTTACTGAATATTCAGCAATTGCTGTTGGTGAATAACTGGGAACATTAGTCAATCTGATGTCATTTTTCTTAAGGGCATCAAAAGGAACGTTATCAACACCAACATTTCTAAGTGAAAGCACATGAATACCAAATTCATTCATTTTGTCAAAAATAGCTGATTCATATGGTAGTTGTTGATAAGCAACAACCCCGTCATAATCCTTGGCCAATTCGATAGTCTCAGGATTTAGCAATTCTGGAACAATTTTGACTTCGATATTATTCTTCTTTGACCACTCTTCAATATAAGGTCTTTCATCGTCCCTAACACCATAATCAATTAGCTTCATATCTGGTTCCTCCTAGATTAAACAAAATTTTTTTGGTACAACAACGATTCAACTTGATCAACCAACCCCATTACACAAAAAAAGTGCAAGATCAAAAATGGATTCGATAGCACTTATGAGTTATTGGTAATGGAACAGCATTAAAAGTCATTCTAGCCTGCAGTATCAACGATGAAACCGCAAACATATGTTGCATAAATCGAGTTTACCATATTTCACAAGCTTTTTAAATTATAGTTACTCATAATAAAATATAGATTTTTAAGTAAAAATTTTAGGTCAAATAATCTATAATGTAATTACTAGCTTCATAACCCAACATTATTGGAGGAAAATATGTATTTAATGAAAGATATCGTCCGTGATGGCGATCCTGTTTTAAGAAAAGTAAGCCAAAAAGTAGAATTTCCATTAAGTGATAAAGATAAAAAATTAGCTGATGACATGATGGAATACCTAGTAAACAGTCAAAATGAGGAATTCGCCGAAAAGCATCAACTTCGTGCCGGTGTCGGTTTGGCCGCACCCCAAGTTGGAGTCTCAGAAATGATGGCTGCTGTTTTAGTCCCAGACGAAGAAAATCCCGACAAGCCTTTGTTAAAAATCACATTGATCAACCCCGTTATTGTTAGAAACTCAGTTCAAAATGCAGCTTTATCACAAGGTGAAGGTTGCTTGTCTGTTGATGAGGATGTCCCTGGATTTGTTCCTAGATCCGACCGTATCACTATCAAATATGATGATTTTGATGGTAACTCTCAAACACTACGTGTGCGCGATTATCCTGCAATCGTTTGCCAACATGAAATCGATCATTTAAATGGTCATTTATACTATGACAAGATCGACAAAAAGAATCCTTTTGAAGTAGACCCAAGCACAGTTGTTATCTCGTAAAAAAGCGCTTCACCATGCGTGCGATTGAGTATACTTACTAGTTCGTGTATGTTAAAATTGTGTTACTTGTTGATTGCTCAACCAAATGGACTGGAAATACTTAAACGAAACACTTTTGAGCTTCGTTTTAATGAAATACAAAAGGAGAAATTTATAGTGATATACAAAGTTTTATTCCAAGAAAACAAACAAGATAACCCCCGCCGTGAATATACACATTCAATCTACATCGATGCTGATACCAGCGTTGACGTACGTGAACAAGTAGAAAAAAATACAAATTACGATATCGAATTGATTCAAGAATTAGACGAGAAACATCTTGAATATGAACAACAGAATCCTAATTTCAAATTGACGGAGTTTTAGTTAATGGCTCTAAACGTTAAAAATAATGAAGTTGCTGTTTTCGCCATCGGGGGCCTTGGCGAAATCGGTAAAAATATGTATGGTGTCGAATATCAAGACGAATTGATCGTTATTGATGCCGGTATCAAATTCCCTGAAGACGAGCTTCTGGGAATCGACTACGTAATTTCTGATTATAGTTACCTAGTTGAAAATCAAGATAAAATTAAAGGTTTATTTATCACCCATGGTCACGAAGATCATATTGGTGGAATTCCTTACCTATTACAAAAGTTACCAAATATACCTATATATGCCGGTCCATTAGCTTGTGCATTAATTAAAGGTAAATTGGAAGAACATGGCCTATTACAATCTACAAAAATGAACGTAATCGGTGAAGATTCTGTAATCAAGTTTCCCAAAACAAGCGTTACATTTTTCAGAACTACTCACTCAATTCCTGATACATTAGGTGTTGCTGTACATACACCAGAAGGAACAATCGTAGAAACTGGAGATTTCAAGTTTGACTTGACTCCTGTTGCTGGACTACCTGCACCTAACCTCCAAAAGATGGCTGGTCTTGGTGCTGAAGGTGTTTTACTTCTCATGTCAGACAGTACAAATGCTGAAATTCCAACTTTCTCAAAATCAGAACGTTCAGTTGGTCTTACTATTCACCAAATATTTGAGACTATTCAAGGCAGAATCATATTTGCTACATTTGCCTCAAATATTTATCGTGTTTCTCAAGCCGTTGACGCTGCGATCCAACAGGGTCGTAAAATTGCTGTCTTTGGTCGAAGCATGGAAGGTGCAATCGCAAATGGTCGTGAATTAGGATATCTAAATATTCCTGATGAAATGTTGATTGACCCACACGAATTGAATCACGTTCCTGCTAACGAAACATTGATCTTATGTACTGGTTCTCAAGGTGAACCACTTGCAGCACTTAGTCGTATTGCAAACGGAACACACAGACAGATCAGTATTCAACCTGGAGATACGGTTATTTTCTCTAGTAACCCTATTCCTGGTAACACTATCAGTGTTAACCATTTGATCAACCAATTATCTGAAGCTGGTGCTGAAGTTATTCATGGTAAAGTCAACAATATCCATGCTTCTGGACACGGTGGTCAAACAGAACAAGAATTGATGCTTCGATTAATGAAGCCTAAGTTCTTCATGCCAATTCACGGTGAGTATCGTATGTTAAAGATACACACTGAATTAGCTGAATTATGTGATGTTCCGCAAGATCATTCATTCTTGATGGAAAACGGTGATGTTCTTGCCTTGACTAAAGATACTGCTCATCGTGCAGGACACTTCCCTGCCGGAGATGTTTATGTCGATGGTAAAGGTGTTGGCGATATTGGTAACGTTGTTATCCACGATCGTCAAATTCTTTCAGAAGAAGGAATGGTCGTTGTAGTTGCAACTATCGACTACAAGAAACATATTGTTTTGGCTGGTCCAGATATTCTTTCTAGAGGATTCGTCTATATGAGAGAATCAGGTGAGTTGATCAATCAAGCGCAAAAACGTGTTTTCCATTTGATCAAGAACGCATTTGATGACAAAGAAAATCCTGTCACCGAAGCAATTTTAAAACGAGTTATCATCGATGGATTACAAGAATTCTTATACAAACGTACTGCAAGAAATCCTGTTATCCTTCCAATGTTAATATCAACTTCAATTTAAGCAGATCAATCGATCTGCTTTTTTATTTCTAGGGGAGTAACCAGAACTAATGTCAAAGATTGAGAAGATTGAAATAATCTATAATAAACGTGCTGGCAATGGCCAATCAAAAAGTACTTGGAACAAGATTCAAAATTTTCTAAAAAACGCTGAAATTAATTTTGAAGTTCACGAAACTAAATGTGATGGCGATGGAATACCAATTGCCAAACAATTGGCAGAAAATATTACTCCATTTACCAGAATTTTGGTTATCGGTGGAGATGGGACTTTAAACCAGGCTCTCAATGGAGTAATGATATCAGATAATCCTGATACTCCCCTTGCCTACATCCCCAGTGGATCAGGAAATGATTTTAGTCGAGGATTGAAAATCAAAAAACAGGGTCCACTTGAATTACTGCAAAAGATGTTGATCATGGATGATCCAGTCACGATCGATGTTGCACAAGCGGATGATTTAAACACCAATCAAACTAAATACTTTGTTAACAACATCGGAATGGGTTTCGATGCAAGTACGGTATATTACACTAACCACTCCAAACGAAAAGATATTTTGAATACGTTGAAGATGGGGACTTTAGCATATGTTTCGAGCTTGATAAAAGTTATTCATCTTCAAGGTGGATTCCCTATCGATGTTGAATATGGAAGTAAAACTAAACATTTCGATTCAGCATATATAGTGGTTGCAACAAATCATCCTTATTTTGGTGGTGGGATTGCTATCGACCCTCTTGCCCAACCTTTCGATGAAAAGTTAGATTTAGTTGTTGTCAATAAAATCACCGGTATGACATTCGTTAAACTATTTACCAAATTGCTGACGAATGGTTCACATCTGAAGGATAAGGAAGTATGGCATATTCAAGAGCCAGAATTTACTATTTCAGACCATAGTGTCGAACAAGGCCAAATGGATGGTGAAGAATTAGGACAGCATGAATTCCATATACATTTCAAATCGATTCAGCATCAATTCTGGTTACCAATCGAATAAAAAACAAAAACCGCTTAGACATTGTCTAAGCGGTTTTATTTGTATCTTTCATGAAATCAAATGGTGTGACTCCTGACATACCGATCATAGGATCAATTGCATTGCTCATAACTTTATCCAAAGTTAATTGTCCATCATCTTCTGATTGGTCTTCAACTTCATCTGAATCTGAATCCTCATTTACTACCGGTTCAGCTGCCACTTTAAAAATCTCTAACAGTCGTTCTTTCAAAGTAGTATTTCTAGCAGATGATTGATCTTGGATGGCTCGTTCAAAAGCCGACTTATTACCAACCATGATCAAGATTTTCTTAGACCTAGTAATTGCCGTATACAACAAATTACGACGGAGCATCCTTGATTCCTCATTAACTAACGGTAAAATGACCATTTCGAATTCAGAACCTTGGGCTTTATGTATCGAGGTACAATAAGCCAACGTGATATTGCTCCAATCTTTTCGATCCAGCGTAACCTGATTTCCTTCAAAATCGATAATAATTTTATCAACGTGATCAGTATTAGTCTTCGCCAAATCAATACCAACTATTTTACCGATTTCACCATTGAATACATTATCCTCAGGTGTGTTAACTAAATAAACAACCTTGTCATTGATTCGATAATGTACATTTCCCATTGAAACTTCTTTGCGTTTTTCGTTCATTGGATTGACAACATTTTGAATCGTTACATTCAAATTATCAATACCTGCTTTTCCACGATACATTGGCGCCAAAATTTGAACATCAGCAATATCAAAACCTCGTTCGGCTGATTTGCTGACTATTTGTGAAACGGCATCTGGCACATTGTTGCTACCAGTACTAAAGAAGCTTCGATCAGACCGATTTTGAAAAACATCATCGGTAATTATTCCTCGATTAATATCGTGAGCCAATTGAATAATTGTCGAATCCTCATCCATACGATGAATCTCCGTCAAAATGGTTGTTGCAAAAACATCACTTTGTATCATATCTGAAAATATTTGACCTGGTCCGACAGATGGCAACTGATCTTTATCACCGACCAAAATAACCTGGGTACCCGGCTGAACTGCAGTAATCAGAGTTTTGAATAATCTTGTATCAACCATGGACATCTCATCAATTATCAATAATTTACAATCTAAGGTTGGTTCAGCATATTCATCATCGGCAGTTCCCGTAAGTCCGAGCAATCTATGGATGGTCATAGCTGGAAGTCCAGTCGTCTCACCCATGTGCTTAGCCGCTCTTCCAGTTGGTGCAGCTAAAGCAATAGCATAATCCTCTGATTCTGGGTCAAGTGTGGCATCGTTCAACTTAGAATACATAGCTACGATTCCGTTAATAATTGTTGTTTTACCAGTACCTGGTCCACCCGTTAATAGGAAGACTGAATGGCTCAAGGCCTGTCGAATGGCATTCTCTTGTGAGTCATCGTATTTTACTTTGAAATCACGTTCCACTTTGGCAAGTTCAGTTTTATATTCTTTGTCAGACCACTCTTCACCTTTGTACGTATCAGTGATCATTTTCAAAGATTGGGCAATTGACCATTCAGCATCAAAAATAGTTTTTTCATATACTTTCTTATCTTCAACAATTATTGAACCGTCATTTACCAATTCCTTTAGACAATCCACAATTTTCTGATCCAAATCAGGCTTAGTATTTCGAGATTGTAAAGTTGAATATGCTCGTTTCAACATAACTTCTTGTGGAATAAAGGTGTCGCCGGACGAGTTAACCAAGTCATCAACAATTTGAATCAAAGCTCCCTTGATTCGACGCGGATCATCTTCAGCAATTCCTAGTCTCCTTGCCAATTCATCAGCACGTTTAAATCCGATTCCTTTAACTTCCAAAACTAGTTTGTAGGGGTCTTCATTGATTTTATCGATGGTATTCGCGCCGTACTGTTGGTAGATTCGAGCAGATAATACATTTCCAAAGCCAAAATTACTTAATTCGAAGAGTGTCTGTTCAGCTTCATTGTTATTAGAAATCTGTTCTACCACCAAGTTGGTCTTTTCTTCGCCTAACTTCAAAAAATCCAGTGCATTAGGATCTCTGATAATTTTTTCGATCGCATTATCACCTAATTTATCAACGATTTTCTCAGCAGTCTTCTTACCTATACCAGGAAATTCTTCTCCAGAAAAAAAGCTTATCAACTCTTTACGACCGCTGGGCCGACTGTGGTGATAAGTTTCAGCTTTAAATTGTTGTCCATATTTAGGATGATCCACTAATTCACCCTCAAATCTGTATTCTTCTTCTTCAGAAATTTCTCCAAAACTGCCGGTAACAACGATATCACTGGCATCCCAATCAGTATTGGTTTTCTTAACTTTGATGGAAAATATTTTGTATAAATTCTCAGGATTCTCGAAGAAAATAGCTTTTACTGTTCCAACAAAATATTGTTTTTCATCAGTTTCAGTCATTTTTACCTCGATTCTTCGTCATAAATTGCTGTAGATCAGCTAATTCTTTTTCGTTTTTTAAATAATAATCATTGTCTAATTTTTTAGATTGATCTAATTCGTGTTCATATGGTTCTTTCAAATTCATTTTACATAGTGCTAGGTTGAAATACGCCTTAGCAGTTGGATTGATTCCATTTGCCTTAATATAGTAGTTTTTAGCATCATCAAAATTTCCGTTCGCCATCAATAAGTCTGCAATCAGCTCATTGGCAGCAAAGTCATTTGGTGCTTTTTCAACCGCAGTCAAAGCGTAAACTATCGCCATCGACTTTTTACCTTGTTGATTTAAAGTCTTGCTTTCCATGAAGTAGGCTTCAAACCCATAATTGGCCTTGATCAGATAAGTGAAAATCTCATGGGCTTTTTCAGATTGATCTGCCAAAAAATAGACATTCCCCAAATTATATAAAAGGTCTGTATTTTGTGGAAATAATGTCAATGATCTAGTTAAAAGATCTTCAGCCTGCTCCAAATCGCCAACCTCTACTAAGTTGGCGGACAATTCCAGGATTACGGGCAATTGTCGATTGTCCTTTTCTAACTTCTTGACCAATTGCTGTATTCTGGTCTCTTTTTGTTGCTTAGATTCAGTCATAAAATACCTCAGATAGTGTCAGTACTCTTTAGTTCTTTGTTTAAAAACTTTGTTTCATTCCAATTGATCAATTTATATCGACCATTTTCATAGCGTAGATGCGTCAAACTTGTATTTGATAAGCCACCATCTTTACGGATGTCAGCAATATCGTTACCCAAAAGTGATTGGATCATTGCAACTAATGCAGCACCATGGCTGACGATCAAAACATTACCTTTACCATGATTTTTATCAACAATCAGATTGATTGCAGAATTAGTACGCTTCACTACTGATTCAAATGATTCAGCTTTGATTTTATTATTGTCATAGTCAGCAGGTTCATAACGAAAGGCGTGAATGACTTCGGGAATTTTCTTCTCAAGATCAACAAATTTCTTACCTTCCATAACACCCAAATCAAATTCACGAAGGTCGTCAACTACCGTTAGAGGAATATTCTTGTTCATATCAGAAATAAGAACCTCGGCTGTAGTTTTGGCACGTGGCAATGGACTAGTGTAAGCATGACTAATATTCACTTTACGTAAACGTTCAGCCAACAAACTAATATCATGAATACTGTCAGGTAATAGCGGAGAATCTCCATGACTCCCTTGATACTTACCTTCCAAATTCCATTCAGTTTTCCCATGTCTCACAAAATATAGTTCCATATGCCAATTCACCTTACTATTTTTACTTAATACTCCAATTATGGAGATTTATCTCAATTTTTTCAAGGTACCCGGTATATTTAATACAAAATCTCAATATCTTTGAAATAAAAAAGGTGAATTCTCAATTTGAGGATTCACCTTTCTCTAAACTTAATAACATTCTAAATTAGCTCAATACTTCCAGGAGGAATTGAATCAATACCCCAAACATAATTATACCGGCTGTACCAATTACATTTTTTGATTTATTCCATACCTTCCAAGCCAAATAGATCAAAGCAATCATATACATGATAGGTAAAGGATAAGACAAATATTTGACCCCGACTGCTGAAACAATCACCTGAATGCTAGAGATGAACAAAAAATAAATAAAAATAAGTTCAAAATGCCAAGTAGAATCTGAAGTTGAAAAAATCTTATGACTTAAATAGCGAAAGCTGTTCGTCAGTATCAACGATACTGCAAAGATAAAAATTAATATTAATAAAGATGTCAGAAAAATAATCAGTTTCATTTTATTACTAGTATTTACTTGATAAACCATCGAAGAAAATTCACTTGGCGACTTAATCCTATACACAATGGAAAACATAGCTAACTGAACCAATGAAATTAAGAAAATAACATACAATAAATGTTTTCTCCTAGATCTTTCCAAAAGTAATTCACCCCATTTAGTAATTTATAAATCTGTCTTGCTGATCAATTCTCCTTTTCTTGACTAAGAATAGTTTAAGCATACTCATGATATGTACAGATTACAACAAAAAATCCTTTCCCAATTGTCATATGGATGTTAAACATCCACAATCCAATCGAAAAAGGATCATTAATTTTTAAATGTATTGTAACTTCTTTGCCTTCATGTAAGCAGCATCGATAGTTGCACCACCGAGGCACTCCTCACCGTCATAGAATACGACTTCTTGTCCTGGTGTAATTGCTCTAACTGGGTTGTCAAAGTCAACTGTGACCTTGCCATCGTCCAATACGTGAACTGTAACACCCGTATCTTGTTGACGATATCTGAACTTGGCTGTGCAGTGGAATTCATCTCCATAGTCAAGACCTGTGATAAATGACAAATCAGATGCTTCCAGATGGTCAGCGTATAATCTTGGATTCTCATATCCTTGATCTACGTAAAGAATGTTCTTACTCATATCCTTACCAACAACAAACCATGGCTCGTTTGACTTACCATTTCCACCAATACCAAGGCCTTGTCTTTGGCCAATTGTGTAGTACATCAAACCAGTATGCTTACCTTTAACCTCACCCTCAGGTGTCATCATAGTACCTTCTTGTGCAGGTAAGAACTCACTAAGGAACTTTCTGAAGTTTCTCTCACCGATGAAACATACACCAGTTGAGTCCTTCTTCTTAGCTGTAGCTAAACCAGCCTCTTCAGCAATACGACGAACCTCTGACTTTTGCATTCCGCCAATTGGGAATAAAGCAGTCTTTAGTTGGTCTTGTTGAACAGTACTCAAGAAGTAAGTTTGGTCCTTGTTAGCATCTCCACCACGTAATAAATGAACTACACCGTTATCATCTGTAAATGATTGTGCATAGTGACCCATTGCGATGTAGTCAGCATTTAATTGATTGGCATAGTCTAAGAATGCCTTAAACTTAACTTCCTTGTTACACATAACGTCAGGATTTGGAGTTCTACCCTTCTTGTACTCGTCCAAGAAGTATTGGAACACGCGATTCCAATACTCTTTTTCAAAGTTAACTGAATAATAAGGAATTCCGATTTTGTTGGCAACCTTTGCTACATCCTCATAATCCTCAGTAGCTGTACATACTCCAGAGTCATCTGTGTCATCCCAGTTCTTCATGAAGACACCGATAACCTCGTATCCTTGTTGTTTCAACAAAAGAGCACTTACTGAAGAATCAACTCCACCACTCATTCCAACAACTACGCGCTTTTTTGCTTTTTCCATAAAAATAACCCTCTTATTTCTTGATCAAAACATCCTTTTCGATCAAGTACTTAATTAAAAATTTATAGTCATCTATTTCTGACTGTGTATCTTTACCTTTAAAAATATTGAGATTATGCAATCCACTTTTATCAGTAATAGCCATTCTCATTCCATCAAGATTAGCATTGATAGTGATTTTTAGCATATATCTAGCATCATATGGTGATGTTCCTGAAATAGGTCTTTCCAAACGGAAATTGCCACGGTTGCTTTCAAAAAATCCAGCATCCAAGAGTGAGTATTTTTTAACATCTGGTGCAATTTCGTATACGTTTGTATCGCCTAAAACTTGAGCGTCATTTTTTTCCATAATAATAAGTCCCCTTAATTAATAAAATTCTCAATATTTAGTTTGCTCATTTTTTATTAATTAGTCAAGTCATTGACGATTTCTATTAGTTTTTTTGTAAAAGCTTCTACTTCTTCTGGAGTATTATTCTTACCAAAACTAATTCTCAATGAATCATGAATACGTGGACTATCTTTTCCAAACATGGCAATCAGCACATGTGATGGTTCCAAACTGCCTGCTGTACAGGCAGAACCACCTGATACTTCAAAACCATCTAAATCTAAACGCGTTAATAGAATACCACGATCGATTCCAGGTAGATACAAATTAAACACGTGATTTAATCCGTGACTAGTGGATGGACCGTTAATACCATATTTGATACCATTCTCGTTCAGAATTTTTTGGATTTGTTGCTTGAAACCAAAATATTTTTCTCGTCTAGCTTTCTTTTCACTGTCTGAAGCCATTCTAACTGCTTCAGCGAATCCAGCAATTGCTGGAATATTTTCAGTTCCGGCACGACGTTTAGTTTCTTGATCCCCACCCATGATCAATGAAGGAATATGAATGGAATCATTGATGTACAAGAAGCCCATGAATTTAGGTCCATATAACTTGTGAGCTGACGTTGATAACATATCAATATTTTCAGCTTTGACATCAATATCCTCAGTTCCATAGGCCTGTACAGCATCAGTATGGAAATATGCTTGATGATCTTTTAATAACTCACCAATTTCTGAAATTGGATTTACTGAACCGACCTCATTATTTCCATACATAATGGAAACTAATATTGTATCATCAGTTAGGGCATTTTTAACAGATTTTACTGAAATTACCCCGGATTCATCCGGTTCAAGATAAGTCACATCAAAACCAATGGATTCCAAATATGCCATGGGTTTTAAAACGGCCTCATGTTCAGTTGTATCTGTAATAATGTGTTTTCCTCTATCTTGACGAGATAAGGCTGTTGAAATGATAGCAGTGTTGTCAGCTTCAGTACCGCCACTAGTAAAGACGATTTCTGAGTCCTTAGCGTTGATACTTTGCGCAATAGTATGTCTACTTTCATCAAGTACTTTACGAGCTTGACGACCAAAATAATTGGTAGCAGACGCATTTCCAAATGTATTGATCATTTGTTCATGCATTACTTCAATAACTTCACTAGCCATCGGTGTGGTGGCAGCATTATCTAAATATATATACCCCAACGTAATAATCTCCTTTTCAAACTATTCTTGATCTAAAAAGTTCAGCAACATTTGAACTGATTTACGACCGGCAACAACTACGAATTCATCGAAGCTGACACTGGCATCCTCATCACCAACATCACTCATGGAACGGATAACCACAAAAGGTGTACCAAATTGAGTACATACTTGTGCAACTGCTGCACCTTCCATTTCAGATGCCAATGCATTTGGAAACGACTTTTTAATTGTAGCAATCTTAGCTTTGTCGTCAATAAATTGGTCTCCTGAAACTATCAAACCTTTGTGATAGATCAAGTTTGTCTTTTCGGCTGCTTTTTGAATCTCGTTTACATAAAATGAATCAGCTTCAAAATATAAAGGACTTCCTGGTAATTGACCCATCTTATAACCTGATGAAGTCACATCAACGTCGTGATAGGCAAGTTTTTCAGAAATAACAATGTCACCTATTTTGAGTCCTTCGCCAATACCACCAGCTGAACCAGTGTTTACGACTAAATCAGGTGTGTAGCGTTCATTCAAAATAGTAGTTGTCATCCCTGCTTGAACTTTACCGATTCCACTTTGAGCAAGAATTACCTTGTGCTTGCCATAATTACCAGTAGTTATTTCTACACCAGCAACTGTTTGAGATTCGACATCTCTCAGTGAATCCTTTAATAATTTGATTTCTTCTTCCATTGGAACAATTACGCCAATTTTCATTTATATGAACTCCTTATACAAAAAATAAAATTAAGAATACAAGAACAATTAAGCCGAATACTGTAATAATCGCAATATTTAGTCTTTTTTTCAATTTATTTGTCTTATGATCGAAAGAAAGTTTTTGTTCTTCCTTCATTTGATCAGGATGTTGCTTCCTATACTCCTGCTCAACACGTTGCCGCTCTTGGTTTGCAATCGCTTTTTGTTGTTTTTGGATATCTTCTTCAGATACTACTGGATTAAGTGACTGATCATTATTCTTTTTATTAAATTTATTACCATTAAATCTACTTTTAAGTTTAGAAAACATACTATTCACCCTTCGATTTAAGCAATTCCCAATATGTGATTGCATAAATGGTTTTAGAATCACATATTGTTCCGTCTTCGACGTACTTCTTGGCTTCATCCAGTGTCAATTTCTCTACGTTTAGAAATTCATCACTATCCAATGGGCGTTTGTTTTCTACTGGCTTCAAGTTTTTGGCTAAATACATCGTTAATTTTTCATTAGAATAACCAGGGCTGGCATAAAATGCCGTTACCTTTTCTAATTTATCAGTCGTTAAACCGAGTTCTTCGTTCATTTCACGGAGTGCTACTTCTTGTAAATCAGATCCTTCATCCGTATCAATTTTTCCAGCGGGGATCTCTAATGTTTCTTGCTCTAGTGGGGCTCTCCACTGACGTACAAAAATCATTTTGTCGTCTACAAGTGGAATAATACCGACCGCACCATGATGTTGGACAATCTCTCTGATAGATGGAATTCCATTAGGTAAAATAACCTGTTCAACATCTACGTTAAAGATTTTGCCACCAAACATTCGTTTTGTAGCAACGACTTGTTCATAATATTTTGAATCTTCTTTATGCATTAATAAAACCTCTTGATCAACAATTTAGACTACTGCAATTTTAATTGTAACATGCAAAATAGAATAACATATCTTCAGTTGATAGATAACTAAAAATGTAATTTTCACAAACAAAAAAGAAAGCACTAATTTGTGCTTTCTTCTTCATCTGATGCAGTAATAGTAATATTTACAGCCTGTGGACCTTTGTAACCAGGTGCAACTTCAAATGTAGTTGTCAGACCTTCTTGAATATAAAAGTCTTCACGGTTAAGAATTGAGTCAGCAAAGAAGAAAATATCATTTTCTCCATCATTGATAAATCCAAAACCCTTATTCTTGTTATATCTTACAATTTTACCTTCAAACATAGTATCAACTCTATTCTTCAAAGCCTTCGCTTATTGTTTGTGGATATTCTTCCGTTACAATCTTAGCACATCTAGCACAGAAATTAGGGAAGTTTGAGTCAGAACCTACATCAGTTTTCACCATACGACATCTTTGACAAACTTCTCCTTCAGCTTTTTCAACGAGAACACTGTCATTCTCGTAATCGTCAGCGTTATCTGGAACAGCAGCATCACTGATCTCAAATTGAGAAACAATTAATAATTGACCCAAGTTACTGTCAATCTTAGATAATGTCTCTTTCAATTCATCACTTGGGTAAACTGTAACTTTAGCTTCGAGTGATTTACCGATCAATTTGCTATCACGTGCCATTTCAAGTGACTTCAACACATCATCACGGAATGACATAAATGCTGTCCATGTTGATTCGATTTCATCAAAATCAGCTTGTTTTTCTGCTTTTGGCATTTCAGCTAATTGAACATATTCTTCAGGTTCTTTGAGATATTCCCAAACCTGCTCCATTGTATGTGGAAGAATTGGTGTCAAAAGTTTTGCCATTGCAACTACAGAATCGTAAATTACAGTTTGCATTGAACGACGTGAATGAGAATCTTCAGCATCGATATAAACAACATCTTTAGCAAAATCTAAATAGAATGTTGAAAGATCATTTGTTAGGAACTTCAAAACTGATTTATTCACACTAGCAAAATCATAGTGATCATAATCATTTAAAACATCTTCGATCAACTTGTTCAATTTCATAACAATGTATTTGTCTTCTGGACGCAAGTCGTCGTATGCAACACGATTTTCTTTTGGATCATAATCAGTTGTGTTAGCCAACATAAATCTGATAGTGTTACGGATCTTACGATATGATTCAGATACTTGTTTAAATGAATCAACTGATACTGACACATCTGAACTTGAATCTACAGAAGCAACCCAAAGACGAATAATTTCAGCACCAAATTGTCTTTCAATATCCTTTGGTGCAATAACATTACCAAGTGATTTACTCATCTTGACACCATTCTTATCAAGAGTGAATCCTTGAGAAAGAATAGCTTTGTATGGAGCAACTCCAAATGCTGCGACTGAAGTGATCAATAGTGAGTTAAACCAACCACGATATTGGTCAGAACCTTCAAGTACTAAATCAGCAGGAAATACTAAGTTATCTCTTAATTTAGCAACACCTGCATGTGCTGTCCCTGAGTCAAACCAAACATCCATGATATCTGTTTCTTTAGTAAATTCACCATTTGGACTATTAGGATTTGTGTAGCCTTCAGGTAGCAAATCTTTAGCATCTTTTTCGAACCAAATATCAGAACCATATTTACCAAATAAGTCGGCAACATGATCAATGATTTCTTTGGTCATGATTGGTTCACCATTTTCTGCATAGAAAATTGGTAGTGGAACACCCCAAGCACGTTGTCTAGAGATTACCCAGTCACCACGGTCACGAATCATATTATAAAGTCGAGTTTTACCCCAATCAGGAATGAAACTTACTTTTTCTAATTCTTCAAGTAATTGTGGTCTAAATTTATCGATGGATGCAAACCATTGTGGAGTGGCACGGAAAATAACAGGTTTCTTAGTACGCCAATCATGTGGGTAACTATGTGTGAAGAAATCAAGTTTCAATAATGAACCATTTTCCTTCATACGTTCTGTGATCATTTTATTGGCATCATCATAGAAGACACCCTCATATTCAGGTACTTCGTCTGTAAAGCAACCGTGAGCGTCAATTGGTGAGAAAACAGGAAGTTTGTATTTCATACCAACAACGAAGTCATCAGCACCAAATCCAGGAGCTGTATGAACTAAACCAGTACCATCGTCTAAAGTAACATGATTACCAAGGATAAGTTTTGATTCACGATCATAGAATGGGTGTGTTGCAGATAATCCTTCAAGTTCAGCACCCTTGAAAGTCTTAAGGATCACAACATTATCCCAGCCCAATTTTTCTTTAAGGAAGCTGATACGTTCTTCAGCTACAACATATTTCTTCCCATCAGCATTGATTTGTGCATAATCGAATTTTGGATTTACACAAATAGCCAAGTTAGAAGGCATTGTCCATGGTGTAGTTGTCCAGATGATGAATGATGTATCCTTATCCAACAAATCTTTTCCATCACGAACTTTAAAAGCAACAAAGATAGATGGTGACTTAATGTCGTGATATTCAATTTCAGCTTCAGCTAATGTTGATTCAGATGAAGGTGACCAATAAACTGGTTTTTTACCACGATAAATGTATCCTTTGTCTACCATTTCACCGAAAACTTTAACTTCTTCTTTTTCGAATTCTGGTTGATATGTGATGTATGGATGATCCCAGTCAGCAGATACTCCTAAACGTTTGAAACCTGCCATCTGTTTTTTGATTTCATTTTCAGCAAAATCAAGGCACATCTTACGGTATTCTGACATACCGATTTCCTTACGTTTAACACCTTTTTTTGCAAGTTGTTGTTCAATTGGAAGACCATGAGTATCCCAACCAGGTACATAAGGTGAACGATATCCATCCATCGATTTGTAACGAATAATGATATCTTTTGAGATTTTGTTAAGTGCATGTCCCATATGGATGTCACCATTAGCAAATGGAGGTCCATCTAATAATTCAAAAGTTGGTTTGCCTTCATTTAACTTTTGACGTTTCTCATATACTTTATTTTCTTCCCAGTCTTTTTGCCATTCGGCTTCTTTATTAGGAAGATTTCCGCGCATTGGAAATTTCGTTTTACCTAAGTTTAATGTGTCTTTTACTCGCATCTTTCCACTCCCTTTTTGTAATAAAAAAAGAATCCATCCAAATTAGGACGAATTCTCGCTGTACCACCTATTGGTATAAATTCTAGTTTTTATAGAAAAGCTGATATACCTAACCCACTTAATTTGCTAATCTCACACCATACATTAGCTCGCTGAAAATGTTTTGAGTTGAGTACTTGTTCTTTTCATTAGTTATTTCCATTGTTATCGGCATCAGAATCAAAATTGAATGTAGGACCATTCTGATCATTGTTGATCGTATATGAATCTGAAGTCTCGTTATCTGGAATGTTTTTATTATAATCCTCTTGCCTTTGATTTGAAACATTATCTTTATTTTTTTGAAAATCTTCAGTTTGACTTTCATTTGGAATCTGATTTTGATCTGATTCTGAATTATTTGTCATACCGATTCTTTCTTTCAAATCGCTAGTCTGGGTCGTATCAAGAAGATTATTCCAGTCAGGACTTTCAACATAATCCAATTGTTGCTGAAGCATGTTTTGAAGAGTAATACGAAATGCATTTGTCTTACCTTTCAAATCATCAGTTTCAATCGTGACTTGTCTAGCCTTGTCGGAAGCATCTTCTAATATTTGATTAGATTTTGTGGTTGATTGGTCCAACAAATCTCTAGCTTTTTGTTGGGCATCTTCGGAAATGATCTGTGCTTCTTTTTCAGCATTTGCTTTGACTTTATCAGCAGCATCTTGTGCAACAATTATAGACTGATTCAAAGCATCTTTCATTTCTGTAAAATACTTCAGTTGTGATTGAACTTGTTTCAAGTCTTTTTGTAATTGCGAATTCTGTTGTAGTGCCAAATCATAATCGTTAACAACTTGATTTAAAAATTGATCAACTTGTTCACGATCATACCCACGAAACTTTCGGTCAAATTCTTTGTTATGTATTTCGATTGGTGACAAAACCATAAAACCACACCCCTCATCATTTCCTAATAACGTTCACAAAAATTATATACTTATTATTTTTTGATTTGCCCATGATATCATTTATTCTTATTCGGCCGTAGCCTCTGACACTAATAGTATCATATAAGGTCACAAATGCACTGGCATTGCGATTAGGTACCCAGTTAAGCTGAATTTTACCATGATCAACTAATGCCTTAGATTGAGTTCGAGAAATATCATAGATAGTTGATATTATCGTATCCAGTCGCAAGGATTGGACGTTGACAGTTTCATCAGCCGACTCGTCGATCGGCATAATCAAATCCTTTTTGATATCTTTCTCGGTCAAATGTACCTTAAAGGAACCAATTTTATCAACTTGTTCACTAATAAATTTGGCCATATCTTTAAATACAAAAAATTGCCATGCTTTACCATTGGTAATAATATCACCAAAATGATCTCGTTCTACGCCAGAACCGGTTAACGAACCCAGTATTTGTCCATGATGCAAGTTCGCAAATCTTTCAGGATATCTGACCTCAAACAAAGAAATTTTAAAATCGCTTTCCTTAGGTACAAAATAATCAGGAGCAATTATGCCCCTGACTCTTTCTGCTCCTTCATAACCACCATAATAATGGACAAACAAATCGTCATATTTATTGACCAAATTGTCCAGAATGGCACGTTCTCTCATGTTGAGAAAATCAGTTAATTGTGGAATATACATTGTTTGAGTTCGAAGTAATAAATCACCAATCTTGTCGATAAAGGGCTTCTCTTCAGGTCTGAAATAACTACTATTTAGACTTACCTTTTCTTCATCGTCCATTAAATTATGTAAAAAATCACTTTCTCTGCTATTTGTACAAGTATTAACGCAATGATAGGAGAAATATCAATGAATCCAAATCGAGTAGGAATAATTCTAGAAATCAAATTTAAAAATGGCGCTACCATACCTGCTATAAAACGACCAAATGCCGAGTTGTACAATCTCGGAATGAAAGTCAATACACAGAACACAATGATTATCAATTCATAGGCACTGAAAAGCAGACCTATTATTCCGGGTAGTCCGGTCATTACTCGATCCATTTATTTTCCTCCGTTAGTTATTCACCAATGTCAGGAATGCTACCATCTATTTGAAACTTGGGTGGTGTGCACAAGAAAATCTTGTCTCCAACACGTTTGATTTCGCCGTTAAGAGCAAAAACAGTGCCAGTAAGGAAATCAACGATTCTCTTAGCCTGATCATCACTTATATTATTAAAATTAACTATTACTGCTTTGTTGTTCAATAGTTGTTTAGAAACAACTTTAGCATCAGCATAAACTCTTGGTTGATAGATAGCGATCTTGCTACTTGCGTTCTTCACTGTGCTACTTGAATCCATTGAAACTACCTTCTCATTGTTAGAATAATCGTTAGCTTCATTTGTGGTAGTAGTTTGGGCTTGATTGCCATCATAGTTTTCTTCGTCACTGATACCAAAGAAATTACCTAGTTTTTCAAATGCCATAATTTGAACTCCTTATTATTTATTTCTACGTTTAAAGATAGGTGGTGTTGAGTCATCGTCATCATCACTTAAATCAATTGTTTCTGGTTTTTGGAAGATATCAAAATCACTCTTTTCACCTGAAACATTATTGTTTGAGTTATCACTGTTTGCTTGGTTGATATCCCAATCTGCCAAAGGATCAGTTGCTGGTCTTTGTGGTTGTGCTTGTTGGGCATTATCATTTTGATCATTATTATTGTTATTTACATTGAATACTGCGTTAGGGTTGTTTAGATTTGGACGACGAACTTTGTCCTTACTGTTTTCACTCTCAACACCTGTTGCAATAACAGTAACTTTAACTTGATCACCAAGTGTTTCATCAATTGATGTACCAAAGATAATATTAACGTCTTTGGTTGCTTGATCTGTAACGATTTGAGCAGCATCTTGTGCTTCAAACAATGAAAGATCAGGTCCACCAGTAATGTTAAGTAATACTTGCTTAGCACCATCAATAGATACTTCAAGTAGTGGTGAAGAAATAGCTTTGTTTGTAGCATCAGTAATTCTGTTTTCACCATTAGCTGTACCAATACCCATAAGAGCAGAACCTTGGTCAGACATTACTGTTTTAACATCAGCAAAGTCCAAGTTAACGAATCCTGGTGATGTGATCAAGTCAGAAATGCTTTGAACACCTTGACGTAAAACATCATCAGCAATACTGAATGCCTCACCCATAGGAGTCTTCTTATCAACGATTTCGAGCAATTTACTATTTGAGATCAATACAAGTGTATCAACATCTTTTTTAAGCTCACTGATACCATCAGCAGCAAAGCGTGAACGTTTTGATCCTTCAAAAGCAAAAGGACGAGTAACGACGCCAACAGTAAGTGCGCCACTTTCTTTTGCGATATTTGCAACGATAGGTGCAGCACCAGTACCGGTACCACCACCCATTCCTGCAGTGATAAAGATCATGTCTGCACCTTCGAGTGCTTCTTTGATTGCTTCTTCACTCTCTTGTGCAGCTTTTTGTCCAATTTCAGGGTTAGAACCAGCTCCTAGACCTCTAGTAAGCTTTGGTCCAAGTTGGATCTTTGTTTCAGCTGAAGAGCTTTCAAGTGCTTGTACATCTGTATTCGCAGCAATAAACTGAACACCTTTGATACCTGTATCGACCATTCGGTTAACAGCATTACCACCAGCGCCACCAACACCAATAACTTTGATGACTGCCCCCATATTTTCGCTTGAATCTAATGAATATTCCATTAAGGAGTTCCTCCTATTACCTATCTTGAATATAGTTAACTTATTTATTAATCAAAAAACTTACTCCAGAAATCTTTGACTCTGTCCATTCTAGAACCTTTTTCAGCCTTTTTCTTTGGAGATTGTTTCTTTTGTTGCTTACTCTTTGGTTTTGCTTGAGTAGTAGTTTGACGATTATCTGGAACAGACTGAGTCTGAACAGATGGTCTTGAGGCTGAATCATTTTGATTAATCGCAGCACCGTTGACTACATTGTCAGCAATAATTCCAATGTCATTCAAGTTTGAAGCATATGTCACAAGACCTAACCCTAATGAGTAAGATGGATATCTCATACCCATTTGAGCAGGTACATAACTTCTGACTTTAACTCCAAATACCTTTTTGGCTAAATCTTCAATTTGTGGTGTAGCTGCAACCCCACCAGTCAAGACAATTCCGCCCGGCAATGACAAAGCACCAGCATCTTCAAGAGGACCCTGAAGTCTGGTGAAAATTTGTTGCAATCTGGCTTCTATAATTTCAGACAAATACTCTTCAGAAATTGTTTCTGGTTCGCTTTGTCCGACTACTTCAACGCTTATTGTATCATCAGTATCGGCTTGTTCCGAATCTGCAGTCCCATAATATACTTTTAATTGTGAGGCATTTTCCATTGTTGTGTTTAAAACAACTGAGATGTCATGAGTGACGTAATCTCCACCTTCAAAATCAACTGTTGAAAGTTTCAAATTATGATCATGAACAACTGAAGCAGTGGTTTGACCTGCACCCATATCGATAATGACCGCACCAAAATCACTCTCACCATCGTTTAAAACGACTTGGCTCAATGCCATCGGCGTTATAACTTTATGAACAATATTAAGACCGGCTTGTTGTATAGCTTTCTTAGTATTGTGAACAATAGTTTTTGGAGCGGTGTAAATAATACCTTTCATTTCAAGACGAACACCGATCATTCCTCTTGGATCACGAATATTATTAAATCCGTCAACAGAAAATTGTTTAGGTACAAGAGAAACAACTTCTCTTTCACCTGGTAAGTTCTGGATCATGGCAGCTGCCATAACTTGTCTTACATCATTTTCTGTAATTTCTTTTGATTGTGTGCCAACTGCAATCATTCCTTGACACTTTTCAATCTGTAGCATATTTGCCGAAATTCCGACGACTACTTCTTTTATCGTTATGTTTGCTTGAGTCTCAGCCTTTTTGACAGCACGTTTGATCGCACCGGATGCCTTGTCTATATCGACAATAACGCCACGGCTAACTCCCTCAGATCGTTCACTTCCGACGCCAACAACACTCAATTTGTCATCTGACGCTTCAGCGACCACCACTTTAATTGAGCTGGTACCTATATCAAGACCCACATAGAACTTTGAATTGTCCATAAACAGTGGTTGCCTCCCTTAACTTGTTAAAAACCATTCATTAGAAAATTTTAACACAAAAACTATTATATTAAACCTATTTCTTGTCATCAAATGCATATGAATAAGCACCAACTTCAAGATCAACGACACCCTTTTGCTTCATTTGTGACGCAATACCTGGATAATACTTCATCTTTTTTGCAACGGTGCGACTATCCGCAATCACTTTATTACCATCATTCATATCAATTTTTAGCCTGTAAGGATTGACTTTTGTATGCGCATTATATATTTCTGATGTGTTATTTTTTACGCTTGCAGGAAATTGTCGATATATTTCAGTAATTTTTTTCAATTGTGACTTTTTATCAAATCCACTGTAAATTGGATAATTCCCGATCGGTGCTTTGATCTTATTGGATAACACCTTACCACCAGTGATTATTCGGTAGTAATAACCATGTTTATAAATTAATCCAAGTGTTTGATATTCATGCACATTAATAACCAAGTCACGAAAATTCTTAGTCTGAAAATCAAGTGATTTAACTGACGGTAATTTTTCATGCGTTTTGTTTGATATCGAGTTTTTTCTGAGAAAAACTCCTATCAATAAAGAATTATCATTCAATTCAGTTGCATCAATTACTTGTTGAGCACCTAAATCATTAACTCCTTTGACAGAAATATTTCTCACTTTACTCAATGGCGAACCCAGATAAGCAATAAATATAATGACTATTGCAATCAAACTAATAATCAGGCTCTTATCAACGCTCTTACGCTTTTTTGACATATCGACCTCGCAAATTACTTACGGACTAATCCAGTTAATACACTGATCAGTTTGTCCGAAGCATCGGGAACTCCGATTTCTTTTGAAGCAGCAGACATCTTATTTTGAATATCTACGCTATTCATTATTTCAGAAACATTATTAAATAACTTTTCACCAGTTAGTTCACTTTCAGGCAAAATATTTGCTGCACCATTGGCGGCAATTGCCCTAGCATTTTTTGTTTGGTGATCATGTGTAACATATGGACTTGGTATGAAAATTGCGGGAATTCCTAATGCGGTGATCTCTGCAATACTTGTAGCTCCACTTCGTCCAACAATCAATTTCAAATCCGGAAGGATTTCTGGCATGTTATCGATGTATGGTTCGATTGAGATATTTGGTGCTGACATGTACTTCTCATCGATTCGTTTTACCACACCATCATAATGAACCCTGCCGGTCACGAATATCATTTGAAAATCAGCTTTAGAAAAACTCTCTAGAGAATCTATTACCGCTTTATTTATTGGCTCAGCACCACGAGATCCGCCGAAAATCATTACGGTATTTTTTTCAGGAGATAAATCAAAATCCTTCAATCTATCATTGGCCTTAATTGCGGCCGCTTCTTGTGCCCTTGGATTCCCGGTATAAACAATCTTAGATTTCTCGGAAAACTGATCCTGGGCATCTTTAAACGCAATGGCAATTCGATCAACGAAATGACCTAAAAATTTATTGGTAACACCGGCAATGGTATTTTGCTCATGGATCACCGTGGGGATATGCAACGTGTGAGCTGCATAAACAACAGCACTTGAAACATATCCACCAGTACCCACAACAATATCAGGCTTAAATTCTTTAATTATTTTCTTTGATTTTCCAATTGACGAAAAGAACATATTCAAAACTTTAATATTTTCAAAAGTCAATTTTCTTTTAAAACCACTGATTTTAATAGTCTTGAAATCAATCCCAGCTTTGGTAACTATTTTACTTTCAAGGCCATTTTCAGTTCCAACATATAAAACATCTTCAATCATGTCACGTTCCTTCAAACGCTTAATGAGTGCCATCGCTGGATAAATATGGCCACCTGTACCACCACCGGATACGATTATGCGGAGTTTAGTCATAATTATTCTCCTTTTAATTTCTTAACTTCATCAATAAATTGATCACCACGTTGTTCAAAATTATCGAACTGATCCCAACTAGCTGCAGCAGGTGAAAGTAAGACGACCTCTCCTTCTGCACTTTGCTTATAAGCTTCGGGAACAGCATCTTGGAGATCTTTGACCTCGATGATATTACTGATATCTGCCTTTTTAGCAGCATCGATCATTTTTTCAGCAGTTTCACCATAAACAACGATATTAGTTACGTTCCGTTTTAAATAAGGAACTAATTCGTCGAAACCATTACCTCGATCCAAACCACCTGCTATCAAAGTGATAGGTTGTTTGAAAGCACTTAATGCAACAATTGTGGCTTCGATATTTGTAGCTTTTGAATCGTTATAGAATTTGCGTTTATTGAATTCATCAACAAATTGGATTCGATGTTTTACACCAGCGAACTTACTTAATACTTCGATGATGTCACCATCTGAGACACCAAAAATTTTGGCAACATTTATTGCTGCCAAGGCATTTTGAACATTATGTTCTCCAGGAACTTTAATCTCGTCTTCATTCATGATGAGATGACGATTGTAATAAATATTACCTTCTGAAGCATATGCACCAAAACCTAATTCTTGTTTGTCAGAAAATGGAATTACTTGTGCAGAAGATTGTTTTGAAAGTTGACGCCATTCATTTTCGTTCCAGTTAACGATGAAGTAGTCATCTGGTGTTTGATTTTTTGTTATATGCATTTTTGCATTAATATAGTTTTCCCTTGAGCCATGAAAATCAAGGTGAGCTGAATATATGTTATTCAAAACTGCAACATGAGGATGTAAATTGATGGTTCCTTCTAGTTGGAAACTTGATAGTTCAGTTACGATCACATCTTGTTTAGTAGCTTTTTGGACAACATCAGAGATAGGAATACCGATATTGCCAGCATAATAAGATTTATTAAATTGTGGAGAATGATCAAGCATCAATTGAATCAATGTCGTAACAGTTGTCTTACCATTCGTACCTGTCACTGCGACCATTGTTGCTTTTGAATACTCGTATGCTACCTCTGGTTCAGTAATTACAGGAATCTTCAACTCTAGCGCCCTAGCAACTAGCTCGTTAGAATATGTGATACCTGGGTTTTTAACTAAATAATCATAAGAATCATCAATCAATTTAGCTTGATTGCTTCCAGTGATAACGTCAAAACCTTCATTCAAAAGCTCTTTAGCTTCAGCATTACCTTCTAGTGGATTTGAGTCAACAACTGTGACTTCTGCACCCATTTTTTTCAATAATCTAGCAACGGCAAAACCGCTCTTAGCTAAACCTAAAACAAGAATCTTTTTGTCTGAATAATTACTCTTCTCTACCATGACTTACTTCCTATACAAAGATTAATAAATAAACTGCTGAACAAATTGCACTAACTAACCAAAATACTATATCAACTTTCCACTCACTCCAACCAAGCATCTCAAAATGATGGTGGATCGGTGTCATTTTAAATATTCGCCTGTGGAAAACTTTAAACGAGAAAACTTGTAACATGACACTTGCTGTTTCGATCACATAAACAAGTCCAATCAATAATAGTGACCAATAGCGACCTAATAGTATTGAAATAGCGGCTAAGCCAGCACCTAAAGCTAAGGAACCAACATCACCCATGAATATTTTGGCAGGCTTATGGTTGAACATCATGAAGCCTAACAAAGCACCAACAACTGAGAAACATACGATGGCTATATCGATTCTGTCTTGGTTCAACGCAATAATTGCATACGTCAAATAAGAAATTGTTCCTAAGCCACCTAATAGACCGTCTAATCCATCAGTTAAATTAGTAGCATTTGAGAATCCAACTAACCAAAAAATTGTGAACAGAACAAATACTATTCTTGAATCAATTGAGAACAATCCTGGAATCGAAAAATTCATTGGTAAATTATCGTTCATATAAACATATAGAAAGATAATAGCAACAACGATTTGTAATGCTAATTTTTGTAATGCCTTTAATCCAAGATTTCTTTTCTTAAAGACTTTGATGAAGTCATCAATAAATCCAATACACCCAAAAAGGATCACAACTAAGGTTGTAATCACTAGAGCATGGGTCATCTGACCTAACCAAGCACCGACCCAAATATTAGAAATGGTCATCGCAATTATGATCAATAGTCCACCCATTGTAGGTGTTCCAGATTTTTTCTCATGCCATTTTGGTCCTTCTTCTCTGATCGACTGACCTTCTTTATGAGCAATCAAGTAGCCAATAAGAAATGGCATAAAAATCGCTACGATGGCAAAACTACTAATTACATCTATGATTATTTTGCTAAGTTCCATGGAAATCCCCACTTAAAATGTTAATTATTTTTCAAAGTTACTTTAATTTTACCACTGTCATTTATTACATCACCTGCTTTTATCGATTGTGATGTAACATATCCATCACCATCGGTATCAACAGTTTTTCCAGTGATTTCAGCAAATTTCAAAACGTCGTTCTTTGACCAACCGGTCAAATCTGGCATAGTCATGGCGCCATTCGTCAACATAACGATACGTTGACCAGGCATGACTTTTTCACCATTTGCTGGTAATTGTTGAACAATTTTATCTCCGGTACCAATAATACCAGTTTGTAAATTCAATTTCTCTATTTGTTTCTGAGCATCCCCGACAGAGCTGTTCAAGAAATCTGGCATGTCGACGTATTGACTATTTGCAGCAATGTCAGTACCAGCTGAATCAGAATTTGTCATTAACCTCTTCATTAGAGGATTGAATATTTCTGAAATCATTTGTTCAGCACCAGTCGACATGATCTGAGGCTGACGCATCGTAATATAGACAATGTATTTAGGATCTTTGTATGGAGCCATACCTGCGACAGAATAAATATAATTACTTGCTCCACTCATATATCCACCTGTTGGTGAAGCAATTTGAGCAGTACCAGTCTTTACACCCACTTTGACTCCAGGGATTTTGTAGACCATTCCGGTACCATAAGGCTCAGTTACAACCTCACGCATAGCTTTACGGACCTGTTTAGCAGTCGACGCTTTGATTGGATGACCAACAGTTTCAACTTTAAATTTCTTAGTCGTCTTATCCGTGTTAGGATCTACGATTTTTTTAACAATTTGCGGTTTGATCATTTTTCCGTTATTAGCAACAGCAGAGAATGCCTGCAACATTTGAATAGTATTAACATTCACACTTTGTCCAAATGAAGTCATTGCCTGGTCAGATGCATGCTTGTATGAAATACCACCCGCAATTTCACCAGGTAAAGGAATTCCCGTCTTAACACCAATTTTGAATCTCTTCATATAATCCATCCAAGTATCTGGACCCATCTCTTGTTCTAGATGGACCATACCTGTATTGGAGGAACGTGGAAATGCTTCAGATGCAGGGATATAACCCCATCCAACATTGTTCCAATCCCTGATGGTTCTACCGCCTACTTCGACAGCTCCTGAACGATAAAGTTCGTCTGGTTTGTAATTACCTGAATCAATCGAGGCAGATAGCGTCAAAATTTTCATAACAGAACCAGGTTCAAATTGATCCTCTACAAGCGTATCTCGCCAACTTTCGTCCAACCCTTTACCAGTTGTTGGATTAAACGTTGGACGCTGCGTAGCGGCCTTTATTTGCCCAGTCTTGGCATCCATTACTAACACATTCAAATTCTTAGGTTGATACTTAGATTCAACATTTTGAGTAAGTATTTCAACATACTGTTGGATTTTGCTATCCAAGGTCAAATAGACATTTGATCCGTTGATTGCTTGCTTCTCGGTAACTTCAGATCCAGGTAATTCATTACCGTGTGAATCAATTTTGGTTATTTTCTTACCATTAGTCCCAGCAAGAGTTTTATTGAAATATTTTTCAATTCCCATAACACCACTAATATTACTGTTCTTATCATTAGCGTTATCTGCCTTAGTTATTCCAACTTGATTGGTTGCAAAAATTCCATTTGGATAAGCTCTGGAAGGTAACTCTGTAAATTTAATACCTTGGATATTTTCCTGGGCAATTTTATTTTTTATTTCTATTGAAAGCCCACGACCTTCTGGCCCAAATTCAACTTGATATTGTTTCTTATTTTCAGGTGTTAAGTAATCTAAAATTTGCTTCTTTGATAATGGCAAATATTTTGACAATTTTTCAGCTGTTGAGGATTTGTTTTCGACATATTCTGGTTTTCCATCCGTTGTTTTGGCTGAATGCGAAAGAACAGCATATATGTTATATATGCTGGAATTTCCAGAAATCATTTCACCACTAGTGTCTAAAACGTCACCACGCTTAGCATTTACCTGATCCACGTTTTGATATTTTTGTTTAGTACGTTGTTCCAAATTGACACCGTCATACTCCTTGGTAGTGGCGATACTTGTAAACCTATAAATAAAAGCGATAAAAGAAAAGGCCGTCACAACCACTATTAAAAAGCCAATAACATAGTGATTGATTCGTGCCTTATTTTTTAGAAATTTTAAAAAGTTTTTCATTTCGTAACGTTCCTTACATTTTTATTGCTCATTTTAAGATTATGTTTCTTAGCAAATTTTGAAAGTCTATCATAACTAGTCATCTCTGAGACTTCCTGTTGCAAGTTTACGTTGTTGGTATTTGTATTAGTAATTTGTGTTGTAATTGCGTCCAGATGGTTTTGTGCAGACGTCATTGAGACTTTAACAGAAACTAGTGCTGTCATAAGGCAAACTGTTAGAATTCCTAATCCGATCAAGAGAAGACTCTCAGTCTTTGAAATAGCTACTTTATGCGTAACTGTTAGTGTCTGAGTATTTGTCTCCTGTTTTGGTTGAGCTACGACTGTTTCATAGTTTGTTAAGTCTCTGGCTGTACTTTCTATCATTTCCTACACTCCATATTAAATCTTTTCTACAACACGTAACTTCGCACTATGTGCTCTATTATTTTCTGCTAACTCATCTTGATTCGGCAAAATTGGCTTCCTTGTCACCAATTTTAAAATGGGTTTTAAGTTATCGGGTATCACTGGAAGTCCGTGGGGAATGTCAACTTCAGAATTTTCTTTGAAAGTGTGTTTTACGATCCTATCTTCCAAAGATTGGAAAGTAATACAGCTAATTCTTCCTGTTGGCACCAGCAAATCAATTGCTTGATCTAACGATCTTTCTAAGGAACCTAACTCATCGTTAACTGCGATTCGTATAGCTTGGAAAATTCGTTTTGCTGGATGTCCTCCTGTACGTCTTCTAGCGGCTGGAATAGCATTTTTTATAATATCTGCTAATTCCAACGTAGATGTGATCCGATGATCTGCTCTAGTTCTCTCGATTGATCTAGCGATTTGTTTGGAAAACTTCTCATCACTATATCTAAAAAATATTCGAACCATATCATTATAAGACCAATCGTTGACGATTGTTTCAGCATCAAGATCTTGTCTCTGATCCATTCTCATATCTAATCTAGCTTCTTTTTTATAACTGAAGCCTCGAACTGCATCATCGAATTGTGGAGAGGAAACGCCTAAGTCATAAACGACCCCGTTGACGCCATAAACGTCTAGTTCGTTTAATCGTTCTTGCATATTCTCAAAATTATCTCTTATTAAAATAAGTTTGTTGTCACCAATAATACTTGAATCATTCTCAATTTCTTCACCCGTCTGAATAGCGCTCTCGTCTCTGTCAAACGCATAAACAGTACTATGGTGAATTCTACTGAGAAGTTCTTTGGTGTGCCCCCCACGCCCAAATGTGGCATCTACGTAGATACCCTCATCATGTGGATCTAATTGATCAATGGTCTCTTTTAAGAGAACTGTTTTGTGTGTAAATTCATTAGAAGTCAAAATCTGTCATCTTCTCCGAAATATCTTCAAAGTTTTCTTCAGCCTCTTGACTGAACTTGTTCCAATTCTCTTCGTCCCATATTTCAATACGGTCCGAAACACCTACGATTACACAATTCTTCTCTAATTTCGAGAAACTAACTAAAGGTGCAGATAAATTAATTCTACCTTGCTTATCAAACTCGACCTCTGTAGCTGCTGAATAGAAAAATCTAGTAAACGCACGTGCGTCTTTCTTTGTTAATGGTAATTTGTCTAGCTGAGCCTCCAATTTATTCCATTGGTCCATTGGATATCCGAACAAGCATCCATCCATCCCACGTGTGACAACAAAGCTCTCACCAATTTCTTGACGAAATTTTGATGGAATTATTAATCTGCCCTTGCTATCTATTGTGTGATGAAATTCACCCATGAACATCCAAAGCTCACCTCAAATCTTTAACACTTTCTAATTTACCACAATTCACCACAATTAACCACATTAAGTTAAAATAATCATAATTTGTTTCAGAATATTGCTCAAATGCCTTTAATATCGGCGTTTATAAAAGTGGTGGCAAAGTGGGAGATTATCCCTAATATTGGGTGAATAGTTGCATAATTACAGTATCTGAAGTAATATTTCACTTATAAATACACTAGGTGGTGTGAACTTTGGACGACAAAAAACCAAAAAGTACTTTATCTAAAATCATTCAAGTTGTTGTTTGGTTAATGATCATTGTTACTATCGGCGGTGTTCTACTTACCGCTGCTATGAGTTTCTTATAAACAAAAAGGCTTAACTGAGAAATAATTCTCAGTTAAGCCTTTTTAATTTTATATTTATCTTACAATGATCAATCTATCAAATAATTTGTGTAAGACGATCAACAGTACAAAGAGCATTATCATATTGGCAATAAAGCTACCGCCGTTTATTACTAATGAGTAAATCCAAGGATTCATTGTCTTTGGAGCAAATGCACCCCAGAAAACACCACCTGCCACGAAATGGCAGAAATACTTGATCACGAACCCAATTGAACTAAACAGTAATATCCAACCGATGGAATTTTTACCATCCTTAATAACTTGTTTAACTTTGATACTGCCGAGACCTATCAGTCCAACTGCAGCAAAGGCAACTGGATATTCAATAAATCCTTGAAGCGGATTCAAAAAACTACCGCTACTAAATCCTCTCAGGATAAGATCAAGAAGGCCCCAACAAAGTCCAGCCATAAGTCCAGGTTTTAGACCTCTTCTTAAAGCAAAGATTGCCATTGGAATAAGGCCATATTGAAATTGAATGGAAGATATTCCGGCAGAATGTGGAACAAAATTTAAAACTTGTGCAGCTGCCGTAATCAAGGCACCTTCAGTCAGTACTATTAAATGTTGATTTTTTGCCATAAAAAAAACTCCCTTTGATTATTGTCATCACAAGAGAGTCCACCTGCACTTTATGTGCAGAACACAATCCCTACGCATGCATTATCATACAGGTTAGAAGGGTCTGATATCTCATCACTCTCAGCCAAATGGCTCCCCTTGTGTTGACTATTTAAATTTAAAGATAGTATAGCATGAACTATTTCTTTCTTCCAAAAACTCGACCTATAAAACCTTGTTTTTTTGGATGTTCGAATAATGTTAATGGAATATTCTCACCGAGCATACGGTGTGCAATATTACTATATCCGTGTCCAGCATCACTATTTGGATCTGAAACAACTGTTTGTCCGGAGTTAGAAGCTGAAATGACTTCATCTTCATCAACGATTATCCCGATAAGTGGGATACCTAAATGATTGACAATATCATCTATCTTCATAGAAGTTCCTTCGTTGATCATGTTTTTACGAATTCTATTAATTATAAGATGTGGTGTAATTGGCATATCTAAACTTTCCAAAATACCAACAACTCGATCAGAATCACTAACTGATGCAATTTCAGGATTTGTAACTACCAAGGCAGCATCTGCAGAATTAACAGCATTCTTAAATCCATATTCGATACCAGCAGGACAATCGATCATTACAAAATCAAAACGTTGTTTTAAATAGTTAATGATCGTAGCAACGGAATCATTGTCCAAAACGTATTTGTCAGAAAACTGCGAAGCTGCAAGTAAATAAAGGTTGTCACCAAATCTTGGATCTCTGACCAAGGCTTGTGAAAGCACGACCCTTTCTTGTGCAACATCAACGATGTCATAAACTATACGATTTGTCAGTCCTAGAACCGCATCAAGGTTTCTTAGTCCAATGTCTAGATCGACCATGCAGACTTTTTTCCCCATCGATGCTAAAACTGTACTGATGTTGGCGGTAGTTGTTGTTTTACCAACTCCACCTTTACCAGAAGTTACAACAATAGAAATTCCCATAGCTAATCGTTCCTCTTTCTTGGTTCGTTAATTGATTCTTTAAAGTTCTGAATGTCATCAACACTTATCGAATGTAGATCATCGATGTGTGCATATTTTCTATTACTATATTTGTCAGAATTATCTTCAGTAACGATTTCGACCACATCAGCAATTCTTACTTGAGTAGCTCCCTCGAGGTTACCAAGAATTGCGGCACTTGTATCATCTGGAAAACCTGCATGAACAATTCCATGCACTTCTCCTAATATATAAATGGATCCGGTAGTAGTTATCTGAGCTCCTTCATGCAAGGTACCAAGGAAAAGAAGGTCTCCTTTGAAGTCCTTCTTTTGACCACTTCTTACAATGCCAGTCTCAATGTTAACTTTATTATCTTCGATAATTTGTGCAGCTTCACTTTTTGGCTGAACATCTGCATCGACAGAGGTCAACTCAATCTGTGGATATTTACCAAAGACACTTTTAATTTTTTTAATTTGTTCTTTATCAAAAAGTCGATTGCCAGTCTTGATTGCAAATCGAATGACATCATCTTCGTCAGTACCAATGGTCTGCTCGACTATCATATTTTTAAGATCAGAAATTGCTTCGTCAAAATCAGCCGAATCATCAACGATTACTGAAAAGCCCTCTTTGCTTCCTTTCAGAGTGATGCTACTCATTTCGATTCCCTCCTATACTTGACCAACCAATCACTTAAGTTTGCAAGTGGGACGTATAAAATAAAGAATACAACCACGTTCCACAATAAAGTTGGTCCTAATACGTAAGTTATAAAGTCACCAAAATTTGATGTAGTAAGTCTGAATAAACGTTCCAGCAAATAAATCCCTGACTGCATTGCAGTTAATGCTAAAAAGTAGATTGAAAGTTCATAACCAACAGTATTTTTGATAAATAAAAATTTATAATGATCTACCCCTACTAATATCAATGGCAACAAAATTGTATATAACCCAATGATCCCAAAATAATAGGAGTCATAAATCAAACCAAAGACAATACCATAAATCAATATTGTCCTTCGGTTATCAATACGCATCGTGAGCAATACTAAAGCCATCAGCATTAGTTGTGGGACGATAGTAAATGAACTTTTATTCATATTATTAAGAAATGACCATTTCATGAGGCCATCTAAGTAAAAGGCCAACATTACAAAAACAACTTGACCAATAATTTTTTGAGTTTTAATAGGCATTATTTCTCACCACGCACAGTTGATTTAATAACTGTAACAACGGTAAAGTTCCTAAGTTCGGCAGCAGGAGTAATATAAATGGAATTTGTCATTCCATAATTGTCTTTCTTGATTCCATAAACTTTACCAATATAAAGACCTCTTGGTGTTCTACCTCCAAGTCCAGAAGTAATAACTCTTTGGCCCTTCTTGATTCCCTTGACTGAGTTAACGTTTTCCATAACCAAGTCTCCGGTACTGTTGTCAAAACGGCTTACAACTCCAGTAACGTCGGTCTTATTGTCATCAAGTATTTCAGCAGCAAACTTATCATTGATTTCATTATCCGTTGAAATCAACTCAACTTTAGAGCTTACCTTGTCGACTTCAATAATACGACCGATCAATCCTTTTCCTGACATAACCGGCATATTCTTCTTAATGCCACTTGTCTGACCACGATTGATCGTCAAGTAGTTTTGCCAACTGCTTGGAGAGCGAGTCAAAACAGATGCATTAACTGATTCATAATCGGTCAATGTACTATTTAAGTTTAATTCAGTTTTTAATTTCTTATTCTCATCTTGGACAACTTTTAATTTAACTTGATTTTGTGCCAAATCTTCGATTTTAGATTTTAAACGTCTATTTTCTGCATAAGTGTTATACAGATCTGAAAATTCCGATGACACGTTTTTAACGGCGTTAGTTGGATATGAAAATACACTTCCTACTACACTAACAACATCATTACCGACTTGTTGAACAACAGGAGGAGTTTGTTTCTTATCTCTGACGCTAACAGATACCGCCAAAAGTCCAAAAGTCACGATAATAATGACCATTAAAATAATCAATTTTTTATTTGAAAAAAACTTTTGCATTGCTTCCTCCTACATCAAACAAATAAAAAAGCGGGATTAACCCGCTTATTTTTGACGACGCATTACATCGATATTTTTAAGTGATTCTCCAGTACCGATGGCTACACAATCTAGTGGGTCTTGAGCTATGAATACAGGCACTCCAGTTGCTTCGGAGATTACCTCAGGTAAATGATGCAACAAAGCTCCACCACCAGTTAAAACAATACCGTGATCAATAACGTCAGCTGCAATTTCAGGAGATGTTTCTTCAAGGGTTTCTTTGATTGTCTCAATGATTTCTTGAACATCTTCATGAATGGCTGTAGCAATATCTTCACCAGTTAATGAAATTGTTTTTGGAAGTCCTGTTACTAAGTCTCTACCACGAATTTGCATTGATTCTAGTTCTTTTGATTTCTCAATTGAAGCTGAACCGACCTGCATTTTAACTTCTTCGGCAGTTCTTTCACCGATTTGAAGATTAAAGTTTGTCTTGATATAAGCTGAAATAGATTCGTCGAATTTATCTCCAGCTACACGAATTGAACGTGAGGATACGATACCACCTAATGAAATCGTAGCAACATCAGTTGTACCACCACCAATATCAACAACCATGTTACCGGTTGGGTCCATAACTGGAAGACCGGCTCCAATAGCGGCTGCAAATGGTTCTTCGATTACATATGCTTCTTTAGCACCGGCATGTTGAGTAGCTTCAATAACAGCTCTCTTCTCAACTTCGGTAACACCACTAGGTACACAAACCATAACGGATGGCTTTGAGTTACCTGTAGTCTTTTCGATGAAGTACTTCATCATTGCAGCAGTTGTATCGTAATCTGCAATTACACCGTCTCTCATTGGACGAATCGCAGATATACTGCCGGGAGTACGACCAATCATCTCACGAGCATCTGACCCAACTGCGACGATTTCTCCCGTATTATTATTCTTTGCAACTACTGATGGTTCATTTAAAACTATACCTTTGCCCTCAACATAGACAAGTGTATTTGCTGTACCTAAGTCAATACCAACTTTTTTTGATCCTATACCAAACAATTTTATATTCTCCTTTAAGTGCACACCACATTTTACGCTATCCAAAATTATATCATATAACGTGTCAAATTAAAGTAGTAGACCATTTAACCTTAAATTAATTCTTCGGCTCTATAGCTGAGGAAATCCTTTGAAGTAACTATTATATGGTCGACCAAATTAATTCCCATCAATTGGCAACATTGTTCAAGCCTTAAGGAAAACTTTTTATCATTGTCCGAAAATGCCAAACTGCCTCCAGGATGATTATGACAAATAACCACTTGTGGAGCCGACATGCGGAGTGCATGTCGCATTACATCCCTCGGATGAACAGTCGCAGTATCGACAGTTCCAATAAAAATAGTCTTCTCTTTAATTACATGATAGCCATTATCCAAATATATGGCGATTAATTTTTCCTGCGGTGAATTACCGATTTTTTTTATTAAGTGTTCGCCAAGCTCTTCCATTGTTAATCTTTTGTCTGATAGTTCATCACGCTCAATTTTTCGAGCGCCCAATTCGACAGCTGCCAACAACTTACAAGCCTGAGCGTGTCCGACACCTTTTTGTTCCAACAATATGTCAAGATTCAATCGTTTAAGATTATGCGAACTAATTAAAACCTGCGCCGATAATCTGGTAACGTCACAATTCTTTGTGCCGTTTCCTAAAATGACTGCTATCAACTCTTGTGTTGTTAAAGATTCAGTTCCATACTTTTGTAATTTTTCTCGTATATTTATCATCATATAATAAACTACGCATTAAATTTCGATTCTAACTCAGAAATTAAATAAAAAGATCCGGTTATAACAAAGATTTCATCTTCTGACTGTTCAGCAATCATTTGATCGACTTTTGAATGAAAATCAGAAATAAATTCTACATTATTATATTTCATTAAATCATAATCTGATTCCTTTGCTGATCTGGGTGTATCTAAGTTAGATACATAGACCATTTTAGCATTAGGAGATAACAGATCTAAAATATCCTTACGATCTTTGTCTTTCATTCCAGTGTACAAAACAATTATAGCTTTTTTAGGCCACCTTGCGGTTAAAGAATTTATTAAATTATCGACAGCTGCAATATTGTGTGCCCCATCCATTATTATCATTGGATCTTCATGAACTATTTGTTCACGGGCCAAAAGATGATGTGTATCAATGTTTTTTCTAATAAAATCATCATCGGCTCTTAAATTTGAACTTTGAAGATAGATTAGAAACGCCTTAATGGCGATCGCCGCATTAACAGACATGATCTTTTCGAAACCGCGACACTGAATGTCTTGAATTGTAACCAATTTTTCTACATAAGTAAATTGATTTTTATTCTCATTAATTTTAAAATCTGTAATTTCAAAATCATTTCCATATTCAAACATTTTTGAATTCATTGATTTTGACTTATTTTTGATCACATCTGCAATGGACTCATGAAGTTTTCCACATACTATAGGTTTACCCTTTTTAATAATTCCAGACTTTTCAATAGCAATGTCCTTTAAAGTAGGTCCAATTATTTTCTCATGATCCAAATCTATTGATGTAATAATCGAAAGTAAAGGATCAATAACATTGGTCTTGTCATGCTCAGCACCGATTCCGACCTCAATAATTGCAACATCCACCTTATTCCTAAAATATAGAAATCCCATAATAGTTACAAATTCAAACTCTACTAAATCAACACCTTGGGCCGCATTGATCACTTCATTGACCAAATCGAGTAATTCCTCATTGGAAATTTGAACATGATTTATCTGAATTCTCTCATTAAAAACTTTTATAAAAGGTGAACTAAACACTCCAACCCTTTTCCCAGTCGCTTCGATCAAGTTGGCTAAGTAATTGCAGGTTGTACCTTTGCCGTTAGTTCCAGTGACGTGAATTGTTGGATAACTATTTTGCGGGTCATCAAGTCTGGCTAAAACTTTCTTGATATTATCCAAATTATTTCTGACATGCATTTTAGGAAACGAATGAATATATTTAATTGCTTCATCATAAGTCTGGATCATAATAAACTTCCTTGTACAAAAAACACCTAGTCAAAATTGGCTAGATGTTTTAGTTTATCAACTTCTATTTATTCTTTTGAAGTTGTTCAATTCTTTGGCTAATTTTTTCTTGACGAGTTTGATAATCAGCTAATTTTTCTTTTTGTTCAGCAACAACCTTTTCAGGTGCTTTCTTGACGAAGTTTTCATTTGATAATTTCTTATTGATACGAGAAATTTCATCATCCATCTTCTTCATTTCTTCTTGTTGACGAGCAATTTCTTCATCCAAATCAATCAACTCAGCCAATGGAATATAAACTTCAGTTCCATTTGTTACTGCAGTCATTGCTAATTCGGGAGCAGTAAGATCAGTTTCAATCTTCAATTCCTTTGGATGAGCAAATCTATCAATGTATTCTTTATTGTTTAAAAGAACATTCTTGATGTCTTCTGATTGAGGCTTGATGAAAATATCGATGGCACTTGAAAGTGGTGCGTTAGCTTCCAAACGGATCTTTCTAACTGACTTGATCAAGTCGATCAGTACTTCCATTTGTTCAACGGCATCATCATTTTTGAACTCATCATGATTTTCTGGATAAGCTGCTAATGAAATAGATTCTCCATTATGAGGCATTGATAACCAAATTTTTTCGGTCACGAATGGCATGATTGGATGCATTAATCTCAAAATCTTGTCCAAGACATAAGTCAGCAACATTCTCTTTTGATCTTTGGCTTCACCATCTTCACCAGTCAACGTTGCTTTACTCATTTCAATGTACCAGTCACAGAAATCATTCCAGATAAAGTTATAAAGATTTCTACCAGCTTCACCGAATTCAAATTTATCTAGTAAACGAGTAACTTCATTTACAGTTGTATTTAGTTTAGCAAGAATCCATTTATCTGAAAGGTCGTATGACTTAACTTTCGATAGATCATCCATAGCTGGAGTCTTGTCATCAAGATTCATGATAACAAATCGACTAGCATTCCAAATCTTATTGATGAAGTTCCATGCGGAATCCATTTTGTCATAGCTGAATCGAGTATCTTGTCCAGGAGTTGAACCGACCATTAGGAACCAACGAAGTGCGTCGGCACCGTACTTGTCGATGACATCCATAGGATCGATACCATTACCCAATGACTTACTCATCTTACGACCTTGCTCATCACGGATAAGTCCATGAATAACAACGTGTTCAAATGGACGTTTCTCAGTGAACTTCAAGCTGGTGAAAATCATTCTTGAAACCCAGAAGAAAATAATGTCGTAACCAGTAACTAATGTGTTTGTTGGGAAATAGCGTTTGTAATCATCACTGTCTTCATCAGGCCAACCCATGGTTGAGAATGGCCAAAGAGCACTTGAGAACCATGTATCTAGAACATCTGAATCTTGTGTCCAGTTTTCTGGATCCTTTGGATCCTCTTCACCAACATAAGTTTCGCCAGTCTTATTGTTATACCAAGCAGGAATTCTGTGTCCCCACCATAATTGACGTGAGATTACCCAGTCATGAACATTGTCCATCCATTGAGTAAATGTTCCCTCAAATCTTTCAGGAACGAAGTTGACCTTATTGTCCCCTTCTTGATTCTTCAAAGCCATTTCTGCTAATGGCTTCATTTTAACGAACCATTGTGTTGAGAGTCTTGCTTCAACTTGGGCGCCAGAACGTTCTGAATGTCCAACACTATGGGTAATTGGTTCTACTTTGAGCATGTAATCTTGATCTTCCAAATCAGCAACGATAGCCTTACGTGCCTCAAATCTGTCCATACCAACATATTTACCAGCATTCTCATTCATGGTACCGTCAGCGTTCATAGTGTTGATACGCTTCAAGTCATGGCGGTTACCAACTAAGAAGTCGTTAGGATCATGAGCAGGTGTGATCTTAACCATACCAGTACCAAAGTCCTTAGTTACATATTGGTCGGTAATAATTGGAATTTTACGGTCAACTAATGGAACGATAATTTCCTTACCAACAACATCTTTATATCTTTCATCACTTGGATTAACAGCAACTGCCACATCACCAAACATTGTTTCAGGACGAGTAGTAGCAATTTCGATATAACCTGAACCATCTGCGTAAGGATACTTAACATGGTAGAAAGCACCCTTGTCATCTTTATGGATGACTTCAATATCAGACAAGGCAGTTTGTAGTTCTGGATCCCAGTTGATAATGTATTCGCCACGATAGATAAGACCTTCGTTATACAACTTAACGAAGACTTTACGAACAGCTTTTGAAAGTCCTTCATCCAAAGTAAAACGTTCACGATCATAATCTAACGAAAGACCCAATTTACCCCATTGGTCTTTGATAATGCCAGCAAATTCATCTTTCCATTTCCAAACTTCATCAATGAACTTGTCACGTCCAAGGTCATATCTTGTTATACCTTGTTCGCGTAATTTTGCCTCAACTTTAGCTTGTGTGGCAATTCCGGCATGATCCATACCTGGTAAATACAAAGTATCGTAACCTTGCATTCGTTTGTAACGAATCAAAGTATCTTGAATAGTTGTATCCCAAGCATGACCCAAATGAAGTTTTCCAGTAACATTTGGTGGTGGAATTACGATTGAATAAGGTTTGGCTTTTTTATCACCAGATGGTTTAAAAACTCCTTGGTCGAGCCAAGTCTTGTAACGACCCTTTTCAACTTCGGTAGGGTTATATTTTGTATCCATGTCTACTTCTCTTGTCATATAATTTCCTCCAATAAAAAAAGCATTCATCCCTGAATAGGACGAATGCTTCGCGGTGCCACCTAAATTGAGAGTACTTAAATACTCTCCTCTCACAGATAACGGCTGGCCCGATCAATATTTGATAGCTCCCAGGTAACAATTTATCGTCAGAATTAAGTGAATCACACCAATATCACTCTCTCTTGAATTCTTCAGAAAAATACTCCTGTTCTAAGCTGTTGAATTGATATTAAAACAAAACTAATAATTCGTCAAACGTTTTATAGAAGATCGTTGATTTCCTCTTGATCATTATCCATAAAATGTTCGCCATGTTCGATAATGGTTTCTTTGATTCCATCCATCGATCTCTGGATCAAACCATCAATATCAAGGACACTTTCATATTCACGTGTCTTTTCCATATTTGGTTTTGTCTTAGGACTTGGTGGAGCAAAGATAGTACAACAGTCTTCAAATGGTTGAATAGACAAGTCAAATGTATCGATATCTTCAGCAACACGGATAATTTCAGTTTTATCCATTGTGGCAACTGGACGCAAAATTGGTGTAGTTGTGACATCATTTATTGCTGCCATACTCTCTAATGTCTGTGATGCAACTTGGCCAACAGCCTCACCGTTAAAGATAGCTAGGCCACCTTCTTTTTCACGGATCAGATCAGTCAATCTCAACATGAATCGACGTTGAACTGTCATCAAGTAACCTTCTGGAACTTTGTTCTTTATTGTTTCTTGAATCTCAGTAAATGGAACTTCAATAAATTTGATATTTCCACCATAAACTGTCAACTTGCTAGTCAATTCCTTGGCTTTATTCAAAGCTTGAACTGAAGTGTATGGAGGACTGAAGAAATGAACCATTTCTATATCAACACCACGCTTCATCGCATAGTATCCGGCAACTGGTGAGTCGATTCCACCAGACAACATCAACATAGCTTTTCCAGCAGTTCCGACAGGCAAACCACCGGCACCTTTGATTGTTAAATATGACAAGTAAATACCATCTTGTCTAACTTCAACTGATATCTTGATATCAGGGTGCTTAACATCAACTGGAATATCTGGAAATTCATCACAGATGACATCCCCAAGTTGTAAATTGATTTGATTAGTATCCAATGGATATGTGTGATCTGAACGCTTCGTAGCGACCTTAAATGAATCACCAGGTTTATATGCCTCGTGCATCATTTCAATAGCAGTCTTTTTAACTTCTTCAAAGTCTTTTGAAACTTTCACACTAAGTGAAAATGTTTGAATACCAAAGACGCGCTTTAGTTTATCCATCACAGGAGTAGCATCAGTTCCATTTAATTTAATGTGTAAACGGTCACGATGCGGTTGTAATTTTAAATCTGGAAAGTCTTTCAAAACTTTTGTGACATTCCCGTGCAAACGACCAATAAAACTCTTACGGTTTTTACCCTTAGTCGAAAGTTCACCATAGCGAACCATGATTTCTGTATATTGCATATGTTTCTCCTAGTTTAAAATTTGGAAGTGATCATGTATTTCATCGAGATTCTTCAAGAATTCATTCATTTCTGCTTCAGTATTGTTTTCGTCCAAGCTAACACGTACAGCACTTGTGGCAATATTTTCTCTGGTACTCATCGCCTTTAAAGTACTTGATTCTAGACCCTTCTTGGATGAGCAGGCACTTGTTGTTGAAATGTAGATATCTCGTTCTTCAAATGTATGTACGGTAGTCTCACCTCTAACACCATCCAATGTAAAGCAGATAATGTGTGGTGCAAAGTTATCATCTAATTTTGAAAAGACATGTGTATTATCCATTTTTTCTAGATGTTCAACTAACATTGTTTTGAGCTTCAACATTGTATCATGTTTTGCTGACTCGTTTTCTTTTAATAAACGCAATGCTCGAGCCATTGCTGCAATGGCTGGTGTATTCTCTGTTCCACTACGTAAATTCTTTTCTTGACCACCACCGGCCATCAAGGGTTCTATTTGTTTTCCCTCTTTCATATAGATGAAACCTATCCCACGAGGTGCATGGAACTTGTGGCCTGAGAAAGTATAGAAGTCAACACGTGGATCTATGATCTTATCCTCGATACCTTTTCCAATGGCTTGAACGGCATCTACGTGAAAACTGATACTTGGATAGTTATCCAAAACTCGAGCAATTTCTTTTATTGGTTGAATTGCGCCAATTTCATTATTGACCGCCATAGTTGAAACTAATATTGTATCGTCTCGGATTGCCTTTTTAAGATCATCAACATTGATATGCCCCGTTTTATCAACAGGAAGATAAGTAACTTCATAACCTAATTCCTCAAGCTGACGCATTGAATTCATGACTGATGGATGTTCAATCGAAGTAGTAATAATATGTTTACCAAATTCGCGCTTCTTAAAAGCAGTTCCCTTGATGATCCAATTGTTACCTTCCGTACCGCCACTAGTGAAAAACACTTCGTGGGTTTTGAAATTCATTAATTCTGCAATCTTTTTTCTAGAAGTTTCAAGTAATTCAAATGCCTTTAGACCTAATTTATGCAAACTTGATGGATTACCAAAATACTCTTGGCTCGCCACATTGTATGTTTTTAAAACCGAATCCTCAATTTTTGTTGTCGCACTGTTGTCAAAATATATCATAATTTTCCCACCAAAATAAAAAGGCCTTAACGGCCTTTATTTTTTTACCTACTATAAGTTACTACAAAACTTCGAATCATGCACTAATTGTATCTTTAATTCTTGAAACTGAACCTGGTTCAACTTGTTCAAGTGCTTCTGAAATTAACTTGAGTGACTGTTCATAGTCAAAGTCGTCATCAAAAAGTGACTTAGCACGAACCAATTGTTCCTTGAAACCAGCATCCTTGTCAGCATATCTGTTGGCATACTGTAATAGCTTTTCGGAGAGAGCAACATCGCGTCTCAAATCATCAGTTTTCTGGACTAAGTTTTCTAAATCTTCTTGTGTAACGATGACTTGTTTACTGATATCTTCCATATTAACTCGTTCACTATCGAGTTCGTCATATAGCTTTTTAATTTCATCTGAGACCATATAGAAGTATTCCAAGTAATCTTCAGGCAATCCGTTCAAGCGAAGTTGCTCAACGATTTTCTTTTGGATCTCAATCCGTTTAGCATATTGTTCAACACTTCGACGTGAAATCTGTTCACTGGACAACATTTGATTCATGTTGTCATTGATAGTCTTTTCTTTAGCTTCAATGTTATCCAATTTTGAAACAATATCTTTAAAGTCATCTTCAGCATTTGAAAATACAATGCTCTTATCAGCAATACTTTGGACGTCTGCATCGTATTCTTCACGTACTTGGGATAAAGTCTTTGAGTGTTCTTTGAACAATTCCATATCATCTTCATTCAAGACATAGTTTTGTTCCAACTTCTGAATATTCTCATCCAAACGATTGTGTTGAAATTTGGCATGATTCAAATAATCTAGTACCGGTTTTTGTTGTTTTAAAACATCCCTCTTTGAATTGATTTCCTTACTCAATTCATCATACAGTTCATTGATATCAGAGTGGATTTTTTCGTTGTTTCGATCAACTGCATCGAAATTCAAACTACTCAATTCTTCATTAGCTTTTTCCATATTGTCATGGACTGTACTAATTTTATTACCTATATCAACAGCAAATTTGTATTGTTGTTTGATCAACTTATCGAAAACAGATTCAATTTCTTCAATTTGACCTGGATAAACTTCACTTAGACCATGATAAAGTGGAACAATCAACTGAACTTGGTCTTCAATCAATCCTAATTTAACTTTGGCATCATCTAAATACTGGCGAGCTTCCAAATGATCCCCTTGTTGAGTCAATTTATCCTCTTGATCTAAGAAACCGGCGATTTCATTCAATTCGGATTCTAATCTATCAGTTGCTGGGCCGTAATTGAACGACTTTGTAAGAATATCTTTTCTTAATTTCTCATATTGCTCATGCAATACTTCACTTGTTGAGGCGTTTTGTTCGTTACTTTTTACAATTTTTTCAAAATCACTAGCAATCTCATCGGATTTCTTTTCTAGAATCGTCAAATTGCTTTCGATATTTTTTAAAGCTGATGAGGCACCAAATACGTTAAAGTTAGCGTTTTTACTCTCTGCATTACTAATATCCGCCAACAGTTTTGGAACGGTATCATTTCTCTGTGTAGAGTAATCTTTCTTACTTTTACCAAAACTCTCAAGGCTGGCACCGGTAAGCTTCATATCCTCTAAACTTTTTATTTGTTCCTTTAATTTATCTTCCTTTAAATCAGTAGCACGGGACTTATAAGAGATCAAAGTTGTGTTATTTTTCTTTTGTAAGAACCACATGTACCATAAAAATGCTAAAATCAATAGAATTACTACTATTATAAATACAAACAAGATTACACCCCTAGCGACATTTCATAGTCATAATATCCTTGTAATTATAACAAACAAGAACTATCAGTTATGTAAACACAAGCTTTCATAATAAAGATTTAAAATATTACTAATTAAAAATCTTTTGACTTTGATCTCTAATCACGGTACACTAGCCTTTGTGTAAAATATGCAGCAAAGAGCGGCAAGCTCGTCAACAGTTATCGGCTGATATAGTGCAATAAGTAACCTGCGGCTGCACGAGGTGAAATTTGTAGCGATGACTGAACGAATGCTAAACTCTTGTTAAATTATTTTACTCCAATCAAATTTTTTTGGAGGACAAATTATATGTCTAGATATACAGGACCTCGCTGGAAGTTATCACGTCGTTTAGGACTATCACTTTCAGGTACAGGTAAAGAATTAGCTCGTCGTAACTACGCTCCTGGCCAACATGGTCAAAACCAACGTCGTAAGATTTCAGAATACGGTTCACAATTACGTGAAAAGCAAAAGCTTCGTTTCATGTATGACGTTAACGAACGTCAATTCCGTAACCTCTTCTTACGTGCCGGTAAACTTGACGGTATCCACGGTGTTAACTTGATGGTTCTTCTTGAAGAACGTCTTGATAACATGGTTTACAGATTAGGTTTAGCAAGTTCACGTCCACAAGCTCGTCAACTTGTAAACCATGGTCACATCACTGTTGATGGCAAACGTGTTGATATTCCTTCATACGAAGTTCAAATTGGTCAAAAGATCAGCTTGAGAGATAAGTCAAAAGACTTGCAAATCGTTAAGGACTCACTTGAAAATGTTGTTGGTCGTCCTGGTTTTGTTAACTATGATGAAAACACAATGACAGGCTCACTAGTACGTTTACCAGAACGTGACGAACTAGAACCAAATATTGATGAATCTCTAATTGTTGAATACTACAACCAAATTCTTTAATATTTATCAAACATTCACATTTATATGTGGATGTTTTTTTATTTTCAACAAAAAAGGCAATTGCACCTTTGCAATTGCTTTAAGTTAAACTTCTCTATTCAAGTCGACCATATACTTACTTAGATTCATAAAACTATCGAATAATAAATCGTCGTAACTACCAGCTTTAACGATCGGATCATCTTTCATTAAATTGAATCCAACTACCAAATCACTGGACTTAACTTTTTTATATCGTTTCAATACATCTGGATACCCTTCTGCATCCTTCATTTCAGCAACTGTATGATCATTTGAAACTAACCATTTGTTGGAAATAATACTATCAGATAGGTTTTCCAATTCTGGATAATAGTCAGGGCGATTATAGGCGTCTGCCAAAAGTCCAAAGGTAACAAAATAACGATCTGGCCATAATCCCAATTCAATATGAGGATTGCGTTTGTATCCTTTTTTATCCATACTGATGGCAAGCCATGTATCGGGTGGTGGATTCTTGGTGCGACGTTGATGTTTTGCAATCTTCATATAAAATTTATCTTGATATTCTTTTTCCAAGGCAGAAAGTAGACGATCCCCTATCTCTTGGAATTTAGGATCTAAATTCTGCTTGATCAAATTCAAACGGCCATCAAGCGTATCATCATTAAATACATCAAAATCTTTTTGTTCAAACAAGACAACGACTTCCTTTGAGGTAAAATATAAGTTATTAGTAATTATAAAGGAGAAAATATGCAAAAGCCACTAGCATACCGAATGCGTCCAACAAATCTCGACGAAATAGTTGGACAACAGCATCTGGTAGGTAAGGATAAAATAATCAGACGCATGGTAAAAGCTAAAATGCTGAGCTCAATGATACTCTACGGACCACCAGGGATCGGAAAGACTAGTATTGCCAGTGCTATCGCTGGTAGTACCAAATACGCTTTTAGAATGTTGAACGCTGCCACTGATACAAAAAAAGACCTTCAAATCGTTGCTGAAGAAGCAAAAATGAGCGGAACTGTGGTCCTATTACTAGATGAAATACATCGACTAGATAAAACTAAACAAGATTTTTTACTTCCACTTTTGGAAAGTGGTTCAATCATCCTTATCGGTGCTACAACTGAGAACCCCTATATCAATATTAGCCCTGCCATCAGATCCAGAGTTCAAATCTTTGAATTAAAGCCTTTAGAACCTAACGACCTCAAGTCTGCAGTTAAAAGGTCATTAAAAGACGAAGAAAAAGGCTTAGGCAAGTATAAAGTCGATTTAGATACTCAGGCACTCGATCTATTAGTAAATTCCACCAACGGTGATTTACGTAGCATTTTGAATGGATTAGAGTTATCAGTCCTATCTACAGAACCAGAAAAAGATGGAACAATCCATATCACCTTGAAAACGATTGAAGAATCTGTCCAGAAAAAAGCAATTTCAGCGGACAAAAATGGCGATAGTCATTATGATGTTATTTCGGCCTTCCAAAAATCAATCCGTGGAAGCGACCCCGATGCCGCCCTTCTATATCTAGCAAGATTGCTAGAGGCAGGTGAACTAACATCTGCGATTCGAAGGTTACTCGTCTGTGCTTATGAAGATGTTGGATTGGCGAACCCGCAAGCTTGTGCCAGAGCAGTTCAGGCGACACAAGTTGCACAACAAGTCGGTTTACCTGAAGCCAGAATACCGCTGGCTAATGCAGTTATTGATTTATGTTTGTGTCCAAAATCCAATACAGCCATGGCCGCAATAGACTCAGCACTTGAAGACGTCAGAAATGGCAAAGCTTCATCGATCCCAGATGATTTGAAGGATGCTCACTATAGTGGAGCTAAAAAGTTAGGACACGGTGTCGGATATATCTATCCACACAATTATCCTAACGATTGGGTCGAACAACAATATTTACCTGATAACCTGGTCGATCGTAAATATTATCAGCCGAAGGAAAACGGTAAATATGAACAAGCCTTAGGTATGCGCTTGTCACAACTTAATAATCTCAAGAAAAATAAGAAACGGAGCTAACTAATGCTTATTCAACTTTTAATGATTGTATTTATAATATTCCTTCTAGGATTGTCATACAATTTATGGAGTCACCTTAACAAAAAATTCCTGATCTATTCACCTGGTGAAAACCTCAAGCTCCAAAATGCCATGAAGTTCACTGCGATTTTATTAGTAATAATATCAATTATTGGTGTAATTATTCTCTTATTCGGGAAAAAGGAATTAAATTTCATTACTCTAGTTCTGGGAAGTATAACAGCAGCCGGTTTTTCAATTTATTTGGGTAATATTCGTGGATAACTGTATTTATTTTATGAAATAAACTAAAATGAAGTTATAGGAATCTTATTACCTATCTTATAAAATAAAACTACGGGGTGATATTATGTTACAACAATACAAAAACATTCTAGTTCCAATTGATGGATCATTTGAATCAGAATTGGCTTTCAAAAAAGCTGTTGAAGTTGCAAAGAGAAACAAAGCTAGTGTTCATTTAGTACACGTAATTGATACAAGAGCTTTCCAAAATGTTTCAAGTTTTGATTCAACTATGGTTGAACAAATTACTGAAAAAGCTAAAGACACAGTCAAAGGCTACGTAAAGAATGCCAAGGATGCAGGCTTGGATGATATTGACTATAGTATCGAATATGGTGCCCCAAAGGCCATTATTGCCACAGAATTTCCACAAAAATTAAACGTTGATCTTATTATGATCGGTGCCACTGGTCTTAATGCGATGGAACGACTATTGATCGGCTCAGTTACTGAATATGTAACTCGTACAGCTGCATGTGATGTTCTAGTTGTAAGAACTGACCTTGATAACAAATCAATCAAGAAACCAAAATAAAAAAATAGCATATCAAAAGGGCTGAATTCAATTAATGAATTCAGCCCTTTTTAAATTTAAATTTAATTGTTGAAAATATTAAGACTCATCTTACTTATTTTTGATTTTAAGTTGTCGAACATATTCTTGTTGTCGCTGATACTTGAGATAACATAAGCCTTGATGTAATCTTCATCACTCTTTTGTCCATCTTTTGTTCCAGCTTCAGCCATATAACAATACATTGAGTCAAGTTTGAACAATGATTGTTCTTTTCTAGCAATATAAATTCCTTCGTTAGCATACTCGATAACACTTTCGTTATCACCTAGTTCTAGAGCTAACTCAGACATGTTAGCATAGATCAAAATACTGTCGCGATAGTTTTCATCGTTGATTTTCTCTACACTAGATTTGATCAATTCTTTTGATTGATCATAGTAAACTTTAGCTTCATCATCTGAACCCTTGTTTACATATGCCTTAGCAGTATAAATATTGATAAGAATATCATACATGTCGACACTAACAATATTGACATTCATAGCACGGTTGAAGTCAAAAATTGCTTTATCATAATTCTTTTCTACTTCATATTCAACTAACCCACTAAAGAAGTGGATCAATTTAATTTCTTGCTTATTATTAATATTAATGTCACGTAATTTATCTAATTTAGAAACGATGCCATCATAGTCGTCTTGATAGAACAACTTTTTGATTTCGCTAATAATTGAATAAATTTGACTATCGTCATTAACAATTACGAGGTTCATTGTGATACCCAGTCTTTCACAAATGCGAACCAAGATTTCCATGCTAGGTATTTTGTCTTTCTTTTCGATAAGACTGACCGTAGCTTGCGTACAAATACCGTCAGCTAGTTCTGACTGAGAAATACCTCTCAGTTTTCTATAATGACGAATTTTTTCACCCAAGATTTTCATAAAAAACTACCCCATTCATTTATTAATTTCAGGATAATTTAAACAGTTCTTAAAAAAACTTGCAAGAAATAAGCAACAATAAAAGAATATGTTAAAAAAATTTAATTGTTAACTTCGAAAAGCCAAGCTTCTTCTTCAGAACCATTCAATAGTTCTGGAGTGTCGTTCAATTTATCATTAACATTCACAATTTTCCCAGATACTGGTGATTGTAGTTCAACAACAGCTTTTTGAGCTTCCACTGAACCAGTAGAATCACCCTTATGAATATCCTTACCAACAATTGGTAAGTCGACAAACTTAACGTCACCTAAAGCATGTTGACCTTCCTTTGTTAATCCGACACGTTGAGATTCATCCATGTCTTTTACCCACAAATAATTTTTCTTTGACATACCTTTAACCTACCTCTACCTCTGTTTAAATGATCCATTTTCAAACATGTAACTCTTGTGATGGAAACGCATCGACATGACTAATCCGATACCGATCATATTACCAAGTAAAGCTGAACCACCTTGGGATATGAACGGTAATGGTATACCTGTCAATGGCAATAAACCAACACTCATACCGATATTTTCGAAAACATGGAACAAGATCATCATAATAACACCTGTGGAAACGTAGGCATAAAATTCATTTTTTGTATCGAACGTAACTTGAATCATTTGGTAAATCAACAAGAAGTACAATAAAATCACGACACAAGATCCAATAAATCCAAAGTTTTCTCCAATAACGGAGAAGATCATATCAGACTCACGTACCGGTACATAAACGTTTGATACGTTAAAGCCTTTTCCGAACAATTGACCTGAGCCAATTGCCTTCATATTTTGCCAAATCTGATAACCATTCTCAGTGGTATCTTGAGAAGGATTCAACCAGCTATCAATTCTGGCAAATTGATATGATTTAAAACCTAAGTTCATAAGGATTGGGCGTCCCCAATCAGTTGCTGCCAAAGTTATTGCTGTTCCACCAACGATGGCGACAACTCCAAATACCGTTCCTATAATGCGCCAATCAATTCCTGAAACTAGAACCATACCACCCAGAATTGCGATGAACACTAGCAAAGTACCAAGGTCTTTTTGCAAAGCCAATAGTACCAACACAGGTAATGTCCACAATAATAATTTTCCTAATAATAGAAAATCAGTTCTGAGAGTATGTGCGCCGTACTCACTGTTGTGATTCGTTATGACCTTACCTAACATAAGTATGTAGGCAGGTTTCATAACTTCAGACGGTTGAAAGGTAAACGGTCCGAGCGCAAACCAACTTTTTGCACCGGTCTGTGCCTCATATGCTCGACTGTAGAATATTAAAACCAATACTAGTAAAAATAAACCAGCGTAATAAGCATAATTTGCAACTTGCCATAATTGTTCAGCATCAAACTGCATAATTACAGCAACGATAACTGCACCGATCACATACCAGACCAACTGTGAAACAACGTTCTTCAGCGGATTTTGCGAGTCATGGATAGTCGCCACATAAATCGACAACAGGCCAATAATTGCAAGCATCATAACTGAAAAAATAATTCCATAATCAATTCTTGATTCTAGATCATTTTCTTTATTATTATTCCTCATTTGCATTTTAACACCTATTAATGATTATGTAGATTATATTGCATTAACAATTCGTTTATTGCATCATCTAGCTTAACTGATTTAAATGGTGTGTCTTTGCTATCAACAAAAGAAAGGAATCTATCCCCTTCTTTACGAATTGTACCAATATATTTTTTTCCATCCCAAAGTTCATATGTTTCAGGATCATCACTAATATCTTTCAAATTAATTTCGATGGGTTTGTTCTTCTTTGCCATTAAATCTACCTATTCTTTACTATGAAATTTTTTTGCAATAATCTCGTCCTCATAGTCCTCTGGATGAGGGTTTCTGAAGATTGTGAAATTATCCGGAACTGGATCAACTCCGCCACGGACAAAGGGATTACAACGCAGTATTCTTGCAGTACCCATTATTGCTCCCAAAATTGCCCCATGCTTTTGGACCGCAGAAATAAAATAACTTGAGCAAGTTGGATAATATCGACAACTTGGCGGAAGCACGGGAGAAATAAATTTTTGATATATTCTCACTATACCAATCAATAATTTTTTTAACATATTTATCTCAGAAAGTCGAACATATGTATCCAAGTACCTGGCCATAATACTGCAAGTGGATTAGACCCACCTAGTCCAGAACCAATCAACATACCCAAAATTAAAAAGATAAGCATGAATAAAACAACCCAGCCAATCTTTTTAAAGATATCGCGACGATACTCTTTTCCAAAATCTCGTTTCATATTACACCTTAATATTTCTTATGTTTTTCAATATTTTCTAGTAATATTCCAGTACCCAAAGCAACTGAATCCAATGGATGATCAGTCATTAGAACTGGTACTTGAAGTTCTTGTGAAAGTAACTTGTCAAGATTCTTCAATAGTGCACCACCACCAGTGAGCATGATTCCACGATCAATGATATCAGCCGATAATTCAGGTGGTGTCTCTTCTAGCACACCCTTAGCAGCATCAATAATCTGTGTAACACCATCATGGAGAGCTGTTTCGATTTCTTTTTCATTTAAAGTAATTTCTTTTGGTAGTCCCGTAACAATGTCGATACCACTTGCTGAGAATGTCTCGTTCTCGTTACCATCTAAAGCAGCACCAATTTGTTTCTTAATTTCCTCGGAAGTTCTTTCACCAATAATCAAACTATGACTTTGTTTTACATAAGTTTGAATGGCTGTTGTCATTTTATCTCCAGCAAATCTCAATGAACGGCTTGTAACAACATCCCCCATTGATAACACGGCGATATCACTAGTACCACCACCGATATCAATGACCATGTTACCTTGAGGTTTGAAGATATCCAAACCAGCACCAACGGCGGCAACTTTTGGCTCTAATTGAAGATAAACCTTACCACCGCCAGCTTGTTCAGCTGCTTCGATAATAGATTTTTGTTCAACTGGAGTTACATTAGTTGGCGCACAGATCATAGTAACGGGTTTAGAGAACATACTCTTTACGTTCAATTTGTCGATAAAATACTTCAACATTTGTTCTGTGATATTAAAGTCAGCAATAACTCCATCCTTCAAAGGACGAATTGCCTTAATATTAGCTGGTGTTCTACCAACCATTTGATAAGCATCCTTACCAACTGCGACAACTTCATTAGTTCGTGAGTTGATCGCAACAACAGAGGGTTCGTTTAAGACGATTCCCTCTCCTTTTACATCTATTAATACGTTTGCAGTTCCTAAATCAATTCCAAGATATTTCGCCATACTATATCCTCCAAAAATCTAGACAAAAAAAGTATATCATAACCAACGCTCTCATTACATTCGTAATAAAAAAAGAAAGTGGATCAACCACTTTCTTAAGCAAGTTTATCAGCACTGGTTACTGTCTTAAATACTAAACTTTCTCTTCCGTTATCATCAACAGAAACACGCCTAATATTAGCACCTAAATCTCTTAACTTCTCTGTAAAATTATAATAGCCTCGATCAAGATATTGCAAGTTTGAAACTCTTGTTTCACCCTTAGCAACTAATCCTGCAAGAACTAATGCAGCGGCAGCACGTAAGTCTGTAGCTGCAACATTGGCACCAGACAAGCTGGCTGGTCCAAACATGATCACTGAATTACCTTCAATTTTGTAATCAGCTTGCATTTTACCAAACTCTGGGAAATGCATAAAACGATTTTCAAACACGGTCTCTGTCATTACAGTTGTACCATTACTCAATAATTGAGCAAGGGTCATTTGTGCCTGCATGTCAGTTGGGAAACCAGGATGTGGCAATGTCTTAACATCTACCGCCTTCAAATCATCAGTTCCGATAACACGGATCCCTTCATCAGATTCAATGATTTGAACGCCCATCTCAGTTAATTTTGAAATCAATGGTTTGTTGTGAGCAACAACGGCATCTTTAATAAAGATATCACCATTTGTAACTGCAGCAGCAACCATAAATGTTCCTGCTTCGATACGGTCTTGCATGATTGAATGTTCACAGCCATGTAGTTCTTTAACACCTTTGATTTTGATGGTGTTAGTACCGGCACCTGTAATATCAGCACCCATTTTACTTAATACATTGGCTAGGTCGACAATTTCTGGTTCACGAGCAACGTTGTCGATTACTGTCTCACCGTCAGCTAAAGTTGCAGCCATCATGATATTTTGAGTTGCCCCAACACTAGGAAAATCTAAATAGATGTCTGCACCATGCAAACCATCAGTAATTGCGTCAATATATCCACCATTTTGAGTGAATTTTGCGCCCATCGCTTCAAGTCCCTTAAGATGTAGATCAATTGGTCGAGAACCAATTGCACATCCACCTGGCATAGCTACATGAGCTTCTTTTTTACGAGCTAAAATTGGTCCTAAGACAACAATAGAAGCTCTCATTTTATCAACTAGCTCTTCTGGAGCTGTTGTTGAAATTCCGTTTGATGTATCAACTGTTAGTACTTCGTCATTTTGATTAAAATCTACTTTTGCATCGAGTGCGCGTAACACTTTGCACATTGTTGTAACGTCTGATAATGGTGGAATATTAGTAAAATAATTCACACCTTTTGAGACTAACAAAGTAGAAGCAAGTATTGGTAATACTGCATTCTTGGCGCCTTCGATCTTAACTGTCCCCTGTAAGCGGGAAGGTCCATTTACGATGATTTGTTGCAATATATTTCCCTCCAAAACGTTAGATTAAATTAGAAAAGTAACGTCAGGTTTTGTGACACACTGATAAGACTCAAAACAAATGAGCTAACAGTATAACCAAGCGCAATAGAAACAAGCGCTACAAGTAATTGTAACATTTTTGGGTTACTTTTGTTATATATCTTTCTCCAATCGATTGCCTGTAATGCATTATAGCTTAGCCAGATAAATAGCAAATGACTAATTATGGTAATGATTGCTGTTAGTCCTAGACTTCTCATATTCAAAACCTCTTCACAAACTTTAACACTTATTTATTGTCCTTTGGGGAAGTATTAAAATAATTTAAAAATAAAAAAAGAACTTGGGAATTTTCCCAAGTTCTTATTTGTGTTCACTAACGTTAATTCTATTAATAGCTTTACGTAACGAAACTTGTGCGCGGTCAAGATCATCGACGTTATGCTTATCAGTTGCTGATTTGATTGTCTCCTCAGCTTGTTGTTTAGCATATTTTGCACGTCTCAAATCAATATCACGAGCTCTTTCGGCACTGTTAGCAACAATAGAAACTAGATCATTGCTGAACTCCAAAAAGCCACCGTTAACAGCAATTGCATCTTCATGATCAGGACGATCTGGTCGTCTGACACGAACTTCAGCAATCTTCAATGGAGCAATGATTGGTTCATGATTTGACATGATACCAATATCTCCATTGATGGCGCTGGCAACGATTAGACTTGCATGATGATTATAGACAACACCATCAGGAGTAACAATATTGACCGTCATTGCATTATCTTGATCAGCCATATTATTCCCTCCTTATTAGTTAGCAACTGCTTCAGTTGCGTCATCGCCTTGTTCACCAGCTGGACTCCAGCCCATCTTCTTAGCTTTTTCTAATACATCTTTGATTCCACCAACACCGTTAAAGGCATCTTCTGGAACATCATCATATTTACCATCAAGAATTGCTCTAAAGTCTTTAACTGTTTCTTCAACTGGAACATATGATCCTGGAATACCAGTAAATTGTTGAGCAACACTGAAGTTTTGTGATAAGAAGAATTGTATACGTCTTGCACGTGCAACGACGGTCTTTTCTTCATCAGATAATTCATCCATACCAAGAATTGAAATGATATCTTGTAATTCACGATAACGTTGCAATACTTGTTGAACCTCTGTAGCAACAGCATAATGCTCTTTACCAACGATAGAAGGATCTAGAGCAGATGATGATGAAGCTAGTGGATCAACTGCAGGATAAATACCTTGTTCTGTCAATTTACGTTCAAGGTTAGTTGTTGCATCCAAATGGGCGAAAGTTGTTGCAGGAGCGGGATCAGTATAATCATCCGCTGGAACATAAACAGCTTGAATTGAAGTAATTGAACCCTTCTGTGTAGAAGTGATTCTTTCCTGCAATTGACCCATTTCTGTAGCAAGTGTTGGTTGATAACCAACGGCTGAAGGCATACGACCAAGTAAGGCAGAAACCTCAGAACCAGCCTGTGTAAATCTAAAGATATTATCAATGAACAATAGAACATCTTGTCCTTCGACATCACGGAAGTACTCAGCAATTGTCAAACCTGTTAAGGCAACACGCATACGAGCACCAGGTGATTCGTTCATTTGTCCATAAACCATGGCAGTCTGTTTAAGAACACCAGATTCTTTCATTTCATAATAAAGGTCATTACCTTCACGAGTTCTTTCACCAACACCTGAGAATACTGAAATACCATCATGTTCCTCAGCAATGTTATGAATCAACTCTTGGATCAAAACGGTTTTACCAACACCGGCACCACCGAACAATCCAACTTTACCACCACGAACGTATGGTTCGAGTAAGTCAATAACTTTGATACCTGTTTCCAGGATCTCAGTAGATGTGTTTAGTTCATCGTATGCAGGTGCATCACGGTGAATACTATCACGTCTGTAATCTGCAGGGAATGGATCCCCGAAATCAATTGTCTCACCTAAAACGTTAAACACACGTCCAAGTGTTTCTTTACCTACAGGAACTGAAATAGGAGCTCCTGTATTAACAACATCAGCACCTCTTTGAAGTCCGTCAGTTGAACTCATAGAAATAGCACGCAAGGCGCCATCACCAAGTTCCAACGCAACTTCAACGGTGATTTCTGAACCGTCGCTTTTTGTGATATGAAGAGCATCGTTTAGTTTAGGTAGATCACCATCTAAAGGAAACTCAACATCAACAACTGGTCCAATAACTTGAATAACTTTTCCTTTGCTACTCATTAATTTGGCTCCTTTCTAAACTATTCTAGTGCCGCAGCACCGCCAACGATTTCTGTGATCTCAGTAGTTATTTGAGCTTGACGAGCACGATTATAATGCAACGATAAATCAGATATCAAATCATCTGCATTATCCGTAGCAGCTTTCATCGCTGTAACTGAAGCAGCATGTTCTGCTGTTTTAGCATCCATCATAGCGCCAAACATTAAACTCTCAATATATTGAGGGACAATCGCTGATAGAACTTCTTCCGGATTTGGTTCCGTAATATATTCACTGGCTATGTGTTCCTCTTCCATTGTTGTATCCTTTGGTGCTTCAAGAGGCAATAATTTTGCATCAGTGAATTTAGATACCAATGAATTAATATGATGATTATGACAAACATGAATTTCATCGAAAGTTCCTGCTTGATACAACTGTAAAATAGATTTCACGATCGGAGCGACATCCTCCACAGTAGGTACATCAGGTAAACCACGATATTCATACGAAATGTCATAGCCACGAGTTTTAAAGAACTCAGTTCCTGTGGCTCCAAGTGAAATAATAGTAAATTTACTCTTGTCATTGTTATATTTCTTTTTAAAAATATCCATCATGGCTTTTAAAATATTACTGTTATATCCACCAACAAGTCCACGATCACTCGTCAAAACTACATAGGCAGTTCTTTTAACATCACGAATTTGCAAAATATTATTAAGACTCAATGGGTCAGCAGAATTTCCACCAACGGAAATCTGTTTGAATACATCCCCCACTGTCAAATGTCTGACAATTTCTGCAACCTTATCTGCATAAAGTTGATAAGCCATAGATTGTTTTTCAATACGTGAAAGTTTGGCACCAGAAACCATTTGCATGGCTCTTGTTATTTGACCGGTTTTTTTAGTAGAAGAAATTCTTCTTTTAATGTCCATTAGGGACTCAGCCATTTTTCAAACCTCCAGTATTATTTCTCTGACTCATCGACGGTCTTTGAAGCCAAGAAGTTTTTAGTAAACTCATCAACTCCAGCTTTCATATCGTCTTCATCAGGCAGAACGCCTTGTTCTTTGATTGTCTTCAATAGATCAGCATGGTTAGCTTCGAAAAATTCAGAAAGTGAAGCTTCATATTCTTGAATATCTTCAACTTTAACTTGATCCAGGAATCCACGTGTTAAAGCAAACAAGATCAATACTTGATGCTCAACAGGGTCTGGAGCATGAACAGGTTGTTTAAGAACTTCAACCGTTCTACGACCACGATCCAACTTAGCTTTTGTAGCTTCATCAAGATCTGATCCAAATTGTGCGAATGATTCCAATTCACGATATGAAGAAAGATCTAGACGTAAAGTACCAGCAACTTTCTTCATGGCTTTAATTTGAGCATCCCCACCAACACGAGAAACAGAAGCACCAGCATCAATAGCTGGACGTGTACCTGAATAGAATAAGTCACTACTCAAGAAAATCTGTCCATCAGTGATAGAAATAACGTTTGTTGGAATATAAGCAGAAATATCACCGGCTTGTGTTTCGATGATAGGAAGTGCGGTCATTGACCCACCACCTAAATCATCACTCAACTTAGCAGCACGTTCTAGTAAACGTGAATGTAAGTAGAAAACATCACCAGGATATGCTTCACGCCCAGGTGGTCTACGTAGCAATAGTGATATTTCACGATAAGCAGTAGCTTGCTTGCTTAAATCATCATAAACGATCAAAACATGTTTGCCGTTGTACATGAAATATTCACCCATTGCAGCACCAGCATATGGTGCGAAATAAAGCATAGGAGCTGGTTGACTAGGTCCAGCTTCAACAACGATTGTGTAGTCCATGGCACCATGTTGTCTCAAAGTTTCAACTTGGTTTCTGATAGTTGATTCCTTTTGACCAATAGCAACATAAACACAGATCATATCTTGATCCTTTTGGTTGATGATCGTATCAATAGCGATTGAAGTCTTACCAGTTTTACGGTCACCGATAATCAACTCACGTTGACCACGGCCAATAGGAACTAATGAATCGACAGCTTTCAAACCTGTTTGTAACGGTTCGAAAACTGACTTACGTTGCATAACACCTGGTGCAGGAGATTCGATAGGTCTAGTTTTGTCAGTCTTAATATCTCCAAGTCCATCTACTGGTTGACCCAAAGAATTTACGACACGTCCAATCATTTCTTCACCAACTGGAACTTCCATGATACGACCAGTTCTCTTAACTGTATCGCCTTCACGGATTTGATCGTAATTTCCTAAAATGATGATACCAACATCATCACTTTCAAGGTTTTGAGCCACACCAAAAGTACCGTCTTGGAATTCAAGTAATTCACTTGCCATGGCATTCTCAAGGCCATTAGCACGAGCAATACCATCACCAACGTATGTAACTGTACCTACTTCATCAACTGAGAGTTCATTTTTATAGTTCTTCAACTGTTCTTTGATCAGTGAACTAATCTCTTCAGTTTTGATGCTCATTCTTTTCACCTCGACTTATTTGTTAACCAATAGCAAATTCTTGATATCAGTATACTTTTTAAGAATACTTCCATCGATTACTTGATCACCAACACGGATAATAACTCCACCGATGATTGAAGGATCTACTATTTTTGTTAAGTTTACTTCTTTTACTGAAAAACGTTTTTTAACTACATCTTTGAGTTTGTCTTCTTGTTCAGAATCCAAGGCAATAGTTGAAGTTACAGAAACTTCAACAATACCGTTGTCTTCATCGTATTTTGCGATAAAGGCATCAGCAATTTCATCTACACAGTCTAAACGATTACGTTCAAACAGCATCGATAAGAAATCTTGCATCAAGGGACCAAATTGAGACTTCAACGCATCCAAAATCTTAGCTTTCTCAATACGAGAAAGTGAGCGCCCTGCTAAAGCAAAGCTCAGACTTGGGTTTTCAGTATAAACAGTCTTGAGTGCTTTTAGATCTTCTAGCACTTCATCAACATTATTTTGTTCTTCAGCGACTTCATATAAGGCTTTGCTGTAACGTTTACCAACTTGAAATTTACTTAGTTTCATTGTTTACAGTCAACTCCTTAATATAAGAGTCGATAAGTGACTTTTGATCGTCAGAATTAAGCTCTTTGGAAATGACTTTGGAAGCAATTTCCAATGACAAGTTTGCAATGTCATTTTGTGCTTCTTGCATTGCATCTTGTTTAGCTTTTTCAGCGTCTGACTGTGCTTTTGTTCTTACATTTTCAGCTTCACTATGAGCGCTGGCAACAATGGTTTTCTTTTGATCATCACCATTTTCTTTTGCCTTATTTACGATCTCAATAGCTTCCGCACGTGAATTTCTAAGTGCTTCTTCACGTTCCTTTGCCATTTTATCGGCACGAGCACGTTCTTGATCAGCATAATCCAAATCACCAGTGATTTTTTCTGATCTGGCATCCATCATCTTTGTGATAGGTCCCCAAGCGTACTTCTTAACTGCAAGAGTTAAAAGGATAAAAGATATAAGAATAAATAGCATGTCACCCAAAGCTAATTTACCTGCTCCAAGTACTAAAATACTTGCCATATTCTCTGCTCCTTCCTTTCCTATAAAACATAAAAAGGCGATTTATATTATCGCCGGTTTGACTGTATGTATTATACGAAAAGAATAACGAATGCAATAGCAATAGCAATGATAGGAACAGCTTCGATAAGACCAACACCAATAAACATAGTACCTCTTAATTGACCAGATACTTCGGGTTGACGAGCCATACCTTCAAGTGTTTTAGAGATAACAAGTCCGTTACCAATTGATGCACCAAAAGCTGCTAGACCAGCTGCAATAGCTGCCGCGATTTCTTTCATAATTTAAAATCCTCCAATAAATGTTATTCTTTTGTCATTTTACGTGAAATATAAACCATTGATAATGTGGTAAATACGTACGCTTGGATGGCTCCAATAAATACTGAAAAGCCTTGCCATATCATTTCAATAGGTATTGCTACCACGAAAGATACGATACCAAAACTTTTAGCAACAGTTCCAATAAGTGCTAGAAGAACTTCACCAGCAAAGATATTACCGTAAAGACGAAGTGACAACGTTAGAAAGTTTGTAAACTCCTCTAGAAGGTTAACTGGTGTTAAAAATGCAACCGGTCTTGCAAAGTTACCTAAGTAACCACCAAATCCAAATTTCTTAACTGAATAATAGTGTGCAAGCAACAATGAGACCAATGCCAGTGACATTGTGATCATTGGATTTGCGGTTGGAGATTTTAGATAGGTGTATCCGCCAACCTTAACTTGGAGAATAAGACCTAATTGGTTAGAAACAAAAATAAACAAGAACAGCACAAAGGCATATAGATTGAAATTTTTGCCGGAACCGTCAGGGAATGCTTGTTTAACAATACTATTCGTAAAGTCGACCATCCATTCCATTACATTCTGAGCTTTTCCAGGTCTCATAGTGATCTTTCTTGATAGCGAATATACCAATATGAAAACAAGGATTGCCGCAACTACTGCAGATAAGCAATTCGCAACGTTGAAGGTTAATCCGAACGCGTCAAAGAACTTATATTTATCATCCAATAATAACCCCCCTTTCTTCGCTTATTGAGAACATTTGATACCTCAAAATGATAACACTATAAAAACTTTATTTAAATAGTGAATTATTTATTTTGTACCAAATAATCTATCTCCAGCATCACCTAGACCAGGGAAAATATAACCAGTATCTGTAAGTTTTTCATCAAGAGATGCGGCGTAGATATCAACATCAGGATGAGCTTCTTGAACTGCTTTTACACCTTCAGGTGCAGCAACTAAAACAACCAATCTCATATGTTTAGCTCCACGCTTCTTCAAAGCTTCAATAGCCATGTTGGCTGAACCACCAGTTGCTAACATTGGATCTACGATAAACAATTCACGTTGATCGATGTCGCTTGGGAGTTTAACAAAATATTCATGTGGTTGAAGAGTTTTCTCGTCACGATACATACCAATGTGTCCAACTTTAGCAGCTGGGATCAATTGTAATACACCGTCGACCATGCCAAGTCCAGCACGTAATATAGGAATAACAGCTAATTTCTTTCCTGCAATCATCTTCTGAGTTGATTTACCCATTGGTGTTTCAACTTCGACATCAGTTAATGGTAAATCCCTTGTGATTTCATAAACCATAAGTTCAGCAATTTCATTGGCAACTTCACGGAACACCTTTGTTCCTGTGTGCTTGCTTCTAATAATAGTAAGTTTGTGTTGGATCAATGGGTGATTTAGTACTTGAAATTTTGACATAAATATTTCTCCTTAATTTTTATAATGTTGTTGACCAGCAGATTTATTCAAACGGTTTCTATAAGCTTCGCCATGGGCGTCATCTGGAAAACCTTGTGCCAGAATGAAGGCAGTTTTATCATCATCCAAAGCTCGAAGTCCAGCAAATAAATGTTTTGACGCACTGTAGATATCTGTACCTAATGAGAACTTATGAAAGTTGTCTGGCAATTGTTCAAGAATCTCGTCTGTAGCTAAAATTCCGATTCGACCAGTTTGTTCACAACATTCAGAAAGTGCATTCTTAAAATCCTTTGGATCATCGATAATAATTACTTGAGCATTGGGCGCATAGTGTTTGTATTTCATCCCTGGTGCTTTGGGAACTTCACTATCAGTAACTTTATGATGATCACTTCTGACTGTTCCAATTACTTCTTCTAATTGATCACTATCGATCATTCCTGGTCGAAGAATTGTAGGAATTTCAGCTGACAAATCAATTACTGTCGATTCGACACCTATGACAGTTGGTCCATCATCTAAAATAGCGGAAATCTTCCCCTTCAAATCATGATAGACGTGTTTTGCTTCTGTAGGACTAGGTTTACCACTAGTATTAGCGGACGGTCCAACTATCGGCTTCCCGAATTCCTTAATCAATTTAAGAGTCAAACTATTGTTGGGCATTCGAAACGCAGCAGTAGTCAACCCTCCGGTTACTTCTTTAGATAACTTTCCAGGTTGGATCGGCATGATTATTGTCAATGGACCCGGCCAAAACTTGTTCATCAACTTCTCCGCTAATGGTTTGTATTTCGTATCTGCATACTCCCAAACCATTGCTGGGCTATCAACATGCACTATCAATGGATTATCGCTTGGACGACCTTTGGCGGCATAAACATCTTTGACAATGTCTGGTCTAGTTGCATCTGCTCCTAATCCGTAAACTGTCTCAGTTGGAAAAGCGACTAACTTGCCATCTGCTAAAAAATCAACAGCTTCTGACAATCTATCGCTCTTCAGAATTTCTGTTTCCAACGTTACACCTTCTTCCTATATGCTTTTAAATACCTATAATGGTCATCAATATCCTTATAGAATTCTACAACATATTCGGGCATGTTTTTAGCAAAAATTTGTTTAATTTCAGATTTTTGTTGATAACCGAATTCCATATACAAACAACCATCGTCTGTTAAATACTTTTCAGCATTCAATGAAATGTTCTGGTAAAAGTCTAAACCATTATTTGCGCCATATAAAGCCAAATCCGGCTCAAACTTTATAACACTCTCATCCATGACATTTTTTTCTGATTCTGCAATGTATGGAGGGTTCGAAACAATCGTATTGAATTTTTGTGGTTTGATTTTACTGAATAAATCACTTTGCTGAAAATACACATTATTCGTCTGATAATTATCAGAATTTAACTGTGCTACTTTCAATGCACCATCAGAAATATCAGTTGCTAAGATTTCATCATCTGGAAAAGCCAGTCCTAAGCTGATAGCAATAACTCCTGATCCAGTTCCAATATCGAGAACTTCATGGTTATCCTCATCATGATCATCAATTATCTTCTGAACCATTTCTTCAGTTTCCTGTCTAGGAATCAAGACGTTTTCATCCACTGTGAAATCTTTTCCCATAAAATATGCGTGTCCAAGGATATATTGCACTGGTTCATCATTTTTCAGTCTAACCAATCCATCACGAAATCTATGCAATGTTCGATTTGGGATTGGCTCATTTCGATGCAATTGTAGTTGCGTGTAATTGAATCCTGATAGCTCTTCTAATAAGTATTCCGCATCTTCAGGAAACTTATTTGCTTCTTTTAACATGAAAAAAGCCCTATCAAGGGCTTTAGAATAACTTAGTCTCTCCACTTTGAATTTGCTCCAATTTTTGAGTTTGATCAAACACAACTAATGCATCGATAATTTCATCGAGGTCACCATTCATAATACGATCAAGTTTGTTGAGAGAAAGTCCAATTCTATGATCAGTAACACGGTTTTGTGGATAATTATATGTACGAATGCGTTCAGAACGATCACCAGTACCAACGGCAGATTTACGTTTTTCATCATATTCACTTTGGTTTTCTGATTCATAGTAATCATAAACACGTGAACGCAAAATTTGCATAGCTTTCTCACGGTTTTGTTGCTGTGAACGTTGGTCTTGCATGGCAACAACGATACCTGTAGGTAAATGGGTCATACGAACAGCTGAAGATGTTTTATTGATATGCTGACCACCAGCACCGGATGAACGATAAACATCGGTACGAATATCTTTAGGATCAATATCAACATCAACTTCATCATATTCTGGCATGATTGCAACGGTAGCTGTAGATGTATGAACACGTCCAGCTGATTCAGTTGCAGGAATTCTTTGAACACGGTGTGCACCATTCTCATACTTGAGTTTTGAGTAAACACGGTTTCCTGTGATCATTACAGCGACATCTTTGTAACCACCAACTTCGGTAGCATTTTCATCGATGATCTCAAAGGTCCAACCTTGTTTTTCAGCATATTTGCTGTACATGCTCAATAAGTCAGCAGCAAACAAACTGGCTTCATCACCACCAGCAGCTCCACGGATCTCCATGATAATATTTTTATCATCATTAGGGTCCTTTGGTAACATCAACAGTGTGATTTCGTGTTCAACCTTTTCAAGTTCTTCTTTTGATGAGTTCAATTCATCTTTAGCCATTGCTTGCATTTCTGCATCATCGGTTTCACGCAAAATCTCATCACTATCACTGATACTTTGTTTTAACTCTTTATATTTCTTAAATGCAGCAACAACATCACGCATATCAGCTTCTTCTTTAGAAAGCTTCATATAACGTTTTGTGTCATTAATAACTTCTGGATCACTCATTAACTCTTGTAATTCGTTGTATCTATCGATGAGTGATTCTAATTGATCAAAAATTTTATCCAATTTAAGAATCCTTTCTATTCATCTTTTAACATTGGAGGATTATTGTAGTGACGACGACATACTGGATAGTACATTTCGTTTCCACCAATTGCTATTTGGTCGCCTTCATACACTGGCTTACCATCAGACATACGCATATTCATTGTAGCCTTTTTCTTACAGAACCAGCAGATTGTTTTCATCTCTTCTAGCTTATCTGCATATAATAACAGATATTTAGAACCTTCAAATAATTCATTGCGAAAATCATTTTTCAAACCGAATGCCATTACCGGAATTCCAAGTTTATCTACAACTTGAGTTGCTTGAATAACTTGTTCTTTTGTCATGAATTCACATTCATCGATCAAAACACAAGCAGCGTCGGTATTCTTTGTTTTAACGATATCATAAACATCAGAATCATGTTTTAAGGCAATTGCATCTGCCTCGAGTCCAATTCGGCTGGAGATTTTGCCAGTGCCGGATCTAGTATCCAAAACGCTAGTCATCAAGATCACTGACTTTCCTTGTTCTTTGTAATTATGAGCAACCTTCAATATTTCAATTGATTTGCCACTGTTCATTGCACCAAATTTAAAAAATAGTTGAGCCAAATTTCCGCCTCCAAAATTATATCCTTGAAAATTATACCCAAAACCATGATGAATTGACACATTAAACATTGTCTAAATTCAAACAAAATTGAATAAAATACAAAATAGGTATGATAATATATTTTTAATTAAACAAATTGAGGTTTTAGAATGACACTTAAATCAAGTTTTGCAACACTTACAGGAAAAGCTTCATATTTTGTACTTAGTAATTTCTTCAATGGTGGTTCTTCCTATCCTGGAAAAATTGCTTACAAGATCGACCCCGATATTTTAGGAAGTCTCGGGAAAAATTACGATTTGATAATCGTGACTGGAACTAACGGTAAGACATTAACTACATCATTGATCAACAAGATGTTAGTTCAAAAATACGATGATGTATTAACAAACCCAACTGGTTCTAACATGATCCAAGGTATCGTTACTAGTTTCATCACTCATCGTAAAAAGAGCGACAAACCATTAGCCGTCTTAGAAGTCGATGAGGCAAACGTTGAAATTATTTGTAGATATATTAAGCCTAAGTATTTCGTGCTCACTAATATTTTTAGAGACCAAATGGACCGATATGGTGAAATCTACACTACTTATCAAAAAATCCTTAATGGTATCAAGTTGGCCCCTGAAGCTACGATCATAGCTAATGGCGATGCCGCAATCTTCTCTTCTAAAGAATTACCAAACAAAATCGTCTACTATGGATTCTCAGACAAAGGATTTGAAAATACTGATATCAAGGCTCCAACGAATACTGATGGAGTGTTATGTCCTAAATGTAACCACATTCTGCATTATCACAATATTTCGTATGCCAACTTGGGAAGCTATTTCTGTCCAAACTGTGGATTCGAACGTAATAAACTTGACTACGAAGTTACCGACATTAGTATGCTACTACCTAACAAAACCAAATTTGAAATCGATGGCAATCAATTTGAGATGAATATCGGTGGAAAATATAACGTGTATAACGCACTAGCCGCTTACGCTGTCGCATCTGAACTTGGAATCAGCCAAAAACAGATATCTAAAGCCTTCTCTTATGATGAGAAAGTCTTTGGTCGTCAAGAAACCATCCGTGTCGGTGAAAAAGATGTAAATATTATCTTAGTCAAAAATCCAGTTGGACTAAATCAAGTCATCGAAACAATTTTGAGTGATGATTCAGATTACTCGTTGGCATTTCTATTGAATGCTAACTATGCAGATGGTATTGATACCAGTTGGATCTGGGACGCTAACTTTGAAGATTTCGATTATGATAAGATCCCACTGGTGATCACTGGTGGAAAACGATTAAAGGATGTTACCTATCGCTTCAAAATTGCCGGACTCGATATGAATAAGAACCGTCAAACTGTTGAAATCGAAGATTTCGTCAAAGAAATCCCAAATGTTCCGACAAAGAAGTTATATGTTTTAGCAACATATACAGCTATGATGTCATTACGTCGGACTTTAAGTGATCAAGGCTATATTAAAACAAAGAAAAAATAAGAAGCCAACTGGCTTCTTATTTTTTGTCTTCATTCAAAAAATCCTGAAGAATATTGTCTCTGCGTCTTAAAAACAACTCATTATGCTCAACTGGATGAACTCGATTAGTCAGAACTACCATCGCATTTTGAGTTTCATAATCAACGGCAATAAAATGACCTGTATAACCTGTATGAAAAAGTACATGACCAGATCCCTCAGGTTTTATGTCCCATCCCAAAGATCTACCTGGATCAAGATGCGTATAATTATGATACAAATTTTTATTATCAGGCTCCAACATTATTTGAGTGAATTTCATAACATCATCAATAGTGGAAAACATCCCTGCTGAACCACAACGTAAGCCCAACTGACGAGCTTTCGGATCATTTGGTATACCAATAAGATATCTTCCATCAACTCTGTACGTGGGCACACAACGACCAATTTGAGGCTCAAATGTAGTATCGTTGAGATTCAATTTCTTTAAAACAGTGTTTTCGATAACTTTTTGAACTGGTTGTCGATAGAATTGTTCAATTATCAAACCTAAAAAAATCAAGCCAGTGTCTGTATAGACAACTTTTTTATCGAAATTTTCAGTTACCGGTAATTTTAACAGAGCATCAATCAATTGGTCTGCTGACAAGCTATCACGATCAGGAATGTATCCTGCAATCCCAGAAGTGTGAGTCAACAGATGAAAGATCTCTACTCGACTATCTTTGAAGCCCGGTAAATAATTATGGATCGGATCGTGTAATCCGATCTTACCTTCTTTGATCAATTGAATTATTAAAGGTACGGTTCCCATAACTTTGGTTAGCGACGCCAAATCATATTGGTCACCCTGTGATAAAGGCGTAATTTCGGGTTGCCATGATTTCTTGCCAAGTACGTGAATTTCAGATTTTGAGCCACTGATAAATCCATAACTGACACCAGGCACAACTTGCTTATTAACTAAATCTATTATTTGAGCTTCTGTTTCCAAAAATTTCTTCATAATTATCTCCAAACAAAAAAGACATGCTTTGCATGTCTTTTATTATACCAAATTTGTTTAAATAGCAACGTTTCCAGCAAACTGACTATTGTAAAGGTCTGCATAGAATCCATTTTGTGCCATAAGTTCATCATGATTTCCAGTCTCAACGATAGAGCCCTCATTCATAACAATGATCTTATCAGCATCTTGAATAGTTGAAAGTCTGTGAGCAACAACGAAACTTGTTCTGTTCTTCAATAGACGTTCCATCGCATGTTGAATATGCAATTCAGTTCTTGTATCAACAGATGAAGTTGCTTCATCAAGAATCAAGATTTCTGGATCAGCCACAAAGGCACGTGCAATTGTGATCAACTGACGTTGTCCTTGAGAAATATTTGAAGCTTCCTCATTCAAGACAGTGTCGTATCCATCTGGCAATTGACGAACGAAGGCATCAACGTGAGCAGCTTTCGCAGCAGCGATAACTTCGTCTTTAGAAGCATCCTGATTACTATATTTCAAGTTGTCATAAATAGTTCCGGTGAACAGCCATGTGTCCTGAAGAACCATTGCATAGTGACTTCTGACATCTTCACGACTCATATTACGGATATCCTTACCATCCAATTTGATGGAACCACCCTTAACATCATAAAAGCGTTCCAGTAAATTGATGATAGTTGTCTTTCCGGCACCGGTAGGACCAACAATAGCAACCATCTCACCAGGTTTGACTTCCAGATTATAATCTTTCATCAACAATGGCTTGTCAGCATATCCGAAGTCCATATGATCCAAAATAACTTTCTTATCAGTTTGAATATCTGGAACATCGACAGCTGAATTATCCATTTCTGGTTCATCGATAACTTCAAAAATACGTTCAGCTGAAGCTACAGTAGCTTGGATAGTATTGGCCAAGTTAGCTAACTGCGTAATTGGTTGAGAGAATTGATTCATGTACTGTAAGAAAGCTTGGATATTACCAAGAGAAACACTACCATTGGCAACTTGAATACCACCGACCATGGCTACGAAAACATAACCAAGGTTATTGATAAGTGTCATCAAAGGCATGATAATACCAGAAATCATCTGAGCTTTCCATGAAGCTTTGTACAAAGTAGCATTCTCTTCATCAAACTTACCGATAGCTTCTTTTTCATGGTTGAAACTCTTAACGACCACGTGTCCAGCATAATTTTCTTCAACTTGGTTGTTCAATAAACCAAGTGATTTTTGCTGGGCAGCAAAGAATTTTTGTGAGCTTGGAACAATGAATCCAACAACTACCAAACTCAAAGGAATAGTTGCCAGAGCAATCAGAGTTAATTGCCAACTGATCGTGAACATCATCCACAAAACACCAATGAACGTCACTGTACTTGTTACCAGTTGAGTCAAACTCTGTTGCAATGTACCAGCGATGTTATCCATATCATTTATGGCACGAGACATGATATCACCGTTTGAATGTTCATCATAATAGCTGATTGGCAAACGTCTCATCTTACCTTTTAAGTCACGTCTCAATTTATAAACAGTCCGTTGTGAGATTCGAGTCATAACGAATTGTTGGATAAAACTAAATAAACCGGAAGCAAGGTACATCAAGAACACAATTAAAATAATTTGTTCGATTTTTGTGAAATCTATTGGAAATTGATCAACTTTGATACCGGCTTTTTGTTGAGCAACACCAGTCATAAATCCCTTGTATATTTCTGTGGTAGCTTGTCCCAGTACTTTAGGAGTCATAACTTGGAATACTGAAGACAATACTGCCAAAACAACAACAGCAATCAGTCCCCAAATATAAACAGACATGTACTTGGCTAATCTTCCAACCGTTTTCCAAAAGTTCTTTGGCTTAGCAGGTTTTGGACCAGCTGGGCCTGGGCCATGATGTCCTTGTGGACCTGGTCCAGAATTAGTAGTTGAAGTATCTTTTTCTTTAGCCATTATTTTGCCTCCTTGATCTGAGACTCGATAATTTCTTGATAAGTCTTATTATTTTCTTTCAATTCTTCGTGAGTACCTAAACCGACCATCTTACCGTTATCAAGGACCACGATTTGATCAGCATCAGCAACTGTTGAGATACGTTGACCAACGATCACGACAACACTTTGTTGAATCTTTTCGTCAGCTTTTAGAGCAGTACGAAGATTCAAATCAGTCTTGAAATCAAGTGCTGAGAACGAATCATCAAACACATAGATCGATGCATCTTTAACCAATGCTCTAGCAATAGCAAGACGTTGTTTTTGACCACCTGAGAAGTTATCTCCTCCTTGTTCAACAACAGCATCCAACTGACCATCAAGTTCTTTAACAAACTCAGCAGCTTGAGCAACTTCTAATGCGTGCCAAATCTCATCATCAGTCGCATCTGCTTTACCATAAAGCATATTTGACTTGATAGTACCTTTGAACAAGACTGCTTTTTGAGGAACCATAGCAACTTGTTCGTTGATATCAGCAGAGTTAAGTGCTTTGACATCAGTGCCATTTAGACTTACGACACCAGTCTCTGAATCATAGAATCGTGGTATCAAATTGATCATAGTAGTCTTACCTGATCCAGTACCACCAATGATTGCTAATGTTTGACCGCTATCAACTTTAAAATTGATATTAGACAAAGCAAGTCTTTCCGCACCTAAATATCTAAAGTTAACATCATTGAATTCAAGTGAAACTTCATCTTTGATTTTGGCAGGTTTTGCAACTGTATCGATTTGACTCTCTGTATCAAAAACTTCGTTGATACGTGCAGCAGAAGCTGAAGCACGAGGAATCAAAACAAATATAAGTGACAAAATCATGAAACTCATTAAAATCTGCATTGCGTATGTCATGAAAGCAATCAAGTTACCAACTTGCATAGTTTGATTGGCAATGTAATGTGCACCCAACCATGTGATACCAATATTCGTACCACTCATGATCAAGGTTACAAAAGGTGCCATTAAAGCAACAATTGTATAAACTTTGATAGCATTATGTGTGTAATCTTCATTGGCATCTTTGAATCTGTTTTGTTCAAAAGTATCTTGTCTGAAGGCTCTGATAACACGAACACCAGTTAGTCCCTCACGGAAGATCAGATTCAATCTATCAGTCTTTTTCTGCATAGCTTTGAACAACGGAACAGCAAAATACATAACAATTCCGACGACGATAACTAAAGCAGGTATAACAACAATAAATATTTTCGTCATTTCAGCATTCTTTTGATATGCCATTATACTTGCACCAACTAGTAAAATTGGTGCCATGATCATCATTCTCAAGACCATGATAATAACGTTTTGGATCTGCATAACATCATTGGTAGTTCTAGTAGTAAGTGATGAAGTGTCGAAATTATCGAACTCATCGTGGGTAAAAAATAGAACCTTTCTAAATAAATCAGATCTAAGATTTCGACCTAATCCTTGTGATGCTTGAGATGCAAGAAAAACATTACAGATTGATGCAATCACTGTAATTACCGATACAAAGATCATCTTCATACCAGCTTGAACGATATAACCAGTTTGACCTTTGGCAATACCGTTGTTTACAATGTCAGCAGTAATGTTGGGCAAATATAATGAAGCAACAACTTGTACGATCATAAACAATATTGACCCTACAACTTGCCATATATTCAGTCGCCCTCGAACAACTTTAAACATTCCTTCACTCCCTTTTCCTTGACCAGAACAGTCATTGTAGTATTAAATCACTAATTGCGATAAAATTCTATGATATATATAAAAATAAGGTGGTCTTCCATTGACTAATAAAAATAATGAATTCAATCCATTTAAAAGTCTATTGTACATTATAGCCTTTATTCTGCTATTTATAGTAGAACAATTTCCACTTAGCATTCTTGTTGTCACCAAAAAAGAGCTTGGAAATAATTATCAAGCTTATATGAAAGTGGCTCCCTACTTGTCGATCATATTAATGATCATAGCTGGAATAATCCTTTACTTGGTTTTCAGAAAAGCTCAGAAATTTCCTACTAAAAAATTTACGTTAAAAACCTGGATAACTATATTAATTTCTATCGTCTTGATTGTTGCCATAAATTACATCACTTTGCGTTTTGCCAAAAGTTCCAATGCCAACACTGACGCATTAATGACATTGGGAAACAATAACATCCTAATCTTAATGTTATCTATAATTGTGATATCACCCATTTTTGAAGAATTGCTTTTTAGAGGGATCTTCATGAACTGGTTCTTTCCAAATCATCAAGTTATCTCGGCCATTTTGAGTGGTATTGTCTTCGGATTTGCCCATGCTCCAATTTCAGCAAATACTGACTGGGCATATGCGATTTCCAAAATACTTTTGGGAATCATTATTGCCTTCGTTTATTACAAAACTAAAAATATCAAAGCAAACATTACTGTTCACTTCCTAAACAATGTGCTTTCCATGGTCATCCCATACTAATGAATAAAGACCAAAAGAAATTGGAAGAATCCTTCAAAAATACCCTTCGAAGTGTTTTGATGTATGCAATTCTATCAATATTATTATTTGCTACAACATCTGTAACACACTGGATAATACTTGAGTACATCGCAATTGCCGGCGTTATTGTAACACTGGTCTATGTTGTAATATTGATTTATTTAATGGTTTTAATAATTAGAATAAAAAAATGATTAAAAGTTTATTGACAGACAGACAATCGTCAAGGTAAAATATACCAGTATTGTTTGATTGCCCGTTGGTCAAATGGTTTAAGACGCCACCCTCTCAAGGTGGAGTTATGGGTTCGATTCCCATACGGGTGATATTTTAACTATTTTATAACATTTTCATTTTTATAAAAGGGCTGTAAACGTTGAGTTTACG